>OY843585.1:0-1270000 GCA_963692945.1 Bdellovibrionales bacterium
AGGGTGGATGGAATGGAATATCCATCCTCTCCATTTTAATCTTTATGCTAATATAGACACTTATGGAGCCAACTATGCCAAAGGATTTCATATAGGTCTCATAACAAGTTTTAAATGGGATACAAAAAGAAATCAACGCTCTCATGTTAATCATTTTTTTAAAAGAAGAAGGTCCACTTCCAAAAAAAATATTTATTTCACAGAAGATGAAGACGAAACTTCCAATGAAATCAATGAAGAACTTATGGAAGAATTAAAACATCTTCGTTAAAAACTATCTTCAATCTCTTCTAATTCTTCTAAATCTTCAAATTCATCTTTAATATTTTCCATATCATTGTTTTCATCACTCTCATCTTCTTCCATCTCTTCTAAATTCTCATCCTCTTCCACTTCTTCTAAATTCTCATCCTCTTCCACCTCTTCTAAATTCTCATCTTCTTCTAAATTCTCATCTTCTTCCACTTCTTCTAAATTCTCATCCTCTTCCACCTCTTCTAGGTTATAAGAATCCTTAGAGCTATCTATAGATTCATGACTTTCTGATTGTCCAAGATCTGAAACTGAATCTAAAGAGCTAGAAAAGAAATCATTAAGGTATATTTGATCTTTAGCTTGAATAATAATGGCTGTAGATACATCAGGATTGGTATGTATCACCCTTAACTGACCTATAGATGGCTTTTTATATTCATAAGGTCTTTTATTGTGTTTTTTAAAACTATGAGCAGACTTTGCCTTTATATAATACAAATCACCCACTCGCACACCATGAGATTCTCCCTTACCCAAATAAACAATGGAATAAAGTGAAAGCATTTGCATTTTTTTATTAGGAGATCCTATAATGATTCCATTCGCTGTTCCGTAACTTCCTTTTTGAGAAAGCGTAAACACAGGTCTTGCCCCTGCTAAAATAGAATCACCTTCAGCTATTCCTTCTAAAGATTTAGTAACTTGAGCTCGGTACATTGATTCTGTCCCTGAAATATAACCCAATATTTTTATTTCTCCCTTGATTTGAATTTCATAACTGTTAGTTTTTAATAAATTAAAAAAAGAAGAGTTTAAAGAACCTCTATTTTTAACCACAGTGTATTTACCACCAATAGAAACATCTCCTCTAATTTGTACGATAATATTTTCTCCGTTTAAACTCAAAAAGCCATACCCATCTTTACCTATGACTTCACCTAATTTTAAAGGTTTTTCATCACTCAAATAAAAAGGAAGTAGAGCTTTTTTATTAATCTCAATCAAATTCAAAGAAAGGCTTATTTTGCTACTTACAGGCTCTAAACTTATGTTTTCTTTAATAAAAGGTAAAGAAGAAGGCATTTCATACTCTCTCAAGGATTGTCTTTTATAAAGCTGAGGGGGTATCTCAACACCAGGAAATTGTTCAGAAACAGGAGTGCTGTATTCAGAGGTATTAACTGCACTTAAAGTTTTAATATCAAACTTTAGAGAATCTCCTTTATAAATACGATGAGGGTTTTCTACTAAAGGATTAGCAACCCATAATTTAGACCAATAAAGATTATCTTTAAAAAAGGTTTTACTTAAATCCCAAAAATTATCTTTATGTTGCAATTGATAAGATTTTTTTAAAAAACCAATCAATTCAGACCATTCATCATTAGTGACAGGATTTTTATAATTTTTTAAATATATTCTATGAAGACGATCTTCATAACTTCTATCTTCATTCTCATTAGCATTTACTAAAAAACTAAAAACATAGAGAAGTAAAATAAAAAAGTAACTTACAAGTCTAATCATAACATCTAAATAAAAAGATTTTTTTTATAATAACACGGCTCATAAACTATCGTTATAAGGTGATGAATAAAGACAGACAAAGGTCTTAATGTCAGATACCGAACAATTCCAAATTTTTCTTTTTTTTAAGTCAAAGGTTTTTAAGCCCTTTTTTGCTTATAAAAATCTAATGGTTTTACTCATTCCTTTATTGTTTATTTTATCTTCCTGGATTCCTATGCTCTCTCTTACGGCTGTATCTCAAATCATTCATAATCAATGTCTTGATCTTATTTCTTTTGATAGCTATTGGAAAAATATTTATGAAGCCCTTATTTGTGGAAAAAAATTACCTGTAGGATATTTGAAAGAAATTTTTTTAAAAGGAGGGCTTATTCATTTGATGGTTATTTCTGGAGCTCATCTTTTATTTTTAGAAAAATTTTGGAAAATCCTCCCATTACCTTATAAAATAAAAAAACTATCTCTTTATTTGATACTCATTTTATACACACTAGGAGCATCACTCTATCCACCTGTAACAAGAGCTTTATTTGCTTTTTGTTTATTTAGATTTTCTGAGAGCAAAAAACTTTTTTTAAGTTCTACTTTTGTCACTCATTTAAGTGGATTTCTATGCTTGATTTACAACCCCTCATGGGTTCACTCTTCTTCTCTACAGCTCAGTTGGTTAGCTTCTTTATCACAAAATACAAAAACATCTCTTAAAAAATGCATCTTAACTTATTTCATTATTTTACCTATTATAAATCGCTGGCAAGAGTTGCACTATTTAACTATTATTATTAATTGGCTCATCTCTCCTTTAATAGGTGCTATCTTATTTCCTTTAAGTTTTTTGAGTGTTCTGTTTCATCCATTACATTTTCTAACAGATAAACTATGGAATATTATTTTTGATATTTTACAAATCGTAAAATTCTTTCCACCTTCTATTTCTTTTTTAAATTTCTCTGTCCCGAAAAATTGGACTTGGCTATATATTAGTTTTACACTACTAATATTTTATATAATAAACTCTTATAAAAGATTTTCTTTGTATAAAAAAGGGACTTAACTATCTTATAAATCTTAAATAAAGATTCTTTTTACTTGATACTATCATTGATAGTAGAACTACCTGCTGGAATAAAAATATCTTCCTCTTCTTTATTGATATTTTGAGCAGGATTATGATTATTACTTACTGGAGTAGGTTCTTTTTTAGGCTCTTCAATTCGGATGAAATCTGCTAAAGGTAAGGTCCAAACAATTTCTGTTCTTCTAGATATATTTAGTTTTTTATAAACATTTGTCAGGTGGAATTTCACTGTTTTCTCAGCCACACAAAGATCACTAGCAACCTTACTATTAGTGTAACCCTGAAGGACTAGAATAACGACTTCCACTTCACATTTTGAAAGGTTTTTACTGCAAAAATAATCTCTTAAAAATTTCTTTTTTTCTTTTGAAAAGTCTGAAAAAGGCTTCATGTTTTCTCCCTCCATGGATTAACAACTTTAATTTAACCAACCTTTCCCTACTTTAATCAATACTAAAATCTAAAAAACTAGACTTTAATTCAGCTCCAGATTCTTTCATTTTATTTTTCTCAAGGTTTGTAAGGTTTTTTTGCCACCTTTGTATTTGATTCATTGCTTCTATTGGAGTCTTATCAAATAAAGGATATTGAATTAATTCTTTAATAATAGGACTCTCCTTTAATTTATTTTGTGTATTTTGTTGAGGCTTTTCAACTCGTTCTGTCTTCTGTTCTTTAGTAAACAAGTCCATTTGATCTATCTTTTGTTTATTCTTCTTAATACCTTCATAAGATTTTAATAAACCAGAAGCACGGTTAACAACAGAAGCAGGTAACCCAGCTAATTTTGCCACTTGTATCCCATAAGATTTGTTAGCTGGCTCCTTTAATAGAGTGTATAAAAAATAAATTTGCCCTTCTTTCTCTCTAATAGCCATAGACCCATTATGAATAACAGGATGTTTTTTAGCCAATTGAGTCAATTCATGATAGTGAGTTGCTGATAAAAGAATAGGTTTCTTTTCTAAAGTTAAAAATTCCAAAATAGATTGAGCAAGACTCATTCCATCAAAAGTAGCTGTCCCACGACCAATTTCATCTAATATAACTAAACTTTTTGAATCCGCTTTCTCTAAAATTTCTGCTGTCTCTTGCATTTCAACCA
Organism: Bdellovibrionales bacterium; assembly: GCA_963692945.1. Lineage (GTDB taxonomy): Bacteria > Bdellovibrionota > Bdellovibrionia > Bdellovibrionales > UBA1609 > JACOND01. The sequence continues at coordinate 3,969 of OY843585.1, forward strand.
TAAATGTAGATAAACCTTGAGATAAGAGATCACTTGCACCTATCCGTGTAAACATCTTATGAAACAAAGGTAATATGGCCTTATCTGCTGGAACAAAAGAACCACTTTGAGCCAATAAAACTGTTAAAGCCACCTGTCTCATAATAGTGCTTTTTCCAGCCATATTAGGTCCTGTTAAAATCAAGGATTCACTTTCTTTCAAATGTATCGTGTTAGGAATAAACTCTAGAAAAGATTTTTGTTCTAAGACAGGATGACGACTATTTGTAATTTTTAGTTCTAAACCAAACTTGGGACGAATGTATTTGTTTTCTATAGCCACAAAAGCTAAAGAACTAAAAACATCCTTTTCACTTAAGTCATAAGCTAGTTTTAATAAATAAGGAAGCTGCTTTAATATTTCTGTTTTTAAATCTTGAAAAATTTGATACTCCATCTCTACTTGTTTAGAATGAGCAGAAAGTATTTTTTCCTCCAAAACATTTAATTCTTCCATTGTATATCTTTCAACATTTACAAGAGTCTGTTTTCTTATATAATGAGAAGGAACTTTAGAACTGTAGGTTTTACGAACCTCAATATAATAACCAAAAATATTGTTGTAACGAATCTTTAAAGAAGAAATTCCTGTTTTCATTTGCTCTTCTTTTTCCATTTTTAATAATAAATGTTGGGTGTTTTTAGATAACTCTATCCATTGATCTAACTGAGGATTTACACCTTTATTGATCAAACCTCCTTCTTTTAATAAAATGGGAGGAGAAGGCTTAATGGTTTTTTCAATATTGTATTTTATATTTTTTGCAATTTCTAATTCCTTCAAATAAGATTCATCATTCATTAACTCATAAATTTGAAGTCCATAGGAAAGCACTTCAGAAATAGCCAAAAGATCGCGACCATTACAAGTGGGCTGAACCACCTTGCCTAGTTTTCTTTCTCCATCACCAATACAAGACAAAATATTTCTAATATTTTCTAATTTTTCTTTTTGAGATATCCACATGTCAATTTGATCCCAACGTTCCTCTATATCTTTTTTGTTGACTAAGGGAGTTTGTAAAATTTTTCTTAAGTATCTAGCACCACCAGGTGTTTTTGTACGATTTATAGATGAGAAAAGAGTGTCTTTGTGTGACCCTTCATAATTTTTAAAAACCTCCAGGTGATGAAACAAATGAGTAGAATAATACATTTCTTGATTTAATTTTTTATGTTCAAAAGAATGAAGAATATTTAAAACAGATTCTCCTTGCATAAACAAAGCATAACGGATAAGTCTCTTCACACTTTCAGGATAGAGATCATATTTCTCTAAAATAGAATTTGAAAAATCTCTCCCCGTAAGATCTCTAATTTCCTTTTTATCAAAGACTGTTAAATGATAGTTTTGAAAAATAGGAGATTTTAAAAACTTTTCTTTTTGAGAAGAAGTGACAATCACTTCAGCTGGAGATAAAAGATTAAATAACTTAAAAAAATCTTTTTTATCTTTCACTTGATAGTAATAAGCCGTTCCTGTTGATATATCTAAGAAACTTATGTGATTCTTATCAATAGCAGCCATATAATTATTTTTTAGTTGATCAATGGTTTCGGGATCATAAACCATACCTGGACTTAAAATTCGTGTTACAGCTCTTTTTACTAAACCTTTGTTAGAGGCTTCATAAGGTTCAATCTGATCACATATAGCCACATTAAAACCAGCAGCAAGAAGTTTTGAAATAGGACTCGCAATACTATGATGAGGCATTCCACACATTTTAGTTTGCACTTTAGACTTTTTATTTCTAACTGTTAAAGCAATATTTAAAATAGGAGCTGCTTTTTCAGCATCTTTACCGAACATTTCAAAAAAATCTCCCATTCTAAATAACAGAATTTTATCTGGATGTTCTTTTTTAATTTTTAAGTATTGCTCCATTAACGGAGTTGTCTTTTCCATAAGTTTTTTTAACATATCAAAAAATAGGTTTCCTAATCAAAAATAAAGTAAGTCTAGTTCGTTTTTCTGACATTATGCAACGCATATTAAAAAATCAAGCCTCTATAAAGCGTTAAATAGCCAAACAGATATCTGTATCTAGTCCATATTATACGCATATAAAAATAAGTTTTAAAAAAGGATTTTTCTTTAACTTAAAAATCTCTAGAAATTCTTTATGCACCAAAAGGAATGTATAGAAAAAAATTTATCTAAAAAATCAAAACGGCTTTAAACCTGGTTTAATTTATTAAGATTTCCTATATATTCTTTATCTAATATTATGATATTTTATTTTTGAATTATCTTCTTTAATTCTATTTGTTGCTCTTCTGCTTTTGGTTCATCTAGAAGAACCTTCATAAACCCTTTAAACAAATTTCCAAATATTTCAGTGACACCAATGTAATTCACCGAAACATTTCGCTCAGTTTGTTTTAAAATACTCTCATGATACACCGTAATGGTATCGTATATATTAATACTAGGAAAAACAGTTTGAATAAGTTTTAAATTGATTTTTTTAGGTATCTCTTTGTTTTTCAATATATAATTGAAAACCACCCTTTCAGTAAAAAATGGCTTTAAAACAAATGAGAAAAAACGATCTTCTAAAGAAATCATTGTGAAAAGAGCAATGATTGGTTTGAATAAACAAAAAATGGGACGTAACTCATCAGATTCTAAAATAAGGTTATGATTCTTATCATAAAGATTAAAAAACATTTCAACTAAATACAAATTCAATAGCATATATTTGATATGACTTCTTGTTAAAATTCCTTCACCATGGAGTTTGTCATAATCAAAGAGCATGACTGTCAAAGAAGATATAACAGCATCTAACTGATCTTCATCTAAAGATTGAAAATTTGAAGATGCATTCCATAGTTTATTTTTAATAACTCGCTCAAAAGATGGTAACAAATGATCCTTCTTTAAAAGAATAGGTGATGTACCTTGTAAATCGTGGAAAAGATTAAAAAGTTTTTCTGCAGATGTATTAATAGAAATAAGGAAATCAGAAAAATCTTCAAGAAATACAGTAAAGGTATCAACCTCTTCTCTAGAAACAGCCCCTTTCTTTATCTTAGGACAATAATCTTCAAATTCAATACTCTCCTTACTTTGATATTTTTTCATAGCATCAATGAGTGAATCTTTAGAACTGCGAATTTGATGGTAATAATTATGACTTGTAATAGCTTCTATAATAGGTGCTGTACTTTCCGTTTTTATAAAAGGTTCATTAAGTAATTTAAAAATCTCCTCATCTGTAAAATAGTCTTGATTATCTCCAACGACACTCTTTACATATTGATTGATTTTAAAAACAAAACAACTTAAGATATGTTTCACTCTGCGATTAGATTCTGTATAATCTGTATCGTTCACATAACTTTTTAATTCACTTTTATAGTTTAAGATGTCACAAAAACTATCACTACCTTCAATTTTATAAATAAATGGATTGGCCGTTTCCTCTCCAACTTCTAAACCACAATGAGGGAGAAATAATAAACTAGCCAATATAAAAAATAATTTTTTAAAAAACATACCCTAATCTCCATCCAAAATAATCATTAGCACGAAATTTGTATAAGAAGCTTTTTGTTTCAATACTTTTAGCACCTAGGACATTGATTGTCACTGAAGTGTATAATTTGGGAGACATATAATAAGTGGCTTTCATAAATAAAAGTCCTCCTTTATTGTAAGGAGAATATTTATAATTGACATCTAATTGTCTCTTTAGACGATTTGATCCTAGATACTCCACATGTAGATCAAAACCTATACCATTTAAGATTTTATACTGATTAAAGAAAAAAGGAGTTTTCTTTATATCTTGATAGGCATCTTCTTTATCATTTTTTTTACTAAAAAAAGATTTTAAAAAACTTAGCTGCAAATAATTTTTAGAAGATATATTGTATTTTGTTAAAAGAGAAAAGTAGGTGAAGTGACCCCTTTCATGAAGGAAATCCCAATCTTCTAAGCCTTCTAACTCTTCTTCACCTTCCTGAACAAAAGTATGTCCCATAGATAAGACAGCTGAAATATCCTTATGTTTACCCCCCCACTCAGAAGATATAATTGTGTGTTTTACAGGTATAGCTGTAATTTCTTTAGAAATCTGCATATCTTTTATTTCTAAAACACGACTTGTATTTGTAACAATAAACAGATCGTTAATGGGTTTATAACCATAACTCCATTTTGTCCAGAAAGTACGTTCTTCATTTAACCAAGTTTTAAAATTTAAAATATAACTTTGTTGAGAAAAAATATCTAAAAGAAAAGGTATTTTTATAAGGTACTCAATATCTAAAAGACCACGACCTAAAACATCCACTTTATTAGGAACTCCCAAAAACCATCTAGAATAAGAAAAAATTAAGTTATCTTTCAACTCCACTTTTGCATAACTACTAGGCAAATACAATCCACCAACTAACATATCAATAGACCAATTTTTTGACTCTATATTTACAAAAGTACCAATCAGCCCCTTAGAAATAGGGTGTAAAAAATCCCAACGATTTAGAGGATTCCATAAGCCAAACTCCCAATACTCATCGGAAATACTCCAAGAGTTTATTTTTCGTCCAATAGCAACTCCTATAGATTTTATATCTAAATATTTAGTATTAAATACATAGGAATAAGAGAAATACATTTCTGGAGCAGAATAGTAGATCATTTTGCTAGAATCTAAAAAATACTGACCAGCAAAATGACTATTAAAATAAATATTTCTCCAGTGACGATCAAAATTATAATTTATTTCTAAAGATTTATAATTACTCAACTGGGCACCACCATAAGATGAAGATGTAAAGTGATCCCATTGTAGTTCAATATGACTAGGACTAGTAAAAGCTGAAAAACTCAAACTTAACAAGAAGATTGTTATAAAAGTTTTCATTAGAAGTGATTCCTATACAATGTATAAAATTTTAATGTCGTTGAGTACAGTGACCCTTTAGTAATATGAAATGGCTCGTCCTTATGATTTATATGCCAATCAAAAAATTTAAGAGAAGAGAAAGTCTGACCTTCTTCTTGAAGAAAAGGAATAGATCCTGTTTTAAAACTATACATAAGAAAAGACCTGGATTGAGAGCTCTCTCTGATATACGGTATAGACTGAACGATCTGATCAGAAAACTTTTTAACAACTTGAAAAACCTCCTGACTCTCTAAACGAACATCTCTATTTCTATCGTTAAGATGAAATTGCACTTCTAACATTTGTATAATTAGAAACACATCCATTAAGTCAGATGGTTTGGTTAGAGCCGATCTACCCTTCAATAATTTTTTTGTACTTAACTGATATTCATTGGAATCATAGTTAGTTAAATAACTTTGCAGCCTTGGAAAAGGTTTCATAATGTCTTTCTCAAAAAGATGATCTCCTACACAGGAGACTTCTAGAACATCAGAGCAAGACTGAATCAGTTTATTATAAGCATACTGACTGTTTTCTCTAGCAGACATAATATGTACAATTAAATCTAAAACTTCCTTACTATCTAATGATTTATCACTATTAGAAGAGTTTAAAAAATGATCGGCATAATCAAAAAGACCTATAAGCTGTTTTCTTAAAGAAAAATCATAACCTTCTTTTTCAAAAGCCAATAAAACAGGTAACACCTCATCAACAACACTCTTCCAATCTTTTGAAGAAAGATTATAAACTTTTCCTTCTTTTTTATAAGGAGTTAAAAATAAATCCGATAGAAAGCGATAATTTAAAAGGCGGTAAGGCAATGCCCGATAAGTTGTAGGAGAAGAAAAGAAAGTATAAAAAAGGATACGAGAATCCCCTTCTACTTCTCCAAAAGAAGACTCAAGCCAATGATCAAACTTATAAAAATCAGAAACAGGTTTGATTTGATGTTGAAACAAACGTTCGTAACCTACAACATAGTCTGAAAGCCAGTTTTGAATGGATTCTAACTGAGAAGGTGTCACTTCAAAATCAACTCCTTGATTAGGCAACCATTTTTGTTGATCTCGGTAAAACTGAAAAGTTCCATCTGGAAAATGATACTCTATAGATAAAAAGTTTCTCTGCCCCACTTTGTAAGAACAATCCTTTGAATGTTTTGTCTTGAACACAAAACAAACTAAACTTCTTGTAAATAATGGAATAGGGTTTGCTTTTTTGTTTGTAAAAATACGAAGATTATCAAACTGTTGAACTTGGTCTTTTGATAAAGAAACCATAATGGATAACATCTCATCTATATTTTTAATAGGAAATCCTCTTTTTTGTGGAGAAGACTCTACAAAAGATAAAGAAGAAACAAAGTATTCTAAACTCTTTAGAACCCTAGCTAAAATTTCTGGCTGAGAAAGATTTTGTTCTAAGGCATATCTTTTATAATAAAGAAACATAGATATCATTTTATGAGAAGATTTGAAGAAATAATCCCAACTACTCTCTTTTATAAAAGTCTTTGGAAGTAAAAAACCTTTCACCCATAATTTTAAAAATTGAGCATACTTCTTCCAACCAGGAGTGCTCTGATTGTAGTCCTCTAAATAACTGAATAAATGGTCAAGATCACTCACACGATAGGTGACCCCTTTTTCCTGATAAGACTGACTTAAAAATCTAAATGCTTCTTCCAGTTTTGATAAAGTAAATTGAAACTCTTTTTCAGAAACCTCACCCCTCTGTTCTGGATGAAGTATTTTATTTATTACTCCTATCCTCTTATGAATAATATAATAAAAATCAGCATAAACATTAACAAGTTCATAAATAGTTTTTAACTCTTCATCTCTTAATTGTTGTCGCTCACCACCAACAATAAGATGTTTGATTAAAAATAGGTTATCTACTAAATCTTGAGAAAGATCTTTTTCCAATTCAAAATGAACATGAAACATTTTGAACATCTCTTTTTTTGTAAAATAATCTCGAGAAGGATCATGTATGAAAATTTTATTTACAACAATCAATTCTAAAGAATCGTGAACACAACGAAAAAACCTCTCCTGTTTTTCCAACTTAAGCTGTCCTGTTTTTAAATAAGGGTAGTAACTCTTCATTTCTTTTAAACAGGTTGAATTCTCTATAAGTCCAAAAACAGGAAAAGAAAAACTTATAAGAAAAAATATAGAAAATAGGACTTTAAAAAACATACTTAACACCTAAAAGTAACCGTGAAAGATCTCTATATTTACTAATTAAAGAAGTTCCATTTTCAATAGTTTCATCTGAAAATCTAAACAAAACATCTCCAGAAATATAAACTTGAAAGTTAGGAGTCATATTAAAAAAAGCATCTAAAATAGTAGCATAAATTTGATTATCTAAAGCATAATTGAGTCTAAAATTAAATTGCAATCCAGAAAATAAAGCCGCTGTCCAGTATTCCATAGACCAACTCAAGGCATGTTTCCAATCAAAACCTGTCCCAAAGATAACTTCTAAATCTTCTGTAACAATATTACTCGATTCCACATCATTCTCACTCTCAAAATTTTTGATATACCCCAAAGTGAAAACAGTTTTTTCTACCTCTTTTATTTCCTCTTTAAAATACACTAAAAAACTTGTTATTAAACTAGGTTCAAAACTATCTGTAACCCAATCTTTTTTGATCGTTAATTTGTCAGGTCTTTCATAAAATAAAGAAGCAAATATAGAAAGATTATCATTTAGATCCATTTCTGATTCAATAGTAAATAAGTGATGCCTAACTGTACCGTAATCTAAACCTTTGACAGTTATTTTTGAGGAATCCGTTTCAGAAAGACTTATACCTCCAGTTTGCACAAAAAATTGCAGCTGATTTTTAGGCTTGTAAGTATAAGACAAAAAAATCTCTGAGTAAGACAATTTATGATAAACTTGAACGGCCAACATAGGTTGAAGGAAAGACAAGAAATCAAAAGATCGTAATTGATCCACATCCCATTTAACATTTTTCAAACTAGCATTAGAAAAATAAGGATTCTCAGAAGTGACAACTCCATCTTTTATCTCTGGATAAATAATCACATCTGGTAAATAAAAATAAGAAAAATAGAAAGTAAGGGAAGTATTAGGAGAAGGGAAATAATCCAAATACACACCGGGAAGACTTGTTTGTAGAGGACGGAAGGCATCTAATAAATAACGAGGCTGCCACAGTCCTAAATTCCAATATCTATCTGATTCATTCCAAACAAAATCTCTAAAACCTAAAACAAGATTTAATTGATTTTTAACGACAGGCAAAATAACAGAGAGTTCTCCAAAACGATAATAATGTTTTTTTTCAAAAAAAGAATAACGATAGCCAACATCTATATCAATTTTAGAGTTGTGATACTCCCATTTTCCACCGACAAAACTAGAGTATCTATTCTCAAAAAAGTAAGAAAAATGAAAGTCAAATTCTAAATAATTTTTTTGCTCCGTATCTTTAAAAAGCACCCATGGATAAGATATTCCTATCTGTGGAATAAGCAAAAAAGCAATACAAAACCATTTTATAAAAACCTTATTTTTCATCTTTTTGACCATTGAAATATAAGTTAATTTACCAAATTTTTAAGGAAAAAGATACAAAATCCAAGATTTTGAAAAACTTTCAGTAAGTATACAAAAATTGAACATTTCTTTAAACCTTTTAAATATTTAATAAAAAAATAAAGTTTTTGAGTGATCTTAATGGGTTTTGAGTTTTAACACGCTGTCTTTTGATATTTCATACGAAAATCTAGAAACCATAAAAATTCAGAGTCTTAATTTGACTTATTTTATAGCTAAATCTACCTTTAAAATATAAAGATTAAGGAATAAAAAAATGCATGAGATCGATTCTCTAAATAATACGGCTTCCCTTGAAGACGAAGAAAAAATTTCTATAAATAAAAATCCACCCATTCTTAAAGATAAGTCTCATGATGATAGTGGCCCAAAAGTCATGAGGGTAAAAAAAAGAGACCATAGTTTTGAAGCTGTTAATGTTAATAAAATTATAAATGTTGTTTTAGCCTGCTCTTCAGGACTAAAGGAAGTGGACCCCATGAGAGTGGCTACAAAAGTAATTAGTGGTTTATATGATGGAGCTAGCACGAAAGAATTAGATCGTCTTTGCATCCGAACGGCCTCTCTTTTAATGGCTGAAGATCCCGACTACTCTAAACTTTCTGCCCGGTTGCTTGCTCGTTACATTCAAGAAGAAGTTGAAAATCAAGAAATTAACAATTTTTTTAATTCTGTTAAAAAAGCTTATAAATCTGGTCTCGTTAGTAAAGAAAAATATGATTTTATAAGAGAAAATAAAGAAGCTCTCAATATCATTATAGATCAATCACGCACAAAAAAGTTTGAATATTTTGGTCTTCGTACCATCTATGATCGTTACCTTCTTAAAAACCCAGAAACAAGGCAAGTTATTGAAACACCTCAATATTTTTTCCTGCGTGTGGCTTGTGGTTTAGCGGATAACTTTAAGTCTGCAAAAGAGTTTTACGAGTTGATCTCTAACTTAGACTATATGCCAAGTTCTCCAACCTTATTTAACTCCGCTTCTAATCGTTCTCAGCTTTCTTCTTGTTATCTTTTAGATTCCCCTAAAGATGACTTATCCGCTATTTATGAGAAGTACAAAGATGTTGCCCTACTTTCTAAATTTGCTGGCGGTATCGGTCTTTCTTTTTCAAGGGTAAGAAGTCGCGGTTCTCTAATAAAAGGAACCAATGGACAATCTAACGGGATTATTCCTTTCTTAAAAACTTTAGATTCCTCAGTGGCTGCTGTGAACCAAGGTGGTCGCAGAAAGGGGGCGGCTTGTATTTATCTGGAAACATGGCATAACGACATACTCCCCTTCCTTGAATTAAGAGACAATACAGGTGATGAACAACAAAGAACCCATAACTTAAATACAGCAAATTGGATTCCTGATCTCTTTATGAAAAGAGTAGAAAAAGATGAACAGTGGTCTCTTTTTGACCCTAAAGATGTTCCCGATTTAGTGGATAGTTACGGAGAGGAATTTGAAAAAAAATACTTGCAAGCAGAAAATGATGGTTTGGCTAAAAGTACAATTTCTGCTAGAAAACTTTACGCTAGTATGATGAAAACTCTTGCAGAAACTGGTAACGGCTGGATGAATTTTAAAGACCATAGTAATAGGAAAAGCAATCAAACTTTAAACCCAGGAAATATCATCCACTTATCCAACTTATGCACAGAAATATTAGAAGTGACCTCAGAAAAAGAAACAGCTGTCTGCAATTTAGGATCTATCAACATTGGTAATTACTATAATCATTCTACAAAAAAAGTTGAGTGGGATAAGTTAGCTAAAAATGTAAGAATAGCTACAACTTTTCTAGATAAAGTTGTGAATATTAATTTTTACCCTATAGGTACGGCTAAAAAATCTAATAAATGTTGGAGACCTATAGGACTTGGCTTGATGGGGTTACAAGACCTCTTCTTTAAAATGGAAATACCTTTTGAAAGTGAACAAGCCCGACAACTAACTGGTAAAATACAAGAAGAAATTTATTACCATGCCTTATCTACTTCATGTGATCTTGCTAAAAAATTAGGTCCTCATGAAAACTTTCAAGAAACTAGAGCTGCGAAAGGCTTACTACAATTTGATTTATGGAACATAAAACCCACAGATCAAAAAAGATGGGATGAACTTAAAAAACAAATTAATAAACATGGCTTAAGAAATTCTCTTACAATAGCTATTGCTCCAACAGCCACCATTGCTTCTATTGTAGGAGCCTATGAAGCCATTGAACCTCAGTTATCTAATCTATTTAAAAGAGAAACTCTTTCAGGAGAGTTTATACAAATTAATAAATATCTTGTTAGGTGTTTAAAACAAAAAAAACTATGGACTCAATCTGTACAAGATCAGCTCAAAGCCAATAATGGTTCTATTCAAAATATTCCAGAAATTCCCCAAGATATTAAATCTATTTTTAAGACGGTTTGGGAAATATCTCAAAAAACACTCATTGATATGGCTGTTGCTAGGGCTCCTTATATTGATCAAAGCCAATCTCTTAATTTATTTGTAGAAAGCCCTACTATTAACAAGCTCTCAAGTATGTATATGTATGCTTGGAAAAAAGGATTGAAAACAAGTTACTATTTACGATCACGTCCTGCAACAAATATTGCAAAAGTGACTGTAGGTCATACACAATCTAAAGAAGACCAAACGGATCTTGAGAATCCAGAAATTTGTGAGTCTTGTCAGTAAATAATTAACCAAGAGAAAGGTGGTAGAATTTTATGATTTTAGATCCAGGGTTAGAGCTCACTTTGAGACCCATGAAATACCCAAATTTTTATGAAATGTATAAAGACGCTATTAAAAACACGTGGACTGTAGATGAGGTTGACTTCTCATCTGATGTTGTAGATTTAAACACAAAATTAAATCCGAATGAAGTTTTCCTCATTAAAAGATTGGTTGCTTTTTTTGCAACTGGAGACACCATTGTAGGAAACAATTTAGTTCTTAATCTCTATCGTCACATCAACTCTCCAGAAGCTCGTATGTATCTAGGTCGCCAACTCTATGAAGAGATGCTTCATGTCCAATTCTACTTAACGCTTTTAGATACCTACATTCCTGATACAAACGAAAGAGCTCAAGCTTTTTCAGCTATCAATGATATTCCTTCCATTAAGAAAAAAGCCGATTTTAGTTTTAAATGGATTGATAGCATGTTTAATATGAACTCCTTAGATTCAAAAGAGAAAAAACAGCTCTTTTTAAAAAATCTCATTTGTTTTGCAGGAACTATTGAAGGACTTTTCTTTTTTGCTGCCTTTGCCTATGTCTATTTCCTTCGTTCTAAAGGATTATTAAACGGATTAGCCTCTGGAACAAATTGGGTTTTCCGAGATGAAAGTTGTCACATTGAATTTGCCTTTGCTGTGATTGATATCATTAGAAAAGAAGAACCTTATCTATTTGATAGTAATTTTAATGACAATGTTACAGCTATGTTTCAAGAAGCCATTGAGTGTGAACTATGTTTTGCTGAAGAGATTTTAGAACGAGGTGTTGGAGGCTTGAGTTTAAAAGATATGAAGTCTTACCTACAATATATCACTGATATTCGTTTAGAAAGATTGAACATTCCTGCTAAATACAAATCAAAAAATCCTTTTGATTTTATGGAACTTCAAGACACCCAAGAGCTCACCAATTTTTTTGAACGTAGAGTTTCTGCGTACCAAAAAGGTATAAAAGGTGAAGTTTCTTTTGATGAAAATTTTTAGATGAGATCCTATTAAAGCCTTCAAACAAATGAAGTCACTCATGAAAGTTTAAAGCCTTTAGGTTCTTTGTTATATACAAAGTAAGCATAACTAGCACTCACTAAAATAAGAAAAAGACTCAACCATTGCCCTCTTGTAAGGTGCAAGAATTGATAACCTATTGCCGCATCTGGCATCCTAAAAAATTCTGTAAAAATACGACCTACAAGATAACTTACAACCCAAACTAGAGAGATGACACCAGCCTTTCTTGGTTTCAACCATACAAGACACACCAGAAGAAAAGGGATAAAACCACCAAAAAAAGACTGATAAAACTGAGAAGGATGACGAAGAAAAAGAACCGATTCAAGAATGGCTCTCACATTAGGTTCTTTAGACATATCTATAATGAGATTACAAATATAAGATATCCTTCCTTTATAGAAAGGATCTTCCACAGCTTTACGGACCCATTCCTCCCAGACATAAGGGCTAGGTATTTGTATCTTTAGATTGGATAAACCACTAAAAGTAGGTAATACCTGTTTTAAAGAAATCAATTCTTTTTGATACTCACCAGCTCTTTCCACCCATAAAAAGATCTCACTTGGAAATTTCACTCCTAATAGGGCTTTTTTTTCTATAATTCTCCCAAACAGTTCTCCATTGATAAAGTTTGATATACGACCCAAAAATATCCCTACAGAACCTCCTATAGCGGCTAAATCCATAAGAGAATAAAAAGATATCTTATGATAACGACCATAGAACCATTGAGATACAATAAGCCCTAAAATACCTCCATGACTAGACATCCCACCTTGATGCACTTTCAAAATACCCAAAAAAGGAAAAGAACTATCTATATCTATAAATAAAGAAGGGCTATAAAAAAGACCATAACCTAATCGCCCTCCGAGAATAGCACCCATAGCCCCATAAGTTACAACATCTATAATTTTAACTTCGGGAATAAATAGCCTGCCCCTTCTCACAAAATAAAAGGCTAAAAAGTAAGTCGCTATAATTCCACAAAGGTAAGCCAACGAATACCAACGAATACCAAAGTTTTCTGTAAACTGAATTAAAAAAGGATCTAATTGATGATAGTATAACCACTGAACCATGACTGTATTGAATTTACTATTTAGATATCTTAAAAACAAGTAGGTCCATGAATATTATACTAGCAAGTCAATCCCCCAACAGACAAAGCCTTTTAAAACAGGCTAATATAAAATTTCAAAGTTGGACACCAAATATAAAAGAGGAAAAATATCTGAATGACAAAGATAACCCTCAACATATATGTCTTAAAATAGCTCAAGCAAAATCTTTAAAAGCCTCTAAAATTTATCATGGATCTATAATTATTGCCTCTGATCAATTAGCCTACTTGGATGGAAAATTTTATGGAAAAGCTTTGAGTATTGAAAAAGCCTGCCAAACTCTATTAGATCTCCAAGGGAAAACTCACGACCTTATAACAAGCCTCCATATGTGTTATAAAGAAAAAACTTTCTCTCATATCTCCGTAAGTAAAATGAGCATGAGACACTTAAACCTTAAACAAATTGAAAAATATGTATCTCTAGATAAGCCTTTAAATTGTGCCGGTTCCTATCATATAGAATCTTTAGGTATTGGTCTTTTTGAAAAAATAGAAACAGATGACTTTAACTCTATTATTGGATTACCTTTAACCGCTTTAATCAATCAATTGATTCTTTGGAAATACCCTTATCTTAATCAATCTCTATAAGCCCAAACCTCAACTTCTACAAGAACAGATTTTGGTAAGGCCGATACCTCTACACAAGATCGTGCTGGTTTATGGTTAGAAAAATAAGTTTTATAAACTTTATTAAATGGTTCAAAATTTTTTAAGTCTGTCAGAAATACAAGAGATTTAACTACATGTTTTAAGGTCATTCCTTCTGAAGATAACACCGATTTAATATTGTCTAGAACTTGTTGGGTTTGAACAGAAACATCTTCTCCTACCACTTGTGCTGTCTCTGGATGAAGAGGTATTTGTCCAGAACAAACAAGCCAAGGTCCGATGCGAATCGCTTGCGAGTAAGGGCCAATAGGAATGGGAGCCTTTGAAGTACAAACTGATTTTAAAAATGTCATTTTACGTTTTTCTCACGAAAAATATTAAAATTTAATGGACGATAGTAAACGGTGTATTGATTATCTTGGACGATCGGTGATTTTTTATAATTGTAATATTTAAAGTCTTCACCAATATGAATAGACATTGTTTCAGCATTATAATACCAACCCTCATGTGTATCATTTGGTATCTCATAATCATTGTATAGAACTCTTATTGTATCCACTAAAGGAACTTCTTCAATTAAAATCACCGGAACATAAAAAGAACGTTCTATATCCTTTGATATAACAGTTAGTTTTTTTCCCCAACTCTCTTTATCACAAACAGAAAAAGCATGACCACTAGTCTGCTTAATAAAGTTATGAGCATGAGCTGGAAATGGAACAATCGCATGAATATTCTCCGAACAGTTATCTACATGATTCTTTGTTCTTTCTAGAGGTAAGACTCCATAAGCTTTGATTTGATCATCTCCTTTATGTTTAATAATTTCATTGAATTTACCTAATCCAACCCTCTCCCCTTCTTTAGTAATAGATACATTTGAAGAACCCTCAGAAAGTGAATAATGAGCTTCAGTCATCTCTCCTAAAGCATCAGATACAAAAATGATAACTAGAAAATTTTTTTCACTAAAAAAATCTCTGGCAATATCTTTATCATTTTGTTTCATTAAAAAATCTAAAGCAGAGAAGTACCATTCGTATCCTGCATCATTATAACCGCTTACGCTATCTACACTCTTAGATAAAAGACAAGATATACTTTCAAAGTTTACATCATTAGAATCTTGAGTTTTATATTTAAAGTAGTTTCCTACAGTCGTTTTATGAACAAATTTCTTAAAATCCTTGCAACTTTCTAATAATTCATCAGTCGCTATGAAAAGAGGATGTCCATAAGAGGTGTTAAATGTCTTATAAGGAGACATTGTAGTTATAGCAAAATTATAATTGTAATAAGAATGTTCTTTCATAATTGGAAGAAAGTACTGAAAATTCTTCACTATTGTTTTACGAAAATCACCTGTACTACCAGAAGTATCTAATACAAATAAAAAACTTATATCTGAAAATCCAGCAACAGATGTAGAAATAATTTTTTTTAAAGGTTTCGCAATAGAGATGAGCTTAGGAGATGGCCCACAACCCACTAAAAACAATACGAAAACTATACTAATAATTCTTTTCATTTTTCATCCTTTTAAACATCATAAAGTATAAGATTTTTTGGGACAAGCTTTTGAAAAAGAAGTCTGATAATCACCAATTTCATCGCCCCAGATTTCTCTCGCATCAAAAGGAAAAGTAACCTCGTAACCAACCCCTTCTTTCAAATTAGAAATAACAGATTTCCAATTTGACGTAGGGAAAAGATTTTTTCGATTCCTATGATAACCATGAATGCGATAAAGAGCTTCCATTTCAATAAAATACATCTGACTTAAAGTTTCAGCAATTTGAGAAACTTCTTTTTGAAAAAATACTGAAATTTTTCTATCAATTTGCTTATCCAAATTTTTTACAAAATCATTGTATTGCTTTTCTAGAGGCTTGAATCCTTCCACAGAAGACATCTCATTATTTGTAAATTTTTTTAGTAAAATGAGATTTTTTATGGAACGATTACTTTTTAACAAACTAGATAAATGTTTAAAAGACAATAATTTATTATCTATAGAGTAAGACGCTAAAAGATCTGTTTTAACATCTTCAAAAAAATTCTTTTTTAGTGAATTTTTTAGATAACTCTGTCTTTTAGAAAAATGCTCTTTAAAATAAGATAAAGAAGAATTGAGATTAGGGTAATCACAATTTTTTAATTGAGAAAGAGAAAGAATAAGAAACATACTTGGTGTCAACACATCTTGCAAAGGAGGATAAGTAAAAGAAGAAACAGAGGAAAAAGACTGAGCATAATCACCTTTATTATAGTGAATCCAAGATTTTTCTTCCTGAGCTAATAACCATTTAAAAGATAACTTTTTCACCTTATTGTAATAATAAACAGCAGACTCATACTCGCCTATCTCATTAAGTAATCTAGCAATAGTTAAATAAATTGTATTTTTATGATTTAAATCTTCCGTTTGTTTAAGTAACCAAGCTAAAATCTTAGTGGCAGAATTCATATCGTTTTTTTTAATCAAATGACGAACTAGAGACCATTCCAAATAATAATCATTATTTTTATCATGAACTGGAAGTTTTAAAAAATATTCTATCTGTTTTCTATCTTTAACAAGAGAGAACTCTTTTTTAGATCCTACTTTCAAAGCAATATCTTCATTAAAAAAATCAGTCCAATCTTTTGACCAAGTCCCTATAAAATAATTCCAAACATCTTGGTTAGAATTAAAATTTGTCCTCCATAAATTATAAATAATGGGATTAACTTTTTTAGGCTCTACTTCATTAAGGAGGTGATTTAAACCCAAAACTTGAAATCCATTTTTAAACATTAAAAAAGCATAGAGAGCCTTACCTGTAGAGGTTTTTGCAAAAGAAGTTTTTTGAAAAGAAGACGACCACAATTTTAAAGACTGACTATAATCTTTTTTTTCAAGAGCAATGTATAAGTTTTTATAGTTTTTTTCTAAATAGGACGGTAATAAAGAAACTACATCTTTTTGTAGATGCTTATCTAAAGTGAATTCAGAATCTTTAGTTTCCTTTTTTAATATATCCAATACACTTGCTTGTGCTTCACCCATAAAAAAGTTAGAAAATAAAAGAGAAATACAAAAAAGAATCAAAATAAAACTCCTATTGAGACGTGACCTTTAGATAAGTAATTATTTATAACATCAAGTTTTTTGCCTACCTCATACGAATAATAAGAACCAGATAATCCTATTCTAGCACTCACTCGTTGACTCAACCAAAAAACCAAACCTCCTCCAACAGAAGCTGTCGGAATATTTTTTTCATCCAATCTAAGTAACTTTAAAACACCACCAGAAAAAAACAAATAAACATCAAAGTGTATGATTTTATTTAATACCGCTATTTTCCCATAAAAAGGAGACCAATCAAAACCTAAAGAATACTCTTGTTGTTGAGCATACTCTAACTCTAAAGGGTTTTGACCATAATTCAAAGTATCCTCTCCTTCTTTATTGATCTTGTTCAAAAAATAAGAGTATTTTAAATGGACACTCCAATAATTACTTAAATAAAACCTATAAGTTACATCTAAAGAAGCCGTGTTCAAATAAGTAACACCTTTCATTACAGGGGAACCAACTAAGCTCAACTCAGATAAAAACCTCTTAGGTAATAACCGTTTTTGAACAACATTTAAACTAGACCTATACTCAAATTGAGAACTCATAATTTGTAAAGATTCAGAATTTTCTCCTAAAGATTTAAATTCCTTTTCTTCTTTACTTTTTTGTTTTGTATAGTCTTGCTTTTTACTAAAACCATGAAAAGAAGTGAGGATGATTCCAAAAACAATACATTGTTTTAAAATAAAAAGTAAAAATATTTTTTGCTTTAATTTTATCATAACAAATACCCTTCTCATTTCCTCATTTAGTGTAGTATAGCACCTGGCCGTGTTTTTCTAAAAGAATCTATATCCGATACATCCATTTCATCTGTAGTATGTATAAAAAAGACATCCTCTCTATTCGTTCTTAATGTAGAAACAATCACTCCATGTTCCTCTTTTTTAAATTCACATTTTTTAGAAATAGTACCATTTTCTCCATCCAATTGCGTAAAATTTATTTTCTCTTCACAATCACAAGGCCGCTTTACTCCATTAGAATCTGTACAAGTCAGATCAATAATGAAAGAATTTTTTTGGTTAAGATCCTCTATCTCTTCCGGAGGATTCTCATAATTATAAAACACTGTGCATATTTTAACTTCTGATGATGCAGAATTCAAACAGTTCATAGATGGGGTTAAATTTAAAAAGAAATGACGACCACCTAAAGATATATCATATTTGCTTTCCATTTCCTTATACTGTATTTCTTGCGTTTTTTTATCTTTAAAAATTAAATAGTCTACCATAGAAAATGCACTGGTTTTTCTAAAAAGGTCATTCCTAACATGAACCCTATTTTTATCAAATCCATATTTATAAAAAACATAGACAGGTTTACTAGTTTCAGAATTGAAACCCATTTTTACATTAAAAGTACACTCTTTTTCTAAGACCACTTTTTCAATAACACTCTTTGTTTCAAGTTCATGAACTGGCTCACAAGGACAGGATATTGATTCAAAAATATCTCCATAAACTTCTTCATTAGAAATATTTGTTTTTATACAATTAAAACCATTAGAACGGGTAATACTATAAGGTTCTAATTCAATATCAATAATATCCTTAAATTGTGTTATCTCTGTTTTTTCCGTGATATGAGTTAAATCTCTCTCTAATGGAAGCATTGAAAACAACCTAAAAGCATTGGTAGGGAATACATATTTGATTTTTACATTGTGTGATAAGTTAAAAAGGGTTTTATTAACTTTTTTTAGAGATTGATTACCTACCTCTTGCGTAGTATCTGCTGAAGCTGGTTCTACCCCTTGTGGTGTAGCTGGAGCTGGTTCTACCCCTTGTGGTGTAGCTGGAGCTGGTTCTACCCCTTGTGGTGTAGCTGAAGCTGGTTCTACCCCTTGTGGTGTAGCTGGAGCTGGTTCTACCCCTTGTGGTGTAGCTGGAGCTGGTTCTACCCCTTGTGGAATTAAACCCACCAAATGCCAAAATAAACCTACCTCTTGCGTAGTATCTGCTGAAGCTGGTTCTACCCCTTGTGGTGTAGCTGAAGCTGGTTCTACCTCTTGTGGTGTAGCTGAAGCGAGTTCAATAACTTCTATTTCCTGAGTGATTTCCATATCTTTTGAATCTTTTTTGGACTGATTTTTGAAAAAAGATTGTATTCTAGGGAATGCATGAAGAACAAAAGGAATCTCTCTACCATTTTGAATACGCCCCTCTAATATCGTTGGTTCAAAAGAAACTAGCAGAGAATAAAAATTATTAAAAATACCATCCGTAATACCTTTCCGTAAATAGGTTTCATTATTTTTTACACCTAAAAATTTCTCATTTTTTACTTCATATTTAAAATTCCAAATGAAATCGTTATCATATGTTCTGCTAACCAAATCAAGGGATATAGGTGGAAACACATCTCCTCTTTGTGATGACAGTAAAGAAGATCCTTTCCGCGTTTGATTTACATCTCTCACATGAATCTCAAATGTATCACTAGAAATAAGATCCGAACTAAAAAAAATGAGATGAATACCTGTATCAAGAGATTGAGGAGAAACACCTGAAACTAATGATTTTAAATATTTTGGCATTAAACGAAATTTCTTTTTCAACTGACTGTTTTCTATAGGATATAAAACTGTATCATCTCCATTTGGTGCATAATACAAATCATACTCTTTCTCTCTAATGAAAACATCCCCATAAAGAACCTGAACATAACAATTATCTCCCTCATCAAACTTATTTCTACTAAAATCACCATCCCAACAACGACCCTCTCTTCCATTGAAACCTATGTTTTTATATATAGATGTTGTTTTTCTATCAAAAATAATCTTTTGCATGTCACCAGTAGCATGTTTATAAATAAGCTCATCTGGAAATTCATAATAAGTTTCATAAATGTCTGTATCTATACTTATATCTTTATCCCCCATACCCTCTAATTCAACATAACAAATCGTCTTTCCATTTTCTGTTTCAATGAAACTATTAGAAGGACAATCTTTTTCTTCTTTTTTCTCATAAATAGGTTTTTGTAGACGAAGATAAATAGATCTTTCAATTGGTTTGAAATCACTTTTTTGTTTGTATATAAGTTTTGAATCATATACGAATTTTTTCTTAAATTCGTCAATATTTTTTATAGGAGGACCAAATTTATAAACACCATCTTCAGCATCCGAAAAATAGTCATAAATTTCTCTATTTAATTTTAAATTGATTTTTCCATCTTTAGGGATTTCATAAAAATTTCCATCCTCCATTTTTTCATAATCAAGAGTATTATATGTATATTTGACAATTTCAGGAATCTCATAAACTTTTTCAACTTCTAAAAATAATTTTTTAGAAATAACAAAAGCAGGTTTTTTTAGATTGCTAAGATCTCTTAATTCAATAAAAAAAGGTATCTTTATTTTCCGAGTCTCTTGATATCCTACAAAAAATCTATCCGGCTTCCAAGTTATTACAAGTTCTCTTCTATCCTTATAGTAAACCCATTTAAAATCTTTATATAATTTGACTGTTCTCTCCGAAAATTTGACATCTATATCAAATGGAAAATCTTTATACAATGGTTTGATTTTAATAACATGTCCTGAAGTCTCTCCTTCTCTAAATGGCAAAGTCAAATCTACCTTATTCTTAAAAGTCACCCCTACTGAATTAGAAGATAAAAAATTATCTTTAAAAACATTTTGATTATGAGGACCTGTATTATAAATACCCTTTCTCATATTTTCTGAAATACCTTTTAAAGGGTCTTGACTGCAAGATATAAATACAAAGAAAATAAAAACTAAAAATACTTGTTTTGATAAATTGAACACCTTTTTCCTCCTTATGCTCCTAAAGATTTCAAATCAAAAGGAAAAACAACTTTAATAAGCCCCTCTTGATTAAGATTAATGTTAAACTTAATTTTATTTATTATACTTAAAATACAATCTGATATTTTTTGAGATCTTATTTTTGAAGTTTTATGAACTTTAGAAGATACAACTCTTCCTCGTTTATTTATTAAAAATTGAGATACAAAGATACCATCTAAATTAGAATCAAATTTTAAAGCTTGATCATAACAAGAATGAATTTCCCCACTTTTTTGCAAAATTTGACGCTCTATCAAACTAAAATCAAAACCTCCACCTTGAAGACTCATAGATGTTGTTTCTGAAAGGTCTTCCGTTCCACCAGAACCTACCAATGTCAACTTACCATAACCAGCCTTACCACCTCCAGGAGTATTGCCTTTAGTGCCATAACCTCCACCACCTTTAATATTACCACCAGAACCTAAAGCCGCTGTAATCATTCCCTTGCTATAAATAGAAGATTGCACTCCGCCACTTCCACTGTTTGCAGACAATGCCCTTAAACCAGGTCCATCAGAAGTAACAGAAGCTCCTAAATTTAATCCACCTTGTTGGTTTGATTTATCTTTAGATAAACTTCCTAAAGCTGCTAAAGCACCCATTCGTTTCAAAGATTTTTTAACCTTTTTCTTCTTCACTTTAATCTTACTATCACGAATAGAACTACTATTACTAGCAATAACTACTTTCTCTGGAGTAATAATAGCTGGAGGTTTAACAATTTTCACAACATGTTGCTCTATTTTTTGTTCACTTTGTTTCGGACTAACATTTTTATAAACCCATACAAGACCTGTAGTAAAAACCAAACAGAACCCACAAACAGAACCAATAGATAACAAAAAATCTTTTTGATCTTTCACAGATAGAGCTGGAGATAAAGGGACATTGACCACCTCGTCAACCAACTCTAAGTAATAATCTGAAAAAATAGGTGCTTTATTTTGCTCTAAACTTTTAACTGTGAATTCCTGTAAAACTTTAACCTTCTTTTTCTCTTGTTCAGAAGAAGGAACATCAGATGCAAAATCTAACCTCCCTGTATTTTTTTTATAAAGAAGATAAAATTTATTTGTAGAGCAATGAAAAACTCTTATCACTTCATTATTTTTATTCTTTAAAACTAAATTCTTCATTACAAGCTTTCCCATTCAAAAATTCTATCTCTTACACTATGCTTTATAGAAAAAACTTCACTTTCAACTATACTTTCACCTTCTATTTTTAAATCCTTTGATTCTTCTGAGAAACGTTTTTTACCTTGAATCAAAAGAGGACGAAAAGAATAAGATGTTTTTGAAATTGAGGATTTAACTGACTGTTTTGAGCTTACAACATCCCCCTCTTTTTTTGCAAAAACAAAATGAGGAAGAAATAAAAAATAAACAAGATATAAAAGAAATAATTTTTTTGCACTCATTATAACTCCACTCTACCCTTTCTAGATTTATTGATTCTTTCTATTCTATTCATAAGATAATAAGACATTACATCATCCTTTTTAAATTTTCCCATCTTTAAAAGATTTTTAAGATAAACCTTATTGAAAGGATTAGACCTTAAACCAGTATAAATATCTTTTGTCTTATTATTGGGACTAAGCATTATAGGCGAACTCTTTTGACTAGAAAATTTTATAAGATTTAACAAGGTAGATATCTTTGCTTTTTGATTCTCATCTTTAATTAACGGGCTCAATTGATCTATTTCCCATTTCAATAGACCATGGAAAACTTTATGATTTTTAGCAACTTCTATATATTTATCTATATAATTTTGAGCAAGCAATTTATCTATTTCTTCCTTTAATTTAACAGCACGGACTTTATAAGACATGATTTGGTCTTCCAGAAGTTTTGTATATTGCCTTTGCTCTTCTAATGTCAAATTTTCAGGCATAGGCAGTTTCAAAATAGATTCATAAAAACGAACCAATTCATCATAGACCCTAGAAAAGGCTACAAATTGTGAAGGCCAATCTTTCATTTCAACAGATAGCTCGGCCTGTTTCTCAAGTTGGCTAATAAGACCCTTATAAGTTTTAATTGATCGTGTTAAATGTTTTACTGATAAAGAAAACGAACGAACTTTTTGATAACTTTCATTAAAAGATTCAATAAAAGACTTCCGTTTTAAAAACTTGCTTATAGAAGAATCCTTCATAAAAGAAAGATCAGCAAAAGATTTTATAAAAAAAACATCTAATGCCTGATTATCTAGCTTTAACACCATATAAGAAAGATCATCTGGTTTTTTAGCAAAGTAAGAAGCATATTTTTTTAGGAACCTTTTTTTATCTTTTTTAGAAGCTTTATCTATGATATGCCTAACTATACCAAAACTCTTATCCGATGTAGGATATCTTTCAATGTATTTTTCATAGTAAGAAATATAATCTTTATTAGCCAATTCTGCTAAGTAGGACAATCGCAAATAATGCCCCTCGCTTGTTTCTTTAGGCTTAAGCATCTTAACGAGTTTTAATGTTTCTTTAAAATCAAAACGAATCTCTGCTAACCATAATTTCCAAGTTAAAACCACCTTATAATCTTCTTTAGATAAAGATTTCATATTCATCATTTGAGATATAATTTCATCCATTTCTTTTAACTTAAGAAGCTCCTTAGCTAAAAGAAGTTTATTCATATAGTATTTCAATTTCTCTTCTTTATTCAAATAAGACCTATTGACAGAATTAAGAATCTTCCAAGCCTTTAAAACATTCCTATCCGAAGAAGGTTTTAAAGGATAACTTGAAAAATCTTGATTAGATAATAAATTTTTCACCATATTAAAAACAGCAGTGTAGTGAATTCTTATAAATTCTTTATTCAATGGAAACTTTTTATAAAAAAGATTAGACCACTCAGCCATAAGAACATCTTTATCTTCTAGAAAATTTAAAGAAGATAAAGCCAAATGAGCTGATTTTAAAGCAAGGGCTTGCATTTTTTTATCGGGTTTTTCTATTTTTAGAAGAGCTAAATCTTTAAATAGATTTGCAGCTTGTTTGTATTTTTTATCTTCATAAATAAGATAGGCTTTTTGATATTTACTTTGGTATATAATCTTTTCATTAGATCCATTTTTCAAATAGAAATCATAAGATTGATATCTTCTGGTTTTACTTTTAGAAAGCTCAGCCACCTCCATTTGAAAAATATTAACCTGCTCTAAATCCTTTTTAATATTTTTAATTGCTTTTACATCAGAAGATTGTTTCATTTTGATATGCAAAGCTTTCGCTGATTTTTGGAATAAATCTTGAGACAATTCATACTTCTTTAATTCTTTAGAAAGAAAAGCCGATTTAACTAACATATCAAATTCATTAGGATAGAAAGTGTTGTAAGTTTTATAAAGAGAAAGCAAGTAAGGTTTTAATTTTTTATCTTTCTCAGACCGCCTATGCAGTTCTTTCACATATCTTTTTTGTTGTTTATATAAGCTTGCACAAATTTCTTTAGGACAATTATCAATTGTTTTTTGTAAAGCAAATAATTTTTCAATGACTTGACCCGTCCTTAAAATCCAACCCTTATCATGTATTACAAAATGGTTATCAACAATGGATACATAAGCCCTTATTTGATTGAATAGAGATGGATTTTTTCCTAGATAAACATTCCAAACTTTATTAGAAAATTTCCCTCGTCCAATACGATTTAAATCTTTGGCCAAATCAAAAAGTCTTTGATTCCTAGCTTCTATTGTATTTGCTTGTTTATCATCTTTATCAAAATGATAGAGAAATTGAAGCCGTTTATCTGTGAGTTCACTACGAGAATAAAGAACAATCAATTCCTGTTGAAGTTTTTTCTTTAAAGAATCTTCTATTTCTGTACGAACCCCTTTCTTATAGAGGTCTGATTTAAGGAATGCTTCTAAAAAATCAACCGATTTATTATAAGAAAATAGATTGTATAAACTCCAAATTTTACGATAATGAGAACGAAATTCCCAAGGCGTCTTCCCTCGTTTAAGAACTTCGCTAAAAGCCTTTAAAGCAAGAGAATACCTATAAGATTTAAAATAAATTTCACCAAGATTAAAATAAGATTTTACCACAAAACTATCTTTTACATTAAGTTTTATGATCTGCTTTAAATAAGTTACAGATCGCGAGTCCTCTTCCATCAAGCTATGAAGGTAAGCCATTTGAAAAAGAGAGTGAGAATAAAGAATGGGATGCTTACTTTTAATTGTAACCCCTATTTGCCGATAAAGAGATAGAGACCTTCTTGCATCTCTAGTTCCCAAAACTAAACAATTTTTACAAATTTTATGATATTTTTGAGACAGTCTATCTTCTGCTCTCAAAGATAAAATATGAGCCAATCGCAAAGCCATTGGTTTCTTAGAAAAGTCATGGGAATTCGTGGTTCGGTAAATATGTTCCAGTTTTTTTATAAGATAATCTCTTGAAATGTCTTCCGTAGATTCTTTAGAATCTGCTAGTGAAACTCCGATAAAGAAACTTAAAAAAATCAAAAAATATTTCTTCAACACTCTACTCCCCTAAAACTGCAAATTTAATTTCACTAAATCCAGCATGACTACAAGCTTGTATAATAGAACTCAATTGACTGTACTTAATTTTTTTATCGGCTTGAATAGTAATTGTTTCCAATTGACCAGGATCATTATTATGAAAATTTTGAACAAGTGATTTTTTTAAATCAATTAGAAAGGATACCAAGTTAGATTCTTCTATTTGCCTTTCTTCTACAAAATAACCACTTTCTTTAATTTGAATAATAGAATATCTATCCAGTCTTTCAAGCGTAGAAGCCTTTGGAAGTTCTATTTCAGCATTAACATAAGTCATCTCACCAGTATTGGAAAAAAACATAAGAAGATAGACAACCAAAATAGAGAAAGCATCAATAAGAGATGTTAACATTAAAGTTGCTCCAATTTTTTTCTTTTGTTTTTTAATTTCCTTAGTATTTAACAAAGAAGATCCTGCTACAAAACTTTGATTTAAAATAGAATCTGATGACATAATATTACCTTCTTTAAACTTACAACTCTCTAAATAGGTGAAACGCCTAAACTAAAAACACCTGACTGACGAACACCATCCATAATTTTTATAATATCTTCATAAATAATATCTGACTTAGGAAGAATAAAAGCCTGATTCAAATCTGGAATTTGTTTTTTCACAGACAAGACATACTTTTTAAAATCTTTATGATTAAATTCTTTTTCTAGCTTTTGAATATCTTTAACTTTTTGAGAATTTATAATTTTTTGAGATATATACTTTTTACCTATTTTAGTTTTAATTAAAATTCTTTTCTTGGATTCTAAATGAATCCAAAGAGAAGGTTTATTCTTCTCAGAGACCTCACTAGTATCTCCACCCATAACCTGTTTCATAGTCAAAGAACCAACTTGATACCAAGCCACAGTCACTAACAAAAAACAAATACAAACCGATAACAGAGAAATAAAGGGAGTTAAATCCAACTGGTAATCGTAATCATCTTTTCTTGCCACTTTATCTCCTTATGTTACTCTCTACTTCCCTGCTTCTAATTTTTTCTCAAATAATGTTTGATATTTATAACTAAGCAGATTAAAAATCTTTAAAGCTCCTTGAGTTAAATCTTCCTGTAAAGCATTAGAACGATTTTGTAATACAGCAAACATAACCAAAGCAGGTATGGCCATAATCAATCCATAAGCGGTTGTATTCATCGCTTCAGACACACCAGAAGATAGCAAAGTTGCCTTTTCTGCAGGGTTAGCATAAGTCACAGCAGAGAAGGCTTTAATCATACCCACGATAGTCCCCAATAAACCTGTTAATGTTCCTACATTACCTAACATAACTAGAAAAGATGTTCTTTTATCTAAAGCCGCTGTTTCCACAAGTAAAACTTCATCCATTTTTCCTTGAATTTCCTCACGACCACCACAATCCAAAGCCGCCTGCGTTCCCATTTGAATCGCTAAAGCAAGGGGTTGTTTTTCATAATCTCTTTCTGTCTGTTGAATAACAGAGGACAAATCCCCTTTGCGTATAAATTCTGAAAAACCCTCAGCATATTTTTTTTGCGTTTCTTTTCTCCTATGAAAAAGAAAAAGACATCTATCTACAATAATAATTACAGAAATAATTTGAAAGACCAAAATAGCCCACATCCAAATTCCACCGTTTTGAAAAGCTAAAATAATTTGTTCTATCATTCTTTCTCCTTTTCTATTTGTAAGATATTAAATTGAATTGAGGTTTCATATTTGATTCTAAATTTATCATAAAATCCCTAGTAGTGCATTACAATAAGCTCATAATACAAAGATGACTCATAGACGAATGTGCTAAAAAGAAATCAAAAAATGATACTTGAGACTGAAAGAAAAATAAAAACTTCATAAATTAAAGGTTTTCTATAATGAAAAACTTAAATTATATTAAATGCTCTAGTTATCTTAAATAAAACATCTCCTTATAATAGTTCAAAATATTTTATCTCAACTAAAAAGTTAAGATACTTTTACAACTCGTAAGATCATTTCAAATTTACAAATCCATTTCAATACAAAATTTAAGAGGAAAAGACCTCTTACAAATTAAAAAAACAACTTCAAACTGATAAGATTGAATTCTCTGAGAAACAAACTCTTAGTTTGCTCTCATTGCAAGAAAGATCATTGAATTAGAAATTTTTATTTAAAAAAATAATTTTGTTATCTAAGCTATTAAAGACATTTTTGACTTATCCGTTGTAAGAACAGGTAGTTTGACAAGTACTTTTGTTCCCTGAGAAGAACTTATAATATTAATCTCACCTTTATGAGCTTTCACAACTTTTAAAACATAAGCCAAACCAACACCACCAATACCCATTTTTTTACTAAACAGTGGGTCAAAAAGATTCTTTTGATCCTTTTGCTCTATACCATGACCATTATCCAAAAACTCCAAAACAATCTTATCCACCTCTTCATAAACTTCGATATTTAACTTTGGATGATTCTCATTTTTAAGGGCTTGAAAAGAATTTTCAATAATATTTTCAATAGCTATTTCCAGTTGTTCAGTTGAACATTCTAACCATTTTATTGAAGATTTATATTGTAATCTCTCTTTCAAAGAAGCTGGCCTATCCTTATGATTTTGAAGCCTTTTCAAAACATCTTCTAAAAGTTGAGGAAGATAAACCGATTTAAATATATACTCTTCCGATTCTAAATAGGTGGTGTATTTTCCAATGAATTTTTGTAATTGTTTTAACTGATTCTCATAATATCTAGGAAAAGATTCTTTATTTTTTATTTCTAAAAAACTTTTTACGAGTGAATTTAAAGCCGGTTGAATTTTTCTAGATAGATTGAGAGAATCCTCCAAACGATAACTTGATACATATTGACTGAGTCGGTTTTTATAATGCAATATAGATTCCTCCATGTGAAATGACTTTTTCCTGAATTCTTCCAAAATAAAACGTAAAATAGATCCAAAAATGACACTTGCAACTAAACCAAATAGAACAAGATTGACTAAAGATTTTCTAATTTCAAAAGAAAAATCTCCTTGCCAAACAAAAGATAAAGGAAACAATAGAGCAATAATAAAAGAAAATAGAATTCCGACAAACCAACCTTCTAAAACACTCAAAACAACTATCTCTAAAAAAATGAAAGATAAAATAAAAGAGAGACCTACAAACTCTAAAATAGTAAATAAAATAACAAAAAAACAAGCATCTAATAAAAGTAAAATAAGACTGAAATACTGATTAAATAATTTATTATCCTTATAAAAAAAGAGATACAAAGCATCAAAGAACAAGATAATAAAACATAGACTATATAAAGAGATAGATAGAGAAGAATTTATAAATGAAGAAAACAGAAATTGATAAGTGATTAAACTTAAAAGAACTGTTAAATGAATAAATCCTCGGACAAAATGTAAAAAGCCATATTTATTCGTCAAAGAAAAAGGATAAGAAAAAAACATGAGTATCCCTTGAAAATAAGATGTTTTTAAACAATCTCACCCATATTAAAGACAGGAAGATAAAGAGCAAGAATAATCATACCGATCATACCTCCTAAAAAGACAATTAACAAAGGTTCTATCATTTTTATTAGTCCTTCAACTAAACTCTCTACTTCTTGTTCATAATATTCTGTTAGTTTTTTATAAGTGGAATCCAGTTTACCACTTTCCTCACCTATTCTTGTCATGTTAGTAATAAGAGCAGGAAAAGCTCTACTATGCTCTAAACCTTTTGTAAACCCTTTACCTTGAGATACAAAGTTCTTAGCTACAGCAAGCCCTCTCATGACTTCATCGTGAGCTGCAATATTACGAGAAATACTTAAAGCTTCTAAAAAATTAACACCTGACTTTAAAAGAGCATAAAAAGAACGACAAAAACGAGCTAAAGCAGCATGGTATTGAAGTTTTCCAAAAACTGGCAAAACTTTTATAAGAGAAATAAATTGGTTTCTTCCAGTTTCAGTTTTTATATATTGAACCACAGCTAAAGGCACTCCAATAAATACACCAGCCACAATATACCAACTGGATCTCAACAAATTACTTAAATCTACAAAAGCTTGAGTTAGAGCTGGTAAATTTCCACCTGCACTGGAATAAAGAGATTCAAACTTTGGAACAATAAAAATAATAATTCCTAATATAACAGTTAAAGAGATTCCTAAAACAAGTATGGGATAAACCATTGCTGAACGAACTTTTTTCCTTGTATTTTCCATTTTCTCCATATAGTCCGCCAAATCTTTTAAAACCTGATCTAAACGACCTGTTTCTTCTGCACAAACAATCATATTCACGTAAAATCCATTAAAAATATTAGGCTTCCTCCTTAAAGCTTGCGAAAAACTTTTACCTCCTTCTACCATCTTTAAAATATCTCTTAAAACGAATTTGAGGCTGTAATTATCTGTCATATCAATACTGATACTAAGAGCTTGAATAAGAGAAACACCTGAAGATAACAAAAAGGAAAGTTGCCTTGTAAAAAAAAGCATGTCTGACGAACTTAATTTTTTACCACCTGCAAAAAAAGGTATTAAAGGCTTCTGTGTCACATAAATAGGATCAATATTTCTAGATTTTAATTTGAGATTGGCTAGTTGAACAGACTTTGCCTTGATCTCTCCAGTAACAACTTTTCCTTGAATTTCTGTTTGATATATAAAAATAGCCATAATCTTTCCCCTCTTTTAAGATGCTAAATTTCGTTTTTTCAATAGTTTATAAAGTTCTTCTCGTTCTGAGGTGACATTAAAAGCTTCCTTAGCTGTAATCTCACCTTTCTGGACCAGTTGAACTAAACTGTTATTCATTGTTGTCATCCCCTGACTAAAACTAGTTTGCATCACACTATAAATCTGAAAAATTTTACCTTCTCGGATGAGGTTTCTAATAGCAGGACTGGCAATCATCACTTCAGTAACAACTCTTCTCCCCCCATTAACAGATGGAACAAGTCTTTGAGAAATAATAGCTTGTAAAACTGTACTTAATTGATTTTGAACTATTTCTCTATCGTCTGGATTAAATATACCAACAATTCTATCTATACTTTTAGGAGCTGTATTGGTGTGCAAACTTGAAAATACCAAATGACCTGTTTCAGCTAACTTTAATGTTGATTCAATAGTTTCTTGATCTCTCATCTCTCCCACAAGACAAACATCAGGATCAGACCTTAAAGCATTTCTCAATCCTTCTGAAAAATTTCTACAGTCCACACCAATTTCTCTCTGATTGACGATACAATTTTTATGTTGATGAATGATTTCTATAGGGTCTTCAATAGTTAAAATATGAGCTCGACGCCTTTCATTAATGGCATTGACAAGAGCTGCCAAGGTTGTACTCTTACCTGAACCTGTAGGACCTGTAACCAAAACCAATCCATTAGGGTAGTTAGTAAATTCTTCTACAGTAAGAGGAAGCCCTAATTTAGTTATATCAGGAGCCATACTATTTAATAGACGAAATACACCAGCTACAGAAGATTTTTGATAAAATAAAGTGCCTCTAAATCGAGCCAAATTCCTAACAAAAAAACTAAAATCTAAATTTTTTTCAGACTCAAATATAGATTTTTGTTCATCAGATATTAGAGAATAACATAAGTGTTGCACTTGTTCAGAAGTTAATGGCGGACTATTCACCTTAAAAATAGAACCATTCACTCTCAACATCGGAGGACTATTTGCTGTAAGATGCACATCTGAAGCCTCCTTATCCGCTGCTAATTTTAAAATTTGTACCATTGAAATCATAATATTTATTAGTTATCGAACATAGTAGATCGAATAACCTCCTCTATATTAACTAAACCTTCTTTTAATTTTGTAAGAGCACTATGTCTTAAAGTAATCATACCATCTTGAATGGCTATTTTTTTTAATTCCATAGGAGGCAGATCATCAAAAATAGCCTCTTTAATTTTTGGAGTGATTTTCATCATCTCATAAACAGCTATACGACCATTATAACCTAAATTATTACAAAAAGAACATCCACTTCCTTTATCATATACATTCTCTATAGTATAAAGAGATAAATCTTCTTTAGGGATACCTAGCTTTTCTAAATTTACTAAATCTTTTTCATGAATAGGTCTTTTACACTTATTACATAAGAGACGAAGTAATCTTTGAGAAATAATAATAGATGTATTATCTGCCACACTATACGAAGGAACTCCCATACTTAACAATCGTGTGACTGTAGAAGCTGTATCATTTGTATGAAGAGTACTAAGGACTAAGTGACCTGTTGAAGAAGCTTTAAAAGCAATTTCTGCTGTTTCAATATCTCGAATCTCTCCAACTAAAATAATATCAGGATCTTGTCTCAAAAAAGCTCTTAAAGCTACAGAGAAATCCAATCCAATTTTTTGATTCATTTGAACCTGATTAATACCATGTATACGAAACTCTACAGGATCTTCTGCTGTAGAAATATTTCTATCGGGAGTGTTTAATTTCATCAATCCAGAGTAAATTGTAGTTGTTTTCCCTGAACCTGTAGGACCTGTCATTAAAATCAAACCTTGAGGTTTTTGAAGAGCTTCTATAAACATCTTTAATTGAAAATTCTCCATACCCAATAAAGACATATCAACTTTTAAAGAAGAATCGTCTAGTATCCTCAAAACTATTTTTTCTCCATTAACTGTAGGAGTGGAATTAACACGCATATTTAATTCCTTACTATCTAAACGAATTTTTAAACGAGCATCTTGAGGTTTCCTTTTTTCACTAATGTCCATATTACTCATAACTTTGATACGAGAAATAATAGCTGGTGCCATATCTTTAGGAAGCACATGCTTTTCATGTAATGCTCCATCCACACGATAACGAATGCGAAAAGAGTTTTCATAAACTTCCAAATGAATATCAGAAGATTTTAAACGAATGGCATCAGAAAATATAAGATTCACAAAAGATATAACAGGATTAGATTGTTGTTTCTCTTCTTCTTTATCTAAGTTGACGGCTTTTTCATCTTCAAACCCAAAATTCTCTATGTCCATATCATAGAATAAACTATCTAGTTTTTTCTGATTGTTATAACATTTACTAAGAACGTTTTTAATATCCGATTTACAAGCAACAACAGATTGAATTTTACAACCTGTTAACAAAGACAGGTTATCTATGATGTGTATGTTAGAAGGATCAGAAAATACCACTACTAAAGTTTTATCAATTTTAGTTAAAGGAACAAGAACATGTCTCTCGCAAATTCTACGAGGAATTAATTCTAGCAATTCTTTAGATATTTTATACTCTTCTAAATTCTCAATGGCTTCAATATTAAATTCTTTAGAAAAAATTTGAACGATTTCTTTTTCATCAACATAGCCTTTTTCTAAAAGGGTATCTATCACTTCAGAATGATTAACATTACCTTTTCTATTTTTTAAATCTCCTAAAATGCTTTGCACTTTCGGATGAAATTTAGAAATATCAAATTTCTGTTTATTACGAACTATTAAATCATTATTAATCTTTTTTTTCTTAGCCTCTTGACCCATAATGGACTCATCGGCTAGATACTAAAAAGGATTAAGAACTTCTTTGATATCTTGCTTTATTTGCTCTTGCAATTGAGAAAGTCTAAAAAAACGCCTTTCTTCACGGATAAACCGCTTGATTTCCACTTCCAAATCTTGATTATACAAGTCTAAATTTTCGTTGATAATGTGAACTTCTACAGACAATTGGCCTTTAGAATCAATACTAGGACGAGTACCAATATTCATTACAGCCTCTTTTATAAGCCCTCCAGATGTCTTAACTCTACAACCATAGACACCCTTTTTAGGTAATTTTTTTTCTGGCTTGATGAATAAATTGGCTGTTGGAAATCCTAATTTACGAGCTCTACCATCCCCTTTTATAACCTTCGCTTTTATAAAAAAGGGATGACCTAAAAGTTTCATAGCCTGATCCATAAAACCTAAAGATAATTTTTGTTTAATAATAGAACTAGATACTATTTCATTTTCATAAGACACTGCAGAAATTTGGTTCACTTTAAATTTTAACTTCTTCCCTTCTTTTTTTAAGTCAGAAACTTTTCCCATCCTGTTAAAACCAAATGAAAAATCATAACCAACAATGATCTCAAAAGGATCAAACTGCTCCTTGATAAAAGAATAAATAAAATCTTTGGCAGATAATTTTGCAAAATTAGAATCAAAAGGAATAATACAAAAATAATCTAATTTGTAAGATTGTAAGATACTTTCTATTTCCTCTATCAAAAAAAGTCTTTTAAAATCTTGAGATGGATTTAAAATTTGTAACGGATGAGGATCAAAAAGGCATAAACAAGATTTTAATTTGTATTTTCTAGATTTAAGCTGAATTTCATTAATGATTTTTTGATGGCCTAGATGAATCCCATCAAAACATCCCAAAGTTAATAAAGTTTTTTTAGGAGTCCGAGAAGAATCCTTAAAATCAATGACTATTTTTTTCATAAAGTCTCAAGACTCATCTATAAATTAAAAGCCTTATAAAAAGAATGTTTATAAATAGATACTATCTATATTTCTTATTAAAGAGAGTATAAACTTTTTTAGTTAAATCGGATTTAGGAGAAACCCACAATACATTTTTATCTATATTATGAACAACCTCATAACCTTCTTTTTGAGCAATAGTAGAAATAACTCCCTTGAGTCTATTAACTACAGGATTCATTAGTTTATCTTCCAACTTTTTAAGTTCCAATTGTTTAGATTCTGCCTCTTGTTGAGATCGCATAACTTTTTGTTGAAATTGTTGTATTTTTTGTGCTCTTTTTTCATCGGATAAAAGAGGAATCTCTTTTTCTAAATCACTTTTTTCTTTTTTAAGCTTATTGTCCATGGTTTTCATACTTCTTTTGGCTTGAGCTAAACTTTTTTCTAACTTAGATTTCACTTTTTTCCCTTGCCTCGTAGATTCAATGGCTTTTACCATATCTACATAACCCGCTTTAGCAAATACATCAAAAGATACCAAAATAAGTACACTTAAAATAAAAATTCTCATAATACCTCCTTTTTATAGTCGTTTACTTTATGTAACTGAATTCTTTCTATAATACAAGTCAAAATGGAGAACCTATACCAAATTGTAGTTCTATATTGTTTTCTCCATACTCTTTTTTAGGTTTATAAGGAATCCCTAGATCTATATTTATAGGACCAAAAGGTGATCTCCAACGAACACCAAATCCCACATTGATTTTTAATTGATCTTCAATATCAAATTTTAAGACATTATTCACTTCACCTATATCAAGAAATACAGCCCCTTTTAATTCAGCCTTTTGAATAAGAGGAAACTCTAACTCTAAACTATAATAAATCATTTTCTCTCCACCATAAGGTCTTTCAGCAAAGAATTTCGGATTTTCTAAACCTTCTTTTTGAGCATAATTGAAGGCTTGTTGAGAAAACCGACGAGGACCAATTGTGTTCATCCGGTAACCCCTTAAATTGTAAGAACCTCCCAATAAAAATAATTCTGTAAAAGGAACTTTTTTATTTTCTGAATTAGAAAAAACCCAACCCAATTGAAAACTATTTTTTAAAACAATTTTCCAAAAAAGAGGCTTATAATGACGAGATTTCCCTTCTATTTTTGTATATTTAAAATCTCCACCTAAGCCTGAATGCTCTAAAGACATCCGACCATAATAACCTTCGGTAGGATAATAGTTATCGTTTATTCTTTTGTATTCTAAAATTCCTGTGAGAGAGCTATTTAAACCATTACCCTCTTCTAAAGGATAGATATCACTAAAAATTGTAGAAACATCTCCTTGTTCATCTCCAGAAGGTTGATCCCCAAATAAAAAAGTAAACACACCACCTACCATAGGTAGTTTTCTCAAAAATAAAATAGGTTCGTTTGAAAGAGATTGTTGCTGTAAACGATATTTTAAAAAGAGGCTCAAAAAAGAAGATAAGTGACGTCCGAAAGAAACAGAAAAACCAACATTAGATTGCGAGTAAGAATAACTTCTTTGAGAGTTAATGTTTGTGCCAAAAGATTGATTATTAAATAAATCTTGTCCAAAATTAAAAAGATCAAATCCAAAACTCCAATCTGTATCAAAAAGATATGGATTTGAATAAGCGAAATTGAATAGTTCCTGATAACGATTAAAATTGACTTGGAAAGAAATAGATTGATCTAAGCCTAGAAAGTTATTTTTCTGAACTTTACCTCTAATAAGAAGCCCTGAATAACCATCATATCCACCAGCAAGTTGAGCCTCTCCTGTGGTTTCCCTCTCTTTCAAATTAACATGCATATCAAGCAAACCTTTCTTATCTGATTTGACAGCATCCAAACGAACCTCTTCAAAAAAACCAAGCTGTTGAAGTAACTGTGTGGTTAAATCCTTTTTAGATTCTTGATAAAGAGTTCCTTCTCTCAAAAACAATCTTCTTAAAATGACTTTATCCCTCGTCTTATAATTTCCTTTCAGAAACACTCTATCTATTTTATAAGATTTCTCCTTATTAACACTCAAAAGAATATGCACCACAGATTCTCCAGACGGATCAGGATAAAATTTTGGAATAGCTTCTGCAAAAATATAACCTTTGTTTTTGTATAAAAGTTTCAAAGAGTTTAAATCTTTCTGGAAAGCACTTAAAGAAAAGTAATTTCCCTTTTTTAAATTGAGATGAGATAGAGCTTTTTCTTTAGAAACTAGATTATCCTCTTTAAAATTAATTTCTCCAACTTTAAAACGAGGCCCCTCTACAATGGTAAAATTGATATAAATACCTTTTTGATCGGAGCTGATGGATATCTCCGGCTTTTCTAAACGAACATTAAGATAGCCTTTATCTCTATAAATGTATTCAATGAAAGCCATATCCCTATTTAAATTTTCTGGATTATAAACTCCAGAACTCCCTAGAAAACTTAATATATTTTGTTCTTTTGTAAGCATATAAGATTTTAAACTTCTAGAAGAGAGATTACGATTTCCAATAAAATTAATTTTCTTAATGAGTACTTTTTCTTTTTCTGTAATATCAATTGTGAGTTTCAGTTTTAAACTTTTAGCAATAGGAGAAAACTTATGGGAAACTTTTACAAAGAAATAACCTTTTTCTTTGTATTTATCTTTAATAGCGGAAAAAGTTTTATAAAGTTCATCAAAATTAAGAAAATGATTTGGTTTCACTTTGGAAAGTTCTTTTAAATCTTCTGAACTGACATGTTCATTCCCTTTAAACTCAACCTCATCCAGAAAAGGTCTCTCTTTAATCTTATAAACAACATGAATCCCTCTTTCTGATTTATAGGTATGAACTTCTATAGAATCAAAAAACCCTATAGCAAATAAATCCTTAACATCTTGTTTGGCCTTTAAAGAGCTATAATGCTTTTTAACTTTTAAACGCAAGTGAGACCTTATTAGACTCTCTTCTATAAACTTATGGCCCTTAATAGTGATTTTATAAACCTTCACTCCATAAGAAAAAGAAGAATAAAAGCTTAAAACTGTAAAAAATAAAATCAATTTAGCTATTTTCAAATTCTTACCACCCCATAGTTACTTTCATCTTCTCAACAAGAAAACTGTTAAGAAAAAATGTTTATTACATCATGTTAATATCTCTAATTTTACCTTCTTCTAATTTCAAAATTGTAGAAAAAGCCTCAGCAAAAAAAGTATCATGACTTACAGCTATTAAAGTTAAAGCAAATTTCTCATGAAGGTTAAACAATAAATCTCTTATAAACTTAGCGTTATCCCTATCTAAGTTCCCTACAGGCTCATCGGCTAAAAGAATCTCTGGCTCATTCATTAAAGCTCTAGCAATAGCAACCCTTTGCTGTTCACCTCCACTGAGTTCAGAAGGGTAATGTTTTTGTCTCTGACTCAAACCCAACGTATCCATTAAAAAGTGAGCTCTTTTTAAAGAAACTTTATGTGGGGTTTTGGCTAAATAACTGGGAACCATAATATTTTCTAAAGTAGTGAATTCATTCAAAAGATGATGAAATTGGAATACAAAGCCCAACCTACTCCTTCTTAAAAAAGCAAGTTGATCTTCTGAAAACTCCAATAAATCTCTCCCTCTATAAAGCATTTGTCCCGATGTTGCCTGATCTAAGGTTCCCATAATATGCAACAAAGTGCTTTTCCCTGAACCAGAAGGGCCTGTAATACAAATGGCTTGACCTTTTTGAACTTGAAGATTCAAACCTTTTAAAATAGGCAGTGTGTGAGAGCCATGTTGGTAGTTTTTGACTATGTTTTTTAACTCGTAAATATTTTCTCTAGACATAACATTTCCTATATCTTGTTTTGCCAGTTTTTCCAATAAAATATTGAATTTAAATTCTAAAAAAGACAGAGACTGTTACTAGTATTCCATTTTGAAAAAATCACTAACCTAATAAATCACAGCCTAAAAAATTTCTTTTAGTTTGGAGGCAAGATTCCAAAACGGAAAAACTACCACTTGCTGGGTCAATAACAACATCTTCTTGTTCAGTAACTGCTTCAATAAGTTTCATTTGTAACGCTAAAGGTTTTTGATGAGTGTGTTCTTTTTTTGAAATTTTTTCAAACCAAACATCTGGTATATTATGAATAGTCCAAACCCCTCTTGCTCTCTTCGGTTTTTTTTGTAAAATCAGTAAGTATTCACATTGTCTTCTTGTTCTATAGCCCATTCCAAATTTACCTTTATCCCAAGTTATCATATCCACAATCTCTAAATCGGTCTGTTTGAACCAAGAACCTACACCTTCACATAAATGAAATTTATCAATCCATAAAAAAAGATGACCTGAAGATTGTAAGACTCTACTGATCTCCTCTAAAAAAAACCCTATCTCCTCTTCAGACATTTGTTGTAAAGCAGACCTTTTCATTCCTCGTTTTTTTCCCTCATTGCCATAACTCATTTTATCTAAAACTCCTCTATACTGAGGATCAAAAAAACAAGCTGAAACGAATTGATCTTCCAAACAAGAAAGAAAAGTCAAACCTTCCATTTGAATTCTTGTATTGTATTTTATATTTTCAAGATTGTACTCTGTAAAAGATAAATCTAATAAATGAGATTCCATTCTCAATCCTTTTTAGAAAGTTTTATAGACTCAGGCTAAGAGATATAAGAGTCTCTGTAAAATTTTTATCGTCAATTCACAAGACAAAAGACTCGTTTTCAAGAAATAAAAAATCCTACATGTTGGCATCTACAAAGTCTGGAGTTGCTGAAAGCAAGGTGTTTTCTATTTTTTATCACCGAAAATGATTCAAGAAAAGAAATTTCACTGGATTATGTAGCATCTTCTTCAAGATTTTCTATTCTTTTTATAAGAGAGTTTAGATTCTGGTTCAGCTGTTTATTGTCTTTTTTGAAAGATTGGTTTTCTTTCTTTAAAGAAGATAGTCCTCTTTCTAATTTTTTGTTTGCAGATATTAATTTTTTCTCTGTTTGAA
Source organism: Bdellovibrionales bacterium (assembly GCA_963692945.1). Lineage (GTDB taxonomy): Bacteria > Bdellovibrionota > Bdellovibrionia > Bdellovibrionales > UBA1609 > JACOND01. The sequence continues at coordinate 42,945 of OY843585.1, forward strand.
GTTGAGTCTTTTTTAGTTTTGTCATTTCTTTTGTAATAAAAGCGATGGATTTTGTAAGAGTAATTACAGACTCCTTAATAGAGGTTAGAGATTTTACCGTAAAGATGTAAAACTCTTTAAAAGATTTTATAATAATAGGAATAAATCCTTGAATGTTTAAATTTAAAGTTTTCTCTTTATCTGAATTTTCCGACACCAATTCTGGATATTGTTTTTGAACCTCTTGAGCAATAAAACCAATCTGTTTTGTCTGAGCTCTATTCTTGTCTCTCCAAAAGAAAGTTTTAGGATTTAATTTCAAAATGGAACCAAGTTGTTTTTTTAAATTTTTAATCTTGGTTTTAAGTCGGCGATCAGATGCTGGACATCCAAATCTTCCATTGGCATCTGCTCGAATATTACAACTTCTAACAGATGACACAACTAAATCTCCATCAATAGCAATAGATTGTCTTTTTGATGGTTTCCCTATAATCAAATCCCCATCAATGGTGACCGATTTTGTTCCTGACATATTCCCTTTAATCAAACCACCAATATCCAATTTGTAACTTTCACTCCCGCAACCGAAAGATTGACAACCAGATCGGTATCCAATAGCAATATTATAATTTCCTGTTGTGTTAGAAGAACTAGCACTATCTCCGATGAGATTATTGTGAATTCCAACTGTGTTTTGATAACCTGCTTTAGGCCCCATGAAGTTATTGTGACCTCCAGTGGTGTTTCTATAACCAGATAGACGCCCGATGAAGTTATTAAAATTTCCTGTTGTGTTTTTATAACCAGAAAGATTCCCTATGAAATTATTATTGTGTCCAGCCGTGTTGGCAAAACCAGACTGATATCCAATGAAGTTGTTGTAAGCTCCATTTGTATTTCTATAACCAGCACTATTCCCTATGAAATTATTATTGCGTCCAGCCGTGTTGGCAAAACCAGACTGATATCCAATGAAGTTGTTGTAAGTTCCATTTGTATTTCTATAACCAGCACTATTCCCTATGAAATTATTATTGTGCCCAGCTGTATTGGCAAAACCGGACTGATATCCAATGAAGTTGTTGTAAGTTCCATTTGTATTTCTATAACCAGCATTATCCCCTATAAAGTTATTACGACTTCCAGTTACATTGTGATAACCAGATCCATAACCGATGAAGTTGTTGTAATATCCACCTGTGTTTTTATAACCAGACTGATATCCAATGAAAGTGTTCTTGTATCCTGTTGTATTTGAACGACCTGCTTGATAACCAAAAAAAGTATTTTCTGAACCTGTTGTTAATTTCCCAGCTTCAAAACCAAAAGCGGTGTGTTTATTTACATTTACATCTATTGTTCCTCCACAACCAACTAAACTGAATTCACCAGTAGAAGCATCTGTCACTTTATAACATTCTGGATCTCCACTTCCTCCTCCATCAAGAGCTACAGAACCACAAACATCTCCTGCATAAGTTAAAGGGGTTGTATCTGCAATTATTAAATCAACAATCTCCTTTTCTTTTTGTATTTTTACTGCGGCTGTTAGATTGCTTAATGCTTTATAGTCCGTTATCTTTGTTTGTATATTTGCAGGAAGACCAGACTTCCCATCTGCTTTATCAATAATCTCTCCATAAAAAAGAGAACAACATTGAGAGGCTTTCACTGGAACTTTAAAATCCCAATTTGAATCCAAAGTCCCTACCCCTTTTAAGTAAATGATTTTAGGTTTTTTATCTGCTGGCACTCCTGTTTGACAATCTAGCAACTCTGAGTCTGTTATGGCTGTGCAATCTCTAGATGCAAATGTAAAACCTGAAGGCTTGTTACTTATGTTATCATTTAAAATTTGCAAACATTTTTTATTATTATCCATATTCTTTGAATTGTCTTCATTCGCAAATCTATCTACAATAGATTGAATCTGCATCACTTTCCAAAGTTCACTATTGGACTCTCTTAATTTCTTTTGGGCCGTGGATTGATGAACAATAGATGTTCCCACTCCTAAAATAACTATAGTTCCTATTACTGATGCAATAACAACACTAACAATAGCAGAACCTTTTCTATTTAATAAGGGATTAAATTTTTTAAGAAAACTTTTTGTGAGATGGATTAGGAGTTTTCTTTCTAGATTTAATATTCTTTTCATAGATAATTTCATGTGTATCCTTAATTATAAATGCAAATTCTATAATATCAATAGGCCTAGAAAGACATTCTCATTTTGAGACATTTTATTTTAACAATATCTAACTTATTAGCTCTATAAAAAAAATCTCATTTTTAAGATTTTCCAAGAACTGATTCTCATTTCTATTTGTATGGAAACAAAAACATCTTCCTAACTTAAATTTTTTTTCAAAGAAAGGAATGGTAGAGACGAAATAAACTTGTTAATAAATGAGCCGATTGAATCTTATCCTCATTATCTAATAATTGTTTTAATGAAATCCAGTGTAATCTGTTGTTTTTCAATGGATTGACTTCCACAACAAAAGGGTAAACTATCTCTGGCGTAATTCCCATACTTACTCTGTAATCCGATCCTAAAGGAGATATATTGTTTATCTTTACTTTAAAATCTTTCTCTAACTGATGAGTTGAATATTCTCTAGCCAATGTCATTGTACTTTTATCTTTTGGAATACGATAAGCAGGTACGGTGGGAAGAATAGAATTCTTATTAAATATTTGAGGGATAGGAAGATCTCTTACCTCTAATCCTACATATATTTCCCCATTAGACTTAAAAACAGGAATAAAAGAAACAGTGTGATGCGAAACATGTTTAGGTAAAACATATTCTAATGGATAGGTATTAACAGTAAATCCTCTGCTATTGATTTCTAAAAATTCCCCTACCTTAACGTCAGCATAATCTACTTTTTGTTTTGTAGATACCCATGACTGTTTTTTCTTCATTCCTTCAAAAGAAAAAACATTAGATAATTTAGGAAGAGGTATTTCTTTTAAAGAAATAGTATCTCCTATCCACTCTTCAAATGAAAGATTGTTGTATTTAAGCAATCTGTATATATTGATCTCTAACCGTGAATCAAAAGCTCCTCCCACTTGAAAAGCTCTTAAAGCATGCCCTGCTTCTGTATAAGTAAGATGGCCTGATATATTATTGTATTTCTGTCCAATATTTACAAAATAAGGAGATATTTTTTCTGCAATAAGACCTTCAGATGAATAATAAGAATTTTCTACATGGATGTCATTTAGATCGATTTTTTTAATCAATTTATATTTTTCAACAATTAGTTTTTTTAAAGAAGCTATTTCACTTTGATTTGTAGTGGTTACTAAAGGTTCATTAACATAACCTCCAGAGTAAACATCTCTTAAATGAGGCGTTTCTAGATTAGCATTTATAATTCCTCTAGGGTATCCTTTACGACTTACAATATAAAGCTTATTTTCATTTTTAAAATAAGGAATGACATCAATCACAGGAAAAGGACGTTCTATAATTTGTAAAACTTCTTTTGTATCTTTATTTTGCATATATTTTATTTTTAAATAACTAGAGTCTTTAGATAAACTTCTTTTTTCATAAATTTTTACACCTTCATCCTCATTAACCTTTTCTCCTATAGTTAAAATTTTTGTAGGAGGATAAGGAATAGGATTTCCATTTGTATCTTGTAACTTTATTTTATCTTCAAATCGGTTTTTATATATCCATTCATTGTAAATAGGTCTTGAAACTAAAATTCTCATTTGATTCATCCTATAAATTTCTTCTATTTGATTTTGTGACATATAAAGATACTCTTCTTTTATTTCTGCTTTCCAGTTAGATAAATAATCTTTATGATGGAGAAATTCTACAATAGTGCGAAGATCTAATTCTATAGTACTCCATTTTTTATTTTTCTGAATTATTTTATAAGGTATGGAATCTTTATGAATGCTACTACGAAATTCTTTTGCAAAAAGTTTAAATATCTGAAAGGTAGATAACTCTGTAAGTTTTTGATTACCTTTACCATCATCATTTCTTAATTTTAATTGTGCCGTAAGAGAGCCTTTAGGAATTACAAAATCCCTTAGCATAAAAATACCACCATTTTTTAATTGTTCTATTTGATTAAAAAAGGCTTTAATCCCTTCAAGTAAACTATAACCTTCACCAGAAAAACTTGTTACATGATGAATAACTGAAGAATTAATAATAGCATCTAAAGAATTATCAGGAAATATTTTTTTAGAAATATCTCCCTGTTTATAACTTAAATTGTCCGCTTCATATTTGCTACTAGCATTTTCTACCATTTTTGGATCAATATCTACACCAATGACTTTAGTATGCGGATAGGAATGAGCTATAAAATGGGTGGCTTTCCCTGTTCCAGAACCCATGTCTGCAACAACTCCTTCGTTTGGAAGATAAAAAGACATCATAGCCATTTTTTCTAAATCCATTCGTGGAGGCGACTTTAAATAATGCTTTAAATTCCCTTTACTGATTGCATATTTTCTAGGTATTTTTGTTAAAAAACTATCTTTACAAAGTTGAGACGATAGAGATAGAAAAGGAAATAAAAGAAGAGCAATTAAAAGGGTTTTCATAGAAATATAATGCATTATCATCCTACAGTGTTTTTTTACAATTCAAATTAAAAAGAATAATTACAGATAAATATCTTAAAATTAAAAATATTTTTCATAAAAATTCCCTGATTTGCAGTTGAATTATAACATAGCAAGCCCATTGCAAATAAAGATATTTATAGATTGAATTTTTTACACTTTTATATAGTAGTTGTTTAAAAAAAATACAATCTAATTTATTATTTAAAATGTCTCTTACTATTGATTCTTATTTTCTCAATTATAAGAAAGACCTTCTTTAACATTTAATTTGTAAGCTCTTCTGGCTGGTGCAAAAGATGAAAAAAGAACAACAATTAAACTAGAAATAAATATAAAAAGAAAGTCTTGAACTTTCCATTGCAAAACAAATTTATTCACTTGATACACTTCTTCAGGAATAAAATTCCATTGATCCTGTAAAAAAATTAAACCATAACAGATAGCCCAACCCAGCAACAAACCTAAACAAGTTCCTACAAAACCAAGAATAAAACCATTTAATAAAAAAAGATTTCTAATAAAAGATGGTTTCGCTCCCATAGATTTCAAAATACTTATATCTTTTGTTTTCTTAAACACTTGAATAAATAAAGAACTCGAAACATTAAACCCTGCTGCAAAAATAAGTATCAACAAAACTAAAAATATAATTTTTCTATCCATATTTATAATTTCAAAAAATCTTCTATCTATATCCTTCCAAGAGTAAATAATATAACCTTTCCTTTTTAACTTTTCTTTCATTTCCTGAACCAATGTGTCTGCTTCACGACTATTTTTTAACCACAAACGAATCCCTGAAATTTTTTCATCTTGTTTTTCTAAAGATTGTAAAGAAGAAAGAGACATCAATACATAACGAGAATTAAAGTCGTAACGACCAAAATCTCCTATAGCTCCCACCTTGAATAATTTTTGTTTTCTAGAAAAATAAGAACTTGTATCACCAGATAAAATCATAGGCACAGAAGAGCCAACATCTATATCCAGTTCTTTAGCTAAAGATTTACCCACAATCAAAAAATCTTTAGAATTTTTAATGCTTCCTTCTAAAATCCTATTTTGAAGAAATTGAGAATGTCTCCATTTATCATCTTCTACACCCTCAATAAACAAACCTTTAAACTGTTTGGAGTGTAAAATTAAACCTTCAGAAGACAAAAAAACCATTTTATCTTTTATCAAATGATTGTAAGGAGAAATATCATTTACAACTTGCTCTTGGGTTTTATCTTTCTCTAAAGACACAATGATATGACCACTCATATCTACAATGGCCTTCTCTAAACCTAAAGAAAAACCATTGACAGCTAATAAAGCTGTGGTTAAAGAAGCCACTCCTAAAATCAAACTCAATAAACTAAATAAAGTACTAAATTGAAAAATATTTCTAGGTGTTAATAAAATTCTTTTTAACCAAAGCCAATAAAACATAATTTACATCACCCTACTTTTTAAATAAGATTCAATAAAAAAATCAATATCCCCATCTAAAACCTCTTTAGGGTTTGTATGCTCTATTTGAAATCTATGGTCTTTGACCATTTGATAAGGATGTAAAATATAAGAACGGATTTGACTCCCCCACTCATTCGCTTTTTTAGAAGATTCTCTTTCTACTCTTTCTTGTTCCTTTTTCTCCATTTCTTTTTTATGTAAAGCCGCTTTTAACATTTTCATAGCTTTATCTTTATTGGCATGCTGGCTTCTTTGGTTTTGACATTGCACAACTATTCCCGATGGCAAATGAGTGATACGAACAGCAGAATCTGTTTTGTTCACATGCTGCCCTCCTGCTCCACCCGATCGGTAAGTATCTATTCTTAATTCCTCAGGGTTGACACTCACTTCTAATTGGTCATCAATATCAGGCCAAGAAGAAACAGAAGCAAAACTTGTATGCCTTCGGGAATTGGAATCAAAAGGACTGATACGAACCAAACGATGAACACCGGATTCCCCTTGCAAATAACCATAGCTATAAGCTCCTTTGATTAAAAGAGTGACAGATTTAATTCCTGCCTCCTCCCCTTCAGTTAGAGATAAAACTTCCATCTGATAGTTTCGCCTTTCAGCCCATCTAAGATACATACGATATAAAATATAAGCCCAATCCGCCGCTTCTGTTCCTCCAGAACCAGAATGAATAGATAAATAAGCATTGTTCAAATCATTTTCTTTATTTAACAATCCTGCAATCTCTTGTTTTTGCACCTGAGAAGATAGTTTTTTTAAATCCTCTTTATATTGTAAAAAAGATTTTTCATCTTTTTCTTCTCCTATAAGATCTAAAAGGACAACATGGTCATCAATGGATTCTTTAAGGGTCTTCCACTCTGTTATAATTTTTTCTAATTGAGTTTTTTCTTGATTAAGTTTTTGAAGTTTTTTGTGGTCTTGCCAAACTTCTGGCTTCTTCATCTCTTCATTTAGTTCTTTGAGTTTTGCTTTTTTACCCTCTACATCAAAGACACCTCCGCAAGTCATCCGCTCTATACTTCAACTTCTCTAAAAGATCTTTAACTTCCACTAATTCTGCTACTAAAGACATTTTTATCCTCCCTTAAATTGATTTTGCCATTCTTGAAAAATACAATCTTGTATCTCAAACATTTTACGGGCTGCTTCTCCACCTTCTTCATGATGAAATCCTAACAAATGTAATACACCATGTAAAACTAAGTAAATGGTTTCTTCCTCAAAGGTCAAATTATGTTCTACACATTGGCTTCTGATTTTCTCTTCAGAAAGAGCCAACTCCCCTAAATACTCTTTTTCCATAGGAGCAAAGCTTAACACATCTGTCGTATAATTTTTATTAAGAAAAGTGTTATTTAAATCTTTCATAGAATCTTCAGATACAAAAGTAATAATTAGTTTCTTATTAAAAGAAGATGGAATAACCTTTTTTTGAATTAAGCTCTTTTTTACAAATTCTACAGATTGTGAAAAAAAATCTAAAGAAATAGGGCTTTCTTCTGGATTGATAAGTTCTACCTGCATTTCGCTTCCATTCCATTTGATTTTCTTCTAATAAAAAGATGTACAAATTCATAAGCCATAGCTTGTTTAAAAATAAGTCCAGAACCAATATAGAGAACAGACCCCAAAAGTAAAACTAAAAAAAGAGAAATAAATTGAGACCACCAAACAGATAAAAACGCACTCTGGAACTCATAGAGATAACTATAACAATAAATAGAAGCTGTTAGAAGTAAAAGACTAGGTATGAGCTTTAATAAAAAAAGTCCTGTCACAGAAAAACGAATCACTCCTATATAACGAAACATTAAACCTGATAAAACAAAAACATAAAGTATAGAAGAAAGAGCTGTTGACCAAATCAAACCTGTCAAACCATAGTTTACAGTTAAAAACCAAGCCAGTATCCCATGAGATAAAACATAAATACCATTTGCAAAAGCTCCATGCCAATTTTTATTAACAGCAAAAAAACAAGAAGAAAAAATACGACCGATAGATGAAAAAATGAGAACAAGAGAATAGATTTTTAAAATCAAAACTGTTTGTGCAACAGCCTCTTGATTAAATTCTCCTCTTTGAAAAAGAACTTTAACAATAGGCTCTGGAATCAAATAAAAAACCAAGGCACAAGGTAAAGTTAAAAAAAGTAAAAAATTCAAATAATGCTGAGTGGTTTTCAAAAAATCAACTTGATGACCTAAAGTGTTTAGTCGTGAAAGTTCTGGAACTAAGGCCGTTCCTATACTGATCGCTATTAAAGAACGAGGAAGTTCTAAAAGTCTATCTCCATAATAGATATAAGTATGTGTTCCCTCTTCTAACCAACCTGCAAAATACAAATTGATTAAACCAATCAAAGAAAGACCTGAAAGACCTATAACAACGGGAATAAATCGCCTCAACACAGATTTAAATTCTGGAGTTTGAAAAGCAAATAACAAACGAGGCCAAAAACCTATGGAATGAATCACATAAAGAACCAAAGACAACTGGACAATCCCCCCAACAATAACAGCCCAAGCAAGAGATACGGCTGGAAAAGGCCACCAACCCTGAGGTAAAAGAGTAAAAACAATAAGAGATAAATTGAATAAAGCGGGTGCAAGAGCTGGAACAAAAAACTTCCCAAACACTTGAGCTACAGACATAAAGTAAGAATAAGAAGCCACTAAAAATAAATATAGGAACACAATACGACCTATCCAAATGGTTTGATCTAACTTCCCTTCCACAGAAGAATAAAAAGAATTTCCAAACAGCATTTCCATAATCTCTGGCATAAAAATCACACCTACAACTGTAAGAAAAGAAGTCACACAAAAAAGCAGTGTAAAAAGAGCTGAGGAAAGATTTTTAGTAAATTCTCTTCCATTTTGATAAAGCGACTCTGTTAAAGCAGGAGTAACACTTGCAGAAAAAGAACCTTCTCCCAAAAATCTACGAAAAAAATTAGGAAACCGAAAAGCTACAAAGAAAATATCTGTCTGGGTTCGTGAGAAAAAAGTAGCAATAAGTACATCACGAACAAAACCAAGTAAACGGCTAATTAAGGTCCCAAAGGACATTTGACCAGCCCATAAACTCACATTAGATTTTTTTTTATTCCTATTCAAAATACCTCTTGCCCATAAACTGAAAATGATGTTAGATTTCCTCTAATTTAATTCAATCACTGAGGAGGTCCTTTTGGCAAACCACAAATCTGCTAAAAAACGTATCCGTTCTACAAAAAGAAAAACTCAAATCAACAAACCTATTGTATCTCATTTAAGAACCTGTCAGAAGATACTAGAAAAAGACTTAAAAAATAAGAATGTCAAAGCTCTTGAACAAGGTCTTAAAACTCTTTTTCAAGCTGCTGATAGAGCGGAAAAAAAAGGTGTGATAAAAAAGAACACAGCCAATCGCAATAAATCTCGCTTTGCTCATAAAGTGAATAACCTTCTATCCTCCTAAATGTTTTAAGAACAGGCTTGAAGAAGAAAGTTTTCTAACCATATATGAGAAGATAAAGGTGAAGATTTTAGAGATTTGTCCGCCTCAAACAAAATCTCCATAACTTTTGTAATTTGACTTTCTGACCATAGCTGAGATTGCTTTGAATAACTTTGAAAAAAATAAGGAGAAATTCCTGCTAAAGCTAGAATTTTGGCTTTAGGTAGATTTCGTTTTTCTCCCTCTTGAAACTTTGCCAATATTCTCATATGACGAGCCACTAAAGCCAAAGCCCCTACCTCACTTTGATTGTTCTCCAAAAGACGAGCTAAATAATCTAGAGACTTTACCAAATCTTTTTTCCCAATAGCATCTGTCAAATCAAAAATACTATCTATCTTCATTCTAGAAACAACAGCTATTAAATCTTTTTCAGTCACTTCTTGCCGATCACCTACATAAGTTTTTAACTTGTTCATTTCATTATAAATCTCCATTAAACCTGTCCCTACCAATTGGTTAAATAGAGATTTGGAAGAAGAAGAAAATTTTAAATTAACTTTTTTTGCTAAATAATCCATCCAAGGTGAAACTTCCCACTCCCTCAAAGTTTCTGCAGAAAGTTCTACAGCTTTTTTTTGCAAATTTTTAAAGAACTTCTTTCTCCGGTCTATTTTTTTAAAAAAACAAACAAAAACAGTTGAAGACATAGGAGATCCAACAAACGGTTCTAATTTTTCCCAATCTTGATCTTTAAAAGATTCTGCATTTTGACAAAAAACCAATCGTTTTTCAGACATAACAGGAAGGGTTTCCAAAATAGATATTAAATTTCCCATATTGAGTTGCTTAACATCGATATCATCTTGATTAAAATCAGCCATTCCCTCTTCCTGATGAACATGCTTTACAAAAGTTTTCCGAATTTCAGAGATCAGATAATATTCCTCCCCCACAACATAATAAAAAAATTGAAGTGGTAAAGGAGATTCCAACCAATCCATTAATTTTTGAGCCATTTTAAGTCCCTTATTGCTTATTCTTTCACTATACTACAAAATGGTAAGACAATGAAAAAACCTTATACTTTATTAACACCTGGCCCTGTGCCTTTGACCAGTTCCATAAAATCTATTTTATCAGAACAACCCCATTATCATAGAAGTTCTAAGTTCCAACATATTTTCAAAGAGGTCAAAAAAAAATTGCAAACCTTTTTTCAAACTAAAGAATCTGTGATTATTTTGACAAGTACTGGAACAGGGGCCATGGAGGCAGCTATAACAAACACTCTTTCTCCTGGAGACACCGTTCTTTGTGTTTGTTCTGGAAAATTTGGAAATCGTTGGAAAGACATTGCCCTATCTTATAACTTAAAACCTGAAGTTATCGATGTTCGTTGGGGGGAGCCTGTATCTACTGAAGAAATCTCCCACCATCTACAAAACAACAATCACATCAAAGCCGTTTTGGTCTCAGCTTGTGAAACAAGCACAGCAACCAATCAACCTATAGAAGAAATAAGCAAAATTTTAAAAAACAAGCCAGAAATTCTTTTTATTGTTGATGGCATTACAGGTTTAGGAGCTATGCCTCTTCCTATGGACCAATGGAATATTGATGTTCTTGTAGGTGGATCACAAAAAAGTTTTTTACTGCCAACAGGTATGTCTTTTATATCCCTTTCTCAAAAAGCTTGGGATTTTGAAAAAAAATCTACATGTCCAAAGTATTATTTCAACTTAAAAAGAGAAAGAGAAAAACAAGAAGAAGGCAACACCTCTTTTAGTATCAATGTTTCTTTTATAAAAGCTTTAAACCAAAGTTTAGAATATCTTTTAGAAAAAGATAAAAATCTAGAAAAATGCATCTTAAGATGCCAACAACTTGCAAAAGCAACTCAGCTTTTTTGCAAAGAACTTGATCTAGATTTACTGTCCAAAAAACCAAGTGACTCTGTCACAGCCATCCAAATACCTGAAACCATTTCAGCGAATCAAATTAAAAAATCTCTAGAAGAAAAAGAAAACATTATTGTTGCTGGAGGCCAAGACCAATTGAAAGATAAAATCATTCGTATAGGACATTTAGGTTTTATTCAAAATGAAGACCTTTTAAGATGTTTAGAAACTTTAGGTGCAGAACTTCATAATCAATTATTTGATCAATTTCCTAAAGATAAAATACAAAGAGCCTTAGAAGTCACAAAAAAAGAGCTTTCTAAAAAATGTTAATTTTTTTTCTTTGAGAAATATTTTTCTTTTCGCTATAATTCAATCCTGTGAATGAATTCTCACCTTTTGAATATCAAAAACCCCTGAACCCTTCAGATCATATACTTGAGTTTAATGAAAAACCTAATGAGAATAGCATTGAACTAGATGTACTTTTTGTAGGGGCAGGAACAGCTTCCCTTTCTGGAGCAATAAAACTTGCAGACCTTGCCACAAAACAAGGTAAAGAATTACAAATTGGAATCATGGAAAAAGCAGAACAGCTTGGAGGTCATACTTTATCTGGAGCTGTTATAAACCCTATGATTTTTAAATGGCTATTCCCTGAAAAAAAAGAAGAAGAATTGCCTTTTAGAAAAAAAGTCACTAAAGAAAAATTTCGTTTTCTTTTTAAAAATCTATCTCTTCCCCTTCCTATTCCTCCCGGTATGAAAGCAAAAGGTTGTTACACAGCTTCTCTTTGTGAAGTTGTAAAATGGTTAGGTTCTGAAGCGGAAAAAAAGGGTATTCATATTTTCACCTCCTACCCTGGAGATAAACTGCTTACAAAAAACAATAAAGTGATTGGTATCCGTTCCAAACCTTTTGGTCTTAATAAAGATGGAGGGAAAACGGCTAATCATGATTTAGCAACAGATATTTTTGCAAAAACCGTCATTCTTTCCGAGGGAACAAGAGGACATCTGACACAATCTTATTTAAAGCAACAAAATATTAAAAGCAAATATCCACAAACCTATGCTCTTGGAGTAAAAGAAGTTTGGGAAGTTCAAAAAGAACCTCAATCTATTTTACACACTATTGCTTGGCCACTTTCACAAAATACTTTTGGAGGAAGTTGGCTTTATCCTTTAGGAAATAATCTCGTTTCTCTTGGCTTAGTGGTCGGTTTGGATTCTCCTTCAGCGGATCTCTCCGTCCACGATCAATTACAAGTTTTAAAAGAACACCCTCTTTTTACCTCTCTTTTGAAAGGAGGAAGGTGTATTGAATGGGGAGCTAAAACCATTCCTGAAGGAGGCTACCATGCTCTGCCAGAGCGACTTTATGGAGATGGACTTCTTATTGTGGGAGACAGTGCTGGCTTTGTGAACATGGCTTCTCTCAAAGGAGTACATTATGCCATGGCTTCAGGATATTTTGCGGCAGAAACTCTCATGAAAGCTTTTGAAAAAAATGATTTTACATCAGAAACTTTAAAAATTTATAACGATAAAATACAAAATAGTTTTATTAAAAAAGATTTATTTAAATATAGAAATTTAAGACAATCTTTTCACAAAGGTCTTTTTATGGGTTTAATCAAAGCCGTTATTATAACTCTTACAAGCGGAAGATGGCCGTCAGATTTTAAAAGTGGACAATTGAAATCCGATTCCAAAATTAAAAAGACTCTGAAAGAAACTTATTTAATCCATAAAGGTCACAAAAAAACAGATGCTGTTTATTTATCTGGGAATAAAACTAGAGATCAGATTCCATCCCATCTTCATTTTAAAGGAAAAGTTCCAAAACCTATAGGTCATTTTTATGAAAAAATGTGTCCTGCAGGAGTTTATGAACAGAAAGAAGATTTAGTTGTGCAAGCTCCTAACTGTATAGATTGTAAAGCCACCGATGTATTAGGACCTCGTTGGACTCCTCGTGAACGAGGAAGTGGACCTAATTATAAATTGATGTAAAAGGAATTTATATATGTCCACTTTATTTAAAAAAATTATTGATAAAGAAATTCCGGTTGATATTATTTATGAAGATGAATTTTGTTTGGCCTTCAATGACATTAACCCTCAAGCCCCTGTCCACATTCTACTTATTCCTAAAAAAGAAATCCGATCGCTTGAACAATTAGAAAAAGAAGATCAATCTCTAATGGGGCATCTTCTTTTAAAAATTTCAGAAATCGCTAAGGATAAAAAATTGGATGGCTATCGTGTTGTAGTTAATACCAATAGCTCTGGAGGACAAACTGTTTATCATCTCCATTTTCATATTTTAGGGGGAAGAAATATGTTATGGCCACCAGGTTAAAAAATTTGAATTTTTTGAATAAAAATCTGTTTTTAAATTGTTCACTCAATATTTTCTAATTTTTTTAGAATAGTCCGCCTTAGAGTATCTATCTCTTCTATAGGATCAACTTCTGGAGTGACATAACAAACAACAAACTTTTTAATCTCTTTTACTTTTAACTTGATAGATATTTCTGTCTCTTGTTCCAAAAAAAGATTGAGATAAGTGATAACTCTCCGTTTAAAATCACCCATATCTGTTTCATAAACAGAATTGATAGTTTCTTTTAAATCCATAATTTGCACCTTACCACTCTTTCACTCTCACCATAATATAACAAAAAATGAAAAAATAGAAGTCAAGGTGGTTTTTTTATGTTAAAGCTCAAAAAATTATGAATAAAGTAAATGCAGATATCCTTCAATATCTAGGTTCTAAATCTCCTTTAGTGATCCTTAAAAAATGGCTACAAGAATCTCAAAAAATTCCTCACTTAAAAGAACCTTGGGCTATGTGCCTTTCAACTGTAAACTCCAAAAAAAAATCTAGATCTAGAATTGTTCTTCTTAAAAAATTAGAAAAAAACCAACTTATCTTTTTTACCAATTATCTTAGTCCCAAAGGAGAAGATTTAAAAAGCAACCCCTTTGCTTCTGTCGTTTTCTTTTGGCCACAACTCGGGAAACAAATTCGCATCTCAGGCCATGTAAAAAAAACAACACGAAAAAAATCAATCTTTTATTGGAAACAAAGAACCCGAGGCAGTCAACTGAGTCAATACATCTCTCAACAATCTGAATCTGTAAAAAACAGAAAAATCTTAGAACAGCTTAAAAAATCTGCTGAAGAAAAATTTAGAACTAAAATCATCCCCTGCCCTCAACAATGGGGAGGTTATCAACTTACTATTCAAGAAATAGAATTTTGGAAAAACAGAGAGCATCGGTTACATGACAGGTTTTTATTCAAAAAGAACTCTAAAGGGTGGAGTTATCAAAGGCTTTTCCCTTAATCTCTAATATTTTTCTAACAAAAAAATCATTCTTTGTTATAATCCCTTGTAGTGAATCTGTTATTTATAATTCTATGTGGTATCTTCTTTGGACTTTTATTATCCATTGTATGGGATTTTTTTGAAAGACGATACTTATTTCAAAAAACAAAAACTGAAAGTGAACATATTTTACAAGAATCTCAAGAAAAATCAGAAACCTTATTAGATAAAATACGTCAAAGCTGTGAAATAAAAAGACAAGAGATGTTTAAAGGTTTTGAAAAAGAAAGAGAAAAATATCAAAAAAAGATTCAAGAAATTCAATCCAAAGTAGATAAAAAATCTCATAAACTGACCTTACTCTTTAAAGAACAAAAAAAAAATAAACAGATAATAAAAAAGGAATTATCTAATTTAAAAAATAAGAGAGAATGGACTCAACAACAAAAAGAACAAATAAATAAAAAATTTAAATCTCAAAAATCTCAATTGGTTGAAAAAATAATATCTTATTTTTCAATCCAAGTAGATGAATTAAAAGAAAATATTAAGAAAAATTTAGAAGAGAGATGGATAAAGGAAATAACCAAACAAACTGAAAAATATGAAAAAGAGCAATTTCAAAATTTACAAAAAAATGCTCTTTTTAATTTAGATTTGGCATTGAATCGTTTTGAAAGAGCTCACTGTGGAAAAAGAACTATTGAACCCGTTCTATTTCGTAATCTTAAACTATTAGAAAGAGTCGTAGGAACAGATCAAAAAAATATCAAGGAACTAGAAAAAGCCTGTGGTGTAGATATGATCGTTAACAAAGAAGATTTATTAGTTCAAATTTTTGGTATAGACCCTGTTCGTAGAGAATTAGGAAGAATCACTTTAAAAAGTCTCACCAGACAACACACTATAAATTCTCAATCTATTAACAATCAGGTGAAGAAATGCAAAAAAGAACTTTTCAAAATCATAACAAAAGATGGAAAAAATATCTGCAGAAATTTAAAACTGAAAAATGTATCCCCAGAAGTGCAAAATATGATGGGTGCTTTGAAATACAGATATTCCTTTGCTCAAAACCAATATTATCATTGTGAAGAGGTAGGTTGGCTCTGTGGACTTTTAAGTTCTGAGCTTAACCTTCCTATAAGTAAAGGGAAAAGAGCAGGTATGTTTCATGATATTGGAAAAGCTATGGATCACTCTATAGAGGGAAGTCATGCCGTTATAGGTGCTGATTTTCTTTCTAAATACTCTGAAAAAGAAGACGTCACTCATGCTGTTAGAGCTCATCACCATGATGAAACACCATCAACAGCTTTAGCTCACTTAGTGATCTCTGCCGATGCTATTTCAGGGTCACGCCCAGGAGCTCGTCGTTTTACAGAAGATTCTTATTCTAAAAAACTAGCCAGCTTGGAGCGTATTATTGATAGTTTTGATAACATTGAAGATGCTTATATTATGAGTGCTGGAAGAGAAATGAGAGTCATTGTAAATAATGAAAAAATCAACGATCAAGAAGCTTTAAACCTTAGTAAGAAAATAGCACGACAAATTGAAAAAGAATGCTCCTATCCTGGACTCATAAAAGTAACAGTTGTTCGTCACAGTGAATCCCTTGCTATAGCAAAATAACAAAACGACAATCTATATAAAATTTCTATTTTGACAAACAAGAAGGTTTAGTGAAGTTTGCAATTAAGTTTTTTTCAAAGGATTGATACTTTGAATCATTTGGATTGCGTAACACTTTTAAACACCTTGTATAACATTCCATTTTCTGTTGCTCATTGCTAACAACAACGCTGCTGAATGGTGTTGTTTTTTCAAAACCACTACTCTCACATTCCTCTAAACAATAATCGTTAATTATACGACTACATCTTTTAAGGTTCTTTTCTGGGTTTTTATAATTCTTTTCACTTCTTTTAAGGTTCTTTTCTGTGTTTTTACTATTCTTTTCACTTTCACCACAAGAAACAGTCACTATAAAAAATAAAAATAAAAAAACTTTCATATGAGCTTTAACAATAGAATCCTTTTTCTCAAATGACTAGCTTTTTAATTAACAAATTCAACATGATGCACACATTTCTATCAAAACAAGAAAGGGCTAATTAAAAGTGCCACTATAGACATCAACTTTATAATAATGTTCATAGATGGACCCGTTGTATCCTTAAAAGGATCACCAACTGTATCTCCAATCACAGCTGCAGAATGAGTCGCCCCTCCTTTAGCTTCCCCTTCCAAAGCACCTTGCTCTATATATTTTTTAGCATTATCCCAAGCACCACCAGCATTAGCCATAAAAAGAGCCAAAGTCACCCCTGTAATAAGTGCTCCTGCCAAAGTTCCACCAAGAGTGCTAGGACCTAAAAGAAACCCTATAACAACAGGAGATACAATAGCTATTAAACCTGGCAAAATCATTTCTCTTAAAGCAGCCTTTGTAGATATTTCCACACACCTTGTTGTATCAGGTTCCGCATGTCCTTCCAATAAACCTTTAATTTCCCTAAATTGTCTTCTGATCTCTTCAACCATTTTACTAGCAGCCCTACCTACAGAAGTCATAGTTAAACTTCCACAAAATAAAACAACCATTGCTCCTAAAAATAGACCTGTTACAACTTTAGGATCAGTAATATCCATAGACAATTCTTGTCCTGAACCTAAAACAACAGATTGTTTAAAAGCCACAAAAAGAGCAAGAGCCGTTAAAGCAGCAGAACCAATAGCAAAACCTTTACCTATAGCGGCTGTTGTATTTCCTAGAGCATCTAAACTGTCTGTAATTTTTCTCACTTCAGGGCCTAAACCACTCATTTCTGTAATACCACCCGCATTATCTGCTACAGGACCATAAGCGTCTATTGTCATCGTTACACCAACTGTTGCCAACATACCTACAGCCGCAATCGCGATACCGTATAGACCACAAAATAAATAAGAAGTCATAATAATAACAGAAATTAAAAAGAGAGGAATCGTACAAGATTCTAAACCAAGAGCCACCCCAGAAATAATATTTGTTGCTGGGCCCGTTTTAGAAGCTTCTGCAACTCTATAAACAGGTTTCCCTGCTGTATAATATTCTGTCACTTTACCAATAAGAATCCCTCCAATCTGACCAAGGAAAACAACTAAACACAATTTGTACCCACCATCACAAATTAAAATAATACTTAATCCAAAAACTAAAAATAAAAAGCCTGAGGTTAATTCCGCTCCTGTCAAAGCAAGAGATGGTTTTAGTTTTTTAAACAAATTCATTCCAAAAATACCAACAAGAGAAGAAAGCAAGCCTACACTTGCTAACCAAATGGGAAGAACCATTAAGAATTTTTGAGAGGTGTTTGGAAAAGTGGAAAGTAAATCTGCTTGATTCATGGTTGCTGCAATTGTAATGGAAGCAACCATTGCTCCTACATAAGATTCAAAAATATCAGCACCCATACCTGCAACATCTCCCACATTATCTCCTACATTATCGGCAATGACACCAGGGTTCCTAGGGTCATCTTCTGGAATACCAGCTTCTATTTTACCGACAAGATCAGATCCAACATCGGCTGCCTTTGTGAAAATTCCACCACCAATTCGTGCAAAAAGAGCAATGGAAGAAGCACCCACAGAAAATCCTGAAATCACAGAAAGAATATTAGAATTTTTAAGAAACTCTCCTATGGACATATCCCCTAAAGTGCATGTCATTAAAATATACAAGCCTCCTAATCCCAACAAACCAAAACTAGCCACAGACAATCCCATGACAGCCCCACCATTAAAGGCAATGAGAAGAGCTTTACCTATACCTGATTCTTTAGCCGCTTGAGCCGTTCTTACATTTCCTCTTGTGGCTGCTTTCATACCTATAAAACCTGCAAAAGCAGAACAACAAGCTCCAAAAATAAAAGCTAAACTTGTGTGCCATGTAAATCCAAAATACAAAAGAACAGCGACAACTAAAATAAAAATTCCTAAACGACTGTATTCGGCTTTTAAAAAAGCCATTGAGCCTTGATGAATGCTCTCTGCAATTTTTTGCATCTTCTCAGAACCAGAAGACTGTTTTTTTATATGAACATAAAGACCATAAGCCACTAACAAACCAGCCAAACCAGCCATAGCAACAATAGCTACATTTTGATTATAAAGTATTTCAAACATAGGGTTACCTCTTTCTAATTATCTTAATTTAAATTTTTAACAAGATTTTTTTTAACTTGTCTATCTAAAAGAAACAATCTCCTCTTTTGAACAAAAAGTTATAGAAAAAGAACTCCTCAAAATCTATAAAAACATCTTTCTTGTTTAGCCACAAAAGCGAAATTTAATAAAAATTATTCCAGTTTTTACGCAATAAGTTAAACATCTAAAACTCCATAAAAAACTAGAAAAAACCAACCTTTTAGATAATTTTTCTAAATGAGAACTTGATTCCTCCCCACTCTATAGTCCGTTTTAGTATTTCTCTTCTTTTTCTTTTTGTCACTAGAAGGTAAGATTGTATTCATTATGAGTTACGATTTTTACCGTATTTTACACCTTATATTCCTCTTCTTTTTCTTTTTGTCCTTAGGAGGACTTTGGTTATTTTATAATCTAGATACAACTGGAAACAAAAAACTCAAGAAAATTTTGATGGGAATACATGGTTTAAGCCTCTTTGTTATTTTTGTGGCTGGGTTTGGCCTCATCGCAAAATTAAAAATCCCATCTCCATGGCCTTTTTGGATTTATATCAAGATGCTTATTTGGCTATTTTTAGGTTTATCCCCTATTTTTCTTAAACGAGATTGGTCTAAAATATTATCTAAAAAATGGAGCCCATTGATTTCTCTGGGTCTCTTTTTTGTCCTCATTATAGTGGCTGTTACAGCGGTTCGCCTGAAATACTAAGGAATTTGAACTGTCTTATTGGAATAAAAAACCTTTATGGGTTTTTGCTCCTTACAGCTCCAAAGATATTTCTCTAAATTATTTTTAACTTGGTTTACAATTTTTTCACAAAAAACCAACCAATTTGCTTGAGCTATGACATCATCTTGCCCTTGCCGAGAATAGATTGCGATATACTTACTTTTTTCTCCTTGAGAAACTTTATGAATCCTAAGAGTTCTAAAGTGAATACCTGTCGCTCTTTTTTGCTGACAAATCATGAATTTCTCAGTGAGTAATTCTAAACTGAAACTTTCTAAAGAGAGAAAAAAAATCAAAAATGGGAATATAAAATTCCTAACATTTTTTAACCTTTGGTTTGGTAAATTTTCTCTGCTTTTTAAAGATTTTCTAGAACTCATACAATGAATTTAAAAAAGTCTGGATTAAAAAACAAATGTTTTTATCTAGAAAACAAAGATTTTTTCTTAGGCTTAGTCACTTTTTTCTTTTCTTTAGAAGGAACCGATTGAAGCAACTTAACATTTGAATAATCAATAAACCCTTCTCTTTTTAATAGACCTTCTTTTTTATCAAACAAAGTTTGAATATGAATATCTTTCACTCTGATTTTTCTTTTGATGGGATTCACCTCTAAAACAGAACCTTTTCGTCCCTTATCCTTGCCCGTAATAACTTTAACCTCATCCCCTAATTTAATTTTTAATTTCATAATTTTTCTCCTGTGACTTGGCTGGCTTGGCCTTACGCTTCGTTTTTTTAAGAATACGTTTTTGCACAAATAAAGCCTTAGATGAGAGGTTTTTTCTAGGTTGTTTCATAACAAAATCATCAAAATTCCCTTGTTTATCAATATTTTTGATAGTACTTACTGCCACTTTAAGCCTTACAAACTCATTGAGTTGATGACTAAAGAATCTTTTAGATTGAACATTTGGTAAAGCCCTTGATTTTGTTTTAATATTGGAATGGCTCACCAAATTTTTAACGACTGGGGATTTACCTGTTAACTCACATCTTGCCACTTAAACTCCTTACTTTGAAATAAGTTTAGTACCAGTTTCTTAGGTTTTTGGCAAATAAATAGTTAAAATTATAATCCTTTAAAGAGGAAAAACTTGACTTTAATAGCGTTTGCCCATAAAAAATCATACATAAACTAATGGGGCAACCCTCAAATCAAAAGCAGGCAAAGTTATGAAGAATTTTTTATCCAATAAAAAAAAGTTTTCTAAAGAAGATGACATTTGTTTTGATTACAAGAACCCCATATCTCTTTGTGATTTTATAGAAGGGGGGAAAATCTCTCCTGCACGAGTAACCAGTTTAAGACATTGTGAGCAAATGCAACTTCGTAATGCTATAAAAAAAGCTCGTAATCTTGGACTTGTTCCCACTAGTCACCAAGCTCATGATGAATTTGGAAGAAGATCAGAACTTATTTCTCCTAGACCTTTTAGTTACAAATAAATTATTTTCAAAATAAAGATAATAGTGCAAGATTAAACCAACAAGGTTTTTTATTCACATAAGCAACCTCACCTATCAAGTTGAGATGCTTATTTCTCAAATGACTCACTTTAAATTTAGAGCCATGATTTTTAACTTCCCAATGACTAGGGTTTAAACCAAAGTCTTTTAGTTGATTTAATAAAACAGAATGTTTTTTCATAAAATTCTCCTTTTTTTGTTTATACAAATAATCATGCAAAACAAAAGGCACCAACCACTCTCTAAACAGGTTGTAATTTGAATATTTTGACGAAGAATATAAATATCTCTTGGATTTCGGACAAAAGTTAGTGGTATTTTGAGCAAGACTCAGAAAGTATAGAAAACTTCTTCAATCTTGCTAAAGATATTTTGTTAGAACTTGGTAAATTAGAAAGTGTGGTTTGTTCAAAAGCTTGAAGTGTTTCTCTACCATACAACAAGATGACTGTCTTTTTGATAGAACAAAACAGGGACATATCTGATGGGCTAAACCAATTGAATTTATCCACTTCTCCACTTAGAACTTTTTCTCTCCAAGCCAATTGAGTCATAGTATTTATGCCATTAAACAAATGAACTTTTACTTCCTTTATTTGTGATAGATTCACCAAACACTTTGTTGATACAAGTTTAAAGTTTTTTAAAAGACGATTTAAATAAGCAAAATATTCATAGCATGCTCCGGGAGAAACTGTTTCTCTACAAATTTTCAATAACCTCACCATAAGTGGAAGCCCATAAACTTTATCCTTAGGATCTTTTAAAATAATCCCAGTTTGAATAGATTTAAAATGTTCTATTTGTGTATCACAGAATTTATGAGGAGGATCATTTAATAAAATAAAAGCAATCCCTCCACATATAGCAATAAAAGCCACTAAACCTTTTGGTAATGTTTTTATTAAATCATCTAACATAAAAAATTAAATAGCCCTTACAATCTTTGCCCACAGTTTTTATAGTGAGGATTGATAGGGTTGTTCGGCTTATTACCAGATTGAAACCAAGTGCTTTTGTCTTGAGAGCAATAAAAAATCTTTCCAACTTTATCTTTTTTTAAATCATAAACCTGTGCTAATTCAAAAAAAGAATTAAAAAACTTTTTAATAACTCTTTGGTTATTTACACCTTGAGATTGTAAAACGGCTAAATTTTCTTCTATAGATTGCAATAGCTTATAGGAATGTAATCTTTGATGTAAATGGGGAATAGATGAGACTTGAGTGTAAAGATCCTTGATAATTTGTTTTGTTATTACAGATTCTTTTTGTAGAGATTGTGAATCCCATCCTTCTTGTATCACTTTATGAAAGTCTTTTGCTTTAGAAACTAAATCCACAAAATTCTGCTTTAACTGAGGTTTTAATTGAAAAGATTTTTTCGGAATGCTGGAAAAAGCATTACAGGAGAAAAAAAGAAACCACACACCAACCAAGACTTTCATAAATTAAATTTATAAACAGAAATTTTTTAAGTCAATATAAAGTTCTTTTGCTTTTTAAAATTCATAAATACCTGTCAATTTGATACTTGTGTAGGGGCTGGCTTCTTTGAATAAATCTTCTGTGCTTGGACTAGAAATAAAAACTCCCAATACAAGGTTTAATTCAAACTCCTTGTTAATTTTTTTTGAAAAACTTACATCTATTTCTCTACCTAAAAGCGTTCCAGCCTCTAAAATCTCTTTATCTTCAATAGAACTATCTGTAGGTCTTAAAGCAAATCCCTGAGGAGCAAAACGAATATTTCCAGAATTTGTAGAACTCATATTATGGAAAATCAATTTAAAATCAAACAAATTGGCAAAAGAAGCTTCATAACCTACATAAAAATAGGTTAAATTCCCCCAGAAAAATAAATTCAAAAGACCTGCATTTTTATAACGATCATAAAACCAAGGATTATAATTTTCTGTATCACTATGGTAACCCACAAAAAACCGACTCCCACTCCATTCCAATTGAGAGTAAGCCAACTCTGTATGATACATATTTTGGTCAGACTTAAACTTAAACCCACTTCCATGGGCTATACCAATCAATTTATAATCTAAATTCAGATTTGTAAGGTTTCCATCTATAGCAATTCCATAACGAGTTGTTTTTTGAGATGTTGTTTGAGATGTTGTTTGAGAAAGGGAATCCCACAGGTAAACAAGATGCAAGTTCACATGATTTAAAAATTCAGAAACCGAATAAATATCTAAAAAGATTCCCGCTCCATATTTTAAACTGGTTTGTTTTGTAGCACCTATATATGGATTGGGCATATAAGCTCCAAAAGCATCTAGATTGATTAAACGGCTACTGTAGTTTATAAATAATCCATCAAAAACATAGGGATAGGGTTCTTCAAAATTAGAAGACATAATTTGATGAAAACTTGTCTCGTAAGGCACTCGCCCCATACGAAGACTTAACTCCTTAGTGAAAAACCACTTTCCAAACCCATAAAGCTTTATAAAATCTGCTGGATTTTTAGAATCTTCACCAAAAAAAGTATAAGACAAAAGCCAAAAGTGTGTCTCAAAAATTTCACTTGGACGAAGAGATCCTTTCAAACGAAAACTTTGATCACTTGAAAATGTTCTCTGATCGGAGTCTTGAACTTGCCTACTTAAAGTACGCAACCTTAAATAACTCTCAAAATCAATCTGTCCAAAAGACATTAAGGGAATAAAAGATAAAAAGGCTAAGAGTATCTTATTAAAGGTTGTGATTTTGTTTGTAATCCTTTTCTTTAGTAGAGTCATTTTATTATAAGCCTTTTTCTCTATAGTCTTTTTCTCTGTAGTTTTTTTTAGATAAGGCTGTTTCATTTGCAAGCTTTTCCTTTAGCATTTTATCTATTTATCCACAGATTTACTATAAAAGCAAAAATTTACTTTGCAGTATATCTTTATCTTTTGTTATATTTCTTTTTTATCAGGGTGTAGTGCAAAAAATTTCTATTTCTCAATTTTCTATTTCTCAAATCCACTCATTTTGATATATTACTTTCTTTATCGGGGTGTAGCGCAGTCTGGTAGCGCATCTGGTTTGGGACCAGAGGGTCGCGGGTTCAAATCCTGCCACCCCGACCATTTTACAAAACTCTAAGTAATTTATTTTTTTATAAGCCCCATGGAGCAAACAATCCTTGGCTTTTCATTCATCTTCATAGTTTCTTTCTTATTTAAAAGGATTCCATTTTTATTCCTTTCTAAAGAAACCTTTAGAATTTCATTATCTGATATTTTTTGTCTAAACATTCTTTTTAAAGTATTTTCAGCATCATTAGTTAAGGGGTAATTATACACATCATCCATGAGTTGCTCAGTAGCATCTCTTGTTCCTTCTGGTAAATTTTCTAAAACTTTAAAAAGTTTTGCCCTCGGATTTCGACTGGTTCCAAAATTGCCTTTCATACCAGTCTTTTCATTTGATTTTTGAATGATAGATAAACCTTTCTCAACTATCTCATAATGACTTTCTGTTCTTTTTAAAGACTCTGTTTCAGGTTCGCATTTTGCCGTTTCTAAAATTTTCATTTGATCTTCTGCAAGACTTTCCCCTTTGTCATTAAGCTGCAACAAGAAGTTATTCACATGAGATTTAGCAAACAATAAAACACTTTCAGACTGATTACTCTCTTTAATGGATTTTGATGAATGAACCATGTTAGGCATATTTTTTATTTTTTCTTCTAACGAAGCATCTTTTTTAATCCCTTTATTCCATATTTCAAGAGCAAAAGAAGATAAATCAATATCTTCTAAGATTTCTTTTTCTAACACTTGAGATTTTTCGCTATATAAATCTGTCAAGATTTGCTTTTCATTTTCAAAAAATTTCTCATCTGTACCTATAACTTCTGCATTTTCTCTTAAACGATTTTGTATACGATGTTTTAAGTTTATCAACTTATCTAAGCCTTCATTAGGCATAAAAGAATAGCAAAATATTTTATCTGCAAGCTGTCCGATCCTATCAACCCTTCCAACTCTTTGAATGAGTTTAATAATAGCCCAAGGAAGATCATAATTGATAATAATATTACAATCTTGAAGATTTTGCCCTTCGCTTAAGACATCTGTAGTTATTAAAATATCAATTTCTGGTTCATTAAGAGAGGACTTGTTACTTTTAGGACTAAACCTTTTAATAGTAGGCTGTATATTATCCATTCCCCCTGTTATTAATTCTAATTTTTTTAACCCTCTTTTATTCAACTGACTTTCTAAATACTGGGCTGTTTCCCTAGATTGAGTAAATACAATCACCTTCTTATTTTCTTTTTTTAAAAGTGTTTCCAATTTTTTTAACTTTAAATCAGCCTCAGGATTCCACTCTTCTGAATTTCTTAACAAAGAAATAAATTGCTCTGTATCTTTTTCTAAATCTTCTAGTAATTTATCATTGAAATAAGTAGAGGATATCCAGCGAATACTTCCACTATTTTTTTCTTTATATTTTTTATAAGATTCCTTTGCTTTTTGATAAAAAGAATCAAAGTCCGTAAGAAAATAAGCCTTATCTTCATCTTCTTCTAAAAAACCCGTTATGCCACCTTCTGAATCATTAAAAGCATCAGCGACAATATCACTACTTTTATCCCTTACTATTAAATCTTCTTGATTTTTAATAGCATAAATAAAAATACAATTCCTTAAAATATGCCTTTGAATAGATTGCAAAAAAGAATAACCACTGCTTTCTAATCTTTTAAATAAGTTAATTCTACAAAAACCTTTTGGATGAGCACGAGATTGCTCTAAATCTTGAAATAATTTATTTTCTTCTTTTGATAAATCAGGAAGATTTTCCTTCTTATAACTAAATAAATCGTAACGAGCCAGATTAAGATTATTAATTATATCCACAACTTCTTGAGAAAAAAGTTTTTGATATTGCTCATCAATATCATATTTTACAGTTTTAGCCACTCTATCAGGAAAAAATCTTTTATCTCCACTAGATGTTTCTATATAACACCTGCCTTCTGCATTTTCTCTTCCGTAATTTTCTTTGATAAAACTTCTTGTTCTTCTAACTAAGAATTGAGCCATAAGTTGTTGCCAGTCCTCTGAGTAATTAGACTTTTCAAAAGCCCTTAATGTTGAAGTTAAACCTTCAAAGTTTTCCACTTCTTTTAAAAATCGATTAGGCCTAACTCCTAAATTAGCATCAGGGTCAACAAAAAGACCTAATTGACTAGATAAATCCTTATAGGTTTTATTATAAGGAGTGGCTGATAATAAAATGCACTTGCTATCATTCTGACTGATATAGTCTCTAATCACTTGATATCTCTTACCTTGAGGATTTCTTAAATTATGACTCTCATCTATAATAACAATATGATGTCTTTTTAATTCAGGAAGCTTTTTTTGAACTTGACTAATAGGGATAACTTTTCCACTCAATACCCATTCCTGCCTATGTTCTTCCCACATTGTTTCAAGATTTTTAGGACACAAAATAAGAGTTTGCCAACCATTTTCTTCTTCAAGAATTTTGGCTACAGCTATAGCCATTAAAGTTTTTCCTAAACC
Source organism: Bdellovibrionales bacterium (assembly GCA_963692945.1). Taxonomy (GTDB): domain Bacteria; phylum Bdellovibrionota; class Bdellovibrionia; order Bdellovibrionales; family UBA1609; genus JACOND01. The sequence goes on from OY843585.1 coordinate 69,634, forward strand.
CACAACATCCCCAATTAACACACCATTTTTATGGACAACATGATGAGTTGCTATACGAACAGCTGCAGATTGGAACTCAAACAAAGTATCTTTTAATTCTTTTGGTATAAAAAAATCAGTTAATCCTTTTCTAGCATCTTCTGAAAGATGATAAGCCATTTTCATATAAATATGATAAGGTTTTATTAAAGACTCTCTTGCCCAACTCTCTTCAATAAGTTTTATAATTTCTTCTGAAATATCAAGACTAAACTGGTCATTCCATTTACCTTCAAACCACTTACTTAAGCTATCACAGGATTGCTGGTCTAACACATCTATATTAAGTTCTCCTTGTCTTTCTAAGCCTGCAAGAGTTAAATTGCTACTTCCCACAAAGCCAATCTTTCCCGCATAATCTTTTTCATTGAAGGTCAAATAAAGTTTGGCGTGTAGGGGATGACGGGTAAAGCATTTTATAATAACTTTTTTTTCTTTCAATTGTCTTACTAAATTTCTTAATCCTTTTTCGTCTTCATTTGAGGGATAACCTGTCATAAGCTGGTTTCTAAAATTTTTAATAGTATCTGCCTTTAATTTCCGAGCCTTACTATTATCAGCCTTAAAAAGCACTTCGCCTTCTTTTCTCAATTCTTGTTTAAAATGGTAACCTTGACCATACATACCTAAAAGAAGACGACATTGATGCTCTTCTCCCCCTTTGTATTTATTGATAGAAGAAGCTATTTTTTTCCAACCTCTGAGATTAAAATAAGCAGCAGAAATATCAGACCTATAAGACTTTTCTAAGGCCTCACTAAGACCAGATAAGAAAATTATTTCTTGATTGTCATAAATTGTTGGCATTTTTTAAGAAGCCTTAAGACAAGAATGACCTTCTTTAAAAAATTCAAGAGAAAGTTTTTTTAAGGTTTGAAGTCTTTCTTGATTTTTGCCTGTTTTAAAGGTGCCTAGAATGTATTCATATTCATCAATAGTTAAGCCATAAACAGAAGCTACTATAGCATCTATTTCTGCTTGAATTTTATAGCGTGTTTGTTGATTCTTTACACCACCTCGTTTAATTCCTATTTCATCGGCTAAATCATTAAATTCTTTTCCAATGCAAGTAAGCTCTGCTGATTTTTTGACAAGTTCCTTAAAGCAAGAATCCTTTTCTGTAAGCCTCGGAATATGCAAATCACGAAGATGCTTTAAATTCACATTTAAATATATTTTTTGAGAAATAAAATAGTTTAATAAAAAACTATTTAAAAAAGCCTGAAGAAAAAGCATATATTGATTATTTTTAGAGGTTTCTTTGGATTTAATATAAACTCCATGTAAGCTATTTGTGATAAAATAATTTTTAGGAATAATAGATGAGATTAACTTCACAGATCCTGTCGACACTATAGTTCGTATGACAATTCGATGATCTTTATAAAATTGATTTTTAAATGCTTTCCCTGTTCCTGTTCTTACTTTATTAGAATTTTTACTAATATAACGATCAACACAGGATAAATTTTTATTAAATTCATATTGATAGATAGCTGCTCCTTTATAAAGAGGCAAACTATCAGATGACTGTTTATTCTTGAATAAAGCGGAATCATTTGTTTCATCAAATTCTCTATAAAAATCAGCCATCCATGAATTCTCTAATTTTTCTTCGAGTTTTGGAAATTTACTAACTTTCTTAAGCATCTCTTTTTCTTTTGGATGTTTAAACTCTATAATAGAGCAATCACGAGGTGAAAATTTCTGTATTTCCTCAAAGGATTGCTCAATTGTATTTTCATTAGGAAAATTATTAATAATACCTAAATTCTCTGCTCGAAACTGGCAAGAAAATTTCTCTTGATTTTGCGGTTTGTCTTTTTTTAAGTTTAGTAATAAAAATTGAACAGTAGAACCCACACCTTCAAATATAATTCTTTCCTTTCCTTTATTAACAAAAGTAATTAGTGCTTTTATTTTACTCTCTTCAAGAACATGCCTCCTGATTCCAAAAGAGCCTTCATCGCAACAAAACCCTCGTGGCAAAACTATTCCTAAAAAACCATTTTTATTTAAAAGATTAAAACATCTTTCTATAAACAATCTATAATTTTCTATATCAGAAGAAGATTTTCTTTCTGAACCATCTACATTAGTTATATTATCAGACTGATAAGAGTAAACCTTTGAAAAATAATCTCTTTGCAATCGATAAGTAGATTTAATCCTTAGATAATCTTTTTTTATCTTATTATTTTTTAATAGTTTTTCTTTATTTTTTTTAAGAGTATTCTTAGGTGTTCTTTTTATGCTAAAAGAGTCATCATACTTACAAAAAAATTCTTTATCTTCTATTTTAACTTTTTCCCAAGGAGGATTTGTTATAATAATATCAAAGCCTCCTTTATCTATAATTTCATTAAAAGAAAAATCCCAGTGAAATGGTCTTAAAGAATCAAAACCTTCTTTAAGATGCCTTTTTTGTTTCTCCATGGATGTTTTTTTACCTTTAACATCTATATTTTTTTCATACTTTAACCCTTCATCGTCACACTTATCAGATAAAACTTGATTAAGATTAGAGTTATTTTCTTCAAGGAATTTTGACACCTTTTGTTTTAATTCCTTTAATTTTTCAAATGATAAGGATTTATTTTTATATTGATTAACAAGCTTGTTGTATTTTTCTTTTATTTGAGAATAAGACTCTCCAAACAGGGAAAATTGCTCATTAGTATTTTTTTCTTTTAAAAAACCTATAAGAGAATTTCCATGCATTATATTAAAATCCATATTAGGTAAAGGTTCAAGCTCCGTTGAATCTAAAGCAGAACTCACAAGAGAAAGAAAGAGCCTCAATTTACAAACTTCTGTAGCCTCTTTCATAATATCTACACCATAAAGATTTTTAAGGATGATGTTTTTCTTTATTCCATATAAAATACTTTTGTGTCTATTATTAAAATTTTCTAGCCAAGCTTTTAACTCCCTATCTGAACTAGTTTCTATCTTACCAATAATAGGACTATAAACATCTATTAGATTTTTCAAAGCAGAAACAAGGAAAGCTCCAGAACCAACAGCAGGGTCTAAAATCGTCAAAGTATTTAAAATGCTATCTTTATCCGTAAGTAAAATTTTACACATTTTATCATCTAATTTTTCAAATAATTCTCCAATGTTACTAAATTTATGCCCTCTTTTAGCTAATTTATCCAAGATACAGTTGTGAATAGATCTTTGGTTCAAGAAACCTGTAATTTCATCCCTAGTATAATAAGCTCCAAGACTTTTTTGCTGAATTTCATTTATATATTTTTCAAAGATATAGCCTAAAACATCAGGACTGATTTCATTATCCTTTCCTTTATTATCTTGAAGATGCCATTCATAATTTTGAAAAATTTTAAATGTTTCTTCAAAGGCTTTATCTTTTATTTTTATATTTCTATATTTCTCTTCAATCTCATGAGGAATAAAAAGCCCTCCATTTAAATACTTGATTTTTCCAAGAAGATTTTTTGCTTTCTCGCTTCTTTCAATAGTTTTTTTTGCAAAACCCTCAAAGAAAAGTGTATTTAAAAATTCTGAATGGTATCGGTCTTTTCCTTTAACCTTGCTTTCCTGCAGTTTAGTTTCAAGATAGCTACGATTATTATCACAAAAATCCTTTTTCTGTAAAAACCAAATAAACATCAAACGATTTAGTATAATAGAAGAATACCATTTTTTATCCTCTTCACTTTTGATTCCTGAAATATATTTTTGGAAACTAAAATGGTTATTTTTAAAATCTTCATAAAACTTTTTTGTGACTTTTTCAGTATCAAAAGCTTTATCTAAGTTGTTTGCTATTTCAGAAATTTTTGGTACATCTTCTATTCCAAAGTGAATGCTTGCTAATTTACTGATAAAAGCATCACCACTTTGCTCCTTAAAATAATTATGAGTTCTAAGATCTCCTTCTTTTGAAAGATAAGAGAGGTAAAAACTTTTATCATTTGAAAATAACAACAAATGTTTATGATACTTTTGTTTTATCTTGTTATGAATCTTTTTTCTTCTTTCACCTGCAACATATTCAAATTTTAATACGGGTACACCACTAATTTCTGCAACATGTGTGTAAGGTATATTTGAATTTTCTAATTTAATTGAACTAGACTGGACTTGTGGATTATTCCAACCTAAGCTCTCAACAAATAATTTTTGAAATTCAAAATTTTTCAAATGATTTCTAATACTTGCGATATCCATGGATGATATATCGGCAAGCCTAAATTTTATTTTAAGAAAATCTATACCACAATAGAAAATCTAGACCTTAAATAAGAACAGGTTCCTCTTCACCCATTGATTACAAACTTTCTAGTTCCTCGTAAATCTCATGAAGGCCATCTAAAAAACTTAGAGACAAATCAAATCCTGCCACCCCGACCATTTTAAAACGGAAAAATAAATATTTTATTTGTTTTGAGATTGGTTTGGCATAACTACAGGTTGCGGTTGAAAAAATTTCATAAAAGCTCTACCTGTATGGTTTTCAATAATTTTTGTTACGAAGGTAGAGGTAAAAGTATGATTTATCGTGTGGAAGATAGATAAAAATAAATCCTGCTCTTTTTGATTTTCTTCAAGATATTGAATTTTTAAACCTTGTTTTTCTAATTGATCTCTAGATATTTTTCGACCATGAGTTTTGAAAGTGTTATTATCTGATAACCATTCTGCTATTGATTTTGCCTTTTCTTTTTCATTTTTAAGCATATATTTTTCTAACCAGCTCTCTACTAATTCCTGCGATAGTTTTATAACCTTATCACTTTGAATAAGAAGATCGGGACCATACTGACTTAACATAGGAAGCCAAGAATTTAATTTAGAAGAATCCTTACATTCTTTTTGAGCCAGATCAAATTGATCCAATATAGATTGGGCAGAAACCCATCTACCACCTGTTGGAGTAGGTAAGACAAGTTGAGGATCAGTAGGACCTAAAAAAGAATGCTTTCCAAGAACTATTACATCCCCTGCACAAGAAATCATAGTGCCAGCAGACATAGCCATTGAAGGCACAATAACACGAATATTTTTAAATTTTGATCTTAAATAACTCACAAAAGCTTCAGTAGATTCTATGGAACCACCTGGTGTATGGAGAATTAAATCTAGATCAGAACCTGAAAGACCATGAATAACCTCCATAAGACCTTGTAAGTCCTCATCTGTGATGCTTGACAAGTTTGGGGGAACATTAGGCTTTACGATCCAACAAGAAGAATACAGAATAATATTTCTTTTTGTATATTCAAAACATTTTTTTAAATATTTACGACGAATAAAATCAATAGGAGATACTTTTGCATTTAATGCCTCAGATCCAGGTAAACATTGCTCGTTTAATTCTTTAAGTGTTTCACTCCAAGTTGGCATTGATATGTATCTTAATATTTTAAAGAAAGGTTTTTAGATTGAGTGTGTTAGAATTATAACTGTTATAACTGTTATAACTGTTATCTTTAATATCTTGATGAGTTTTTACAACTTTATTAGCTTCTTGATAATATTGATAAACTTCCATTAATTCTTTAATCCCCGGCTTTTTAAGATATTCTTGTAGCTCTGTAGCTCTTTTTGGCCTATCTTTAAGTGTTTTTTTCATGTTAGATCCTTATCTTTATTTTACTATAATTTCCCTAAAATCTAAAGCCCAGAACAAAGAAAAGCAAGGTCAAAAGTGGGTTTTTATGAGGCTTTTTTAAGATAAACAAGTTTTACCTATTCTGGAAAACTAAATGATACCCCCAAACGATAAGCCCTAGCTTCATTATTGTTATTTTATACGTTTTGTCTAAAGAATTGTTAAAAAGAGGCAGACGACATGCAGACGACATTGGTCTCAAAGTCATTGATTTTAAAGGGTTTTTGAGAGATCTGAAGACAGAATGAGCTGAATATAGGTAGACGACATGCAGACGACATTGGTCTCAAAGTCATTGATTTTAAAGGGTTTTTGAGAGGTTAATTAATTAACACTTTAAAAAATTATTACTTTTACCTAAATAATTAAAATTACTAGCTTTTTTCCAAACTTTTAACAATATCTTTTAACTCCTGAATAAATTTCCAAAAAGGCAAAATAATAACTCCCTTCTCTTTTTCTATATGCTTTCTTTTAAGATGAACTTGGTAAAAAACTGGAATATTTATTCGTTCTTTAAAATAATAAATGTGTGGAGAAATATTTTCCTCTCCTAACTTACCTTCTACAGCAAAAAGTGGTTTTTTATTTTTAACGACAACAAAATCAACTTCTCTTTTATTTGTATCTCTTAAAAACCTTAATTCCATTTTATAACCCTGACTGTCTTCTAAAAAATGACAGAATTTTAAAAGATGACTTGCAAGCATATTTTCAAAACGAAGACCTTTATTTTCAATAACACTCCAATCCCATAGATAAAGCTTTTGTTCTTTTTTTACAGCACGAATTTTAGGAGCTCCATAAGGAGAGATTCTAAATGAATAGTAAAGGTTATCTAAAATCTCAATCCAATTTGCCGCTGTAGCATGATGAACACCAAGATCGTCTGCTATACTTTTAATAGAAAGAGGTGATCCTATTCTTCTAGGAAGATCATTTGCTAAAAGCTCTATTAAACTCAGTTCTTTTATATTGTTCAGCTCTCTTATATCGTCATTGATAACTCTAAAAACCCGCTCTCGTTGCCAAAGCCTTAAGTTTTTCTCTCTTCCTTCTAAAAGAACTTCAGGGAAACCTCCAAAATGAAGTAATTGCTCTGTTGTTTCTTTATTAAAACTAGGCATTTCATCTAAAGAAAAGGGATGGAGTCTTACATAGCGATAACGTCCCAAAAGAGAATCCCCTCCTTTACGATAATAATCAAGCCGAGCCGAGCCTGTTATTAAAAATTTATATTTATATCTTTTTGTATCATAAAGACCTTTTATAAGAGATCGCCACTTTTTAAATTTATGAATCTCATCTAAACATAGTATTTTTTTATCTATAGGAAATTCTCCATTTTGAATTTTAAACCGAGAAGAAGGGTCATCCCAATTTAAATAAGAAGAACTTCTTATTGATTTAGGAGTTAGAAACTGTGTACAAAGAGTTGTCTTACCAACCTGTCTAGGACCTCCTACAAAAACCATTTTATTTTTTAAAAACTCTTCAATAGTATTAAATAGATACCGATTTTTAAATTTCTTCATAACTTCATCTTATATCGTGAGTAAATGATAGTCAAGTATCAAATACTCACGAGTAAATGATAGTTAGGTATCAAATACACCGACACCTATGGGCTTTAGGATAGCCAGTTTTTCTGAACCCTACTCCAGAAAAGACATGACTTTTCTGGAATACACTACAGAAAAGTCTTTGATTTCAAATTAAGTAGATGTATTATCATCCTATGACTCGTGAGGATTTAAAAAAAATTAATGATGAGATTGCTCAAATAGAATATTTATTATCTTTTTTAGATTCAAGAAATTCATTTGAAAATAAACAAATAAAAAATCTAATAGGACGTGCTTTTGAAATACGGGAAATATTACAGGCTTATTATTTAAAAGCCCGAAAAAAAAAGATAGGATTACAAATTCTCTAAAAAAACTTAAAAGAATATACCTTTCTTTGTTCTTCGTATTTAGTTCCCGATTTTTATTTTCAAAAACATTAGTTAAAATATTAATTATGCAACATCTTGACTAAAATCATCTTCATCTATATCGCTCAGTACTGGAATATTTTGGAAAATGATGATTATTAGAAAATAGTCCTGATCAAGACAAAAATACTTGAATGAGATATTTTAATAAACTTAAGATATATAGAAACAGATAAAGAAGAAAGTGAGTTTAACTAGGATTCAACTCTTTAATAAAGTTTTCTAATAAATTACCTAGGAGTTTTTATGCCAATACCTTTCCAACAAATTATGCTTCCTCTTCTTAAAGAATTAAAAAATGGGGAAGAAAAATCAACAGCTGATATTAGAACAAAACTGCAAAATCATTTCAAGTTATCAGAAGAAGAAGCCAAAAAATTACTTCCTAGTGGTGGTAATCGATCCATATTTTCTAATCGTGTCAACTGGGCTAAAACCTACCTAAAAAAAGCAGGCCTCATTGATTATCCTCAACGAAGTTATGCTCGTATTACTAAAACAGGCAAAGAAGTATTAAATGAAAATCTTTCAGAAATAACTTTTGATTATTTAAAAAAGTTTCCTGAGTTTTTAGAATTTCTGAATCTAAATTCAAAAAAAGAGCAACAAGAAGAATTGAGTTCTAATGAAACACCTTTAGAGCAATTAGATATGGCTTATACAATGTTAAAAGATGAACTTAAAAAAGAACTTTTAGAAAATGTAAGGAAGAGTTCTTATTTTTTCTTTGAACAGATCATTGTCGATTTACTTATAAATCTTGGTTATGGTGGTTCTAAAAAGGAAGCTGGAAAAGCCTTTAAAACAACTAAGGATGAAGGAATTGATGGAGTTATAAAGGAAGATAAACTTGGTCTTGATTTGATTTACACTCAAGCTAAGAAATGGGAAGCTTGTATAGGAAGACCAGAAATTCAAAAATTTGCTGGTGCATTACAAGGTAAAAAAGCTAAAAAAGGTATCTTTGTTACCACTTCTTATTTCTCTAACGATGCAATTGAATATGTTAAAACCATAGACTCTAAAATTATTTTGATTGATGGTGATTCTCTAGTTGAATATATGATTGATACAAATACGGGAGTAAACACAACTTCAAAATATGAAGTTAAAAAAATAGATGAAGATTATTTTAGCGACAATATCTAAAGTTCTAATTCAGTTTCCTATTATTTTTTTTGAAAAAATAACAATTAACAGATTTTGATTCTGTCATTCATAGATTCCAACTGCTTTAGCTTTAAAAAATTGAAAATTAAATTATTTTAAAAACCTATTTTAATGCCTTTAAAAAAAAATAAGAACAAAATAAAAATGAAAAAATTACAATTTAAAATGACATTTTCTTAAAAATTATTACTTACAATTATCACTTAAAACGAGTATTTACTTACAATTAAAATTTAAAACCCTGTTTAAACCTATTTAATTACTTAAAAACAATAAAATTTAATGAAAAACCCTTTAGAAATCAAGGCTTTAAATAAGCAAAAACTTGACACTTTGCCAATAATTTCCTACTCTTACAAAATGATTTTTAAAGAAATGGACAAAAAAGACACCTTTATTTTCAATGGTTTTCTCCCTAATAGTAGCTTGCAAGAAAAGTGCAAAGCTTTTTATCACATGGTTGAGGAACGATCTCCTAATTCATCGGCTAAAGAAGCTTCTATCACAAAAATAGGAAACAACTATGAAGCGAAATTAAAAATAATCTCAGGATCTTGTAACCTTGAAATTTCTTCTAAAGAAACCAAACCCTCTCAAACTATAGAAGAGCTTCACAAAAAATTCTTAAATCAAATTGTAGATTGGAATAAACACAGAGATCTCTTTTTTTAAAAAATCTATAATCTTGTGACACAACAAAAACAACAGACACAACAAGCACAAAAAAAAGAAAACCCTTTTTACAATATATTATTTAATATTATCTTACCCGTTTTGATTCTTAATAAGGGTAAGGATTTTTTTCCTGCTGAAGACGCTGCCGTTTACTCTCTCTTATTGGCTTTAGCCTTCCCTTTTATTTACGGATGTAAAGATTATATAGTATCAAAAAAAATCAATATCATATCCCTCATCGGTGTTATTGGAGTTGCTTTAACAGGTGGCTTAGCCCTACTCCAATTAAAAGGTATTTATTTTGCCATCAAAGAAGCCATCATTCCTCTATTTATTGCAATTGTTGTTTTAGGTTCCATCCCTTATAAAAAACCACTTATTTCTTTATTCCTTTTCCAATCTTCTCTCTTTAAAAAAGATCTCATCTATGAAAAATTAAAAGAACACAATAAAGAAAAAGAATTTCAAATGCTAATGAATAAAACAACGATATGGTTGGCTGGCTCTTTTCTTCTCAGTGCTTTATTAAATTTTATTATAGGCCTTATTGTATTTAAAAATATTAACCCTGATTTAAAAGAAGCCGTTCAAAGACAAATCCTTAATGAACAAATCGCTGATATGACTTGGATGGGATATGTATTTATAGCATTTCCTCTAAGTTTTATAACTATTTTTATTCTATGGTATATCTTAAAACATTTAAAACAAATGACAGGTTTAGATTTTAAAGAATCCATTCAACAATAAAAATCTAACTCTATCGTTTAAAATAAATCAATAGACCTTTTATAAAATCCCTTGAAACTCTTTGATGGAGTATTTCCTTTCTTGTTCACGCCTATCCTTTCTTTCTTGAATGTATTTCTGTTTTGCTTCTGAACTCCTTTTTGCATATCTCTTTTTTTGCTGCTCCCACTTTTTTTCTAATTTTTGTTTTTCAATCTCTTTCTTTTTAGATCTTCTCTGCTCTAAAAGAACACGAAGTCTTTTTTCTCTGATTTGATTCTTTTTATCTTTATAGGAGTGATAATGTTTTTTATACTTTTCAAAATCTCGTTTCTTTTGCTTTTCATATTTAACCTGTTGCTCTTGATGATCTAAAAAACTTTCGTGTCTTTCCAAAGGAGTTAAAGCAAAACCTGTTACAGTCACAAAAAAGAAAAGAAAACTATAAAAAATATTTAACATAAATTCAATTTATCATCTTTTATCTTTTACAAAAAGTCCTATCAAGACTATAGAAAGATGAAGTCACACAATTTTTTGAGTTGAAATAGTAAACGAGCGACTTTTTTGGCTTCTTAGACATCCTTTAGTCACTCACCTCATCCTTTTATTAGCACCTTGACCCTTTTCTCATTTTCATGATAGGAAAACATAATGGAAATAAGTCTCCTTTCTGATTTAACTTTCTTTGCTCTTAAAGCTTTTATTTTTGTTTTGGCTTTCATTCTATCTATTGTAATTCCCGTCCTTGTTATAAAAAAAATTAAGCCAGAAGATAATAAAAAGAAACGATTAAAAATAGAAAACCTAAAAGACAAGTACCAAAAAAATATTTTTACACTTAATGCTAAAACTCTAGATAAAAAAAAATTAAAGAAATATCTTAAATCCTTAAAACAAGAAAATAAAAAACAGACCGATAAAAACTTTAGTTTTGTCCTCTCTTTCATAGGTGATAAAATGGCTTCACAAGTAGAAAACTTAAGAGAAGAGATCACCCTCATCTTAAATGTAGCCTCTCCAAAAGATGAAGTTATTCTTCTTTTAGAAAGCCCTGGTGGCTCGGTGGCTCATTATGGTTTAGGGGCCAGCCAACTCCAACGGTTAAGAGATAATAATATTCCTCTCACTATTTGTGTAGATAAAGTGGCAGGAAGTGGTGGTTACCTCATGGCTTGTGTAGCTCATCAAATTATTTCGGCACCTTTTGCTTTTATTGGTTCTATAGGAGTTATCTTTGGTCTTCCAAATCTTTATGATTTTTTAAAAAAACATGACATTAACTATGAAGAAATCACAGCTGGAAAACACAAACGAACTCTTACACCTTTTGGTCAAATCACTGATGAAAAAAGAGATCGGTTAAAACAACAATTAGAATTAATACACAACCAATTCAAAGATTTTGTTTTGAAACACAGAAACAACATTGATTTAGAAAAAGTAGCGACAGGAGAAGCATGGCTAGCCGAAGAAGCTTTTAAAAGAGGTTTAGTGGATAAAATTCAATGTAGTGACGATTACATTATGGAACGACTTAAAGTAAATAATGTTTATAAAATCAGCCTTTCTTCCAAAAAATCATTTTTAGATAAACTGTCTAAAAAGATGGATACAGACACATCTTTTACAGAAAAATTTTTCCAATTTTTTTAAGATAATACCTAGACACGAGTCTATTTGAAACAAAAGCTAAGCACTTCGTACTCTTTTTCTCCACTTGGAGTTTGAAGTATAAAAGTATCTCCTTTTTTTAGACCTATCATTTTTTTAGCGAGAGGCGAGGCAATGGAAAGACGACCCTTTTTAGCATCTGATTCAGCTTCCCCTACAATGGAATAAAGAACTTTCTTATCATCATCTAAATTCTTAAGGCTAACACGAGCTCCAAAAGTGATTGTATTGGATTTGATACTAGACACATCAACAACTTGAGCACTGGCTAACTTCTCTGTTAAATCGGATATACGACTTTCTAAAAAACCCTGTTGCTCTTTAGCCGCATCATAATCTGCGTTTTCACTCAAATCACCATGAGCCCGAGCTTCTTTAATCGCTTGGATAACCTTAGGACGCTCCTCTTGTATTAAACAATTTAAAAGCTCTTCTAAATCTTTTTTTCCTTGAGCCGTCATAGGCTTTCTATCTGGAGGCATAGTTACTCCTGTTTTTTCAATTTTAAGAGGAATTTAAATATCATAAAATAGAAAAGCCATCAAGGAAAAATGAGACCTATGCCCTATTTTCTCAATAAAAAGATTGTAAATCTATGAATTAAAAAAATAGGATAGATTATGGAGATCCTTTCTCAAAAAAAATCCATTAGAGAATATCTAAACTTTTCTAAAGAAATTCCAGCAAATACACTCAGACATCTATCCAGTGCTGATGCGGCAAGCCTTTTACTTAATCTTGACAAAACAAAATCAGATGCTCTTTTTCAAGCACTGCTTAAAGCAAATTTAGCTGTATCCACATTATCCGAAATGAAAGAACCTCATCTGAAAAAGTTCTTAAGAAATTTAACAAAAGATCACTTAATCGCTTTATTCTCAGAAGGACCTATAGATGACCTTATTTATATTATTTCTTTTGTTCCTAAAAAAGAACAACTCCTCAAAGAAATACCTCTCAAACAAAGTGCCAGACTTAAAAAACTTATGGCTTATCCTAAAAACTCATCAGGAAGAATTATGCAAGATGATTACTTTTCCACCCCTTTAGATTTTACAGTGGAACAAACTATTGAATCTTTAAGAGAGTATTCTAGATATAAATTCATTCATTATATCTATTGTGTAGATCAAAATAAAACTCTATTGGGAGTTTTATCTATTCGCCAATTGGCCATAGCAGCCCCAAGCACAAAAATAGAAGATATTACAAATCAAAATGTTGTGGCTATTAGCCCTAAAACCTCTACAAAAGAAGCGGCGGAAATTGTAAGTCATCACAATTATATAGCCATCCCTGTTGTAGATAATAAAAAGAAAATATTAGGTCTTGTCACTGTAGATGATATTTTAGATATTATATCCGAGCAAGCCACAGCTAAAATTTATGCTATGGCTGGACTGCCTGAAGATGATCATATTTATACAAACCCTTTTACAACAATCCGAAACAGACTACCTTGGCTTGTTATCAATTTGTTTTTCGCTGTTTTAGCTAGCTCTATTATCAGTTTATTTGAACAAACTATGAGTCGATTGATTATTTTAGCAACTTTAAAAAACATTGTAGCTGGTATTGGTGGAAATACAGCCATTCAAACTCTAACAGTTACAACAAGAGGACTAGATACAGGAGATTTTCATTTCACCACTATTACAAAAGCACTTTTAAAAGAACTCTTTGTAGGTCTTGTTATGGGGCTTTTTATAGGTATAGGAGCAGCAGTCATAACTTATTTTTGGAAAGGCTCCTTACTTGTATCCATCGTAATCTTTATTGCCATGATGGTTAACTCTCTTGTGGCCGTTTTAGCTGGATTTTTAATTCCTATTTTTATGAGAAAAATAAAGAAAGACCCTGCAGTAAGTAGTGGTGTTTTAGTAACTATCATCACAGATATCTTCGGATTTTTTATCTTTTTAAGTACAGCTTCTTTAGGTTTAAAACTTATCGGTGAAAATCTATAGAAAAAATAAGAATTTTACTATAAATTGTTAGAAAAAAAGCCGATAATATTTTCAATGATTATTGATAAACTTATAGAAATCACCTCTAAAAATTCTTCTTTTATTATTTCTACCCATAAATATTGTGATGGAGATGGTTTAGGCGGAGGGCTTGCTCTCTATTATGGACTTAAAAAATTAGACAAGAAAGTTGATTTTATAGTTTTAGAAGACCCTCATAAAAAATATCAATTTTTAGATGAAAACAATATCATTCAAACTTTTGACAAAAATAATTTTTCCTATGATGACAACACCATTCTTTTAGTTGTAGATACAAATGATCCTCAGCTTATAGAACCTCTTTACTCCAAAGCAAAAGAACAAAATATAAAAACTTATTTTATTGATCATCACCCTGTTATCCATGATAAAAAGGAAGATACTTTTTTAATTGACTCTAAAGCCTCTAGCCTAGCCGAGATCATTTATTTCTTTTTAGAAAAAATGTCTATTCCTTTAAATGAAAAAATAGCCACAGCTCTTTTCACAAGCATTGTCTTTGACACAAATCAATTTAGAACGACAAAAAATCCTTCTGTTCCTTTTGCTATTTCTGCAAAAATCACTCCTTATATAAAAGATATAAATGTAGTGTATGACAATCTATTTAAAAATTTAACCATAGATAAATTAAACTTCTTTACAAAAGTTAAAAATATAGAATATCACTCCAACAATAAAGTGGCTTTTTTATACATTACAAGCAAAGAATTAGAAGAAGCTCATGTAGAAATCAATCAAGCTTTTGATTTAATGGATACAGTCAGAGATATTTCTTCCATTCGTTCAACATCTTTAGTTGTAGAAAACAAAGACGGTTCTTTCAAAATCAGTTTGAGGTCTCGAGATAAAGATTTACTGCCACTTGTTAAAAAGTTTAATGGTGGAGGACATCGTCACTCAGCAGGAGCTTATGTTAACGATAAGAAATTACCAGAAATCAAAGATACAATTCTTTCTTACTTAAAAAATTAGCTCTTTGGAAAAGTGCAAATAAAAGTACTGCCTTCTTTTTCCTCACTTATAATTTTTATTTTTCCACCATGCTTTTCCATCAATTGTTTAACTATAGACAAGCCAATACCAGCACCCTTAGTTTTTTTACGAGAGGGGTCAACTCTATAAAATCTTTCAAACAATCTCCCCCTATGCCGTGCGGATATACCTTCTCCGTGATCTTTTACTGTCAATACAACTTCATCTTCATTTTCTGACCAAATCACTTCAATCAAGCAGGATTGAGGAACATACCTTACAGCATTATCCAACAAATTGTATAAAACTTGTTTCAAAAAATGACGGTCAGCCATTACTTTTTGTGCCGAAAAATCCAATTTAATTTTATGATTTTTAATATGCAAATCTTTAACAATGGATTGAGTGATCTCTTCTGTAGATAATTCTTCTTTCTTTAAACTAATAGAAGATTCCATTTGAGACAATTCTAAAAAGTGATTTAAAAGTGACACCAATCTATCTACATTCCGACTAATGATTTTTAAAAACTTTTCAATTTGATCCTTTTGACTGATTTCTAATTGAGAAAGAAGAGTTTGCACATAACCTTGAATCGCCGTTAAAGGAGTTCGCAATTCATGAGATACATTAGATATAAAATCAACCTGCACTTTTTCTGTCTTTGTGATATTAGTTACATCGTAAAATAAACCCACAGCTCCTCCAACCTTACTATTCTCTTCCTCTAAAGGTGCAATAGTGATTTCATAAACTGTTTCTTCATTCGTATTAGAAGCATAAAAAGATAAGGTTTTCTTGATGATCCTACGATTATCTAAACACTCCCGATACATACTCAAAATATCTGGGTTTCTAATAACTTCGCTTAGAAAAAGATTTTTAGCTTTAGTTTTTTTATTAGGAGCAAATAACATAATAGCTTGATTATTGAAAAACAAAATTTTCTTATCTTTATCAATAGCTAAAATAGCTCCTGTCACAGCAGAAATAACAGCTTCTAATTCTGAAGATTCTTGATTGATGATTTGTTTTTGCCATATTAAATGATCACTAATTTGATTTAAATGTTTATTGGCATCATAAAATTCTCCCGGCTCCTTCAAAAAAGAATCTTCACTTTTATCAAAAGAGCCTTGTCCTTTTGATATAATTTTTATTTTTTGAATAACTCTAGTTAAAGGGTGAAATAAACGAATAAATAAAGTAATAAAAATTATAAAGGAAATAAAAAAACCATAAAAGAAAATGAAAAGAAAATCTGTAAATGGTCTATCAACAAATAGAATATATATAATATAGGATACAACTAAACTAATAAGAGTAGAATAAATTAAACTCTTAAAAAGCCATTGTATTAATTTAGGGAGAGGGTATCTATTCATAAATTTTAATTGTAAGACACTCTATAACCAACACCGCGGACTGTTTTTATTTTATCTCCATACTCTTCCCCAAGTTTTTTACGTAAACTAGAAAGGTGTGTATCAATAGTTCGCCCAGTTACAACAACATCTTGTCCTTGAATAAAATTAACAATCTGTCTTCTAGATAAAACTTTTCCACGATTAGATAAAAGAATTTCTAATATTTTAAATTCTGAATAAGTTAAATTTACTTTTTCATCTTTAATTGTAGCTTCATGAGAAACTTGATCTAAAACAAGATCTCCAAATTTAAAGGTATGGCTATTGTCTTTTTCAGTTTTATTCAGTTTAAGAAAATCTCTTCTTTGTAAAAGATTTTTAACACGAGCTTTTAGTACATCAAAATCAAAAGGTTTTACCATATAATCATCTGCACCCGTTTCTAAACCTAAAACAATGTTTGAAGGGTCTGACTTAGCCGTCACCATTAAAACAGGAGTTTCATATTGAATATGAGAGGGTTTTCTCATCCAAGAAATAAGATCTAAACCACTAATCTCTGGTATCATCCAATCCATAATAATAAGATCATAGGTGTTTTTCAAAAGTTTATCATAAGCTAAGCGACCATCTTTAGCCATATCAATTTCAATATTATCTTTGGAAATAGAAAAAGAGATTAAATCTCTAATATCTTTTTCATCTTCTACAATTAAAATGTTTTTCTTATCCATTATTAGAGATTGCCTCCATTACACTTTTTGATGTTTTATATCTAAACCTGTTTGTATAAAAACCACCTCTTCTGCAATGTTAGTTGCTTGATCTCCTATACGCTCTAGTTTTTCTGATATGCTAACAAGTTGAATGCAAGTATCAATTAATTCTGTATTTTTTAAAATACATTCTCTAAGTTTTATACAAATACCTTCTTTCAATTCGTCCGCTCTATCATCTTGTAAAATCACATCTCTCGCTAATTTTTCATCTTCATTTATAAAAGAATCCAAACAACTTAACACCATTGAATAAATATGATTAAACATTTCTTCTAAAGACTTTAAAGAGTCTTCTAGCAAAGGGTCTTCTTTTAAGTCTTTACCTTTTTTAGCAATACTCAAAGAAAGATCTCCCATTCTCTCTAAAGATGTATTTGCACTAATGATTGAAAGTATCATCCTCAAATCTTTAGCTAAGGGAGCCTGCCTTGCTAAAGCTCGGAAACAATATTTACCCAGTTGAACTTGAAGACTATCAATTTCTATTTCACGTTTTCGCACCAAAGAATAAAGTTCGTTTTTATCAACACTTCTTCTAAAAGTTATTTTTTTAGCTTCTTGGAGCATTTGCTCTACACAACCCCCCATAGAAGCAATGAGAGATTTTAACTGAATAAGCCTTTCATCTAAAAATTGAACTGGCATCTTAAAACCTTCCTGTAATGTAATTCTCTGTACGAATATCCTCTGGATTCGTAAAAAATAAAGATGTTTTATTATACTCTATTAGCTCTCCTTTAAGCAAGAAGGCTGTTTTATCAGAAACTTTAGCCGCTTGTTGCATATTATGAGTGATTATAACCACTGTAACTTGTTTTTTTAATCTTTGTATCAATTCTTCAATCCAAATAGTAGAGATAGGATCTAAAGCTGAAGTTGGTTCATCCATTAAAATAACAGAAGGATCCACAGCTAAAGCTCTGGCAATACAAAGCCTTTGTTGCTGCCCCCCTGAAAGACTCGTTCCTGATTTTTTTAACCCATCTTTAACTTCATTCCATAAAGCTGCATTTTTTAAAGCCAATTCAACTTTCTCATCTAAAAGACTTCTTTTACGAATACCAGAAAATTTTAAACCAATAGCCACATTATCATAAATACTCATACCAGGAAAAGGATTTGGCTTTTGAAAAACCATACCTATATTTCTCCGTATGGCAACAGGATCTACATTGGAATGGTAAATATTTTTTCCATAAAGATAGACTTGCCCCTCTAACCGAGCTCCTTTAACTTCTTCATGAAGACGATTTAGACATCTTATAAAAGTAGATTTTCCACAACCAGATGGTCCTATAATAGCAACAACTCTGTGTTTTTCTATAGTAAGATTGACATCACTCAAGACGTGAACATCATCAAACCAAGCGTTTAACTTTTTAACATCTATAAGAGTTTCTCTCAAAACTAAGACCCTCCACTTAATCCAGAATCATTGTAAGAACTTACAATAAATATAATCAATCTTGTAGAAAAATTAATTAAAAAAATAAAAGATATCAATAAAAGAGCACCTCCCCAAGCCATAGATTCTAAATTAGCAAATCCACTTTTTGAAAATTCATAAATTTGAACAGGTAAAGAAGCTGTCGGTTCACTTAAAGTTTTAGAAAAATATTGATTGCCTAAAGCGGTAAATAACAAAGGAGCTGTTTCACCTGAAATACGAGCAATAGCTAACATAATACCACTTAAAAGCATGGTTAAAGTGCCTGGAATTAAAATTTTCATTATCATTTTCCAACGAGGCAATCCTAAAGCTAAGCCAGCCTCTCTAATGTGATTAGGTATCATTTTAAGAATCTCTTCCGAACTGCGAGCAACAACTGGAATTAAGATAATCATAAGAGATAAAGCTCCTGCATAAGCTGAAAACCCAAAGAAAATGACTATAAAACTATAAATAAAAATACCAATAACAATAGAAGGTGTACTTATAGATAAATCAATAATAAATCTTAAGCCTTTAGAAATAAAACTAGAACGATATTCACTTAAACAAATTCCAAGAACAGTTCCCCAAGGCACTCCTATTAAGCAAGCAAGGCTTACCATAATTACACTTCCAACAATTCCATTAGCTAAACCTCCATCCATTCCCCCAGGCCCTCCAGGAAGATGAGTGAGAAGATTCCAATCAATAGCAGCTGCACCTTTTTTTAAGATATAAAAAACAATGTAAAAAAAAGGTATCACTGATATAAAGCTAAAAATTAAAATCAAAGATAGCATGATTTTATTCACTGTTTTTCTATAAATATAATAGACTGGAGCCACTCTCATAATTTTTACCTTTCAAATTTTCTTTTCATTTTCCAAACTAAAAAAATAGACAAAGAATTAAATAATAAAGACACTACAAATAAAGTAAATCCAACAGCCGTCAAAGCAGAAAGTTGTAACTCTGTATCGGCCTCAGCATATTGAGTCGCCAAGATACTTGCCATTGTTTGAGAAGGGGCAAAAAGAGAAGCATCTATATCTGGTTTATTACCTATCACCATAGTGACTGCCATTGTTTCTCCAAAAGCTCTACCGAAACCTAAAACAATAGCAGCTGCAACACCTGATACACTACTTCTTAAAATAGCCACTTTAAACATCTCCCAACGTGTTGTCCCTAAACTCAAAACAGCTTCTTTATTTGATAAAGGTATAGAACGAAAAACCTCCTTACAAATAGAGGCAATAGTAGGCATTATCATAATGGCCAAAATGATTCCTGCACACATCATACCTATCCCATAAAAATCCCCTGAAAATAAAATAGTATTTCCAAAATATTTTGATAAAACAGGTTGGACATGACTCCTTAGAAATGGAGCTAAAATAAAAACTCCCCAAAGACCATAAATAATAGAAGGAATCGCTGCTAACATTTCTACAATAAAACCAAGAATTCGTGATAGCCACTTAGGAGCCAATTCTGTTAGGAAAAAAGCCAACCCAATACTCAAAGGAACGGCTAAAAAAAGAGCCAGTAAAGAACTCACAACCGTTCCATAAATTAAAGATAAAACACCAAAATCTTGTTTCCAGCTATCCCAATTCGGATTGACAAAAAAAGACCAACCAAAATGACTAAAGGCCGGCCAAGACTTTATACAAATAACAATGATCATCATAAAAAATAAAAGTATAAAAAAGAAACCAAGCATTTTAATAATAAAAGAAAAAAGACGATCCCCAAAATGAACATCTGATTTTAAAAATAAATTTAACTTATAAAATAAAGATTTCATTTGTATTCAATGGTAGATAATCTTTTTAGAGCAGAAGTAACAACTCTATCAGGCAAAGGAATAAAGTATAAACTCTCCGAATATTTTTGCCCAGAACTTAACAGCCATTTTAAAAAACCTACAATGACCTGTCCTTTTTCTTTAGGCATTTTTTGAGATATAACAATGTAAGTAAAACCAGCTAAGGGATAAGATTTTTTAGCTTCAGAATAAATTAAAGAGCTTGTAAAAGATTTTGTTTTTTTCAAAGTGTAATCTGCGGCTAATTTAACAGATTTTGTATTAGGAGCAATAAATTCTCCAGCTTTATTTTTAATTTTAGCAGCTGGTAACTTTTGAGACAAAACATAACTTAAAGACAGATAAGTGATAGAGCCTTGGATCTTATTCACTAAACCCATAACTCCTTCATTTCCTTTTCCACCAATACCCACTGGCCAATTCACAGATTTACCTCGCCCTACTTTACTCAGAAAATCTTTAGAAGTTTTAGACAAAAACTCTGTAAAAAAAGAAGTCGTTCCACTGCCATCGGCACGATAGACAACAACTATAGGTTCTTTAGGAAGGTGGATTGTGGGATTCATTTTTTTAATTTTAGAGTCATCCCATCTTGTAATTTGGCCCATAAAAATCTGAGATAAAGTTTCCCCATCTAAATTTAGAACTTTTTTTCCTATATTTAAATTATAAGTGACAGCCACTGAACCCAAAGCAGTAGGAATATGAACAATTTTTTTATTTGCTTTCTTTAATTCTTTGTCAGAAATAGGTACATCCGTTCCTCCAAAATCTAAAGTTCCTTTTAAAAACTGACGGACACCACCTCCACTACCTATAGATTGGTAATTGATAGCCACTGAAGGTTTAATTTTACGGTATTCATACAACCACTTAGAATAAAGAATATAAGGAAAAGAGGCACCAGCACCATTGACTAAAAGAATTTTTTGTTTGTTGTTAGTACAAGAAAGAAAAGTCATCAAAAAAAATAAAATAGATAAAAATTTCAAATAACTCTTCATAAAAAAACCCTTCCTTCTAAAAAATTCATCTATTCTTTTTTAAGCCACTAATAAAGCTTTTAAACTAAACAGATAAGAAAAAAAACCTTTAATTTTGTGTTAAGAGAAAAAACCTTTTAGATTCACAAATTCTAAGGACATAAGCTTCTATTTCTCCTTAGAAAGAGGGTATTTAATAGCATTCTTTTTTAATTTATCCCCCAGACAAGTCGTTAAATCCAGCTTATAAAGTTGAGCAAACCTCAAAATAAAACATAAAACATCCGCTAATTCTTCTCCAACCTTGATTCTTATCTCCTTATTCTTAACCATCTCTAAACTCTCTTTTTCAGGATAAAAACGAAAGATTTCCAAAAGCTCGCTAGCCTCAGTGACAATACCAATCGCTAAATCCTTAGGATTATGAGGCTCATCCCAATCTCTTTCCGTACAAAAAACCCTCACCTCTTCTTTTAAGTCCTCAATTTTGGCACTATGGTCTTTTAAAAGTTCTTTTTTCATCATAAACCCCCTTAAATAAACTAAACAAGTTTGGTAACCGTATATAAAAATCATAACGATAAAGTTGCCTTAAAAAAACCTCTGACTTCAAATCTTTTAAGGGTTCAATGTAAAAAACCCCTACAAAAGCAGCTCTCTCGTCTTTTGGCACAATCCATCCTTTTAACAATTCTTCTTTGGTGTACAAACATCCTGATTGCAAATTTTTTACACCTTTATCTTTTTTACAACTTTTGATATCTACTACGCTGGAAATAGGGCTTTTATGAGCATTTAAAAAAATATACCAATATTTTTGAGTAGATTTATTTAAAAAATCTTCTTCCTCTTTTTCTAAATTCAAAAACAAGTCTCCCCCATAAAACTTCTTCTTGTTTTGCAAATCCACAATAAGAGATTTGTAATAAATATGGTGACCTATTGTAGTGAATTTAAAAGACTTATCCTCCCATTTAAAAACTTGGAGAGAATCCATATAAACTGAAGAAAGAATAACATCTACCTTGTATTTTCTTAAATACTCATTAAAAACTCTCTCTTTAGAAGATTTTGATTCTATATACCAATTGTAACTCTCACTGTTATACAACAAAGCATTAGGATCGTAAACTTTGACAGATGGTCTATGTTTAAAAAAAGCGTTGAGCTTTTTCATAGTTTTTTTCTGTAGAAAGTTATTGTTATACTTTAAAAATCTATATCCATTATAAGTAGCAAAAAGACTAACATATATATAAGCTCCCAATAATAAAAACAATTTAAACTTCTGACTGTATTTGGATTGCAATTCAAGCCATGTAGTATCTATAAAAAAGAAAATTAAAAAATAAGGCATCAAAGCACATACAAAAAAAGGCTTTTGTTGAGGATGCAATAAAAAAACCAACACCAACAAAATAAAAGAAGTATCTACTGAACTCCACTTTCTTTCTCTCTTTAGAAGCAGAGAATAAATTAGAAACCCTATTTTTAACAATATAAGAAAAAACAGAAATAAATTTTTCTGGATAAAAAGACTAATGTAAGAAAATTTTGAAAATAAATTTAAAATTCCTTTGTTCTGAAGAAATAACAAACTATCTCTTATATTTAACAAATAATAAGACATTGATGCCTTTAAAGCTTTCAAGAAAAGAGGGTCTTGAAATAGAAAACTCAAAATAAGAAAAAAAGCAAAGACTATACCTATATATTTTAAATAGATTAATCTAGAAAATTTATATTTTTTTAATTCGTAAAATAGAAGGCTAGAAGAAAAGATAACCCAGTAAATACTTTTTGGAGAAACAATCAATACTCCAAAAAAAAGAAAGAAAACAACTAAAAGTCTTCTATAATTTTTACTATGAAGCCAATAATTTGCCAAAAACAAACTACATAAGTTTAAAGTAGAAACTAAAATATCTGACCGAACACGATAACCTCTTTCTAAAAAAATAAAAGAACCCATAAAAATTAAAGCGGCTAAAATAGCATTGTAATTATTGGATTTTCTTTGTATGAACAAAGTCATCAGCATCAAAAGACTAAAACCATTGATTGAGAATAAAACTCTAGCTATATCCATAGGATATAAAGAAAAAATCTCTGAAATCTTATAAGAAATATAAAGAAGAAAATTGTAACCTAATTTTAAAGAAAAAAGATAATTCAATCTATCTGGTGAAAAAAGATTTTTAGCAGAATGAGCAGGATAAATTTCTGAATGTGACCAATAACTTATTAAACCAATCCATAAAAAAAATATAAAAAACAAAACAGAAAAAAGAAAAAAATTCCTTGAAAGAGATTCTCTGAAAAACAAATAAAAAGGTTTTTTAAACATAATTTAATCTTTATGACTTTAAAAAAATGAGTCAATTTAAAAAAACCTTTAGTGAACTAGACCTCTTTATGATACATATCTTTTAAAACCTATGAATAAGACCACCTATACACCATCACTCTCTGTAATCCTCTCTTGTAAAGGTGAAATAGATATCTTAACTGAAAATTTACAAGCCTTAGACCAACAAGACTTAAATAAAAACCTATGGAATCTTGTTTTCATTATGTTTGAAAATCAATTTAAAAAAATCCTTTCTATAGATAAATTGAAACTTTTTCCACATTATGAATATCTTATTCTATCTCAAAAAAAACCTATCTATGAATTAAGAAACAAAGCTCTTGAAAATATAAAATCCCCTATTCTTTATTTTATTGATGAAGACACTATTTTAAATCATAAAAATCAACTCTCTCAAATTGTAAAACTACATAATACTTACCCCAATACAACTGTTATAGGTGGGAGCTATACAAACCATCCTAATTGCTCTTTATGGGGTCGTAGCTACAACTGGATCGCTTCTTTATGGATGACTGTCCACCCTTATTACTTGCCAGCAGGCAATCTATCCTTAAAAAACAAAAAATTTAAAAGCCGTTTTTACAGCCCTCAACCAGAAGGCTTTGGTGGAGAAGAGGTTTATTTTTTAGAGCAACTAAAGAAAGAAAATCTTAAAATTTTACAAATAAAAGATATAGATATTTTCCATTTAGCAAAACACTCTATGAAAGAGTTTTATTCAAGAGTTTTTTGCCATGCTTATAGTTTAGCCTTTCAAAAAAATAGAAAAAGCCACTGGCAATTATTTAAACTTTTTTTTAATCAACGAGGAACATTTTTGATAAAAACAATTTCTCTTTCTTATCTACTAGGAGTTAAACTTTTATCTTTCTATTATAAATTAATAAAAAAAAAGAGATAATCAGAAATTCTTCAAGCCAAAAAAGAGATTTTCTAAGTAAGTTTTAGTTTTCTCTATTCTTCACAAATAACATTTAATTCTAAATCCGATGTCAAAGAAACCTGACCTGCTGTTAGTATTAAAGTCCGACCTTCAATCTCATAGCTCAATCTTCTGTTATGACCATTGACTTTAAATTGAATTTGTTCAGGATTAGAACAAGGCAAAAAAGCTCTAGTGGTATCTGCATAGAGAGCTATTTTTCCCAGTTGAGAACCATATTTACGATTACAAATAGAAATCACATTTCCTCTTAGTAAATTTCCATACCTCAAAAGAGATTTATCTCGTGCTTTAGAAAGTCTTGCATACTCTTCACCATAATAACCACGACCAGAGCCAGAACCAGCACCACTATTTTTTACTTGCCGGTTGTAACAAGAATGATCTCCCGGTGGGATAATAATAGAGTGAAAACTAAAACTTTTTAAATCACCAAATTTGCGATACACATTATCCACTAAAACTTCTGGATAATCATTATCTTCAAATTGATAAGAGTTATCGCCTTCTTCAAATTTATTTGCTATGTATCGTGATGAGCTTCTTTCATCTTCATCTGAGATAATCACCATCATTAAATGAGATTCTCCTGTTCTAAAAAAAGAACTGTGATTTGGATTTTCAAGAGCTAAATTCAAAGCAAAAATACCTCGCTCATCATGACTTGGACAAGGGGAGTTAGGAGAATGGATTTTCGGTTTATCTACACCATATTGAAAGTAGTACTCGTCACTTGCACTATGATCTCCACTACTGCTATCACAGGCAATAGTCTCTGGACGAACAAGGACATCTGTAAAACTCTGAATATCTCTATCAGAAGCATAAGACCCTATCCTAGAATTTCTTAGGAAAGGACGACCACCAATAGGAATAAATTTTCCATCTTGATAAGCAGCACCGCTTACAGGATTATTAGGGGAACTACTAATATCTGTTGTTATAATGGCTATACGATAATCTAAATATTTAATATCATCTAAAAAATATTTAAACTGCTTTGCTAAATTTGTATGCTCTTCATGCATAGAACTTGAATTATCCACAACAAATAGGATATCTATCTTACCTAAAGGAATACGGTACTTAAATTCTAAAAACCTTCTATCTATCTCATCACTAGGAGTTTGAGGATTTTCCACAGGTATTCTTCCACAATCCGCACTAGATTTTCCTAAAACACCAACAAAATCAGAACAACTGACTGTTTTAAGACTACCAAAATAAGTGTCTGAACAACCTATCATGTATAAAATAACAATGACAACAAAGGCTGCTAAAATTTTAATGATATGTTTCAACATGATATTCTCTTCATTATACAACATAGGCTTCTATTTATAAAACGGCTATTTCACCAAAAACTATTAACAAAAAAAATGAACACCATTCATTTCTTGAAAAAACTAGACCTTTGTAGCTCTTTTTATTGAAGATTTTTAAGAATATCTTCTACTTTGTATTAGATTTAATTTCTTATTTTCTTTTTCCTATTAATTTTCAATACGATTTATAAACGGAAATCACAGTTTTATGAACTAAATTTTAAGGCTCTCTATAGCTTTAGCATAGTTATTATTTTTAAAAATGTAACTTCCAGATACTAAAACATCAGCTGATTTTACATGTTTTACTGTTTGAGGAGTGATTCCACCATCAACTTCAATAAGTGGCATAGATTTTTTATTTCTTATTTTAGATTTCAGTTCTTTCACTTTTTTAGCCTGTTCCTTCAAAAACAGTTGCCCACCCTTACCAGGTTCCACCGTCATAATTAAAACCAAATCCAATACATCTAAAAATGGAGTTATTTTTGATAAAGGAGTTGAAGGCTTCAAACTCAAACCTGCCTTCATACCTAGTGATTGTATTTGTTTAATCACTTTTAAAGGTTTTGAAACCGCCTCTATATGTACAGTCAGATAGTCCGCCCCAGCTTGTGCAAAATCCTCTATAAACTTGTCCGGCTTGTTTATCATAAGATGAACATCAAAAGGCAAGGTTGTATGAGGACGAAGAGATTTTATAATAGGAGCTCCTAATGTAAGATTAGGGACAAAATGTCCGTCCATAACATCAATATGTATCCAATCTGCTCCCGCTTTTTCAATAGAGCGAATCTCTTCTCCTAACTTAGAAAAATCAGATGACAATAAACTTGGTGCAACTAAAAATGACACTCTCTAATCTCCTTTCACTCCTAAGGTATCACCTAACTTGATAGAAACCCCTTTTAAAAACTCTTCAATCTTTTGCTTTTTTCGTCCTTCTCTTTGCACTTCCAATAAGCTTAAGGCAAGGGTTCCACAAGAAAGAACCAATTGACTTTTATCTAATACTACAACTTCTCCAGCAGAAATTAAAGAAAGAGATTTATCTAACGCTTTCTCTTTTTGCAAAAAACTTATATCTAACACCTTAGTTTTATAAATTTTTAGTCTTTGCCCATTAAAAAAAGTAAAAGCTTGAAGATCTAAAACTAAGGCTCTCACTTTATTATGTATTTTTAGTGCTGATTCACTCCAATCTATTTCTGCTTCCTTTTTTTCTATCTTATGAGCATAACAAGCTTGTTCTTCCAATTGAGCTTGAGGGTTTAACTCTCCCTTCAGATAAGAAACCAAATCCTCTTGCAGTAATTTTTTTGAGGCCTTTTCTGCTTTTTTGTAAACCTCTTTTGCCGTCTCATCCTCTTCAATAGGAAAAGAAACTTTTCCTATAATATCTCCTGCATCCAACCTTTCTCCAATACATTGTAAAGACACACCTGTCTCATTGTCTCCATTCATTAAACACCTTTCAATAGGAGCCGCTCCCCTCCAAAGTGGTAAAAGACTAGGATGTATATTCACACTTTGTTTAGGAAACAATTTCAAAAAAGTCTTTGGCAAAATCTTTCCATAAGCACAAACAATCGCAAAGTGACTTCTTATTTTAGAAATCTCTTTTAAAAAACTCTCTTCTGATAATTTTTCGGGAGTAAAAATAGGTTTATTTAATTTTTCACTAAAGACTTTAACGGCTGAGTTTTGCCACTTCATCCCCCGACCTCTTTGACGATCAGGAACAGTCACGATGGCTTGAATTTTAAAATATTCCGACTCCAATAAATATTCCAAGCACTTAACAGAAAAATCAGATGTTCCAATAAAAATTACAGGTGTCACCGTGATTCATTACTTTTAGATTCAATAGCAGATTCATCTGGATAACCATGCTTTTTGATCTCTTCCCTAAGTCGTGCCGATTTCATGGGACTTAAATGATCAATAAAAAGTTTCCCATCTAAATGATCAATCTCATGTTGAAGACAAATAGATAATAACCCATCTGTTTTAATAAAAATCTCCTCATTTTTTTCATTAAGTGCTTTCACATGAACCACTTCTGCCCTTTTAACATCTGCATAATAAGAAGGAAAACTTAAACAACCCTCTTGATAAATAACAAAACCTTGTTTCTCAATAACTTCAGGATTAAATAGTATAAGAGGTTGTTTAATCTTAGGAACTAATTTTTGAGTGAGCCCTTTGGAATCATAACGATTTTCTACATCTCCTATATCCTCATCTAATTCTGAACTTGTGTCAGCGACTAGTAGCCGAACTTGCCTATTAACCTGTATAGCTGCCAAACCTACACCTTTTTTTGCGTACATTATTTCCAACATATCCTTTCCCAACTGAACCCATTCTGATGTCACTTTATCTATGGGCTTGGCCTTGTAACGCAAGCGAGAATCTGGAAATTTTAAAACTTCTAATTTGTTCATAAAGGTCTCCTAATTTATATCAAAATTTAAAGAAAAATACCATGAAGCTGTTATTTACACAATTTTTTTGTAAGATTTAACTCCCTTATACTTGCAAAATGATTTTTAGAATGTCAATCTATACTCCTATATAAACTACTTCTAAAAAATAAAGGAGACTTTATAGCATGAGCCTAAATGTTGCCCTAATTGATAACAGCGAAATCATTAAAAAAATGTTGTCTCACTGCCTTTATCATTACGCTGCTGAAGTTCATCGTTTTGAAACTTTAGAAGATTTAAAATCTCAATCCAAACATCTTAAACCTGACATCATTTTTATAGATTGGGATTTAAAAAAAGGAGATGAACCCATAGCCATTTCGGCCAAAAAAGAAATCACAGACACACCTTTAGTCGTCATCTATAGAAATGGAAGTGATGAAAAGATAAACTCAATTGTAAATAGAATTAAAAAACCTCTAGATGCCAATTTGTTAAGAAAAATGGTTGTAGATCTTATACCTAAAATTGGTCGGTCAAGTATTCATAATTTTTTAAAATTTCCAAATCAACAAACATTAGAATCCACTTCAACACAAGGAACGTATGAATCCAATAAAAAATCTTCCGAGAAAACTATAACCCATTTTGATGAAGTCCCTAACGAAAAAGACACTCCAATGGACCTCTCTTCAAAAATGAGCTTTGATTTACCAGAACAAGTGGATGAAGACCTAATTGTAAAAGGCGGTGAAGATCAAACGACTTTCAAACCTACAAAACCAAACTCTTTAGAAAAGACCCATAAAAAAGAAGATTCCCAAACAAAAAATAAATCTTCTTTTAATAAAGATAATTTTAAACTTGATGAAAACACTCTCAATGACTTTGCTCCTATGGCTGTAAAATCCTCTGTTGAAGAACAAACAAGGCCAAATTACAAATCTACGAGAAATAAAGAAGACTTTGAGGTAAAAGATGAAATGATTTTAAAAACCCTTGAAGAATATAAAAATACATTAGGATTTGAAAAATTAATGGAAAAATCTTTAAAAGATTATGCCAAAAATGCATCTCAAAAAATCCTAGCAAAAGATCAAGGAGAAATTTTAAAAAAATCTCTGTCCGAGTTTAAAAAAGAAGATGATTTTAAACAACTCATTCTACAAACTCTTTCTGAATATATAAAAGACAATTCCGAATTTCGCTCCATATTTGAAAAAGAATTACAACAATTTATAATAAAAGAATTACCACGTCTTTCTAAAGAAATTATAGAAAAAGAAATCAAAAAAATACTTGAGGAAAAAAGTTGATAACAAACCCTACTCCATCTTCATCCCCTTACATTTCTAAAAAAAGCCCTTTCTACCAAATTGCATTTGAACAAGACGCTATCTTCTCTGGCTGTGAATATTTCAATTCCTTAGAAACTTCTTTAGAAATATCAAAAGATATAACTTGGCATATCAAAGATGGAGAATGCATTTTAAAAGGTCAAGTCTGTATGGAAATCTTTCAAGAAATAGAAAATCTCAATGAGATTTTGAAAGTGATCTCTTATCTTTCAGGAATTAGCACTTTGGCTCGTTGCTATACAGAATCTTCTCACCACACTTCTATTATTGGAACTCCTTTGAAAAACTCTCCCTGGTTGAAATGGGAAACAAAGTCTCTTTCTTACGGAGGTGTAGATACAAAACCCTGTTTACCAGAAAAAATTTGCTATTCTGAAAAAGATCTAAACTTACAAGATCAAATCATTGCCCTCAGTTCTAAAATGCCAAGAGATGAACTTGTAAAGTGTTTGAAAAAACTACCAGACCATAAAATAAAAGGTCTTTATGGATTCATTTTACCTCAAGACTTAGAAAAATTGAGTGACCTCCCAATCAATGTCATTTGGCCTGATCTTCTTCAAGGCTCTTTTCCTTGTGTAAAAATAAAAATTCATGGAAATAAATAAAACAACCCTATGGACAAAAGATTGGCTAGAAAAAAGAAATCTTCCTCATTCTTATTTTAAAATCTTAAACAGCACTAACAAACTAGCAAAACAAAAAGCCTTTCAAGATCATTTTAAAAATCATATTTTTCTTACCAACAAACAAACTCAAGGAAAAGGACAAGGTCTCAATACATGGAAAAATAGTGATTTGATGATAACTTGGCTATGGGACGATATTGTTACATCTATACACTCAAAATCATCTGAGGAATTTGCTTTAGAACTTTTAAAATCTGTTCAAAAAATCTGGTCTCATCTTCCATGGAAATTAAAAAAACCAAATGATTTGTATTTAGAAAATAAAAAAATAGCCGGATTACTATTAGAAATTTTAGATCAACCTCCAAAAAAAGCTTTTATCTTAGGTTTAGGTTTTAATGTGTTTTCCCACCCTAAGATTCTTCACTCAGGAACTTCTCAAACACAATCTACTCATTCACAATATCATTTCCAAGCTGGACATCTCCAAGAATACACAGATATTTCTAGACAACAGTGGGAATTTTTTTTGGATGAACTCCATAAACTCTGGACAAAAAAAGTTTTAAATTCTTCTTAAAATTCTCTCATTTTCCAAAGTTTTTGCAATTCTTTTTCTGGTAAAGAACGTACCTCCCCGATACTCTCTGCCTTTAAAATTATTTTACAAGAATGTTCAAGCCATTCCATCCTCATATAAGCTTCTTCTAAATTTTCTCCCCAAGTCACAGCCCCGTGATGAGATAAAATAAAAGCTGAACTCTCTTTAAGATAAGGTATCAAGCATTCTCCCATTTCTTTCGTCCCCGGTTGCACATACTCCACAAAAGGCACTCTACCTAAAGCAATAACTATTTCAGGAAGAGCTAAAGGCAATTCTTTCCATGTTGGCCTTGCTAAACTTAAAGATACACTGCAAGGAGGATGAGCATGAACAATAGCTTGAGCTTTGATTTGCTGCTGATAAATTGTCAAGTGCATTGATTTTTCACTGGAAGCTTTTCCTTTTAAAGGATGTCCTTTTTTATCTATAGAACATATCTGTTCCTCTTTAAGTGAGTATTTAGGAACTCCTGAAGGAGTGATCTTTATCAGATTCTCATTTTCTTTAACACTGATATTCCCATCACAGGCAACTAAAAAATTGTTCTTATAAAGTTTTTTACAAACCTCTATAATTTGTTTTTCTATCATCTTCTCTTTTACCTTTAATCATTGATGCCTATCCATTTTTTAATTTCCTTTAAAAACGGAATAGCAACATCTCTTGCTTTTTCTTTTCCTTCTTGTAAAATTTTATCCACTTCTGAAAAGTTATTTCTATAATGCTCATAAATGTTTTTTTTATCTTTAAAAAATCTTTCTAATTTTTCAAAAAGCCTCTCCTTAGCTTCTCCCCAACTTATACCTTTTTGATATTCTTTCTCTAATTCACTAACTTCTTGGTTATTTGCAAAATGCTTGTAAATTCCAAACACTAAACAGTCTTTTACAGATTTAGGTTCTCCTGGTGGAGAGGAATCTGTTTTAATTTTCATAACCAATTTACGAAGTCTTTTATTATCACAGAATAAAGGGATATAATTTTGATAACTCTTACTCATTTTTCTTCCATCTAATCCTAAAACAATTTTTTCTTTTTGAAATAAAGCCTTTGGAATAGTTAATAAATCTTTTTTATAAATACGATTAAATTTTTGAGCTATATCCCTTGTCATTTCAAGATGTTGTGTCTGATCTTCTCCAACAGGAACTTGATTGGCTGAAAAAAGTAAAATATCGGCTGCCATCAGTACAGGGTAACTGTAAAGCCCTACATTCACTCCATCATCCATATCCTTTCGACCCATCTCTTTATTTTGATCCAACTTGGCCTTATAAGAATGAGCTCTATTCATTAAACCCTTTGGGGTTATACAAGATAAAATCCAATTGAGTTCAAATAGCTCTGGCACATCAGATTGGCAATAAAAAACAGTTTTTTTAGGGTTTAAACCACAAGCTAACCAAGTTGCAGCAACACAGCGTATAGATTCTTGAATCTCTTTAGAATCAGAAAGAGAAGTCAAAGAGTGATAATCAGCAACAAATAGATAACTCAAAAAATTTGATTTTTGTGCTATTTCCAAAGAAGGCCTAATAGCTCCTATGTAATTTCCTAAATGAGGTTCTCCTGTAGGTTTGATACCTGTAAGTAGGATTTCCTTTTTCATTCTTTCAATCTATAAAGAAATAATAGAAATGTAAATAAAGAGTTAACCAATATCAAAAAAAGAAAGAGATGATATCAAACAACAAGAAGAGATTTTTAGATTGCATAAAAAACTAACGAATGAGCAATAAAGAAAACTTAGTAGCTCACTCCTTATTCAAATAAGTTTTTATAAAATATTAGTAGAATGAAGATTTGTTTTGATCTCTGTAGCTAATTGTTCTCCTAAATTAGGAGAGCAAATATCTAAAGATTGAACATCAAAACTTTTAGCCATTTTTTGCAAATAAACGGCTGGTGTAGGTTCTTTTACACCCATTTCTTGAAATTTGACTTTACAAAAAACACTTTCTGGCTGAAGAGTAACTGGAATAAGTTGAAATCTATTTTGTCCTTTCAAAGAATGTTCTAGAGCCTTTTTAAACTCCTCCTTTTTAATATCTACCTTCCCATCTTCTGGCGTTACAACAATATAAACCACTCTGGAATCTTTTCTAAAAAATTTATTTGAACTTTGTTCATTTATTTTTTTTGAGAAAGAAAATAAAATGGACAGAAAAGGATTGGAAGTTTCTCCTTGAATGACAGGTGCCTCATAACCTCTTCTATAGTTTCGTTTTTTATTATAAAACATTGTATCATTAAAAATACTATTATAGTTTTCCACCTCTTTAGTAAGGTAATTTCCATTCAATTGTATCTGTTTCCGTTTATGTTCAAATTTTAAAAAATCACCATTAGCTTGTAAAAAATTAGATTTTTTTTGTTTTCTTTTATGACGAACATTAGACACACATTGTGTAAAAGAGTTCAAACCTGTAAATAAAAAATGAGGAGATTCTAAAAGAGCACCAGCTACACTTGAAAGAAGCCCTTTAGATAATAGCTTTTTACAACCTGATGATTTTTTTGATTCCTTTTGATCTTTATCATTTAAGATTAAATCACTACTTATACCTGTATTTGTATAAGCAACTCTCCAATCAAAATCTTTGAATTGATCTAAAAAATCTGATCCAAAAATATTTTGATTGTAAAATTTTTCCATTCCTTTTTGAACATCTAAAACTATAACTAAATCTAATTTGTCACTAGATAAATTGTCTGTAAAATATTGAACCCCTTCTCTAAAAACATCCCTAACTTCTGTGGGTGCATTAGTGGATGCATTAGTGATTTCATCAGAAAGAGAAACGTATCTTATAGGCTCACAACCCATCAGACAAAAAAAACCTAAAAAATATATTATAAAAATTTTCATAATAGCCACAATACTAAAGTCTTAATCGGATAGTCCTGCTTATTAATTGATAAAAAAAAGACTAAAGTAAGGGGAATCTCAAAATGAGACACTTTTTAAGGTTCTAAGGATATCTTTATAGGAATTTGTTCTTTTTGAATATTTATCCAGTTATTAAATAACCGATTTGATTTTTCATAATCCAGAAAAGAAGAAAACATAGCATTTTTCTTGTTCTGGTTTAAGGGTGTTTCCTTAAAGGAAAGAACTTGTACTATATAAGCTTTATTTTCTTTTATTGTTAATCTTGGTATCAAACCTCTCTTAGGTAGATAATCTATAAAGCTTTCCATAAAATCTTGATCCTTTAAAACAGGAAGAGCAAAAGAATCAATGGGAGATATCTCTTTACTTGTTTTCCAAGTGATTTTATTTTGCCTTAAAAACTTATTCACTTGCTGCAAGTTTTTCTTAAAAACCAACGGTTCTAATTCTTCTATTTCTATTTTAGAAATAGGTATTTCTACAAACCGAAGTTTTACTTTGTATAAATCTCTCTCATTGCTTTTACTTTCCTCCAAAGCATTGGAAGATATAGATTTTAAAAATATGTTGCTCCAATTTTCAGATGTCTTAACCCGACGAATATGACTCTCAAACCGGACAGGACTTAGCCTTTCACTTTTTAAATAAGAAAGATACTTAGAATATACAAATCGTCCTTTTCTTTGAAAACTAGGGTAAGATTTAATTTCATCTTGCAATTCTTCATCACTGATTAGAAATCCTGATTGCTCTGCAGCTTGAGAAATAAGATATACACTTGTTAATTGTTGAAGAGCACTTTGGCGAATTTGTTTTTCCAGTTTTTGATATTCACCAGAATCGGTTTTATTGAACTGTTTTTGATACTGAAACCTTAAATATCTTTGAACCATTCTAAATTCTCTAGAACGAATGGGTTCAGAACCAACATAAGCAACAACCCCTTCTCCAAAAAATTGACTGCTCATAGGTGATAAAAAAACAAAAACTAAGCAAATCAAACCAAAAACAATATAAGAAATGATGGTTTTAAACCGCCCTTTTCTATTTGTCTTATTAGGTCTTCGTAACTTCTCAAACATTTACTTTCCTCATCAATTCCTACTTCATTTGTTGGAATATACACAAATTTTTGATAAATTTACAGAGGAAAATCCTATGGGCTTATTTAACCTCAAAAAAAAATACATATTTTTACTAATTTTTCTCATACTATGTCTTATTTACTTTCAAATTTTACATAGGCAAAAAAAAGAAAGTTTTATCCTAAAAAGCAGCTATTTTATGCTGGGAGAGATTCAGACAGCTAGTGTCATTTTTCGGTCAGAAATAACTTCTTTGGTTAAAAAGTATTTTTTTCTTACCAACTTAAGAGAGGAAAATCTCATGCTTAAAACAAAAATCTCCCAACTCCTCAGCCAGCAAAATCTCCTTAAAGAAACCAAACAAGAAAACAAGAGATTAAAAAAAGCTCTTATGTTCTATCAAAACAATCCATTCTCCCTTTTACCAGCTCAAGTGATTGCTAAAGATTTTCTCCATCACAATGATCTTATAGTTATTAACAAAGGATCTCTTCACGGAGTTAAAAAATATATGGGAGTTATACATCCTAAAGGAGTTGTTGGTTATGTCTTCCGAACAACTCCTCATTCGGCTCAAGTCATTACATTGCTCAGTAAATTCTCTTCTCTTCCTGCTTTGAGTCAAAAGTTTCGAATCAACGGTTTAATAGAATCTTATAAAAATGAAAAACTACAATTTAAATATTTTAATTTAACAGAAACCGTAAAAAAGTTTCAAAATAATGACACCATTATAACATCTGCAACTGAACAATTTCCATC
Source organism: Bdellovibrionales bacterium (assembly GCA_963692945.1). Taxonomy (GTDB): domain Bacteria; phylum Bdellovibrionota; class Bdellovibrionia; order Bdellovibrionales; family UBA1609; genus JACOND01. Next base: position 105,339 of record OY843585.1, read on the forward strand.
AGGACTCCCTATAGGATACATTCAAAAATTTCAAAATAACACACAAGACTTAACACCTACTATAGTTGTAAAGCCTTACGTGACTTTTTCCTCTATAGAAGAAGTTTTTATCCTTTTAACCCCTCAAAAAAACTATTATGAAAAATAATTGGAAAAATATTTTTTTATTCTGGATGATTTTGTTAATCACAATTTCTATTCTATTTATTATTCAAACTTCTTTTTGGCCTAACATTCTATCAAAATACAACCTTGTTCCACAACTGACTTTGCCTGTTATTATTTATTTTTTTTCACAAAAAGATTTGTTCTCTTCCCTCTTATTTTCTCTGTTTGTTGGATGGATTTCTCATAGTTTTTCCGTAACACCCTTACCTCACTTATTAATAAATTATTTTATAATCTGCACAATCACTCATTTCAGTTATAAATTTTATTTTGGAAATAAAAAAAATCTATTTTTTATTCTTCTATTTGTTGGAAGTTTTATCTTCCCTATCCTTGCACAAAACCTGCTAAATCTAAACAGAACAAACTTTTATTTTTCAATAAATTTCACATCCACTTTCCTTAACTCATTGATAACACTTTTTTTCGGATTTTTATTTTATCCATTCTTACAAAAATACATAAAAGAAAGAACAAGGTTTTAGATGATTTTTCATGGTCAAAATGAAGAATTAGAAATTAAATCCAATAGATCTGCTTTCCAGTTATTGATTGTCATCACAGGATTTTTATTCTTCTCGCTTTTTATTCGTTTGGTTTATCTTCAAATCCATGAAGGGAAAAATTTTCGCCGTTATTCAGATAGCAATAGATTTAGAAAACAACTCCTAAATGCTCCAAGAGGACTTGTTTTAGATAGAAATAATAAAATTCTTATTGGTAATAAAAACATTATACAGTTAAAACTCAATTTGAATTACATCTCTAATATTGAAGAAGTCTTAAAAAAAATAAGTCCTATTATCAATATCCCCGAAGATAAAATAAAAGACAAACTAAAAAAAATAAAGAAAAATTATGGGCACTATCATCCTATAATTATCAAACAATTTCTCAATTTAAATGAAATTCATAAGTTGAAGCTACTCCATTGGGATTATCCTGGAGTTTATGTGGAAGAATCACACATTAGAATTTACCCACTTAAAGAAAATGCTTCTCAAATTTTAGGATATGTTGGTGAAATTTCAAAAAAAGAATTGATAAAATTTAGAAAAGAAAAAATTCCAATTCATTCCTTAGATGTTATAGGTAAAAGAGGTATTGAGAATATCTATGATTCTTACCTAAAAGGAACTCATGGTTGGAGTTTTGTAGAAGTAGATGCTCTCAATCGCATATCCCCTAAAACAATATCTCCTCCTTTTTTCTTAAAAAATAATCCTCAACAAGGAGAAAACATAGTTTTAACACTAGATAGAGATCTACAAGAATTCAGCTATAAAGCAATGAATAGAAACGATTCTATTGGAGCTAGAAAAGGTTCTGTTATTGTTATGAAAACCAATGGAGAGATTTTAGCATGGATTAGTCTGCCTAGTTTTGATTCTAATATTTTCTCCATGGAATTAGATGAAAAAGTTTGGCAAGAATTATCAAAAAGTAATTCTAAATCATTTATTAATAAAGGTTTTCAGGAACATTACTCTCCTGGTTCTACTTTTAAACCTTTTGTAGCTATTGCCGCTTTATCAGAAGGAATCATTTCAAAAGAGACCATGTTAGAATCTCCTAGTCAGTTAAAATTTGGAAATCGTATTTTTCACGACCATTCTACTTTTGGACATGGCTCTATCAATGTCGTAACAGCTCTTGCAAAATCAGCCAATACTTTTTTTTATAAAATAGGATCTGAACTTGGAATAAATAGAATAGAAAAGTATGCAAAGTTATTTGGATTTGGAAGTAAAACAAATATTTATCTAAAAGGAGAAATCAAAGGTTTATTACCTTCTCCTCTTTGGAAACAAAAAAAATTTAAAAAACCTTGGCTCATCGGTGATACTATCAATACATCTATTGGACAAGGTTCTCTTTTAACAACCCTTCTTCAATTGACTGTAGCTTACAATGCTATAGCTACAGAAGGTTTATTAGTAAAACCTTTTCTTGTAAAACAAATTGCCGAACAAACCATTGAACACAACATTAAAGACACTCTCACAGATCGTATAAATAGAGATCATTTTATAACTATCAAGCAAGGATTACAACAAGTTGTAGAAGGATCTAATGGAACAGCTAGATATTGGAAAATACCAAGCATACCCTACGGTGGAAAAACAGGAACGGCTCAAGTGATTTCTTTGTCTTCAAAAAAATGCAAAGACTTACCTAGAAAGCATAGACATCATGGTCTTTTCATAGGAGCAGCTCCTATCCAAAAACCAAAAATTATTGTATCTATTTTAACAGAACATTCTTGTTTTGGCTCTTTAGGTTCAGTACCTATTGCTAGAGATATTATTAAATACTACATGACAAAAAACAAAGAGGAAAACAAATGATTATTTACCATTTGATTTCAAATTATTTTAAAAAAACAGGTCTCGTATTCCTAACACTTATTTTAAGTTTACAGATCATTGGACTTTTATCTCTTTACAGTGCTACTCATGGAGCCTATGTAGAAAATGTATTTTTATTTAAACAACAAATCTTATGGCTAAGCTTAGGTTGGATTATTTTTTTTACAATCAGTCATATCAACAAATCCATCCTTTCTAAATCTATTTGGCCAATTTATATTCTTCATATTGTTTTTTTAATTCTTACACTGGTCATAGGAAGTGAAATTTTTCATGCGAAAAGATGGATTGACCTAGGATTATTTAATTATCAACCATCAGAAACTTTAAAATTTGTTATGGTTCTATTCATAGCTCAACAACTTGCTAAAAGAAAATTACGAACACCTCTTAATTTAAAAGAGCTGTTAATATACAGTAGTTTTATTTTTATTCCTATTCTAATAATTTTAAATCAACCGGATTTAGGAACAGCAGGTATTATTCTTTTAATACTTGCTTTAATGATCTTATTTAACGGAATAAAAAAGAAAATTTTTCTAATTTTAGTTATAATTTCTCTTACTAGTTTTCCTATTGCATGGAATTTTATTTTAAAACCTTATCAAAAATCTAGAATCACAACCTTTCTTCAACCAGGAAAAGATCCTAGGGGCAGTGGATACAATATCATTCAATCTAAAGTGGCAATAGGAAGTGGGCAATTTTTTGGAAAAGGATTTGGTAAAGGAACGCAAAACCGTCTTCAATTTTTACCAGAAAGACATACGGATTTTATTTTTAGTGTTTTAAGTGAAGAGTATGGCCTACTAGGTAGCACACTGACTTTAGTCTTATTTTTTCTTTTAATTATCTATATATTCAAGCTCGCCTCTCTTTCAAGAAATCGTTTAAATTGTTACTTTTGTATAGGAGCTGGTTCCTTCTTTCTATGTCATGTGATATTAAATATCGCAATGACTATAGGACTTTTCCCTGTCGTAGGAGCTCCACTTCCACTTCTATCTTATGGAGGATCTCATATTCTTACTTCCATGGCTTTTTTAGGACTTATAGCTTCCATAAATAGAAGAAAAGATTTTTTTACTACTCAAGAGATTTATAATAAAATATTTTAGTGAAGATTCGATTTTTATTTCTTTGTAGTTTTTTTACCCTAACAGCCTGTCAAATAGGATACGTCCCCATAGATCTTCATCATCAAATTCAATCACAAAATATAAGCCTCTATAACGCTGAACTAAAAAATTGTACTTTTCATCCTCAATCTCGCATTGTTCATTTTCCCATGTATCACTACCCTGTAAGTGGAAACTATGATGAAATCGTTTTTGATCAAACTAGCAAATCTCAATTCCAACTTCTTCGCACTATTTTAGCTTATGCACCTAATATCTCTGTCTTTGATGAAAGTGTAACTTCAGATAACTTCGATCAATATTTTATAGATAGCCTTAAACGAGGACATTCTAAAGGAACTTTTTCTACATTGAGCGGAGAAAAGTTTCACTACTCAGAAATGTACAAACAAGCCTATACTTTATTTGGAAATGGGATTCCCATGTATTACGAGCATTTATCACAAGAACAAAAAGCATACCTGTTTCAGTTTGGAGCTTCCTATACTCTCTTTTTTTTAGAATTAATACCTGAAGTGCACAAAGTGATATCCACACAAGACTTTAATCTAGTGAAAGCAAATGTTCGAGATCCCACGACTGGTCAAATCAATGACGAAGATCCAAATAATGCTTATTGGATTCTTCATTTTAGAGAGCAAAAATTAAGAGAAGAGGTTTTAAAACTTTACTTGAATACATCATCTAACAATCTTATTTTAATTGCCTACGGAGCCAATCATAACTTTTCAGATGATTTTCTAGGTTATCCTTTTGAAGCAGGAACTTTTTGCCTGAATTGGCTACCTCGTTCTTTTCAGATCACTCCTTCTTAAAAACCACTCTCCTTCTAAGATAGAAGGTTTTGATCTTATCCTCTAGAATTATAAATATTTTTTTATAAAAAATATTTATTTTTTTCATATTCTAACCGATGAATCTTATAATGAAAATACTTATTATAGAAGATAATACAGCTCTTAAAGAATCTCTAAGTCATTCACTCACAACTCAAGGGTGGGAGATCACTACAGCTTCTTCTTATAAAGAAGCACTCATATTCATTGATAAAGATTTTGACTTTTATGTGATTGATATTTTATTGCCTGACAACAAAGGTTATGAATTACTCAATCATTTCAACAAAAAAAAATCATCTCAATTTATTTTCATCAGTGGATTTTTTGACCTACCTTCTATTTTAAAATATATACCAAGCGAACATCAAAGCTCATGTTCTTTCCTAAAAAAACCTTTTGATCTGAATGAATTATTAGAACAAATAAATAAATTAACAAAAGAAGCTTCTAAATCCAATTTTGAATCTGATGACCCACATAGAACCTTCAAGTCTTTTCTACCTAAATCTAAAACTTTTGATATTCACAAACTAACTTCTATTTTATTTTTAGCTCTTAAATTTAAATTCTCAGGTGTTTTAGAACTCCATCTAAATAATAAACAAAAACATCTCATTGAAATGACTGACGGGTTTGTAAATAAAATCATCTCTGAAGATATGGAATCTTATTTTGGAATTTTGTTAGTAGAACATGGTCTTTCCCGACAGGAAGATATCCAAAAAATCTTAGACAATAATAACAATAAATATATAGGGGAACAATTAGTGAATAAATCCCTCTTAAGCCCTCATATGTTAAATTTTATACTCAAAGAACAAATTAAAATAAGACTGACTCAAATCATGTCTCATTTATCTTTTTCTGTAAATATCTCTGAAGAGCAAATGAATCAAAAAGAATCTGATGCTACACTTCCAAGCTTTAATGAGCAAGATCTCATAGAATGGACAATTGACATTTTAAAAACAAAAATAAAAGACTCTTTTCTAGAATCTTTCTATATAAAAAATAAATATAATTTTTTAAAAGCCAATCATAATATTCAACAAAGTATTTTTCATAATAAAGACTTTATAGAAAAATATAATAATTTTTTTAAAAAAATCACAAAAGATATGACTTTTGAAAAACTTATGAAAGATTTAAAAAAAACAAGAGAACATTTAGAATTTATCTATTTTGGATTTTTAACAGAATCCATCACTATCCTTACAACTGAAACAAAAGAAAACAATAAAAAAACAGAAGTCCTTATCAATCATATTCTTCAAAACAAGACAGATGATTTGTTTCAAATTTTAAATATTCCTTGGAAATCCTCTAAAGAAGAAGTAGAGAAAAGCTATAAAAAATTAATACAACAGATACATCCTGATAAAGTACCTCCAAACTCTTCAAAACAATTAACGAATCGATACAAAGAGGCTTTTCAAAAAATACAAGAAAGTTACAAAATACTATCCAACACAAATGAAAGAGAAGTTTATTTAAAAAATCAAGAAGGCAACTCTTTTCTAAATATTTTATCTATCTATGAAAAAGGAACAAATTTAATTAAGTCTGGAAAATTTGAAGCAGGATTAAATACATTAAAAGCAATTGAAAACAACGTACACACACCAGGCAACTCTTTTTTATATATGTTATGGGCAAAAATACAATTAGCAGGCGATATTCATAATAATAAAGAAAAAGCAGGTTCTCTTAAACGAGAAATAGAAAAATGTCCTATAGATCAAAGAGTATCTCCTTTATTTTGGTTTATAACTGGTCTCTATTATAAAAACACTCGTAACTATGAAAAAGCTCTCATTTTATTTAAAAAAACAGTTCAGTTAAAAAAAGATTTTAGAGAAGCTCATCAAGCCATTACAATGACTCAAATAAAAATGAAAAAAGAACTAAAAAAGAATAATAACAATCTATTCACTCGCTTTTTAAACAAAAAATCAAGTTAAGAGATTCTCCCTTTGTTTTTCATAAGACAAACTTTCAATTAAAAGAGAAATATCCATATGATCTCTCAATAAAAAAGCTCCATCATATAAAAGCTGTAAATTTCCTGTAAACATTGTTGATAAAATAGGACCTGGTAAAACAGAAACTGGCACCCCGAAATCTAAAGCCTTTTTAGCAGTCAGCATAGTCCCACTACGAATTTGAGCTTGCATAACTACAACCAATCTAGAGTAACAAGCCATCAATCTATTTCTTATATGAAAAAAAGATTTATACATGGACTGGTAAGGTGAAAAACAACTTATAAAAGAACCTCCTCCATCTAAAATATCTTTTTTTAGATGATACAAATTAGAAGGATAAAAATGATCTAAACCTGAAGGTAAAAAACAAACTGTGGGAGTGCCTGATCTTATAGCTATAGAATGAGCTTTTTGATCAATACCTCTTGCTCCTCCACTCACTATACATATATCTTTTTCTTGGACTATTTTAGGCATATAAAAATCCATCCAATTAAGAATATGGCTATCACTTTTACGACTACCTACAAAAGTGATAGGGAAGTGTTTTTTATGCAGATTAGACTCTCCTATATAAGTCAATATAGGAGGATATTTAAAAGAAGAGGAAAAAATATCAGGATAGTCCTCTTTACCTGGCCAACTTATTTTATAAGAACTTTTTTTACAATGTCTATAATCTTTTTCAGCTTGCTTCCACCAATCTTTATTGTGTCTTAAAAATTCTCTTGTTTCTAAATTAGAAATTATAGAAGAAATATTTTCTGGAGTTTTTATATTTCCTGTTTTTAAATTTTTAAAATCTTCTGTTGAGACTTTACAACCCTGAAAAGAAAGAAAAGATAGATAAGCTTCTAAAACCATCATAGACTTCTTAGCAAAAAAAACACCTGTAAAAGAGCCTCAAAAAAAAGTTTTAGAAACCCATTTTGCCAAAATGTCTGAATACCGAATTTTTGAAACGAAATGAAACAGTTTAAAGGACTTCAGAAACTGATTTTTAAAAAGTTTTTAGGTAAAAAAAGAGGCTTAACAAAAGTTAAGCCTCTTACACATAAATAAAATTCTATACCGGTTAGTATTAGGTTCCTGGAGGACCTCCAGTTCGTGGTCCTGGTCCCTTTACTGCAGGAGTAATGGTCGTAGTAGTGTCACCTTCTTTTAAAGGCGACGGCGATACTTCTATTGGAAGTGTTGGTGTTGGTTTTGGTGTCCGTCCCAGCTTACAAGGGTTTTCTATTTCTTCCACCTTTAATAAATCGCTTCCTAAAATACTATAGTTAGCCGGTGGGTATTCCTTACCTTCACCACCTACAGATTTTCCAGAACTATCAGCGATTGTTAGCGGAAAATCTCCAATAACACCAAAGAAATCAACATATTCAACACAAAAACGAGCTGCAACAGTATCTCCATTTACCTTGACTTCTACATCTGTAGAATTTTTAACTGTATAAGTATTACAAGATGTAAGACCTACAGCAGATAAAATAAATAATATTTTTTTCATAACACCTCCATGAAAAATATTTTTACTCTTATAAAAATAGCCTTTAACAAAAAGCAATGTCAAGTTCCCCCCTAAACCTATCTCAACTAAGCTCATCTCAAGTCCTAAAAGGACCTACATTATAACTAATAAAATGGTTCTATTAGATTTTTGGATTAAAACAATCCTCTACTTTCATCTTGGTTATGGTTAAATCCAAAGACCTCTTCTGGCTAAATCTCTCATTTTTTTTTAGATTTAATTTATGCCATTCTTATTTAAATCCTTAAAGAAACCAGACTCTATTAAAGAAATAGATTGGAATAACTGGAAGTGGCAACTGAAACATCTTACAAATCCTTATCCTTCACTAAATGATCTCAATTTTATAGCAGGAGCAACTCCTTATTACTGTAAGTTAGTGGAATCCTCTACAGAAAGTAACCTCAAACAAATTATAAAACCAGAAATAAAAGAAACTTTATCTGGTACCCAATCTATGGAAGATCCCTTAGGAGAAGAAAAACATTCTCCCACTCAAAATATTATACATCGTTATCCAGATCGCGTTTTATTTTTAGTCACTGACACCTGTGGTGTCTATTGTAGATATTGCACAAGAAAAAGATTCACAGGAAAAAAACAATCTTTTGTCTCAAAAATCAACTATGAAAAATCATTATCTTATATAAAAAATAATTTAGGAATTAGAGAGGTGATCTTATCAGGAGGTGACCCCTTAACTTTGTCTGATACCATTTTAGAAAATATTTTAAAGGATTTAAGAAGAATTAACCATATAGAGATTATACGAATTGCCAGCAGAATGCCTGTGGTATGCCCTATGAGATTCACTTCCTCCCTTATTCAAATTCTAAAAAATCACAACCCTCTTTTTCTCCTTACTCATTTCAATCACCCTGATGAAATAACAAAAGAAACGGCTGAAACTTTAAACTCTATTGCCGATTCTGGTATTTTAATTTTTAATCAAACCGTTCTTCTTAACGGAATCAATAATCACCCTATACTCATACAAGCTTTAATGCGAAGACTTCTTTACCTAAGAGTGAAGCCTTATTACCTATTTCAGTGTGACCCTTCAAAAGGCAGTGATCATTTTAAAACTTCTATTGAAAATTCTAAGTGGATACAAAAAGAACTATGGGGTTATTTATCTGGTTTAGCTCTTCCTCATCTTTCTGTGGATATACCTGGAGGTGGAGGAAAAGTTCCTATTGTCCCAGATTTCTCACAAAATAAAACACAAACGGGTTGGACTTATGAAGGTTGGGATGGAATTGTAAAAAATTACGAAAATCCTGAATCTAGACACTTAGAAACTCCCAAAGGTCTTGAACTTTATGAGGAAGAATGGCTGAATCTAAAAAATCAAAAATATAGCTCTACAAAAAAAGGCTCTCATAAGGATATTTCCTAAAAAACTTCAACTCCTCTTTGATTTTATCCGATAAAGTAATTATGTCTGCAAGAAGATTACTATTTGGTCTTTTAGGTTTTTCAAATCTAGCTGTTTTGAGTCTGGTGTTTGGAACTTATTTTCAAAACACCTCTCAAACTTTTATGTATTCAACGGAAGAAATAGGAACAAAAGAGTCTGTCATAAAAGAAAAAATCAAAAAGCAATGTGGTGAAGAACTTGATAGAGTTATTAACGGAACCAGCTCCTCATCCATTTGTCATATCAGTATGAAAGGTAGAGAAGAAAATTCTAATTACATGTTAAAAACAAGAGTTATTATTCAGAAAACCACTGAAGGTTTCGCCATTGAAGCAACAGGAAAAATGACAGATAAAACTCGCTATGCAACGGAAGCTGATTTTTGTAATGAATGTAAAGAAGAAACCCAAGTAACAGCATCCGACAGCAATGCTATTTATGGACAAATTTTTGATATAGCTAAAGAGATCGATCACAAAGCAGCAGCCTCCGTTGTAAATGCTAAAGAAATCTATCGTAAAAAAGATCTAGAAAAACGTAAAGCCCTTATGAAACAAAAAAAATGTAAGGGTAAATGGGATGAAGAAGAGGAAGAATTTATAGAATATGATACAGAAGAAATTTTAGATTGCAAATTATCTAGATTAGACAACAAAGACTTTTTTCAAAAAGAAAAGTATTACAATGAAACTTTAAAAAAAGAACTTTGGGAGTTAGCACTTTCTGATGATTATGACTTATTGGATACATCTACCTTAAAAAAATTGAGAGAACGTCATTTTAGAAATAATCTGTCTGTTCAACATTCAACAAGAACTATTGATCATTACTTAGATTGGAAAATGGAATATGAAGATGAAAGTTTATCTCCTGGCGTTGAATTGAAACTTAAAAACTTGATACAAGAGCTTCAAAACTTAAAAAGTATTGATAAAAATCTTAATATAGACTTCAATTACTTAACAAGTAAGCACCCAACAATAGCTACAGATTCTATTTATTCACCTATTGGCAACTCTACAAATGCAATTCCTTTAAATCCAACAGGTTTAAAAAATCAAGTTAATGATTTATATTAAAGACAGAAAAAAGGTGGCCGCCGAAACTTGTTTTCAAAGATGAAGTTCAAGTTGTTACCCAATGTAGATGCCCAAGTTAGAAGGTAACGGCGGCCTGAGCTAAGAAACCATAAATATAATTTTTTTCCAAAACACGAAGAACACCACCTTGAATTAAAACAGAGAAGTTTTCTTCCAATTTATAGTGAGCTTGTAGGTCCAATTCATAACGTAATTTTTCGTCAGACAATTTGTAATCTAAAGAAACAATAGGAGTGATTTTTAAAGTATCCTGCAAAAAATGAAATGAAATACGAGGAGACAAATAAGCCACATCATGTATACGCCCTTCAGCTATAGCAAGTTCATCATCATCAGACAACTGAGTTTTCTTTGTCTCTCTTAGATTTATAACACGATTACCTAACAACAAAGCCACATTATAATTAGGATGAATACGAAACCATTCAGAAGCATAACCACCTTTTAACTCAAACCTTGGAGACAATCGGATTGGTAAATCTATACCTCCTTCAAAAACAACAGCTAATTCTTCATTATCTTTATCCTCATTATCTGCAAAAAAGTAGCTGACAGATAATTTCGTATCTACAGAGCCTTCTTTGTAAGTTCCAAAAGCTTCTATAAAAGATTCTTCTTCTGTAAGGTTATATTGAACAAGAGCCTCCACATTCCATTTATCTCCTTGCATACCTATTTGATTGATAGATATAGTCTCTCCATCATCAAGGAAAACAGAGGGTTGTAAATAAAAGTGCGAGTATTCAAAGTAAAGAGCCATCTGATTGAAAGTTGAAATCCAATGGTCAAAAGGACTCGTTTCCGCTGAATAAGTAACACCTAAACCAAAATGATAAGGTGCTTTTCCTAATTTCAGTTTAAAAAATTCTGTTTTATAGGTTACATAAATTTGAGAAAGATTAAGAAATAGAAGATTGGACTCTTCTGTTGATTTGGAAGACTCTATGCTATTTAAAAAAACAACACCTGTTTGTCGTCTGTTGCTTGAAGAATAAACAGAGGGTGAAAAAGGATGTAAATCTAAACGACTAAAAACACTTAAGCCATCAATCACTCGAATCTCTGGCTTTAACACCAAATGAAAGTTCCCATAATAAAATTTTTCCGGATTAACTCCATAATGAACTTCTGTTTTGCTAAGCGTTTTATCCCTGATGATAGGTCTGGAGTTTTCATAATAAACTTCTGTTCTGGAAAACCCTTTCCAATCCAAAGTGAGAGACCAAGCTGGCTGGGCTATAAATAAAAACACAAAAAGAAAATATAATTTTTTGGACATCATCAAAATCAACTTAATAAATGGAAAAAAAATCGTCAAGAAAAACATATGTTGCCATATGTTACCATTGATTTTAAATAGAAATCTCTAAATAATGAGACAAAAAGTTTTCCACAATTTTAATTTCTGAATTTAGTATTTTTTTACAAAAAGAGAGCTTTTCTTTTTAAAAGCTTCTTCTAAATATTGACTGTAAAGAACATCCCACTCTGAAGAACCAACTAAAATACCCCTTTTAATAGATTGAAGTTTTGAAACGATTTCTCTATCTAAATCTTTCCATTCCCTAACAAATTGATTAACGGCTATTTTTACTTTTTGAAATAACACATCCCTAGAAGTGGCTGTGACAAATTTGTTTTTTAAAAAATCTTCTACAATAATATAAACCAAAGAGTCTTGGCGATCTTCCGATAAATTCATAATATAAATCCTTTTTTCTTAGCCAATTGCCTTTTAAGTTCAGGATACATTTTATGACGCTCAAAAGAATGGCCTTGTTGTTCTAAGTCCTCCATCATTTTATACACTTCCTCATCCAACTCTTTCTCTTTTTTAAAGTTGTCTTGGATAAGGCTACGGATACGATCTCTAATAGATTCCGGCTTTTGATGGAGTTTAATATTATAATCTCCTTGAATCTGTTTAAGAACCAATTCTGAAATCCGAAGACTAAATAACTCATTCCATTTCATATTTCAACTATCATTAAAACTAACTAACTTTGTCAACGAATAAGCCTGTGGAAAATATTGTGTAAATCAAATTACTTAAAAAAAATTTACATAATCTTAATAAAACTTTGTATCGTATTTTCTATGCCAGCAACTATACAAGCATACACTAAAAAAACTCTTTCTAAGGCTCTCTCTTGGCTAGAACAGCAACCAAAGGATGGGGCAACGGCTACAGATACTATTAATGCTGATACGGCTGTTTGTCTTTATTTAAAAGCTCAAAATGAAGAAAAAGAGAGGAAAAATAAGCTTTTTGTTAAAGAACTCAAAAAATACTGTACCAACAATACCACTGTTGCAGAGGAATCTCTAAAAGATCCTTCTCATCCTAAAGACCATTCTACTACAAATGAAGATCCACTTATAAAAGAAGACCATTCTACTACAAATGAAGATCCACTGATAAAAGAAGACTTTCCTGAACAAGATAATTCATCGCCCCTCGCAAAGCCTTTGAACCTCAATGAAGAAATTGATTTTTCTGTATTGGATTTAAAAAGCAAAGATCTGATTGAAAAAACAAGGAAAGGTCTTAACCTTAGTAACTCTGAAGAATCTTTACGGATACTCATACAAATAGGTTATAAATCTTTAAAGCCCCTATTAAACTCCTAATTCTTTGACGAATAGATAAAAGCAAAAAACCTTTTATTGACCTCAGCTTTATTTTTTAGGATTATTCTTCCAATAACTTTCTTAAAATTATGGATAAATCTGATCATTTTCGTAAAACCCTACAACTCCCTAGAACTTCTTTTCCAATGAAAGCTCGGCTTCAAGAAAAAGAGCCAGAAATTATTAAAAGTTGGAAAGACAATCAAATTCACAAAAAAATGATAGAGAAAAGAAAAAAATCCCCTATCTTTTTTCTACAAGATGGCCCTCCTTATGCAAATGGGAAAATTCACTTAGGGCATGTCTTAAATAAAATTTTAAAGGATATCGTAACAAAATATAAAAATCTTTCTGGTTTTCAAGCTCCTTTTATTCCCACTTGGGATTGTCATGGATTGCCTATTGAATTGAGTGCTATTAAAAAATTAGACTCTAAACAAAAAGATTTATCTCCTTCCCTCCTCAGACAAAAATGCCGCAGTGAAGCTTCCCATTGGATAAAAGTACAACAAGAAAGTTTTGAAAGACTTGGTATTGTAGCCGATTGGAATCATCGTGTGTTGACCATGGACTCCTCTTACGAAGCCGAAGAAGTTAGAACTCTAGCTCGTATTTCTGAAAAAGGTCTTCTTTATAGAGGAACAAAACCTGTTTTTTGGTGTTTCAAACTACAAACCGCTCTTGCCTTTTCTGAAGCCGTCTATCAAGACCATAAAAGCCCATCCATTTATGTTAAATTTAATCTGGATACAAGCTCTCAAAAAACTTTACACTCTAAAAAACCGACCTCCATTGTTATCTGGACAACAACACCCTGGACACTTCCTGCCAATTCAGCTATTGCTGTACATCCTGATTTTGATTATGGACTTTATGAAGATGAAAAAGAAACTTATATTATAGCTACAGAACTTGAGAAATCCTTTATCAAAGAAACTCATTGTAAACCACTTACAAAAATAAAAACTTTTAAAGGGAAAGACCTGGAAGGTTTATCTACAAATCACCCTTTTTTAGATAGAAAATCTCCTTTGGTTCTAGGAGATCATGTCACTTTAGAAGCAGGAACTGGATGCGTCCATACAGCCCCAGGACACGGGTTAGAAGATTATCTCATTGGAAAAAAATACAAACTCAAGGAGTATTGCCCTGTTGATGTAAAAGGTCATTTTACACAGGAACTCCCTGATGACTTAAAAGGACTTTTTATTTTTAAAGGAAATAAAGTTATTATAGAAAAATTAGAAAAGTCAGGACACCTTATAGCTGTAAAAGAAGTTCAACACAGCTACCCTTACAATCCACGCTCTCGTTCTCCTCTTATTTATCGCCTCACTCCTCAATGGTTTTTAGCTTTAGATCAAAAGTCTAAAAACATTCGCTCTCAAGCTATAAAAGCGAGCGATCATTCTATACAGTTTATTCCTGATTGGGGTAAAAACCGATTGGATGGAATGTTAAAAAACAGTCCTGATTGGTGCTTAACTCGGCAAAGAGTTTGGGGGGTTCCTTTTGTGGTTTTCTATTGTAAAAATTGCTCCACTCCTCTTTTAAATTCAAAAATCACTCATAACATTGCTGATAAAATGGAGGAAAGCAAAGAAGGGATTGAATACTACTTCTCCAAAAAAGTTACTGAACTTCTCCCAAAAAATACAAAATGTGAATCTTGTAATGGAACAGATTTCAATAAAGGTTACGATATTCTAGATGTCTGGTTTGATAGTGGGATTCAACATGCTGTTTTCAAAAAAAATAAAAATTATAAATTACCATTTCCTTCTGATTTATTTTTAGAAGGAAGTGACCAACATCGTGGATGGTTTCAAACAAGTCTCATTTCTTCTTTAGCCGTTGACGAAACCATCCCCTTTAAAACTCTTTTAACTCATGGATTTGTTAATGATAAAGACGGGAAAAAAATGAGCAAAAGCAAAGGAAACGTTTTAGATCCTTTTGAAGTTATCAAGCAAAGTGGTGCCGAAATTCTAAGACTATGGGTTTCCAGTGAAAACTACAACCATGACATCAATGCCGGGAAACACAGTTTAGAAAGAGTTACAGAAACCTATAGAAGATTTAGAAATACTATTAGATTTTTACTTGGAAACTTGAATAACTTTGATTTTAATAAAGAGGAACAAAATTATAAAAATTTAACTTTAACAGATAAATGGACTCTTTCCCAACTCAACCATTTAATTGCAAATTGCACAGAAGCTTTTGAGTGTTTTACTTTTTATAAGGCCTATCATCATTTGAATCAATTTTTTACAGTCACGCTTTCAGCCTTTTATTTAGATATCATCAAAGATCGCCTTTACACCTTTGGAGAAAATAGCCCAGAGAGGAAATCAGCTCAAACAGTCCTCTATCACCTTTTAGATTGCCTTCTTCCTCTTATGGCTCCCCTATCCAGTTTCCTTTGTGAGGAAGCTTATGGATATTTTTCAGGGAAAAAAGAAGAGAGTGTTTTACTAGAAAACTTCCCTAAAATAAATGAGAACTGGAAAAACTCAGAAGTTGAAAATCTTTTCAAAAAATTATTTGTGTTGAGAGAAGACCTTAATAAACAAATAGAGTCTTTTAGAAAAGAGGGGAAATTAGGGTCTAACCTAGAAGCTTGTGCTGTCTTACAACTTCCAAAAAATTTCCTCGTCCCTCAGATGAAAGAACAAGAACTTCTAGAATTTTTCTCAGTTTCAAATGTTAAAATGGTAGAAGGTAAAGAACCCTCAGTGAAAGCTCATTTAGCAAAAGGAGAAAAATGCTTGCGATGTTGGTTTTACAGTGAATCTCTCAACTCTGATAAAATATGTGCCAAATGCCGTAAAAATCTTTAAAATGTTAGAAATTTGGTATAAGGGTAAACTATGAACTTTTATAAATACTTTTTAACAGCAACCATTTCTGGTTTCATAGTAAGCATTGACCAAGCGACAAAACTCTATGTTCATACTCAAATTAAGATGGGGGAACCTGTAACTGTTATCAAAGGTTTTTTTAATATCAACTATGTCCGTAATCCAGGAGGAATTTTTGGTCTATTTAGTGACAGTCCTGATTTCATCCGTTACATTCTCTTTCTTCTCTTTCCTCTTTTTTGTGTTTTCCTCATTTTTACTATGATTAGAGATACAAAAAATAAATTACAAATCACAGCTTTGGCTTTTATTTTAGGAGGTGCCGTAGGCAATTATATAGATCGTATTCGGTTTGGTTATGTTATTGATTTTATTGATTGGTATGTTAAGAGATTTCATTGGCCTACTTTTAACCTAGCCGACTCTTTTATTGTCCTAGGAGTTGCCATCCTTTCCGTTTTCTTTTTATTAGAAAAAAATCCTGAAAAAAATACAAAAAGTTAATTTATGAATTCAAAAATGAAACCATCTCAAACTATACGTCTTAATAAATATCTTGCTCAATGGGGAGGTGTTTCCAGAAGAAAAGCAGATCATTGTATTGAAAAAGGTGAGGTTTTCATCAATGGAAATAAAGTAAAAAGTTTAGGCACTCTTATTGATCCCGAAAAAGATCAAATACGAATAAAAAATCGTATTATCCATAAACAAAATTTCTCACCAATTTATATTATGTTCAATAAACCTGAAAATGTATTAACTACAACCACTGATCCAAAAAATCGCACAACCGTTATGGATTTTATAAAAAAATACAAACAGCGTATTTTTCCGGTTGGAAGATTAGACTGGAAATCCGAGGGCTTACTTCTCTTAACCAATGACGGAGATTTCGCACAAAAGATTCTACATCCTAAAAGTAAAATACCTAAAACCTATTTGGTAAAAATTCAAGGAAATCCCACTCCAGCTCATTTAAGAAAACTTGTAACGGGGGTCAGCACTCCTCTAGGAAAAATGAGAGCTCTTCATGCAGAAAAAGTTTTAAAAACAAGACAAAGTAATCAATGGATTAAAGTCATTATCTCTGAAGGAAAAAACCGACAAATCAGACATATGTTTGATAAATTGGGATACCGAATCGTAAAATTAAGGAGAGTCTCTATAGGAAGATTAAAATTAAACAAGTTGAAAAAAGGGACTTATGTATTCTTAAAAAAAACAGATGCTGAAAAAGCCTTTCTAACTTTAAAAGAACTCTATTAGTTTGATTTGGCTCGCTTTTTTTTCATGGCTCTTTCTATTTGTCTGTCTGCTGTTTTCTTTTTTAAAGTGGCTCTCTTATCTCTATGTGATTTCCCAACCCCCAAAGCAATCTCTACTTTTGCTTTTCCTTTTTTAAAATAAATTCTTAATGGAATGCAAGCCATTTTCTTTTGTTGAATCAAGCCTCTTATTTTCTCTATTTCTTTTTTATGGAGTAAAAGTTTCCTCAGTCTTTCTGGCTCATGCCCACCTTGCAAAGAGCCTTCATAGGGACTAATGTGAGCTTTTTGCAAAAAAGCTTCATCACCAACAAAAGCAACATAGGCATCCTTTAAATGACACCGACCGTCCCTTAAAGGCTTAAGTTCACTTCCTTGAAGCACGATTCCTGCTTCAAACTTCTCTTTCAATTCATAGAGAAATCTTGCTTTTTTATTAAAAACAACTTCTTTAACCGACATACTTTAAAAATAAAACGAGTCTCTTTTAAGAGCAAGATTCTTTTACAAAACTCTAATGTTACTCTACTTATTTTCTGACCTTTCATCGTAAGAGGGACACTCTTCAAGTTCAGAAAACAAGGAGGGGTATTCTTAGAGAAAAACTGATGTTTTTCGCATATTAGTTTAGGAGTTTTCATCGTAAAAGGGGACACTCTTCAAATCTCGTTAAAATAAGAGTTATGTAACAGTCTTATGTTTGAACTAGAGTTTTTGAAAAGCTTTGGGTTTAAAACCCTGCCTATTAACAATACTGGAACTGCTTCCTGTCGCTCTTATCACAAACAAACCCTCTTTCTCAGCTCTTCTGTCAGAAGATTGGTTGGCTTTTAAATACGCAACGGCTCCATAAACTTTTTTACCTTTAAATTCTGGCATAAAATCCGTAACTCTATTTAATTTCTTAATGAAATAATTCAACTCTTTAATATACAAAGTTGTTTTCACTTCTACAACAACGAGCTCCTCCCCGTTGAGAGCCAAAATATCAAATTCAAATTGTTGTTCCCCATGTTTTTTCACTATATTTGTTGCAGTCCGATCAACTTTGATACCTTTTTGTTTTAGAAGTTTCACTAAATCTCCTTCAACTAAAGTTTCCATCAACTTACCCCAGTGACCATTGAATTTTAGATCCGTCTCTCTTATTTGTTTGGCAGTTGCTTTTAGGCTAGCTCGGAGCTCTTTAATATCTTCTGCTGCTTTTTTATCGCGCTCTTCTTGTGCTTTTTTTTGCTCTTTAAAAAGTTGCCAGATTTCTGCAAAATAAGATTTAGCTTCTAAAACAGTAGATTTATTACTCATTATTTCTCCTTTTTTTAGTTTACCATAAGTTATATGCGAAAACCATGCCCATTTTATAAAGAAATATTAAAAACAAAACTCTCGTTCATTTAACAAAACTCTAGTTCATTTCTAATACTCTTTTCTTTTTAGGAGATTTTCGTCGTAGGAGAGATACTCCTCAAACACCTAAAAAGAAAAGAGTTCTTACTTATAGTGAACTAGAGTTTTGTAAAAGCGTCTCTCATGTGGAGGGCTTGTAGATTTTATTTTTTATCTATTTATGAAAGAAGAAGATATTATTAACTTAGCTAAAGCAAAAAAGCCCTCTGTGGAGGGCTTGTGGATTCTATTTTTTAATTTGATCTATTTATAAAATGGGAATCAATTATTTATAAAATGGGAATCACCAGCTAGAGTCTGAAAACAATTCAGCTGTTCTTTTCATCACAGCATCTCTCTTCTTTTTGATTTCCACTAATGCATTCCAATAACTTTCACAAAACTTCCCTTCTAACTTTATAAAATCTTTACAAATCTTTGCTTTGTGAGCTCTCTCATTGTCTAAATCTCTAACCTCTGCTACAAAGTTTTTCATATTATTACACATCTCTATATATATATCATACAACCCCTTATTCCAATATGGGTTAGAGTTTTGACTACAATGGGTAGAGACCTCTTCTAATATATTTAAACTATAAATAGCACCTTGATAATGTCTAATAACAGGAAGCAAAGGAACACCAGTCCCCATACCCTCTTTATAACCCGGTGAAGAGCGTTCTAATTGAGCATGATGATCTACAACTTGCAAAAAATACCTGTCAAAATACCCTGATGATATCAAATAAAAAGAAGCCAGTTCAAATAAATGGTCTTTTTCTAAAAGAGCATAAAGAACTGTAGAACCATCGGTTGAAGTAGCATTAGGATAGTTAGGGATGGATTTAATAAGATCTATAACTTCTTTATAAGAGGCTATAGCTGAATCTATGATTTCACTATACCTCACTGTGTCTTCAATATCTCTAAAAGTCCCGTCGGTTGTTATATACCTAGCCATCATATAAGCGGGGTAAACCCCTTTTTGATCTTTCCCTTTTATTAAATACTTAAAGGCTTCGTCTTTTTTGCCCCTTAATAACAAACATTTGGCTTTCATAACTAAGAGGAGGTGATCTTTAGGTTGATCTTGTAGCTGTCTATCTACATCATTTTCATCTTCACAATCTATTATTAAAGATACACTAGAAAAACCAAAGATTAAAAAAAACAGCAAGAAAAGAGTTTTAAAAAAATTCATACTAAAAGTTTTTTTAAAACCTTCCCGATAAACATCCTTGTCCCATAAAACCATATAACCTCCTTGTATAAGTGTCTCAAAATGAGACTCATTTATATTAAATGATTTTCAAAAAAACACAATGAAAAGCTTCTTCATAAAGGAACTTTCTTTAATTTTACAAAAGCAAGTGTTTAAAAACTGAACGGTTTTTGTTCTTTTTCCTTTTTAAAAGGATAAAAATCACTTTTTAAATGAGATTTAAATCCCATTCAATAAAATTTAAAAAATCCATTCCAGATAAATTGAAATAAATAATTTATAAATAGAAATATAATAAATTTTTTAACTCCTTTTCCTATTTTTGACGATATAATAATAGGGCTATGTATTTACAAAAAATTTTAAAGATCTTTGTATTTCTCATGATAAGTCCTTTACCTATAAGTTCAACAGCAAACTGTAATGATCGCAATATATGTAGACCAGAGACTCCAGCTTCAAGGAAGGGTCAAACGGGGCAGAAAAAGAATGTACCACTTGGTGGTGATAGTCATGATGGTAATCAAAATATAGTTGGAACTGACTTTTCTGTAGATCATTATCGCATGGGCCGCTACAATCCACATAAAAAGACAGCCTCACAAACTAATATTATTCCTAATGTTGATGGTAATAATCTTAAAAAAAAATCTAAGATAGAGCAGATGTTATCCTTTCTTGATAAAGGTACTAGTTATAATCATCATTACGAAGTCTTAGGATATAAAAAATTTATTAATACATACTGTAACGGTTTTACGGAAAATTTAAATGAGATAAAAAAGAATCTAGATTATGAATACAGAGATGGTGAAGGACAAGCAGAAGGTATAGCTACAAATCAATTAAAAGAGCTAATAATTGCTTGTAAAGATAAATTGAGCAAATTTGATTCTGGTATAGAAACAATCGAATCAGATCATAAAAAATATGAATCTATTAAAGAATTAAATGATCGATGGAAAGAAATAAAAAAATTAAAAAATCAATGCCAAAACAGTTATAATCTGAACAAATCACTACTTAAAAATCGTGAAGAAGATACATTTAACCATTTTGAAACAGAGATACGCATACGTTTTGAAAATTGTGACATGAATGAATATATAGAAATTTATAAAGAAAAAATCAAAAAACTTAAAAAGCAAGAAGAAGCCAGATGTAACACCGACATCAACGAACCGGAGGGTTGTATAAAAGAACTCAATGATTTTCTCAAGCCTCTTAAGGGAGAAGGCGACACTCTTTTATACAAATGCGGTCACTATCCTGAAACAAAAAAATCTTGTTGCAGTAATCTTGATCAAGAAGACTGTGAACATAAAAAATTTTTTAATACTTACTTAAAAAAATATAAAAAATCCTCATCAATGTAAAAGTAAAGAGCTTTTAGAAAGTAACATATATAATAAAAGAATAGATATCTGTGAAGCTAATGTAAAACAATGTCATAACACTTGTAATACTGCTCTAGAACAATTCCGTGACAAATTTAAAAGGTGTTTTTATGTTTCCAGTTTTAAAGATGCCGTTAATGAAAACTCTAAATGTGAGAAGCACATTGTGAACATCTCTATAAAGTATAAAGAGATTCTAACACAAATTAAAGATAGATTTTTTGATAGCAGTTCTACTAAAAAATTGTATGAACCATCAACGGATGAATATTTATTAATTACAAAAGGAGCTTCAATAGATCATTTTCCAAATTGCGAAACAATAATAAACAAAACCATAGAAAACAACGAGGATAAAATAAAAGCAAGAGCCAAGTTTTATGCAGAACAAGCTTGTTTGGCTAAAAACTCTAAAGACCCTAATAAACCATCGTCAACAGCAAGTTTAGCAGGTGGTAGCTCAGGTAACAGCCAAGAGGACTCTTCTTCGTATAATGGGTTACCCCCCCCCAATTCTCAACCCCCTTCTTATTCTCAAGGAGGAACTGGATATAATGTAAGAACGACTTCTAACCCATCAGGAAGTTCTCCATCATCAAGAAATCCTTACAAATCCAATGGCGACCCATACGATTTAGAAAAATTCCTTAAAGAAAGAAACAAAATGGCCAAAGACGACGAAACCCCTG
This sequence comes from Bdellovibrionales bacterium, assembly GCA_963692945.1. Classification (GTDB taxonomy): domain Bacteria; phylum Bdellovibrionota; class Bdellovibrionia; order Bdellovibrionales; family UBA1609; genus JACOND01. The sequence goes on from OY843585.1 coordinate 127,347, forward strand.
ATGGTCTTGAAGACACCGACAAAAAAACAAAAGACTTAGTGCCTGGGATAAATGATGATAACAAGTTGACGGAAACAGATGAAGAATCAAAAAACAATCTTGCCAGTTCAGCCCTTCAGAAATCTACATCAGAAACACCCTCCGAAACAATGAGCACATGGCAAACTGTGAAAACAAGATTTTTTGGCTCAAGTTCAAAATCCAAAAAAACAAGTCGTGGTTCTTATTTACCAAAAGGTTTTGGGAAACGAAACCTAGCTTCCAATCAAAAACCAGTGACACTAACTCAAACCTATCGTTCTAGAGATTCAGGAACAAAATCACCTATTGGTAGTGCCAATCAAAATATTTTTGAAATGGTTTCCAACTCCATGAATCATTTCTGTGTTACAAAAATCAAAAACTGTTACACCAGCTTTTAACAAAACTCTAGTGTGTGAATTTTTATTTTCACGAGCTTTTCATCGCAAGAGAGACGTTCTTCAAATCTCGTTAAAATAAGAGTAAGAAAATATCTAAGTAACTGAACTAGAGTTTTTTTAACTTTTCAAACTTTTGGTAAAGAGATAAAAACTGATTAGAAGAAAGTTCCTCAGCTCTTGTATTAAAACTCCAATTTTTATCTGTAAAAAATCTTTCCCACTCTATCAGAAAATCTTTAGGAAGCTGTTTAATTAATTTTTTTCTTCTTTGAGCAAAACAAGATTTAATAAATTGTAAAAAACTCTTTTTATCCACAATAGAAACCAATTTCTTAGGTTTAAAACTTAACACCACCCCGTCCACTTCAGGAACAGGATAAAAATTATTTTTACCAACATGGATCATCCATTCTATATCCCAAAAAATTTGAGACAAAACAGAAAGAAGTCCATAACTTTTTGTATGAGTTTTAGCTAAAATACGCTCGGACACTTCTTTTTGAACCATTAAGATCATCTGTGCTGGAGATTCTTTAAGAAGACTCATTTCTAAAATAAGAGAACCTGCAATTTGATAAGGTAAATTACCAAATAAAGTAAAGGGGGATGGGATTTGATTCCAATTGAATTTTAAAGCATCACTACAAAAAACAGAAAAACCTTTTTCCTTCCAATAAGAATCTAATTTTTGATCTCTTTCAATAAGAAAAATCTGATCTTTCTCAGAGTTAAAAAAATGTGTTAAAGCACCTAGACCAGGACCCACCTCCACCCAAGGAGGAGAACTGCTTTTCACCTTGTTCACTATCTTCAAAACTATCTCTTCATTTATTAAAAAATTTTGTCCTAATTTTTTATTAGGTTTTATATCTAATTCTTTCAATTTGATTTTTAATTTTTGTAAATTCATAATTTAAAAATAATTTTTCCTTATGGTAAATACAATTAAGAGGAGAAAAAATCTTTTTCCGTATGATGAGGAACACAAGGGATGTCTAAACTTGAAGATTGCCCTTTTAAAAAATAATGAAGTCCTGTAAAAGCAACCATGGCCGCATTGTCTGTGCAATAAACTTTCTCTGGGTAAAAACATTCCACTTGAGCTGACTTAGCCCATTTTTCTATTTTAGATCTTAAACAAGTGTTAGCACTTACACCTCCACCAATTAAAATACGGTCACTTGGATATTTATTAAAAGCTCCCTTAAGTTTTTCTAGCAAATGATCTACAATAACTTCTTGATAACTGGCACAAATTTCTGGCAAGTTCTCTTGAATCCATTCTTTTGATTTCTTAGATAACAAGCGGCGACCTGCACTTTTTATTCCAGAAAAGCTAAAATCTAAATCTTCTGTTTTAATTTTTGAAAATAAAGTGTTTTTTTGAAAATTTAATTTTTGAGAGTAAGAATCTATGTGAGGACCTCCAGGCCAAGGAAATCCTAACAATTTAGCAAATTTATCTAGAGCTTCCCCAGCAGCATCATCTAATGTTGAACCTAATAAAATAGAATCCCCCACACCTTTCACATAAAATAAGGAACTATGCCCCCCACTAACCACCAAAGACAAAGAAGGAAATTTAAGAGGTTTAAAAGTGTGTTGAGATTTTTGACTCCAAAGATAAGAGCTAAATAAGTGGGCTTCAATATGATTAACTCCTATAAGAGGTTTATCCCACACCATACTAAGCGTTTTAGCTGTCACACAACCCACTAAAAGAGCTCCTAAAAGACCCGGCCGATTTGTAACTCCTATAACATCAATTTGTTCTTTTGGAACAACCTTTAAAGCCTCTTCTATGATAGGGAGAAGATAATAACCATGATTACGACTGGCTAACTCAGGAACAATGCCACCATATTTTTGATGAATGTCATCTTGACTTTGATTTTTTAAAAATAAAACCTCTGCTTTATCTGTAACCAAAGAAACAGAAGTGTCATCACAACTTGTTTCTATACCTAAACATATAGGCATCTTATTGTTTTTTTAATCTTTGTTTAGCTTTTTCAACCCAAGAAGATGTAGGGTAGGTTTTTATAATTTCTTTATAAAAAACTTGAGACTCTGGTAACATTTTTAAATACCTAAAAGATTCTCCCATATAATAAGTAGCCTCTATAATATAGATTCCTTTAGGATTTTTATTCCGATAATCTTGAAACTTAGTGATAGCACTTTGCCAAGACTTTTCAGAGTACAATTTTTTAGCCTCAATAAAGGATTGAGAAGATGTATCCTTTTTTTGAGAACCTTCTTTATCTGACTTGTTCTGGATTTTTTCTTCTAACTTTATATCTTTCACAGGTTTTTCTTGGGAATCTTGATTTTTTAAAACAGTTTCTGGATCCTCATCACTAAAGTGGATGGCATCATCAGATATTTCTTCTGTCAAAATTTGCACTTTAGAATTCACTTTATCCCTATTGACTGAAGATTTATTAGCAATAAGACGATCTATTTTCTTTTCTAAATTAGAAATCTTAACTCGTAAGACCTTATAACTTTCAACAACATTTTGCATCTTTTCTGAAATAAAAGCGAAATCATCCTTATCTAAATTAGCAACACTTCTTAAAGTATCCACAATGTCTTGCTTAGAAGAATAGCGATTCTTTTTTATAACACTATCATAATGAGAAGTTTTTTTAGTTGTAGAGCAATTAACACAAAAAAAGAAAATCATTAAAAAAGTAAATCTTTTCATAACTTTTTACTCCAGTTAAGAGATTACCATAAAAACCTATCCGAGTTAATGTTTCTGTCACAAACTGTAGTCTCCCTTTTTATATCTAGTCCATCTCGTTAAATCTTCCGATTTTTCGGCCATTTCTAGACATTGATTAAAATAATCCTTAGCCTGTCCATACAACCTTTTATCAAAAGAATGACTACCTTTTCTATAGAAATAAACCGCTTTTCTATACAATTTAGGGTTGTATTTATTAGCTTCAAATTTTTTAGCCGCCTGAAGAGCTGTACGAGCTAAACTGTATTCCTTAACAGGCGGAGTTCCTGCACAAGAAATCAAAAATAACATCCAAAATAAAGTACTTATATAATACTTAATCATTATTTATATATAGGGACAAAATTGACTCGCCGATTTAATGAATTATCTGTCTGAGAAAGTGGCTTTTCTTCCCCGTAACTTATAATACTCATTCTATCTTTACGAATTCCTATAGATACAAGATAATTCAAAACCTTTTCGGCACGTCTTTGCCCTAAACCAATATTATAAGATTCAGAACCTAAAAAATCACAATGTCCTTCTAATTCTATCCTTTTCACTTGAGCATTGTTATCAAACCAACTTTTATTATCTTTTAAAATTTGTTTCGTTTTAGCAGATAAACCAGAAGAATCTAAATCAAAAAACACTGTACTTAAACCACTGATAGAACCTGAATCACTTCCACGACTCCCACTATCTATATCTACATTACTGATATCCTCAGCACCCACTCCTTCTATGATATTTTTTCCTTGCATTTTATCTTTCATTTTTTGCAAATACGAACAAGATACTAAAGATATAAAACAAGTGGTTAAAATTAAACTTTTCAAAAAAAGAATTGCTCTCTGCATTATACGGCCCCCTCTTGACGATACAAACGATTGACCCTTAAAATTATATAGAAAATAGGAATAAGGAGCAAGCATGAAATTAGAAACAACAAAGTCCTGGATTGAAAAATGTCTGATAGAAAAAAACTCCAAAACCTCAAATCTCATTGTAACCCAAGCAGAACTTAAAGAAATCACAAATGAAGTGCTTTTAGATTTACGATCTATTTTTGAACACTTTGTAGAAGCTTTTAACGATTTAAAGTCTTCTCTTTTACAAAATACTGAAAAACATAAATGGATTGACCAAAAAGAGGGGCTTCCTTTTTCCCTTTTACGATCTATTCATATCTACGATGTTGTTGATAAAGAAAATGGTTTTATGTTATTTCGGAAAGGGCATCGCCTTATTTTTACACCAGAAAAAGCAGGTCGCATTCATATTCAACTCATCAAAAAAGAAAATGAAACCATCATTAAACATATTGACACTTATATCAATGCTTTCCTCAACAACGTCATGTCTATTCAATGGACTCATGAAGATCACAAAGGGTTTGTGGATTTAAACACTCTGTCTCGCTATTATATGAAATGTTTTCTAACAGAAAGCGAAAAACTCACAAACTAGTCTGCATTTAAAAGATCCAATTTATAAGGGTTACAAATCCTTAACAGCTTCACTCAAAGCAACTTCTGGATCTTCTTCCTCTTCAAATTGAGAGCAGTACTCAACAAAAGCAGATATACTTTTATTCACTTGAGGAGAGTCAAATAACTTTTCAAACTCTCCCGTATTATGTTTATAAGAACGATAAGATAATAAACGAGCATTGTTCAGTTTGATTTTTGAAAAATAATGATACGAATTGGTTTTCAAGTTAGGCTGTATATTCCTAAGAAAACGATTCTGAATGTCTTTTAATCTTTTTTGTTTCATTTCGGGAGTAACTTTTCCTTTATTTTGTTTATACCATTCATCCAACTCCCCATACTCCGTTGTCATAAAAGAAGAAAAAAGTAATTCATCTTCCCACTCTCCGTGCATTTTTTGTAAGGTCTCAGATTCCGCCCCTTCTTTTTCTAAATAAAATAATTCTGCAGATCTTCGCCCAACAAACTCTGCAAACCTCTCATTAAAATCAATGTGATCTTTAAAAAATAAAACTGTGTGAGCCAATTCATGAAACACAGTCACTACAAAATCACTTTCATCATAAGACAACATAGAAGATAAAATAGAATCTTCAAACCAATTTAAAGTGCTGTAAGCTGCTACACCTCTAACTAAAGTGTCATACTTGTCTTTTGGAAAAAACTTTGCAGCCTCCTTGGCTTTTTCCTTATCAAAAAAACCTTTATACGGAGTGTAACCTATGAACGGAAAATTCCATTTATAAGCTTTTAATTCATAAGCATAAGCCACTCGTAAAAGATAACTCACATAAGCTTCATCCAACTTCACATAAGTGGAATAAATGTCCTCATCTATATCTAATTTTAATTTTTCAAGAGCAAATTTTTTAATTTGCGAAACCATTTTGAGTTTTTTTCGTTCACTCTCAGTCAATTCATATTTTTCTAGAGCTTTTTCAATAGAAACCCTTTGGTTTAACAATTTGACCTGACCAAGACTGACATGTGCAAGATACTGCATATCTTTGCAACCTGTAAGAAAAAGAAAGGAAAAAATTAGGATTTGTATTTTTTTATTTTTCTGTTTCACAAATAGGAACTCCATCTACAAGTTTTTAAAAGTATCATTTCATCTTTCAAAAATCAAAAAATACAAAATCTATCGTTTAGAAAATTGAGTGCTTTTTCGGGCTTTATGACGTCCGTATTTCTTTCGTTCCACCATTCTTGAATCTCTTGTTAAAAATTGATTCTTTTTAAGAGTAGCACGATAAGTTTCATCTACTTCCAGAAGAGCTCTTGCTAAAGCATGACGAATAGCTTCAGATTGACCTGTAAAACCACCACCTTTAACAGTTGCGAAAACATCAAAAGATTTTTGCACCCCTAAAACTTCTAAGGGACTTAGAACCGATTGATATTGTTTCTGTTTTACAAAATAATCTTTAAGAGATTGCTTACGGTTAACTGTAAAAGAACCTGTTCCAGACTTTAAAAACACCCGAGCTGAACTTGTTTTTCTGCGACCCGTGCCATAAAAGAAAGGTGATTTTTTTGTCATAATATTTCCTTCATAATTCCATCACTGTTAAATTTTTATCTTTATAAATATGTTCTGTATCTTTAAAAATCCTTAAATTCTTTAAAAATTTTGGCCGATGATTGTTTTTTGGTAACATACCCTGAACTGCTTTTTTAATTAACTCTTCCGTCCCTAAATCTCTGGCAGACCATTCTTTTATGGAGCCTATATAACGGGAGTGAGTATAGTATTTTTTATCCTGCCATTTTTTACCAGTTAAAACGACTTTATCAGAGTTGACAATAACAACATGGTCTCCATTAGGAACATGAGATGTATATTCAGGCTTATATTTGCCAGATAACAATTGAGCCACAACACTGGCTAAGCGTCCAAGAGATTTCCCAGAAGCATCTATAATCTTCCAATCACTTTGAACATTTATAGGTTTTTTAATCCAAGTTTTCATAAGCTTTTTCCTTAGAGTTTATCTTTTTTAAAGGCTAATACACGCTCTGTCAAGAACAGAAGGGTAAAAGACCTCTTTTAGATAAAGACCTTGGCTAGGAGCTGTTCCTAAAGCCTTTCTTCGGTCTTTGCTTTTTAAAATGACCTTAAGAGTTTCCTCAGGTTTATCCTCCTTGAGAAGGTCTATTTGCGTCCCTACAATGTTTCTCACCATCTGCTTTAAAAAACCAGAACCTTTAATTTCATAACTGAACATATGAGGAGATATTTTTATCCAACAAGAAGAATAAATGGTCTTTACTGTACTCCCCACATCAGACCCTGCACTTTGAAAACTTTTAAAATCCTGAGTTCCTTTAAATACTTTTGCCATTTTTTGCAACTTTTTAAAACAAATGGGTTGCTTCACCCACCAAACATACTCTCTAAAAAGAGCTGGAGGTATAGGACTCACAAAAAGAAAAAATTGATAGATTTTTTTTTGAGCAGAAAAACGAGCATGAAAGTCCTCAGAAGTCTTCCACACCTCTAAAATAGAAATATCTTTAGGGAGCAAATGATTAAGAGCTTGGAATAAATTGATTTTTCTTAAATCCTCTTCATCTATCTCAAAATGAGCCTGCTGCCCTATAGCATGAACACCTGCATCCGTTCTCCCAGAACCTATAACAGAAATAGGTTTTTGAAAAATTTCTTTTAAGGATTTTTCAAGTTCACCTTGTATGGTTTGTTGATTTTTTTGTTTCTGCCATCCAAAGAAGTGAGTTCCTTTATAGGAAAGAAGCAACCTAATCTTCATAGTTTGAAACTTAAACCAGCTTCACAAAAAGCCAATTTGCTATCTAATTTGATTCCTGCTTTCTCTTCCCTATGGAACCAAGAACATTGACCTATAATTCCAATATCGTTGATTCCATAATCCTTGTCTAAGCTGTAAATCGCTATTTTATCTATCAGTTTAAAACTAAGAAACAAGCCGAAAGATATATAGGATTTAAACTTATTAGAAGGTTTCTCAAAAGAAATTTTCTCACTCACCTTATAAGAAAAACAACGAGACCTTGCCAAACCAAACTCAACAAACGGAGTAAAATATTCAACATAAGTAAAAGCCCCTCGTAAACCTCCACGGTAAATTAAAGTTTGCAATGACTTTGAAGATTCACATTGAAACTGATTTTTATCATAGGCCTTCTTAAACCAATGAGCACCTAATCCTAAACTTATCTTAAAAAAATCTCTATACGATTGGGCTACAAGCTTGTTCATTTCTGGAATAAAAAAATGATATTGTAAGGAATAACCAGATACAATATTTTTCAAGTCAGGAAGAGATTTGTAATCTACAATTCCTCCTCCATAGAAACCACTTCTTTCCATAGAAGAAATAGGTTTATATTGAACCATTGCTAAACTAGGCATGAGCCAAAACCAACAAATGAAAAAAATTATCTTTTGTAAAATAGGAATCATAAATCCTCCCTAGTGTTTTTTAATATCCCAAAGCTTTTGAGCAATTTGTAACCCATTCAAACTTGCACCTTTTAAAAGGTTATCAGCCACAAGCCACATAACCCAAGATGTTTCTGATAGACCATCCTTATGGATACGAGACATAAAAACACTCTCTTTACCAGAGGCATGACGACCATGAGGAAGCGGCGTATCATTATCCGACTTATAGACTTCCACATAAGGAGCAAGAGCCTTTTCAATATCCTCTCTATGAACTGAATTTTTTAAAGAAAACCAAATGATTTCTCCATGAGAATTTAAAGTTGGAACACGCACTGTAAAGGCTGAAATTTTAAGATCAGGAATTTGCATAATTTTTTTACTTTCAGAAATGATTTTTGTCTCTTCCTCACAAAAACCGTCCTCACCTATTGAGCCAATATAAGGCACACAATTAAACGCCGTATCCATTTTTTCTGTTTCATAAGTTTTTTTAGATTCTAAAATGCTTAAACTCTCTTTCTTTAATGTTTCAAGAGCTGCACTTCCAGCTCCACTAATAGATTGTAAACTGACAACACGAACTTCTTCTAAACCAAAAGATTGATGTAAGGGATGTAAAGCCATAACCAATTGAATCGTTGAACAGTTAGGATTAGAGATAATTTGAGGTTTATAATTTAAAAGTCCCCCATTGACTTCTGGGACAATGAGTAACTTATCTGAATCCTTACGAAAAGCCGAAGAATTATCTATAACAATAACCTTTTCTTTTTCTGCTTGAGGACACCATTTATGGCTTGCTTCTTTCCCTGCAGAAAAAAAACAAATGTCTAAGCCCTCAAAGCACCCTTCTTTTAAAGGCTTTGTTTGGATTTTCTGCCCATTAAAGTAACAATCTTTATTGGAACGAGAAAAGAGACGAAGTTCTTTAATTTCATTTTGAAAAGGACTTAAAATCTTTAAAAATCTTTGACCTACAAGACCTGTAGCCCCAACAACACCTAGCTTCATATAAAAATACTCATAGTATAAAAAAATAAAAAAAGAAACTTTTATTTTTTGAGAAAATTACTTTTTCTTCTCTTTAGCAGCCTTCTTTTTAGCTGCTTTCTCTTTAGCAGCCTTTTCTTTAGCTGCCTTCTTTTTAGCTGCCTCGGCTTTTTTCTGAGCAGCCTTTCTTTCTTTCCGTCGTTCTTTTAAAATCTTCTTTGCTATATGAGATGGGGATGCTGTTTGCCCACGACCCTCATTGAGACGAAGATGATTTATAAGTTTTTCACTAAGTTTTATTTTAGATGTTTTAATATCTAAGAAAATAACATCTGCTTCTGGTTTTAGAACTCCTCTAGCATGAGATATGGAGTTTTCTACAATGTAAAGAGCATTCGCTTGAAAAAGAGGAGATTTTTTTTTGTTCTTTAAAACAGGAAGGGCTTCTTTCACCACTTCTGCCAATACATCTATAAAAGGCTTATAGGTGTTAATTTCTGTTTCCAAAGGAGAGAGTAAAGAGCTTCGCAGACCATCTGTATCAGGTCTCATAAATAAAATTTTAAGACCAACCTTTAACTTGGAAAGAGCCTCATCTGGGTCAATAGCATCACTTTCTTTGTTTTCAGATTGATTTGAAGTCGTTTTCTGTGTTTTTTGGATGTAAGAATTTACAATTTTTCGCATTTGCTCATAATCTTTAATTTTTAGATTTTCATAAGTGTAGTTGCCCCATGAGACAGAACATAAAAACACAAAAAATAAGACCAAAAAATTCTTCAACATAACTAGATGTTAGCCTATCTTGATAAAGAATAAAACAAAAAAATCACTTTAATTGATTTGCTCTAGGGTCTTTTTTATTATAGTCTATGCTTAATTTCATTTTCAAAATAGGAGGTAAAATGAATCCTAAAGTTATTTTATTAGTCGTGGTAGCGTCTATTGTTACTTTTATTCTATCCGTTGTTTTTTCTATCAATATGGTTTTTATCAAACCAAAAAATCTTGCTAATGTAATCAAAGATGACCCTGCTACCTTTATGGAGGCAGTCCAAACAGCAGCTAAAGATTATTCAAGATTTAGTGCTGAAAAAAAATTAGAGGAACAGTTTAAAAATCCAGCTACAATAAAAACAAAAGGTCGTGTGACTTTTGGAAATAAAAAAGCTCCTATCACTATTGTTGAGTTTTCCGACTTTCAATGTCCCTATTGTGCAAAAGCAAGTCAAAGAATGAAAGTTTTGATTAAAAAATATGATGGAAAAGTGAAAGTTGTTTATAAAAATTTTCCATTAAGTTTTCATCCTTTTGCTAAACCAGCAGCGGAATATTTTGAAGCCATCGCTCTTATCAGCCATAAAAAAGCAAAAGAGTTCCATGATGCTATTTTTGACAACTTTTCAAAGTATGAAAGAGTTAAAGGTCAAAAAGAAATTACAAGAAAGTTAAATGACCTTGTTAAAAAACTAGGCTTGAATATATCCGATGTTAATAAAAATTTAAAAGAAGCAAAAAGTATTGTCAAAGCAGACATCAAAGAAGCAGGAGTCCTTGGTGTAAGTGGAACACCGAGTTTCTATGTGAATGGGGTTGATGCTAAAAATGTCGGTCCTGAAGTTATTATTGAAAAATTTCTTAAAGATTTATAACCCCAAGTTTAATGAAAAACCTGTTTTCTATTTTATAGAAAACAGGTTTTATCTCTAATGAACATAAAAAGACCTTTAGAAAAACGCTAAAAAATCTCTTTCCATTCCCTCTTATATATTATAAATAAGAACTATATGGAATCTTTGAAATTTCCTGAAAAAAAACCAGAATGGCTCAAGGTTAAAATCCCTTCAGGCACAAAATACTCTTCTATTAAGAAACTATTTACAAATTTAAATTTATCTACAGTTTGTGAGGAAGCCAATTGCCCTAATATCGGTGAATGTTGGAGTGGTGGAACAGCAACCATTATGCTTATGGGAGATGTTTGCACAAGAGGCTGTCGTTTTTGTAATGTAAAAACAGGCAACCCTAAAGCTTGGTTGGATGAAAAAGAACCTGAAAAAGTAGCCCTTACAGTTTCTAAACTCAATTTAAAATACATTGTCTTAACCAGTGTTGATAGAGATGACCTACCTGATGAAGGTGCTGGTCATTTTTCAAAAACTATTTCCTACATTAAACATAAATCTCCTGATCTTCTTGTGGAGGTTTTAACTCCAGATTTCAGTGGAAGGAAAGACTGTCTAAAAACTGTTCTTTTAGCTCAACCTGATGTTTTTGCTCACAATATAGAAACCGTAGAACGATTAACTCCTAGAGTGAGAGACCCTAGATCTACATACAAACAATCTTTAGGAGTCTTAGATACAGTTAAAAAGGAATCGCCAAGTCTATATACTAAATCCTCTATCATGTTAGGACTAGGAGAAACAAATGTGGAGATTAAAGAGACCCTTAAAGACCTCAGAACGGTTGGCTGTGATATCATTACCTTTGGACAGTACTTACGACCCAGAAAACGACATTTACCTGTTGAAAGATATGTCAGTCCTCAAGAATTTAAAGACTGGAAGATTCTTGCTGAAGACATGGGATTTTTATATTGTGCTTCTGGGCCTTTAGTAAGAAGCTCTTATAAAGCTGGGGAGTTTTTTATGGAATCTCTCATTAGAAATCAAAGGAAAATAAAAAATGGAAATTGAAAATATTAAACTTCCTGACCTTGGTGAAGGTGTTACAGAAGGGGAAATTATAAAGATCAAAGTTTCTCCAGGAGATACAGTATCTATGGACCAAGTTCTTTTGGAAGTTATGACAGATAAGGCTTCTATGGAAATTCCTTCTTCCATAAATGGCAAAGTTACAGAAGTTAAAGTCAAAGAAGGAGATATGGTTGCTGTAGGGCAAGTTGTCTTAACTATGGAAACTAAAGAAACAAGAAAGGATACCATAAAACAAGAAGAAATGAACTCTTCTAAAAAACAAAAAAAAATGGAACAAGAACTTCCTAAAACATCCAACACAATCACTCAAAAAGATTATGACCTTGCTGTTCCTGCCACGAGAAAACTAGCTGAAGAATTTGGTGTTTCGTTAAAAGATATTCCTAAAAGAAATAACAAAGTTACAAGAGAAGACCTTATTAGGCATGTTAAATCTTCTTCCAAGTCTCATTTTCAACCCCTAACTCCCTTAAAAGTAGAAGGCGAAGAAATAAAAAGAGAAACTCTTACGGGAATTAAAAGGATTATGTTTGAAACCATGACTCTTTCTAAGGCTACAATTCCTCATTTTACTATAACCGAAACAGCCAATGTGAAACATCTTGTGAATGTTCGGACAAAATTAAAAGAGCAATTAAAATCTCAAAATATAAAATTAACCTACCTACCTTTTTTTATAAAAGCCATTTTATCGGGTTTTAAAGAGTTCCCTATTTTTAATAGTAGTTACGATGAACAAAATAAAGAAGTGGTCTATAAAAAATCAGCCCATATAGGTTTTGCCGTAGATACAAATCAAGGACTCATTGTCCCTGTTATAAAAGAAGCCGAAAAGAAAAGTGTTTTAGACCTAACTAAAGAGATCCAAAACCTTGGAGAACAAGCACGAAAAGGGACTGTCCAAAGAGAAAATTTAACAGGGGGTTCTATTACACTAACCAACATTGGTAGCCTTGCTGGTCTTTCAGGAACACCTATTATCAACCCTCCTGAAGTTGCTATTTTAGGAATCTATCGTATGTATCAACAAATTGTAAAAACAGACTCTTCTGGTTTTGAAGAAAATCCTTTTATAAATTTCTCTATCACTTGCGACCACCGTTTAATAGATGGTGCTACAGCGGCTCGGTTTTTAAAGAACTTTATTTCTAGAGTAGAAGAACCTAGCCTACTTATCTTAGATTGATCTTTTTAGAAGAAGCTTTTTCCAGACGATTCCAAATGGCATTCCATATATCTCCCTCTTGATTTTTTTCTCTAACAACAAAGATAATATTATTTTTATCTTGAGATAATTTTCGTAAATCAGAATAAAGATAACGAGCTAAAATTTGTGGAGATTTTTCTAAACAAAGTTTTTGAATAGATTTTTTAGGATACTTAGATTTTAAGAAATCCGTGATTTGTGAATCCTCTTTATCACTTTCTATAAAAATCAAAGGGACATCGGGTTGATAGTGCTCCATTTGTCCACCTGGTTGAAAAGAATCTTTTTTATTACAAACAGAGAAATCCAAGTTATTATCTTTTAAAAATTTTTGCAAATCTTCTTCTGTGATGATTCCAGGTCTTAAAATAAAAATTTGTTTATTTTTTACATCCGGTTGGATGATAGTGGATTCTAAACCCACTTCACAATCTCCTCCATCTAACACTGGAATGGATCCTGAAAAAATAGAGATAACATCTTTTGCTTGTGTAGGACTCAACTTACCGTACAAATTAGCACTAGGAGCTGCTAAAGGAATATTTAAATTTTTTAACAAATCTCTCACTAAAGGATGTTTTGGAATCCGTAAAGCAACGGTCTCTTGGTGAGCTGTAATGATTGGAAGTATTTTATCGTTTTTAGGCACAACAATTGTGAGAGGTCCTGGAGAAAAATATTTCCATAAACTCTCTACAAATGAAATATCTCCTGAAATATATTGTTTGGCTTGAATCGCATCATAACAATGAACAATTAAAGGATCAAAAGAAGGTCTCTTCTTAATTTTAAAAATATTTTCTAAAGTTTTTTGACTGTCAATTCTTCCTGCCAATCCATAAACTGTTTCTGTAGGTATAGCAACAATCTCTCCAGACTTTAAAAGGTCTAAAGCTTGATTGTAAGTAACTTGAGTGTTCATTGATAATCTCTTACTCTTTAATATAATTTTTTATTCCAAACTTCAGGAAATTTAGAGTTAGTGATTTCTATTTTATTATTGTAAGAAAATTTTTTAACTCCCTGTTTTTTAATCCATAAAACCATTTCTTTTAAAGCGGTTTCAAGCTTTGTTGAAACTTGATAATTTAAAAGTCTTTTTGCTTTTTCTGAACTGCAATGGGCTTCTTTAACCTCTTGCAATCGCATTTGAACATATCTAGGTTTTATATTTTTTCCCATGATTTCATTTAGTAAAGAAACCAGATCGTTAAGAGTTATATATCTTTCATCAGGACCTATATTGATAGTTTCTCCTTGAATTTTTTTAGAAAACAAAAGATCTTCAAAAATTTTGACAACATCTTGAATAGGGGAAAAACTTCTCCTTTGCTCTCCATCTCCATAGATAAAAGGAGGTAAATCTTGCAACATTTGATTGATAATTATAGAAACAGCATTTCTATACGGGTCATTATAGATTTGTCTTGGTCCAAAAATATTATGAGGAACACAAATCACATATTCAAAACCATGAGTTTCCGCAAGATTTTTTACCAGATTTTCTCCAGCCACTTTAGCAATACCATAGGGAGTATTAGGCTGAGGCTTCATCTCTTCTGTAAAGGGACTTTTTTGCTGTCCATAACGAGCCATAGAAGAACAAAAAATAAATCTTTTAACCTGATTGTGTATAGACCCACTTAAAAGAGAAGAGGTTATAGTAAAAGTATTTTGCGTAACTTGATAAGGAGAAAATAAACTCAAATTATCAAAAGGATAAGCCGCTGCATGAAAAACAATATCAACATTTTTTGTATATCTTTTATTTTTTTCTAAATCTAAAAGATCATACTCGTAAAACTCCACACCCTCTGGAACATTCTCCTTATTTCCTAAAGACAGGTTATCAACCCCTATAACTCTATAATTTTTTGAAAGAGCTCTCTCTGCTAAATGACTTCCTAAAAAACCTGCCACTCCAGATATAAAAATACAAGGGTTAGCCATAGTCAGTTAGAAGAAGCTTTAGAATAACCCGGCTTGCCGTTAAAATCATAAAGATTTTCTGTTTTAATCACATCCATATCTTCTTTCAACAATCGCAACATTAAATCTATCACATCTTGTTTTGCAGTCTTTTTAGATTCTGAAAAGAACCGACAACGCCAATGATCCGATTTGTCAGCAAGTGGTTCTTCACCAGGCCAAAAATTCAACCCACGACTTGATAAAGAATTAAGTTTTAATTTTTTGATCTCTACTTTTTTTAATTTTTGAACTAAACTTTCAACACTATCTGTAACTTCATCAATATAAACATCTATCCCTACCAGCTCTTTCTTCTCTTTAGAAGGCTCTTTGATTTTTAAAGAAGCACTCTGAGTTTTCTTATAAGAAACAGGTTCTAATTTTTTAGGCGATTGTCCAAACCGTTCTACAATAGCCTCACCAAATTCTTTTGTCCCTACTTTTTTATGACTAACACCTTCTTTATAAATATCATAAGTGTGAATCCCATCTTCTAAAGTTCTTAACCAAGCATTTTGTATTTTTGTTGCTTCTTCATCAAAATTCAAATGAACCAACATCTGCACAGCAGCTAAAAGCAACCCTGAAGGATTGGCTAAGTTTTGTCCTGCTCTTCTAGGAGCAGAACCATGTATGGCTTCAAACATAGCATACTCTCCACCAATATTAGCGGAACCTGCTAAACCTACAGAACCCGTAATTTGAGCCGCAATATCTGATAAAATATCTCCATAAAGGTTAGGAAGAACAATCACATCAAATTGTTCTGGAGAATCAGCCACTTTTGCCATTCCAATATCTACAATCCAATGTTCATTTTCAATATCAGAATACTCTTTGGCAATCTCTTCAAAAATATTATGAAACATTCCATCTGCTACCTTCATAATATTATCTTTTGTGAAACAAGTGACTTTTTTGCGATTGTTTTGTCTTGCATATTCAAAGGCATAACGAATGATTTTTGAAGAACCTTTTCGGGACAGAAGTTTTAAACTTTGAAACATTTCCTGAGTTTGTCGGTATTCAATTCCTGAATAAAGGTCTTCTTCATTTTCACGAACGATAACCAAGTTCATTTTAGGATGTTTTGTTTCTATATAAGGATGATAAGAAAGGCATGGCCTTACATTAGCATAAAGCCCTAAAGTTTTTCTGATAGTGACATTGAGACTGCGATAACCCCCTCCTTGAGGAGTGGTAATAGGAGCTTTCAAAAAAACTTTTGTTCTGTAAAGAGACTCCCAAGTTTTGCCCTCTATCCCTGTAGGAACACCTGCTTTATAAACATCCTCACCAATTTCAACCTCTTCTATCTCTAAAGGAACTTTTGCTTCTTGAAGAATATGCAATGTCGCACCCATAATTTCTGGACCAATTCCATTTCCATGAGCAACTGTGATTTTTCTTTTATTTGGCATATTAAAAATAAAAAAACACAAAAAGAAATGAAAGGCAATATCTTATAAGAAAAACTAAAAAAGTATTTTATAAATCATCATAATCAATCCGAATTTTTTTAGAAAGAGGATAACACTGACAGGTTAACATTTCTAAAGACTGAATATTTTCTTCATCTAAAATACCTTCTTCCAGTTGAAAAACCTTACCTTCCTTAAGTTTAGCCATACAAGTCATACAAGCCCCTGAAGTACAGGAAAAAGGAGGGTTATAGCCTTGATCTAAAAGCTGCTCTAAAAGAGATTTCTCTCGATTCAAATCTATTTTGATTTGCTCTCCATTTAAAATGGCTTCCAGAGTCTCTGGCTCTCCTTCTTCATAAACTTTAGTCTCAAAAAAAACAGAGTATTTGTCTGGTGTAGGTCCACGCACTGGAACAACATTAAAGTCTTCCTTATAGATACTTTCTGAAGAACAACCTTTATCCATTAAAGTATCCGTAATTAAATTCATATAATTTTTAGGTCCACAAAGATAAAATAAAGAGTTATCCAATGAAATTTTTTCCAAAATAGAGGATAGTTTTTTAGAATCCAAACGACCGTTTTCTTGAGATAAAATATTTTGAATTTTTAGTTTATCAGGATATCGTTTTTGCCATTCTTTGAGAGATTTTTTATAAATGATACTATCTTCATTTCTATTAGAATAAATGAGAATCAATTTTTCACAAAGATTTGAACTTAAAACTGTTTTTAAGATAGCAAATAAAGGAGTGATACCAATACCAGCTCCAAATAAAACATAAGTTTGAGTTTTTAAAGTTTTAGGAAGATTAAAAAAATCTCCTAAAGGTTTTTGAGATAAAACTTCATCACCCTCTTTGCAAAAATCAATCATATAGTTAGACACCACACCATCTACAACTCTTTTTACAGAAGTCTGTAAAGGCTCATCTAAAAAAGAGGAAGAAGATAAAGAGTAACTACGAACATAGTCTTTTCCGTCAATAGAAAATTTAAAAGTTAGAAATTGAGCTGGGCGATAAGAAAAAAGAGACTTACACTCTGTAGGAACAGAAAAATAAAAAGAATAACTATCTTCTGTTTCCTGAATTTTTTTTATTATTTTTAAAGGATAATATTCTGCGGACATGACTGTTTATTGATAATCTAATTGAAAAAATATTTCAACAACTAATACACCTACTTCTTAATCCATTTCAATCATTCAAATAAAAAATAAAGTTAAAAAACTAATATCCCCACTTCACAGCAGATGTTAATAAGGCTGGAGTCTTCAGTTCAACAATCAATTCACCTCCTGGCATATTAACAAAAACTTTATCAAAACGATTATCAGGAAACTTATGAGCAAAAGCATAAGCTATAGATAAAGCTCCTGTCCCACAAGCCAGAGTAAAATCTTCAACTCCCCTTTCAAAAGTTATAGCTTTTAAATGATTTTCTTTTTCTACCTGATAAAAAGAGACATTCATACCATCTTCACTGAAAGGATTTTTAAACCTTAGCTCTTTAGCTAAAGGTTTTAATTTTTCTTTTTGAAAAAAAGATTTCCATTCTAAAACAGCATGAGGAACTCCCGATTCAAGAAACAAATACGAGTGATTTTTTCCTTCAAAGAAAAAAGAAAGATTTTCTTTTAAAATAGGTTTATTTTTTAAAGAGACAGCCCAATCCCCTCTGAAATTTTTAAATGTTTCCACTATCTCTTCTCCAAGTTGAAAAGATTGAAACGACAAGTTTGTTTTTTGACTGTAATTCACTACACAACAAGCTGCATTTCCACACATTTCAGGTATAGAACCATCTTTATTATAAAAATCATAATGAGGAACTAAACTGGTAGAATCTTTTAGAATGATAAAACCATCCGTGTTAAAATCCGATTCCAAAGACATAATCTCTTGAAAAAACAACTGCCTTTCTTTAAAAGATTTTTTAGACAATTGGGAAAAATCTTTAAAAGATTTTTCTATAGAAAGACAATAAGGAGATAGAAAATCTATGACTTTCTTTTCAAACCATCTAGGGTCTGCAATAAGAAATGTGTTTCCTGCTGCTGATATCTTTATTAGAAATTGATTTTTTTGTTTATCCATTTTGAATGACCTTTTTAAATGACTCCCACTCTAAATCAAGAATCTATAAGGAGTTTTGGATCAAAAACATCTCTTAATCTTTCCCCCAACACATTCACACACAAAATTAAAGTTAAAATACAAATACCAGGAAATGTAACTAACCACCAAGAGCTTTCTATATAAGACCTTCCATCAGCAATCATCACTCCCCATTCTGAAAGAGGAGCTTGAGCTCCTAAACCTAAAAAACTCAAAGCCGCCACACTTAATATCCCTTCACTAAAAGTTAAGATAGTTTGAACAGATATTTCTCCAAAACTATTAGGTAAAATATGAAAAAAAATTAAACGGAAAGGATTGGCTCCAAAACTTTTACTAGATTCTACATAGCTTTGATTTTTTTCTCTCAACACAAGACTTCTAACAAGACGTATCATAGCAGGAATAGACATCACACTAACTGCCAGACAAGCATTAAAAAGTCCAGGACCTAAAATAGCAACCACAACAATAGCAATAAGTATTCCTGGAAATGACATTAAAATATCAACTACACCCATAATCCAAGAATCCATTTTTTTAAAATATCCAGAAATCACTCCAAAAAAAACTCCAAATAAAAAAGCAATCATCATAACTATAAAACCGACCAGTAAAGAAATTTTCCCACCATAAAAAATCCTTGCCATAAAATCACGACCAAGATCATCTGTGCCTAATATAAAAGAGGCTTGACCACCTTCCATCCACATAGGAGGAGTATTCAAAAAATTTTCATTAATCTCGTTAGGTGAATGAGTTAAAAACAAAGAAGAAGTCAAAGACAAAAAACAAATAGTAAAAAAACCGAACAAACAAATCATAGAAACTTTGTCGTTTATTATATGTTTAATCATCCTAAAAAAAATCATTCCAATAAGAGGTTCAACTTTAGTAGGACTCATACTCTTTCACTTTTAAAAATAGCATTTTTCATTCTAGGATCTGCTTTAATATAAATAACATCAACAGCTATATTAATTCCTATAATAATAAAAGATATAAGTAACACTCCACCTTTAATTACAGGATAATCTCTAGATAAAACAGCTTGAACTAACCATTGACCCACTCCTGGCCAAGAGAAAACAGTTTCTGTTAAAATAGCTCCTGTTAATAAAGTCCCCATTAAAAATCCAACAACTGTTATAATAGGAATCAAAGCATTCACAAGAGCATGATGAAAAAACACTTTATAAAAACTCAATCCCTTCCCTTTTGCTGTTCTTATGAAATCTTTAGACACAGTTTCTAATACACTAGAACGAGTCATACGAACAATGAAAGCAAGTGGTATGGTTCCCAAAGTTAAACTAGGAAGAAGAAGATGGTGTAAAACATTTAAAAAAGCTTGAATTTTTTCTTCGGCAAACCAAACATCTACTAAATACAATCCAGTGACAAAAGGAATTTCATATAAGACATCTATCCTTCCAGATACAGGTGTAACACCTAAAGTGACAGAAAATATTAATATGAGCATAATACCCCACCAAAAAATAGACATGGAAAAACCAAAAAGAGATAAACTGATGACCGTATGATCTACAAAAGTATCTTTTTTTAAAGCTGCAAAAACACCTAAAGGTATTCCTAGAAAAAAAGCCCACAACAAGGCAAAAAAAGAAAGTTCAACAGTTGCTGGAAAATAAGAAAAAAATTCTTTAACAACAGATTCTCCTGTAATTATAGAAAAACCAAAATCTCCTTGAAATAAAGCAGCTAAAAACAATCCATATTGTTGCCATAAAGGTTTGTCTAAGCCTAAATGGGAACGCATTTCTTGAACAGCTTCAGGGGAAGCACCTCTTTCCCCTAGAAGCTGCTGAACAGGATCTCCTGGTATAAGGTAGAGTATGCTGAAAGCAACTATTGTTACTCCAAAAAAAGTTGGTAAAACATATAAAAATTTACGAAATAAAAAAAAAGCCATTACCTTAATTAGAAGATAAAGAAAGATGATAAAATTTTTCAGAACCAAAAAGTGGTAAAACATAACCTTTCACCTTAGGTGATAAAGCCGTAAAATTATAAGCATGAACAAGTGGTAAAAATGGCAGTTCTTTATTAAAAAGAACTTGAGCTTTTTGATAAAGCCGTTTCGCATTATTTCTATTGTAGGACTTCATAGCTTGATTTATCAATTTGTCATAATTTTTGTTACACCATCTTGCTAAATTAGAACCTGCTGATACAGATTGACAAGAAAGTAATATTTGTAAAAAATTACTTGGATCTCCCATATCTGCTGTCCAACCGGATTGAATCAAAGCATGCTCTCCCCTAGAACTTTTAGCAATATAAGTTGGCCAATCATAAGTGAGCAATTTGGCATGAACACCTATCTTTTTTAAATCGGCTTGCATCAACTCTCCCATCTTTTTTCCATTAGGATTGTAGGGACGAGAAATAGGCAATGTCCAAAGTTCAATGTGAAATCCTTTTTCATAACCAGAGTCTTTTAAAAGTTTTTTTGCTTTTTGAATGTTATACTCAGGACTTTTTATATTTTTATTATAACCCCACAAATTAGGAGGCAAGGGTGTATGAGCCAACTCAGCCATCCCCTTATAAATAGCTTCTATGTAAAGTCGGCGATTTAAAGCATGAGCAATGGCTTTTCTAACTTTAGTTTTTTTCAAAATAGGATGATTCGTATTCATAGCTAAGTAAGCAACATTATAAGTCACAGATTGAATGACTTTTATATTTTTATATTTTTTCATTAAAGGAATATCTATGGGCTGTGGTTTAGCTATTAAATGACATTCTTTCCTTTTTATTTTTTGAAAACGAACGGAAGGATCAGGAGTGATAGAAAAAACAATTTTTTCTAAAGAGGGTTGTCCTAAAAAATATTTATTATTTCTTTCATATCTTATAAGACTTCCTTTAACATATTTCTTAAAAACAAACGGTCCCGTTCCTACAGGTTTAAAATCTATTTTTTTCATTTGCTTTCTCTTTAGTAACCAATCTCCATACTCTTTAGAAAGAACACTAGCAAATTCCATTGTTAGGTATTGTATAAAAAGAGGAGTTTCTTCTTTTAAAACAAATTGAACTGTGTGCTGATTTATTTTTTTAATATCTACTATGAGATTTTGTAAATTAAGAGATTTAAAAAATTTGTAACCACCTCCGTTAATTTGATAATAAGGATGTGAAGAGTCTCTTTGACGATTAAAAGTAAATAAAACATCATCAGCAGAAAAAAACCGACTGGGTTTAAATTTTCCTTGAGGAGAAAAGGAAACACCTTTTCTTAAATAAAAAGTATAAGTTTTTTTATCTTTAGAAAGAGTCCAACGCTTAGCTAATTTAGGTTTGATATTCTCCTTTTTTAAATCAAAATCTATAAGACGATCATAAAGAAGAACACTTGCATCAAAAGCAGCACCACTAATAGATAGTTGTGGATTAAAATAATCAGGACTGGCTTCAGAACAATAAATCAAAACAGAAGAGGAGGCATAACTTCCAAAGAAAAAAAGCATAAAAGAAAAAATGTATTTCATTGCAAATCCTCTTTCTTAATGGTTACATGAGCAGACCAATCTATAGGCCTTACACCTTGTGATTTCAAATAAGTATTAGCTTTGGAAAAATGACAACAACCAAAAAAACCTCTATCCGCAGAAAAGGGTGAGGGATGAGGAGATTCTAAAACACAATGTTTAGACCTATTTATAATACTTCCTTTTTCCTGAGCCGCTTTGCCCCAAAGAAAAAAAACTAATTTTTCTTTTTCCGCATTAAGCAAAGAAATGATTTTATCCGTAAATTGCTCCCAACCTTTACCTCTATGAGACCCTGCTTTCCCTGCCTCTACTGTTAAGGTGTTATTTAAAAGAAGGACTCCCTGGTTTGTCCATTCTTCTAAACATCCACTATTTGAAATAGGAACACCTACATCTTTTTTCATTTCTTTATAAATATTATAGAGAGATGGAGGAACAGAGACTCCTAAAGGAACAGAGAAACTTAAACCATGAGCTTGACGAGGGCCATGATAAGGGTCTTGACCTATAATCACAAGTTTTACATTTTCAAAATCAGTCCTATTTAAAGCTTGGAAATATTCACTGGGTTTAGGATAAATAACCTTCTTTTTTTTTAGTTCTTGAGAAAGAAAAGATTTTAATTCTTTCATATAAGGCTGATTAAATTCAGAATCCAATCGCTTTTTCCAAGAAGATTCTAGTAAAATTTGACTCGACATTAAGGAAAACTCCTTTTTTAATATAAACCTATATAAACCATGAGCCTATTAAAAAAAAGTTTTTTTACAAAAAAGACCACAGAAGTCGCTGAAAACCTCCTAGGTTGCTATTTAGTAAGGAAAACAAGAGATGGGTCACTCCTCAAAGGAAAAATTGTAGAAACAGAAGCCTATCTTGGAATAGAAGATTCTTGTTGCCATAGTTATAAAGGCCTTTATACAAATCGCACAAAAACCATGTATCTTGAAGGAGGACATGCTTATATCTACTTCACTTATGGAATGCATCACTGCTTTAATGTTGTAACAGCCAAAAAAAATCAACCCGAAGCGGTTTTAATAAGAGCTCTAGAACCCATTGAAGGGTTAGAAAAAATGAAAAAATATAGAAAAAAAGCAGACTTGAAAAACCTTACAACAGGACCTGGAAAATTGTGTCAAGCCTTGGATATCACAAAAGACCTAAATGGAATAAACCTTGTAGATTCAGATAAACTCTATATAGAAAAAGGAAAAAAACGACAAGAAAAATCTTGTGTTGATACTCGTGTTGGTCTATCTCCATATAAAGAGGCTTGTTATTGGCCTTTAAGATTTTTCCTAAAAGACAATGACTATGTATCTCTAAAGAAAAATTTGATAAAATGATATTCTTCTATAAAATGGAGTTACTGGCATGCTTTCTTTAATAAAACATATTTTTATCTTTCTTACTCTGTCTTCTTCCCTTTGCTTTGGAAAAATCTATGTCAACATAGGTTCTCCTAAAATTAAAAAAAGCGTTATTGCTCTTTCTCCTTTTATTCTAAGAGATGTTCAGCCTAATAGAATGAAATTAAATTTGGGAAAAAATATAAATAGACATTTAAATAAAAATCTAAATTTTTCTAGTTACTTTAAACTTTTATCTCCAAAAGCTTTTATTGAACACCCATCTGAAGTCTCTTCTATCCCTTATCCTAAAGACCCTAATGGTTTTCGTTGGAAAAATTGGAAGCTCAATGGGACTGATTTTCTTTTTTTTGGATATTACTCTATTGTAAAATCACAATTGATCCTAAATGTTTCTCTTTATAATATAAATTTACAAAATCTTGTTTTCCGAAAGAAATACTCAGCGGAAATCTCTAATGCCAAATCAGTTATAAATACACTCTCAAATGATATTGTTAAAAGTTTAAGTGGCACACAAGGAATCTTTAATACAAAAATTGTCAGTACTAGAAGCACCTCTGGATCAAAAAAAGAGCTTTTTGTTATGAATTGGGATGGCAGTCAGCAAAAAAGACTAAGCTATCATCGCTCTATTGTGCTTTCACCCTCTTGGTCTCCTAATGGAAACCAAATTGCCTATACTGCTTTTGTCTATAACACAAAATTAAAAAAGAGAATGACAGCTCTTTTTCTTTTAGACTTAACTACAAATAAGATTAAACTCCTGTCTAATAGAAATGGAGCCAATTTAGGAGCTGACTTTTTTCCTAATGGAAGAGAGTTATTAATCACTTTAGGATTGGGTTCAGGTTCTATGGATATTTTTAAAATGAACATCTCCTCTGCTTCTATCAAAGCTCTTACAAGAGGCCCCAGAGGTGCCATCAATGTAGAACCATCTATACATCCTAAAAGTAAGCTCATTGCTTTCTCCTCAGACAAAAGCGGGAAAACAATGATTTACACTATGACTAGATATGGAACCCAGATCAAAAGAATCACTTTTGCTGGACACTATAACTCCACACCAGATTGGGACCCTAAGGGTCGTAGAGTTGTTTTCTCTGGTCAAGATAAAGGGAGGTTTGATCTTTTTATAGTTAACTCTAATGGAACGGGATTAAAAAGATTAACAAGTTTAAAAAAGTTTAATGGAAAGTGGGCAAATTGTGAATCTCCAAGTTTCTCACCCGATGGAAGATTTATAGTTTTTAGTAGTGATCTATCTGGAACTTATCAACTCTACATAATGAATGTAGATGATTTATCTATTGAAAGAATCACTTTTGATCGCTACAATTACAAATCTCCAAAATGGTCTCCTTACCTATAGATTTAAATCATTATATAAAAGAAAATCCCTTTTTTTTGGCACCTATGGCAGGAGTTACAGATAAACCTTTCCGTTCTTTTATGAGAGAAATGGGTTGTGGGATTATAACTACAGAACTTATTTCTGCAAGAGCTCTTCAAGATGATAATAAAAGAACTAAACAACTTCTACAGTATGATGAGACTCAAAGACCTTTTGGGATTCAAATTTTTGGTGAAGATATTGAAAGTATTAAAGTTGCTGTTCAAAAATTACAAGAAGAGCATCAACCTGATTTTATAGATTTAAATTTAGGATGTCCTGTTAATAAAATTGTCAAAAAGGGAGCTGGCTCCGCTCTTTTAAAAGATTTAAAAACTCTTTCTAAAATTTTAAATGCTATGAGAAAAAACTCTTCCTTACCTCTATCTCTAAAAGTAAGAACTGGATGGGATAAAGATCACTTAAATGCCGATCAAGTTGCTCATATGGCTTATAATGAAGGCTTCTCTTGGATGACCATTCATGGAAGAACAAGAGCTCAAAGTTATTCAGGGCAAGCCGATTGGGCTTATATAAAAAAAATCAAGAAAGAATCACCTCTACCTATTGTAGGAAATGGAGACATAACCTCTCCCTTAAAAGCCATTGATGCTTTTAAATTTAGTCAATGTGATGGTGTTATGATTGGGCGAGGTTGTTTGAACAATCCTTGGATTTTTCTAGACACAATGAATTCTCTAAAAGGAAACCCTATTCATCAAAATAAAGATTTTAATGATATCCTTCTTAAACTGAAAAAGCACTTGGAAAAATTTTATGACACTCGTGGATTTCTTCTGCAACTCAAGAAATTTGCAGCTTGGTTCTCAGCAGGATTTCCAAACTCTACAGAATTTCGTAAAAATCTTTTTCAAGAAAAAGAACTAGAAAAAATACTCCTTTTTATTGAAGAATTTTTTGAAACCCATAAAAATTTTAAAAAAGAAAACCCTGAGTATGAACCTTTTTTAATGCAAGGTCATGGGTAAAAAACTATATTACTTTATTTTTAACTATTTAAATTTTATAATAATTTACAAGGTGATTCTTATAAAAATATTATTAAAGAGTTCCAAATCCTATAATGACTTACAGGAGTTTTATGTCTTTTAAAATACCAAATCATCTTAAAAAATACTTAGTGTATCAAAACTACAAAAAATACACTCCAGAAGATCAAGCCGTCTGGAGATACATTATGAAAGGCATACAATATACAATGTCTCTTTATGGTTACAGAGGATGCCTTTCAGGTATGAAAAAAACAGGTATTACTTTTGATAAAATACCAAAAGTTTCAGACATAGATAAAAATCTACAAGAGTTTGGATGGAGAGCTGTCACTATAAGTGGATTTATACCTCCTAAAATTTTTATGGAATTTCAACTCAATGGTATTTTACCCATTGCTTCAGAATTGAGATCTATTGATCATATATTTTATACACCAGCTCCTGACATCGTGCATGAATCTGTAGGACATGTTCCATTCCTAATGCATACTAAATACACTCAATTTCTTAAAAAGTATGCAAATACTGCTTTGAAATCTCTTTCAAGTATTGAAGATAGAAATTTGTATGTAGCGATTAGAAAATTAAGTGATTTAAAAGAAAACCCAAAAGCAACTCAAACTCAAATAAATAAAACTGAGAAAAACCTAAAAACAATCACAAAAAATACCTCCCATATTAGTGAGTCA
Organism: Bdellovibrionales bacterium; assembly: GCA_963692945.1. Classification (GTDB taxonomy): domain Bacteria; phylum Bdellovibrionota; class Bdellovibrionia; order Bdellovibrionales; family UBA1609; genus JACOND01. The sequence continues at coordinate 153,850 of OY843585.1, forward strand.
TCTTACTTATCTCGTTTTATTTGGTGGACTTCAGAGTATGGACTTATAGGAAATCTAAAAAATCCAAAAATTTATGGGGCTGGACTTATCTCTTCCATTAAGGAAGCTCAGCAAATGAATAAAGTAAAAAAAATATGGCTAGACGAAACTTGTTTAAATTACTCTTATGATATTACAAAAGTTCAACCACAGTATTTTGTCATAGAAAGTTTTTCACATCTTTTAGAAGTTCTAGACAAAATCATAGAAAATCTTTCTTGGAAACGAGGTGGTATTTACGGAGTTCAAGAAGCCATTAAATCTAAAACTATTAATACAGCAGAGTTAGACAGTGGGTTACAAATATCTGGTATTGCAGAAAGAGTAATAACTCATAAAAATAATATTGTTTTTTTAAAATTTTCTGGACCCTGCCAGCTTTCTTTTAAAAATAAAGAACTCTCTGGTCATAACAAATCCTACCATAATCACGGTTACAGCACTCCTCTTAATCTCATTTCAAAAAATAAAAAACCTTTTCACTTATGGAACCAAAAAGATTTAGAAAGAGAAAAATTAAAAATAGGAAAAAAAGTTCATTTGGTTTTTCAATCTGACATTCATCTTCAAGGAGAAGTTACAAAAATTTTTAAAATCAACAATCTTCCATTGATCATTACTTTTAAGAACTGTCTTATAAAACAAGGGGATTCACTTTTGTTTGATCCAAGCTGGGGGCTCTTTGATTTAGCCATTGGACAAACCGTCACTTCTGTATTTTCAGGACCTGCAGATAAGATGGCTTATAAAGAAAAAGATGATTTTACTCCATCTAAAGTTCCTGAAAAAAAATTCTCAAAAAAACAGAAAGACATTTTTAAAATCTATCAAGAAGTAGCCTCTCTAAAAAATACAAAAAAATCTTATGTACAAAAAGAAAAAACTTTACAAAAAATAGTAGCAAAGGTTTTAAACCAAAAACATTTATGGCTTATATCTTTAGAACTTCTTGAATTTGTAAAAAAGAACCCTACATTAAGAAATAAAATTTTAAACCATTTAAAAACTATCGCAAACACTGAAAAATCAAATGTTAAAAAATACATAAAAGAAGGACTTGCTTTTTATAAAAAGAAAGCAACTTAAAAAAGTTGCTTTCTAGAAAAATCTAATTTTTTATAAATGACTAATTACAGTCTACAGTTTTTTTCAACTTCTTGTAACTTCTTAGCTTCTGCTGGTGTGTTAACACCGTCTACAAGACTTGCTGTAAAATCTACTACTCTTTGACGAACTGCTGGTTCCCAACTTTTAGATTCAGCAAGAGCAACTGCCAAACCTTGTACTTTTCCAGCATCTGCAATTTGTAAAGTAGCTTCTGATAAAAGGTTATAACCTTCTCTCAAATCTTTTACACTATTGTTTGAAAGAGATCCTGAGTTAAGCGATTCATTTATATAACTTCTAGTCGGACCATCAAACCCATTTACCATTGAAGCACTAGCTCCTAAAATAGATGTAGTCTGTGCAGGCAATTTAAACGCAGGTTGTGGTTTAGCCATCGGCTTTACTGCCATTCTGGCTTGAGCCAATAAAGGCATAAAACTTGCAGCCACTACTAATAACAATACTCTCATAATTTTCCTCCCTTTTATTATGTTAAGTTAATTACATATATATTACTAAAAGGTAGAGACATTCAAGCTCATTTCAAAAAAATGTAATTTTTTCCATTTTTTTCAAAATAATAAGCAAAAAACCTTTTTAAATTCATAAAATATCAACTTCTTTGGCTCTTTTACAGTATTTCTCTAATAAGTCTTTTAAAGCCTTTTTCCAGAAAAAAAGCCCATCTCTTGAACTGAAATCTGTAAATTATATTGGTTAGACATGACATAACCATAGGCTCCTACATCAGCTAAAGCCAGCCAATCCCCCTCTTTTACAGGTAATAAAGGATAATTTTGAGCAAAAGTGTCTCCCGTCTCACAAATAGGCCCTACAACATCATACGGTTCTTTCTTCTTTTTGTTGTCCAGTAAAAAGGGCAATATTCTATGTTTAGCCCCATAAAGAGCGGATCTTAAAAAATGGTTCATCCCACTATTTAAAATGATAATTTTTTTATAGGGTGTTTTTTTTACATATTCCACCTTTGCACACAATAAGCCAAACCGAGCCACTAGAAATCTTCCTGGTTCGGCTAGAATTTTTCCAGAAAAACCCTTAAAAATATCTCTAAAATTTTGTCCAAATTTTTCAAGAAGAAGCCTTTCTCCCTCTAATCCATCTCTATTGTAATCAACACCTAAACCTCCTCCGATATCTAGAGTTTCTAAAGAGGGAAACTCTTTTTTTAAGTCTTCAAAAAGGGTCTTTATATGTTCTATAGCCTTATAAAGAGGGTCTAAATCAAAAATTTGAGAACCCAGGTGCATGCTTAGCCCTTGTAAAACAACTTCTTCTGGATGAGATTTAATAAAACTTAATATAGAAGGGAGTTCCGTTTCTTCTATCCCAAATTTATGCCCCATTAAACCTGTTTTAATATAAGGATGTGTTTCACAATCAATATTAGGGTTAAGTCTTAACCCTATAAAAACTTTCTTTTTTAATTTTTTAGCAATAGGAATCATTCTTTGTAACTCTTCAAAACTTTCTACATTGATCTGAAAAAACTGCTGAGAAATCCCCATTTCTAATTCTTCTACACTTTTACCAACTCCTGAAAATATAATTTTTTCAGGAACAAAACCCATAGATTGAGCTAAAAGAGCTTCCCCACCTGAAACAACATCAACTCCAGCACCTAACTCCTTAAAGGCTTTTAAGACATGTTCATTACTGTTAGATTTCATTGAAAAAAAAACTTTGAGTTGATGAGAGCTATGATCTAAAAAGTTTTTGTACCATTCTTTAATTCCTTGAATATCATAGATATAAAAAGGAGTTTTTTCTTTTTGAGCAATGGTTTGCAAAGGAAGAATGTGTTCTCCTTGTTCTAAAACCAACTGATTTTTTATGTATTTAAACAAAATAATTCCTACTTAGACAATTGAAATTCAGAGTGAAGAGCTTGAGCCACTTTTGCAAGATGAGATTCATCAATCACAGCACTTATTTTTATTTCAGAAGTTGTTACAAGATGCAAAGGAACACCTAGTGATTGGAAAACAGAAAAAAACCGACCAGCAACACCTGAATGATGAGACATACCCACTCCTACAACAGAAATTTTAGAAACTTTATCAATAATTATAATATTTTTTTCGTTCACCATAGTTTTCAAAATATCTAAACACACTTTGGAATCGGTTTGAGAAACAGAAAAAGCAAGGCTAGATGTGCCAGACACCCCACTTTTAGAAATAATATCTACAAAAATAGATTGTTTCCCTAATTTTTGAAACAGCTCTGAAATAAAATCCAAATCCTCTGCTGGAATCTCTTTTATTTTAATAACTATAGTATTTGAATCATGAGCGACGGCTGATACAACTGACCCTTCCATAACATTCTCCTTGTTTACAATCCAAGTTCCTTCTTCTTTTTCAAAGGCATGACGAACATGAATTTTTATTTGATGTTTAGCTGCTAACTCCACACAACGAATTTGTAAAACCTTTGATCCTAGAGAAGACATTTCCATCATCTCAGAAAATCCTAGTTTTTTAATTTTCTTTGCTGATGGAATAATCTTAGGATCTCCTGTAAAAACTCCGGCAACATCTGTATAAATTTCACACATTTCTTGTTTTAAAACAACTGCTAAAGCTATAGCCGTCAAATCACTCCCCCCACGACCAAGAGTGGTGATCTGTTTTTCTTTAGTAACTCCTTGAAATCCTGCTATTAAAGGAACAGCTCCTCTCTCAAGAACTTTTCCTATAGTGTCTGTCTCAATGGATTCTATGTTGGCCTTAGAAAAAAAAGAATCGGTATGAATCCCCGCTTGATAACCAAGCAAAGGATGGGTTTTTATTTTTCTCTTTTCTAAAGCCATACTCAAAAGAGCAACACTCACCTGCTCTCCAGAAGAAAGAAGCATATCGTAAGAAAGTCCCCGATACAAAGGATAAACTTTTTCAGCCATTTCTACCAAATGATTGGTATGACCAGACATTGCAGAAATGACAACAACAGGATGTTCACCTTTCTCATAATCTTTTAAAAGACGATCCGCAATGAGTTCTATTTTCTCTATAGAACCTACAGAGGTTCCACCAAATTTTTTAATCACTAAATTGTTATCCACAATAACTCCTGCTAAAAACCACAAGATGAATTTAAAAAGTTAAGTCTTATAACCTATTAACATAAATCTTGTATATTTTTCTAAATCTAAATGCCCTTCATAAATCAAACGTCCCATAGAGGCCATCTTTTTAAATTCTTCTAGAGAAGAAACACAATTCACATGCTCTTTAAGACCTTTATAGTTATTACTTTGTAAAATAATTAGTTTTTCAGCTGGAATCTTATCCCACCATTCTTTAAATTTTTCTATATGTTCACAAGATGTATTAATAATTGTATCTGGAACCATGGTTAATTTCTCAGATTCTCCATTAAATTTCAAAGTTGTAAAAGTTTCTCCAGCATAATGAATATCTAAAATATTTTTTAAAGTGGCTTTAAACTTCCAGTTATCCTTTACAAAATAACGATTGATATCTTCTGACACTTTGACACTCAATTCATCTATTTCAAAAAGAAAAATATTCTTAGTAGAAAAAAAAGAATCTCTGAAAAAAAGAAAAGCCAAAAATCCATACCAGCCAGCACATAAAGCCACAATCCCTAGATTTGATATTCCTTTTTCTTTTAAAACCTTTAATATCCACTCCTTTGACTGTAGCTGACCACGAGAGGTTGCTTTTTTTAAACCCTGAATAATTTCTGAACTATGAGCTTTAAAGTATTCTGATTCTAAAACCCTTTTTAATCCTTTTAAATAAGTTGTAGTAAAGAAGGGCTTCTTTTCCGATAAGCTTTGAGATTCTTCTAAATGAAGCGAAGGTTGATAGATCGCTTCAAACAAAGTAAAAAGATCAGATGTTGATTTGTTATTTTTTTCCATACCGTTTTTCTAAGAATCAAAAATAGTATGAAATAATAAAGAAATAAAGAAGTTTTTAGAAAAGATTAGAACAAAATGAGATATTGACCATAACCTTCTACTGCCATTTTGTCTTTAGGAATAAATCTAAGAGAAGCCGAATTGATACAATAACGAAGATAAAAAGGAGCTGGTCCATCTTTAAAAAGATGCCCTAAGTGAGAATCTCCATATCTAGAACGAACTTCTGTTCTTACCATAAAAAAACTTCTATCCTCTTTCTTTACAACAAATTTTTCATCAATAGGCTTTGTAAAAGAAGGCCAGCCTGTTCTTGAGTCATATTTATCTACAGAACTAAATAGAGGTTCTCCAGAAACAATATCCACGTAAATTCCCTCTTCTTTTAAATCCCAGTATTCATTAGAAAACGCCCTTTCCGTTCCATCCTTTTGTGTCACTTTATATTGTAGTTTTGTTAATCGTGTTTTCAGTTCTGGCCCAGAAGGTTTCACATAAGATTCAAACCCTTTATTTTCAACAACTTGTTGAGAGGTTTTTGTTTTTTTCAAATCATTTACTTTTTTTTTTGGCAAAGTCTTAAAATCTTTAAATTTTTCCCAAGTTTTCTTTAAAAACTGGTCTCTACCTGAAGCCCGTCTATAGTATTTGTATTTAGCAGCACTTATCAAAGTTCTTTTATAGTAATTTTGATGATATTTTTCGGCCTTATAAAAACGTTCAAAAGGACGAATATCAGTTACAATTTTATCTTTAAAAGGGCCTTTTTTTTGTAACTCTTTTTTAGACTGTAAAGCCTGCCTTTTTTGCTCCTCATTATGATAAAAAATAGCAGAAGAATATTGATGCCCTCTATCTACAAATTGCCCCTTAGCATCTGTTGGATCAATGATCCTCCAAAAAATATCTAGAACTTGAGAGTAAGAGATTTTATTAGCATCATAGAGAACTTGTATTGTTTCTATGTGATTTGTAGTGCCACTTGAAACTTCTTTATAAGTAGGATTTTTTTCAGACCCTCCTGAATAACCTGAAGTCACTTCAATAACAGCTTCATATTTTTCAAAATCAGACTCCACACACCAAAAACAACCTCCAGCAAGAGTTGCTGTTTCTAAAGAAGTTTTATTGTTCTTCATGGAATCCTCTTTAGTTTTAGCCATAGAAGTCATTGGATTAAAAATCATATTCAATAGAAATAAAATGGTTAACTTTAAAGTCATAACAAATTTATTTTATCAAAGTTTTTTTAACAAATCTATACAAAGTTTTATAAATAATCAAAATAAAAACAGGAATCATCACATATAATAAAAATAGTCTTTTATCTGTCTCAAAATAGAGCTGATTTCCCAAAGATTTCTCCAACAAAATCCATACACCATATAAACTACCTAATATAAGTCCTATAATAACTGCCAAAGATTCATCTAAGTGTTTTTTAAGTAACCTTTTTATTAAATGAACCATAGTAAAAAATCCCAGAATGATACCTAAAAGAAAAAAGAAAATAGCAAAAAGATTAAATTCTTTTAAAACTTCTAAGGTGGTTTGATAAAGACCTAATAAAATAAGAATATAAGACCCTGAAACTCCTGGAATAATTAAAGCCGTAGCTATTAAAAAACCTGTTGGCAAAAATAAAAAGGGAGTGATCTCTCTGTGAACAACAGGAGATTCTTTGAATATATAAAAACAAAGAAAATGCAGACAAAAAGAAAGTATCAACAAAGAAAAGGTTCTTGAATTTTTTTTCATCTTTTTAAAAGGACTATAGAGAGAAGCTATAACCAAACCAAAAATAAGCGTATAAAACTCTACAGAATATTCTTTCATAAGAGGTGGAGCTATAAAAACAAAAAGAGCAATGGCAACAATAGAACCCACAAATAATGGAGTGATAAAAGACCAATCATAAACACTAATAAAAGAAGAAAAATTTTTGAAAAACTTTTCTTTTTTTAAGGTAAAAAGATTCAATAAATATTTAACTTGTTGAAACCGAAGTTTTGCTATTTCATCTAGCAATTTTTCATAGATACCTAAAATAAAAGCCATCGTTCCTCCAGAAATTCCCGGCAAAACCATAGAAACTCCTAAAAGCATTCCTTTTAAAAATAAAATAGCTAACTTTTTAATGGATAACTCCTAAATTTATAATAACATCTCACCTGAAATAATTTGAAGAATTGTTTTAAAATAAACTTCCTTTTCTATTTTTTTAACCTTTTCTTCTAAATCAGAAGCCTTCTCCCCTTTTTCCACTCTTATAATTTCTTCTTTTAAAATTCTACCTTCATCGTAATTTTCATTAACCAAATGTATGGTAACCCCTGTTTCCTTCTTATTTTCATCAATGACGGCTTGATGTATGTGAGAACCGTACCTACCTAAGCCTGAAAAATCACGGACAAGAGCGGGGTGAGAGTTAATGATTTTATTTTCAAACTTACTTAAAGTTTGAGGTCCAATTTTTTTTAAAAATCCAGCGAGTAAAATCAATTCAGGTTGATAATTCAAAAGAATCTGACAAAGTTTTGAATCCCAGTCCTCTTTTTCTACTTCCTTAAAAGGAATAATACAACAGGGAATATGAAATTTTTTTGCAACAGAAACAACATTGGCTTTAGGATTATCTGTAATGATAGCCGCAATGTTTGCTGGTAATTCTTCAGATTTCATTTTTCTACAAAAGAAATCAATAGTAGATCCCGCACCAGAACCTAACATGACAATAGAATATTTTTTACTCATAAACTAAATAAAAAAACCACTTATCCATAATAGGCACAGACAAATAAACTATAATACTTAAGTTGATCCATAAAAAAAATCTTAACCATTTTGTTTGATGATTCAAATAATGATAAAATTCATAAATGATTTTTAAAACGAGAGGGCATAGAAGAAAAATATACATCAAACCGGCTCTCAAAAATAATGGAGAGATGAGAGCTAAACCTACATAAGCAAGCATATAAAAACCCATTTCATAAATGGTTTTTTGAAATCCATAAATGACAGGTAAAACAGGAACCCCTGCTTGATTGTAATCTTCTTTATATCGGATGGCTAAGCTCCAAAAATGTGGCATTTGCCACAGAAACATAAGTAAAAAAAGATACACACATTCTGTTGAAAAAAGATTGTTGTTTGAAAGAGAGTATCCAATAACAGGAGGTAAGGCACCAGGGATAGCACCAAAAACAGCTCCATGACTAAGTCGTTTCTTCCAAAAAAGAGTGTAAAAAACATTGTATAAAAAAACGGTCAAGAGAGCTAAAAAAGATGTTAAAGGTTTTAATAGAAATAATAAAAAACCACCAAAAACAATCATGGTAAAAGCCAAGACATAACCTTGAAGAGGAGATAAACTTCCTCTTGCAATCGGTCTCCTTTTGGTTCTTTCCATTTTCTGATCCAATCTCCATTCTTGAGATTGATTCAATACAAAACTTCCACTAGAAACAAGATAAAGACCTACAAGGAAAAAAAGAAAAATCTCTGTAGAAAAAATGGAAATCTCATTTAAAGATAAAAAATAGCCTGCACTGGCTGTTAATAAAACAAAGATAACTATGCCAAATTTAGTTATTCTTATAAAATCTTTTAGTAAATGTTTCATAATTTTTTTAAAACTAACTTGTCCCATAAATATCTTTATCCTGTCAAACGATAAAACTCATTACCCTTTTACCACACTCTAGCTGTCCAACAGATTTTAAATAATACTAAAAAACACTCTGACTGAACTTTATGAACCCATGAAGTAAAATCTTCAAATCAAAGAGTGTTTACTTCTAAAACACGAGTGGCTATATCTATTTCTGAAAGAAGAAAAAAAAGAATCAAAAAAAACACAGAACTTCCAAAAACAACCCAATAAGATTTATCATCATATTTTAAATGCATAAAATACAATAAAACGAGCATTCCTTTAATAGTGGCAATCAACATAGCTATAAAAGTGTTAAGCATCCCAAAATCTACTAAAGAGACTCCTAAGGTCAGTGCTGTAAGGACAAGAAGAAGGATTAAAATCCTCAAATATCCTTTAAAACCAATGGTATGTTCTTGTGACATAATTTACTCCACCAAATATAATAAAGGAAACAAATAAATCCAAATTAAATCAACCAAATGCCAAAATAAACCCACATACTCTAAAGGAACATAATGTTTAGGTCCTATCTGTTTTTTAAAAGTTTTATAAAGCATCCAGCCAATTAAAACCAACCCGATAATAACATGGCTAGCATGCAATCCTGTCATTAAATAATAAAAAGAAAAATAAAGAGGTAACCCTTCCACAAAACCTTCCCCTGTATAAGTGAAAAATTTTCCAGGCAAAATACCAACATGCATTTTATGAGAATACTCTAAGTATTTAATGAACATAAAAAGCAAGCCACACAAAATAGTTATAACAAGAGCTTGTTGACATTTTTTCATTTGATTTTTTTGAGCATAATAAATGCTGATGGCCATTGTGAAAGAACTCACAAGAAGAACGACCGTATTGATAGCTCCTTTTTTCCAATCCAAAAAGTAAGCACCCGCTTTAAAAATATCAGGATACTCTACACTATAAATAACATAGCCTACAAACAAACCACCAAACATAAGAATCTCTGTTGCAAGAAATAACCATACACCAAGTTTTCCAGCAGAAGCTTGCTGTTCATAATTATCAAAATGATGAGCTAAGGGTTGGTAATCCGAATTTTTACTCATAAACACCTTTTGTAACTTTTGGAGTCGTTAAAAAATTTTCATGAGGAGGTGGAGAGGAAGTTTGCCACTCTAAAGTTTTTGCTCCCCAAGGATTATCTCCCGCTATAGGTCCTTTAAAGATACCTTTTAATAAAGTAACCAAAGCAATAATAAATCCTATGGTTATCAACCAAGAGCCTACTGTAGAAACTTGATTTAAAGATTCATAAGGAGCTATATAATCTGCATAGCGACGAGGCATTCCTGAAAAACCTAAAATAAATTGAGGAAAAAAAGTGACATTGAAACCTAAAAAAATAAAACCAAAACTGATTCTTCCTAAAAACTCATTATACATACGACCAAACATTTTAGGAAACCAGTAGAAAAAACCACCCATGATTCCCATAATACTTCCACCAACCATGACATAGTGAAAATGAGCCACCACAAAATAGGTGTCATGAAAATGCACATCTAAAGCGATAGTCGCTAGCATAACTCCCGTCACCCCTCCTATTAAAAATAAAAACAAAAATCCCATAGCAAAAAGAAGAGGAGTATCAAATTTAATAGAACCTTTATAGAGGGTACTAACCCAGTTAAATATTTTTACAGCTGTAGGCACACCTACAAGCATAGTCAAACCCGAAAAAATAATATTAGCCCACTCCGATTGACCACTAACAAACATATGATGTCCCCATACAAAAAAACTCAAAGCAGCAATACTCAAACTTGCAAATACAATAGCCTTATAACCAAAGATTTTTTGTCTAGAAAAAGCAGCAATCAATTCACTGACAACACCCATCGCTGGTAAAATCATAATATACACAGCGGGATGAGAGTAAAACCAAAAGAAATGTTGAAAAAGAACAGGGTCTCCTCCACTTTGTGGATCAAAAATTCCAACACCTAAAACTCTCTCTGCAATTAACAATAATAAAGTGATGGCTAAAACAGGAGTGGCTAAAACTTGGATGATCGCTGTTGAGTAAAGAGACCAAACAAAAAGAGGCATACGAAAAAAATGCATACCAGGAGCCCTTAACTTATGAATAGTGACAATAAAATTAAGTCCTGTCAAAATAGAGGAAAATCCCATAACAAAAGCACCCAAAACAACAGGCACAACAGCTGTATTAGATTCAATGCTATAAGGAGTATAGAAAGTCCAACCTGTATCAACTCCTCCTAAGAAAAGAGATATCAAAGCAATACCTGCCCCTATAATTAAACAATACCAACTCAAAAGGTTAAGTCTTGGAAAAGCAACATCCTTAGCTCCAATTTGAAGAGGCAAAACAAAATTTCCTAAGAAAGCAGGTATCCCAGGAATAATCACCATAAAAACCATAATAGCACCATGATAGGTCATAATGTGGTTATATAAGTTGGAGTTCATAATCGTTTCACCAATACTAAAAAGTTCAATTCGCATTAAGAGAGCAAAAACTCCCCCCACAAAAAAGAAAGAAAAAACTGTGATCATATACAAAATACCAATTCTCTTGTGATCCAAAGTAAAAAGCCACGAAGCTATTCCTTTTTGCCAATTTAAATAATTTTTTCCAGTAGCCATAAAAAACCTCTTTTCTTTTTACTTTAAAGTCTTAATGTATTCAATTAAACCAGACAGTTCTTCTTCCGACAAAATTCCAACAAAAGGAGTCATTTGATCAGGATACCCTGATACAATTTGAGCCGAAGGATTTAAAATAGACTCTCTTATATAATTTTCATCAGCAATAACATTCTTTCCACTCACTAACAATCTTTGAGCCTTAAAGAGATCAGCTAAACCAGGGCCAATCTTTTTTTCTTTTGTAATAGTATGACAAGCCGTACAACGACCTTGAAAAGTTTTTTCCCCGATTTGAGATAAAGTTAATCCTTTATAAGGGTCCTTTCGTAGCCACTCTTCCCAAACTTCTAAAGACATCACATTGATTTTTGCCAACATAGTAGAATGACCTGTTCCACATAGTTCTGTACAAAAAACATTGAACTGACCTTTCTGATTCGCTTTAAACCAAAGAGAAGTGTACATTCCTGGAACGACATCCTGTTTTATTCTAAAAGATGGAATAGAAAAACTATGAATGACATCTCTTGAAGTCATTATCAGTTTTACGGGTTTCCCTACTGGAACATACAATTCATTGGTCGTTTTTCGTCCATTTTTATACACAAAACCCCAACTCCATTTTTGACCGTAAACATGAATCTCTAAACTATTTGCTGGAGCCGTTTTTAAATCACTATAAAGCAACCATCCCCAAACAAAAGCCACCATAAAAATAACAAAAGGAATGAAACTCCAAGAAAATTCTAAAATAGAATTATGTAAGGTTTTTGCATGACCTTCTTCAAGGTCTGACTTTCTACGATAACGAATGGCAAAATAAATAAAACCAAAAGTTATCAGCAAACAAAACACAACACTTATTCCTATTAAGAACTGATTGAGTTGATCGAGTTGATGAGCATAGTCTGTAACAGCAGTTGTCTCACTCTGTCCAAAACTTAAGCCTGAAAATAAAAATAACTTCAACATTTAAATTTTACCTTTTTTTTCTTTCATCCAAAACGATACTAAAAAAAATAGTAACAACATCACTGTTAAAGCTCCACCCAGTCGCATTATATTGTAAGCATAGAGGGTGTAGCGATTCTTACCAGAATTAAACCGATAACAAAAAAGTAATATTCGATCAACGATATTTCCTATTTTTCCTTGCCCTGCCTCAATAAGAGCCATTTTGAGAGTTGAGGAATCAAACTCAACACCATACAAGTAGCGAGAAATCAAAGATTGCGGACTCAACACATAAGCCACAGGAGAATGAGCAAATTGCTCCGTCTCTTCATCCCAACGAAAAGAAAAACCTAATTGACTTGCAAGTTTTTGAATAGAACCTTCTGAACCCGTTAAAAAATGCACCCCTTGATTAAAATCTGTAAATTTTTTCAAATAATTATTTTTTTTCTTTTTGGCTAAAGAAGGTTTTTCTGAGGCATCCATACTCACAACCACCAGTTGATAATCTTGACCTGACTTCAAAGAGATTTTTTCAAGTCCTTTAAATAAACCATTAAGATGGAAATTACAAAGACTTGGACAGTTATAATAAATAATCGTCATTAAAACAGGAGATTGATAAAAGTAATCCTTTAAAAAAACAGATTCTGATTCTTCATTAAGAAAAGATAAATTAAGATCAATGACTTTCCCTAAATTTTCTTTAATTCCTAAATTTTCTAAATCTTTAGGCACTTCATGAGCTACATAATTATCTGATCTTTCATAGGAAAAAGAAAAAAAACAAAAAAAGATTAAAAAAAGATTAAGGAGCTTGTTTTCCAAATTCTTCCAGTTCTTTCCCATTATCAGATACCTTATTTTTAGTAATGGAACGAATATAGTGAACCAAAGCCCATCTATCTATTTTTGGAAGATGCCGAAAAGACACCATAGAAGAACCTGCTATACCTTTTTCTAAAGTTACAAAAAGATCTTTAGAAGAACCACCTTTTGTCCATTTTCCTTCTACAAGATTTCTAGGTGGAGGTATAAGCCCTGGTGTTCCATCACCTAATCCTTTAGCTCCATGACATAAAGCACATTGTGCTTTATAAATTTTAGATCCATGAGCCACTAAGTTTTCATTTGAAAGCCAAGGTTTTTCTTGCTCTTCTTTAGTCCATTCTCCCTCCTGAGCCATTTGAACAGCCGGCTCATTAGAGATCTCCCCTAAATCAATAAAATTATTGATAAAAAGATAATAAGAAACCCATAAAATACTAAAAATTGTAGTACCTAGAAAAAAATACAAACCAAATCTATTGTAGGAGTTATTTGATGGTTTCATTAAGACAATCCATAGCCTTTAAGCCTTTTAAGGTCAAGCTTTTGATTTTAAGACTTTTGTCGTGAAACAAGAAAAGCGGACCACTAATTTAGACAGAACTAGATACAATAAATCTATGTTTTTAAGTTTAAAAATTCTTCTCCTTTTTTTTCTCTTATCTATTATAAATTGCACCCACCTACATGAAAAAATTAACAATCTTCCATACAACACCTCTAAATCAGATGTCTTAGATGATCTTGGTCGCCCCTTTCAAATTAAAAGAATGAGAGGTTTTGATTATTGGATTTATAAATTTAAACTCAATGGCCAAGAGTACACAAAAGCTATTCTATTTAAAGAAGGATATTTTTTAAAGAGTACAAAAAAACAACCTTATCCCAATCCAGAAAATCTTTTAGAGGCCGCTGAAAATTTTGAAGAATATAAAGAAGCTGTAAAACTTATTAAAAAAAATCGGAGGAAAAGATAACCGTTTTTTCTATTAAGTCTTATCCATAATTAAATGTTGTTTCCAAAATATTTTTATAGGTAACCCTATTAAAGCTTTAACAATGATATGAACTTTCACTGGAGATATTTCAGAAATTTTTAAGACCCCATCTTCAATAAGAAGACGGTTTTTTTCAGGGTCTATTTTAAGAGCCTCATCCTCTAAAATCCTTTCCAACTCTTTATGAACTTCTTTTGAATTGATTTCACTTAAAATTAAATCATAATAAAAAACACCCTCTTCTCCTAAGCTGTGTTGATTCCCATATTCTGTAACTTCAGAAAAATTTTCAAGAGATTGATCTGCTTCTCTAGTCTCCAAATTTTCTTCTGACTCTTTTTCTGGTTCTTCTATCTGCTCCTCCAGTTCTTGTTCCTGTGGCTCCTCGGAAGCCTGATCAGAAAGCACATCTTCTTCTAGATTCTCTTCAGGAACAAAAGGGTCAGGAGATTCCTCTTGTGGCTCAGAATTAGAAGAGGAATCCAAACTCTCTTCTGAAATAGAAAGTTCAGGAACTTCTGTAACTTCTAATGGTTCTGCCTCTTCTTGAGATTCAGAAACAAGCTCTTCATCTTGAGATTCAGAAACAACTTCTTCTTCACCCTCTCGCTTTAAAGACCCTTCACTTAAAACCTCGCACTTCCCTTCTTTAAAAAAAAGACTGGAGTGACAATGATCACAATCATAGTAAAAATCTACTTGAATATCTTTTTCAGACAATTCAAAATCTTGATTACAAACTGGACATTTCATATTAAATCTTTATTTTTTGTTTTTTAGAACGTAACCCTTGTCTTCTTCTTTGCTCTCTATTTAATTGAGCATCCCTATTTTCTAAATTCCTTTCACCCGACATTTGTGCCTTTTCGTTAAAGGAAAAATTTTGTGCTTCCTCTTCATTATAAATCAAAGGCATTGATTCTTCCTGTCTTCTTTTTAATTGTGAACCTTCATCTATTTGAATCTTAAAGAAATTTTCAACAACCTCGTTAGATACAGCCAAATTAACAAGCTCAAACATATTAAAGGATTCTTTTTTATACTCTATAAGTGGATCTTTTTGAGCAAAAGACCTTAAGTTAATCCCTTCTCTTAGATGATCTACATTTTCTAAATGCTCTCTCCAACGAGCATCTATGACCTGCAATAAAAGAAACTGTATCAAAGACTCAAAATGCTCTCCTAATTCTGTTTTTTTCTCTTTGTATTTATTTTGCACCGATTCTTTGACTTGACGATTCAAATCTTCCAAAGTGATTTTATCTAAAGAAGGAAATACAATATCTTCATTAAAAGACTTCTTTAAAAAAATTTGTAAAGAATTTATATCCCATTGTTCTTTTCTTGTGTCTTCTCCTGCAAAATTATCCAACCTGTCAGAAATAACATCACCGAGACGATCTAAAAAAGCTCTTTCTAAATCTTCCCCTTTCATAATTTGTTTGCGAAGAGTGTAAATGGCTGTTCTTTGCTGATTCATAACATTGTCATATTCTAGTAAATGTTTTCTAATTTCAAAGTTATGACCTTCTACTTTTCTTTGGGCATTGGCAATGGCTCGTGTTAAAAGACGATCTGTGATAGGAGCCTCTTCATCCATTCTTAAAGTGGACATCATTTTTTTCATTCTATCTCCTCCAAAAATTCTCATAAGATCATCTTCAAGAGATAAATAAAATTTAGAAGCTCCTGGGTCTCCTTGTCGGCCAGAACGACCTCTTAGCTGATTGTCAATTCTACGAGATTCATGCCTTTCCGTCCCCATAATAAAAAGACCACCTGCTTGAACAACTTCTTCTCTTTCTTTTTCACATAGATCTCTATATTTTTTTAACCTTTGTTCATAAGAGGAATCACTTTCTCCTTTTTGCTTTGCTCCCGCTAAGGCCTCTGGATTCCCACCAAGAATAATATCTGTTCCACGACCTGCCATATTTGTTGCAATAGTGATAGCCCCCTTACGACCGGCTTGAGCAACAATTTCCGCTTCTTTATCGTGATGTTTTGCATTTAAGACTTTGTGAGGAATATTATCCCTCATAAGAACTTGAGATATCTTTTCCGATTTCTCTATGCTAATAGTCCCTACTAAAACAGGTTGATTTTTTTGATGAAGTTCCTCAATGGCTTCTACAATCTTTTTATATTTAATAGACTCTGTCTTATAAATCTCATCGTTGTGATCCTCTCGGCATATAGGTTTATTCGTAGGTATCACTTTAACATCTAATTTATAAATCTTTTTAAACTCTTCGGCTTCTGTCTCTGCTGTTCCTGTCATCCCAGCCAATTTATTATACATTCTAAAATAATTTTGAAAAGTGATCGTAGAAAGAGTTTGATTTTCAGATTTAACTTTGACCCCTTCCTTAACTTCTATCGCTTGATGAAGACCCTCACTCCATCTCCTCCCTGGCATGAGTCTTCCAGTAAATTCATCCACAATAACAATCTCATCATTTTGAACCATATAATCCACATCTTTTTTATACAGATGATAAGCTTTTAAGGATTGATAGATGTTATGTAGGTATTCAATATTATGGATGTCATAGAGGTTGTCTATTTGTAACAATTCTTCAGCTCGGGTGTTCCCCTCTTCTGTTAAAGAAACTGTTTTTGATTTTTCTTCAATAGTAAAATGAATTTCTGGCTGAAAATGAGAGATGATCTTTTTCACTTCATAATATTTATCTGTAGAACGATCTTTTGGTCCTGAAATAATAAGAGGAGTTCTGGCTTCATCAATAAGGATAGAATCACATTCATCTACTATGCCAAAATTCAATTCTCTTTGGACACAAGAAGAAAGAGAGTATTTCATATTGTCTCTTAGATAATCAAAACCAAACTCATTATTTGTTCCATAGGTAACATCTGCTCCATAAGCACGTTTTCTTTCTTCATCATCTAAATCATGAACAACAGCTCCTGTGCTTAATCCTAAAAAGTGATAGACTTGCCCCATCCATTCCATATCTCTTTTGGCCAAATAATCATTGACCGTTACAATATGAGCACCCTTCCCAGAAAGAGCATTTAAATACACTGGTAAAGTTGCAACTACAGTTTTACCTTCTCCTGTTTTCATCTCTGCAATTTGTCCTCTATGCAGAACCACTCCTCCTATAAGTTGAACATCGTAATGTCGCATCCCCAAAACTCTTTTTGAAACTTCTCTACATACAGCAAATGATTCGGGAAGTAAGTCTTCTAAAGACCGACCTTTATCTATTTGTTCTTTAAAATAAGGTGTCTTATTTTTTAATTCCTCATCACTTAATTTTGAAATTTTAGGCTCAAAACTAGTGATATGATTCACCAAAGGTTGCATGACCTTTAAATCACGATCATATTTAGTTCCAAAAACCTGAGTTAATAATTTAAACATAAGTAAGTTTTAAGATATGATTTTTATTTTAAATTGTCTATATAATCTCTAACAAGTATTTTAAATTTTACTAAATGGGTAAGCCCTTCTACCAAAGCCAACCAAGAATGGCAGGCTTAAGATTTCTTCCCCTACTCTTAGAGTATTAAAATTTTCTTAATTGACGAAGTCCTTCAAATAAAACCACAGAAACCGCATTGGCTAAATTTAAACTTCTCACTTCCCCCTCAAAAGGAATTAACAAACTTTGTTCCTTATAAGTTGACAAAACTTGTTCATCCAATCCTTTAGTCTCCCTCCCAAAAACAAAGGTATCACCTGGCTTGAAAGAAATCTCATAAAAAATCTTATGTCCTCTGGTAGAAAAAAACCAAGTGCGAGAAGATATAGGATTTTTAGTTTTCCAACTTTCCCAATTTTTATACTCCTTGTATTTAAGGTAAGGCCAATAATCTAAACCTGCCCTTTTTAACCTTTTATCGGAAATCTCAAAACCTAAAGGTTTTATCAAATGCAATTCACTACGAGTCGCTACACACGTCCTTCCTATATTACCTGTGTTGGAGGGAATCTCAGGCTGAACTAAAACCACTTTAAAATTTGTCATTTTTTATTCCCAAGATAAAATCTTTTGTTTCTTATAACCTTTTGTAGATAAAGAAAAAATATCTTTATTGAATTTTTTTCTTAACTCTTTCATCTTTTTAATTTTGATTTTTTCTTGATGACCATTAACCAAATAGGCTTCCTTCCAGTGAGAGTCTTCAAAAATCCACTCTGCTGTCCAATCTCCTATTTTACATCTTGTTTTAATTTTAGAAACCAAAAAGCATTTCCAGTTTTTTAATGGTTTTGCTTTTAAAATAGCAAAAAGCCATGTTGCAGGAAAGGAATCAAACTGAGGAAGAAAAAGCTGACTATGAAACTCTCCTTCATAAAATTCTTTTTTTAATGGCATTTGAAATAAAATCTTATTTTGATTTAATACAAGTCGTCCTATAGTTCCACGAAAAGGAATAACAAAATCCATTCGTAAAAGATGCTCCCCCTTCCTATAGATAAAGGAAGTCACTGGCCGAGTTTTTTGTTGAGAAGCAAGATAAGACCATTGAATAACAAAGGCCTGATCTACCACAAAAAATGGATTTTTAGAAGTTGTGTGACAAGAAGTGAATACAGATACAATAGCAATATTAAAAATGAGACTGCAAAGAAGCCAGTCGTTTTTTAATTTGTGAACGTTTTTTCTCATCGGTTTCTAGTTCAAGAGCCTTTTTAAAGAAATACTCATATTTTTCAAAATTTTTCAACCTATAATATATTTCCCCAAGATGATTTGCTATAGAACTGTCTTTTTGATTGTATGAAAAGGCTTTTTTCAAATAAAATAAAGCCTTCTCCGTATCGCCTTTTTGAAATAAAACCCAACCAAGAGTATCTAAAAAATAACTGGAAGCAGGATTTAAAAGAAGAGCTTTATGAGCTAGAATTTCGGCTTGATCTAATTTCTGTTTTTTTTCAGCGTAAGTGTAAGCTATAAAGTTAAGAGACTCTCCATGCCTTTCATCTAGTTCTAAAATCTTCTCCATATCTTTTAAAGCGGAAGCAACTCTTCCATGTTCCTTAAAATACAGTCCTCTCAAAAAAAGAATATCTGTATTTTTTGGGAACCTCTGTAGCCCTTTTGTAAGTACAGAAAGAGATAAGTCTTTTTGACCTTCTTCCCATAAATACTGAGCATAGAGTAAAAGAGGCTTTGGCTCCTTTACATTTTCAGAGGAAAAAACTACTTTTTCTAAAAGATTGAGAGCCTTTTTGGCTTGTCCTTGATCTTTCCAGATTTGCCCCATCTGTATTTGAGCTGCAATAAAATAAGAACTCTCTTTTCGTATCTTCTTATACTCTTGAAGAGACTTTTTCCATTCTTTTTCTTGCTCATAAGTCGCTCCTAATAAATAACGGTAATAACTTGTTTGGGGATAGGCCTGCACTAAATCCTTAACAAAAGGTATAGCTTTAGCATATTGTTTTTTTGAAAGTAAAAAAGAGACCATAAAGAAATAATGAGGGTCATCTAAAGAATCCAATTTCTCAAGTTGGCGAAGCTGTTCATAGGCTCCATTGAGCTGATTTAAAGAAAGAAATAAGTTGAACAAAGCTTTAGTAACTCCTATAGAGGTTTCCTCCTTTTGTTGATATTTAAGAAGCAAAAGCTTAGCCCTTTCTAATTGATTGGAAGACATATAAAATTGTGCCGTTTTTAATAGAAGATCTTCTTCAGAAAGGTCTAAATTTAAAATTTGTTTAAAAATTTTCTCTTGTTTTTCTTTTTGATGAGTCTGTTCATAAATATAAGCCTTAGAAAGAAAGATATCCACCCTTTCTCTTTCTTTAACAGTCTTTTTCTCCATTTGATTTAAAGTTTTTAAAGCTAAAGACCATGCCTTTTCATCTATAAATAAACGAGCCTTTTGAAAGACTACAGAAAAACTCTTATCTTTGTTGAGTTTTTTATAGTTTTTTGAATTCTCTTGGTTTAACCCTCTAAGAGAGTAAATCTTTGCCAATTTATAATAAAATTTTTGGTCATTGGTTTGATCAAAAAGAGTTTGATACTGCTGTGCCGCCTCAGCAAAAAGTTTTTCTTCAAAATAGATATCTGCTAGACGAGACCTCAAATGAAGAGATTGTGGGGCCTGTAAAATAGATTCCTTAAGAAAGTCTATGGCTACCCCAGTTTGATCTATATAATAAGCCATTTCTGATTTTAAGTAAGCCATGTCAGATTGGGTTTGAAAATAATTCTGATCTATAACTACAGGTTTTTTACTATCTTTTGCAAAATCAAGGGAAAATTCATTTTTATCTATGGATAAACTTTTAAGAGAAAAGCAAGAAAAAAATAACAGAAAAAAAAAAGTTTTTTTTCGGAGAATTTTAAATAAAAAGATCATAAGTATCTTTTCGGACTTAATAGAAAAAATCTTAAATGGATTTTGTATAAGAAACGCCTTTAAATTAAAAATTAAAAAATTCAGGGGTTTCTTGATGATTAAAAAGTAATCATTCCCTTATTTAAATAGCTCAATTTAGTCTTTCATTTATTTTCTATAAATTATTTTATTCGTTGACAGAATTTTTAAAACTAGACTATAAAAAATTTAGGGAAAAGAACAATTCAGGACGAGTTCTAATACTGGCATTAAGCCCTAATTAATAAGGAGACACAAGTGGATAAAGATACTATTCAGAAAAGCACACAAAATGCAACCATCAGGTTTCATATTAAAATCATCAAAAAATACGGCAATAGGAAGCTTTATGATACAGAACAAAGTTCCTATGTTGTATTAAAGGATATTGAAAAAATGATACGCAATGAAGAAGAGATTTGTGTTATTGATAATGAAACCCAAGAGGATATTACAATACCCACTTTAACCCAGATTATTTTTGGAGCTGAAAAAAAATCTAATGTTTCTGCTCCATTAGATATATTAAAATCTATTATTAAAGAAGGAGATGGTGGATTTTCTTCTTTTTTAGCAAAATTAGGTCTTTTTAAAGCTGAAAAAAATCTAAAAAATAATGAAAAACATATTTCTTTTAAAGAAAATCTCAGTGGACCTAAGAAAAGAAAAGTGGAAACTTCAGAAAGTGTAGAAGAAAAACTAGCTAATCTTATTAATTCCGATGAAACAAGAACTTCTCTCTCAGATAATGTTGTTCCTCATTTACCAGGCAGTGGTCTAAACGACTAAATCTGTTATATAGCAACTCAACATAAAAAACTTTCCTGAAGAGGACAGTTATCATCTGCCCTTTAAAAAGAGAACTTTACAACCACCTCTGTTTTCTACATCTGCGGCTTTTTTAAGAATTTTAATTAACTTCTTATCCCTATTTTGAATGGCATACTGTATGGGTTTAGATTCAACACCATCCATAGCTTCTACATCTGCACCTGCTTTAATAAGAATCTTAGATTCTTCTACCAACTTATTTTGAGCGGCAAGATGAAGTGGTGTCATACCTGAGCTATCCCTTACATTCACATCCACATTTTTATCAAGGAGACGATTAACCAATTCTGTATATCCTTGTTTAACGGCAAAATGAAGTAATGTCCCACCAAAAGCATCTTTCTTTTTTAGATTTGTAGTTTTTTTCAAAAGTTGTATAGCAAGATTCACATGTCCGTTTTCAATAGCATAATGAATCGCTTTTCTACCAAAATCATCTACCATATTTACAATGTTATCAGGTATTGAAGGTTGTAAAGCCACTATACTTGATGCTTTATTTCCTAAAATATAAGTATTATGCCCTCCCACTTTTTCTTTTTTGTTTATAATAAGATCTACTATAGCTGAGTAACCTCCAATTCCACCATAATGTAATGCTGTCTTCCCAAGATTATCTTTTAAACCTACATCTACACCTCTAGTGAAAAGAACCTTAACTATATTTATATGTTTATTTTTAACAGCAAGGTGTAGTGGTGTCACACCCAACTTGTCTTGCTTATTGAAATTAGAATCTCCTCCTGTAAGTAAAATTGTAGCTATTCGTGTGTAATCTGATATAGCGTTAAAATTTAAACTATTCCAAATAAAGGAATCATTTTTCAACCGGTTGTTACCATTTACATTTTCTGTATTTTCTGAAAGAACTTTTTTTTCTATTCCACTAGGTCCTTTATCAACAGTGAAATGCAGGGGAATCCGACCAAGATTGTCTTCTATATTAGGATTTGCACCTTTTTCAATTAGAAGTTCAACAGATTCTATATGTCCATTTTCAACAGCAAGATGAAGTGGTGTCTTATATTTTTTATCTTGAATGTTAACATCCATCTTTGGATCTTTTGTAAGAATTAAATCAATAATATTTGTATAACCTCTCTCAGCAGCAAGATGCAATAGACTTGAGCCTCTTGAATCTTTTAAATCTATAGGATAACCTTTTGAAATAAGATCTTCGGCTTTTTCTACATTCTCATGTTGAATAGCCCACAATACAGGATGTTTAATATTTTGTTCATTGATTTTTTTGGCATTAGTGTAACCTATTTTTGGAATAAATAATAAAATTCCTGATAAAATAAAAAATAAACGAAAATATTCCACAATCTCTCTTTCAAAATAAATTTCTTAACCACAAAGATATAATATAAATTTAAATAAAAATCCATAAGCTATTTATATGTATGTAAAAATTTCCTGTTTGTTTATTTTAGATCCGATGAACTTAAGGGTTTATGTCCTAACAGGAAAAAAATTCATTTTCATTGAAAAAATAAAAAGCTTTCGCTTCCCCTTTTTTTAATTTAGTAAATATTTATTTTTCCGTGTAAAATGGCGGAGAGGGAGGGATTCGCCTACTACATTCCCTCGCATCCAGCTCACTCATTGCGTAGGCTCACCTCAATCACTAAGAAAAACTTCCTGTTTTTCTTCCCAGTATTCCTTGCTCCTAAAGTCGCAAGCAACACAGGTCGTTCTTTCGTTTCGAATCCTCAACCTCTACCTATTTAAAGCAGTAATAAATTAAAAAAATAGAAAGCTTTCGCTTCCCCTTTTTTTAATTTAGTAAATATTTATTTTTCCGTGTAAAATGGCGGAGAGGGAGGGATTCGAACCCTCGGTACGGTTTAACCCGCACGGCTATTTAGCAAACAGCTGGTTTCAGCCTCTCACCCACCTCTCCTAAGACACTTTCTAAATAATAGCTAAATTGTATCCTTACAAGAATCAACAAGAAAAAACAATTTATTAAATAATGTCTTTCTTTTTTGAATTTAAAACTAAAAAATACAAAAAAGACTTATAATCAAACTTCGTTCTTAGTAAAGTAAAACTCTAATGTGCCCGTAGCTCAATTGGATAGAGCATCTGACTACGGATCAGAAGGTTAGGGGTTCAACTCCTCTCGGGCACGCCATTTTTAAAACATTGAAGGTTACTGGCTTTGAGGAATTTTTTTAATAGAAAGAACTTCATAATATTCGTCTAAAGTGATTTCATAACCATCTTCTCTAGCCTTTTCCACTAAAGTTTTGGCTAATTCTTTTTTAGTTTCTTCTGAAGCCGCTTCAAAAAATTGCTGCCCTTGAGATTCTAAATTTTCTTCTAAATTTGTTTTTTTACGCTCCTTACCTGTTCTTTCCTTCAAAGTCTCTAGCAATTCCTCTTCATACTCTACTTTCAACTCATTTTCTAACCTCTGTTGTATTGTATCAACAATCTTCGGGGTTTTTTCCAAGCCATCTTTCCATTGAGGATGAACATCAAGCTCTGAATAATCTGAAGATTCTTCTAATAAAAAATTTTCAGCATATTCTATTTCATCATTTGAAAAGTTAGCAATATCCCTAAAGGTTTCCGATGAAAAAAAATAAAACCCTATCCCTATTGCAGAAACACACAACAATCCAACAAATAAAAAAATAGATTTTTTAGATAAATGTATCCATCTCATAATAAAATAATCGGTAAATTTGGACTTCATCCTTAGCAAATAATAAATTTTCAAGAACTAAAGATGTATAATATGCTCTTTTTTTAGATCTGAAAAAGATTTTAACCCTAAAGCACTTATTAATTCATACTGGTAATTCACCAAATGGTCCACATAGCATTTAATTCTTTCTGATTTTTCCTCAATATTTAATCCTCTCATCAGTTTTTTAGAATGTGTTGTGATTCCTGTAGGGCAATTATTGGTATGGCATTTTAAAGCTTGAATACAACCCAGAGCAAATAAAAAACCTCTTGCCGTGTAAATAGCATCAGCCCCTAAACCCAAAGTCATTACTTGATCTCCTGAATTGATAAGTTTTCCTGCACATAAAATTTTAAACCGATCTCTAATATGTAATTCTTTTGATAAAGCTTCAGTGATTTTTAAAGCCTCAACCAACGGAAAACCCAAATCATCCATAAAAGTTTTAGGAGAAGCTCCTGTCCCACCCTCAGAACCATCAATAGATATGTAATCTGGAAAAATATTTTCTTTTTTCATTGTTAAGAACAACTCTTTCAATTCACTCTCTCTACCTAAACAAAATTTAATTCCTGTAGGAAGGCCACTGATTTCTTGCACATCTTTTATAAAATGAACTGTGGAAAGAGCATCTTTACATTCTCTATGCCTAGCTGGAGACAAAACATCTTGTCCTAAAGCAATATTTCTCAATTCAGCAATTTCTGCTGTGATTTTTTCTTTAGGCAATAGTCCTCCTTTACCTGGTTTTGCTCCTTGAGAAAACTTAATCTCTATCATCTTGACTTGTTCCAACTCAGAAATAACTTTCAACTTGTCAGGATCAAAACTTCCATCTTCTTTTCTGATACCAAATTTGGCTGTTCCTATTTGAAAAATAAGATCTGCTTGCTCCATTAAATGATATTTAGGGTAACCTCCCTCTCCTGTATTTATAGGTATTTTTGCTTTCTTTGCTCCTCTTGAAAGAGCACGAACAGCATTTTGACCTAAAGACCCAAAACTCATTCCTGCAATTAAAACAGGTTTAGTGATTTTATAACTGGTTTTTAGATTTCGCTCTTCTCCAAAATAAAGAGAAAAAGGTGTGATCTTTTCCATGTTAGGAAAAAAGGAGTGTTTTAATTTTATTTCTTGAGAATCAAAATTAAGAAGTGAACCAAAAGCAGAAGCTGTATCCATATTTTTAGCTTTCTTATACACATCCGTTCTTTCCGTTCGGCTAAAAGGTTTTTCTTCTGTATCACTAGCATAAAGATACTGACGAAACTCTGGACCTAATCCCTCTAAAAAATAACGAAAAAAAGCCAATAAGCCAAAGTTACGAAGTAGAGTGTGACGTTTTTGTATATACTTACAATAGAAATTTAGAATAATGAGTAAAAAAAGAAAGACACTCAAATAAATATAACGAGGAAATTGAATCAAACTTATTAAAAATAAAGAGGGTAATAAAATTTGTACAAAAGCTGATAATTTTTCAATCTTAAAAAAAATAAGACCTCCTAATATCCTTATAATAGCAATTTAAATATCATTACAAAAGACTTTCTTTTAAAATTATAGGGATTATTTTATCTGTTCTTGTATAGACTACTACTATGTTTTTAAAAATGATAAAAAATACATTAAGAAATCAACAAAAAAGCTAATCCATCTCTCTACTATCTTTGAATCTTCATCAGATCTAAAAATTTTCCTTGCAAAATTTTTCTAGGCTGGATAAAAGAAAAGGACTGGTTCATCAAAACAATAGAGGTCAACTCATGTTTTCCAAGTTCTTCTTAAA
The DNA here is from genome assembly GCA_963692945.1 of Bdellovibrionales bacterium. Taxonomy (GTDB): domain Bacteria; phylum Bdellovibrionota; class Bdellovibrionia; order Bdellovibrionales; family UBA1609; genus JACOND01. The sequence continues at coordinate 179,674 of OY843585.1, forward strand.
ATCTAAAAATAAAGACCTTGCATTTTTAATCATCCAAATTCATTTATTAGTCTTCATTCTTGTTGGGGTTTTATGGTCTATGTCCAGACTCAATCAAGGGTCTCCTTCTTTTTTAACAATGCTTTTTTCTGGTAAAAATCATTCACAAATTCAAGCCAAAGATCAAAAAAGGTCTGCTACTATTGTTTCTCCTGATAAAAAAAAACCCTCCACAATTCATAATATAGATTTTCAAAATCCTCCAAAAAAATAAAGAATGGTCTTCCATTTTATAATAAGTGTTATTCTATATAATGAGAGTTCCCTATAAAATCCGATAAAAAGTAAGGACTGCTCTTGAAAATAAGTTTAGTTTTATATAGGATGGTTTTTATTCTCAGGCGTAGCTCAGCTGGTAGAGCAAGTGACTGTTAATCACTGGGTCGGGGGTTCAAGTCCCTCCGCCTGAGCCATTTTTAAACGGAAAAATAAATATTTACTAAATTAAAAAAAGGGGAAGCGAAAGCTTTCTATTTTTTTAATTTATTACTGCTTTAAATAGGTAGAGGTTGTAGGACTTGAAACGAAAGAACGACCTGTGTTGCTTGCGACTTTAGGAGCAAGGAATACTGGGAAGAAAAACAGGATGTTTTTCTTAGTGACTGAGGTGAGCCTACGCAATGAGTGAGCTGGATGCGAGGGAATGTAGTAGGCAAGTCCCTCCGCCTGAGCCATTTACAAAAAACAAAACTTATTGGACTTGAAACGAAGGAACGACCTGTGTTGCTTGCGACTTTAGGAGCAAGGAATACAGGGAAGAAAAACAGGATGTTTTTCTTAGTGACTGAGGTGAGCCTACGCAATGAGTGAGCTGGATGCGAGGGAATGTAGTAGGCAAGCCCCTCCGCCTGAGCCATTTACAAAACTCTAGTTCAGTTAAGGTAAATTTCTACTCTTATTCTAACGAGCTTTTCATCGCAAGAGAGACGCTCTTCAAATCTCGTTAGAATAAAAGTTACTTAATAGGCTTATGTTTGAACTAGAGAAAAACTGCTGTTTTTCGCATATTAATTTAGGAGGTTTTCATCGTAAGAGGGACACTCTTCAAATCTCGTTAAAATAAAAGATTTAAACATAGAGAAAAACTACGGTTTTTCGCATATGGGTAATCTCTTCAAGTTCAGAAAATAAGAAAGGTATTCCTAGAGAAAAACTGCTGTTTTTCGCATATTAGTAATCTCTTCAAATCTCATTAAAATAAGAGTTGCTTAATAGGTTTATGCTTGAACTAGAGTTTTTTATCATAGACTCTACTTTGATGAGAACTTAATGTTATTATCTCTCAAAAACTTTTTTACATCGTTAATCGCTATAGCAAAATTTAAATTTTGTGTAGCAACAATATGATCTATAATCAAAACAGGAACACCTATAACCTCTTGAGTACTCTCTAAAAATAAAGCACCACCACTGTTTCCAGAAGACGTTGGACTTGTGTATTGGATATAATTACGATGCTCTTCTTTGCGGATTTGTGAGATATACCCTTTAGTCAATGTCCCACGAAGACCTTGAGGAGATCCTGAAACTACAACTTCTTGTAAAAGTTCCAAGTTATCAGAATTTCCTAGTTTCACAGGGATCCCTACAGGTTTATCTATTTGTAAAACCGCTAAATCCTTTGTTGAATCTATAGCTAAAATTTCTTTAACTACAAATTCCCGTCCATCAAAAAGACGAACTATATACTTTGTTTCATATTCATGGTCTTTAATCCTCTCTTTAGAAGGTTGAACAACATGGTAATTGGTTACAATCTTATCTTTATCAACAAAAAAACCACTCCCTAAACCACCTATTTGTTTCCTCATGTTGTTTTCTATCATTTCCATAATCTCTTCTAGCTCTCTATTAGTGTCATCATCATCTTCTTCTTCCTTCACACTTCCTATGTCTTCCATCACACTTCTTACGTCTTCAACCAACTTTTCTATTTCTTTTTTTCTCTCTTTTTCTCTCTCTTCATCCTTATAAGTTGCTTTTTCAATAGACGTAATTGTCACAACAGAATTTAAAAAAACATGACTAGATATCTTTGCATCTTCAAGGTCTTCCATTTTTACATCTGGTAAATCAAGAACTTCTTCCACATTGTATAAAGACACATTTGAAGCCACACCTGCACCTATACCTCCACAAATAACAGGAGCCTTCAAAATTCCAGGTAATAAAAACATTCCAACTGTCGTTAACCCATAAAGCAATACTTTAGGATCTTTAGTTACAATGTGTTTCCCTGTTTGATAAGATGTGAAACAAGCTACACCATTTAAAGCAAGAGATGTCCACCAAGCTACAATGGGTACCGAAGTCCAGTATCCAGCAACTTGCTCAGGCTTAAAAACTTGAGCTGTTTTTTGAGACCAACCTAAAATAAAATTTTCTTGCTCTTCACTACAAATAGGAAGAGATAAAGAAGCACTTAAGGATTTTTCACTACTAAAAATCTTTTCAGCAGAAGAAATTTTCAAAAAGTTAGGTAAGAGATGAGGTTTGTTATCTAAAGAAGTTACACAGGAAGGCATTCCATCAACAGAAAGCACAGCATAAGATTTCCCTCCATTCTCAAGTTTTTGTGGAGATAGGCGATGGGGGGGGGGTAGGAGACATTGTTGACTTTGGTACTCCATAGGATATTGGTAAATACGAAAAAAATAAAAAACTACATACTAAAACAAATCTTTTCATCAAACCCCTCCTAATTAAAAATAGTTAGCGAAATATAATCCACTTATTTTAAAAAAACAAGGCATCAATGATAATTGTGAAAAAATTACATCTTCTTATTTTTGGCTTTATAGCTTTCTGAAATTTGAAAATCAAGCCGGTTGATAAGCTGGTCAAGAGCATTTCCCTTATCAGGATGAGTAACCACTTCATCGGGATAAACTATTTTTTCTTGAGAGAGACGATTTAATTTATTTAATGTCGCTTTGAGATTCTTTAAATTTTTTATAAAGACAGCCCGATTTGTTTTTAGAGCCACTGCTTTTAAATCTTTATATGCCAATCTATATTGAGGAGGTACCCTGTTATCCTCCATAAAAAGAACTTTAGCATCTAAAAAAATTCCTTCTAGCATATTGATAGGCCCTAAAACAAGAGTTACATTGGCTAGAGAATGTAAAGCAGGTGTATAACCTATGATGTCGTTGATAAATAAAGTTTTTTCATTTTTCTGAATAAGTTTTATATCCTTCTTTGATAATTGACTTAAATAAAATATTTTATCAAACTGCTTTGAGAGTTTATCAATCATTTGATCTCTTACTTTAGAATTAAAATGAAATGTAAGAAAGAAAGTATTAAATTTTTGATTCATAAAATCTGCAAAAATTTCAAAAAACTCTACTTGCTCAACTTCTATGGGGCTTGTTATCTGATTCCTTAGCGGTTTTGAAAATTGCACTTGATACTCGAAATTTTTTATATAAAGTGAAACAGATTTGCTTTCTTCTAAAAAAGGAAAAAGTTTTTTATAATTGGAATTTATATTTTTTTGAGAACTATTTGCTTTTTTTAACAAAGCCATATCAATAATTTGTTTATGTGTCATCAGGTAATTATTTAAATCTTCTTCAGAGCGTAACTTGTATTCTGCAGGAATTAAATACTGATTTTCTACAACATCTACAACTTTTAATTGAATATGAACATCTGAATCCTTATTCAGTCCCTGATTTAATTTTTCTATCTTAGTATAACGATTGCTATAATTTCTTTTAATGATCTTAGCTTTAGGAAAAATAAGATGTATGACTTGAGTTACAAAAAGCCTTTGAATATGTTCTCCTTTGTACGCAGCTTTGTTTCCTAAATAAGGAAAGTCAAAATAAAGATTTTCTCCCTCTTTAAAAAGTTTTTGGAGTGTTAAAACCTTAGGATGAGATAGGATTTTATTTTTTGTATCTAAAGGCAATTCTCTTATATATCCTGTTGTAGGTAGATGAGGATATATCAAATCTTCTTTTGATTCCTGATACTCATCTATTTCAAAAATATTTTTACAATTACTTTCAGAAGCTAATAAAAAGTTGGGGATACTCAAAAAAAATAAGAGTGTAAAGAAAATTATTGTTTTCATATTCATAGTGGTAAATAAAGAATCTCATTTTGTAAATAAAAAAATAAAACACTGGAAAAAAAGACACACTATTTGATTTACAAAACTCTAGTTCAAATCCTTTATTTTAACGAGATTTGAAGAGTGTCCCTCTTTACGATGAAAAGCTCGTTAAAATAAGAGTAGGAAATACTTTTTTGAACGAGAGTTTTGTTTAGGATTTAAACATATTTAATGACTGCAACAGCAATACCCATAAATGTAGGGAGAAGCAAAGTAATAAGCCATGTAGAAACTTTTTGATAATACTTTATACTAACCACACTTGCACTGAGTTCAGCATGATCGGTTTTAAGACTTTCTACTTTTGTATCTAATTTATCTACCCTTACATCTAAATCAACCACCTTTTCATCCAATCTATCTATTCTTGCAGATAATCCATCTATCTTTGTATCTATCTTTGAATCTAGATTTTCTACTTTTCCATCTAATGTTTGCATTTGTGTAGATAATTTTTTTATTTCAAAAAGAATTTCATTTTGTCCTAAAGCATTGGCGTTCATCATTTTTTCTCCCTATTTTGAGTGTCACTATTGTTTTTATAAAAAATCATTTTTGAACAAGAATATCTTAACATAAATTGTAAAAAAACTCCATCCAAAAAACTTTTACTCATTACTAAAGCAAATATTATGGCTCTATATAACTTCTAAAAGCAGTTTTTTTACAACTTTTTTGTATTACTGACGAATATCGGATAAAACTCTAGTGTGTGAATTTTTATTTTAATGAGATTTGAAGAGTGTCCCTTTTACGACGAAAACCTCGTTAGAAAATGATGCGAAAAACCAACACTGCGAAAAACAGTAGTTTTTCTCTATGAAACTCTACTTATTTTCTGAACTTGAAGAGTGTCCCTCTTACGATGAAAGCTCAAAAAGTAAAAAGGGAAGAACGAGAGTTTTATAAATGGCGGAGAGGGAGGGATTTGCCTACTACATTCCCTCGCATCCTGCTCACTCATTGCGTAGGCTCACCTCAATCACTAAGAAAAACTTCCTGTTTTTCTTCCCTGTATCACTTGCTCCTAAAGTCACAAGTGATTTACTCCTAAAGTCGCAAGCAACACAGGTCGTTCTTTCGTTTCAAATCCTCAACCTCTACCTATTTAAAGCAGTAATAAATTAAAAAAATAGAAAGCATTCGCTTCCCCTTTTTTTAATTTAGTAAATATTTATTTTTCCGTGTAAATGGCGGAGAGGGAGGGATTTGAACCCCCGAGACCCGTAAAGGCCTGCCGGTTTTCAAGACCGGTGCAATCAACCGCTCTGCCACCTCTCCACATAATTTTACGAGCTATAAGCCCATAATATATAAAACCTCAATAAAAAAGCAAAAACTACAAGTAAAAAATCTATAAGGAAAAGAGTTATAAATCCATAACCTTTCATCACATACAAAAAAGCCATTGTTATAGAAATCAAAATAAAAACAAAAGAAAAACTTCCATATCTAATAAATTCCTGCCCAACAAGAGCTATCACATAAGCAATCGCTAAGCCAGATAAGATTTTCATCAACTTTAAAGATATCTTTTGAAAAGTTTTATATTTATCAGACATTCTTTTTATTTCAAATTTAAAACATCTAAAAAGTCAAGAATAAGAAAAAACAATACACTATAGATCACCCTTATTTAGAACTTTCTTCCTCTTTTAAAATATAACCTTCAAGACGATCTTGAATACTTTGTCTATCGGGAGCGGAAGGCATAAGAGAAAAGTAAGTTTTATAAATCAATTGAGCTCTTCTATAATCCCCTTTTGCTTCATAAATAATGCCAAGTTGACGATAAATTTCTGGATAACCTGAAGTCCCTTCACCCTCAATAATTTTATTAGCTATTTGTAAGGCTGAATCAAAATCACCAGAACCCCTATAACAAGAAATAAGCTCTACATAAAATTTAATATTCTTATTTTGAAGTCGTATCGCTTTTTGATACTCCTTAGCACATAACTCATAATTACTCCGTTTCCTATCTATAGAATTAGAAGCACTTAAAGCTTTCTTTTTATAGATATCTCCTGACAATGTATAGGCAAAAGATAAGTTTGGGTTTTTTTGAGATTCTGTCTTTGCAAATGTCAAAGCACGATCTAAATTATCATCACCACCTTGCAAAAAATTGATAAGCCCTAAGTTGTAATGAATAAGTGGATAATTAGAGTTAAGACTTAAAACCTTTTGATATTGATTTTCAGATTCATGATACTGTTCATTTTGCATATACACCCAACCCATATAAAATAAAGGTTCTGGATCAGAAATATCTAAAAGAGAAGCTTTTAAAAGATAATGAGTGGCTTTTTTGTATTTAGAAACATCATCATCCCTCTTACCTAAAAATCCATAGATACGACCTAAATACACATAAGACATTTTAGAGTCTGGATAATTTTTTATAACAAAAGAAAATGTTTCCAAAGCTTTATCATACTTTTCATCTTCAAAATAATATTCTCCCAAAGCTTGAGGGTATTCAACTATTAAAGGAAAACTTCTCATCATTTTTTTAAGATAGTTCTCTCCTCTACTGAAACCATAAGCTGATCCAATAGCTAAAGCATAACTGATTTGAGCAGGAATACTATTCACATCTTCTTCTATAGATTGCTTAGCATACAAGTAAGCTTTATTGTAATCACCTAAAAATCTATAGGATTTATTTAAAAGAATATAAATTTCAATATCAGAGGAGTAAAATTTTAAAGCCCTTTCTCCGTAGCCAATAGCTGTTTTATATTGCTTTTGCCGAAAAGATAAAAGAGAGTAAGCTTTTAAAATTTCGTAACTACTAAGATTTTGTTTACTAGCAATATTCAAAATATCTAAAGCACCTTTAAAATTATAATTTGAAGATAAATAATCAACCAATAAAAAGTAAGATTCTACCATTTTAGGATCTGCTGTGATTGCTCTTTTCAACCATTGAATCGCCTGACCAGAAATTCTTAATTGCCATAAGCATTTAGCTATTCGTATAGCCGCTAAGGCATTTCTTTTAGAACCTGAAGAGTAAGCTTTTTTATAATACTCTTTAGCCTCCTTACACTTTCCTTCACTAACTAAAATATCTCCTTGATAAATAAGTTGCCTTGCCTGAATTTTAGTATTTTCCAACTCTCCTTTCTTCCCTAATCGCGTAATTAAAACAGCCAAACTATTATCAGAAGGATCTAAAGAGTAAGCTTTTTTTGCATAAAATAAAGCTTCTTTTTTATCTTGTTGCTTAAAATAAATGTCTGACAATGTTTTATAAGACTCCAATAAAATTTGCGGGTTTATAATTTCAGATAAATTTGTTAAAGTTGATTTCAATCTCTTTTCACTTTTATTCATCTTTTTTAAATGTTTATAATCTAAGATTCCTAATCTCAAATTTGCCACCACATGTTTAGGGTGAATTTTTAGAACTTGTTGATACTTTTGAATCGCATAAGAATATTTAAGATCTTCATAATACATCTGAGCATCCAACATATAAGGAGCTATCCATTTAGGAAGCAACTTGTGAACCGTTTGAATATAACCTCTAGCTTCATTATGCCTTTTCAACCCTTTGAAAGATTTTACCTTTAAATAATAAAAGAAAACGGGATTCTCTGCTCTTAAGGCATTAAGAGAACTATCTATTATCATTAGAGATTTATTGTATTTATTATCTATAAGAGCCTTTACACTATTACAAAGCCCTGAATAAATGCCTCCCTTATCTATTCTATTGATACGATTTAAAACATCAATCAAAGCTCTCCTATCTTTTGTATCTTGATAAGCAAAAGGCCAAAGTTCCAAATGAACTAAGCATAAATGAGAGTAAGAAATAATATCTTTTGAATTTCCTTCTAATATTTGAATGAGTTGAAATTGAGATTTCAAATAAAAAGATATTTCATCTTTAGAATAATAAAAAAGAGCTTTTTTTAGTTTTCCTTTTAGTTCATTTAAACTCCAAGGTTTTCGTTTTGTTTTTAAAGTGAGCAAATGGACTTGACCCTCTTTTGTCACCTCCTTCTTGTATAAGAAAGTAAAAAAAACAACACTAACAACAATCACTGCAACTAAAGGCCACTTTATAGATTGGATAAGATTTTTTAAAAACTGAGTTCGCACATCCTCCATTTCAATAACTTGACTCTTTTCTTCGTCATCATACTCATCATCATACTCGTCATCATCATTGTCGTCATAACTGCGATTATGAACTGATTCTGGAACTTTAATTTTAAATTGTTTTTTAGAAATTTTTTGTTCTGGCTTTTGTTTTTCCTTAGCAATCACAAGTGTAGGTTCTATAGGGTCTTTCTCTTCCACCTCTTGATCTGAATCTTTATCACTTCTAGTTTTGACTTCCTCTTTTTTATCTATAGTTTTTAAGAGTTGATTGTAAAAGTCTTTGTTGGTAGAAATAGATTTCCATTGACCAGAAGGATAAGAAGAACAAAATTCCTCCCCTCTAAATCTTCCTTCCTTAATGTAAGAGATAATCTCTTCTTTTGTATAAGGACCTAATATACGATTTTTTCTATCCTTAATGAGCCAAAGCTTTTCCATTTATTTTATTTTAACAAAATTTTATAAAATTGTAAGTTTTGAGTAATTAAAACATTCTTTTTTTGAATCTAGTCACATCTTTCTATAGAAGCACCCAAAGATTTCAGCTTAATATGTAAATTTTCATAACCACGATCTAAGTGGTCTATACCTGTTATATGAGTCTCTCCTTCAGCCACTAAAGCAGCCAAGATAAGACCTGAACTGGCTCTTAAATCTGTAGATTGAACTAAAGCTCCTTTTAAAGAAACTAGACCATTAACAAATACAGTTCTTTCCTTTTTCATTCTTATAGAAACCTTGAATTTTTTTAACTCTTCTAAATAACGAAATCTATTTTCAAAAATATTTTCTGTTACAGAAGATTCCCCTTCAAGTTGTGTCATAAGAGCTATAAAGGGAGATTGTAAATCAGTTGGGAATCCAGGGTACACTTCTGTCTCTATAGAAATTGATTTTTTAGTGTTTGTACTTTTTAAGGTTATAGATTCAGGTTGAATTTCCAAAATATATCCACAAGCCTGTAGTTTTTCTATAACAGCTGTTAAGTGTTCTGGATTACATTTTTCAACCTTAACTTCTCCACCTGTAATAGCACCTGCCAAAATCAAAGTTCCTACTTCTATACGATCTGGTATGATTTGATAGTCTGAAAAAGGTTTAAGTTCTTTAACCCCTTTTATAGTCCATTCTCTTTCTCCTGTTTTTTCTATTTGAGCTCCCATTTTTTTTAACCCATGAATAAGGTCTAGTATCTCTGGCTCACAAGCTCCATTTTGAATAACCGTTTTTCCTTTAGCTAACACACTTGCCATAATTAAGTTTTCTGTCCCACCAACTGTTGGAAAATCTAAGACAATCGTATTTCCCTTTAAACCCTGAGGAGCTTTTGCATGGACCCATCCCTCTTGACAAGAAACGGTAGCCCCTAAAGTTTCTAAACCTTTTAAATGAAGATCAACCGGTCGTTTGCCTATTTTACATCCACCAGGTAGTGGAATTTTAACTTCTCTATATCTTGCTAATAAAGGACCTAAACAAAGAAAACTTGCTCTCATTTCTTGAACCATCTCTGGAGAAAGACAAGAGCCTTTTAAATAAGAACTTTGAATTGTAAGAACATCTCTATCTCTTTGAAAAGAAAATCCTATGGACTGAAGGATTTTTAGGGCTGTAGCCACATCCTTTAAAAAAGGAACATTACGAAGTTTATACTCTCCATCAGCTAAAATGGTAGAAAACAAAAGAGGTAAGGCTGCATTTTTTGCACCAGAAGCTTGCACTGTCCCTTTTAAAACAGAACCTCCTTTGATACAAATATATGGTTTCTTCATAGTTGACCTTATTTTTTTATACAAACAGCAACACGATGGATACCTGATTCATCCTTAAAGATATCAAAAGTTTTTAACTCTTCCCTTTCTTTCAAAAAGCATTTCACTTTTTTGAATTGATCGTATCCGAACTCAAAAATATAACAACCATTAGATTCTAAAAATTCCATAGATTTTTTAAACCAAGAACAAATATGCCCCATTCCATCTTCGTCGGAAAAAAGAGCAAACGGAGGTTCAAATCTATAAACTTCCTTATCTAAACATTCATCTAAAGGTCTTACATAAGGAGGATTGGCAACGATAAAATTAGGTTTTCCTTTTAAAAAATCTAAAAAATCCTCAGGGGTTACATGAGAAACATCTTTCTTTAAAATTTTTAATCTTTTTTGAAGCTGTTTAGAAACACTATTTTTAGATAAACACTCTATAGATTTTTGACTCATTTCAACAGCAACAAAACGACTTGTTGACAATCGTTGTAAAAAACTTAAACAGAGAGTTCCTACACCAGCTCCAAACTCTATAGCTTTTAATGGAAAGCGGTTCCTTTTCAAACCACAACGAACAACAATCTCACTATCTTGTCTAGGAATAAAAACACCCGGCTGAATAAAAAATCTCTCTCCCATAAACCACTTTTCTTCTAAAAGATAATCTAGAGGCCAACCTTGTTTTCTTTTTTCCACTTTTTTTAAAAAAATATTCTTATCTTCTAAACTAACCTCTTTATATTTTTTTAAATAAAAATCTGTCATCGGAATTTTTAAAACCTGACTCAACATCCAAACACTTTCTTGATAAGGATTGAAAGAAATTTTTTTAATTTCTTTTTGTGACAGATCCAAAAGATCTAAGGCCTTCATAAAGAATCTCCTTTAGCTAGAGCCAAAGATTGATAGTGCATTTCTAAAGAGGATCTCAATGAATCAAAATCACCTTCCATGATGGAAGAAAGATTTTTCATCGTTAACTGTATGCGATGATCGGTTACACGAGATTGAGGAAAGTTGTAAGTTCTTATTCTTTGAGAACGATCACCTGTTCCTATCTGTTCCTGTCGCTTTTTTGATTCTTTGGCTTTTTTTTGTTCTGTTTGAAAATCTAGTATTCTGGCATAAAGATTTTTTAAGGCTTTCTCTTTATTGGCATGTTGAGACTTTTCTTGCTGACAATAAACCATAATTTTTGTTGGCAAGTGTAAGATTCTAACTGCCGAATCCGTTGTGTTTACATGTTGTCCTCCAGATCCACTCGCTCTGCAAACATCTATCCGTAAATCGGCTGGATCTATTTTAACTTCAATGGGATCTGCTTCTGGAAGCACAACAACTGTAATCGTAGAAGTATGAACTCTACCTTGAGATTCTGTTTTAGGCACTCTTTGCACACGATGCACACCAGACTCATATTTTAAACCACTGTAAACTTTATCACCGCTGATGCTTGCTATAACTTCTTTATATCCACCAACATTTCCTAAGGAGATAGAAATAATATCTACTTTCCATCCTTTTTTTTGAGCATAATAACCATAAGCTTCAAAAAGTTCTTGAACAAATAGACTCGATTCATCTCCTCCTGCTCCTGCTCTAATTTCTAAAATAATATTTTTTTCATCTTTTGGATTTTTAGGAACAAGTTGAATTTTAATCTTTTGCTCTAAATCAATCACTCTCTTTTCAGAAGTCATCATTTCTTCTTTGGCTAAAGCCATCATCTCCACATCATCTCCATTTAAAATTTGTTTTAACTCCTCTATCTCTTTGAGAAGCTTTTCATACTCTAAAATGTTTGTGTTTATTTTAGACAATTGATGAAATTCTTTATTGATTTTCCCAAAAAGCTTAGGATCACCCATAACTTCTTCTTGTCTTAATTTTTTTTCTAACTCTAAATAGCGTTTTTTAATGGTTTTTAATTTTTCCAACATGAATAAAAGCCCTCATTGTTTTTATTGTAAATAAATACAAGAAGCTAATTGCTCATATTATTAAGAAAGTCTTGATTTGTTTTGCTAGATTTAAGTTTATCAAGAACAAATTCCATGCTATCTAATACACCCATAGGAGCTAAAACTTTTCTTAAAATATAAAGACGATTCAGTTCTTCTTTAGGAACAAGCAAGTCTTCCTTCCGAGTTCCTGATTTGTTAATGTCCATACAAGGAAAAATTCTTTTTTCCATAAGTTTTCTATCAAGATGAATTTCTGAGTTTCCTGTTCCTTTAAATTCTTCAAAAATAACCTCATCCATTCTAGAACCTGTATCAATAAGGGCTGTTGCTACAATCGTTAAGCTCCCACCTTCTTCTATGTTTCTGGCTGCTCCAAAAAATCTTTTTGGTTTATGAAGAGCATTTGAATCTACTCCACCGGAAAGAATCTTTCCAGAAGGAGGTATCACTGTATTATAAGCTCGAGCTAACCGAGTGATAGAATCTAACAACACAACAACATCTTTTTTATTTTCCACAAGACGCTTTGCTTTTTCTATAACCATCTCTGCAACTTGAACATGCCTATGAGCAGGTTCATCAAAAGTAGAAGAGACCACTTCGCCTTTTACATTACGAGACATATCTGTGACTTCTTCCGGTCGCTCATCAATAAGAAGAACAATTAAAACAACTTCTGGATGATTCATAGAAATAGCATTTGCAATGTTTTGAAGTAAAACCGTCTTACCTGTTCTAGGTGGGGCTACAATCAAAGCTCTTTGACCTTTACCTAAAGGAACCATAAGGTCTGCGACTCGAGTTGTAAATTCGTTAGGCTTCCATTCCAACCGAAATCTTTCTTCTGGATACAAAGGAGTTAAGTTATCAAATAAATTTTTATTTCTACTTTTTTCTGGAGAGTTAAAGTTAAGTTGATCTATTTTTAAAAGTGCAAAATAACGTTCATTATCTTTAGGAGGACGAATGGTTCCACTGATTGTATCCCCGGTTCGTAACCCTAGCTTTCTAATTTGTGCAGGACTCACATAAATATCATCCACAGCTGGTAAGTAGTTATAATCTGGAGATCGTAAAAATCCGTAATTATCTGAAAGAACCTCAAGAACTCCACTTCCTAAAATATCTCCAAGTTGACCCGCTCTTTTTAAAATTTCAAAAACGATATCTTGACGTTTCATGGCTCCAGGGTTTTCTATTTTTAATTTTTGAGCAAGTTTATTTAAGGACTGAATGTCTTTCACTCTTAAAGATTTTAAATCAAATTCTTTTTTTTCTTGTTCTGTTAAAGTGATATCTGAAAGATCAACAGGTTCTGTATTTTCTGAAGAAGCACCAGCATGATCTCTTTTTGAATGTCTTTCATTGCCTTGATAATTATTCCCGCGATCGCGATAATGATTATTCCTCTTGCCTCCATTTCCTTTAGAATAAGAACCTTTGTCCCTACCATAAGAGGAGCTTGTATAATTTCCTTTTTGCTTTTCTACATCAGACATAAAAAACTTTTTATTATTTGTGGTTCTTTGCTATTTATTGATTATTCATCCTTGTGAGACTTTTTAGAGAATAGGGTTCAAGTCTATCTTTGTCAAACTTTTTATAAAAAATAGGGCAAATTTGAATTTTTAAATCTTAATATTTGGAGAAGTGTAATCAAATTCTCGCTGTTTCCGTCGCTTATTAAGGATCATTTTCACCATAAAGATAATAAAAACTAAAAAGCCAAAAATTCCTGCAAAAAACTCTTTATTTTGCATAATAAGACTTATGTAATCTTGCTTTTTTGGATATTCAATTTGAGGCATTGGAGGTGTTTCTGGCAAAGACAAGTCAGGCGAAAGGGCTTCTGGTGAATCAGAAGGCTCCGTAGATTCTGGCATGACTGGTTCTGGTTCTGGCATGACTGGTTCTGGTTCTGGTGCTCTTGCTTGTTTCACACTTTCAACAGGCCAATAAGAAATAATAACTTCTTTTGAGATAGTCCATTTAGATTTCAAATTAGGGTTTGTTGCCCAAATCTCTTTCCAACTGTTTGAATCCCCTAAAAGCTGAGAAGAAACCTCTCTTATATTTTGACCAGGAACCACTTTATACACAGAAGGAGTTATACCCATATCATCATAATAAAAAAGTATTCTAGATTGATCGTTTGGACGATTAGGAGAGTTGTAATAAATTTTATCTCCTACTTTTACAGAACGAGAACTCAAATAAGGATTTATAGCGTAAAGAGCTCCTGTTTGATTTGTTCCATAAATTGTTTGACTGATACTTTGTAAATCTTCATTTGGACGAACAATATAAACCCCATTCACTAAATGAATACCGACTTTATAAGGAATTGTTTTTACTTTCAAAAGAGGTCTATTTTTTGCAACTACGGGAGTTTTTATTTCGGGTGCAACAAAAGATTCTGTTTCAGAGCTATCTTCTACAAAACTGGCTTCCTCTTGAAGAGTTCCATCAGAGGAATCTTCTTCACTACTTTCTTCAGCATAAGATTCTTCTGCATCCTCTTCTTCATCCTCTTCAACATATTCTCCCTCTTCATCTATCTCTTCATAACCTTCTTCATCATCTATAATTTCTTCATCTAAATCACTTTCATCTCCTCCGAAAAGACGTTTAAAAAATCCTGAAATACCATCACTTTTAGTTTCTTCATCTTCCTCGTCATACTCTTCTTCATCTTCGTCTTCGTCATACTCTTCGTCTTCGTCTTCTTCTTCGCTATCTTCTTCGTCTTCTTCGCTGTCTTCATCTTCCTCGTCTTCATACTCTTCTTCGTCTTCTTCGTCATACTCTTCTTCGCCTTCATCGTCTTCTTCTTCGTACTCTTCTTTTGAATCATCAAAGTCTTCAGACATTTCTTCAGCAGTCTCCATAGAGCTTTTAAGCCCTAAATAAGAACAGCTTGTAAAACCAAACACGAATAATAAAAGAAAAAGAATCAAATGTTTCAAAATGTGAACTTCCCTGTTGTGTTGGTTTGAGTGTAAACCATAACCTAGACATATGTTGAATATAAAATGTATTTTTATAAGCCTATAGTCCTAACACAATTTGACAAAGAAAACTCAATAAACCCTACTCATTAGTTCACTTAATATGATTTAAAAAAAGAAAAACTCAGAGATAAGATTTCTTCTCCATTTGTTCTAAAATAAGTCCGTAACGAACACCTGTCACAGATACAAGAAATTGTTTTTGTTTTGTGAATTTTAATATTTGATTTAACAAACTTAAGCCAGAAACAATCACATCCGACCTATACTGTGGAAGATATTTAATCTGTTTTCTCTCTTCTAAAGATAGCTTAGACAATTTTTCCAGCCAAAAATGCAGCTGTTCCTCTTTCATAATCTTCCCATGAATTTCATTAGGATTAGAAGTTTGGTGCTCCATGAAACCTAAAGAAATAGGTGTCCCTGCAACAAAAATAATGACATCAAATTTTTCTTGTAAAAAATCCTGCACAAATTCAAGTTCTTTTTCAATATAATTATTTAAATTTATTTTATCTATACGAGATAAAGCTTGATGAGTTAAAAATTTTTCTGTTAAAGAAACACTCCCTATATTTAAACTCCAGCTTCTTTTTTTACTCACTAGTTCTGTAGAGCCACCTCCAATATCTACAACTAAAGGATTATCAAACTCATGTCCCAAAGCAAATAAAGAACCCATAAAAGTTAATTCCGCTTCTCTTTCAGGAGAAATGATCTCTATATCAGATAATTTGTATTTTTCACCAAGATCAAAAAGTTGTTTTTTATTTTGAGATTCTCTACTTGCACTTGTTGCAACAATAGCAACTTTTTCTATATCGTATTTTTTTAAAGTCTCTTCTATAGATTTAAAAGCTCGTTCTAATCGCTCAAGAGAGGCCGGGCTAAAACTTTTTGTTTTGTGTAAATTCTCTGCTAGTCGGGTGAAATAAATCTTATCCGATAAAACCTCAAAACTTTTGCCCGTTTGCTCTACAATCAATAAAAGCGTTGTATTAGAACCAATATCTACACTTGCAAATTTCAATTTGTTGCATCCAACTTTTTCTTTAACAAACTGGAAAGCTTTTCAGGGTGAGCTTGACCTTTTGTTTCTTTCATAATTTGACCAACAAAAAAACCAAAAATCTTTGTTCTTCCTCCCCTATAATCTTCTAGTTGTTTAGGATATTTAGACAATAATTCATCAATAAGTTTTTCTAGAGCACTGTCATCTGAAATTTGTTTAAAGTTTTTCTCTTCAATGATTTCTTGAGGAGTTTTTTTAGACTTCCACATAAGAATAAAAATCTCTTTTGCCATTTTGTTAGATATTGTTCCCTGATTCACAAACGAAATAAGTTCTGCAAAATGATTCGCAGAAATAGGGCATTGCTCTATACTGCAATGAGTCTCCTTTAAAAGAGCCTGCAATTCTCCTACAACCCAATGACTTACTATCTGAGGAGATTTTGTTTTAAAAACAATTTGTTCAAAATAATCAGCAAGATTCTTATCTTCCACTAATAGATCAATCACTTTATCTTGAAGTTCATATTCTGTTTTAAATCGCCTTGCTTTTTCAAGAGGAAGTTCTGGAAGTTTTAAATTCTCTAAAATAGATTTTTCAAAAGTAACAACAGGAAGGTCTGGTTCTGGAAAGTAACGATAATCACTCGCTCCTTCTTTAGAACGCATAGTTTGAGTTTGATTTTTTGTAGAATCATAAAGACGGGTTTCCTGATAAATCATTTTGTCTGCTTCTAAACATTGTATTTGCCTATCTATTTCATAACTTAAAGCTTTTTCAATAAACCGAAAGGAATTTATATTTTTTATCTCAACTTTTGTTCCAAGTTTTGTAGAACCCTTTTTTCTAAGACTTACATTGCAATCACATCTCAAAGAACCTTCTTCTAAATTTCCATCACAAACTTCTAGATAGCGTAAAGTTTTACGAATCGCTTTAGCACAAGCTGCAGCGGATTTAGAATCTCTAATATCTGGTTTTGTTACAATCTCTAAAAGTGGAACTCCTGCCCTATTAAAATTAACTAAAGTGGATGTCCCCTTATGTAAAGAACGACCAGCGTCTTCTTCCATATGAATCCTTTCTAGAAAAACAGTATGGAGTTTATCCTCTAAATAATACTCCACCTTTCCTCCATCGCAAAAAGGCTTATCGTATTGAGAAACTTGATAACCTTTAGGAAGGTCAGGATAAAAATAATGTTTTCTAGAAAAAACATTTTTATTTTTTACAACACCATTAAAAGCTTTAGCCGTTTTTAATGCCCAATAAAAAGCTTGTTTGTTTAAAACGGGTAATGTCCCTGGATGTCCTAAACTGACTGAACTGATTTGATTGTTTTCACCTTCATTAAATTGAGCTCCATCAGAAGAAAACATTTTACTGTTTGTTTTCAGCTGAGCATGAATTTCTAACCCTATAACAGGTTCCCAATCTTTAAAATCCATCTGGCTTCTCCTTATAAAGCTGAAGTTCTTCTTCTAAAGATTTTGCAATATTCAAAATATTTTGTTCTTTAAATGCAGGAGCAATCAACTGAGCTCCTATAGGAAGATTTTGCTTTGACAAATGAACAGGTAAGCTAAGAGCAGGAAGTCCTGTGAGATTAGCAAAAACTGTAAACTGATCGTTGAGATAGTTTTTAAGAATATTTACATCTTCTTTCACTTTTGGAGCTGTATTTGTAGAAACGGGACATAAAATAGCATCACAGGTTTTAAAAATTTCCATAAATTCTTGTTGAATCAAATACCGCACCTGACAGGCTTTATGAAAATACTCCTCATAATATCCTGTAGAAAGACAAAAAGTTCCCATAAGAATACGACGCTTAACCTCTAAACCAAAACCCTCAGAGCGATTGAAACCATAAAAATCTTTTAAATCTTTTGGAGACTTCTTACTTCTAAAACCATAACGAACTCCATCATAGCGAGACAAATTGCTACTGGCTTCGGATGTAGAAATTAAGTAATACACAGACGCTCCATAATCTAAAAAAGGCCATTTTTTTTCTATCAACTCACAACCTCTTTCTTTTAAAACTTTTAAAACTTTTTCTTGAGACTCTAAAATCTCTGGATGGATATCCTCATTTTCTTGAAAGACATTAAAGTAAGCCACTTTCATTCCCTTAACTTGAGAATTCAATTGTTTATGAAATTGTGTAGGAGCGAGATCCGCTGTTGTGGAATCTTTAGGGTCGTAACCTGTAATCGCATCTAATATCAAAGCCCCATCTTCCACTGTATGAGTCAAAGGGCCTGCTTGATCCAAACTGGAAGCATAAGAAATCATGCCATAACGACTGATACGACCATAAGTGGGTTTGATTCCCACAAGATTACAATAATGTGCTGGCAAACGAATAGACCCTCCTGTATCTGTTCCAAGAGCACCTGCACAAAGATGAGCCGCAACAGCACTTGCACTTCCACTGCTAGAACCTCCAGCAACACAAGATAAGTCCCAAGGATTTTTTGTAACTCCATAATGAGAGTTTTTCCCTGCTGAACCCATAGCAAATTCATCATTATTACACTTGCCTAAAATAAAAGCTCCAGCTTGCTCTAACCTTTCTATAACTGTAGCAGAATAAGGTGGCACATAATCTCCTAACATTTTAGAAGCTGCTGTTGTCTTTAGTCCTTTGGTACAAAACATATCTTTAATACCCAAAGGCACTCCTCCTAAAAGACCTTGTGGTTTGAAAGTGTCTATTTTCTTTAATCCTTTTTCATTCAGTCTTAAAAAAGCATTCAGACTAGGATTGTGTTTATCTATTTGTTTGAGATAAAAATTTACAACTTCTTTAAAAGAAACCTCTTTTTTTCTAATCGCTTTTACAATATCTGAAAGAGTGAATAGATCCATGATTTATATAACAGGAGGAACTTTAAAAAGATTTCCTTGTCTTTCTGGAGCTTGATCTAAAAGATCTTGTTTCTCAGGAGAGTCAATAACCTTATCTTCCCTCAATTTCAAGGTAGGATTAAAAGGACTTATTAAAGGTGGAACATTTTTCGTATCAATCTTCTTGATATTTTGAAAATAAGAAAGGGTTTTTTTCAAATAATCTAGAAGTTGCTCTTTTTCTGCCTCACTCAAATGGAGAGCTGCCAAAAGAGCAATATTGTCTAACAATTTGTTTTCTATTTTCATAAATAGCCTTTCTTTTAATAGGATTTTTAAATCATACTTGATTGAAAAGCAATAAGATTTAATAATGAAGAAAAAACTTGCAGAAAATGTATGAGTAAAGAAATCTTTAACAAAATTCAGGATTTAAAAAAGCAAATTCTCCACCATGATCGCCTTTATTATAATTTTGACCAACCTCAAATTTCTGACCATGATTATGATCTCCTTTATAAGAAATTAAAAGACCTTGAAGATAAACACCCTGCATTTAAAACAAAAGATTCCCCCACTCAGAAGGTTCCGGGGGAGGCTTTAGATAAATTCAAAAAAGAAGCTCATAGTCAAATGATGTTGTCTTTACAAAATAGCTATTCTAAACAAGAAATAAAAGATTTTTATGAAAGAATGAAAAAACTTTTAGATATAGATTCTCCTGAATTTTTTATGGAACCTAAACTGGATGGAGTTGCAGTAGAACTCATTTATGAAAAAGGTTTTTTGACAAAGGCTCTTTCCAGAGGGGATGGAAAAGTAGGAGAAAATATAACTCAAAATATAAAAACGATTCGTGGGGTTCCTCTTCAGCTAAACCCGATGAAAACAAGCTCACAAAAAACACCTTCTCTTTTAGAAGTAAGGGGTGAAGTTATTATCTTAAAAAAAGATTTTAAAACTATAAATAAGCAACAAGAAGAATTAGGAGAATCTTTATTTGCTAATCCTCGCAATCTGGCCTCAGGGTCTCTAAGACAACTCGATTCTAAAGTGACTTTAAAAAGACCGCTTTATTTTTATGCTCATAGCCTTGGTTCTTCTAAAAATTTTTCTGTTACGAATCAAAAAGATTTTATGGAAGCTTTAAAAAATCTTTCCTTACCCTGTCTTTTAACTAGTAAGAAAAAATTAAAATCACCTTATTTATCGCAACTATCTAATTCCCTACATCATCTTTTAAAATACTACGATGAAATAAATAAACTCCGTCATTCCTTACCTTTTGAGATTGATGGCATTGTTTTAAAAATCAATTCTTTTGAGCAGCAAAAACGACTCGGTCAGACAGCCCGAAGCCCTAGGTGGGCTATTGCTGGAAAATTTCACCCTGAAGAAGCCATCACTCAGATTGAAGATATTGTTTTACAAGTTGGACGAACAGGCGTTATAACACCTGTTGCCGTCATGAAACCTGTTTCTTTATCCGGTGTCACTATTCGTCAAGCCAGTCTTCATAATTTTAAAGAGATGTCTAGAAAAGACATTCGCCCAAAAGACTTTGTTGTGATTCATAGAGCGGGTGATGTTATTCCTGAAGTTTTAAAATCTCTAAAAGAAAAACGAAATAAAAATTCAAAACCATTTAAAGATCCTAAAAATTGTCCAAATTGTAAAGAACCACTCCAACAAGATGGAGACTATCTAAGATGTAAAAACATTCTTTGCTCAGCCATCCGAGAACGATCTTTGATTCATTTTGCTTCAAAAGGAGCCATGAATATAGAATTTCTTGGAGAAAAAAATATCAAAAAATTTCATGAATGGGGATGGCTAACCAATTTTTCTTCTTTTTATGATCTTCCAAATAAAGATCTAACTCAACAAGAAGGTTTCGGAGAAAAATCTTTTGAACTTCTTGTTAAAAGCTTAGAGAAAAGTAAAAAAACCACTCTTTCCAAAGTTATTTTTGCACTTGGAATTCCACATGTTGGAGAACAAACGGCTCAAAAACTTGCTGAAAAAGTATTAGAAAAACTCTCAAATAAATCTTGCAATCTCCATGCAGCCCTTTCTATTTTACAAAATCTAAAAGAAGAAGAACTGACAGAAATTTCAGATATAGGAATTGTCGTTGCAGCCTCTTTAAGAGATGCTTTTCAAAATAAAAAATTGATAGCCGATTTAAAAAATCTACACAAAAAAGGCATTTACTTTGTAGAAGAAAAAAAGACGACACAATTAAAAGGACTGCAATTTGTGATTACAGGAACTTTTCCTCTGGATAGGAAAGACATTAAAAAAAGCATTGAACAAAAAGGAGGTAAAGTTTCTTCTCAAGTCAGCAAAAAAACAAATCACTTGCTTGTAGGAAAAAACCCTGGCTCCAAAAAACAAAAAGCAGAGAAATTAAATATTTCTCAGATTAATTGGAATGAATTTAAAAAACTTACTTAAATTTAAAGATCTTTTGAAGAATCTAACAAAGCACTCAATTTAGGAATATGAACGGGCTTCACTGTTTTTAAATTATCAGCAACAACATGGTTACTGATCTGATCACAAAGAATATTAAAAAACACTTCTATTTCTTTTTCTAAAACAGTCATAGCTTCTTCAGATGTTCTTACCCCTTTTTCTTTAAAAAGTTTTTTTATTTTTTTATTAACTATTAATGACATTTAAACCTCTCCTTATTCTATACATTATCTTTTACCCGTAGATTTACCTCTCGGTGTTCTCTTCCTTCTTTTATTTACATTTTTTGTTTCTAAAAAAGATAGTAATTTATCATATTTACCACTTTCAAGACTTTTTGAAACATTATGAGAACAGTTTTCACTCACTGAAGGGGAAGATGATTTTGCAAAAGCAACACCTGTAAATAAAAATAAACCACCGATAAATATTAATATTTTCACTTTTAAACCTCCCTATTTTTCTTATTATAAAATGAAATCCTTCAAATAATAAAATATTTTTTCCTTTTTATCTCATTTTGAAACACATCCATTTTTATTTACGAATTTTATAGTGGATAGAAATAGATGTGTTGGACTTTATTTTCCCTTTAAATATAACCTTTTTACCATCTATAGACCAAGGAATCTCTTGAGATTGACCAAAATCTACATGAACACTTTCTACAATAGGCAATTCATCTAAAACCAGACTATTTTCTAAATTTATTTTTATATGTTTTGAGATTTTTTCTAATTGAGTTCCATAATCTTCACTACAAATATCAATATTGTCACCATTTGTAAGAGTAGAGAGTTCTCCAATAATTTTTCCTAACCGTGCCGTCTTATTTCGTCTTTGTCTTTCCTCTTCTTTGATTCGACAAGTTTCATCTTTCACTAAAATACTAAAGTTTATAAATTTTTTCTTAAGACCTTGAAAAACATCATTAAAAGTATCTACAACCTCTTGAGCCTTTGTAGCGCGTTTAGAATCTTCAAATCGTTCTTCGTCATTGGTTATAATAAGAGTTACTAAATCGGCTTTAGGACGAAAAAAAGAATTGTTATCTAACCGTTGTCTCTCAAGAGCCGATTTTAATGATCTTAAAGGTTGCTCTAATCCACCACTACAATAAGGAGGCCGTTCACAATTTAGTTCAGGAGAGTGGGACAAAGTGTGGTAGAAAGTATTTTCATAGTTCACCGTTTGTTTATTTAATATTTTTTCTTTCAAAACTTTTTGTCCGTTATCAAGTGGCATTAAAGCACCAAATTTAAAAGGTGAACCCAAGTGATCTTTCCATTGCTGTTGCAAACGACTCTCCATAGAAACATGATCGCCATGATCTACACTTGTGAAAGCAATTTGCCAATCATAGTCTTGTATAACAGATAAAAGATGAGAAAGAGATTTCCCTAATTTATCCAAATGGTGATACATAGATTTAGAAGAATCCACTAATAAAAGAATATCCACTAAAGGTTTTTGAGACCCTTTTAAAATAAAATCTTCTTTTTTCTCATAATAAGGAAGCTCTGGTGGTTTCTCCTTTTTTTCCACTACACTGGGTAAAGCAACTTCTTCTTCAAAGGATAAATCTTGAAAATGAATTTGCGAACAAGAAAGAAAATAAAATGAACAAATGATTAGGGATAAGAAATTCTTCATACTTTACTCCTCGGTCTTTTCACAACTGATTTTTAGCCTGTTCTTTTTTTTTATTGGTTTCATAAGGTAACTCTATCTTTTGAGTCCATTTTTCTATCTTAGGGAGAATTTCACTAGATATCTTACGCTGGATATTTTTTGCTTTAGGATCCGTTTTAACCCCTCTTATTGTTTTTATACTATCTTCACTCACTTGATTCAAAACCTTTGTTACAAAAAAAACCTTGCTTCTTTTAACCAAGTAATATTCTAAAGTTTTTCCATCAAATTTAATTTGAAGAATAAAAACAATAACAAAAGCAGACATCAATCGTATTCCAAAAGAAATAAGCCGAAATAAAATCATATCTAAGCGGCTCCTGCTTTTTCTATAGATTGGATGAGTCTTTCCTCATCTAAAGGTTTAAATAAAAAATCAAAACAACCTGTTTCTAAAGCTTTAGAAACAATATGCTCTTCTGTCAGACTAGAACAGACAATGACAGGAGTGTTTGCATGTTGCTTTTTCACTTGGGAGATAAATTTTAAAGTGTCTTGCTCTGGCATGACAAGATCTAAAAAAATAACATCGGGTTGTTTTTCTTCTATAAGAAGGAAGGCCTCTTCAATTTGATCCGTTTTACCCACAACAACAAAACAATGTTTTTCCAGTAATGTGGTTAAGCTTTCACGAAAAAGATGATTATCATCTACTATTAAAATTTTTATATATCTTGTTTGAGACATTATCTTATTAGTTTACTTCTGTTTTTGGGGTTTTTGTTGAAAAAAGTAAAAAAGTCTAATCTAAAGGCTGAACTTTTTAAGATTTTTATAGATTCTCCTATTTCATAGGATGTTTTTTATAAGGAAAGTCCTTTAGAAAACAACTAAAACTTTTAAACCTTAAAAATCAATTTTTCAGGCATTTTGGGAAAGTCCTTTAGAAAACAACTAAAACTTTTAAACCCTATAAAAAAAGCCCAAACAAATGTTTGGGCTTTTTAGTTCACTTTTTTAGAAAAAGTAATCTTTATCTACAGAAGAATCCTCTTCTTATAGAAAGGGATTACATCATAGGCATTCCGCCCATTCCACCCATTCCGCCACCAGCAGGCATTGGAGGTGCATTGTCTTTCTTAGGTTCATCAGCAACCATAGCTTCTGTTGTAAGCATAAGAGCAGCCACTGAACTTGCATATTCTAAAGCACAACGAACAACTTTTTTTGGATCAATAACACCTGTTTTTACAAGGTCTTCATATTTCCCTGTCCAAGCATTAAAACCATAATTGGTGTTTTGCTTTTCATTGATTGTTCTATCTAAAACAATAGCTCCATCAACACCAGCATTTATAGCAATTTGACGAATTGGAATTTCACAAGCTTTTTTCACAAGGTTCACACCAAAACGTTCTTCTTCATCTACTTTTAAACTATCTAGGCGACAAGAAGCTCTTAAGAGAGCCACTCCACCACCAGGAACAACACCTTCTTCAACAGCCGCACGAGTAGAGTTTAGAGCATCTTCCACACGAGCTTTCTTTTCTTTCATTTCAATTTCAGAAGGAGCTCCAACATGGATAACAGCCACTCCACCAGAAAGTTTTGCTAAACGTTCTTGAAGTTTTTCTTTATCATAGTCTGAAGTGGATTCCTCAATTTGTAAGCGAATTTGTTTCACTCTATTCTCAATAGCTGCTTTTTCTCCTGCTCCACTCACAATCGTTGTATTGTCTTTATCAATAACAACTCTTTTAGCCTGACCAAGTGATTTTAAAGAAGTCTCTTCCAAATTAGCTCCTGTGTCTTCACTGATAAGTTCTCCTTTTGTTAAGACGGCAATGTCTTCTAAAAGAGCTTTTCTACGATCTCCAAAACCTGGAGCTTTCACAGCAGCAACTTGTAAAGTTCCACGAAGTTTATTCACAACAAGAGTAGCAAGAGCTTCTCCTTCTATATCCTCTGCTATAATAAGAAGAGGTTTTCCAGATTGAACAACACTTTCAAGAGGTTTTACAATATTTTTCATAGAGTTTATTTTTTTATCGTAAATAAGAATGTAACAATTTTCCAAAACGGTTTCCATTCTTTCTGCATTTGTAATAAAATAAGGTGATAAATAACCACGATCAAATTGCATACCTTCCACAACATCCAATTCAGTCATAAAAGTTTTGCTTTCCTCTATAGTGATTACACCTTCTTTACCAACTTTTTCCATAGCTTGAGCAATAATATCACCAACCTCTTTGTCATTGTTTCCAGAAATAGTTGCTACTTGAGCTATTTCTGTTTGATTTTTTACAGGTTGAGCCAGTTTGTTTAATTCTTCAGAAACAAACTTAACAGCTTTATCTACTCCTCTTTTGATTTGAGTTGGATTGTGATTAGCCGTGATGTATTTTAATCCTTCAACAAAACAAGCTTCAGCCAATATGGTTGCTGTGGTTGTTCCGTCTCCGGCTACATCATTGACCTTACTGGCCACTTCTTTCACCATTTGAGCTCCCATATTTTCAAACTTATTTGAAAGTTCAATTTCCTTAGCCACTGTCACTCCATCTTTTGTAATTAAAGGAGCGCCAAAAGATTTCTCTATAGCGACATTACGACCTTTCGGGCCTAAAGTTGTTTTCACAGCATCAGCTAAAGTATTCACTCCCTTTGCGATGGAATTTCTAGCATCTGTACTAAAACGTAATTCTTTACTCATTTTCTACCTCCGGTTTTTTTTGAGTTGTTGATTTTTGTTAATAAATTAATTGTATACCCCGTAAATATCTTCTTCTCTCATCATAAGGTATTCATCCCCTTCCATTTTAAATTCTGTTCCAGCATACTTTCCAAAAAGAACAGTATCACCTGGTTTGATTTCCAAAGGTAAAACTTTACCTTCATCATTCACTCTTCCTTTTCCTGTAGAAACAACTTTTCCTTTAACAGGTTTTTCTTTAGCTGTTTCAGGGATAATAATTCCTCCTGCTGTTTTACTTTCTTGAGCAAGACGTTTCACAATGATTCGATCATGTAAGGGTCTTATATTTACTGACATTATTTACCTCCTTAGTTAATAAAGTATTAACTAATTAGAGACTTATTTTTATAAAGTCAAGTCTTTCACAAAAAAAGCCGTAAATACAAGGTTTTAACCTTGATATTTTTTAAAAGGAGATGCCATCATGAAGTCGTTTTTTGAGAGTGTTTTGAAAGATACTCCTTGAGATAAAAAGCCGTGTGACTTTTTTTAAAATTCAATAATTCTAAAGGAGAACCTTCCGCAATCAGTTTTCCCCCTCCCTTTCCTGCTTCAAGTCCTATATCTATAATATAGTCCGCTTCTTTTATGATTTCTAAATTATGTTCTATCACCAAAACACTTCCTCCAGCCTCTACAATTCTATTTAAAACTTTCAACAACAAATCAATCTCTTTAAAATGCAACCCCTTTGTTGGTTCATCTAAAATATAGAGTGTTTTTTCTTGCTGAGAGTTTAAAAGCTCTTTTGCCAGTTTAAGTCTCTGTCTTTCTCCACCACTCAAAGAGGCTGTGCTTTGACCTAGAGTTACATAAGACAATCCCACTTCTTTTAAAGCTGAAAAGGCTCTAAGCAAAGAGGCCTCTGATCTGAAAAAATGAAATCCCTCTTCTACCGTTAGATTTAAAACTTGAAAAATATTTTTTCCTTTGTATTGAACTTTTAAAACTTCTTTTTGAAACTTTTTCCCTCTGCAATCCTCACAAAGCACTTTAATGGGATCCATAAAAACCATATCTATTTCTTGATAGGCTAAGCCTTTACAGATGGGACATCTCCCTCCTTCAACATTTAAACTAAAATGAGAAGACTTAAACCCTTGTCTTTTAGATAAAGGCACCTCTGAAAATAATTTACGAATCACATCATAAGATTTTAGATAAGAAATGATAGAACTACGAGAAGTCCTCCCCACCTCAGATTGATCCATCAAAACAACATTTTTTAAAAACTCACAACCTGAAAGACTTTCATGTTTTAAACTTTTTAAAGAAGCTCCATGGATTTGGTTTTCTAAAGCCGGATACAAAGTATCTGATATTAAACTGGATTTCCCTGAACCACTCACTCCAGTGACAACAACAAAACGATTTAAAGGAACAAATAAATCCACCTTTTTTAAATTGTGACCTTCGGCTTTTTTTAAAACCAGCCCGTATTTATACTGACTTTTGTCGGTCGGACGAGCTGTTCTTAAAATCATAGAGTTTCTTTTTAAATAAGAAACGGTATTAGATTTTTCACTGGATAAAAAATCTTTCTTAGCTCCTGTCCAAAGAATCTCTCCACCTCTTTGACCCGATTCAGGTCCCATTTCTATAATGTGATCACTGCTTTCAATCACATCTTGATCGTGTTCCACAATCACAATGGTATTTCCTAAATCTTTTAACTCTTTCAATAATTCAATCATACGATGAGTGTCCCTAGGATGAAGACCTACTGTTGGTTCATCTAAAACATAAAGAACTTGAGAAAGTCTTAGTCCTAATTGATTTGATAAATTAAGTCGCTGGAGTTCCCCACCTGATAAAGTGCTAATAGGACGATCTAAACCAAGATAAGAAAGACCTACGGAATTTAAATACTTAAGATTGTTTTTTAAAGCCTCCAAAGCCTCTTTACATTTCCCAACCTCCACAGAAGAAAAAGAAGTTTTATCAAAAAAAGTTTTCATATCCCCTAAAGTCATTTTCATATAATCCGTGTATTTTTTTTTATGTAAAAAAATATTTTGCACCTCCTTGCGAAGTCTAGTCCCTTTGCAGTCTTCACAAAAAAAAGGTGACCGGTAACGAGACAAAAGGATTCGAACATGCATTTTATGTTTTTTCCGACCTAAATATTTAAAATAATCCTCAATCCCTTTAAAGTCTTTTTCACCTTGCCAAAGAGATTTCTTTTGACGAGGACTTAAATCACACCAAGCTTTTTCATAGATGTTTTTTTCCAAACAGTATTCCTTTAAAGCTCTTCTCCAAGGGTAAGAAGAAGGCATAGTTAAAGGTTTAACGGCTCCCTCTTTGACAGATAATTTAGAGTTAGGAATAACTTTTGTTTCATCTATTTTTAAAATGTATCCATAGCCTTGACATTTTTTACAAGCTCCTAAAGGAGAATTGAAACTAAATAAAGGGGAGCTTATGGGAACATTCAATTCAAAAGAACACTCCCGACATCGCTTCTTTTTAGAAAACCATTTTTGCTCTCCATTTAAAGCGGCAAAAAGAATTTTATCTCCAAACGCCTGTGTTTCCATTTGAAAAAAACGATGAATCTGAAAAGCTTGATTCAAAGAATCCACCAATCTGGATTTTTCTTTTTGAGCTACAACAATCCGATCTATTAAAATAAAAAAATCTTTTGTTGGAATTTTTTTTAACTCCAAAACCTCTTTTATTTCCCCTTTTACAATTTGATTTTTTTTTGGCAAAAAGATTCTAGAAAACCCAGCTTTATGTAAATTTTTTAAAAAAGTTTTAGGGTTTAAAATCTGTTTCACAGTGACAGGAATAAGCAAGAAAGCCCGTTCTCCAGAAAAGTTTTTAATCAAATAATTTGTAGCGGAAGAGGGGGAGTAAGATTCCAAAGGAATTTTGTGTTCAGGGCAAACGGCTACAGAGAGTTTTTCAAAAATAAGTCGTAAGTGATCTCCAAGACCAGACAAAGAGGCCACTGTGGAGCGAGAGCTTCTGACATTGTTTTTTTGTTCCAAAGCCAGAGCGGGTGGAAGATTTGTAATGGATTCCACTTCAGGTTGTTTTTGCTGAATGATGTACTGCTTGATGTAGTTTGAAAGATTTTGCAGATAACGCCTTTGCCCTTCGGCATAGAGAGTTTCAAAAGCCAAAGAGCTTTTTCCAGAACCACTTAAACCACAAATCACCGTAAAAGATTCCAAAGGAATATCAATATCAATTCCTTTTAAATTATTTTGTGAAGCTTTTTTTATTTCAATAAATCTCATTATTGAAACAAATCCCCCTTAATAAAATTGGATTCATCTTCTGTATCCATAAAATCTTCTTTATCCTCTTTGATAACAGAATGAGGTTCTGTTCCTTCAATAAAAGCCTGACGAATAGGTTTTTTTGTTTGAGAAGAAACCAAGCCTCCTGTTTCTTTATCAATATTCACAAATACGATATTTTCAGGAATAGGAAAACTCTCATTCGGGATGTCCTTATGAGATTCTTTCATATAGTCCATCCATATTGGAAGTGCAGAACGACTTCCTGTTTCCCCTCTCCCTAAAGTTTTTTCTGTATCAAAACCAACCCAAACCCCTGTAGAGATAAAAGGAGAATATCCCATAAACCAAGCATCGTAATATCCATTGGTTGTTCCTGTTTTTCCAGCTAAAGGTCGCTCTAAAGCACGAGCTCTTCGCCCACTTCCCTCTGAATCAAAAATCACAGATTCAAGCAAGCTGTTCAAAACAAAACTGCTCTGTTCTGGAATCAGCTGACCAGAGTCTTCTTCTATATTTTTAAGCCAAAGCAAGTCTTTTTCTGTTGGTTCTTTCTTAGCGAACCATCTTTCTTTTTCCTCAATGACAAACTCTTTAGCCGCATGGATTTCATCTGTAAAAAGTTCATCAAAACTTAAGTCTCTGATTAAAACTTCAGAAAAACGATTTTCCACACGATGAACCAACAAAGGTTTGATTTGTTTCCCAGCTCTTGGAAAAACAGAAAAAGATTTTAAAACTTCATAGACCGTTAAAGCACTAGAGCCTAATGCCATTGTAAAATCAGAATTTAAAGGACTAAACACTCCTAAACGGCGGACATAAAAGCGAACCCAATCCAGTCCTATTTTTTCAATGATTTTCACTGTGGGAACATTGAGAGACCTTATAAGAGCCGTCCTAAAAAGAATATCCCCTGAAAATCTTTGATTGATATTGGAAGGTCTCCAAATGTCTGACTCTTCATCCAACTCCTCTTCACTTGGTATGGCATTGACTTTTTCTTCAGCCTCTTCATCTGAAAAAACAACAGGGGTATCACTAATAATAGAAGCTGGTGTAAAACCTTTTTCTAAAGCGGAACCATAAACAAAAGGTTTAAAAACAGAACCCGGTTGTCTTTTAGATTGATAAGTTCTGTTGAATTGAGATCGGGAGTATTTGTAACCTCCAACTAAAGCCAACACTTCCGAAGTTTCCAAATCAAAAGAAAGCAGGGAGCCTTCCACCAAAGGCTCTTGATAAAATTCAACTCTTATCTCGTCTTTTTTATCGTTTGTATTTTCTTCTTCTGAACTCACTTTTATAGAAATAATATCATTTACACTCAAAATCTCTCGCGGATGTTCCAAAAGTTTTTGTTCTTCTTTTTTAGCAATAGGAACAGCCCAGTTGAAACTTTCAAGCAAAAGGGTTTTTAAACCAAAAGGAGTTAGGATTTCAATTTGATTTGAATCCACTTTAGAAACAAGAGCCTGAAAGACTTTCCCTTTGATAAAATCTTTTTTATCTTTTAAAGAAAAGTTTTCTTCCTTGGCTTTTTTAATATCTTTGGAAAGCATTTCAAAAGAATCTTGAGAAAACTGACCTTGTTCCAAAAGCTCAAATTCAAAACCCGGAATGGTTAAATAAGATTGCAATTCTTTTTTTAAATTTTTCTCCATCTCTTTGATAAAGATTTGTTTTTCTTCTTCGGTAGAAATTTTCTTTTTCACACCACGAAACCCTTGCCTCTTATCCAGTTCTTCCAGCCCTTTTTTCAAGGCCTTTTGTGCTGCTTTTTGTTTTTCTAAATCCAAAGAGGTGTAGATCTTTAATCCCGATTCCAAAAGTTGTTCTAACTCAAAATGAAGTAACAAAAGACGGCGAATGGTTTCTAAATAATGAGGACTTTGTGCATTAAAATCTTCTCGCACATAAACTTTAATGGGTTCGGCTAAAAACTTTTTAAACTCTTCTTCCGTGATGTATTTTTCTTCTCTCATGCGATTTAACACATAGATTTGACGATTTTTCGCTCTTTCAGGATTAAAAATAGG
Organism: Bdellovibrionales bacterium; assembly: GCA_963692945.1. Taxonomy (GTDB): domain Bacteria; phylum Bdellovibrionota; class Bdellovibrionia; order Bdellovibrionales; family UBA1609; genus JACOND01. The sequence goes on from OY843585.1 coordinate 210,718, forward strand.
AGAAAACCGACTAGGAGCTTTAGGTAGCCCTGCAAGCAAAGCCGCTTCACCAACATCAATGTCTTTGACGGATTTTCTAAAATAAATTTGAGAGGCCATTTCTATACCGTAAGCTCCATGGCCTAAATAAATTTGATTGAGGTAAATGTATAAAATATCTTGTTTGCTTAAAGCGTTTTCCATACGAAGAGACAAAACAGCCTCTTTGAATTTTCTCGTGTAGGTTTTTTCAGAAGATAAAAGAAGAGTCCTTGCGACCTGTTGAGTGATGGTTGAGCCTCCTTGAACTTTTCGCCCCGCTTTTAAATTGGCTAAAAAAGCTCGCAAAATGGCTTTGTAGTTTAACCCCTTATGAAAGAAAAAACTTCCATCTTCCGCAGCCACAAAAGCAAAGACCACAGCTTTAGGCATAGATTCATAATCAAACAAGAGTCGCCTTTCTTTAAAAAACTCCCCGATTTTTTGTTGGTTTCGGTCATACACTTCCGTCAACAAGGGAGGCTTGTAATCTTCCATACTCAATAAGCGAGGAAGACTTAAAAAAATCCATGTGAAATAAATAAAAGCCAAAACAAAACAAACGAGGAAACTGAAAAACATTTTTTGTCTCAATTTTCCTGAAAGAAAAAAACGATAGCTCAGTTTGAAAAAAGCCTTATAAAATTTTAAAAAAACTTTCATGGCTTTTTTGAGAAAAAACTTTACAGACATTTGAAATTCATAAAGATTCATAGTTTTGCCCCAATCAAATGATAAAATGTATCAAAAAGAGACAAAAAAGGGAAAGAAAAGGCTAAAAAAAGATTTTTATTTAAACTGTAGATTTCTCAAGGCAAAAGGCTAAAGAAAGGGATGAAAAAACTCTAAAGAAACAAAAAAGCCCGAAAAAACTCTTGAAAAAGCTTTAGTTTTCGCTGAAAAATCCGATAATAAGAGTATGCCTATTAAATCTTTATTTCTAGTATTTCTCTTATCTCTTAGTCCTCTTGTAGTTCATGCAGCAGAAGAAACGAAAGAGGAGTGTGAAAAGAGGGTTTTTAACAAAATGACAGAAGATCAGAGATTTGAACTGAACATAGACTTCATACAAAAAACCGAAAATATTAGTTGCAGCGGAGATTTTGATGCTGCTGGAAATGGCATAACAATTGGCCCTCCTAATGCAAGCACAACTTATTGTTTTAACCCTGAAACGAACGAGCAATTTAACATAAACACTGAGCATGATTGCAATAAGACCAAAAGCAAATGCGAAACAGCAGAAACGACATATATAACATCCGATAACAATCTTAGTGAAAAATGTGGTGCCTTTATAGGAGGAAGTCCTGACGGTTGTAGAGGTGTTATAAAAATTTGTGAAGACTGTCTTGAAGATGATGATGACAATGAAAATTGTGTAAAAAAGCCTGGAACTGAAAAAAGTCTATGCCCTCAACTTAGAGGAGATCTCTTAAAACAAACTAAAGAAGATATGAAAGAGGCCAAGGAGAAAATAACCAATTTAAAAGAGAGCAATAGAGATTTAGAGGGAAAGATTGTAGAAAAACAAGGTAAAATTTCAGGAGAAACGGCTATATTTGAAGAAGAGGTATCCAAAATTAAAACAAGACAGATACAGGCAAGACAAGCTTTAGACGACGACTTAGAAGTAGCCAAAACAAAAATTGATAAGGATTTAGAAACATCCATAGCCGAAGTCAATAAAAACATCGCTCAGGCTTTAGAAGTTCGTCACAAGTTTGAAAATGCCATCAGTAAGGCCTATAGAGATCTTCGGCTTGATAAAAACAAACTCTATGCACAATGTCGCTCCCTTGCCACTCAGCAATTGGCCAATTACAGGAAAAGAAGACAGCAAGCCATTGCCAATGGATCTTTTAAAAAATCTAGCCTTAAAAGTTTGATGCAAAAAAACAGAGTTTCTTTTGCCCAAAAAGATGATGCTAGATTTAAGCATTATTACAATCTTTGTCTGTCCAGCAAGCGCACAGTTGTTAAAGAACTAGAAAAAAGACTTAAAGAAAGCTTAAAACAAATTGGACAAAAAAGAAAAGAATATCTTGCAATGATAGAAAGGCTAAAAAAAGACCTCAATCAAAAAACTCAGTCAGCCAGTATTAAAAAAGGTCAAGCCCTTAAAAATTTTTACAACAAGCTACATGGTGAAATGAAAAAGTTTCATTCCGAAGAACAAGTTAGAACTAAAAAATACAGAGGAAAACATGCTCAACTTTCCAAAGAAATGCAACAGCTACAATACAATCTTCAAAAAGACATGGGAACACTTGAAGAAACCGAGAAGAAAAAATCATATCATTATCAGCTTGTAAATCAGCTTAAAGATAAAGGAGCTAAAGAAGATAAAGATTTTGGTACAGTCTTAGCTCTCGCTAAAATAGCAGATGGAAATCTGGACAATCTCTTAGAGACTTGTGAGTGCACAAAAGAAAAGTCTGAGGAGGATGTAAAAAATGATGCTAAATTTAATTCTACGTGTGTTAAGTATCTAGATAAGGATAATATAAATACAATCAGTGCAGACAACTTCATAAGAAGACTAAAAGGCGAAAAAAATTATTATCTAAAACGTAGAAGAGATAGATCTCCTCACTCTAGTGGAAGCCAGTGATCTATATCCATCATCTCATTTAAAAACTAATTTTTCTACTTTTCAAACAAACTCAAAACAAACAACTAAACAAGCTAAACAACTCAACTCAAATCAACAAGCTAAAATCAATCAATCAACCAACTAAAACTCAACAAATTAAATAAACTCAACAAGCTAAAATCAAACAAATAAAAAACAAGTCATTTAAAAAAAGAAAACCAGTAACAAAAAGATCAAAATGAACCCGATTTTTTCAGGTGGGTGAAAGCGATAGCAACTTTAGGCTTCCGGCTCAAGAGGCCAGCTTGCTCACCATTGCCAGAGACGATCCCCTTTATTAAACTTGTAGGGTTCATTTTTAGTCTTCTTGCCCCAGTTTTCAAAAATCATTTTACCATAAAAAGAAATCAAAGTTCAAGACCAAGATTGACAAAATAAAATAGCCATTTATAGTTGTTTCATAATCTTTATGAAAACATCTCCTGAAAAACAAATCATACTTAAAGTTTCTCAAATCAACCAGTATATCCGTCAAACTTTAGAACAAAACTTCTCTTCCGTTTGGATTAAGGGGGAAATCTCTAATTTTGTGGCTCATGGTTCGGGACATTGGTATTTCAGCTTAAAAGAAGAGGGTGTTCAAATCAAAGCCGTTATGTTTCGTGGCAACAATCAAAAAATATCCTTCTTTCCAGAAAATGGGTCAGAAGTTTTAGTGCATGGCCATATCAGTGTCTATACTCCTAGGGGAACTTATCAAGTTTTATGCGATGAAATGGAACTTTTAGGTTCAGGAGTTTTACAAAAAAACTTTGAGGAGCTCAAAAGAAAATTACAAAAAGAAGGACTCTTTGATGAATCTCGTAAAAAACAAATCCCCTCCTACCCTCGCCATATTGCTATCATTACATCAGAAACGGGTGCAGCCCTTAGAGATATTTTGCAAATTTTAAAGAGACGCTCTAGAGGATTAAAAATAACTCTCATCCCCTCCCTTGTGCAAGGGCAAGAAGCCCCCGCTCGTTTACTGGTCGCTTTAAAACAAGCTGAAAAACTTCCAAACCTAGACACTTTAATTATTGGGCGAGGTGGTGGTTCTATGGAAGACCTTTCCGTCTTTAATGATGAAACTTTAGCAAGAGCTATCGCTCAATTTAAAACCCCCATTATATCAGCTGTTGGTCATGAGATTGATTTTACAATCTGCGATTTTGTCTCTGACTTAAGAGCCCCTACCCCTTCCGCTGCGGCTGAATTGGTTGTTAAAAATGTAGAAGATTTACTGGAGCAACTCGTCCATAAGAAAAAACAACTTCTCCAAAATATAAATTTACAAATCAAGTTCTTTAAAGAAAAGGTTAAAGGTTTAAAAAACCAACTCATCAGTCCAGAAAAATTGCTTCAAGATCGTTTTCAAAGAGTGGATGAATTGGGGACTCAACTTCATAAATCTATAAAACAAATTCTTCTTCAAGAAAAAAACAAACTCAAAAACCTAAGCCAACTGCTGGAATCTCTCAATCCTAAACAAGTTATGCAAAGAGGTTTTTGCATTGCCGTAGGAAAAGATGATAAGGTGATTAAAAATTCAAACCAATTAAAAATCAAAGAAGAGATTTCTTTAGAGTTTTTTAAAGGGGGAGCAAAGGCTCTCGTAACCAATAAGGAGTAAATATGGAGTTTGAAAAAAACTTAAAAGATTTAGAAAAAATTGTAGAAAAAATGTCGGGAGAACAAATCAGCCTTACAGAAGCCATCAAATCTTTTCAAAAAGGAATGGAGATTGTGAAAAAATGCCAAACCCAACTCAGTCAAGCTGAGCAATCCGTAGAAAAACTTATTAAAGTCAATACAGACGGCACAGTGGAAACAAAAACTTTTGAAGACGATGAAGAAAACTAGTTCCTCTAAAAAGGAAAGTTCTTTAAAAATCAATCCCGAATTTGAAAAATATTTTAAAAATCAGTTAACAAAACTTTTTAAATCTTCTCCCTTAAAAAACTCCACTCAAAATCTTTTAAAACAATCTATGTTATACACTCTTTTGGCACCCTCTTCTCATTTTAGGGCTGTGTTATCTATAGAGACAACCAAGTGTTTAAAGCAAGAGGCTAAAAAAATCTTTCCTTGGGCTATGGCTATAGAGATGTTTCACTCGGGAAGTCTCATCCTTGATGATTTACCCGCTATGGATAATGGGAAAAAAAGACGAACTAAAAAATGCAACCATCTCGTTTTTGGAGAAGACCTTTCCCTCCTTGCTGGTTCTTGTTTATTTATAGAAGCTTTTTCTCTACTCAACCAAGAGGTCTTTAAAAAAAAGCAATCTCAAATTCTAGAACTTTTTATTTCTAAAGTTGGGTTTCAAGGTGTAATGGGTGGGCAGGCTTTAGACCTTAGATTAAAAAAACCTACAAACTCAGAAATTTTAAAAATGATTCAACTCAAAACAGGCTCTTTGATTGAAGCCTCTGTAGCCGCTCCTCTTTTACTTTGGGCTAAAAATCAAAAAACAAAAACAGCTCTTACCAATTTTGCCAAGTCTTTGGGAATGGCTTATCAAATCTCGGATGATTTACAAGATAAAGACTTTCTTTTTAAAAAAGAAGAAGCCAAAAAGCAATTGAGAGATTTGACTAAAAAAAGTCTAAAATCTCTTGAACCTTTAAAAGAAAAGGCTGACTCACTAAAAAAATTATGTCTTTTAAATGAAGAAAGATCTTCAAAAAATTTAACAACGAAATGAAAAAAGATCTTCAAATATTTAACGACGAGCCGTAGGTATCAAATGGGATGTTCTCTTAGCTTGGCAAAGTTTTCCAAATTCATTCAACGAGAAGTGGCTTTGATCTGTTATGGCAGGAGAGGAATTTGTGGATCCATAAGAAGTGATTGCTGCTAAAGTGTATCTTTTGCAATTACACCATGCCTTAGAAGTGTTGGTCGCTAAAATTTGAGCCTTGCAAGAAGAATCCACTGTCAAATTAGAAAAAGGATTTGCTCCTAATGCATTCAAAGCCCCATCTAAACTACAATGAGGACTTCCTAAATGATTACAAATAGAAACATTATCTGCCAAATTATGTGGGATGGAGCTTTTGCAATTATAAAAAAGAAACCCTCCCTCACAAAGAGACCCAAGTGGAGGCAAGTCATTGCAACAAGGCTCTACGGAAGAAACACTAGGGATTCCAACAGAAGCCATTATTTTTCCTTTAGGTCGGTAACCCATTTGATAAATGTATTGATGGTAAAAGCCATCGGCTCCATAAGCTGTTTTCATAAATCCTGAGATCTGACCTAATTCTGATTTAGCCCAAGTTTCATAAGTGCTCTTTTTAATCTTACTGAAAGTGGTCGTAGCAATGGCTGTCAACAAAACAAGAACAACCACACCTACTAAAAGTTCAATAAGAGAATAGCCTTTTTTCAAAAATTCCACCAAAAACTTCTTTTTTTAAACCTTAACACAAAATTCTTTTTTTTAAATACCTTTCCCTATAAAAATCCTATTTCCTTTCTAGACGAGGAAAGGGATTATCCTATATAGTTTCAAAAGTGAAAGCCTTTAAAAACAATAGATTAAAAGTGGCTAAGAGTCTTCCTAAAAAAAGTCTGCTTGTTTTAGGAAGCTCTCCTGAGGTCTTAAGACAACCTGATGTCTGTTACCCTTATCGCCAAGATAGTAACTTTTATTATTTAACAGGTTTTACAAAACCTTATAGTCTTTTTCTCTTGTTGCCGGGGAAAAATCCTACATCCATTCTTTTTATACTTGATAAAAACCCTCTTAAAGAACTTTGGGATGGGTGTCGGGACACAACAACCGAAGTGAAAAAAAAGCTGCTCATAGATGAAGTTTATTATTTGAAAGATTTAGATAAAAAATTACCAAATTTTTTAAAAAACAAAACCACCCTCTTTTACAACAAAAACAATCCTCTCTTTAATAAAAAATTAAGAGTTTACAAAAAAGAAATAAAATCCGCTCAAAAGTTTTTAGCTCCTTTTAGACAAATAAAAAGTAAAACGGAAATTGACGTCTTAAAAAAAGCCTGTGCTGTAACAGCTCATGCTCATAAAGAAGTGGCTGTTCATCTAAAACCTAACATTAACGAAAGAACTCTTCATGGAGTTTTTTTAAAATCCATTATGGAAAAAGGGGCTGAAAGAGAAGGCTACGGAAGCATTATAGCTTGTGGGAAAAATGCAACAACTCTTCACTACATACAAAATGATTCTCTTTGTAAATCGGGAGACACCCTCTTGGTTGATGCAGGAGCAGAGGTTGATTATTATACAGCCGATGTCACAAGAGTTTATCCTGTGAATGGAAAGTTTTCAAAAAACCAAAAACAACTTTACAATCAACTTCTTAAGCTCCAAAAAAAACTCATCCAATCGGTCCGACCTGAAGTTAATATGAAAGATTTAAATGAGAAAATGTTACAAGGAATCGTCTCTATTTTGATAGAAATGAAGTTACTTAAAAAAACAGATAACCAAGCCACTAAAGAACTGGCTGCTCACAAATACTGCCCTCACTTCATCGGTCATTTGTTAGGGTTAGATGTTCATGACCCTTCTTTTAAAAATAAAAGATCTCTCACTTTAAAAGCAGGAATGGTTATAACAATTGAACCTGGTTTTTATATTTCTGAAAAAAACAAATCTGTCCCAAAAGACTTAAGAGGGTTAGGGTTTCGTATTGAAGATGATATTTTGGTGACTTCTTCTGGCCAAGAAAATTTAACAAAAAACATTCCTAAAGAAATAAAAGACATTGAAAAGCTTTGTTCACTCAAAAAACATTGAACTCCTAAGTTTCAAAGAGTATCCAATTGTTTTTTTCAACATGAGATTTCATCTCTTGTTCAAAACTATAGTTTTCATTTTTTGCATCAGCGGAACTCACCACTAAAGAGATTTTTGCAATCTCCAACAAACTCAAATCACTGGGAGAATTTCCTGCTGCCAAAAGTGGTTTTTTTTGATTGGTCGCCAAAAGTAAAGCCTCTTGTTTTCCTAAACCATAAGTCAGTGGCTCTATAAGTTTAGAAGTGATCTTTCCATTTTCTACATGAGTTGCAACTCCTAAAACCTTATCCACTGGAAGACGATATTTTTCAATGGTTTGCTCCACAAGCCATGTTAGAGAAGCTGTTACGACATAAATAAAAATATTTTTTTCTTTTAAAAAATGGAGTAACTTGTTTTGAAAAGAAAAAACCTGCAAAGGATTTTCTTCTAAAACCTGATGAATTTGTGACTTCAATTCTTCTAAAGAAAACCCCTCTTGCCGACGAGCAAACTCTTTGCATCGTAAAGAGCGATCTTGCATCTTATATCTTTCATCCAAAAGATCCGAATGCTTTCTCAAATGATATTTTTCTTGATGATGTAACAAAAGATGATTCACATCTTCTAACCATAAAGTTCCATCCGCATCAAAGACAGCAATAGATTGAGGTTCTAAATGCTTACTCATTTGCTCTTTGACTCTATCTAATAAAATATCTTCCTGTTTAAATTTCATAAACAAAATCCTCAAGTTATCTATTTGAATCGTAGGCTTTAAAAAATATCTCTCAAGAACAAAATTAAAAATCTTGACTATTGCTTTGCAATTCAAGAAACATAGACTATAGTAAATGACATGTGTGTGGAATTGTTCAATAAAATTTCAAAATATTTTAATAAAGACTTAGCCATAGACCTCGGCACAGCCAATACTCTTGTTTTCTCCCCTGGTGAAGGCATCATTTTAAATGAACCTTCCGTGGTGACTATGCAAAAAGATTTTCAAAATCAAAAACGTGTTCTGGCTGTAGGAAAAGAAGCTAAGCATATGTTAGGGCGAACTCCTGGAAATATCATTGCTGTCCGACCGATCAAAGACGGAGTTATTGCTGATTTTGAAATCACTCAACAGATGTTAAAATACTTCATCTCTAAATCTACAGAAAACGCCTCTCGTTTAATTAGTTTAAGCCCACGAATTGTAATTTGTGTTCCCTATGGAATCACCCAAGTGGAAAAACGCGCAGTAGAAGAAGCCGCTATTTCTGCTGGAGCAAGATCTGTTCATCTTATTGAAGAACCCCTTGCCGCTGCCATTGGAGCAGGACTGCCTATCACGGAAGCCGCAGGAAATCTTGTGGTTGATATTGGAGGAGGAACAACAGGTGTTGCTATTATTTCTCTTGGTGGTATTGTCATTTGCGAATCCATTAAAGTAGGAGGAGACAAATTAGATGAGGCGATCATCAATTACATTCGGAGAAATTTCAATCTTCTTGTTGGAGAACGAACAGCAGAAAACATTAAAATCAATTTAGGAACAGCTGTGAACAATGACAATAAAAGTCTTGTTGTTAAAGGAAGAGACCTTGTCTCAGGAACTCCTAAAACCATTTCCTTAAATCGTTTTCAAATCAATAAAGCTTTAATGGATCCTCTTGAAAAAATTGTTGGAGCGGTCCGATTGGCTTTAGAAAAAACACCTCCAGAACTGGCTTCAGATATTGTAGATAATGGAATTATGCTCACAGGAGGAGGGGCTTTATTACACAATATAGACTTGCTACTTAAAGAAAAAACGGGACTTCCTGTGTCTGTGGCTGAACAACCTTTGTTTTGTGTTGTTCTAGGAGCTGGAAAAACTTTAGATCAACTGGATCTCTTAAATAAGATAACTATAAAATAGATTTTTAGTTATTGGTTTTTTACAAATTCTCTTTTGAAATCACTTCAAAGTTTTTTTCAGAAAATTGAAATTTACTTTTTGGAAAACTTTTCTTCACCCAAGGATTCAAAAATTTATATCTTTGCCATTGACCTACATCATCCCAAACAATTTTAATTTCTTGAATGTAATTCCCCACTTCCATAAAAATCTTTTTGATTCCTTCTATATTTTTTTTGGTTTTAAGGTGAAAAAAATAAACACCCTTGTTTCTTTTTTCAAATTTTTGGATTGAAAAATATTCAAAAAAACGAGTGGAATCAAAGAGCCGAAAAAATAAATCTATTTGTGGGTGATCTTTTAATTTAAAAACTATTTTCTCTTTTCTATCCGACTGATACCATAAATACTCTCCATTAAAAACCATCAGGTAACTAGGGTTTCCGTTTATGCTCAAACGAAATTTTTGCTTTTCAATATAAAAATCCCCTACTTCCTTTATTGTTTCCTCAATCTCTGGTAAAAAAAGTTGTTTCTCAATTTTAAAATAAATACTTTGAGATTGATATTTATTAAGTGCTTTTTTTAGAAAAGAAAGAGATCGCTCTTTAGTCTGTTTGAAATCAGATGTTTTAGAAAAAGACAAATTTGAAAAAAGAAACACTCCCAAAAAAAGGAATTTAAAAGAAAACATGAAAGCAGTGTAAAAGAAAGATCTTTAAATAGCAATGCCAGCTGAACCCTATTTAATGCTTTTCAAAATGAGGTCTTTTCCAAGCCAATGTAAAAATGAAAAAATTTTTAGGTCTATTTAATGCCTTATAAGCCGAACGAGCGGTTGAACCCGTTGTTAAAACATCATCCACAAAAACAACAGTCTCTCTAGGTTTTAAAACCCCTGTGCTTAAAAACTCAATAGAAGATCGCTCTCTTTTAAGTTTCAATTTTTGCGAGGAATGTTGGTCTTTTTTTATTAAAAGAGGTCTCAATTCACCACCAAAATGAAACCTAAGAGATTCTGCTAATAAATAAGCATGATCTTTAAAGTGTTTTTCCCTTGCAGGAGCTGGAATAAAAACAGGTTTGATTTTTTTAGACCAAAGAGAGCGATGAATAAATCTAGAAAAACTCTCTAAACCCATTCTTCTAAAAACAAAAAAAGGACCTCCTTGTTTTAAGCTGTTAATAAATTTTTGAAGAAAATAGTGATTGTCATCTTTCCAATCAAAAAGCCTTAAATGAGGCAGTGTTTTCTCAACTCTATACACATCTATAAAAGACAAATACTCTTTTTCTAAATATCTCCAACAAAAAGAACAAAGCCATTGGTTTGGAGGGTAGTATTTTCCACAAACAGCACAACAACGAATGTATCTATAAAAATCCATTTATAAACTTCTTGCAAAAACTTTGCTAGAAGACTTATTTGAGAAAAAAGTTTTTTCTATGTGAATATTCTTCTTGTTGTTATTTTAGATTTTCACTCTTTTAAAAAATAGTAAGACATTTTAAAAGGGTCATTTCGTTTAGATGCTGATCATTTGTTTTTTGAACAGAATAAGGGGTTTCGCCATGTTTATTTTTTGCCCGTGTATCGGCACCTGATTCAAGAAGCAATCTAATTGTTTTTCCCCTCCTCCATATAGTTGCTATATGAAGAGGAGTGTTGCCCTTGTCATCTATTGCATGGATATCAGCCCCTTTTTTACGGAGAAGAAAAGCTATGCTCCAATGCCCCTTAAAACTTGTAAGATGAAGAGGGGTGCGACCACCGTAATCTCTAGCCTGAATATCTGCACCAGCAATAATCAGCTGTGAACTTATTTCTAAATACCCTTCAAAACTTGCTAAATGAAGAGCGGTCCAACCAAATTTGTCTCTCTTATAAACATCAGCATTTTTTAAAAGTAGAAGTCTTACCATTTTCAATTTTCCAAACAAACTGGCTAAATGAAGAGCGGTAGAGCCTTTTTTATCTTGAGCATTGATATCTATACCCTTTTCAATCAGAAGGGATGCCACATCTAGATGTCCCGTTTTACTTGCTTCATGAAGAGCTGTTCTACCTTGTAATCCTTTTATATGGATATTAGCTCCTTTTTCAATAAGAAGTGAAACCATCTTTAAATGCCCAGATTGACTTGCTAGATGAATAGCTGTTCTACCGTAGATATCTATACCATTGACACGAATATTTTTTTCAAGAAGAAGGGAAGCCAAATCCAAATGTCCTTCAAAACTTGCATAATGAAGAGCGGTCCAACCACCTTTAGTTTTTAAATGAATGCTAGCACCGTTTTTAATAAGATATTTTAAAGTTTTCAAATCTCCTTCTTCACTAGCGATATGAACAGCTGTCTTGCCAAATGCATCTTTTAAATCAGGATTAATTTTTGCACGAAAAAGAGCCGCTAATTTTTTTATATCTCCAGTTTGAGTAGCCCTATGAAGATGAGTCACTGCGTGAAACTTTCCAGCCATAACAAACGAGCTACAAAAAAGACAAGTCACTAAAAAAAAGTTTCTAAGTAACGAACTGGGCATGGCAAAAATATACAATGCTTCATGCTATCTTTAAAGGATTTTCTCATTCTTTGTAAGTTTTTTATAAAAAAGATCTTTAAAAAACTCCGTGACATTCAGGAATTTTTGAAGTTTCCAAATAAGAACTGTCTTTTGTAAGAAAATCTATCACATCAAAACGTCCCGCTGTTATTGCCATATCCAGAGCCGTCCTATTGTAGAAATCCATTATATCCATATCAGCACCCTTTTCAACAAGATGCTTTACGATTTTCAAATCTCCTTCTTCGCTAGCGATATGGAGAGCTGTCCCACCATGTCTATCTGCTCTATTGATATCCGTTTCTTTTTCAGCAAGAAATGCAGTTATTTTCAAATGTCTATTCCTAACTGCAATATGCAAAGGAGTAAAACCATCTTGATTCACTCTCTTCCTATCAGCACCATTTTCAATAAGATGTTTTACGATTTTCAAATCTCCTACTTCACTAGCGATATGGAGAGCTGTCCTACCCTGTCTATCTGCTCTATTGATATCCGTTTCTTTTTCAGCAAGAAGTGCAATTATTTTCCAATGTCTATTCCTAACTGCAATATGCAAAGGAGTAAGGCCATCTTGATCTACTCTATTCCTATCAGCACCATTTTCAATAAGATATTTTACAATTTTAAAGTGTCCTTCAAAACTAGCTATATGAAGAGCATTTGTTTTATCTTCTAAGTTTTTTTCAGGAATATCAGATCCTTTTTTAACAAGATATTTGACAATTTTGAAATACCCCTTGCCACTTGCCATAGAAAGAGCTGTTTTGCCAAAATTATCTTTTGCATGAATATCAGCTCCTTTTTTAACAAGATATTTTACAATTTTGAAATTCCCCTTACCAGAAGCCATATAAAGAGCTGTCCTTCCATATTTATCTCTTGCATGAATATCAACTTTTTTTTCAACAAGAAATTCTACGACTTCTAAATGACCATACTCACTTGCGGTATGAAGAATTGTCTTACCGAATTCATCTATTGCATAAATATAAGCTCTTTTTTCAATAAGATATTTTACCATTTCCAAATTTCCTTTCCTAATGGCTTCATGAAGAGATCTTTGACTGTCGTTATTATCTTCTTTAATACCAAATTTTAACTCTTTCTTACCCGTATCTTCTTTAACAGTAGATTTTAACCTTTCCGTTTCATTATCATTAGGGAGAATTTCTAACTTTTCTAGTTCTAGTCCTTTAACATAATTAGAACCAAGATTTAACTCTCTTGCTTGACGCCTTTTACTAGGAGAAGCAGCCCATTTGTACTTCTGACTTGGATCAATATCAGCTCCTTTTTCAACAAGAAATTCTACAATTTTCAAATGCTGTCTTGAATTGAGTATATTGGATCTTGCCAAACTAAGAGCGGTCCAACCCGATTCATTTTTTGCATAAATATCAGCACCATTTTCAATAAGATATTTTACCATTTTAAAGTGTCCTTCAAAACTAGCTATATGAAGAGCCGTCCTGCCGTACTCATCTTTTAAATCAATATCAACTTTTTCTTTCAAAAGAGAAGATATTTTTTTTATAGATTTATACTTAGCTGCCTTATGAATTTCTGCAGCCATAACAAAAGAATTAAAAAAACAAAGTGAAATTAAAAAAATTTTTCTAAATAAGTTCTTTGATATTAAAAAATCATCTGGAGCAAATAAAATAACTTTCATAAATAACCTCTCATAACCATTTTATAAATAATAACAAGTAATATGAGCTATAAACTCATTACAATACTTATCATTGTATTTAAAGGTCTTTTCTGCTTTTTTGAAAATTTTACAATTTTTAAGATTTAGAGAGTCTTTAGAAAGAAAGTTTACATAAAAAACCAGAATGTACAAAAGTCAGAGCTTGTGAAAAACGAAGTTTTTTCTATGGATGCCCTTTTTATTTTTTGAGAGATTAAAGAGCGTCTTTTTTACGATGAAAATTCAAAAAAGAAAAACTAAAGTCTTGTTTTTAATTTAAAGACCTCAGTTATTTGTATTGTTTTTTAACATCCTTTTTACATGATTGATTCTCATTAAAAAAATCTTTAGAATTTAATAAATTTCAAAGAAAAAAGGAGGGCTATCTTTATGAAAACTTTACTTTACATTTTCTTATCCATTTTTATTTTTACAACAGGAACTTTCGCTATTTCTGATACTCACAGTACGGAAGATTTAAGAATCCTACCTGAAGCCTATAAATTCTATAGAGATATGGAAAAAAAACTAAGGTATTTAGAGAATACAAATTTATACCGGAAGGCTCAAAGTGGGGACGTGGAGTCCATGTATAAACTAGGTTTAATTTATTACTATGGAGATGGAAAAAATTACATGTATGACTTTGAAGATGGAAAAGATCGTCCTATTACTCTTATCAGAAAGGCTTTTTATTGGTTTAAAAAAGCAGCTGAAGCAGGACATGTAGATGCTATTTACCACTTGGCTGAAATCAACTTGAAAAATCCAACTAACATTGAATTAAGAGGTTTGGGAACTGATCAAAAAACTGGTTTTGAGTTAATGGAAATAGCTGCCAAAAGAGATCATGTTTTAGCTCAATATGAATTGAGCCTGTTTTATTATGATTTGAGCTGGGATGATAGAGATGGAGATGATCAGAAAAAAGCAGATTACTGGCAAAAAAAAGCAGCTAAAAATGGACACATTGTATCTCAATATGAGATTGCACGAAAGGACATCGACTCTACTGATGAAGAAACAAGGGAAGAGGCTTTGGAGTCATTTCTTCACTTTGTTTATAACCATAGAAAGTACAAAAGATTTGCCATCTATGCAATGATGCATATCTCTGACTATTATCGTCGGGACAGGTTTAAAGATAACACCACACAAGTTCAAGTTGAAAACCCTAATAAAGACCTCATTAAAATGTATGCTTGGCACAGGCTATACAATTTCTATTATAGTTCTTGTGATCACTCTGAAGAAGATAGAAAAGACTTTTTAGATGATTATGATCATCTGGTAACTCCTGAAGAAAGAGAACAAGGTATAGATTTATCTCAGGAACTTAAAAGAGATATAGAAAGAAAATCAGGAGATAAAATTAAACCTATTAAATTTAATAGTTGCCCTACATAAGCTTCAAGTGAATAAAATAAAAATTTTTGAATTTTTGAATTTTTAATTTATCTAAAGCAGATTTTACTGGATATCTTCTGATATACAAGCTTTTGTAGCAGATATTACATTTGTAGAACTCTCTACAATGTAATGACTTGGTTCATCTAAAATAAAAGAATCAGATTCAAAATTAGTGCTTGAAAAAGAAATTTGTAAAGGAAATTTTTTTGCAACAAACTGAAAGCAAAATCCTTGTAAAATTTTTGATACTTGTTTATCTGCACTCACTAAAGTTAAAATTTGAGAAGAATTGTTTTTTATAGTAAAGACTTCTTCTCGTGCACAAGAGCTAAAAAACAAAACAAGAAAACAGAAGAATCCAAGTTTCAAAAAATTTAGACACCATAACATTTTCCAAGAATTCATTTCAAAAATAAGTTTAACATAATGATTGAGTAATAAAATAGTATATATTTAAATACATTCTCTAAAACCTTTATAAATCAACTTTTTTAAATTTTAAATAAAGACCAAAGGAATAACAATTCTTTTTATTCCTTTGGTTTTTTAAGGGAAATAGTATAAAAATAGAATTAAGCATGAGTTTCTATAGTCTATTTAAATATCTACCAACATCACTCAAAACTTATTTGTTAATTTTTATGAGCTTAAGTTCACTAGGCTTATCACAATGTTTAGAGGAAAGCAGTGTTGAAAAGTCAAAGAAAATGTGTGGTGCTCATCCTTGTTGTTGGACTCGCTCCTACATCAAAAAAGAAATGAAAAAAAATCATACCCTTCAAGGTGTTCAACTTAGAACCTACCAAGGAGTTATTGGTCTTTTTGATCCTAATAATTGGTGGACAAAAATGAAAATAACAAAAAAAGGGTGCTCTTTCACTGTAAGCAAAAATGCAACCAATCAATATATTGTGACGGCAAGTTTTTTACCTCAACCTGTTGTTTTATCTATCTCTATGTCTGAAAGTAATTTTTTTATTGGGAAAATAGATGAAGATCATATGTTGGTTTTGCAACAGCATCTTAAAGGAGCTGCTCTCTCTCATGTCAGTTTTAGTAAAGATCATATCTTAAGATATGGTCACTGTTCAAAAGATGGATTTTTTATTCAAGAGTGTTCCAATTACTAAAAACTTACCAGTGAAAAACTAAAAGTTATATAAATTAAGTTATGGATAGGTTTGACCCTGATAATTGATGGATAAAAATAACAAACTTATGAAAAAAACTCACTTGTTGAAAATTTTCTAGATTTTTTTAATAGAATCTTATAGGGTTTTATCTTAAATGAGATCTTTATTACTGATTTTTTTAATCTTTTCTTCTAAAGTTTTTGCTTTTGAAAAAGCATGGGATGAAGATCCAAATAAAGGCCTGTCAATTGAAGAAATCCTTCAAAACAATCTCACAGATACCACTAGAAATGTTTTTATGAATGAAAAAATAGACATTAAATTGCTAGATAAAATGCAAGCTGAAGTGTCAGATGAAGCTACAGCTACATGCAAGCCATTGCCAGCTGTCCCAGTTAAAGCTGTTCATTCTATTTGGCAAGTTGTAATGGGTGGGATTCCTAATGTGAATAACAATGGGGTTGAGAGGATGAAATTTAGGATATTATATGGGACGGGATTTTTTATTTCTCCAAAACTTTTTGTAACAAATTTCCATGTTGCTGAAGGTAGTTTAGAATTAAACAAACTTAATTTTTTTGTTCTAGAGCACGTTCTAAACAACAAACGACTACATGTTAAAAGATTGGTTGCTTCGTCCGCTTTCTATGATGTTGCTATTTTTGAAATAGAAGAAGAAGTTTCAAATTATTTAACTTTTAAAGATATTAGCAAAGAAGATCTCAGCTTTAAACCAAAAAGAGATACATTAGTTATCGGTTATCCTGGAGAAGGTTTTTGCATTTTAAAAACTTCTCGTTTAGGTTACTTTGTTTTTCAAAATAGCCCGGGTCATGTCTCTAGTGCGGGAGGTTTAAGTGGCTCCCCTCTTTTAGACAAAAAGGGAAAAGTTATAGGTGTAGTGTACCTGGTCTCCTATTTAACTGATCCCCCTATTATCATGGTTACAGATAGAAGAGACTTAAACTATCTTAAGCCTTGCATAGATGTAGATTTTAAAAATTGTCTTATAAAAGAAATAAAAGCTATGATGAAATGGTGTCAAAAAAGTAATTTGCGTCACTCTTTGAGCAAGTCTCACAGATGTGGGGTTCTACTAGAAGAATATCAAAAAACACTAGAAACATATCAATAAATCATGCCTATCAATCAATAAAAAAATAGAGGAATATAAAATCACTCAAATTAAGGCCTAATTAAGTCACTTAAAAAATAGGCACAATGAAGTCCTACTCTACGAATAATAACAATGATTTTGTAAGTTTTTTTCTAAACTTCATTTAAAAAAGTTTAAAATTTGATGAAAATCTTTACTTTTTTGAAAAATTTACAATAACCAGTGAAAAACCTGCAAGATCGTATTGAAAAGAATATACTTTTAAGTCTTATGATTCAAAAAGTTCTTTTATTCTTAAAAGTCTTTTTTTGCAGTTTTGTTCTATTTTTTATTTCTCTAAAAGCAGCCTCTCAATCTCCGGCTACTTCTTCTAAAAACTGTCAAAAAGTTTTTAAACCAGCAGATCAAACAGATTTATTTGTTGTGGCTCAAGAACTCACTCAAAAAAACCCTTCCTCTCACTCACCCAAAAAACAATATTTAGTAAAAGCAGATCTTCTTAAACAAAAAAAATATTTGATACAATACTTTGAAGCTTCCGACAAATACAGTCTTGTAAGAATTCTCCAACAATACCCTCAACTCAAAAATTTACGTTGGACCAAACAAGAGCACCCTCAATTTTTTCAAAGACTTCGTATGGGAGATTACAAATGGTGTCCCAAAGGATGGGGGCTGTTACAGCTTGCAAGTTATTTTAAGAACTCTGAACTTTTATCTGCTCTTTTAGAGCTTGGTGTGAATGTTCATGCAAAAAAGAAACAAGGAGGGGAAAGTTTGGAAGACAATGCCCTACATATTTCTCTTCGGCAAAATTTTAAAGAAGGAATAGATCTCATTTTAACTCATCAAAAACCAGAAAGATTTGGAGAGAGAAAGAAAAGATTTATTGATGAAAAAAGCTATGATAAAAAAACCCCTTGGTTCCTTGCTATAAGAAGAGATTTAAAACATAAAAACACATTGTTTACAAATCTTATTGGCCAACATAATCCTTCGGGACATGTGCAATCCTTTGTGATGGGAAAAGGAGCAAGAGATGGGTTTGAAGTGGCTTACTCCACAAAAGATCAGCAATTTATTACTTTAGCTTTCAGGTATTTACAAGTTTCAAAAAAATACAAAGAGTATAAAAGATTAAAAGAAGTGTATGGAAAAAGCACAAAACCTCCTTCACAAACTCACTACCACCCTAGTCACCGCTACTTTAGATAAAGAATCTTTTCTTTTTTGAGAACCTCAAAAAGATTACTCAGAACCCCAAAAAGATTACTCAGAACCCCAAAGGGATTATCTAGAACCCCAAAGAGATTCTAGATTATAAATCTTTCTCGTGTAGTCATAAAAAATATGAACTACCATATCTCCATAGTCTAAAACAATCCAACGAGATTCTGTTTTCCCTTCTTCACTTAAAACCTTTAATCCAAACTTTTCTTGCATTCTTTTTTTTATAAAATTAGCTAAAGACTTTGCCTGAGTCGTATTAGAACAAGAAGCAATAACAGCTGACAAAAAAGGAAGATTGAAATGTGTCAAATCAAATTCTTCAACATCAAAAGCTTTTTTCTTTTTTAACTCCTCCTTGCAGAAAGATATTTTATCTTTCAAATCATCCTCCACTGTCATATAAAGATTGTTTTCTTTAATGTATGAACTCACCGTAGAGGGAACTAAATGTTTTATAGATTTTCCAGACCTCAACCTATCTCTCACTAGAGAAGATGAAATATTTTTATCTTTTAATTGGCAAAAATAAATAATTTTTGTTGAATTTTTTAAGAAAACTTTAGAACCATATTTTCTTTTCAGATGTTTTTGCATTTTTTTTGGAAATTCAGATATTTTATTAAAGAAAGGAGTTTTTAAACGAGAGGTTACAATAAGATTCGTTTGTTCTAAAATTTTAGCAAAATTTTTCCATTGGTCAAAAATTTTAAGTTGATCAAAACCTATTATCAAAAAAATTTCTGAATCTTTATTTTGTTTGACTATCTGATTGCAAGATTTATAACTGTAGCTAATCCCTCCACGAAGAATCTCTTGGTCATCAATAAAAATTTGTTTGTCTTTTGCAAAAACTCTTTTCAGCATCTGTAACCTATGAAAAGAATCTGTATTTTTTCCTTTTAAAGGAGTTTGAAATGTAGGAATTATAATAATCTTATCTAGATTAAAAAATTTTTTCACAGTAAGCAAGCTGTTTTTATGCCCAAAATGAAAAGGGTCAAAACCTCCTCCCATGAGAGCTATTTTATTTTTGAATTTCTTTTTCAATGGCAACCAGTAGCTCCTCAATTCCTTTATTTTTATGGGAAGAAATACAAAACACTTTGACAGAACTTCTCTGTTTGATTTTTTCCACTAAATTTTTTAATTCACCTTCTTCCAACTCATCTATACGACTTAAAATAAGAAATCTTTTTTTTTGACTCAATTTCTGAAAAAAAGATTGAGGATATTTTTTATCAAAAGACTCCAATTCTTTCTCTATTTTTTTTTGACTGGCTAGAGGATTTTCACTTTGGCTATCTACAAAATGAAGAAGTAATTTTGCTCGTTGAAGAGATCTCAAAAAAGACAGCCCTCGACTCACTTTCTCATAAGCCCCTTGCTCTAAACCCGGAATATCCATTAAAAAAATCTTGCCATTCCTAAAAGTCATTTTTCCAAGATAAGGAACTAAAGTGGTGTAAGGATAAGAATCTATAGGAGATTTGGCTCTAGTGACTTTATTAAAGAAAGTTGATTTTCCAGTGTTTGTTTCACCAATAATGGCAACATCCATAATCGGCTTAAACTCTAAAATAACTCTATGCTCTTTTCCCTTTTGTCCTTTTTGAAATTTTCTTGGAGCTTGATTCAAACTGCTTTTAAAAAAAGCATTTCCCCTACCACCTTGTTCTCCTTGGATGAAAGGGATTTGTTTTTCTGTTTCAAAATCTTGTAAAATCTCTTGTCTTTTATTACGAATAAGAGTCCCTATAGGAATAAAAATCACTAAGTTCTTTCCGTCCCTACCTTTTTTAAGTTGGTTGCTTCCTGACTCTCCTGCTTCGGCTTTAAAAATTCTTTTCTTTTTAAAGACCTCCAAGTTTTTCACTTCTGAAGAAGAATGAAATAAAATATCTCCACCCTTGCCTCCGTCACCACCATCAGGACCACCTCGGGGTTGTTTACGAGTCCTATGAAAACTTAGACAGCCTGAACCCCCAGAACCTGAAACAAGGGTCAAAGACACCTGATCGTCATAATGAAACAATTTGAAAAACCTTTTAGATTATTGAGAAGTGCTTTGATAGACACTTACTTTTAACTTATGACGATTAAGCCTTTCAAACTTAACCTCTCCTGCAATACGAGAATAGATCGTGAAATCCTTGCCTAAGCCTACATTTTTTCCTGGGATAAATACCGTGCCTCTTTGACGAACAATAATAGCTCCTGGAGAAATTTTTTGTCCACCAAAGGCTTTGACTCCAAGTCTTTGACCTTTACTATCACGACCGTTTTTCGTACTTCCTGAAGCTTTTTTTGATGCCATAAATCCTCTTTATTTTTTAGTACTTGTCTTTGTTTTTTTAGCCACAGTCTTTTTAGAAGTCGCTTTTGTTCCTGACTTTTTAGTCACCACTTTTTTTGTTGCTGTTTTCATTGTCTTTGTTTTCTTTTTCTCTTTTACATCTACTTTTTGAACTTCTGATTTTTTAGGAGATACAATTTTAGCAGAACTTACAGAAGACTTGTTAGAACCTGAAGCTATTTCCAAAATTTGTAACTCTGTAAAGTTTTGTCTATGCCCTCTTGTTTTACGGTAGCCTTTTCTTCTTTTCTTTTTCAAAACAAGAACTTTTTTAGACAACCCCTTTCTTAAAACTTTTGCTGTAACTTTGACTGTTTTTAATTCGGAAGCATCCAGTAAAAATCCAGACTTATCTTCTAAAGCCAAAACAGGAAGTTGTATTGTTTCTTTAGAACTCTTCAAAAGAGCTACACGAACAAAGTCCCCAGCTTGAACTTTAAATTGTTGATTTCCTAAACGAACGATAGCAAACATTTTTCCCTCAAGAAGACAGAATTTGACATAAAGCCCTATCTGTGTCAACTAGGGAAAGGCTTTAAGTTCTTTTCTATCCTAAAAAACTCGTAGGCACATTCAAAATCCTCTTCAAAAAAGGGTTCCACATAGAGTTTTTCTTTTAAAAACTTCAAGTCCTCCAAGTTCTTCTCTTCTATCCAATGTTTGATTTTAGGATGACAGATGACTTTCATTTTTTTTGGCTTAGAAAAAAAAGGGATTTTCACAAAGCTCGGAGCAAAATCCTCCAATTTAGTTAATATTTCCCCAACCACTGTAGCCGTTTTTTTATGAACCCCCTCACCTCTACAATGATTACATTCTTTTTTTAAGTAATGGGAAAGAGAGAGGTTTTTCCTTTTTCTAGTGATTTGGACTAATCCCAAATCACCCATAGGGAATACTTTGGTTTGTGCTTTGTCTCGTTTTAATTCCTTTTCCAAACAAGAAACAATTTTTTTTCTATTTTTTAAATCTTCCATATCAATGAAATCAATCAAAATAATTCCACCCAATTCCCTCAAAGTGATTTGTTCTGCGATCACACGAGCGGCTTCTAAATTCATCGCTAAAATGGATTCAGATATATTTTTCTTACCCTTATAACGAGCTGTATTTACATCTATGACAACAAAAGCTTCCATCTCTTCAAAAATAAGAGATCCGCCATTTTTTAAATACACTTTTTTACTTTGTATTTTCTCAATTTGAGATTCAATATTAAACTCTCTAAAAAGAGATGCCACTTTTGAATATTTTTTGATCTTTTTAACCAGTTCTGTAGAGTGATTATCCTTAAGCCATTGCTTGATAGTAGAGTAGGTTTTTTCCTCATCAATGAGCACAACTTTTGTTTTTTCATCAAGATAGTTTTTTAAATAATTGATGATAGGGTCTTCTCCTTCTTGAATCTTCCCTTGCCTCTTTTGATTTTTAAAATTTTCTTGTATTTTTTTCCACTGTATCTTTAAATTTTCTAAATCTTTTTTTAATGCCTTCTCTCCTTTTCCCTTAGCAAGAGTCCGAACAATAAGAGTATGAGGAGTATCAAAGCTTTCTAAAATCTTGGTCAGTCTCTTTTTTTCTTCTTCCGCTACAATCTTACGAGAAAAAACAATTTTTTTAATTTGATTGGGTATATAGACTATATAAAATCCTGGAAGACTGATTTCCGTTGTTAAACGAGGTCCTTTTTCACGAATAGGGTCGGTCTTAATTTGAACCAGAATATTTTCACCAACTTTTAACACCTCCTGAACTTTTTTATATTTTTGAGAAAGATCTTTTCCATAAAGAAATCCTCCTTTTTTTAAACCTATATCTACAAAAGCAAAGTTAAAGGAATCTTGAACACGAGAGACCCTCCCTTTATAAATGGCTCCAACTATAGAGGGATTTTCTTTTTGATGGTAAGACACCTGCCTTAATGAGCCTTCTTTTTCCATATAAGCCATACGGGTTTGATTGGGACGGACATTCAAAAGGATTTGCGAACTCATAGTGATACTTTCTTATTATAATCTTTCTCTTTTTAATTCTTTTTTCACTATTTGAAGCACTGCATTTTTTTTCTTCTTTGTTTAAAAATACCTTAAAATTATTTATTAACTGCTAGAAGGGTTCATTTGTTGAAACAAAAAATCTTTATTTCGGACTTAAAAAATTTTGAAGGACAAGAGGTTCATCTACAAGGGTGGGTCTATCTTCTTCGCTCCTCAGGAAAAATCTCTTTTCTTGTTCTTAGAGATGGAAGTGGTTATTGCCAGTGTATCTTATCGGACAAATTTTCTGAAGAGGGGTCTTTAAATCTCTGTAAAGAGTTAACTATTGAAAGTTCTGTTCAAATCATTGGCAAGGTCAAAAAATGGAAGGAAAGTTTTGAAATAGAAGTTAAACATTTACATCTTATTTCAAAAAGTCATCCCTATCCTCTAGGGAAAAAATCCCACGGGGTTGATTTTCTTATGAGCCAAAGGCATCTATGGCTTCGTTCCAAAAAACAAAGGGCTATTATGAACCTCAGAAATGAGCTGATGCAACAAATTCATAGTTTTTTTCAAAAAGAAAATTTTATCCAGATTGATGCTCCTATTTTAACTCCTAACAGTTGTGAAGGGACTTCCTCTCTTTTCTCTGTTGATTTCTTTGACCAAAAGCAAGTTTATCTCAGTCAAAGTGGACAACTTTATATGGAAGCTGCGGCCGCAGCTTATGGGAAAGTGTATTGTTTTGGTCCTACCTTTCGGGCTGAAAAATCCAGCACCAGACGACACCTCCTTGAATTTTGGATGATAGAACCTGAAATGGCTTTCTATGATTATAAAGAAAGCATGCTAGTGGCTACAAAATTTTTAGAACATGTTATTCAAAACACCTTAGAAAAAAGAAAAGAAGATTTAAAAGTTTTAGAAAGAGACACTCAATTTTTAGAAAAAATTCAAAGTCCTTTTCCAGAAATAAGTTATAAGAAAGCCTGTGAGATTTTAAAAAGTAAAAATTCTGATTTCAAATCTGGAAAAGACCTCGGAGGAGGTGATGAAACTGTCATTAGCTCTCAATTTGAAAAACCCGTCTTTGTTCATCATTACCCAAAAAATATAAAAGCTTTTTACATGAAAGAAGACCCTACAGATTCAAATCTCTCTTTAAGTTTTGATCTCTTAGCGACAGAAGGTTACGGAGAAATTATTGGAGGAGGACAAAGGGAAGATTCTTTAGAACTTTTAGAATCTAAAATTCAAGAGCATGGATTGGAAAAAAAACACTTTGAATGGTATTTAGACTTAAGACGCTACGGAGGATTTCCTCACTCTGGTTTCGGTCTAGGTTTAGAAAGATTGGTTTCTTGGGTGTGCGGTCTAGATCATGTCAGAGAGTCCATTCCTTTTCCACGCGTTTATGGTCGGTCTTTTTTTGAGTGATGAACGATAACAACTAAATTCTTTTTCCAATCCAAAGAGAAGCTTCAAAAAAGAAGTACAAAGGAACCATTAAAAACAACATACTCAAAACATCTGGTGGAGTTACAAGAGCCGACAAAAAAGCAATAACCACAATGGCATAAGGACGAGAGGCTCTAATTTGTTCTACAGAGAGAACTTTAAGTTTAATTAAAAAAGATAAAATTAAGGGTGTTTCAAAAACCAATCCAAAAACAAAAGCCGTTCTAATAAAAAAAGAAATGTATTCTTTAAGAGAAATGTAGGGAAGCTCTCCACTTCCTCCAAATAAAATTAAAAACCGAAAAGCCATAGGGAAAACCAAAAAGTAAATAAACAAAACTCCTAATAAAAACAGCAAAGATCCACAGCAAACAAAAATAATAGACCATTTTTTTTCTTCTTTATAAAGACCTGGAGAAATAAAATTCCAAATTTGAAACAACCAGTAAGGGCAAGAAAGAAGTATAGCAACAAAAAAAACAACTTTTATATAAGACAAAAACTTTTCAATAGGGTTTGTAAAAATAAGATTCCCATCTGTTGCCGTTAAGTAAGGAGCTATGGGTTGACGTAGGATATCTAAAAGAATGTCTTTAAAAAACCAACAAATGAAAAATCCCACTAGGACACTCATTATAATTTTAATGATACAGTCTCTAAGTTCTCTAAGATGATCTGTAAAGGAAAGAGATGGACTGTTATTCATTGTTTTCATCCTCTTTAGGCTGCTCAACCGAAACAAAATCCTCTTCTTTTTTTGTCATGTTTTTTGTTGCTGAGCTTACACTTTCTTTGACTTTAGAAAATTGTTCTTTCGCTTCTTGTGAAATGTCATGGATTGGTTTTTGCACCACCTCTTTTATCTCTTCTTTAACTTTAAAAAAACTTTCTTCTGTTTCCTGTTTGATCTCATTCATTTCTGTTTTTAAGTCTAAGAAGGTTGTTTTTAAGCTATTTATAACTCTTACAAATTTTCGTGCCGCTTTAGGAAATTCTTCTGGCCCCAATACAAGAAAAGCTACAATCGCTAAAACTAGGATTTCAAAAAAACCAAACATAAATTTATTTTACTAGGGACTGCTCTTGATTTACAAGGTTTTAATCTTCTCTATCTTCAGAAATAGTCACTCCTTCTAATATTTTTTTTAGAGGGTCTTCTTCCTTTTTAAAAAGAGGAAGATGGTTTTCATCAGCCTTAGCCTCTGATTTTTGCTGAATATAAAAAAGAGTTTGTGCTAAAGTTTTAAACTGTTCAGATAAAGAGTTAAAGATATTGTCTCCTTGATAGTGTTTGGATAAATAATTATAAGCACTTTGCCCCATATCTTCGTAGTAACTAACATGGATGATTCGTTTTTCTATAGATACACGAAAAAATCCACTGATGTAAAGGCTTAGATCTCCCATTTTCTTAAACAGATGAATCTTTTCTTGAGAATCGGCTTCATGAGTCTTGCTATAAAGATCCACCAAAGTGTTTTCATAAGAAGCTCCATTTTCTGTCTTACATTCAAAAAGCCTGTCTGAAAATAAATAAAAATAAAGAAGCTCAGATAAATAGTTTTTTATTTCAAAAGAAAGAGAAGCGTTGATGGAGTCAATTTCCTTAGAAACATACTTCTTAAAGGATTTTTCACCTGTAAGTAACATACCCTTATTTTAAACTGCAATAAGCAAAAAAAAAAGTTCTACTTCAATTATTCTTAATAATTAAGACTTTTTATCCCTCTTTAAAAAATTATAAAGCCTATTAATAAAACTTATAAAGTCCTTACTTTACTCTTTTTTCTAATCAAGATATTCTGACAATATTGTCAATTCAAAAAAGGTTTCCTACTTGCAAAATTCAGATCTCTTTATTTATATCCATATCCCCTATTGCCGTAGTCGTTGCTCTTATTGTGATTTTGTAACTTTTGAAGAAAATAAAATTCTTCCAGTCAAAGAATATGTTAAAATTCTAAAACAAGAAATTAAAAACAAATCTCCTTTTTTTGAACATCTAAATGTCCAAACGATTTATTTTGGAGGAGGGACACCAAGTTTAATTCCAGCAGAAAACATCACAGATATTTTGAAAGAAGTAAAACAAAACTATGCCTTAAGCTCTCAACCTGAAATCACTATTGAGGTCAATCCCGGAACTTTAGATGAACACAAACTGGATATTTACAAAAAATCAGGCGTCAATCGGTTTAGTCTAGGCGTTCAAACTTTTAACTCTTGGTTTTTGGAAAAAAGCCATTGCGCTCATAGTGTAGAAGACTCTCTTGAAACTCTTCATCTGTTTCAAAAAGAAAAATTAAATTTTTCCTTAGATTTAATGTTTGGTTTACCCAAACAAAATCTTTCCGATTTAAAAATGGATATCTGCCAAGCTCTCTCCTTTGACCCTCCTCATATCAGCCTTTACAACTTAACCGTCCCCTCACAACATGAGTTATCTAAAAATCGTCCGTCAGAAGAAGAACAAAAAGATATGTTTCAATGGATAGAGGAAAAACTTAAACCCCAAGGATTAAAAAAATATGAAATTTCTAATTTTGCAAAACCTCCCTTTTTTTCTAAACACAATGTTGCTTATTGGGAGGGAAAAACGGTTCTTGGTTTTGGCCTGAGTGCTCACTCTTATCTAAGTTCAGATTTTAAAGGCTTCCCAGAAAGAAATCTCAAAAATTCCTATGGAATTCGTTTCTGGAATGCCTCTCAAATGCCAACCTATTTACAACAATCGGCTTTAAAAAATTCTAAAACACCTTTTGATTCTTTAAAAAGCAATCAGGTAGAGTTTTTAACTTCCTATGAATCCCTTACAGATTTTTGCTATACAAGGCTTAGAACTAAAAAAGGTTTGTGTCTCAAAGAGCTGGCTCACTCCTATCCTCAAAATATTTTTGACTACACTCATTCTAAATTGAAAAAACTGCATTTTGAAAACTGGTTAGAAAAAAGGAGGTCTTCATTTAGATTAACTAAAAAGGGAGAGATTTTAAGCAATCAGGTTTTTTTAGAGTTGACCTTTTTAAAAAAAGACTTTAGTTCTTTTAAAGAAACCTCTATAGTGTAAGAAATATTTCTATGAAAAAAAATTTAAAAAATTTAAAAAAAAATCAAAGTTTAAAAGCTTCGTTTGGAAAAAATCTTAAAAAGAAAAAGGATTCTTATCAAGAAACAAAACCAATAAAAGAAGATTTATCTAAAGAAGAACAAATCAAACAACAACTAAAACAAGCTCAAGATAATTATCTTTACTTGAAAGCAGAGTTTGAAAATTTCAAAAAACAATCTTTTAAAGAAAAACAAGATATTGTTCGTTATGCAAGTGAATCCTTTATCACTTCTTTTGTTGAAGATGTTCTAGACGACCTTGAAAGAGCTCTTTCCTCCTCCTCCAATAATGAAACTTTAGAAGAATTTCAAAAAGGGATTGAATTGATCTTAAAAAAATTACACAAAACTTTCAAAAATTTTGGCATTGAAGTCATTGACCCTGTTGGAAAACCCTTTGACCCAAGCTATCAAGAAGCTTTGAGTCGTGAAAAAACTTCTAAAGTGGATGAAGGACATGTCTCCATCACATTTAAAAAGGCTTACAAGCTTCACGATAAAATCATTCGTCCAGCTCAAGTTGTTGTTGCAGAAAAAGCGACCGAAGATACTTAAATCTCAAAATTTTAGGTTTAAATAAATGAAAACTACACTCAATTATTATCTCATACTCAAAGTTCCTCAGACAGCAAAACAAAAAGAGATTCGAGAGGCTTATTTAAACTTAGTTAGAAGATATCATCCTGATAAAAATAAAGGAAATAAGCTTGCTGAAAAAAAGTTTCAACAAATCAATACAGCTTACCAAATTTTACAAGATCCAGAAAAAAGAAAAGCCTTTGATACAGAATGGCAGATTTTTCAACAAAGACTTGAAGAACAAAAAAAAAGAAGGCCTATAAAACCTTCTAAAAAAGAGCGGCCTAGCCCTTTAAAAAAAGAAAGTGCTTTCTTTAAATACATAAAAAGTTTCTTTCAAGAACGACGAGAAGAAAAACCTATAGACCTAGAAATTCCTCTCTTTGTCTCTTTAAAAGATCTCTGCCAATCTTCTTTAAAAAAAGTCGTTTATTTTAAACCTTATAATGGTAGACAAAAAAAAGAATCTATAAAGATTACGATTCCAGAAGGGTCTCGGCCAGGAGTTCGGCTTCAATTTAAGGGTAAAGGAGGATCTCATGGAAAACAAATTTCTGGGAATTTATTTCTTAAAATAGATTTTCCTCCTCATCCTTTTTTTAAAATCAAAGATTATGACATTCATTTAACTTTTCCAATCAAATTCACTGAAGCCTTTAAAGGATCTAAAAAAGAGATTTTCTCTCCTTACGGGACAGTCTTTCTCGTTATACCCCCTAAAGTTAAACACAATCATATATTTCGGTTAAAGAATCTAGGACTTCCTAAGGATTCTAAGTCAAAGGGACATTTGTTTGTAAAACTCTTTGTTGATTACCCTAAAGAAAAAAGGATAAAAATTCAAAATGAAATGAAAAATTTATCTGAAAAAGATAAAAAATCCTATATTGATAAATATGAACTACAAAAAAACATCTATGAAAAAGTTTTAGACTTTGAAAAAAACCCTAAAGCCTGATAAGAAGAATGTAATGCATTGGCTTCAAATTTATAAACCCCTTTTTTGTTTATTGTGTCTGTCCTTTTATATAGGTTGCTCTAGCTTAGAGTATTATAAAGAAAAGCCCACTCCTCAAATGGCTTCTAAAGAAACTCAAAAAAAATTTTCTATACTAAAGAAAAACTTGAAAAAACAAAAAACCAGTCAATCTCTAAAAGACCTTGAGGCTTTTATTGCAAAAAATAAAAACAATGAATTAACTCTTGCTGCTTATTTGTTAAAAGCTCATATCCTTTCCAAGCAAAAAAGAACTAAAGAGGCCTGTATAACCTACAAGCAAGCCACTCAGTTGCCTTTTTCCTATAAAAACGAGAGAAAAGCTTATTTTGGTTTTGCAAGCTGTCTTCTAAAAGAAAAAAATACAAAAGAAGCTCTTATGGTTTTAGAGTTTCTTATACAAAATCCTAAGGAATCCCTATCCACTAAAAAAAGAGCCTCTCTCATGCAATGGAATGCTGTAAAAAAGAGAAAAGACTTTAAGAACTGGAGATTAAGATCTCTGTCTTCTTTAATAAAACTTTATCCCAATCACTCCAAACAGGTGTCATGGAAAAAGAAGGGAGTAAGTCTTATTGATAATCTCAATGAAAAAGATCTTCTAGGTTTTGCAGAAACAACTGAAAACTACAGTTCTTTTAAAGGCTATCTTCTTTACAAAGCAGGACTCTTCTTTTGGAATAAAAAATCTATTAAAAGATCTAAATACTATTTTACAAGATCTCTTTCTGCACCCTTAGATCTTACTTTACAAAAAGAAGTAAAATATTACTTACATATATTAATGGCCATCCAAAAAACCAACCCTTATTCTATAGGAGTCATCTTACCTTTAAGTGGACCACGAAAAGTTCTAGGACAAAAAATCTTAAGAGGTCTCAACATTGGATTTGGTCTAGAAGAAACGTCTCCATGGCAATTGATTATTATGGATAGCAAGGGACACCCTGATGTCACAAAAGAATCTGTAGAAAAACTTTTATATGAACATCATGTGATAGGACTGATTGGTGGAGTTGGAAATGAAACGGCAGAGGTTATTGCAGAGATATCTTCTAAACTTGGAATCCCGTCTATTTTATTTTCTCAACAAGCCCATCTCACAACAAATAAAAATTTTGTGTTCCAAAATGCCCTCACAAGTCAAAGCCTTATGGAGCCACTTACAAAAACGATCAGTAAGTCTCCTCTCCGAATAAAAAAAGTTGCTATTCTTGCTCCCAATGATTCTTATGGAAAAGAATACACTGAAGTTTTTAGTCAAAAATTTAAAGAAAATGGTGGCACCATAACAGATGTTCAAACCTACAAACCAGGAGAGGTTGATTTTAAAACTCCTATAAAAAAACTTGTCCAGCTCTATGATCTTAAAAAAAGAAAAGAAGAATATAATAAACTCAAAGAAGATTATTTAAAAAAACATCCTTCTTTATCTAAACGATCAAAAAAATTAGACCCTGAAAAACTTCTAAAACCAAAAATAGATTTTGACGCTCTTTTTATCCCTGATTCTTTAACAACTTTAAAAAAAATAGAAGATCACCTTAAATATTATAGAATAAAAAAGATTCACTTATTAGGAACAAATCTTTGGTCAAAAAAACAAATTCCTAAATGGTCAAAAAACAGACCTTTGATTTTTATAAACACCCCTCCTCTCTCAAATGAAGCCATAAAATCTTCTTCTTTTTTCAAAACCTATAGAAAGATTTTTTCTTCTTATCCTAAGTTTTTTGAACAACAAGCCTACAATACAGCTATCACCTTTAAAAAAGCTCTTCAAAATAATGTAAGAACCCGCCTAGACCTTCAAAAAAATCTAGAAGACTTAAATTTGATTCAAGGAGCTCTCTACTCTTTTAAAATATCCAAGAATCGCTCGTTTATACATCCTCTCGTTATTTTTCGGACAGAAAATGACGAGGTCTTATCTCTGGACTCTATACCAGTTAAATAAAATTTTTATTTTATTCATTCAATAACTTTTCTAAACATCCGAAAAGATTCTTAGAGGATGAACTTATGAAATTAAATAAACGGTTTCCAAAAAAAATGTCTTTAATTCCTTTAAAAGACACTATTGTATTACCTCAATCTATACTGTCTGTTTATATCTCTCAAGAAAAATCAAAAGAACTTATCACTTCTGCTTTCAATAATAATAAATTTATTTTTACTTCTGCCTATGAATCTTCTGAAGAAAATATAAACAATGTCTATAAAGTGGGTTGTATTTCTTTAATTATGAGAATAAAACCTATGGAAGATGGTCGCCTTAAAATAATGATACAAGGCCTTTGCCGTGCAACTATAAAAAATTTCTTAAAGACCTCCTCGCAAGTTGAACTAGATTGTTTCTTAGAAGAACAAGAAGATTTACCAAATAAAAAAACCGAAATCAATGAACTCAAAAAGGACTTAAAAGAACTTTCTCAATTTAAAGAATCCATTTCACCAGAATTTTTAATTGTTATCAATTCTATTGAAACCCCTGGCCATCTCTGTGATTTTATTTTAAATAACTTAGATTTGAAAACCCATGAAGTTCAAAAGGCTTTAGAAACTTTTGATATATCAGAAAGATTGAAGTTAACAAAAAAAACTCTTTCTACTGAGTTAGAAATTTCTAAACTTCAAGATCGTATTCAAAGCCTTCTTAAAAAAGGATTGCCTAAACCTCTCTTCAACCCTTATGACAGCCAAAAATATCAAGGAGGAGGAGGAGTAAATTCTTCTAAAAAAGAAGAGGTTAATGAATTTTTATCACGTATTGAAAAAAAGAATCTGCCAGAAGAAGTCTTAACAGAGGCTCGTAAACAACTGAGTCGTCTTGAAAAAATGCATGCGGAAAGTAGTGAATCTTCTATGCTTAGAAATTATTTGGACTGGATATTAGAAATCCCTTGGTTTGATTACAGCGAAGATAATTTAGACTTAAAAAATGCTCAAACCATTTTAGACAAAGATCATTTTGAATTAAAAAAGTCTAAAGAAAGAATTTTAGAATTTTTAGCTGTTAGAACATTAAAGCCAAAAAACTTAAAAGGACCAATCATTTGTTTTGTAGGGCCTCCGGGTGTAGGAAAAACCTCTCTTGGAAAAAGCATTGCAACGGCTATGGGACGATCTTACCAACGTATTTCCTTAGGTGGAATAAAAGATGAAGCAGAAATTAGAGGTCATAGAAGAACTTATGTAGGATCTATGCCAGGGAAAATCATTCAAGCTATAAAGTCTGCTCAAACTAACAATCCTGTTATTGTTTTAGATGAGATTGATAAACTAGGGAATGACTTTCGCGGAGACCCGAGCTCTGCTCTTTTAGAGGTTTTAGACCCTGAACAAAATCACGCTTTTAAAGATCATTATTTAAATTTAAATTTTGATCTCTCTAAGGTTCTCTTTATTGCCACAGCAAATCTTATAGATAATATTCCTCCCGCTTTAAGGGATCGGTTAGAAATTATTCCTATCTCTGGTTACACTCAAACTGAAAAAATAGAGATTGCAAAAAAATATCTTATTGAAAAAGAATTGGAAAGCAATGGACTCCCTAAAGATCATATTCAATTTACACAAGAAAGTTTAAAACATTTGGTGTCTGGCTACACTCAAGAAGCAGGATTAAGAAATTTAAAAAGAGAAATTTCTTCTATTTGTAGAAAGATAGCAAAAGATTATGTCTTAGGAGACAAAGAAAAACAAACTATAGATAAAAACCTTATTGTAAAGTTGCTAGGTAGTCCTTATTTTTATCCAGAAGAACTTTTAAAAGAATCAAAAGTAGGGATTGCTACAGGTTTAGCTTGGACTTCTGTCGGAGGACAAATCCTACATGTAGAAGCTATTAAAGTTAAGAATAAAAAAGGGGGGCTTATCCTTACAGGTAAATTAGGAGAAGTTATGAAAGAATCAGCTCAAGCGGCTTTATCTTATGTAAAATCTTATACTGAATTGAATCTGTCTTCTGAATGGTTTGAAACTAATGAAATTCATGTTCATTTACCAGGAGGAGCCATACCAAAAGATGGTCCTTCAGCTGGTGTAACTTTAGCTTCTTCTTTAATCTCTCTTATTACAAATATTCCTATACGAAAGGACTTAGCAATGACAGGAGAAATCACTTTGTCTGGAAGAGTGTTACCTGTAGGAGGAGTTAAAGAAAAAGTATTAGCTGCTTTTAATCATGGCATAAAAAACATCATTTTACCGAAACAAAATGAAAAAGATTTAAAAGATATTAAGAAAGAAGTTAAAGATACATTAAATTTTATTCTTGTTTCTAATTTAGATGAAGTCTTTAAAGCCACTCTCTTGATTTCTAAACCAGTTGAAAAACAATCCATTAAAGATTTACTAGAAAATAAAAACTTTAATGATGTGGCTTAATTCATAAACCCTTTCCCCTTGAATAAGTAACAACTTTCTTTTTACAAATTGAGTTATACTAACAACCTGTTATAGATTGATTTCTTCTAATCGGTCTTTTTCTTGCTCTAAAAATTGCACCAGTTGATTTAAATCTTCTATCTCTGTTTTCAAATGATTTATCTCTCTATCCTTATCATCAAGAAGAGCTTGGTAGAGATTTTTTAATTCTTTAAAAGAAGTATTGTCTGATTTCTCTTGAAAAGAATTTTCAAAAGAGGCACGGATAAGATAACGACCATTGTTGAATGTGTATTCAATTTCTCTCGCCTTTATCCGTCGCCGAAGAGTTGAAATACTCACTTTATATTTATTTGAGTACTCTTGTAGTGTCAGCCATTCCTGTGTTGCCATAAAACATTCTCTCTGCTTCTATGATTTTTTATTTGAATACTCAAGTCAAGTAAGCACTAGTCAAAAATTCCTATGACTAATCAAATTTACGATACCTAATCAAAACTCCTCATTTTGACAAAAGATGTCTTACAAAACGGACTATCCTCTTCTTTAAAGAACTTTCTATTTCTTTTGACTATCTATCTGACTAATCATTAGAGAAAAAAGCCAAAAATAAAAGATCCTAAAAGAGTCCCAAGACTTGTAAAAAGAATTAGAATTTTTGATACAAGGTGCCACTCAAGAATCTGCCCCTCTTCTTTTTTAAAGTCCATCATAATAGTTATAGGTTTTATATAATAATAAAGACCTATCGCAGAACCAATAAAAGCCCAGAAAAGAACCCACCAATGAGCACTTAATACAAGAGGTTGAAAAAGAGCCACTTTTGCAAAAAATCCAAAAGTAGGAGGAAGACCTGCTAAACCTATTAAAAATAACGAAATGGCTAAGGCAAAGAGAGGATAGGTTTTAAACAAAGCTCTTAAATCTTTTAACTCAGGTTGAGAAGATGTTTTTGTTTCCAAACACTGAATGGCTGTTAAAAGCCCTCCTGTCATAAAAATATAAGAAATAAGATAATAAACAACCACTGAAAAATCTTTTGAATCACTAGTCAAACTTAAAATTCCAACCAAAGCCATCATTAAGTAACCGGAGTGAGCTACACTTGAAAAAGCCACCAAACGTTTTAATTTTGTTTGTTTTAAAGCCATGATGTTCCCAAACAAAAGAGTTAAAACACTTGCTACAGCAAGGCCTGAAATAAAAATAAATCCATGTTCTCCTTTTTCAAAAAAAGGTAAAGTGAAAAGCCTTCCAATAAAAAGAACAACCGAAGACTTAAGAGCTGTTGCCATAAAGGAAGTCATAGGTGTAAGAGCTCCTTGATAAACATCGGCCAACCAAAATTGAAAAGGAAAAAGAGCCACTTTAAAAAACAGTCCACAAAAAACAAGAGTGAATCCCAAAAAGATAAATCTATTGTAAGAATCCATCTGACTTAAGAAAAAATCTTTAATTTCTAAAGACCCTGTTGCTCCAAATAGAAAAGAAAGCCCGTAAAGAAACACAACACCAGACAAAGCACTCAATACAAAATACTTCATAGAAGATTCTAAACAAAAAAGATCTTTTCGACTCATTGCTAAAGTGATGTAAATAATCAAAGAAGCCGTCTCCAACCCTATAAAAGAAGTTAATAAATCTTGAGACAAACAAAAAATATAAAGAGCAGCCACTCCATGAGAAAAGAAAAATAAAGTTTCTGTAAGTTGTTTTTTATCAATCCAAGAGTTAAACCGAAAAAGAAACAAGCTTTGCAGGCTAGCTAAAGCCACTAAGACACAAGCTATGGTTTCATAAGAAGCAAATTTTAAAGATAAAACCTCTTGCCCTTCAAACCCTACAATAAAAAATAAAAGGAGAGAGCTTACAATTCCAAGAGCATGAAAAGAAATCAATACAGAAGAGTTTATCTCTTTATTCCCATTCAATACTTTTAAAGTTAAAGGAATAAAAGCCATTAAGCTTACAATCCAACAAGGTGAAAGTTGAAAAAAAGATTCTAGAGAAAGTTCCATTAAAAATCCTCTTTAAAAATCATTGTGTTTAAAATATTTTTAGAACCCAGTTTTGAGATTTGTTTTTTTGACCAAAGATTTGTTCCTAATAAGTGAATCTTTTTTATTCTATAATATTTAAGATGATCTTCTCTTTTTTTTAAAGCTGTTAAAGAATCAGGGATAAAAAGAGCGTCAAAATCTATTTTTGGTTTTAGAAGTTTTTCTTCCTCTACTATCCTTTTTTTAAAGGAGCTCGCTTTTGAATTTTGATGTTTGTGTGTTGGCAAAGTGTAGTTGTAACGATTGTTGTTTAAATGCTCTAAAGAAGAGGAAGAGTAGTTCAAAAAGATATTTGGAAACACTCCCATTAAAAAAACCAGAATCGTCAAAGGTGTTAAAAAACAAATCTCCCTTAAGTTAAGGTCTTTAAGCCCTTTTGATAAAGAGCTGGCTTCGGATAGGAAGACTTTCTGAAAAAGCCTCAACATATAAATAGCAGACAAAACGACTCCTAAGACAGCAAACCAAACCCAAATCTCTCCCGATAAATAAGACCCAAGCAAAACCAAAAATTCAGAAACAAAACCTCCTGTCAAAGGAAGAGCAATAGAAGATAATGTGATTATAAAAAAACTGATTGCAAACCAAGGCATCGTCTTTGCAAGCCCTCCATAATCAGAAATTTGTCTGCTTTTTGTTCTCTCATAAAGAAGGCCTACCAAAAGAAACAAGCCTGCCGAAGAGATTCCATGAGTGAGAGTTTGATAAAAAGCCCCTGTAACTCCATAGATATTAAAAGCAAACAACCCTATAAGCACATAAGCCATATGAGCCACAGAAGAATAGGCTATAAGTTTTTTCATATCTTTTTGAGCAAATGCCACTAAAGAGCTATAGATTAAACTAAAAACCGCCACTAACAAAAACAAAGTCGCATAATGGCTTGAAGCTTCTGGAAAAAGGGGAAGAACAAAGCGAAACCAACCATAAGTTCCCATTTTTAACATAACAGCTGCCAAATAAACAGAAGCTCCTGTCGGAGCTTCTACATGAGCTAAGGGCAACCAAGTGTGAAAAGGAAACAAAGGAGTTTTAACAGCAAAGGCAAAGGCAAAACAAAGAAACAATAAATTTTGAGCACTTAAAAAATCTCCTTCTATAAATACAAGGTCCAACTTATAAAAATTTAACAGATTTGAAGAGAGCTCTCCAAAAGAAGATTCGGACATTAGCATCAAGGTTATAATTCCTCCTAATAAAAATAAAGAAGCAAAAAAGGTGTATATTAAAAATTTAAAGGCTGCATAAATGCGTTCCTTTCCTCCCCATAAATAAATAAGGAAAAAAAGTGGCAACAAAGACATTTCAAAAAAGAGATAAAAAAGAATAGCGTCAAAGCTTAAAAAAGTTCCAACTGAGAAACTAACAAGCAAAAAAAGAAGAAAGAAATAGACAGGACTATTTTGTTTCCAAGAACAAAGCACTGTTAAAGGAAGAAGAAAAGCACTCAAAAGAATATACCAAAAAGACAAGCCGTCTATAGCTAAAAAATACTCTACACCTAAAAAAGGAATAAAAGAGGCTTGTTGTGTAAGTTGTAGATGATGAGTGTTGGTATTAAATAAAAAAAAGAGGGAGCATGTTATCAAAAAATAAACCCCTCCTAAAATCAAAGATCTCATTTGTAAATGACTCTTGGGGGAAACAAATAAGCTGGCTCCAAAAAAAAGAGGAAGAAAAATAAGAAAACTTAACATAACTTTATCACCTTAAAAAAACCAAAAATACAAAAACACTCAATCCCATCACAAAATACAAAGCATACGACTGAAGATTCCCATTCACCCAACAAGAAATTTCTCTCCTTACAGCTAACACTTGCTTTGAAAGAAAGATTATTCCCTCTTGAAAAAACCCTTTATCCAAAGATTGAAAACAAGATTCAGATAATTTAGAAAAATAAGGATAGACGTATTTTTGCAAACCCTCTTCCGTGTAAAAAGATTTTTCTAAACACCTTTTCCAAAAAACAGGAACACTCTCTTTAGAAGCCTTCAAGTAATAATACGAAGTCACTCCTATAACAATCAAAGAGCCATAAACAGAAAGTCCCATTAAAAGTCCTTCTGTAAAAACAGAGGATTTAAAATCAGCAACGGAAAAGGCTGCTAAAAACTGATTTAAAAGATGGGGAGGGTGAAATCCTAGAAATCCTGAAAAAAGATGTGGAATTCCAATAAAACCTCCAAAAATAGCGAAAAAAGAAAGTGCAAATAAAGGAACTAAAATGGTAGGAGGACTCTCATGGGGTTTGGTTTTAAAGTTTTCTTTTCCAAAAAAAACAAGAACTGTCAATCGTGTCATATAAAAAGCTGTGCAAAAAGCTGTAACAAGAGCAATGAAATACAAACCATAATTCCCACTTGAAAAAAGAGCATGTAAAATTTCATCCTTACTAAAAAATCCAGAAAAAGGAGGAAGAGCAACAAGAGCAAGAGCTCCCACCATATAACTTAAAAAAGTTTTAGGAAAATATTTTTTCAACCCTCCCATAAAACGAATATCTTGTTCTCCTGAAAGCCCATGAATGAGAGAACCTGCACATAAAAAAAGGAGGGCTTTAAAAAACCCATGAGTTAAAAGGTGAAACACTCCTGTGGGAAAAGCCTTCACCCCTAAAGCCATAAACATATAACCCAGCTGAGAAATAGTAGAGTAAGCTAAAACTTTTTTTAAATCCCATTGCCTTGTTGCCACTAAAGCAGCTCCCAAGGAAGTGATGGCACCCACCCAACCAATCAAAAGAAGTAAATCTGGAGAAGAAGAGTAAAGACCAAAGAGCCGAACCACCATATAAATCCCCGCCGTAACCATAGTGGCTGCATGTATAAGAGCGGAAACTGGTGTTGGACCAGCCATAGCGTCAGCCAACCAAATATGAAGAGGCATTTGGGCTGATTTTCCAGTGGCACCTAAAAAGAGCAACAAAGCCCCTAAAGTTCCTGGGTTTAAAAATCCTGAAAAACTTTTTCCTAAAAATAAGTTGTTTAATTCTGAAAAATTTAAACTTCCAAAATGAGCAAAAATTAAAAACATTCCTATTAAAAAACATGCATCCCCTATTCGATTCACAATAAAGGCTTTCATACCAGCTTGAACTTTTAAAGAATCTTTAAACCAAAAACCAATCAAAAGATAAGAACAAAGTCCAACACCTTCCCACCCCACAAACAAAAGAGGAAGGTTGTCTGCTAACACAAGCACTAACATCATAAAAACAAAAAGATTCAAATAAGCAAAGTAACGAGTTATTCCTTTATCTTGAGACATATAAGAGATGCTATAAATATGAATCAAAAAACCTACACCTGTAATTAAAAGAATCATGATGAGACTTAAAGGATCAACAACAAAAGAAAAAGGAATATTTAAGTTTCCTATAGAAATCCAAGACCCTAGATTCAAAGATTGACTTTCAAAATTGAAAGTCAAAAAACAGTAAGTCGCACTCAAAAAAGAAACCAAACAAGCTCCTGAACCAATCCACCCAGAAATCTTTGTAACGGGACTTTTAAACCTAAAAGCATTGATTAAAAAACCAACAAAAGGAGCTAGAATTAAACTTAATAACATCTTTTAATCCTTTAGTTGATTTAAAGAATCCACATTGATTCTTTTAAAAATTTTATACACACGAACAGCAAGAGCTAAACCAATACCGGCTTCAGCCGCTGCCACACTCATAATAAAAAAAACAAGAACAGGGCCATCTTTTAATCCATAAACACTGGAAAAAGAAAGAATGTTTAAGTTAACAGCATTTAACATTAACTCTAAACTCATTAAGATGACTAAAATATTTCTTCTCAGTAAAACTCCAACCATTCCAATAAAAAACAGCATGGCGGCCAGAAAGAAAGGAAAAAAAGTGGTTATCTCCATATTTAATCTCTGTCCAAACGAATCAAAGCCACAACACCTATAGCAACAATTAAAAGTAAAAACCCTAACATCTCAAAAATTAAAATGTATTTTGTAAAAATTTGTAGTGCCAATTCTTTTAGTGAAAAATCTATAGCACTTTGTTTTTGAGAAGGATTAGAAAAGGCCATTAAAAAAATCACTCCTGAAATCAAACCAAAAAGAAAAAGAGGCAACCCCCATGCCAGTGAATTTCTTTTTTTCTCTTTAAGGTCTTCTTTTTGAAAGTCAAAAAGCATAAGCACCATAACAAACAAAACGATCACAGCTCCTGCATAAACAATAAGTTGCAGCCCAGCGATAAAAGGAAACCCTAACAGAAAAAAAATTCCAGCTAAAGAAACCATAGAACAAGCTAAAAACAAAGCTCCATAAGCTACATTTTTAGATGTGACTGTTTTTAAAGCCGAACCGATTAAAACAATAGAGAAAAAATAAAGAAGTGCGCTATCCAAAAGCCTCTCCTAGAGAAAATTGACCAAGAAATATAAACAAAGCGGTCACCACAGCATTCCCAAAAGCCCACGGAAGTAAAATCTTCCAACCTATATCCATTAAACGATCATAACGAAATCTCGGTAAAGACCAACGTATCCACATAAAAATAAATAGGAATGTAAAAAACTTTCCTAAAAACACAGCAAACAAAATCAAAGAAGTGATTAAACTGCTGTCAAATAGAGCTCCTAAAGATTCTTCCGTAAAGAAAGGATAAAAACTATAACCTCCAAAATAAAAAATAACCATAAGAGCGGAAGCCACCATCATATGAGAATATTCACCTATATAAAATAAAATAAGTTTTATACCTCCATACTCTGTATGGTAACCCGAAACCAATTCCCCTTCAGCCTCTGGAAGGTCAAAGGGAATCCTATTGCTTTCTGCAATTAAAGCAATAAAAAAAATCAAAGCCCCTATAGGTTGATAAAAAATTCCCCAATTGGGCAGAAAAGAAATCTGAAAGTCTTTTTGAAACAAAGAAAACTGTAAGGCTTGACTTTGAGATCGTATGATTTCTAAAAAATCAAGAGAGTTAAATAAAAGTAAGACACCAACTAAAGAAAGACTCAATGCCAATTCATAACTGATGGTTTGTGCAGCCGCTCTTAAAGCTCCAAACAAAGGATAACGGCTACCAGAACTCCAACCAGCCATCAAAAGAGCATAAGCAGAAAGAGAAGAAATACCGAGAGCAAAAACAACTCCAACATTCAAATGAAAAGCTTGCATATAAAAAGTATATGGGCCTAAATTTTGACCGAATAGCTGAAAGGCTGGAAAAACAACAGGAGATGAAAAAGGAAGAGAACCAAAAACAAGTGCTGGAGGAACAACAGCAAAAATAGGTGCTAGATAATACACCCACTTACGATTGCTCTCGACAACAAAATCCTCTTTCATCAAAGGCTTTATAAGATCCGCTAAAATTTGCATCAACCCTAAGGGGCCAACACGATTTGGACCTAGCCGATTTTGAATCAAAGCAGAAACTCTCCTTTCAGCCCAAACTAAAAGAGGCACTAGAGCAATCATAGAAAAAAAAATAAGATTCAATTTAGAAAAGTTGATAAAAATTTCAAAAAAGCCCTCTCCCATTTATTTCCACTCCAAAGCTTTAGTTTTTATCTCCCACCATAATCCAAAAAGAAAAAGAAGAAGAAAAAATCCTACAGAAAACAAAACAGGCAAAACCACTTCACTGGCTAAAAAATCTCTGTAATAAATCGCAAAAGGATACATAAAAATGATCTCTATATCAAAAACAATAAATAAAATCCCTGTTAAGAAAAACTTAACGGGAACTCTCGAATCTTTTTTTGGGACAGAAGGCACTCCACACTCATAAGCCGAACCCTTTGTTTTTGTAGGAACATCCTTAGGGCCTAAAAAATGAGATATCCCAATTAGAAAAGCACAAAAACTAAAAGCCACGAAAAATAAAACAAAAATAGCACCCATAAGTTTATATCTACTAGAAAAATCTAGTTTTGGGCAGAATTAAGCCCCCTTTTTAGCATTGCAACAAAACCCTTTACTCTTTATACTACTTTTTTCTTTAGGGAGGCCTTTTTTTGGAAGGAAGTGCAACCTTATTTTTCGGAGTGACTTTGATTTCAATGCTACTTTTAAAAAAAGAACTCCTTTGATATTTATGGCCTTTACAGATTTCAAAAAAGATTTTACCCACTTTCACAAAAGTTCATCTCCTAAAGAGATTAGAGGAGTTGAAGCTTTTTCTAGTCTTGCACTGCTGTTTGAAAAAATCTTCGTCCCGGAACAAAAATCTCCTCAAATTTTAGTGGCACCTGATAGAGATTTAAAAAAAATAAAAAAATTTCTACTACTTAAAAAACCCAAGTTTTCTTGGTTTGATTTGCCTGCCGCTCCCCTGACAAACTCCCTTTTTGCAGAAAAAATTTGGAACCAAAGAAGACTTTGGCAGTCTTGGGCAAAACAGGACTCTCCTTCCTTATTTCTAACCACCCCCTTATCTCTTTTGAAAAAAAGCTCCCTTAAGCCTCCTTTCCTACTTTTAAAAAAAGGAGACACCTTAGAAGATTTTGAAAAACTAGGTTATAAACAAAAATCTTTTGTAGAAAAAGTAGGTGATTTTTCT
The DNA here is from genome assembly GCA_963692945.1 of Bdellovibrionales bacterium. GTDB lineage: Bacteria > Bdellovibrionota > Bdellovibrionia > Bdellovibrionales > UBA1609 > JACOND01. Next base: position 252,632 of record OY843585.1, read on the forward strand.
CAAAGGGGTTTTTTATTAGACATTTACTCCCCCTCTTACTCATCCGCCCTTCGCTTAGAGTTAATGGATGATAAGATTCTTCATATCAACTTACTTTCCAAGGATTTAAAAAAGAGAGAGGATTCCTTAGAAGAAGCTCTTATCTCCTCTTTAAAAGAATGGCAACTCTCTGGAGAAGATAAAAAAAATCTTTGTCAGATATTAAAGGATCGCTTCACTAAGGATGAGCTGCCTTTTAGAGAAGATCTCTTAAAAAAAATATCTAGAGGAGACACCCCCTTTGGTTTTGAATCTATTCTCAACACTTTAGATGAAACTTGTTCCCTAGATTTTTTCTCTCAAAAACCCACTTTGTGGATTTTAGAACCTGAAAACACAAAAAAAGATTTTGAAGAATCTCTTAAAAAAATAGAAGAGGAGTATCCTCTTTTTAAAAAAGATTTTCTTTATCTACCTTGGAAAAAACTGACGCTGGAATCTCAAATTACAATTCATGCTTCCGCCCCTCCTTTTACAAATCCTTCCGAAAAAACAAATCTACAAATAAATCATTTTCACTCTAAGGTTTTGAAAAAACCCAAAAACTTAAAAACTCTTTTGGAAGATACTCCTGTAGATTATATTATTTTTGTAAGTCAAAACCTCTCCTTAGAAAAACAAATCAAACAAATTCTTTTTGAAACCCCCTTAGAAAATCAAGAAAAATCATTAGACACACAAACTTCATTTCAAGGAAAGACCCTTGTTTTCTTGCAAGGAATTTTGGAAGAAAGTTTTTTCAGTGAGGAAGGCTCTGCTTATCTTCAATCCGAACATGTCCTTCCTCAAGCAAAACAAGCCTCTCAAACTTCTACCTTTGAATTTTTTAGACAACAATCTAAATCCTTAGAGTTTTCCCAGATGGAACAAGGAGACCTCGTTGTTCACAGACAACATGGTGTGGCTCAATTTGAAGGTCTAAAAACTTTAACAACCCATGGACAAACTCAAGATTTTTTTGTGTTGCTTTATCAAAAAGGAGATAAACTTTTCCTTCCAGCTCATAAGGCCAAAGAAATCAAAAGATATTCTAGAAAATCCAATGTTAAAATCACTAAGCATTTATTAGACCGACTTGGAGACCCTAGACGCTGGGAAACAAAAAAATCTCAAGCTAAAAAACACATTCAAAGCATTGCTTTAGACCTTATGAATCTTTACAAAAAAAGAAAGCAAAGTTTCAGAAAACCTTTTCAATCCGTTGCAAAACCTCTTGAAATTTTTGCTCAAGCATTTCCTTTTGAAGAAACTCTCTCTCAAAAAAAAGTTATAAAAGAAGTTCTTGCTGATATGGATCAATCTCACCCTATGGATCGGTTGCTTTGTGCTGATGTCGGTTTTGGAAAAACAGAAGTGGCCTTAAGAGCTTCTTTTAGAGCTCTTGAAAACCAGCTTCAGGTTTGTTTTTTAGCTCCTACAACTCTTTTAAGCTTGCAACATTATGAGAACTTTAAGTTGCGATTTAAAAATTGGCCTTTTCGTATCTCTTTGTTAAATCGGTTTAACTCTGAAAAACAAAAAAAGGAAATCTTTAAAAATGTTCAAAATGGAAAAATTGACTTTTTAATAGCCACTCATTCTGTTTTTTCTCCTCATCTTTTCTTTAAAAATTTAGGTCTTTTGATTATTGATGAAGAGCATCGGTTTGGAGTTAAACAAAAGGAACGACTCTCCCGATTTAAACACAATTTGGATACACTTTCTCTTTCTGCTACACCAATCCCTAGAACACTTAATATGGCTTTAAGTGGAATCAAAGATATCAGTGTGCTTTCTACAGCCCCTGCAAAACGAAAGCCTATTAAAACTTTTCTAAAAAGCTGGGATGAAGGGATTGAAGATTTTATTGTTGAATCTTGTAAGTTTGAAAAAAACCGAGGGGGACAAATTCTCTTTGTGCATAATAGAATCAAAAGCATTTATCAAAGAGCAGAACAACTACAAAAACTTTTACCTAACTTCAAGATAGCTTGTGTCCATGGCAATATGAAATCTTCAGATTTAGAAAAAATCATTCTAGATTTTTTTGAAAAAAAGTTTGATCTACTACTCGCAACAAATATCATTGAATCGGGAATGGATATTCCTCAAGCCAATACTATTTTTATTGATAGAGTCCATGAAATGGGACTCAGTCAAATTTATCAACTGAAGGGTCGTGTTGGACGAGCCGAACAACAAGCCTATTGCTATCTTCTTATTCCTAGAAGAGAAGGGCTTTCTTCTATAGCCAAGGAAAGACTTTCTCTTTTAGAAAAACACCAAAGCTTAGGTGCTGGTTTTCAATTGGCATTACATGACTTAGAAACCAGAGGAGCTGGGTCTCTTTTTGGAGGAGAACAAAGCGGACATCTTCATGCTCTTGGAGAGGATTTATTTTTTGAAATTTTAAATGAAAGTTTAGAAGATCAAAAAGAAGGATTTGTTGACCCAGAAATCAACCTCCCCCTGTCCATAGGAATCCCTTCTTCTTATATTCCTGATTCAAGGCTTCGTCTTCTCTATTATAAAAGTTTATCCGAAGCTGAAAAAACAGATCGCCTTGAGAATTTAAAACAAGACCTTTTAGAAAATTTTGGAGCCTTTCCAGAAGATCTTAAAAACTTATTCTCACTTTTAAAAATAAAATCTATTTGTAAAAATCTCCTGATTAGAGATTTAAAAGTTTCGGAGACTTGTTTGACTTTGGTTTTTCATGAAAAAGCAAAAGTGCCTTTAGAAAAAGTTCTATCCTGTATTGAAACAAAAGGATGGGGAATGCCAACGGAACACTCTTTAAAAATCCCTATAAAAAAAGAAGAGATGTTTCTTCAAATAGAAAATATTCTTAAAGAATTTTAAAGAAGAGATGTTTCTTCAAATAGAAAATATTCTTAACGAATTTTAAAGATCTTTTTCACCTTGAAGTCTTAGTCTTTCTTTTTCTAATTCTTCTCGCTCACTAGGTTCTATATCCAATCTTTCTAATTTTTCTTCTATCGCTTTTAAGTCTTTTGTGATTTGAACAAGATCAAGAGCTTCTTTGGTTTGAACAGACTCAGCTAAAACTTTTACTTCCTCTTTAGAAATTTCTAAATATCCCCAACCAATAGCCACCTTTTTCCAAGAAGAAGAATCTTTTGTTTTGTATTTTAAAACTCCAGCTTGAAGCAAAGAGATTAAAGAGGCATGACCTGGTAAGATGCCAAGTTCTCCTTTTACGGAAGGAACTAAAACCTCTTGGACAGGCTTTTGAACAAGGAGAGGATTTTCTGGGGTATAAATGCTAAGTTTCATTTTCTACTCTTTTTGTTTTAAAGTTTTTTTGCTTTTTCTAAAGCCTCTTCAATCGTTCCAACCATATAAAAAGCCTGTTCAGGAATTTTATCATGAACCCCGTCAATGATTTGTTTAAATCCCTTCACTGTATCTTGAAGCTCTACATAACGACCCGGAACATTTGTAAAAGTCTCTGCCACAAAGAAAGGCTGTGATAAAAATTTTTGGACTCTTCTCGCACGAGAAACGACAAGCTTATCCTCTTCACTCAATTCATCCACTCCTAAAATGGCAATAATATCTTGAAGCTCTTTGTATCTTTGAAGTAGAGACTGCACCCTACGAGCTGTATCATAATGCTCTTGTCCAACAATGTCTGCTTGCAAAATTCTAGAGGTGGATTGCAAAGGATGAACTGCAGGGTAAATTCCAAGAGAGGTTAACTCTCTATCTAAATTCGTTGTCGCATCTAAATGAGAAAAAGTAGTCGCTGGAGCTGGATCCGTGTAGTCATCTGCTGGCACATAAATGGCTTGAACCGAAGTGATAGATCCTTTTTTTGTAGATGTGATTCGCTCTTGTAACACTCCCATTTCTGTAGCAAGAGTTGGTTGATAACCAACCGCTGAAGGTATTCGGCCAAGAAGAGCAGAGACTTCAGATCCCGCTTGTGTGAATCTAAAAATATTATCTACAAAAAACAAAACATCTTGTTTTTTCTCATCTCTAAAATACTCCGCAACGGTTAATCCAGAAAGAGCGACACGAGCTCTTGCTCCTGGTGGCTCATTCATTTGACCATAAACAAGAGCGGTCTTTTTAATCACTCCTGATTCTTTCATTTCTAAAAAAAGATCGTTCCCTTCTCTTGTTCTCTCTCCTACCCCAGCAAACACAGAATAACCTCCGTGTTCTGTAGCGATGTTTCTAATGAGTTCCATAATGATAACGGTTTTTCCAACACCAGCACCACCAAACAACCCGATCTTCCCCCCCTTCACATAAGGAGCTAAAAGATCAACAACTTTAATTCCTGTCATAAGCATTTCTGTTTTTGTGCTTTGGTCTTCCATAGCTGGTGCTTGCCTATGAATAGGCCAAGATTGTTTTGCATTGATAGGTCCAGCTTCATCCACAGGCTCCCCTATAACATTTAAAATCCGACCCAAGACTTCTTCTCCAACAGGAACTTCTATCATTTTTTTTGTATTTAAAACCTCTTCACCACGAACAAGACCCTCTGTAGAGTCCATTGCAATGGTTCGGCAAATTCCATTTCCTAAATGCTGAGCCACCTCAAGAGATAAGTTCTTGCTTTTCACTTTTAGAGCTGTGTAAATCGGTGGTAAATCTTTTGAAAATCCCACATCCACAACAGGGCCTATAACTTGTTTAATTTGTCCCACTTCCATAAAATCCTCCCTTTATTTTAAAGCCTCTACTCCAGCTACAATTTCTGTTAGTTCCGTTGTTATAACGCTTTGTCTTAGTTTGTTAAATTTTAATGTCAAAGAAGAAATCATATCCTTTGCGTTTGTCGTTGCACTTTCCATAGCAGCCATACGAGAGCCATGTTCAGCAGCTACGTTTTCACACAGACATCTATAAATTTGAACGCTAAAGTATTTCTCTAAAAGACTCTCCATAACTTTTTCAGGCTTTATTTCAAAAATAAGATCTTGCTCAAAAAAATCATTTCCTTTTTTAGAAAGCCTTTCCGAAGATAAATCAAAAGGTAAAAATCTCTCGCACACAATTCTTGGAGTTATAATGGTTTTAAATTCATTGTAAATAATAAAAACAGCATCGTAGTTTTTAGACAAAGTTTTTTCCATAAGATTTTTTGAAATTTTAGCAGACAAAGGGTAAGAAACCTCTTTCACTAAATTGAGCAAAGGCTCTTCAACTCCCTGAACACCACGAAATTTAAAATAGTCAGACCCTTTTTTACCAATAAAAAAAAGATCTGTTTCTGGATAAGATTTTTCTCTCAAAAACTGCTCTGTGAACCGACAAATGTTCCCATTAAAGCCTCCACAAAGACCCCGGTCACTTGTCATAACTACAATTAAAACTTTTTTTATTTCCTCAGGTCGCTTTTGTTGAAAAAAAGAATGAGTCACTCTTTGACTTAAAACCACATCTCTTAAAACCTCCTCTAAAGAGTCAGCATAATTTCTTAAGTTTAAAATTCGGTTCTGAGCAAAGCGAAGCCTTGCCGCTGAAATCATTTTCATTGCTTTTGTCATTTTTTGGGTGCTTGTAACGCTCCCTATACGAGTCTTTATTTCTTTTAATCCTGCCATAATTTTTACTTCTTAAGAGTGATTTTGTTTAAACACCGCTTTAAATTCTTCCATAACTTTTTCTAACTCTTGTTTTGTTTCTTTTTGAAGACTCCCCTCTTTTTTTATAGAATCTAAAATGTTTGAATATCTATCTTGAATAAATTTTCTAAATTCTTTTTCAAAATCCATGATTTTATCAACAGGAATATCGTCCACCAAACCTTCCGTTGCAAAAAAGATTATGAGAATTTGCATTTCTACAGGAACAGGAGATTCTTCTTTTTGTTTTAAAACTTCCACTAAACGAACTCCTCGCTCCAATTGCTTTTTAGAAACTTCATCTAAATCCGAAGCAAAAGCGGCAAAAGATTCTAAAGAACGAAATTGAGCAAGATCTAATTTTAAAGTTCCTGCCACTTGTTTCATTGCTTTTATTTGTGCAGCTCCTCCAACTCTAGAAACAGATTTCCCAACATTAATGGCTGGACGAATATTTTTATAAAACAAATCGGTCTCTAAAAAAATTTGTCCGTCTGTAATAGAAATCACATTGGTTGGTATATAAGCAGAAATATCACCGGCTTGAGTTTCTACAATAGGAAGAGCTGTTAAAGAACCCCCACCTAGTTTGTCGTTCATCTTAGCGGCTCTCTCTAAAAGTCTTGAGTGAATATAAAAAATATCTCCCGGGAAAGCCTCTCGCCCCGGAGGTCTTCTAAGTAACAAAGACAACTGTCTGTAAGATTGAGCTTGTTTTGTTAAGTCATCATAAATGATTAAAGCATGCTCCCCCTTATCTCTAAAGTACTCTGCCATTGTAACTCCAGCATAAGGTGCAAGAAATTGTAGAGCCGCAGGTTCAGAGGCCGTTGCAGAAATAACGGTGGTGTATTCCATTGCACCCACTCTTCGTAATTTTTCAACCACTTGAGTAACAGTAGATCTCTTTTGTCCAATGGCTACATAGAAACATTTCACATTTTGATTTTTTTGATTGATGATTGTGTCAATAGCAACAGCTGTTTTTCCAGTTTGCCTGTCTCCAATAATCAGTTCCCTTTGACCTCGGCCAATAGGAATCATAGAGTCAATGGCTTTCAATCCCGTTTGAAGAGGTTCACTCACAGGTTGTCTTGCAATGATTCCTGGAGCTTTCTTTTCTAAAGGTTCAAATTGATTCGTTTGAATTTCCCCCAGACCATCCAAAGGTTGTCCCAAAGTGTCCACAACGCGACCAAGAAGGGCCTCCCCAACAGGAACTTTTACGATCTCTCCCGTTCGGCGAACTTCATCCCCTTCCTTGATATTGTGATCTTCCCCTAATAAAATAAGACTCACACTGTCTTGCTCTAAATTCAGTGCAAGAGCTTTTTCTCCTCCACTAAAAGAGACCATCTCTCCAAAAAGAACGTTTTTTAAACCAAAAACTCGGCACACTCCATCTCCAACAGAAATAACCTGTCCCCACTCTGAAACATCTAAAGATTTTTCATAGTTACTGATTTGCTGTTTTAAAAGACCCCGAATTTCATCGGCTTGAAACGAAGACATGATTTAACCCCCTGAAGATTTGAACTTCTTAAGATGACACTCTAAAGTGTCGTTAAATATATAATTCCCTACTTTAACGTAGAGACCACCCATAAGATTTGTATCTTGTCTTGATTCAAGATCAACCTTTTTTTTAAAAAAAGAACCCACTGATTTTTCTATGGCTTGAAACGAAGACATGATTTAACCCCCTGAAGATTTGAACTTCTTAAGATGACACTCTAAAGTGTCGTTAAATATATAATTCCCTACTTTAACGTAGAGACCACCCATAAGATTTGTATCTTGTCTTGATTCAAGATCAACCTTTTTTTTAAAAAAAGAACCAAGCGACTTTTCTATCTCCTGTTTTTTCTTCACAGATATTTCTTCAAGACTACAAACAACACCTCTAAGCTTTGAATTTTTTTCATCTAAAAGATTTTCATAAGTTTGAACAATTTCTGGAAGAAGGAAAAGGGCTTGCCGATCCAGCAAGAGAAAAAGAAAATTTTGTAAATTGGTCTCACTCTTTTTTATCGCTTTTTTTAGAACTTCTTTTTTATCTTTTAAAGGAATAACCAAAGAATCAAAAAACTCAAAGAAAGATTTCTCGTTTAAAACTTCTGACAACACCTTTAAAGACTTTAACAAGGACTCACTGGCTTCCACATCAAAAAAAGATTTTCCGTAATTTTCAGCTCTCTTAGAAATCATTGCTGTTCTTCTATCTGTTTAAAAAATTCTTGATAAAATTTTTGTTGAACTTCTGGTTTTAGAGATTCCTTTTTAAGAAGAGGGTCGGCTCTCTCTACAATTCTTTTCTGCCACTTCTTAAAAGAATCTCGTTTTATTTTTTCTGATTCTAAGTGACCAAAAAACTCTTCTTCTGATTTCAGTCGTTTTTTTAAATCTGTAATTTCTTTTTCTTTTTCTGCAACCCATTTCTTGCCTTCTTTTTCAGCGTCTTCTTTCACGGTTTGTTCTTTAACATCAAGTTCTTTTATTTTTGTTTGCCACTGCTGAAGTTTTGCTTCTAGATCTTTTCTTTGTTTTTTGGCTTGCTCTTCAAAAAGAAGGAAGTCTTTTCGTCTCTTTTGATAAAGATTTCGCACCGGCTTTTTTATAATAAAAAGAAAGGCTATAAAAAACAAGGAGAAGTTAAAAAATTGAAAAAAAATCTCTTTAGATGGGATTCCTTTTCCCGAAGAAGCCTCTGCCCAACAAGAAAAGACCAGAAAAAAAATCCAGAAAAAACCTTTCATGTTTTTCCTACCATTTTATCAACAAGGGACTGCACAAGATGAGGCATGTCTTTTTCCAACTTTTGTTCTTCTTGATTCTTATCTTTTAAAATCTGACTTCTTTGACTCTCCAATCTCTTTCTTTGCTCCTCCTCCAAAATCAATTTGTTTTTTTGAAAGGATTTTTCAGATTCTTCTTTAATGCGACCAAACACATCTTGAAATTTCTGATTCAATGTTTGAGCTTTTTGAGAATACTTTTTTTCAAGATTGACTATCTTTTCTTCTACTTCTTTACTTTTTGAAAAACTTCCTTTGGTCCGCTCTCTTCTTTTTTCAACATCTTGGTAATATCTTAATAGAAAAAGTTTTTTTACTACAAAATAAAGGAGTGTAATAATAATAAGCTGGTAAAAAAAAGTATGATCTAAACCAACTGTTTCTATAAAGTCTTTAAAAAGGGACATAGATACCTGAAAAATCTATAACTTTTAAACCGAAAAGGGTCAAGACTCCCCTTAGTATTTTTAACCTTATTTAAGCAACCTTATTTTTATAGTTTTGAACCTTTCTTTTTCTGTCATTTTTGGCCTTCCTGTTTCATTTTGAGAATTTTTTACTTAACTTAGTTTTTTTTGCAATACTTGCTTGCTGGGGCTATAATATTTATATGTCATTAAATAAATTTTTCACCCCCCCCCTCTTACTTCAATAGATGTAAGTCTTTTCTCGTTTACAAACTCTTCTCCCCTATAAACAATCCTCAAGGTTCAACTTTGCTCTCGGTCTTAATAGCCAGTGCAATAGGGGCAATCCTTATTGCAGGAATGGGAAATGCTTTGGTCTCTCAGTCTCAATCCCAATATAAAATTCAAAAAAAATACAAAAGAGATTGGGCTAAAATGAAAATCTATCTAGCCATAAACAATTTGGCCACAAACCCTCCTAATCCAAGACCAAGCTCTGCTTGCAAAAAAGAAATTGAAAGAGTTTTAAAATCACAAGATTTGATAAGACCTATTGAAGTTACAGACCCAAGCAAAAGCACAGGGGCTAACTTTGAATTAAGCCTTGATAAAGATGATGCAAAATTTACTTTAGATGAGGGAGTCACTTTAGAGCAATGTTGTGAACTTTATAAACAACCCGACCCCGAAGATGCTTCAAGAACAATAGACAGATGTGGTAGAGTGGCCTCCTTACCCGCATCTGTTACACCAGGAATAGATCATTGTCATAAAGCTTTTAGCATAAATTTTCAAAGATATGTTTATGGTTGTCGGAAAGGAAGAGGAACTGGTAGAGGAACAATTTCAATAGGAGATGTAACACTCCCTGTTGGAACTCAACACTTACTGGTGAGGTTTCGTGCCTCTGTTAGAAAGCAGGGAGCCTGTGGACCTTTTTATGCTACTTTGCCACCCCTGACTTGCAATCCAGACGGAACAGTAACGCCAAAAACAATCACATTATCTAGACATTCAAAGAGTTATTATCGTCGCAGTAAGCCCTCTGGGTACACTGAATTTTTAACAAGCACTTCTGCTAGCGCTCACGGATACCATAGGATACAGTTTTACAAAAAACCTAAGCCCTAGATTTTCTTGGAAGAGCCCTCAAAGAAAACGCCGTCTTTGATAGATAAAGAGGGGCTTGAAACCTCTCCCGAAAACCTTGCTGGTGGCTCCATAAGAACACTTTTCTTCGCTAAAACTTTCCCTGAAAACTCCCCTAACAAAATAAGATGATCCACCTCAATAGTGGCTTCTATTTTAGCCGTAGACTCTATAAGTAAAGTTCCCTGAGCTTTTATAAGACCTTTAAAGACCCCACCTATTCGCGTTGAACCTTTAAAGCGAAGCTCGCCCTCAAAAAAAGAATCTTCTCCAAGAAGTGCTTGTATGGAATCTAAATCAGAAAAGGTTTTTATTTTCTAATCTCCTGCAACTTACTTAAAAGATCTTTAAGCTCTTCTTCTGAATCAAAAGTAAAAGACAGCTTCCCTTTTTGTTGAGAGGAAAAATCAAGACGAACTTTTCTAAAAAAGATTTGTTCCAAACGAGACAAACTTTTAGAAACCCAAGGAGGAAGAAGTTTTTGTTTTTTAGAAGTTTTTGTTTTTTTATAAAGCCCCACTAAAGAGCGAACCGTCAGCCCTCCTTTTATACATTGCCTAGCTAACTCTCTTTGTTTTTTAGGATCTTTAAAACTCAAAATCTCTTTAGCTTGACTAAAAGAAATCTGACCTTGCTCTAAAAACTCTTGCACCTTTTGATCCAACTGTAAAAGACGAAGGCTGTTTGTAAGAGAGCTTCTAGAAAGACCAAGAGTTTTAGCTAGCTCTTCTTGGCTAAGCTTTTGTTCTTGCAAAAGGGTTTTGTAAGCTCTTGCTTCCTCTAAGGGATTGAGGTCTTTTCTTTGAAGGTTTTCCAGTAAAGCCCAAAGAGGAGCTTCTTTTGGTTTCGGGGTTTTTACAATCGCTGGAATTTTATGTAGTCCAGCTTGTGTGGCCGCTCTCCATCTTCGCTCTCCAGCAATGATTTCATAAGAACCTCCTTTAGCTTGAACTAAAATAGGTTGTAGCACCCCATGGTTTTTTATAGACTGACAAAGCCCTTCAAGGTCTGCTTTTTCAAACTTTTTTCTTGGCTGACTTTGGTTTGGAAAAATCTTTTCTATGCCTAAGAGCAACACTTGCAACGATGTTTTAGAAGAAGGTCCCAGGAGAGAATCTAAGCCCCTGCCGAGTCTATCATTTTTCTTCAAAGATTGAATCTCCATAATAAAAAATCCCTCGTTTTAAGCTTGCAACGAAGAGCTTGATATCTTTTTATCAAATTCAGCAGAAAGATCAAAGTATCTCCTCGCACCTAGCGACTTAGGATCGTATTGGAAAATAGATTTTCCAAAACTAGGAGCTTCACTTAAACGAACGTTGCGGGGGACAATGGTTTGAAAAACTTTATCTTCAAAATGTTTTCTAACTTCTGATTCCACTTGATGAGACAACTTGTTACGACCATCAAACATAGTGAGCAAGATTCCTTCTAACTTTAAATCGGGATTGAAATTCTCTCTCACTCGGCGAATGGTTTCTATAAGCTGTCCCAACCCCTCTAAAGCATAGTACTCACATTGAAGAGGCACTATAAAGCGATGAGAAGCTGTTAGAACATTAACCGTTAGAAAGCCAAGCGACGGGGGGCAATCTATAAATATAAAATCAAAAGAATCTTCCACAGGTTTTAAACATTCTTTAAATAAAAACTCCCAAGAATCTTCTTGAAAAAATTCGGCTTCAGCTCCTGCGAGATGACTATCACTAGATATTAAAAAAAGGTTATCCAAATCCGATTTTTGAATAGTCTTTTCCAAAGATGTTTTTCTGCAAATGGCCTCGTAGATAGAAGGCTTTTTTGAATCAACATTGAAAGCTCGTGAAGCATTTCCTTGAGGATCCATATCTATAAGAAGTGTTTTATAATTTCTAAGTGCTAAAGCGGTGGAAAGATTTACAGATGTTGTGGTTTTCCCAACCCCACCTTTTTGGTTAACCAAGCTGATAATGTGTCCCATGATGCGTCCCTTTTTGAATAGTCTTACAACAAAAAAAGAATTTGTCTAATGCTCTTTTTCCTCTTTAGGCTTTGGTCTAGGTTTTGAATACTCTTTGACCATTCAAATCTTTAAAAGCCTTATTTTTAAAGGTTCTGCATGGAACCTTATTGATGAGGAATGTTATTTTTTAGGCCTTTTCTAACAATTTTTGGGGTTTTTTAATGTTCCACACAGAACATCAAGGCTTGAAATGCCTTACTTTTAAAAGAACTCTTTTTGAGTTTTCTATCTCATAACTCTTAAAAACTTCTGCTGAAAACGCACTGTTTTCAAGCCAATCCTTCTCCCACAAAGCCGTTTTCCACAAAAAAGCCTCCCCCTTTTCTTTGTCTAAAATTTTCTCTAACACCTTTAAAACCTCTTGCAGTGAGGCTGTAGCCTGAGACAAAACTTTTTTAAACAAAACCCCTATGTCTTCAGCATTTTTACATAAAATTTCTACATTATTGACCTGTAGGTTAAAAACTGTGCTTTTTAAAAACTCTGCTTTTTTCCTGTTTCTTTCACATAAGATAAAGCCGGTTTCTGGGTATAAAATACTACAAACAAGGCCTGGAAAACCGTTTCCGCTGCCTAGATCTAAAACTTTTTCCTTAGAATTTTTTAAAATATCTTCCAACAAAGGCACGGAACAAAGGCTCTCTTTTAGGAGAGTTTCTATTTGTTTTTCAAAGTTTTTTCTAGAAAAAAGGTTGATCTGGCTATTGCCTTCAATCAAGAACCCTTTAAAAGCTTCTATCTGATTTTTTTGCTTTTGGTTGAAAAAAAGATCTTTCATTTTAATTCAGATAAAGGCCTGGTTTTTAATCGTTCTTTAGATTTTAAATGCAGAAAAAGTGCTTGGACAGCTGTGGGCTTTACACCACTGATTCGGCTGGCTTGACCAAGAGTTTTTGGCTGAATATGGGTTAATTTTTCACGATCTTCTATAGAAAGCCCGCGAACTTGTTCAAAGTTAATACCATTTATTTTAGTGTTTTCCATTGTTTCAAGGCTTTTTAGAAGTTCTTTTTGTTTTGTAATATAACCAGAGTATTTGATTTCAATTTCTACCCCAGACAAAACTTCCCTGTCCATTGTTTCAATACCTTCCAAAAATTCTTTAAGATCTTTTAAAGCCAACTCAGGTCTTTTTAAAAGTTCAGATAGTTTTTGTGGTTTTAAAAGGGGTTTTGTTCCTAAATTTTGAAGTTTTCTTTGTGTTTCTTCGTTTGGCACAATTTGATAGCCATAAAGTTTTTTTAAAAGAGTTTCTCTTTTTCTTAGAGTCTCTTCAATCTTCTTTTTTCTTTTTAAAGATAGAAAATGATGTCTTTGAGCCAGAGGGTAAAGTCTTTCCCAAACATTGTCCTCTCTTAAAATAAGCCTATGCTCTGCTCTAGAGGTGAACATTCGGTATGGCTCTTTTGTTCCTTTTGTTACAAGGTCGTCTATCAACACTCCTATATAAGATTCATGTCTTTTTAAAACCACTTCTTGCCTATCTAAAACTTTGTGACTGGCATTGATCCCTGCAACCAACCCTTGTCCAGCGGCTTCTTCATAACCACTGGTTCCGTTAATTTGACCTGCTAAAAATAAATTTTTTATCTTTTTAGTTTCCAAGCTGTGGTAGAGATCTAGAGGGTCAACAAAATCATATTCAACAGCGTAGCCTGGTCTTAGTATTTTTAGATTCTCTAATCCCGGAATAGTTTTTAAAAATTTTTCTTGAACCTCTTCAGGTAAACTGGTGGAAAGACCTTGAATGTAAATAGAGTTTGTATCTAAACCTTCTGGCTCCAAAAAAGTTTGGTGACGAGTTTTATCCTTAAAACGAATCACTTTATCTTCAACGCTGGGGCAGTACCTTGGTCCTAATCCTGTAACGGCTCCCGTAAAAAGAGGGGAGTCTTTAAGGTGCTTCCTTATGATTTCGTGAGTTTTTTCATTTGTGTAAGTTAGGTAGCAAGCTATTTGCGGTAGGGTTGGTTTTGATGAGCTCAATAAACTAAAAGGACAAAACTCTTTGTCGCCTTCTTGAATTTTAGTTTTTTCCCACTGAATAGAATCTTTGTGAACCCTTGGTGGCGTCCCTGTTTTCAATCGTTGAACTTTAAACCCTAATTCTTGAAGTTGATCTGAAAGCCCCGTTGTTGATTTATCTCCTACACGACCTCCCTCTTCTTGTTTTCCACCTATATGCATAACGGCTTTCATAAAAGTTCCCGTTGTAATGAGAGTGGTCTTTCCTAAAATAGTCACATCTTCTTTGGTAATAACTCCAATACAGATTTTATTTTTTATATAGAGTTTTTTTATTTCTAAGTTTCTAAGTTCAATATTTTTTTCATTGAGAACAAATTCTTTCATTTTTTTTGTATAAATTCTTTTATCACATTGCATGCGTCTCCCACGAACAGCAGGCCCTTTCCTTTGATTGAGTCTTTTAAATTGAATGCAAGATTCATCCGCAGCTAAGGCCATCTGACCTCCTAAAGATTCTATCTCACGAACAATATGACCCTTAGCTAATCCTCCTATGGCTGGGTTACAGCTCATAAAAGAAATGCGATCTGTATTTGTCGTTGCAAGAAGCACATTCAGTCCAAGACGAGCTCCAACAAAAGCTGCCTCCACTCCAGCGTGCCCCGCTCCAACAACGATCATGTCATAAGATTTTTTCATTCTTTATTTCCCTATACAAAATTGCTTAAAAATAGTGTCTAAAACTTGATCGTCTATTTGTTTTCCTAAAATTTCATACAAAGCAACAAGTCCCCTTCTTAACTCAAGAGCCATAAGGTCTTTTTCTCCACCCTCGTTTTTTAAAATTTTCATCGCTTGGCTTAAAGAATCTTCCATCGTTTTTAATCCTTTATAGTGACGATAGTTTGTAATGAAGAAATCTTCTTTTTTAGTTTTTCCAAAAGAACAAATTTTTTCTTTTAATTCTTGCAACCCACTATTTTGTAAAGCACTTACAAAAAAGATATGTTCTTTTGGAAGTTTTGAAACAAAAGCCGCTTCTTTTTTTTGAAATTTTTTTAAGAGACTTTCTTTTGTCATCTCTTTAGAGCAAAGGTCTTTTTTTGTAAAAACAAGAATTTGAATGGGCTCTTGTTCTAAAGAGGTTTTTAAATTTTCCTTCTCAAAACAAGGGCTTAAACTTGTCTTAACTGAATCCACAGATAAAGAATCAACCACTAAAATTTGTATATCACTAGAGTTAAACAATTCCTTAGCTCTTTCTTGTCCTTTCTTTTCCCCTTTGCTTTTTGTGGAACGAAATCCCGCTGTATCTTTTAAGTTGATATTTAATCCTTCTAGATTTTCTAAAACAGACTCTACAATGTCTCTTGTGGTTCCTTCTTCTTCTGAAACAATGGCTTTGTTTTCTCCTAAAAGAGCATTAAACAAAGTGGACTTTCCACTATTAACCAAGCCAAACAAACCACAGACAAGGCCTTTTTGAATTTTTTCAAAAGGCTGATACTTGTTTACTAAAGAGTGAACCGAGTCCTCCATTTTTTGTAAAAACTTCTCCAAGTTTTCTTCGCTAAGTGTATTTAAATCTTCCGTAGAAAAATCAATATCCGCTTCAACATGACTTAAAGTTTTTAGCCACTCCTCTCCTAATGTTTCCAATGTTTTTGAAAGAGATCCCTTGAGCTGTTGAAAAGAAATCTGGTGAGAGATTTTGTTTTGACTTTCTATTAACTGATAAAGCCCTTCCGCTTGTACCAAATCCATTTTTCCATTAGAAAAAGACTGCAGGGAAAACTCTCCTCGTTTTGCAAGACGAGCTCCGTCACTTAAAAGGCCTTTTAAAATTTCATTGTATATGATTCCACCATGACAAAAAATCTCTAGAGTTTCTTCTCCCGTAAAAGATTTTCCTTCTGAAAAATAAGTAAGAACAACTTGATCAATTTCTGCATCGTCTCTTTTTAAAGTTCCCACATAAGCTCGGTGGCTTTCTACCTTTGCAGGCAAAAAAGGAGCTTGTTTTTTCGTAATCTCTAAGGCTTTTGGACCACTGATGCGAACAACAGATAAAGCCCCTTTACCAGAAGCCGTACAAAGAGCACAAATCGTCTCTTTTATCATCCTTTATCACTTCTAAATGTATCTGGAATCAACTTCATTGTTTTATAAACTCCATCCCCTATAGAAACGCTTGTTACCCCTGTGTTTCCCGAAACCCTTTCATGAACCAACCTTCTTTGGTTAGGGGATAAATCTTTTTTAAAAGTAACGGGACGGTTTGTATCTAAAGCTTTAGACACTAGATCATCTGTTAAGTCTAAAAGACGTTTTTCATTTTCTTCCCAAAAACCATTGGAATCGATATGAATGCGAATTCTCTCTTCAGGAAGTTGTTGATACAAATATCTTAAAAGATAGGTTTGAAGAGCCATTAAAAGCCGGCCTCTTTTTGTTTTTAAAAGGCCTTCATCTTCTCCAAAAATATCCACTTTAAAACCACCCTCTTCTTCCTCTACTTTTTCTACATGATAAGAAAGAGAAAACCCTCCTTTTTCTAAAATCTCCGAAAGTATTTTTTGAATAAGCTCTTTTGGATCTTTTTTCTTATCTCCAAATAAATTATTTAACATATCTCCTCCTTATTGCTGTTGCTTAAATTTTACAAAAAAAGCTTGTTGAACTAAACCAAACACACTACTTATAAAAATATAAAGTGTTAAACCGCTTGGAAGGTTTAACATAAAAACAGAAAAAACCAGAGGCATAAAAGTTAAAAGACGAGCTTGAGCTGGTGGAACATTCATTGGAGTTATTTTCTGCTGAACAAATAAGGTCAAACCTCCTAAAATAGGAAGAACAAAATAAGGATCTTTAGAACTTAAATCTTGTATCCATAAAACGAAAGGGGATTTATAAAGTTCAATGCTTTCCCCTAAAACTCTATACAAAGCAAAAAAAACAGGGAACTGAAAAAGTAAGGGCAAGCAACCTCCAAAAGGGCTGGCCTTCTTTTTTTTCATTAAAGCCATTATTTCTAAATTTAGTTTTTTAGGATCTTCTTTATGCTCTTGTCTTAACTTCTTTATTTCTGGTTGAATGGTCTGCATGATTTTCATAGATTTATACGATTTTATATTTACAGGAAGCAGAAGAAGCCGAATAAAAAAAGTTAGAAGTATAATTGCAAAACCCCAGTTGTGAACAAGGCCATAAAAAGTTTTTAAAATAATAAGTAATGGGTGTGCCAACCAAGAAAAGAATCCAAAATCAATCCACTTTTTAGCCTCTGGACCTAACCCTTTGAGGCTATCAAGAGACTTAGGCCCAAAAAAACTTACATAGTTTAAAGTGATAGGCTTCTTGTTTATAAAAGTGTAATCTACCTTAGCCTTAACCCTTCTTTCTTCTTTTTTGACTTTCATTGTAGGGAGCAAGGAAGACTTATTGATAAAGGCTGTTCCAAAGTATTTTCCACCCAAAGCTCCTATAGAAAAATGAGGATAGACTTGTTCTTCTTCCACGTCTTCTTTAGTAAAAAGATTCTTTCGCCCTTCAAAAAACACAAACCCTTTAAACATATCTCGTCCATAAGCCGTCAACATTTTTACAAAACCATTCCCTGTGTCTTCTTTTGGAAGAGATTGACTAAAAACAGTTCTTACACCCTTTAGAGATCCTTTTTTTGGCTTGATATCAAGAGTTGTTTTTAAAAGAAATTTATCCTCATCAATGGTTATTGTTTTTACTAGGCGAATCTCTTTTGTTACAAAAACACCTTTATATCCCTGCCTGTCTTTTTTGACTTTAAACGGAATCGTCTCCTTAGATTGTAAAAGTTGAGTTGCAAACAAGGGCTGTTCCGTGCTTTTAAAAAAAATGGGGCTGCCTTTTTTGTCTGAAAATTCCTTCAGTTTAATCTCTTTAACTCCAAGCCCTTTTGAAGAAAAAACAATATCCATTTTTTTTCCAGAGTATTTGTAAAGTCTTTCTTTTGATACAGCTGGAGTTATTCTTGTTTTTGTTTCCTTTAAAACCTCTTCTTTTAGAGTTTCTTTTTCACGAACAATGGGAGGCTTTGAAATGTTGGGATATTTTTTTTTCATATAAGCATCCCAAGCCAACCAACAAGCCCCTAAAGCAATGATAGCCAATAAAGAACTTTTATCTAAAAAATTATCTTTTCCTTGTTCCATTTATTTTCCATTAAAATCTATGTCTTCTTTATTGTAAGAGGGTCCAAAGGGGTGACATTTTAAAAGTCGCTTGAAAACTATCTTTGTAGCTTCTAAAAAGGAATACTTTTTATAAGCTTCTAATGCATAGTCACTGCAGCTTGGATAAAAACGACAGGCTGAACCCATCCCTAAAGTTCCAGAAAGAAAACTTTGATAAAAAGCCACAAGAAATAAACTTAAAAACTGTAAGCTCTTATTTAAACTCTTTGTAAACTTTTTCCATAACCTTTTTAAAAACACTGTCAAAATCCTTCCTTTTAAGGTTTTTATAAAACCCTTTTTCTTTAGGTAGAAACATCACCAACAAAAACCCTTCGTTTAAAAAACTTCTCTTTAAGTCTTCACATCCCCATCGTTTTAATCTGTTTCTATCAACAGCTCTAGGAATATACTTTTTAGGAAGGGACCAAGCTCCAAAAAGATCTTGTTCCTTGTTTTTAAAATAAAGAACTTTCATCCAGCTATAAAAAAAAGAACGTCCTTTATTTTTTACTAACCCTATATCTTTCTTCTTTTTAAGAGATTTCAAGGGGTTACTTTTTGCCAATTGTAACAACGAGTTGTTTTCTTCCTTTTCTACGGCGACGAGATAAAACATCTCTTCCTGATCGCGTCATTTGACGTTTCCTAAAACCATGACTCCTCTTTCTTTTCACTGAACTTGGCTGATATGTTCGTTTCATAAAAACTCACCTTTCTTTATATTAAGGTTTTGACGCACAATAAAACATTTTTTCTCTTCCCGTCAAGTCCTTAGCTATGTTAATCCTCTTAGATACCCCTTTTGCCCGAGGTTATTTTTAGTAAGTATTATTTCTTTTTTGGAGGCTTGTCTTGAAAACAAAGGTTCATCCTTTTTGGTCTAATTTTAAAACTTCTATTTTGAAAAAGAAAAATCAAGACAGTTTTTTTAAGACATGGTTAGAATCTGTCATTTCCGTCCAAGCAGAAAAAAAAGGCAATCAACACGTATTCACCATTCAAACTCCTTCTGAACTCCATAAAAAATGGATGCAAGAAAATCTTTTAGAAGACTTAAGAATCTCTTTAAAAAACTTCTATAAAGCCCCTTTTAATGTGCATTTTGAAATCACACCTTGTTTGCCCTTCAAAACAAACCCTATAAACCCAGCAAAAAAGAACCTTCCTCTTGAAAAAACCGCCTCTTTTTTTAATCCCGACTATGTTTTTGAAAACTTTATTGTAGGCAGCCACAATGAATTTGCCTATTCGGCTTCTTTGGAAATGGTTAAAGGCACAAGCTCCTTTAACCCTCTTTTTATTTATAGCCCTTCCGGCCTAGGTAAAACACATCTTCTAAATGCTATTGGACAAAAAATTCTTCAAAACGAGCCTCGAACAAAAATTCGCTATCTGTCTGCCGAAAGGTTTTTAAATGAGTGCATTCAATCTATACAAAAAAAAGAAATGTCTTTATTCCGAAAAAAATACAGAAACAATTGTGATGTTTTGCTCATTGACGACATTCAAATGATTGCTAAAGGAGAAGCGGTTCAAGAAGAGTTTTTCCATACTTTTAACGATCTTCAAAGCCAAGGAGCGCGAGTTGTGCTTTGTTGTGACAAGCCCCCTGGACACATTAACCGATTAGAAGAAAGAGTAAAAACCCGTTTAGAAGGAGGTTTAATCTCTGATATTTTTTATCCTGATATAGAAACAAGGCTGGCTATTATAAAACACAAAATCAATAAAAAGGATCTCGTCTTGTCTGAGGATTTGTGTTTTCAAATTGCTCAAACCTGTAAAAACTCTGTTAGAGAAATGGAAGGGGTTTTGAATAAAATTAAAATGATGTCTGAGCTTCATGGGGGTGGATTGCCTACGTCTCATATACAAAATATTTTAAAAGATATAGCGCAACCCGAGCTGACCGCAAACGAAATTCAAAAAAAGGTTTCTGAAGTTTTTCATTTATCTGTAGAGGATTTAAAATCTCAGACAAGAAAAAAAAATATCGTAATAGCTCGTCAAACAGCAATGTATTTTATTAAAAAATATCTTAAAAAGTCTTTAAGTGATGTGGGGGCTTTGTTTTATAAAAAAGACCACACCACCGTTATAAATTCCATAAAAAAAGTGGAAAAGTTAAAGGCTGAAAACCCTGATTTTAAAAACCTTTTGAAAAATATCGACAATGATATACACAAATACAATAGGAATTGTTAAAAAGAAGAGGTTTTAAAAGGTGAATAACTATGTGGGAGAAAAAGAGGGTTATAAAATAACAAGTATTTAGTGGAAAACTTTTTGAGTTTCTCGTTAAAAAATGTTTTTATTTCAAGGGTTTTACGAGATTTCCACAAAAATCACACCTCTAATACTACTTATTTAAAATAAAGGAAATTAGTTATGAATATAAGTGTGAATAAAGAAGATTTACTACCTTTGTTAGGGCAGGTTCAAGGAATTTTAGAAAAAAGAACAAACCTTCCTATTCTTTCTAATATTTTAATTGATGCTCATGAAAAGAAAGCAAAAATTTTTGCCTCTGATTCGGAACTCAGTTTTTCTGGTGATTTTAAAAGTGCAATAAAAAAGGAAGGTAAAATTGTTGTTAACGGAAAGAAACTTTTTGAAATCATTAAAGAACTTCCTTTAGGCCCTATTGTTTTAAGTGGTGAAAAAAACAATAATGTTAAAATAAAAGGTGAGCATTCTGTTTTTCGAATCCATGGCTTAAAATCTGAGGATTTTCCTCCCTTCCCATCTTTTAAACAAAAAAACATTTATAAGATACCTGTAGAGGATTTATTGGAAGTGATTGATAAAACATTGTATTGCGTATCCTTAGATGAATCACGTTACCATTTAACAGGTGTTTTTTGTGAGCAGGTCTCTGATTCGTCTTGTCGGTTTGTAGCTACAGACGGACACCGTATGAGTTTTATAGATATTTTACCTAAAGGTTTTAGTGGTTTTGAAGAGGGGATTATTATTCCTAGAAAAGGACTGCAAGAGATAAAAAAAATGTTAGGGGTTTGTGAAGAAGGAGGAGTGGTTGAAATCTCCTTAGACAAACCAAGGTTGATAGTGAATTTTAAAAACCAAGTTTTGGCCATTCGCTTAATAGAGGGGAATTACCCTAACTACAGTCTTCTTATTCCTAAAAAAGAAGGGAAAAAGATTTTAGTGGACAGAGAAACTTTTTTATCCGCTTTGAGAAGAGTTTCTGTTTTAACAAATGCAAGGTTTAAAGGAATCAATTTTGTCTTTAAAAACAACGCTTTAACTTTAGAGATTTCACAACCCGAGTTAGGGGAAGCTTCAGAGACAATAGATTGTAAATACAAAGGAGAGGAATTGAAAATTCGGTTCAACTCCAAATACATTTTAGATATTTTAAACTCTCTTCATGAAAACACTGTGAAAATAACTTTAAAAGACAGTCTTTCTTCTGGAATCATTCAAGGAGAAGGAGATGATAGGTACAAATCTATTGTTATGCCTATGAAGTTTTAATGTTTTTAACTAAGGTTGAAGCTAAAAACTTTAGAAATTATAAGAGTCTTTCTTTAGATTCTTTTTCCTCTATTAATATTTTTTTAGGAGATAATGGCCAGGGTAAGACTTCGCTTTTGGAAGCCATTTACTTTGCTTTAAGGGGAAAAAGTTTTAAACCCTATATAGGGAACCATTTTATAAAAGAAGGGGAAGAAAAAGGGTTTGTAAGCCTTAATTTTAAAGAAGCAGAGGGCGATTCACAAATAGAATCCTCTTTTTTAAGAACAAAAAAGGGTTTTCAAAAAGAAATAAAATATTGTGGAAAAAAAACAAACCTTTCTTTTTTAAGTAAAAAATTTCCAAGCCTTGTTTTTACGGAACAAAACCTCAAAGCCATTCGTCAAGGGCCTGGTGAGAGGAGAGATTTTATAGATCAACTTCTTCTAGGTAAGGGCGAAGATGAATTGATTTACAATTTTACCAGAATTTTAAAAGAAAAAAACAGTCTTTTAAAGAGCTATAAGAAAACACTTATTTCCTCAAAAGATTTTTTAAAACTGTTTGAGGTGTTAAACGAGAATTTTTTAAAAATATCCCTTCAACTTACAAAAAAACGACTACAAACTCTTCAAGACTTGTTTTTCAATATTACAACAATAAGCCCACATTTTTTTTCAGATCCTATTCCAAAGCTTGGGTTTCAATACAAAATTCATGGGGAAAATATAGCTCAAAATCCCGATAAAATGCCCCCCCTACTTTTAGAAGATTTAGAGCAAAAAAAAGACCTTGAAATGCAATCTGGGCTTAGTCTTTCAGGGCCACATAAACATGAAATTGTTTTGCTTTATAATGGGCAAGATTCAAGGATACATTGCTCACAAGGTCAGCAACGAACTTTCTTGCTAGCTCTTTTGGGAACCCAACTCAATAAGGCTGAAGAAACCCTCCTTTTTCTAGATGATGTTCTTATGGAACTGGATGATAAAAATCAAGAAAGATTCTTGGCTTTTTTGGAAAAAATTTCTTGTCAA
This sequence comes from Bdellovibrionales bacterium, assembly GCA_963692945.1. GTDB lineage: Bacteria > Bdellovibrionota > Bdellovibrionia > Bdellovibrionales > UBA1609 > JACOND01. The sequence continues at coordinate 275,308 of OY843585.1, forward strand.
ACCTTTTTAACGAACTGTAAAAAAATACACTCTAAATTAAAAAAAATGTCGTTTTTTTATGTAAAAAATGGGACAATACAGGTTCTGTATGTTTGAAGAAGATAAAAGTATAAATCAGGGCAATTATGATGCGGAATCAATCCAAGTCTTAGAGGGCTTAACTGCTGTTCGTAAAAGACCTGGAATGTATATAGGGGATACAACAGAGCGGGGGTATCACCATTTAATTTATGAAATTGTTGATAACTCTGTAGATGAGAGTCTTGCTGGGTTTTGCGATTTTGTTTCTATAAGCCTTCACGAAGATGGTTCTGTAACTATAGAAGATAATGGACGTGGAATTCCGGTTGATGAACATAAAAAAGGGAAATCTGCTCTTGAAATTGTTATGACAATCTTGCATGCAGGGGGGAAGTTTGACAAAGACTCTTATAAGGTTTCTGGTGGGTTGCATGGAGTTGGAGCTTCTGTTGTGAATGCTCTTTCTAGTTTTTGCACAGTGGAGGTTAAAAGAGCTGGTTTTGTTTGGCGACAAAGTTATGAAAAAGGTATCCCAACCTCTCCCATAGAAAAAACAAACCCAACAACAGAAACAGGAACAAAAACAAACTTTAAGCCAGACAGAGATATTTTTAAAGATGAAAAGGTTGTGTTTTCTTTTGACACTTTAGCTGTTCGTCTCAGAGAACTGGCTTTTCTTAATCAAGGATTAAAAATCAGTTTGACAGATGAACGAGCCAACCGAAAAGAAAATTTTTGTTACGAAAACGGACTGCAAGAATTTGTTTCCTATATAAACAAAGGGGATTCTGTTATTCACAAAGAAATCATCTTTTTTGAGGGGGTTAAAAATGAAGTCCATTTACAAATTGCTTTGCAGTGGAACGACTCTTATAAAGAAAATATTTTTACTTATTGTAACAATATAGGAACTATAGAAGGTGGAACTCACTTGGTTGGTTTTCGCTCTGCTCTTACAAAGACTTTAAACAGTTATGCTCAATCTGAAAACCTTCTAAAAGATTTTAAAAGTAATTTAGAAGGAGAAGATGTTAGGGAGGGCTTGACAGCTATTGTTTCTATAAAAATTAAAGAACCTCAATTTGAAGGACAAACAAAAACAAAATTAGGAAACAATGAAGTAAAGGGAATTGTAGAATCTTTTTTTAATGAGAAACTTTCAAATTGGTTGGAAAGAACTCCAGCGGACGCAAAGAAAGTTGTAAAAAAAGTTGTTCAAGCAGCGCAAGCTCGTTTGGCTGCGAGGAAGGCTAGAGAATTAACAAGAAGAAAAAGTGCTTTGGATGGAGGTTCTCTTCCGGGAAAGATGGCGGACTGTCAAGAAAAAGACCCTGCACTTTGTGAATTGTATTTGGTGGAAGGAGATTCGGCAGGAGGTAGTGCAAAACAGGGGCGCGACCGAAAGACACAAGCTGTTCTTCCTTTAAGAGGAAAAATCATCAATGTAGAAAAGGCACGGTTTGATAAAGTTTTATCTAATGAAGAAATACGAACCATCATTTCAGCTATAGGTGCTGGTGTTGGAAAAGGCCAAATGGAGGTGGACAAAGCTCGTTACCACAAAATCATCATTATGACAGATGCTGATGTGGATGGCTCTCATATAAAAACGCTTCTTCTCACTTTTTTCTACAGACAAATGCCAGACCTTATAGAAAGAGGTTATATTTATATTGCCCAACCTCCTCTTTACAGAATGAAAAAAGGAAAGGAAATTTATTATTTAAAAAATGAGCAAGCCCTTAATGAACAAATTTTTAAACGAGCTTTAGTTAATATTGAAATGGAAGGAAAGAGCACGGAAGAGATTCATAAAATTCTTTTGCTTTCTCAAAAATATAAAAAGTCTTTAGATAAAATAACAAAACTAGAAAGGCATCTTTTGGTTTTTATGTTGGGGCAAGAAAAAGATTTAGAAGAGATTTTACAAAATCCAGAAGACATTAAACAAAAAATAGAACAATTTGGAGAGGATCTAAAAAAGAAATCTCTTTTAGGGTTTTCAAAAGTATCTTGTGAAGTCACTCAAGAAGAAGGTGCCAACGAAGGAGAAAAATCTCTTCTTGTTAAGACGGTTCGGTTTGGTCATGTTCAAAACAATCATTTTGATACTAAATTGGCTTTATCAGCCAAGTGGAGAGATTTAAAACAAATATACAAAGAACTCAAGCAAGCTCACACCTTGCCAGTAAAAATAAAATTTAAAAAAGAAGAAGAGACTTTTCAAAGCTACGAGGAGTTTGCAGAGCGAATCACAGAAATTTGTAAAAAGGGGTTGTATATTCAAAGATACAAAGGACTTGGAGAAATGAATCCAGAGCAGCTTTGGGAAACCACTTTGAACACAGAACACAGAACGCTTTTAAAAATCAGTTTGGATGATGCTCTTTCAGCAAATGAAACTTTCAGTTTGCTTATGGGGGAGAAGGTTGAACCGCGTAGAGACTTTATCTGTAACAACGCCTTAAATGTTGGAGATTTGGATGTATGAGCGACTTGGTTAATAAAAACGGAAAAGACCAGATCACTCTAGTTGATATCAATAAGGAGATGAGAGAATCTTATCTCCAATACTCTATGAGTGTTATTGTAGGGCGAGCACTCCCTGATGTTCGTGATGGGTTAAAACCCGTTCATCGTAGAATTCTTTTCGCGATGAAAGATTTAAACAATATGCATGACAAACCCTTTAAAAAATCGGCTCGGGTTGTAGGGGATGTTATAGGTAAGTACCACCCTCATGGAGAAATGGCCGTTTACGATGCCATTGTCCGTATGGCTCAAGATTTTTCTATGCAAGATCCTTTAGTTGATGGACAGGGAAACTTTGGTTCTATTGATGGAGATAATGCTGCAGCCCCCAGATATACAGAAATAAGAATGACAGCTCTTGCAGAAGAGCTTTTGAAAGATATAGAAAAAGAAACCGTTCCATTTGGCCCTAACTATGATGACACACTTTCAATCCCTTTAGTTTTACCAGCACGCTACCCAAATCTTTTAGTGAATGGAAGTTCAGGGATTGCTGTTGGAATGGCTTGCAATATTCCTCCACACAACTTGAAAGAAGTTGTGGAAGCCTGTTTGCTTCTTTTAGAAAACCCAGAAGCTGGCATAGCAGACCTTATGGAAAAAATTCCAGGACCTGATTTTCCTACGGCAGGAATTATAGAGGGTCGTGAAGCTTTGAGAGCGGCTTATACAAAGGGAAGGGGAATCATTACCATCTCTGCCAAAGTAGATATTGAAGAAGGAAGTGGGCCTGCACAAATTCTCATTACAGAGATTCCTTATCAGGTGAATAAAGCGAGACTCATTGAATCTATAGGTGGGCTTGTTAAAGATAAAAAAGTAGAAGGGATTTCTGACATTAGAGATGAATCTTCTAGAGAGGGATTGAGAGTTGTTATTCAATTAAAAAGAGGAGCGAACCCTCAAGTCTTACTCAATCAACTTCAAAAACACACACAGCTTAAGACAAGCTTTGGAATTATTTTATTGGCTCTAGATAAAAACAATCAGCCGAAAATTTTTAACTTAAAAGAAATGATTTCTGTTTTCCTTGAACACCGTAAAGAGGTCATCACTCATCGTTTGATTTTTGATTTAAGAAAAGCTCAAGAGAAACTTCATATTTTGGAAGGGCTAGACAAAGCCTTAAATGGAATAGACAAAGTGATAGCTATTATTAAAGCTTCTGCTGAGACATCAGCGGCTAGAGCGGCTTTAATGTCAGATCTCAAATTCTCTTACAGGCAAGCTCAATCTATTTTAGAAATGAGGCTTCAAAAGCTAACGGGGTTAGAGAGAAAAAACCTTGAAAAAGAAAGGCTTGCCACAGCTCAAGAGTCAGAAAGGCTTAAAAATATTTTGTCCGATGAAAAAGCAATTGAAGAGGTTTTAAAGACAGAGTTAGAAGAGGTGAAGACAAAGTACAGCCAGAAAAGGCGAACAGAGATTCAAGAAGGAAAAGGTGAAATTACAGACAGAGACCTTATTAAAAGCGAAGAGGTGGTTTTATTTTTAACTTATAAAGGACTTATTAAAAGAATCCCTCTTCAAGAGTATCGGCTTCAAAGGCGTGGTGGTAAGGGATTGAAAGGTTGGGATCTTCGCACAGAAGGAGATTTTGTTTGGAAAGTTTGGGGAGCAAACACCTTAGACATTCTTTTAGTGTTTTCTTCACAGGGGCGATTGCACTGGTTGGATGTTTTTAAAATTCCTACAGGCTCTAGGCAAACAAAAGCTCGCTCCTTAAATAACCTTCTTCTTTTTAAGGAAGGGGAAGAACCTCGTTCCGTATTGCCTCTTAAAGACTTAAAAGAGAACACAGGCTTTGTTTCTATGATTACAAAAAAAGGTGTCCTAAAAAGGTCTTCATTAAGTCTTTTTTCTAGACCTCGCTCTGGAGGGGTGAATGCTTTAACGATTGATAAAGAGGATGTCCTTCAAGATGCTCAACTAGGTAAGGGAGAGGGAGACTTCTTTATTTTCACAAGAAAAGGGCAGGTGATTCGGTTTAAAGAAACAGATGTGCGTCCAACGGGACGAACCTCCAGGGGAGTTCGTGGCATTCGGTTAAGAGAAGGAGATATGGTTGTTTCTATGGAAAATGTTTCTCCAGAAGATCAAGTTAAAGAGATTCTTGTTGTCACTGAAAAAGGGTTTGGAAAAAGAACAGCAATCTCTCAATTTAAAGTTCAAAACCGTGGTGGTAAGGGAGTTCTTGGTCAAAAAATAACAGCCAAAACAGGAGATGTTATTTATGCTAACTCTGTTTCTCCAACACAACAGGTTTTAATTACAACAAACCAAGGTCAGTCTATAAGGTTTTCTGTAAAAGGCGTTTCTATTTTTGGAAGAGTGTCTCAAGGGGTAAAATTTATCAATTTAAAAGAAGGGGAAAAAGTAACAGGAGCTACTTTAGTTGATGAAACCTCTGAAGATATATAGTTTTTGTTTTTTATTACTACTGCCTTCTTGTTTTTTAAGGGGAAATCCTTTTTCTACAGCAAAAAAACTTTTTTCAGAAGGCCTTTGTAAAGAATCTTTACAAGCCTTTCAAAAAACAACAGATAAAAAGAAAAAACATAAAAAATTTGCTTATCTTGCTGCAAGAGAGTGTCTCAAAAAATATAAAGAACCTGAAAGTTCTTTTTTATTTTATAAAGTCCTTTTGAATGAAGACTTAAAAAAAGATTCTTTTTTAAGGTTTAAAGAAAAAAAAGAAATTGAGTTAAAAATGGCTCATCTTGCTTTTTATGAGTTAAGGAATTACAAAACGGCTATAAAATATTATAAAGAAAAATTAAAATTCGTCCCCAAGCCTCATGAAAAGTTTAATATCCAATATCAAATGGCAAACAGTTTTTTTCTACTCAATAAATATGATCAATCACTAGAAGAAATTAAAAAAATTCTTTTAGAAAAGATAAGACCTTATGAGAAACAAAAAACAAAGGTTTTAAAAGGTAGAAATTTGATTGCTAAAAAAAAATTTGATGAAGCCATTCCTTTTTTTGAACAGCTTATAGTTGCTTACCCTAAAAAAGAATCTTTTTTTAGAGAGTACTTGGTTCTTATTTATGAAGAAAAGAAAGAATTTCAGGCAGCCATTAGGGAAGTAGAAAAAATACAACCTCCTAGTTCATTCACTCGTCAAAAAATTCAAAGCCTTTATGAAAGACTAAAAAATCAACCGGGAGTTCGGTTATGAAAAAACTTTTTGCTATGGCTTTTGAGTTGTTAGCCTACATTGCTATTGGCTTAATTGTGGGTCGGTATATAGACGCTGCTTTTTCTTTAAAGGGCTGGGGTATTATAGGGAGTGTGTTTTTGGTTTATCTTTTATGGTTTCTTCAATTTTACAAAAGACTACGATGATAAAAAAAATCCTTTTTTTTCAAATCCTAGTGGGTCTGGGGCTTTTCTTGTTAAAAGGAATCTTTTCTTTTGATGTTTGGTCTTTTCTGGTTGGGTTTTTATTTGCACAATCTTATGCCGTTTTTTTCTTGTATGTTGCGAAGATTTTGTTTAAAAGAAAAGGGAAGTCCTCTTGGATTGTAGCTGTGCTTTCTTTTAAATGGGTGATACTTGTTTTTGTTTTATATGGAATTTTAAAATTTATGGAACCCTTAGGCTTTTTTATCGGTTTGCTTTCTATGCCTTCTTTTTTTATAACCTTTGCAATTCTTAAAAGAGAGCAATAAAATGTCTCATTTTACTTGGACTCATTTAATTTCATTCATAGGTCAGGAGTTCTATCATATTGCTTATAGTTTTCTTGCCGTGGCCATTGTTCTATTTTTAGGTTTGTTGGGGAGAAAGTCTCTCCAGAAAGAAAAATCCTTTATTCCAGAAGGGGTGTTTAATATCAAAGGATTTTTTGAGCTTTTTATGGAGCAAATTTCAAACCTTTCTGAATCCATAGTGGGGCCTGGTGGTCGCCCGATGATTCCTCTTTTTTGTTTCTTTTTTCTTTTTATTTGGGTTCAAAACCTTATAGGCCTTATTCCAGGATTTCTTCCTCCCACTCAAAATATAAATACGACAATGGCTTTAGGAACCTTTGCTTTTTTGGCTTACAATTACTATGGGTTTAAAGAGCATGGATTTTCTTATTTGAAGCAGTTTTTAGGGCCTGTTATTGTTCTAGCCCCTCTTTTTATTTTTATAGAACTTTTATCCCATTTTTTTCGTTCTGTGAGTTTAGGATTTCGTCTTTTTGGAAATATGATGGGAGATCATGTTGTTATTAGCATTTTCTTAGACCTTGCTCCTTGGTTTATCCCTGTGATTTTTTACTTTTTAGGTCTTTTTGTTTGCACATTGCAGGCTTTTGTTTTTACTATCTTGTCTATGGTTTATGTGTCTTTGGCAATATCTCATGATCATTAATAAAAAAGGAGAAAGAAAATGAAAAAAATAACAATACTATTTTTAACCTTTTTGCCTCTAGTTTCTCTAGGAGCAGAAGTGGTTGAATCCTCTGGAGGAGACGCCGGATTAAAAGCTCTTGCAGCAGCTCTTGCTATTGCTTTAGGAGCTCTTGGTGGAGCCTTAGGACAAGGGAAAGTGGCTTCGGCAGCTATGGAAGGGATTGCTAGAAATCCTCAAGCTGTAAAAGCTATGTTTGTTCCTTTTATGGTTGGATTGGCCATGATTGAATCTCTTGTTTTGTTTTGCTTAGTTATAGCAATGATAAAAACTTAAAGATCAGAAACGTTAAGTCTTAAGTTAAAGATTATCTATAAGCCTCTTTTTATAAAGAAGAGGCTTATGAGCTGATTTGTTTGTTAAATAGAAAAGGGTCGTGCCAATAACAACCCTCACAAGTTCCCTCATACCTTAAAGTTCCTTTAAAAGTAGATTTTTTATATCCAAGTTTTTTAGCGTCAAACCTGTTCTTTGTTTTTCTACATTTTTTACAATGTTCTCTTTTTGTGGCATTAACAGTTTTGTGCATCGGTTGGAACATATTTTCTATTTGGTTATCAGGGCTAACATCAAAAATTTTGAAACCGTCTTTGTGATCGCATTCAAGAGAGTGTGTTGTATTTAAAACAACACAAGGCTTGGTTTTTATTTTTTTCTTTATAGAAGATTTTATGTTCGGACTATAACTATGATCTTTAAATCCTCTAAGCTGGATATATTGAGTTCCTCTTCCTTCTTTATGGATATAAACTATATAACTTTTAAGGCTTCTAGCCCATGGATTTCCATTTCTATAAGCAAGAGATTCGTATTCTTCTTTAAATTCACTAGGATAAACTTTTCTAGAGAGTCCGGTCTGGTCTGGCTTTGCTAGTTCTAAAAAGAGTTCTTTTTTTGTCTTCTTCTTCAATGCGTCTCCTGGCTTTTATTACATACCTATTATCTTTATCGCCACCTATAAAGCGTCTCTTTAGTTTTAATGAGGCAACACCAGTTGTTCCTGAACCAAGAAAGGGATCAACAACTAAGTCGTTAGGTTGAGAGTGTTTCTTGATTATTTCTTCCATAAGTTTTAAAGGCTTTTGTGTAGGATGAAGTCTTTTTTCTCTATGTATGGGCATGGAATAAACCCCATTGTCATACTCGCTATTAAAAGTTGGCTTGCCACCCTTTACTCCCATAACAGCCACTTCTCTTGAGTTTGTTAAATAACTTCTTTTTGAATTCAAAGGAACAGGATTTGTTTTCTCCCAGATGATAAGTCGTAACATTTTAAACCCCGCTTTTTTAAAAGCCTCCTCTAACTTTGTGATTTTCCATAAATCATAAAAACAAATTATTGTTCCACCATCCCTTAACGCTAAGTAACTGAGATTTGCAAATTCATTCAGGTTGATTTCTGTCTGATCCCATTCACCAAAATCCATAGATACAGCAAACCTTTTAACAGATTTTTTACCAATAGATTGAAATCCTGTTTTTTTTGAAATAGCGTAAGGTGGATCTGTTAAAATCAAATCTGTAGATTTTGAAGGAAGACTTTTCAACAAAACACTAAAGTCTAATTTCATTAAGAGGAATCGATTTGAGTTATTACTGAAAAGGTTTTTTATTTTTTTATGAGAGCAGTTCATAAGGACTCTTCTTATAAGCAAACACTTTATTTTCATGAGTGGCTACTAAAATGAATCTAACTCGCAATGCATCTACTGTCACACTCTTTTTTCTAGCAAAATTCATGCCAATCTTTTTTCAAAACACTCTTTTACATGTTGCGATAAAAAAATCATTCAATGGGGATGTTTATAACAGAAGAAATCTCTTCTTTGAATTTTAAAAGATCCCTTTCATTAGAAGCTTCAAATCGCATGGTTAAAGATTCTTGAGTTTTAGAGGATCTAAAAAGAGCCCAACTGGTTTTTCTGGAAACTCTTATTCCATCAAGGGTTAGAAAACTTTCCTTTCTTTTTGTAAAATATTTTTTTATTTCTTCTAAAGCCGTAGTGATTTTTTTATTTTTGAGAGGAATTCGTATTTCTCCTGTTCTAGCTGTTGTTCTTTTTGGTAAAAGAGCGGTTAAAGATTCTCCTTGATTGAGAATCTCTAAAATTCTAAGACAGGCATAAAGAGCATCATCAAAGCCTCGGTTTTTCCGGTCATTAAAAAACACATGACCACTAAATTCAAAAGCGGCAATAGCTTTTCTTTTTTCCATCTCTTGCCGAATCAATCTATGGCCACTTTGACTCATAATAACTTTTCCTTTAGATTGTTTTATAGATTTAAAAAGCCAATCTGAACACTTCACATCGGCAATAATCGGGGAGTGTTTAGAGTCTCGGCTTTGTTTTTCTAAAAGAGAAGGAAGAAACAAAGAGGCAAGCTCGTCTCCTAAAACCGTGCGACCTTCTTTAGTAACAAGAACCAAACGATCTCCATCTCCATCAAAGCTTGCTCCAAAACAAAAAGAGTTTTCACGAACTCGTTTTTTTAAGACTTTTAAGTTTTTTTCTAGAGTTGGATCAGGATGATGATTAGGAAACCGTCCGTCAGGTTCAAGGAATAAAATTTCTGGGGAAAGACCTAAAGATTTAAAAACCTTTTGAGCTAGAGGGCCGAGAGCTCCATTTCCCATATCCACTACAAAAGGGATCGGTTTTAGAGAAAACTCTTTTTTAAGAGATGAGATATAAGGAGTGGTAGAATCCATTTCAAAAGTAAGACCTTGAGTAACAGAGGGTTTTAAAGAAGAGCTGTGTTTATAAAAGTTTTTTAAAAGATTTATGGTTTCAGGAAGTTTGTATTTTTTATGAACGAGAATTTTAAAGCCATTATCTTTTGGTGGATTATGGCTTGCTGTAACAACGATGGTAGCACTCAACTGGTAGTGCTCAAGCAAAAAGTAACAAAGAGGAGAGGGGGCAACGCCTATAAGGCAAACAGAGACACCCTCTTTTAAGAGAGCTTTTTTCAAAGTGGTTGCTATTTCGGGGCTACTCAATCTTGCATCGTAGCCTATAAGAATTTTGGGTTTTGAAATAGAAAGATGTTCTTTTAATAAATAAGAGATGGATTTTGCAAGGTCTTTACAAAAATTCAAATCAAAATCTTTTTTATAAACCCCACGAATATCATTCGCTCTAAAAATGGATAAGGAGGCTGCCATCTTAAGTTTTTCTTTTTTGTTTTATAAGTTTAAGACATTGTTTTGTTGCTGTTAAAAAAGATTCAAAAGAGATGTCTTTATCGGCTAAGCCAAGTCCTGTTCCGTGATCTACGCTGAATCTTAGAAAAGGCAAGCCTAAAGAAACACAAAAGCCACTTTGAGCATGAACTGTTTTAAAAGGTATAAGTCCTTGATCGTGGTAAAGAGCAATATAAAAACTATAGCGACTCCAATTTTTTTTCAAAAAAGCGGTGTCGGGAGGAAGAGGCCCTTCCACTTCTTTATTAGAAAAATATTTTTTCAAAAGGGGAGTTAAAACTTTTTGTTCCTCATCACCTATCAAACCCTTTTCCCCCGCGTGAGGATTTAGCCCTAATACGCCTAAGGGTTTCTTTTGATCTTTAGGGTTTAGAAAAGACCTAAAGTGAAGAGCTTCTTTTAATAAGGAGAGTAGTTTTTTTTCATCAACTGTTACTTTTTTTAAAGCACAGTGGTCCGTTAGTAAAATAACATTAAAAAAAGAACCTCTAAAAACCATAAAGACTTCTTTAGCTCCAGACAAATGTTTTAAAAGAGGAGTTTGGCTAAGAGCTTTGTATTTTGTTTTTTTAATAGTTGCTTTGCTAACAGGAGCTGTTATGAGGGCAGAAAGAGTTTTGTCTAAACACAGAGGGGCGGATTCTATCAACCAATCCCCAGCTTTCTTCTTGGATTTTATTTCTAAAAGAATTTTTTCATTAAAAGGAGTTTTAAGAGCCTCTTTAGCTGTTCTAAAAGTTTTAATTTGAAAGAAGGGAATTTTTAAGCTCGGTGAAGAGGTAGAAGTCCAAATAAGAAATTGAAAATTTTTTTGAGGCCTTAAAGCTTTAAGGCTTTTTTGAGCAATTTTTTGCCCAATGCCTTGAGGGTCTCCCGTTGTGATTCCTATACGATTTTTTAAGGGGAATAACTTTTTATGGGAAAAGAGGCTCTTTGTGTTTCTATCCATTTTTTTAACTCTTTTTTAAGTTCTGCTTCAAATAAATGCTTGTGTATTTTGGCCTGCCGTTTTTGTTTGGAAAGGCTTAGAAAAGGAGTTTTCCATTTTAACTTTAAAAGATAAAGATTGTTATGTATGCTTATAGGATTTGAAGTTTGAGAGACAGACAGAGTTTTTAAGGCTTTATACATGAAAGGATTGATTTCAGAGTTTTTTAATCTTGAAGTTTTTATCTTAAGTCCTTTTTGTTGAGCGGCTTTAGAAAAAGAAACGGTTTCAAGGTCTTTTAAAAAAGATTCTATTTTACGCTTCCCCCTTTCATCATTTGCCACAGAGATGGAATCAAATTCATATTCAAAATCCTCAAAAAGATTTCGGCCATACTTATTAAAATGATAAGCATCTACTTCATTGTCAGAAACTCTTATTTTTGAAACGACTTCTTGAGATAACAAGAGATTATTTGTTGAATAAGAATCATTTTGTTTCCAAAAATCTTCTAAGGTTAAGCCTAAGGATTTTAGGGATTTTACAACAGCCCTTTCAGAAGAGCTTAAGCCTTTTGTTTTATTTCTAGGGAGTTTAATTTTGCCATTTGTTACAAAATTTGTAGATTGAATAGGAAGATTTTTTTCTTTAGCCATTTGAGCGAGCCTTTTTTGTAGTATGAGAAATTCCAACCTGCGAGACTTATTTGTAAGAAGAGTTTTTTTTGGAAAGATTTTAAACAAAATAGAGTCAGGAACAAGATGAGCGCGAAGTTGTTTCTTGAAAGAGTGAAGGTCTGTGAGAAAAAGAGCTTCTTCTCCTGTGACGGCAACAACTTTTTCTACAAGACGAGATTCACTTTGCAAAGGAGCAAAGAGAGACAAACAAAACAAAATAACCCAGTTCACAATTCATTCTTTTTATATTGAATATGAATTTTATCCAAGAGATTTTTATTAATAAAAACAGAGTTTTTTGAAATTTCTGTTTTAAGCCAAACTTTGAAAGCCTTTTGTTTAGGCTTTTTAAGGAGTGCTTGTAAAATTTCTTTTTGAGCTTGAGGAAAGGTCTTTTGCAAAACCTTCCTTTTTTTTAAGACCTTAAAAATATGGTACCCGTAGGGGCTTTTAAGAACCGGGCTTAAGCTGTCTATACGGAGTTGGCAAGCTTTATCAAAAGTGTCCAAAACCCCCCGTTCAATCCACCCAATATCTGGTTTTAGGGAATGTAGAAATTTTAGACTCTTAAAAGAGTCTCCAGCCTTGATTTGCAAAAGCAATTTTTTAGCTAAACTTTCAGAGGCCACAAGAATGTGTTCCAAAAAACAAGAAGGAGCTTTACGAAAAGATTTTTTATTTTTTTGATAATAGGCTTTTTGTTTTGAAAGAGAGGGTTTTGGGATTTGTTTGGAAAGATGCTCTAAAAGAGATTCATGTAGAAATTTTTGTTTTTGTTGCTGTTGAAAATTTTTCAAAGGTATCTTTTTAGTTAAGGAGTCAAAGTCTTTTTTGGAGGTTTTTTCAAAGCGAGACCCAGCCACTTTATTTTTTTTAGCCCAATTTTCCAGAAGAGCTTTTAAAATTAAATTTTGAATCAATTCTTGTTTTATTTTTTGGAAATCCAAGGGGGATCTTTTTTCTATAGAACTCAAGGTCTGCAACTCAAGGTCTAAAGAATTTCTAAAAGATTTTAACTTCCATACTTTAGAGCCAACTTTCAATACAATAGGGTCTTTATTTTGCCGAGTACAAGAACCAATTAAAAAAAAGAAAACAGATAGAAGACAAAGCCTTCTAAGAGAAGCCATCTACTTTAAAGACTGGATAAGACGTCTATTAACAATAGAGATTTTAAACTGTTTTTTTAGGTTGTTCATATAGTTATTAAGAGCTCTGGTTTTTCTTTCTGCAAAGAAATTTTCTTTTAATGGTTTTTCATGAATTTTTTTATCAAAAGGAACTTTTCGGTTGAGCTTAACGATAAGATACCCCGTTGGAACTTTTATAGGTTTGCTAATAGATCCCGCTTTCATTTTTTGTATAACAGCATAAACTTGAGGAGCAATAGAGGCTCGGGTTCGGTTCCAATTGAGAAGCCCATTGTATTTTTCATCAGAGGTTAAGGTCACTAAGTCTGTAAAAGATTTTTTTGAATTTTTAACTTGGGAATAGACTTTATTAGCCCTGACTTTTGCTTCTTTTTGTTGAGCGGGCGTTGGTTTTAAAGGATGAAAGATAGAAATATAAAAGAAATTGTATTGTGAGTCTTTTCTATAGAGACTTCGGAGCTGACTTTCGGATAGATTTCTGGTTGTTTTCTCTAGTCTCTTAACTTGCTTTTTTAACTTTAATTCTGCAAAAGATTTGTAAAGCTCTTGATGGAAACTCGCTTTGAGAAAAGGACTTACAATAGATTTTTCTATACTAGGGGTAGCAACTAAAGCTTTGTCATGAAGGGCGGCTTCAACACCGAGCTTAAATCGTAAATAGTCATTGAAAAACTGTTTTGGAGAGGGTGGGAAATAAGGCGTTTGTTGTTTTGTAAGAGTGTAGATCCATTTCAGCTCTTCAAAAGAGAGAGATTTTTCTGTCGCTTGAGAGCTTCTTTTGTATTTATAAGTTACAATAACAGACTTTTTTGCACCAAAAGATAAAAGAGGAAATAAAAAAAATAAAATTAAAAGTTTCATAACTAAACTCCCTTGTTTTTTTTACAATCTAACATATAAGAGAAAAAAGACGCAACTTTTGATTCTAAAATTAAAAGAAAAAAGAAGGATTATTCAAGAGATTTTAAGATTTTTGGAAGAAGCACAAAAAGGTCTCCAACAAGTCCATAAGAGCATTTTTTAAAAAAAGGAGCCTCAGGGTCTTTGTTGATAACAACAACAACCTTACTTCCTTGCATTCCTGCAAGATGTTGAATAGCTCCTGAGATTCCACAAGCTATATAAAGAGTAGGAGAAACCGTTTTTCCTGTTTGCCCGACTTGGCGACTATAGGGTTGCCATCCAGCGTCAGTTACGGCCCTAGAGGCTCCAACTTCGCCTCCTAACTTTTTGGCGAGGTCCTCTAAAAGTTTAAAGTTTTCTGGTTTTTCTAAACCACGTCCACCGGAAACAATAATATTCGCTTCACTTAAATCTTGAACCTGTTTTTCAGGTCTTTTGAATTTTAGATGTTGAATAGGGTTTTTTGGAAGAACAAGATCTAAGGCTATGGGCTCTCCCCCCGTCTTCCAAGCTCCTCGTAATTGATTGTTTTGAACCAATAAAAAAGAAGGACTTTTTTTAATTTGGAAATGCCCTAGAAGTTTTCCAGAATAAAGAGATTTAATGATTTTTAGTGACCCGTCTTTTTCCACAGACAAATTTTTTATTTGATTGATGTAAGGTGCTTTTAAGGTGGCCGCAGCATAGGGGAAAAAATCTTGTGTTTTACAAGAGGCTGTTGAAAGGATGAGTGAATACTGGGTTTGTTGGAGTTGTTTTTTTAAAACTTCTACATAAGCAAGAGGGTTGTAAAAAGAAAGATCTTCATGGAAAAAAAAGGACTTAAGATTTAAAGGAAGAGAGTCTTTTTTAAAATTTTCAGGTTCTTCACCAAGAGCGAGAGCAGAAACCTCAAAGCCTTTTTCTTCAAGATAGCCCAAAAGCTCTAAGTCAGAGGTTTTAAGTCCTCGTTTAGAGCTATCCATAACAACTAAAGTTTTCATAGGATTTTTTCCTTTTCTTTGAGTAGGCAGAGGAGCTCTTTGACTTGTTCATCGGGGTCTCCAGAAAGAATTTTAGGTTCTTCTTTTTTAGGAAGGGGGGAAAGACTTAGAAGTTGAACTCTTTCTTCTGTCTCTTCTATATCAACAAGGTGAAAAGGTTTTTTCTTAGCTTTCATGATGCCGGGAAGAGAAGGGTAGCGAGGTTGGTTTAACCCTTTATCTGCTGAAAGAATCAAAGGGCTTTGAGCTTTTAAAACCTCTTCAACACCCCCATCGCATTCTCTTGTTATTTCAAAACCTGAAGATTCATATTTTAAATGATTGATATTGGTAACAAAAGGCCATGCTAAAAGCTGGGCTAACATTTGAGGAACAGCAAAGTCATTTTGATCTGCAGCCAATTTTCCACATAGAATCAAAGAGACCGAAGGAAGGTCTTGAATTTTATTTTTTAAAATAGAGGCTACGGTTAGAGGGTCTTGTAGAGGAGATGAAGCAAGGAGATGAAAAGCCTCATCCGCTCCAAGTGCCAAAGCACTTAAAAGAGATTCTTTAACACGATCAGGCCCCAGACTAATTGCAAAAACCTTACCATTGAGTAAGGGTTTGAGTTTTAAAGCCTCTTCCAGCGCAAATTCATCGTAAGGAGAAAGCACCCACTTTAAACTTGATTCTTCCAAGGTTTTTTCTGAAATTTTAAGGTTCATCCCTGTATCAGGGACTTGTTTTATGAGGACAACGATATTCATTTCTTATTTTTATAACCCAAGAAACAAGATAAAGGGTATAAATAATGCAGTAAGGATGAACTTTTTTTATTTTTTAGGTATAGTTTTTTAAGGGCTATGAATAATTTGATTCTTTTTTTACAAAAAACCCTTGGTCAAAAAATAATTGTAGGCCTAACAGGCTTAGGGCTTTGTCTTTTTATTTTGATTCATATGTTGGGGAATCTTTTTATTCTTTCTGGGGCAAAGCAATACAATCTTTATGCTCATAGACTTCACGAAATTAAAATTTTTGAATTTTTAGAAATAGGACTCTTTGGTTTGTTCTTAGGGCATATCTTTACATCTCTTCTTGTGAATGTAAAAAATAAAATAGCTAAGGGCGAGTCTTATAAAGTAAAAGCATCTGGTCAAAAAAAGACTTCTCTTGCCAATCAGTTCTTGATTCTTCAAGGGGTTGTGATTTTGATCTTTCTTGCCCTTCACCTACTTACTTTTAAATATGGGACACACTATAAAACGACCATAGAGGGAGAATCAGTTAGAGATATTTATCGTTCGGTTCAAGAGTTTTTTCAAAATCCCTTTTTTGTGATAGGTTATGTTGTTTCACTCTTGATATTGACCGTTCATGTAATCCATGGCTTGCCAGCAAGTGTGAGGTCTTTAGGATTCTATCACCCCACTTACACGCCTTGGTTAGAGAAGTTTTCTTGGATTTTTGCTATAGGTATTACAATAGGATTTTTAGTGCCGATATTTTATATTCACTGGTTTTTATAAGAAGGATGTTGTTATGAGCAGAGAAACCCCCTCCATTTTAAAAGACACTTTGACAAGTAAAATTCCTTTAGGGGATTTGAAAGACAAATGGGAAAATAGAAAATTTTCTTTCCAGCTGGTTAATCGTTCTAATAGAAAAAATTTTGATGTGATTGTTGTGGGGGCTGGTTTAGCTGGAGCTTCCGCTGCAGCGAGCTTAGGGGAACTGGGTTACAAAGTAAAAACATTTGTTATTCATGATAGTCCTAGAAGAGCTCACTCTATAGCAGCTCAAGGAGGAATCAATGCCTCTAAAAATTACACCAATGATGGAGACTCTGTTGAAAGATTATTTTACGATACCATAAAGGGTGGAGATTTTCGCTCTAGAGAGGCCAACACTTATAGGTTGGCCCAAGTTTCAGGAAATATTATTGATCAATGTGTGGCTCAAGGAGTTCCTTTTTCTAGAGAGTACGGAGGGCTTTTGGCGAACCGTTCTTTTGGTGGGGCACAAGTTTCTAGAACTTTTTACACCAGAGGACAAACGGGGCAACAGCTTCTTTTAGGGGCTTACGGAGCTCTTATGAGGCAAGTGGAGCAGGGAACGGTAGAGCTGTTTACTTATCATGAGATGTTGGATTTGGTTGTGAGCGAAGGACGAGCTCAAGGTGTTGTTGTTAGAGATTTGCTTTCTGGAAAAATAAAAAGCTATAAGGCTCACGCTGTTATTTTAGCCACTGGAGGTTATGGGAATGTCTTTTATCTTTCAACAAATGCTATGAACTCTAATGTGACAGGCAGTTGGCGTTGTCACAAAAAAGGAGCTTTTTTTGCAAACCCTTGTTTTGTTCAAATTCATCCAACATGCATTCCGCAAAGTGGAGAGCATCAATCAAAATTGACTTTAATGTCGGAATCTTTAAGAAATGATGGGCGAGTTTGGACTTCTTCTAAAAAGCAAGACAACAGAAAAGCCAAGGATATTCCAGAAGAAGAAAGAGATTATTACTTAGAGAGAATTTACCCGAGCTTTGGAAATCTTGTTCCAAGAGATGTGGCCTCTCGTCAGGCTAAATTTCAAGTGGACAAAGGTTATGGTGTCGGCCCAACAAATCGTGCCGTCTTTTTAGATTTTAAGGAAGCTATAAAGGAGCAAGGTGAAGAAAAGATTTCTGAAAAATATGGGAATCTTTTTAGTATGTACGAGCGAATCACAGGAGAAAACCCTTACAAAACTCCTATGAGAATTTATCCAGCGGTTCATTACACAATGGGAGGGCTTTGGGTGGACTATGAACTTCAAAGTAACCTCAAGGGACTTTTTGTTTTGGGAGAAGCTAATTTTTCTGACCATGGAGCCAACCGACTAGGAGCTTCAGCTCTTATGCAAGGCTTGGCCGATGGGTATTTTATAATTCCTTACTCTATTGGAAATTATTTAGCACAATTAGGAAAAGAGGGATCTTTTAAGGAACAAGATTTTAAAGAAGCTGTTGAGCAACAAGAAGAATCTTTGCAAAGCCTTTTAAAATTAAAAGGGTCTCAAACGATAGATCAAATTCATAAACGACTTGGAAATCTTTTATGGGAGTCGGTGGGGATGATTCGCTCTGAGGAGTCTCTCTTGAAAGTGCAACAACAGATTGTCCAGCTGAGGGAAGAGTTTTGGAATGAAGCTCATATTCCTGGAAAATCAAATTATAAAAATCAAGAATTGGAAAAAGCAGGGCGAGTGGCAGACTTTTTAGAGCTAGCTGAGTTGATGGCAAAAGATGCCCTAGAAAGAAAAGAATCTTGTGGCTGTCATTTTCGGCAAGAGTTTCAAACAAAAGATCAAGAAGCTCAAAGAAATGATGAAGAGTTTTCCCATGTTTCCGCTTGGGAATGGGAATCTTCTTCTGGAACAAAAAACATCTCTTGGAAAGAGCACAAGGAAAAATTGAAATTTGAACATGTTAAACCCAGCCAGAGAAGCTACAAATAAAGAGGTGATGTTATGAACTTCAACTTAAAAGTTTGGCGACAAAAATCAAAATCAGAAAAGGGTTTTTTTCAAAACCTTCCTGTAAAAAATATTTCTCCAGACACTTCTTTTTTAGAAATGTTAGATGCTGTTAATGAAGATCTTATTTTGTCTGGAAAAGAGCCCATTGCTTTTGAGCATGATTGTAGAGAGGGAATTTGTGGAGCTTGTAGTTTGGTTATAAATGGAGAGGCTCATGGGCCTCAAAAAGCCGTAACAACTTGTCAACTTTATATGAGGCAATTTAAAGATGGAGAAACTCTTTTTATTGAACCTTTTCGGGCTAAGCCCTTTCCTATTTTAAAAGATTTAATTGTGGATCGTTCTGCTTTTGATCGCATCCAAAGAGCTGGAGCTTATGTTTCTGTGAATACGGGAAGCGCTCCTCCAGCAAACACAATTCCTATTTCTAAAGAAAATGCAGACGAAGCTTTTGCTTCAGCAACTTGTATTGCTTGTGGGGCTTGTGTGGCAAGCTGTAAAAATGGTTCAGCCAGTTTGTTTGTGGGGGCTAGAATAGCTCAGTTTTCAAAATTACCGCAAGGACAAATAGAACAAGAAAAACGAGCTTTAAAAATGGTTGCTCAAATGGATAAAGAGGGGTTTGGAGCTTGTTCTCATACAGAGACTTGCTTTGCTTCTTGTCCAAAAGAAATAAGCTTGGAAAACATTGCTAAAATGAACCTCCTTTGGAGAAAATCTGCAATAAAACAAAAAAAGTAAAGAAATTCCAAGGTTTTTTCTTGTTTCTTTTGAAGCCTTTGTGTTACTTAAACCCCCATGGCTACAGAAAACAATTTAAGGTTTTACGAAGAGGTTTTAGTTCTTCATCCTGATTCAACAGAAGAAGAACAAAAAATGGTTTTTGCTTCTAGTTCAGAAGTTATCAAAGAGCATAAAGGAAAAATCTATCAGGTTGACACTTGGGGGTCTCGCCCTATTGCCAATCAAGGTGTTAAAGGGCTTTCTCGTGGTTGGTATTTTCATATGATTTTTTCAGCTTCTCCAGAAGCGATTCAAGAATTGAGAAGAAGACTTCGTATCAATAATAAAATGGTTTACTTTCATCATGAAAAACTTCCTAAAAAAGAAACTCCAGAAGGTCATATAGAAAAATTTAAAAGTCTTTTAGAAAAAACATCTTTAAAAGAAAAAGAAAGGCAAGCTCGTTTGCAAAAAAAACAAATGGGATCAAGATAAATGAGATTGGTTTTACAAAAAGATGTGAAAAATCTTGGTAAAGCAGGCGATCAAGTTAAAGTTAAAGATGGCTATGCCAGAAACTACTTGCTTCCTAAAAAAATGGCTTTGGTTTTTGATGAGAGCCGAATTAAAGATTGGAAACATAAAAAACAAGTTATTGAAGTTAAAAAAAAGCAAGCTCTTACCGATAGACAACAAATCTTAAAGAAAGTCTCTGCTGTGGAAGTTTGTTTTGAAAAAGAAAGTCGTTCAGAAGGAAAACTTTTTGGCTCTGTAACAGCCGCTGAAATTTCAAATGCTTTAGAAAAGGAACATAAGATTCTTATAGATAAAAAAGATATAGTGACAGATTCACTCAAAGAGGTGGGGGAATATCAAATCCCAGTGACACTCGATTCACAAAATAAGACAGAACTCAAAGTGATTGTGAAATCAAAAACTCTTAAAAAAGAAAAGCAAGACTCTAAAAGAGGTTTTTTTGCTTCTCGCTTTTTTAAGAAAGAAGAAGAAGATTCTAAACCTGAAGTTTCAGAGGAATCTCCTACAGAAAAACCTACTCTTTCCGAAGAAAAAAAGGATTCACCAGAAAACACTGAAGAATAAGTTTAAGAACTTAAACTCTATAAAAAACCTAAAACGGAGCTGGAGGCCTATCGGGCAGAGGGCTGTCTTGGACAGAAGATTCTATATGATCTTCAAAAGTGCTATATTCAGGAAGCCATCTCAGTTGTACAGTCCCTGTGGGGCCATTTCTTTGTTTGTTAATAATAAGGTCTGCTACGCCATTTTGCTGATGTCCTTCTTCATTATAGTAGTCTTCCCTATAGAGCATCATAATAACATCTGCATCTTGCTCAATAGAGCCTGATTCTCTTAAGTCAGAAAGAATAGGACGCTTAGTGGCTCGGGATTCTACACCACGGTTTAATTGAGAAAGAGCGATGATAGGAATTTGTAATTCTTTAGCTAAGGATTTTAAAAGTCGGGAGATTTCAGAAACTTCTCTTTCACGGCTTTCTCTTTTTTCAGGAAGATGCATGAATTGAAGATAGTCAATAATGATTAAATCTAAACCTTCTTTTGCTTTTAATCTTCTCGTTTTTGCTCTTATTTCATAAGGAGAAAGGGGTGAACTGTCATCAATATATAAGCCTGTATCACTGAGTTTAGCTGCCGCTGAGATGATTTCACTCCAATGATGATCCCCCACTTGTCCATTTACAAGTTGTGATAAATTGACTCTTGCAAGAGAAGATAACAATCTTATCAAAACCTGTTCACGAGACATTTCTAAAGAGAAAAAAGCTATTTTTTTCCCACAAAGTGCGTTGTGGAGAGCAAAGTTTAATCCTAACGAGGTTTTCCCCATAGAAGGACGAGCAGCAAGAATTAAAAGCTCTGAGGGCTGAAATCCAGAAGTTAAATGATCTAAAGCTTGAAAAGAACTAGAAAGACCTGTGACAGAAATTTTCTTTCTATAGAGGTCTTCCAATTTCTTTAAACCACTTTCTATTAAACTATTCATAGGAACAAGATCGGAGCTAGTTCTTTCTTCACCCAATTTAAAAACTTCAGATTCTAAATAATCTAAGAAATGTTCTATTTTCAAATAATCTTCTTTATAAGATTTTTGAATAAAATCTTCGGATTTGTGAATGATTTTTCTCAAGAGGGATTTTTCTCTAATGATGTGAGCATAGGCCTTGATGTTTACGGTGGAAGTGATTTTTTCTGCAATTTCACCAAGGTAAGCAATCCCACCAACTTGTTCTAAAATAGAGTCTTCTTTTAGGGAGTTCCCAACTGTCACCAAATCAGAAACTTGTCCTTTTTGGTAAAGCTTTTTAATTTGAGCGAAGATGGTTTTATGGGCAGGCCGAAAAAAATCGGTTTCGGATAGGAGGGAAATCACATCATCCCAAGCTTCCTCTCCTTCTAAAAGAAGAATACCGAGGAGATTTTGTTCAGCTTCTAAATTAAAGGGTAAGGATTCTTTCATAAAATCATTCAGCAGATAAACTGTTATAGAAAGTTAACTTTTTTTTCAAAGTGTTTCTGCTGATTTTAAGAAAGAGAGCCGTTTGCAGTTGATTGTCTTTAAAAAAGGAAAGAGAGGACTTTATAATGGCTCGTTTTACTGGCTCACAGATCGTTTTTAAAGGGTTATTTTGTAACAATCGGTTTTTTAGAGACTTAACCTTTAACCGACTGATTTCTAGTAAATCCAATTGAGTGATTTGGCTGACATAGACTTCTTGTTTGAATGCAGGTTGTGTGAGGTCTCTCCTAAGCAGGGTTTGAAGGACAATCTCATGGCCATCAATCTTTTTTTTCAAGGTGTTTCTATTGATTTCTAAACATTGGGCTACACGGGATTGATTTCCTCGGAATAAATCCAAACAGTTTTCTAAAACAGCTTTTTCAACAGGATTGTAAAAATTTGTAAAAATATCCTTGGTGGGCAACTGGTTTTTTAGGTAGTAATCTAGTTTTTTTTTAACGATTTCTTCTAAAGAGAAGTCGTGTAAGGAGATAATAAAAAGATTTTCTGTTGTATGTAGCATTTCTTTTGGCATCTTAATTTACCTAATAAGGTTTACAAATTATTTAGATAGAAATCAACAAAGACTTTACATTTGTAAAAAAGATGTGGAAAAAGAGAGAAAAAGAAGATGTTTAAAACAAATGTTTTTATCTTCTTGACCAAATCTATTCAGCTTTGTTAAAGCCACATAACTAAAAACAAGACTTTTTATTTCCAGAATACTTCTATAAAATAAGAATATGAAATGGCATCAAGCACGAAGACAACAGGAAAAATGGAGCCATTTTAAGGGTGGGATAACTTTAAGTGGAAGTCTTTTTTTAGCACTTAGTTTTTTAAGTTATTCTCCTCAAGACCCTTCTTTTAATTCTTTTGGTCTTTCTTTAAAAGTTTCCAATTACTGTGGTTATGTTGGGGCTTTCTTATCCGATTTCTTTTTTCAGATTTTTGGACTAGCCAGTTGGCTGTTTGTGCCCGCAGGGATACTTCTTTCTTTTACATTCTTTCAAAAAACCTCTCAAGCTAGAATCTTTCAAAAGGTATCTCTCTTTTTTCTTTTTTTAACATCCCTTTCTTGCTTATTGAATCTTTATTTTCCAAAGACAACTTTTTATGAAGACACGGTAAGTTTTGGTGGAGCTTTTGCTGTTATTATTCTTAAAGGCTTGATGCCTTTTTTTCACACTATGGGGGTAGGTCTTGTTTTATGGTCTGTTGTGATTCTAAGTTTTTTGCTTTATGGGCAGGCTTCTTTCTTTCAGTTTCTCTCGTTCCTACAAAAATTGTTATTAAAAGCTGGGAGTCTTTTTTTATTGGTTTTGAGAACCAGCGGATCTTTTTTATCTCATCAGACAAAAACTCTTCTTGAAAAGGACTGGAACTTTTTATTTAAAAAAATAGAACAATTTGTTTTAAAGATCAAAAAACCTACAAAACAAAAACCTCAGTTGGTGAAAACTCCTCCCATAGAAAAGACAAATTCAACCGATAAAAAGAAAATAGAGTTTTCTTTTCCCTACCAAAACAACCCTGCAGGGTTAAAAGAAGAAAAGCCTTTACCAACAGGTCGTAGTGAAGAAACAAAAGAGAAAGTTCCTATTTCCCTTTACACAGAAGAAAAAACTCAAACGGCAAAACACAAAACAAAACCTTTTACACTTAAAGATAGGCCGGCTTTAGATCTTTTAGCAGAGCCACCTCAGGTCTCTCAAAAAATGAGTCGAGAGGAGGTTGAAATTTTAGCGAAAAAACTAACGGATAAGTTAGGACAGTTTTCAATTCACGGAAAAATCACTGCGATCAAAGCTGGACCTGCCGTTATTATGTTTGAGTTTAAACCTCAAGAGGATGTTAAAGTGAGTCGGATTAAAGAAATGGCTACGGATTTAAGCTTGGCTTTAAGTAGTGAATCCGTTCGTATCATTGCTCCTATTCCGGGTCGTGATGTTGTTGGAATAGAAGCTTCCAGCCCGTATAGAGAAAAAGTCTATTTGAAAAACATGTTAAAAGAAGAAAGTTTTTTACAAGCTTCCTTGCCTTTAGTTTTAGGGCGAAGATCAGACAATGCCATTTGCATTAGAGACCTTGCAAAAATTCCACATCTTCTTATTGCTGGAACAACAGGTTCTGGAAAATCTGTTTTTGTTATTAGTTTTATTACAAGTCTTTTATTTCGGCACACTCCAAACACATTGAGACTTCTTTTAGTTGACCCTAAGCAAGTTGATCTTTCTGCTTTCAATGAGGTGCCTCATTTACTCTCTCCTATTATCACTTCTGCTTCTCAAGTTATAAAATCTTTAAATTGGGCTATTGCAGAGATGGAAAAACGATACCGCTCCCTTTCTTATTTTGGAGTTCGTGACATAGGGTCTTTTAACAAGTTGGTAGAAAAAATGAGTGCAAAAGAAAAAAAAGAACATCAGATAAAAAACGAATCTTGTCTTCCTTTGCAAAGTTATTATTTTGAATCTCTTCCTTTTATTTGTATTGCTATAGAAGAGTTTGGAGACCTTATGGTTGACATGCAATACAGAAAAGGGATTGAACATTCTGTTGTTCGTTTAGCTCAAAAGGCGAGAGCCAGTGGGATTCATTTGGTTTTAGCGATGCAAAGTCCTCGTAAAGATGTTGTTACAGGATTAATTAAAACAAATATTCCGGGACGAATAAGTTTTAAAGTGGCCAGCGGAACAGACTCAAGAGTGATTTTAGATGAAGTTGGAGCCGAACGACTTCTCTCTCATGGGGATATGCTTTTTCTAGAACCAGGAACGTCTAAACCTCTTCGCTACCATGGTCCTTTCGTCAGTGAAAAAGAAGTTTCTAGAGTTGTTGCCCATTGGAAAGCACAATCTCTTGTAGAGTATGAAGAAGTCTTTAAGGCAAAATCTAAAGAATCCTCCCTGCAAGACTTAACTTCTTTTGGAGATGTAGAAGCGGATACTATGTATGAAGAGATTTTGCATTTTGTTCAATCTTGTGAGTCTGTGAGTGCTTCCTTACTGCAAAGAAAATTTCGTATAGGTTATCCAAGAGCCGCTCGTTTGATAGAGGTTCTTTTTGATGAAGGAGTTGTAGGGCCTTCTAAAGGAAGTAAGCCTAGAGAAGTTTTAATTAAGTAAAAAAACCACCTAAAAACACCTTAACCTTTTCTTGAATTGATGATAAAAAAACTTAATGGATTTTTCAGGAGTAACAACCGCTTTAGTAACACCTTTTTCACAAGGAGATGTAGATCAGAAATCTTTTTTAACTCTTTTAGAATCTCAAGTTCAACAAGGTGTAACAAAATTTGTTCTTAATGGAACAACAGGAGAAAGCCCTACTTTAGAAGAATCAGAAGTAGAGACACTTTGTCTTTGGTTCAAAAAATTTCAACAGCAACAAAAATTAAATTTAAAATTGATTTTAGGGACAGGAACTTTTTCCACTCGTGCCACATTACAAAAAACAAAAAAAGCAGAATCTTTTGGTGCTGATGCCAGTCTTGTTGTGACTCCTTATTATAATAAGCCCTCTCAAGAGGGACTTTTTGAACATTTTTGTCTTGTGGCTGAAGCGACAAACCTTCCGTTGCTTCTTTACAATGTCCCTTCTCGTACATCTTCTTCTTTAAGCCTTGAAACCCTGCAAAAACTTTCTGTTATTTCTAATATTATAGGAGTGAAAGAGGCTTCAGGAGATAAGGAATTTTTAAAAAAGATTAAAGAGGTCTGCGGAAAAGATTTTTTATGTTTAAGTGGAGATGATTTTACAGCGATAGAGAGTTTTTTTCTTGGAGGAGATGGGGTTGTCTCTGTTGCCTCTCATGTTCTAGGGAGAGAATTTGTTTCTTGGTTTAAAAGGTCTTTAAATCAAGATAAAACAGTTTTGGATGAATTCAAAAAGTATCTACCTTTTTTAAAACATCTTTACCAGCAAACAAATCCTGTGGGGATAAAACAAATTTTAAAACAACAAAATTTAATTTCTTCTGCAGAATTAAGGCTTCCCTTAAAAGAACCAAAGGAAAAAGATTCTTTATTACAAAAAATCTTTTGTGATTTACAAAAGGATACAGGGTCATGAAAAAAATAAGAATTGCATTAAGTGGCGATAGAGGACGTATGGGCAAGTCTTTAAAACGGCTTTTAAAAAAAGACCCTTGCAAAGAAGTGGTTGCTGGAGCCAATAGAAGCCGCTCTCTAGAGCTTTGGGATGCGAAAAAAATAGATGCTGTTATTGATTTCTCTCTTCCTTCTTTATTTTCAAAATCTCTTCTATGGTGTGTTCAAAATAAGAAACCCTTTGTTAGTGGGACAACGGGATTGAGCTCTAAGCAAAAGAATCTATTGAAATCTTCTTCCAAAAAAATTCCTGTTTTTTATTCTGAAAATATGGGTTGGGGGATTTTTCTTCTCACAAAATACATAAGTCAGCTTTCAGGAAATAAAATTTCCATTCTGTTAGAGGACAGGCATCATAAAGAAAAAAAAGACAAACCAAGTGGAACGGCGTTAAGATTGAAAGAACATTTTCCTCCTTCTTTAAAGAAAAAAGTCAGAATTAAAAGTTATAGACAAGGTTCTGATTTTGGAACGCATAGAATTTACTTAAAAACACCAGAAGAAACTCTTTTATTGGAACACAAGGCTCTTTCTAGAGATGTCTTTTCTAAAGGAGCTATTAAAGCTTTAGAGTGTATTTTTAAAAAATCAAAAGGATTGTATTCTACAACAGATATTTATAGGTAAACCAGACTTCTTTAACTTGCCTTTTTTATCAAAAACTTTTAAAACAACAGAGATGAAAATTTTTATTGATACAGCTCATATTGAAGAAATTAAAGAGAGTTTTGATCAAGGGCTTATTGATGGTGTAACAACCAACCCGACCCTTGTTTCTAAAGTAGGAAAAACTCACGAAGGTCTCATTAGAGAGATCTGTGAATTTTTAAAAGATAAACCTGTTTCGGCTGAAGTTTTATCAGTTACAGCAAAGGATATGGTTGAAGAGGGAAGAAAAATTTTTAATATACATTCTTCCGTGGTTGTAAAAATTCCTTTAACTTCAGAAGGGCTAAAGGCTGTCAAAATACTAAATGCCGAAAAGATACCAACCAATGTGACCCTTTGTTTTAGTGTTAATCAAGCTCTATTAGCAGCTAAGGCTGGAGCCACGTATGTCTCTGTTTTTATAGGACGTTTAGATGATATTGGTTATAAAGGAACGGATGTGGCTATAGATAGTCACACCATTTTATCAAACTACAAATTTAAAACTCAAGTTTTAGGGGCGAGTATTCGTCATCCAGAACATGTGTTGGAGCTGATGAAATATGGAGTGCCAATTTCTACAGTGCCTTATAAGGTTTTAAAGCAACTTGTTAAAAATCCACTTACAGACATTGGCTTAGATAAATTTTTAGAAGATGCAAAAAAGAAATAGCTTTAACTTGATTTCTCTTCAAAGTCTTCCAACCCATACTCTCTGGTTTTTAAAATAATAGAAGTTCGGCTGGAACCAAGAAGCTTGGCAACTTTTGTTTTATTTCCTTTTTCTTGTTTTAAAGCATCTAGGATAATTTCTTTTTCAATAGAGCGTAAGAACTCTTTTAAACTTTGATTTCCAAATTCAAAAGAGGTTTTTTTAGAAGGAGTAGGAGTGCTAAATCGTATTTTTTTAGAAAGAGATTCTTCTGTAAAAAAATCTTGATTTTTATCTGAAAGAACTAACATCTGTTCCATTTCATTGGCTAGCTCACGAACATTTCCCGGCCAAGAGTGATTGTAGAGGCATTCCATAGCTTTTGGTGAAAGTTGCTTTTTTTCTAAGGGAGCTTTTTCTTTTAGGAAATGCTGAACAAGTAAAGGAATGTCTTCTTTTCTTTCCCTAAGAGGTGTCATTTTTAGACTTATAACATTTAATCTGTAAAATAAATCCTCTCTAAATAACCCTTGAGCCATCATCTCTTCTAAATTTTTTTGAGTTGCAGCTAAAAATCGGACTTTGGATTTCTTAGGAGTATTATCTCCTACGGAAAAAAACACTCCATCTTGAAGGACTCTTACAAGTTTAGACTGTATATCTAAAGAGATATCTCCCACTTCATCTAGAAACAAAGTTCCACCATCGGCGATTTCAAGAAGACCTTTTTTATCTTGAGAGGCTCCCTGAACAGCTTCTTTTTTATGTCCAAAAAGTTCTGATTTTAAAAGGGAATCATTAAAAGCGGAGCCACTTTGTATGAAGAAAACTTTATCTGATCTTCGCGATTCGTTTTGGATGA
The DNA here is from genome assembly GCA_963692945.1 of Bdellovibrionales bacterium. GTDB lineage: Bacteria > Bdellovibrionota > Bdellovibrionia > Bdellovibrionales > UBA1609 > JACOND01. The sequence continues at coordinate 303,146 of OY843585.1, forward strand.
TTTTTGCTAGTAAGGTTTTTCCTGTTCCACTTTCACCGCGAATAAGAATAGGACTCTCATGGTCTTTAATTTTGCTTAAGATATTATAAAGAAACTGCATGGAAGGAGACTTTCCAATAAGGCTTCCATAACCTTGAAGGCTTTTATTTGCATGGAAACTTTTAATAATTTCTTCTTGTCTTTCTTTTTCTTGAATGAGAGAAAAAGATTCTTCTGCAAGAATAGAAAGAAATTTTTTGATATAAATTTGATCCGAAGAAGTTAAAGATTTTAATTTTGAAAGAGGCTCATCCATTTCTGGTTTAGTAAATTTTAAGTAACCTAGAGCTTGTTTGAGAATTTCAAGGTTTTTGGATTTGAGAAAGCCCGTGGCAACAATATAGCCTTTTAACTGACCTTCTAAAAGAAGAGGAACGGCTAAAATATCAAAGTTGGTTTGTCTCCATTTTATAGAAATCTTTTTGAAGTCTTTTTCTTTGCTCAAAGAACTGAGAGATTGTAGAAAGTGACTTCTAAAAAGATTTGAATCCATAAGAGACTTTACGACTTTATTATTTAAATCCATATCTTCAGAAAGGAAGAAATCGGAACGGGTTTTTTCTACTAAAAAAACATCAATGTTCCACCAAGAAGAAATCAACTCTCTAAATTTTTTAAAGACATGAAAGTCTTTAAATTGTCTGTGCAAAGTATTCATCTTTATAAAAAATCCTTTCAAGACTTTTATCGTGAAAACCAGCCCAAAGCTTTAATAAAAAAAAGTAAAAAAAGTAAAAAACAAGGATTTAGACCCTTATTTTATAGATTTGAGGATTTGAAATAAGGTGCAAATAACAAAATTCTAGTTCAATTCTAATATCCTTTTCTTTTTAGGAGGGAAGCTCAAAAAGTAAAAAAAGAAGAACTAGAGTTTTATAAATGGTGGCTCGGGGCGGAATCGAACCACCGACACAAGGATTTTCAGTCCTCTGCTCTACCGACTGAGCTACCGAGCCAACCTATCTAAAACTCTTGATTTTTTAACATAGCTTTTTAGGTTTTACAATTCAAAGAGCTTTGAAGGCTTGGTCAAGGTCTTCTAAAAGGTCTTCAATATGTTCAATTCCAACACTAAGGCGTAAGAGATTTTCTGTAATCCCTGAACTGCTAAACGAACCATGAGTCATGACTAGGGGTTGTTCCGCTAAAGATTCTACAGCCCCTAAACTTTCTGCCAAAGTAAAGATCTTTAAATTTTCTAAAAACTTTTTAGCCGATTCTTTTTTTCCTTTAATAAAGAAGCTCACCACTCCTCCAAATCCAGACATTTGCTTTTTTGCAAGATCGTGTTGAGGGTGGCTTTTGAGTCCTGGGTAAAGCACTTTTTCCACCTGATTATGAGTTTCTAAAAAATTTGCAACCAACTGAGCATTTTTTGTATGAGCTTCCATGCGAAGACTTAAGGTTTTTAAGCTTCTAAGCAACAGATAGGAATCAAAAGGAGACAAAATAGGCCCAATGGTTTTGTTGAGAAAAGAGAGTTTTTCTTTCAAGTCCTCTCTTTTTGTAACAATCAATCCAGAAAGGCAATCACTATGCCCCCCGATGTATTTTGTAGCAGAATGAAAAACAATATCAGCACCAAGAGAAAGAGGAGTTTGAAAATAAGGAGTAGAAAAAGTATTATCCACAGTCAATAGACACTCTTTAGATTTTTTTTCAGAAATTCTTTTAATATCAATAATCTTTAATAGAGGATTTGTAGGGGTTTCAATCCAGATCATTTGAGGTTTGAGCTGAGATATTTTTTCTTGAACCAAATCCAAATTAGAGAAATCAATGAAGACCACTTTTAAATTTTGTACTTTTGTTAAATGTTTTAACAAACGAATAGAACCTCCGTAAAGGTCTTCTTCAGCTAAAATAGTTTCTCCAGAGTTTAAAAGTTGTGTGATAAGATGCATAGAAGCACAACCAGAAGAAAGGGCTAAAGAGAAATCCCCTAACTCTAAATCTGCAAAACAATCCTCTAGAGTTTTACGAGTGGGACTTGAGACACGGGAGTATTCAAACCCACTGTGTTTCCCAGGAGATTTTTGTGCAAAGGTTGTGGATGTTACAATGGGAGTTACAACAGACCCTGTTAAAGAGTTAGGTTGTTGTGCAGAATGAATAGCTTTTGTTTGAAACTTCATTGGTTCTCCAGCTTTAACTCCTATCTAAAAAAGAAGCAAATAAAAACTTAATGGAAGTAAATAAAATCCAAAAAGAAAAAACCTCTCTTTTTGAACGAGTTTTAACACAAGATAAAGACAGAGAGTCCCACTTATATAAGCAGTTAAAAAAGCGAAGAAAAAATTTGGTGAAAAAGCTAGGGAATGAAAATGATTTCCAATTTCTACTAGAAGAACTCCAAAAATAGCGAGGAGAGAAATAAGAAAACTATAATAAACAGAAGCATAAGGGGATAGCCCTAAAAAAAGCCCGGTGGATACAGTCCAACCGGCTCTTGAAAAACCGGGAAAAGCAGATACGGCTTGAGAAACGCCAATCAAAAAAGATTGAGAGTAAGAAAGGTTATCTAAAGTAGAAGAGCCCTTCTTTTTTTTGAAAAAAAGAGATAACAAAAGCAATGCCGTGGTTAAAAATCCAATGCCAACAAAAATCTCTTGAAAACTTCGCTCTACAAAATCTCTCAAAAAGAATCCTACAGCGGCTAATGGAAGAGAAGAAACAATCATTTTAGATAAAAGAGTGTAAGAAGATTTTTTGTGTAAGGAGAGTGTAAATTTTTTTAAATCTTTAAAAAACACAGTGACAACAGATAAGATAGTCGCTCCATGAAGAAGAATAATGAAGGAAAGAGAGTCTTGTTGTATCTCTAAAAAGGTTTCTAATAAAAAAAGATGACCAGAACTAGATATAGGAAGAAACTCTGTAAGACCTTGTAGCAGACCAAGTAAAAAAGCAGCCCATTCACTCATTGGTTTTTTCTAGCAGATCTTTGTCATTTAAAAGTAAAGTTTGTTTTGGTTTTATATAAATAAGTTTTGTTCCTTTTTTTGTGGAAGTTTCCCATTTTAACGAATGCCATCCAGAGGGAAGGGAAAGTTTCATCGGAGCATAAGAGCTAAAGTCTTGCAATTGAACAAAAACCCATTGATTTGTAGAGACTTTTAAAAAGCCACCCACAGGTTTTTCAAGACCAGAAAAATTAGAAGCTCCAGCAAAGATTCCAAAAAATAATAAAATAGAGACTTGTCTGGCAAGGTGTTTGAAACTTAAAAAAAAGGAAGAGGGTTTAAAAATCTTTTGAGTTTTATATTTTTTAGATTCTGTAGAAGAGAGGAAATCTCTAACTTTATAAGATAGAGAGCGAAGAGTAGCCTTTTTTTCAAACCGACTTTTGTTAATGAGGAAAGCACGGTCTTGAGGGTCTGAAGCAAGGAGAGGGTTTGTAGGAGAGATAAACTCTTCTGGAGTTTTTTGTTTGAGTTTGGAGATCTCGTAAGGGTTTTTTAGAAAAACTTCTAAAACTCCAAGAGAAAAAAGATCAGATAAAAAATTAGATCGCCCACCTTTTAGAATTTCAGGAGCTATAAATGGAAAAGTTCCTAAAGAAGATTCGTTATAATTTCCTTTACCAAAATCAATAAATTTAATTTGTGCCTCTTTATCTAAAAGGACATTGTCTAAACTTAAATCTCCATGAGATAACCCTTGTTTTTTCAAATCTTCCAGACCCTTGTAGATAGAAGTTAAGAGATGATGAATTTCTGATTCAGAAAGAGTGAAAGTTTTAAGAAGTTGAGCCAGAGAAATCCCTTGAATGTATTCCAGCACAAGAGCTTTTCTTTTAGAAAAATTTTCAAAAGCGAGCAGACGAATGCAATGATTGGAACGAGCTTGAAGTAAGGATTCCAGCTCCCCTTTAAAAGATTCTTCTCCTGCAGAAAAAATTTTGAGGAGAACCACTTGCTCTATGCCGGTCACCGGCTCTTTACGCAGTGCTTTATAAACTTGTTTCTCAGGAGTTTCTTTGATGGGAAAAAGAATCTCATAGGACAAACCTTTAGAAGTTAATATTTTAGGCATCTTCAGTCTTTATTAAAAGAAAAAACTTTCATCTGTCCAATGATTTTTTAATTCAAGCAAGAGAAAGTCTTTTTTTCTGTAAATAAATATCTTAAGTTGTTTTTCAAGATGATTGCGACAAGCCGAAGAGAGGACTTTTGTTTTTAGAGTTTTTTTAAGACGATCAGACTTTAAATGAGAAATTCGTAAAGAAAGACACCAGGAATCTACATCGGACAGGTTCTTTGACAGCTTATAACAGGATATAGGTATGGCTTTCTCCTTTTTTTCTTTTTCACAAAGAATATGAAGAAGAACAGAGGTTTTTTCTTTTTTTAAAGAAGTTTGAATTTGCTCAAAGCTTTGTGCTTGTAAGATATCTCCCAGAGGTAAACTGGTGCTTTTGTCAGTAGATAGATAAAGCAAAAGAAGAATCGAAAAAAGTTTAATCAACAGTTTCATCATTAAGAACTTTCTAAAAGGGAGAATAAATCTAAAACTAAAGGACCAAGCAGGAGTAATATAAAGGCAGGAAATTCAAGTAACATCAGAGGAATCAAAGTTATAAAGGGGAGTTTTTGAAGGTGTTTCTCTAAATCTTCGTTAGCTGCAATAGTAAGGTCTTTTTCTAAATCTTGAAGGTTTTCTAAAATAGGTTCACCAGCTAAGCCACGATTTAAAATATCTATCAAATGCTTACGATAAGGAGGTTTAAAAAAATGAGAATCCCATTTTTGCCCAGTTTCTTTTTTAAACAACCAATGTCCTAATTCTTTAGCGAAAAGATCATCAGGATTTTTTTTAGAAAAAGAACGAAGAGATTCTGTAACAGACAAACCATTTTCTATGGTTAATCTTATTTCTAAAACAGCTTTTAAAGGAGGTGCTAAAGAGACCATTTCATTTTTCTCCCCGCTTTAAAAATCCAAACCAAACCAAAAACAAAACAGATAAAGGAAAGAAGCATTAAGTAAGGGTATTTAGTTCCGTAAAACATAAAAGACCAAATGAAGAGGCTTATGTAGAGAAAAGCTATAACAATAGATTGAATCCGTAATTGAAGTAACACTTGGCTTGCTTTTCTGTAAAAGGATTGTTCAATTTTTATTTTTTGCACCAAAAGATTTAATCTTCTTAAAGGTTGTGGGCTTTTTTTGACTTCTATTAAATCTTGAACAAGGTTTGTGATATAGGGGTTGGAGTGTTGAAAGTGTCTTTCAAATTGTAAAACTTCCGAAATATCTACAAGTTGTTTATAAACAACGTTTTGTTCAATCTCTTTAATAGATTTTTGCCAAGCATTCATAAAACTTAAGCCTAGCTTCATTTGTGAAGATAATCTGAAAAGAAGGTTATGAAGATGAGATAAAAGAGATTTGTGATTGTGATTTTGTAGAAACCATAAAAAAGAAAGCAAAAAAACTATAGGAAAAAAGAAAAAAAAGATTTTTGTAGCAAAGAAAAAACAACAAAGGAAATAGAAACTTAATAAAAAGAATAGAATTTGCTTAAAAAAGGGGCTTATTATCTTTGAAAATCTCTTATTTTTTAAAAATTCAAGACAAAAAGAACTGCAAAGTAGAAAATGGATTAGAAAAAACATCTCTACAAGGTGTATGCAAAAAAGATTCTAAAAAAATTATTTGACGAAAATTGTGATTAAGTAAAAACTTATAGATATAGGAATTGAAATTTTATAAAAAGAAATTTCAAGATTAACATTGATGACACCAGGAGGTATCAAATGGCAAAAAAGAGAAAAACAACAAAAAGAAAAGCGACAAAGAGAAAAACGACTCGTAAGAAAGTGACAAAAAGAAAAACGACAAAAAGAAAAACGACAAAGAGAAAAACAACAAAGAGAAAAACGACAAAAAGAAAAGCAACAAAAAGAAAAACAACAAAGAGAAAAACAACAAAAAGAAAAACGACTAAAAGAAAAACAACAAAGAGAAAAAAGTCGACTCGTAAGAAAGTGACAAAGAGAAAAACAACAAAGAGAAAAGCGACTAAAAGAAAAACAACAAAAAGAAAAGCAACAAAGAGAAAGCCGGCAAAGAGAAAAAAAGCGACTCGTAGAAAAAGAAAATAAACTGAAAACCTAATCTCTAATTTAATAGAGATTATCTTTAAGAAAGGCCTCCTAATATAAACGGAGGTCTTTTTTTGCTACGCATTATAAAGGTGCTTATTGAAATAACTGCAATCTTTGCTATAAAAAAAAGATTATGAATCATAGTAGAAAAAAAGTCACAATTATTGGTAGTGGATTTGTAGGAGCCACCTGTGCTCATTGGATCGCTTTTAAAGATTTGGCAGATGTTGTTTTAATAGATATACAAGAGGGGCTGGCTAAAGGTCGGGCTTTAGATCTTTATGAGGCAACACCTGTTATTCAAAAAGACATTTGTGTTCAAGGGAGTTCAGACTATAGTCTTGCTAAAAATTCGGATATCGTTATTATTACAGCTGGTTTGCCGAGAAAGCCTGGGATGAGTCGTTCGGACCTTCTTTTAAAAAATGCTCAAATCATGAAAAGCATTTGTGAAAACTTACAAAAGCATGTGAAGGGAGCTTGCTACATTATAGTTTCTAATCCTTTAGATGCTATGGTGTATTTGGCTCATAAAACTTTAAAAGTTCCGAGAGAAAAAATCTTAGGGATGGCAGGAGTTTTGGATACTTCTAGATTTAAATCTTTTGTTAGTGAAAGTTTAGGTGTTTCCGTCAAAGATATTTCGGCTCTTGTTTTAGGGGGGCATGGAGACACTATGGTTCCTTTAATTCGTTCCTGCACAGTGGGAGGGATTCCTCTTTCTGAGCTCATGGATCAAAAAACTCAAGAAGAGCTTATTGAAAGAACCCGAAAAGGGGGAGGAGAAATTGTTTCTTTATTAAAAACAGGTTCTGCTTATTATGCCCCTTCAGCAAGTGTTGTGGAAATGGTAGAGGCTATTTTAAAAGATCAAAATCGTATCCTACCTTGTGCCGCTCTTTTAGAGGGTGAGTACGGTGAAAAAGATATTTTTGTTGGTGTGCCTTGCCAACTGAATGGGATGGGTTTGAAAAAAGTTATTGAAATCACTTTAAATGAAGAAGAGAAAAAACAATTTAGAAAGTCAGTTAGTGTTGTGAAGCAAACTCTTTCAGATATGGAATCTCTTTTGAAATGAACATACAAGAGTATCAAGCCAAAGCTTTTTTTAAAGACTATCATATTCCTGTTTTAGAATCACAAGTTGTAGAAACCCCTGCGAATGCAAAAAAAGCAGCAAAACAATTGGGTGGATCTCTTTGGGCTGTTAAAGCTCAAGTGTTAGCTGGAGGTAGAGGAAAAGGTGGAGGAATTAAAATTGTTAAAAGTTTGGAAGAGGTGGAGCAAGTCTCTCAATCTCTTTTAGGTCATAAATTAGTGACTGCTCAAACCACAAAATCTGGAGAGTTGATTAAAAAAGTTTTAATAGAAGCCGCTTGTTCTATAGAAAAAGAATATTACTTATCCCTTTTAATTGATCCTAAAGATTCCAAAGTGTCCTTTATTGTTTCTCCCGAAGGGGGCATGGACATTGAAGAGGTCAGTGTAAAGCACCCGGAAAAGATTTTAAAAGAAAAAATACATCCTTGCTATGGGTTTCAGTCTTATCAAGCATGGTCTATAGGGACTTTTTTAGGTTTTTCTAAAAAAGAAGAAATCTCTCAAGTGTTTTCTCTTTGTCAAAACCTCTACAAACTTTTTATAGAAAAGGATGTGACTCTTTTAGAAATAAACCCTTTAGTTAAGGACAACAAAGGGGAACTTATTGCTTTAGATGGAAAGATGAGCTTTGATGAAAACGCTCTTTATCGCCATGAGGATTTGGAGAAAATTCACTCTCTACAAGAAAAAAAAGAAAGTGAAAAACAAGCTTTAGAATATGGCTTATCTTTTATTGAGTTAGATGGAGATGTTGGTTGTATGGTGAATGGAGCAGGCCTTGCTATGTCCACAATGGACATTATTAAAATTTATGGAGGCACACCAGCTAACTTTTTAGATGTAGGAGGAGGATCTGATGAAGTTAAAATTAAAAAAGCTTTTGAAATCATTTTACAAACTAAAGGAGTTAAAGCCATTCTCGTAAATATTTTTGGAGGAATTATGAGGTGTGATTTGATAGCCACAGGTCTTATCAAAGCCGTTCAACAAGTGGGCTTAAAAGTTCCTGTTGTCATTAGATTGGAGGGAACAAAATCCAAAGAAGGATTGCAATTGTTAGAGGATTCAAACATAGATTTAATAACAGCTAAAAGCTTGAGTGAAGCGGCTAAAAAAGTGGTGGAGGTTTCAAAAAAATAAAATGGCCATTCTTGTAGATAAAAATACCAAATTGATTTGTCAGGGATTTACGGGAAAGCATGGGACTTTTCACAGTCAACAATCACTGGAATATGGAACTCAGCTTGTTGGAGGAGTGACACCTGGTAAAGGTTCTCAACTTCATCTGGGTAAGCCCGTATTTCATACAGTGAAACAAGCCATTGAGGAAACAGGAGCGAATGCTTCTATGGTTTATGTTCCTGCACCCTTAGCGGCTTCTGCTATTATAGAATCCATTGAAGCGGAAATGGAATTGGTGGTTTGTATTACAGAAGGGATTCCTATTTTAGATATGGTGAAAGTGAAACAAGCTTTAAGAGGTTCTAAAACAAGATTGATTGGGGCAAATTGTCCTGGGGTTATCACTCCAGAGGAATGCAAAATAGGGATTATGCCGGGATACATTCATAAAAAAGGAAAAGTGGGCATACTTTCTCGTTCAGGGACTCTCACTTACGAAGCGGTTTGGCAAACCAGCTCTCTAGGTCTTGGACAAAGTTCTTGTGTAGGTATTGGTGGAGACCCTGTAAAGGGCTCAGATTTTATTGATATTTTAAAGCTTTTTAAAGAAGATGAGGAAACAAAGATGGTTTTGCTTATTGGTGAAATAGGAGGAGTGACAGAAGAAGAAGCAGCAGAGTATATTAAAGCAGAATTTAACAAACCCGTTGTTGCCTTTATTGCTGGAAGAACAGCTCCGCCAGGTCGTCGGATGGGTCATGCGGGAGCCATTATTACGGGTGGTTTTGGTGGAGCAAAAAGTAAAAGTGAGGCTTTAAAAAAAGTGGGATGTTATATTGTGGATAACCCAGCTTATCTTGGTAAAGAGGCTAAAAGGATATTAGAGTCTAAATAAAAGGGGAGGACTTATGAAAGAAACAACATTCGCGTTAATAAAACCTAATGTTATGAAAAAAAATAAAGTAGGTTCTATTATTGAGAAATTTCAAAGTGCTGGATTAGAAGTCTCTGGTGTAAAAATGATAAAGGTTTCATCAAAACTTTGTGAAAAATTTTATCAAGAACATAAATACAAACCTTTTTTTCCAGAGCTGGTTTGTTTTATATCTTCTGCACCTGTTATTGTCTTGGCTCTTACAGGGTTAAACGCCGTCTCTTTAGTCCGAGAAATCATGGGGGATACAGACCCTAAAAAAGCAAAACCCGGAACGCTTCGCTTTGAGTATGGAGATAGTGTGGGAGAAAACGCTGTTCATGGAAGTGATTCTTTAGAAAGTGCAAAAAGAGAGTTAGATTTATTTTTCCTTCCCGGCGAGATATTTATAAAATAAAAAGTTGATTATGAAAAAAATACTTTTATGTTTTTTAATTGGTTTTGCAACAGCTTCTTGTTATTTGGGAGAAAAGCGTAAAAATTTATCTAGAAATCATCATCAAATTGCTGTTTCTTTAATGAAAGAATGTGACCATCCAAGAGCCTTAAGTCACCTCTTAAAAGGTGTAAAAATGGACTCGCAAAATTTTTTAATTCGGTACACATTGGCTGTCGTTTATTTTGTATTAAAAGATTATGAATTGACCATCAAAGAGCTTAAAAAAGTTTTAAAACAAAATCCCAAAGTCACAGAAGCCCGTGTCACTCTATCTCAATCTTATTTAGAATTAGGGGAGGTGGATAAAGCTTTAAAAGAAATTAAGAAAGCCGAACAAGATCAAACTTATTCCAACCCTCTAAAAATCATTGCTTTAAAAGGGCGTATTTATTTTAAAAAGAGAGAGATGTTCAAAGCCCGAAAAGAGTTTAAAGAGCTACTCTCTATTCCTAAATCTAAAAACTGCTTTGCCACTCTTTATTTAGGGCGAACAGAGATGGCCTTAAAGAATTTCAAAGAATCGGAAAATCTTTTAAAAAAAGCAAGGCGTATTTGTTCTAATGAAAAGCCAGTTTGTGAAAAGAAAAATTACAATGCTCACTTTTTCTTAGCCACTTTATATCTCAAGAAAAATCAGAAAAAAAAGGCAAGGTATCATTTAAAAATTTTCTTAAAAGTAGCCGATGCAAGCAACCCTTATATTTCAAAAGCAAGAAATCTCTTGAATAAAAATCAATGAATTTAATAGAAATAGGTCGTTATTTAAAATCTATTCGTGAAAAGAAAGAGATTGGTTTTGAAGAAGTTTATAAAGCAACGCGAATACAAATTTCTATTATAGAAGATATAGAAGAAGGGGTTTCTGAGTTGTCCCCTGCTTTCTTAAGAGGATTCATAAAAACTTACGCTAAGTTTTTAGAAGCAGACATTGAAAAATATTTTAAAGAAGAATCCAAATCCCCTATTCAAAAAGAGTCGGTCCAACAAGAAGAGGTTTCTCAACGACGAACCCTCTTTCCTCTAAAAAAAAACACTAAGAATCTTTTAGGGGTTCTTTTTTTAATAGGTATGGTTTTTCTAGTTTATAAAGAAATCTCTAAAACTTTTAATCAGAAATCTCAACAAGAGACAAGAAAGCAGTTAGACGAAAAAGCATGGACAGAGTTCACAAAAAAGGAAGTCTTCTCTAAAAAAGAGATTCCAAGAGAAGAACCTACAAAAAATACAAAAGCCCTTACTTTTTTAGAGAAATTAGAAAGGAGTTATTTTCAGCAAGAGGTTCTTATAAAGTCTTCTAAAAAAATAGAAATTTACTTTAAAGTAGATAATGAAAAACTTGAAACTAGAAATTTATTACCAGAAGAATGGTTTTATATCAAGGCTATTGATAAAATTTACTTACGCTTTGATCAAGCGAAAGGAGTTCAGGTATTTCATAATGGAAAAAGACTTATTTTTACAGGAGTATTTTTTGAAAGAGCTTTCCCTAGTGACACAATGTGAACTTTTGATTAAAGCCTAAAGACTCCATTAAACTCTATAAATACTATGGAGTTTATAAGTTTTGATCTAGAGACCACAGGAATTTTAAGTCATGATGATCATATTGTAGAGATTGCAGCCATTCGGTTTAAAAATGGTGAAGTCCTAGATAGTTATCATAGGTTGGTTTCTATAGATAGCCCTATACCAGAACAAGCGATTGCTATTCATGGAATAACCGATGAAATGCTGGAGGGACAAGCTTCCATTGATAAAATTTTACCTGAGTTTGCAGAATTTTGTGGGGATAAGTTAATGATTGCTCACAATGCTATTTTTGATTTTCAATTCTTGGTTCGTGCTATTCAAGAGTGTCAACAGCCTTCTCCAAAAGGATTTGTTTTAGACACTTGCAACTTATCTAGAAAAACTTTTCCTGGATTGGTTAACTATAAACTTTCCACTTTATGTAAGTATCTAAAGATAGCTTTTAAGGAATCTCATAGAGCCGAAGCCGATGCTATGAGTTGTGGAAACCTTTTTGTAAAAATTTTAGAAAAACTTCCTTTTTCAGATGATCTTGAAGAGATCATTAAGTTTTCTGGAAAAGCCCCTTTAAAATTTCCAAGATCTTTTATGGAAGGACAGCTTCCACTTTTTTGAATTCGTTGCGAAGGAGTGCGAGCTAAAAGTTTAAAGTGGGAATTTGTGAGCTATGGGCATTCTTCGTCCTTCTCCAAAAGCTTGTTCACTCAGTTTTAAAATCGGTGGAGCTTGTTTTCGTTTAAACTCACTTTGTTGAAGAAGAAGAGCTATCTTTTTTTCTTTTTGAGTTTGAGGTTTTTGAAATTGAAGTAGTTTTTCCAAAATGGGATCTAACTCTTTATAAGCCAACAACTCTGTTTCATCTTTTTGATTAGGGGCTAGCTCTGCTGTCGGAGGTCTAAGGGTAAGTTCTTTTGAAAAAACATTCTCGGTTTTGTTAATGAAATGGACAAGTTTATAAACTTCTGTTTTCCATAAATCTCCGATAGGGAGAAGGGCTCCACAGAGGTCTCCATAAAGAGTGCTGTAACCTGTAGCCAATTCACTTTTATTTCCTGTTCCGAGCAGCAGACTAGAATTTTCATTGGCTTCTGCCATAAGAATCAAAGACCGAATTCGGGATTGAATATTTTGATGAGAAATAGGATTTTGAGGTTTCTTTTTTCCAAACAAAGTTTGTAGAGTTTGCTTGTAAAGGGGAGAAATATCTATTGTTTTTAGAGGGACTTGTAAAGTTTTTGAAAGATCTTTCACAATGGTGTGACTTATTCTTTGTGTAAAAGGACTTGGAAGAAAAAAAGCTTTGACCCCTTTTTTTCCTAAAGCTTTTACAGCGAGATATAAAACAAGAGCGGAATCCATTCCACCACTTAACCCAATATGAATCTTAGAAAAATTTAAAGTATGGCAAAACTCTTTTAAACCTAAAATAAGGGCTTGCCGTTGTTGTTCTTCTTTAATTAAAATTTTTTTTTGTGGAGAAAGGATGGAGTGATTTTTATTCAAATCATAAATGGTAAAATCAGGTTTAAAAAAATTTCCCTGCCATGTGATAGACCCTTTTTTGTTTAAAATAAAACTTCCCCCATCAAAAATAATTTCATCTTGAGCTCCCACACGATTGAGATAAAAAAAAGGGCATTTGTATTTTTTAGAAAGAGTTTTTGCTTTTTCAAGTCGGTGTTTTTGTTTTTGATTTGTATAAGGTGAAGAGCTCATACAAAGCAACAAGTCAGGATGAGATAAAGTCTTAGCTTGCCACAAATCTTCACAAATTAAAATTTGGATTTTTTTATTTTTCAAAAAGAAAATATTGTCTTTTATAGAGCCTTTCTTGAAGTAACGAGATTCATAAAAAACATTTTCATCAGGAAGAAAAGCTTTAGTGAAAAATTTTGCTTTTTTGTTTTTCTCCAAAAGAAAAACTCCATTGTAGAGACAATCCGAGTGATGAACAAAGGAAGGTAAAAGGACAGACAATCCTCTCGGTGTTTTTTGCTGAATTTGCTCTAGTTTTTTTTCTTGAAGTTGAAAAAAATCTTTGCGAAATAAAAAATCTTTTGGAGGATAAGAGAACAGTCCTCCTTCAGGAAAAAGAAGTAAGTTCGCTTGACCTTCAGCTTTTTTTATAAAAGATAAAATCTGTGATGTGTTTTCTTCAAAATCCCCAACAGTGCTTTTAATTTGAGCTAAAGCCATTTTCATTATAAATTTAAATTACTTTAAAAAACTTAGATTGGACAAGGAGAAAAAGAGTTTCAATCTCTATTTTGAAATTCCATAACTTGAGAGAAAACAACAAGTAAAATAGCGACAATCATAGCTCCAATAAAGAAGTACTTTAAAAAGCCTCCTAATTTGAATGAGGTATCTACTTTTTCTTTGAGTTCGGAGGGTTCTCTTTTGGTATGGGCTATAAGGCGCTTTCGTGTTGCTTCTTTCTCTACTCCTTTATTTCTTTCCCCAGAGGAGGCAGCCGTTAAACTATTCCTTTTCCTTTTTTCTTCCTCATCTATATAAATAGCTCCTAAAAAACCATCATCATTAAATCTAACCCGGCTTTTTCTTTTAGAGGTTTTTTGTTTTTGTGGTGTTTCAAATTTATCGGGTTTGAAGCCTGTCCCACCTAGATTTCCTATTTTTGTTCTCTTTTTTCTTTTTCTTCTTTTTTTCCGATGGGAGTTGGAGGATAAATCTCCACCAATTTGTTGACCACTAGAGCCAGCCTGAGATGTTGAAGAGTTCTTTTTGTTTCTTCTTTTTCCATTCTTTGAGTTTTTATCAGAGGCTTCCCTCTCCCTATCTCTAGCTGCTTTTGCATTTTTAATTCGGTTGGATCTTCTTTCTTGATTGGCGAGATTTTCTTCAATAGAGGCTATTTTTGCTTGTGCAAAAGCAACAGCTTCTGCTTTTTTAGATTTACAATTGACTCCGCCTTCTATTGCATCAAGTCTAGGAAGCAACCCATTTTCCATCAAACAGCTGTAATAACCACCAGGACCAACAAGAGCTCCTGAAAATCGTCTCAATCCCTCACCTAAAGGAGTTAAAATAAACCGAGCCAGAAAAATCACAATCACAAGGAGTAGGATATACTCTATGGTGGCTTGACCCGATTTTGCGGAAAAACCTCTTTTTTTGCCTTTTTTAAACATTCTAAAGGATTCTTCGGAAGAAAACAGAGAAAAAATTAAGTCTAAAGGTCTAAAGATTTTTTAAAATGGAACCGATAGTATTATTAGTAACAAAAACAAGGAGGATGTAGGTATGAAAAATCTAACAAACATTTTAAAACAAATCTGGAAAGATGAATCAGGTCAAGGGGCTACAGAGTATATTTTAATGCTAGTTGTAGTCGTTGGGATTGCTATTGCCTTTAAAGAACCAATTAAAAACATCATTTCAGAAAAAACAATTGAATTAGGCAGCGAAGTAAGTAGTTTCACTAGCCAGTAAATTTTAACTTATTAAAAACTTCTGATGGCTTTAGAGTATCTTCTTTTACTGTTTGTATCGGCTCTGCTTTTAGCGGGGTCTTTTGGTATGGAAACAGGGCCTGTAAAGATGTTTGCTGAATCCAGTCCCAAATTGGCTCATCATTTAGAAAGACGTCTCACCACAGGGGAGGGTTTTTTTGACCGAGACAAGGGAACTCAAAGATATGTGGGTTGGCGACGATGATAAGTTGCTTTTTGCTTAAAAGGCTAAGAGTTAAGCAAAAAACAAATCAAATTCTTTGATAGTAAAACACCCATGTTCCATTGGACCCAAACAAAACTTTGAGGGATGGGTTGCTAAAAAAGATTTCTTGTTGAAACAAAAAGAGATTCTTTTACTTTTTAATCTATTGTTTATAATATAAAAAGAAGAGGTTTTTATATATGTTTCACTCCCCTCTTTTTGAATTTCTTTTGCCAACAGCTTTGTTACTCATTGCTGTTGTGGATGATTTGCGTTCACGAAAAATACACAATAAACTGATTTTGATTTTACTGCCCTTCTCGTTAAGTTTTGTCGTTTTATTAAAAGGACTCATTGGGTTAAAAGTGGGACTTATTTCTGCTCTTTTGGCTTTTGTGATAGGTGTCCCTTTAAATTTAGGTCGTGTCATAGGGGGCGGGGATTTAAAAGTTTTAATACTATTTGCTTTGACAGTGAATTGGATCACTCTTTCTTACTCTTTTTTCTATTCTCTTCCTTGGGCTTTGTTGTTGGGTGTTTTTAAAATCCTTTTTGATAAAAAGTTCAAAGATTTTTTATCCAACCTATTTCTTATTTTTCTTTTTAAACTCAAGAAAACAAACACAGAAAGTCTCCATACCATCCCTTTTTCTATTGCACTTTTACTAGGATGGTTGAGTTATTGTAGCTTAACAGGGGTTTTTTATGAAATTTTTTAAAGCCAAAAAGTTTTTGTTAAAAACTTCAAAGGGGCAGGTGACTGTAGAGTATATTCTCCTAGCTGTCACTTTACTGGTTTTAATGCAAGTGGCTTTTAAACAAATCAAAGAGGGAGATTATTTGAAAGAGTTTGTTTCAGGTCCTAACCCAGTCATTGCAAATATGTTGGAAAATGGAGTTTGGAATATTGATTCCAAAAGTGCAAGAGAGCAACACCCCAACCATATTAAGAGGCATTTATCATGGGAACCTTTATAAAAAACCAAAAAGGTGTTATCACTTTTCAATTTCTTGTGGTTTTAATTATCGTTTTATTTTTTATTATTTCGTTTTTTGGTCTGTGTCTCACCTTAGTGAATGGCAGTGCTGTTCAGTACTTAACTTATGCCTCAGCTAGAAAACTATCTCTAGGAGATAAGAGTTTGTCTTCACAAAAAGAAAACGCAGAAAGACATTATCTGGAGTTGAGACAAAAATTTTTCAAAAACAAATACAAATCTGAAGCTGAGTGGTTTAAAATTTCTGAAATTCCTGATTTAGGATTCAATAATGTTTATACAGATAGCCATTACAGAAAAATATTTTATGGGGCCTCAGCAGAGTTTATTTCCACTCGCACAAACTTTAAAATACCTTTTTTAACAGATCAAGATGATGGAAAGCTTAAGACAACAGTGGCTTCTTATCTTGGTAGAGAAGTTACAAAAAACGAATGCGAAACTTTTAACGAACGAAGGATGATTGAAATCTGTGCGATTTACAACGACATAGGTGGAACAGCTTGTAGATCACCACAAAAGACACCTGGTGATAATGGTTGCTAAGTCTATGAAAAACTAAAAGGATTATGAAAAAATAGGAAAAGAAATGAAAAAACAACTCATTCAACAGATGAATTTTGTAGGGAACAATAAAGGAATTGCTTTGTTTGAAATGCTTCCCCTGCTTGTTGTTTTTGTCGCTCTTGTTGGATTGACGGTGGGACTATGGGGAGCTGTTCACTCTGGAGTGTTACAATCTATAGCGGCAAGGCACTATGCTTTTGAAATTATAAATAATCGCTCTCACTTTGAATACCATAGAGATTATAACCCAGGAGAACCTTCCCCTTCTCCCTTTATGTATAATAATTCTGAGTTTGCAATAGTAGAAAAAGATTATTATGGAGATGTGGGGTCCAGATTATTTTATATTACTTCGTCAAAAATAGAGAGTGAAGATGAGCCTTATGTCCCCCTTAGAGGAATCAATTTTTTTGAAGAGATAAAACGAGCTTATAATGAGAATCCTAAAGGTATCATTCCCTTTCAAGAAAAAACAGCGTCGGCAGAGTTTCATAGAGACTCTTCAGATGATGACCCCCCTGAGCGTGTAAATCCCTTGTGGTTAATGACGGGTTATGGAATTTGTATAGATTGTCCTTGTGGAGAAGATGGTGGAGATGCTGATTGCAACTAGCTTACAAAACTCTAGTTCAATTCTAATGCCCTTTTCTTTTTAGGAGATTTTCGTCGTAGGAGCTCCTCAAACACCTAAAAAGAAAAGGGTTCTTACTTATAGTGAACTAGAGAAAAACACGGTTTTTCGCAGCTAGACAAAGGTCTGTGCTATCCCTTCCATTAAAAAACAAATAAAAGCCTTTTTTATCCATAATTACTCTTAATAAAAACTCTTATTTTACCGATAAATCTTAAAGAGAAAAGGATTTTATAAAAGAGATATCCTTGTCTTTTAAAATCAGGAGGATTCACTATGAATAAAAATGAAACATTAACTTTATGGCTGAGTATTGGAGCTGCTATTTTTGCTGTGGTTTTACTTTACAGTTACACACAGAAAAAAAGTGCTGAAATTGCAAAAACTTTTGGAGTTCAAACCACAGTTGTTGTTGCTACAAAAGACATCAATGAGATGCAAACAGTTCAAGAAAATATGGTGGAGCTTAGACAAATTCCTGAAAACTTTGTTCAACCAGGTCACATCAAAGAATTGGAAGGAATAGTTGGTTTAGTGGCTCTTGCTCCTATTGACAAGGACGAACAGATTTTAAGAAATAAAATCATAAAGCCCGGACCTGAAACAGGTTTATCTTTACAAGTTTCCCCTGGAAAAAGAGCGGTCACTATTCCTGTGGATGGAGTTCGTGGAGTGGCAAAACTTTTAAAACCAGGAGATCGTGTTGATGTGGTTGCAGCTTTAGATTTAAATACAGGGACTGTTCAAAAAAGATTTATAAAGACTTTGTTACAAGATATTGTCATTTTAGCAACAGGGGTTCAAATTGTTAATGAACTTCCTCGCATCCATGAGGAGATAGGTGGGGAAAGTTACACTAGAAATTTAAGAACAGAAAATAAATTTTCAACTGTGACTATTGAAACTCCTCCCCAAGAAGCTCAAAAATTGATTTACATTTTATCCACAAATCCCAGCTCTATATTTTTGACTTTAAGACATCCTTCGGATAACAGCCACATGGCTTTAAAGCAAGCGGACTTATCTAGTGTGTTGGGAGCAGGAGTGGTCAGAAGGCCTGCTTCTAAATCAAAATCTTTAAATTTAGGAAGGTAGTTAGAAAGAGAGTATGAAAGATATTTTTAAAAAACTAGTTTTCTTTTCTTCTTTGTTTTTTTTCTATGCTCATAGTGTAGATGTGAATAAAGACATAGAATTTTTAAGTCTTTCTGTAGGGTTTCAATACGAGCATAAGCTTCTTAAATCCCTTCGTGGGAAAAGATTAAAATTTGAAGGAACTTATTACAGATATGCTCCAGTGACCTTTAATAAAAAAGAAAACACATTGCTATTTAACCCTAAACGTAAAGGAACAGGGACTCTTATTATAAAAAACACTAGAAATAAAATTTTACACAAAATCAATGTTGATGTTAAAAAGGTAAATCTTCATAAATTGGCGAAAGAGATTGGTGATTTACTCATCACTATTGATGGAATAGAAATCAAAATTTTAAATAACAAAGTGGTTATAGATGGAGAGGTTTTATTACCAAAAGAGATGGATCGTATTGATACTATTGTTAACGAATACAAAAAAATTTATGTGACATCCTTAGTGACTCTTAGTCCAAAAGCTCAAGTCCAACTCGCTCGCCTTATTGAAAAAAAGATAGGTTATTTAACTCCTCCTGATGAAGTGAGAGTCACGGCCACTCACAACCGGTTTGTTTTAGAAGGAGAAGTGGGATCGCAAGAACAAAGGGCAAGAGCCGAATTGATTGCCAACTTATACACACAATATGATGCTGAAAAAACATCTATCAGAAGAAAGCAGGTTAGTTTAGTGACAAATCTGATTCAATTGCGTCCAACAAAGCCACCAGACAAAAGAAAAAAAATTATACAAGTTGTTGTTCATTATGTTGATCTTCAAAAAAGTTATGATAAAGGATTTTCTTTTCAATGGACACCTCAAATCACTGACAACACAGGTGTAACAGCCCGAATTGGAGGTAATGGTGGTTTAGGATTAACCTCTGCTATAACGGCTACAATCAGTAATTTTTTTCCTAAGCTCAATTGGGCTAAAAGTTTTAATTTTGCAAGAGTTCTTCACAGTTCTAATCTGACTCTTGAAGAGGGTGTCGGTGGAACTATATCAACCACAGAACAAGTCCCTTACACAGTAAGAAAAGGCGATGGAGAATTGAGTGTGGCCACGGCTCAAGCAACAATTAGCACAGAAATTAAACCAACAATCATAGGGCTTAGGAAAGACACGGTTCATATGGAGGTTAATGTTACAATTGGAAGTTTCGCTGGATCCGTAGCTAATGGAAATCCTATTACAAATACAAGAAAGATTAAAACCTCTTTACATGTGAGGGGAGGTCTAAGTGCTGTCCTTGGTGGGCTTATCCGGTCTTCTCTATCTCAAGATTATAACCGACTTCCTAGTGGATCCGTAGCACAAACACCAATTATAAATTTGGTATCTTCTAAAAAATACGACACTTCTAAAAGTCAATTTGTTGTGTTCATCACTCCCTTTATTAAAGGGACAGCTTCTGCTGGAGTGGAAAGTATTAAAAGAAAATTTAAAGTGGATGGAAATTAGAAGGTGTTAAGTGCTTAAAAAGAACTCTCATATCATAGCTTTTGTTGGAGGAAAAGGAGGCGTAGGGAAAAGTATTCTTACAGCCAACTTGGCCTTAGCTTCACAAAAAGAATTTCAAGCCCCTACTCTTTTAATAGATTTAGATAGTAAGAGTTGTGGGGATCAAAATATTATTTTAGGACTACGATCTAAATTGAATGTTGAGCAATTTAGCACTTACAAACAATCTTTGACTTCAGAAAACTTAAAAAAAATTCTAGCCTATCATCAAACGGGCATGGCTTATTTAAGTGCTGTTACAGATGCCGATCAAAAACTAAATGGACCCGCTCATCTTTTTCAAAAACAAGTGTATCATTTGTCTCAATCTTTCAATTATATTTTTGTAGATTTAGGATGTGATATAGGGGAATTGCAAAAAACCATTTTAGACTTAGCCAGTGTTGTTTTAGTTGTTGTAACTCCTGAAATTTTAGCTGTTAATCAAACCAAAAGAATTTTAAATGAATTGTCTTATTTGCCGTCCTCTCTTTTTCATATTCTGTTAAATAAGGTCAACCGATCCAGTTTAAACTCTTCTATCATTCAACGGACTTTGTCTCATTCTATTTTTGCTTCTTTTCCAGAAGATATAGGGGTTTCTGAAAGTCTTCATCAATCTCAACCTTTTGTTATTTCTCAATCCCAATCGGTTTACGCTAAAAATTGTCAAGATGTTATAAGGAAATTAAACTCAGGCATTTTGTTAAGAGGAAAAAATCTTGGTAGGAAATCAGCTCCTCCTGCCAGTTCAAAAAATCTTATAGATTCTAAACTTGATAAAACGGATTTAAATAATAAAGCCATGAATCCATTGACTTTATTAAAGATGCAAATTCATTCGGAGCTTATCAAAGAGATGGATTTAAAAAAAGATTTAACTCAAGCAAAAGATGAAAGTGCAAAAAATGAACTGAGACAAAAAACACAAACCGTGATTGCTCGTCTTGTAGATTTAAGAGGAGAAGGGTTAAGTCGTGAAGAAAGAAATCAAGTCATTAAACAAGTTTTAAATGAATCTCTAGGTCTTGGTATTTTAGAAGATCTTTTAGAAGATAAATCTATTTCTGAGATTATGATTAACGGCTGTGATAAAATTTATTATGAAAAAAATGGGAGACTGCAATTAAGCCCCTATACAATAACTTCTAACTTACATCTTAAAAATATTGTGGAAAGGATTGTGACTCCTTTGGGTCGTCGTATTGATGAAAAGACTCCTTATGTTGATGCAAGACTTGCTGACGGGAGTCGTGTTCACGCCATTATAGAACCTTTGGCTATGGATGGGCCCACTATCACTATTAGAAAGTTTCCAAGTGAACAAATTAAAATGAAAGATTTAGTTTATAGATTTCAATCCATTACAGAAGAGATGGCCAATTTCTTAAAAATCTGTGTAGAGCAAGGATTAAATATCATTATATCAGGGGGAACAGGTTCTGGTAAGACAACTTTTTTAAATGTTTTGTCTGGATTTATTCCAACAAAAGAAAGAATCATCACAGTTGAGGATGCAGCGGAATTACAACTCAACCAAGAGCATGTTGTTCGTTTAGAAACTCGTCCAGCAAATATAGAGGGAACGGGGGAAGTGAGTATAAGAGATTTAATTAAAAACACTTTGCGTATGCGTCCAGATAGAATTGTTGTCGGAGAATGTAGAGATGGTGCTGCTTTAGATATGCTTGCCGCTATGAATACGGGTCATGATGGTTCTTTAACGACAGTTCATGCCAACAATCCAAGAGAAGCAGTGGCTCGGTTAGAAACACTTTGTTTAATGGCTGGTATGGATTTACCAGCAAAGGCAATAAGAGAACAAATTGCTGGAGCCGTTAATTTGATTGTTCAAATTGGACGATTAAGTGATGGTTCTAGAAAGATAAAAAATATTACGGAAGTTGTGGGTATGCAAGGAGATGTCGTAACACTTCAAGAGGTTTTTAAATTTAAAGAAGAAGGTTACACAAAAGACAGAAAAGTTATAGGACAGTTCCAAGCTTCGGGTATTATCCCAAGTTTTATAGATAAATTTGAACAAAGAGGTATCACAATTCCAAGAGGGCTTTTTACAACACAATCTTCTCAGTCTTTAAAAAAGCCTCCTATCAATTTACGAAAACCTTTCTCAAAAAATAAAGAAGTGGTTGCACAAAAGCCAGAACAAAAAAAGCCTCAAGTTTCGTTAAAAAAATCCACTCCTAAAATAATTAAAAAAGGTGCTTAATGGACAGTTTATTTTCTAATTCTTTGGTTTTTAGTTTAGTCATTGGGTGTTTAGTCTTCATTTGTTCTTACTGTTGGTCTGATAAAATTTTGCAGTTTTTCTCTACAAAAACAGTGGGTTCTCAAGAAGAGATTTTAGACCTTATGGATAAACTTTTTATCTCACAAAAAAAAGAGATTATAGTAAGGAACTGTTGGATACTTTCTAGCTCTTTAGGTCTCGCTTTCTTTTTAATGATTTGGCCTAATGTTCTCTTCAGTCTTATTGCTGGAGCTTTTGTATTTTTAGGAACATGGGTAGGAATTAAACTTGTGCTTCAACAGCTTTGGCAGAGTCATTGTGATAAAGTTGTTTCTCAAATGGTAGAAGCCCTTACCATTATGTGTAATAGTTTAAAAGTAGGGTTAAGCTTGCCTCAAGCGATGGATAGAGTGATTAAGGGTTATCCTGGACCTTTAGCGAGAGAATTTCGTTTGGCTCTTAATAAAATGCAACTGGGTCAAAGTTTGGAAGAGTCTTTAACAGAAATGGGAGTAAGGTTGCAGCGTCCAGACATTGATATGTTGGTAAGCACGATTAATATTTTAAAAGAATCAGGTGGAAATTTAGCAGAAACTTTTTTCATTATGTCAGAGACTATAAGGTCAAGACAGAAAATGGATAAAAAAATAAAAGCTTTAACAGCTCAAGGTATGATGCAGGCTAAAATCATGTCTTGCCTGCCTTTTTTATTACTTGGTGTTTTCTATTTTATGGATAAGGCCTACATTCTTCCCTTGTTGACTAAGCCTTTAGGCTGGGTTTGTTTATTTTTTGTTTTTGTTTTAGTTCTAGTTGGTTGGTTTATGATGAAAAAAATGGTTGAAATCAAAGTCTAAGACTTCACAATAAGAGAAGAAAGTTTTACAATGAAATCCTAACCTTAGGAGAGTTGTTATTATGAAAAAAATTATTTTACTAGTAAGTTGTATTTTTATATCTTTTGAATCTTTTGGAATTGTAGATATACGAAGCGCGGGCTATTCAAAAACTTTTATAGATTTCAAAACAGAAACTCCAGGATTCACTTTAAAAGTAGAAAGAACTTATAACAGTCGTTCTCTTTTTAATGGTTTATTTGGTTTTGGTTGGTGTTCTAATTTTGAAACTAAACTGGAAGTTTTGCCAGACAATTCTTTAAAAGTGGCTGAATGTGGTGGTGGTGTAGAGGTTTTTTATTATCCAAAAAATAGAAAGGAAAACATAGGGTTACAAGTTAATCTCATTTTACAAGCTGTTAAAAAATCTAGGACAATGAAAAATCCAAAAAGTTTAAAGCAGTTAGAAAAAGACCTTGTGCAAAGCCAAACTTTAAGAGCTGATTTTATGAGAGCTTTAAAGATTAAAGGTCGTGCAAAAAAGGGAGAAGTTTATTATGCCAATGGAAAATCCAATGAGTTTATTGTTGTCCAAAATAATAATTATAAAAGACATCTTCCTAATGGAGTTTCAGAAATTTTTAATAGTAAAGGTCAGTTAAAAAGAGCTTTTGATAAGTTTGGAAATTCTATGGACATTTTTTGGCAGGCCACTTCTGTTCGTGTGATGGATAATAGAGGGAATCAACTCCAGTTGAATTTAGATTCTAGAACTAAAAAAGTAGTGTCGGTGACATTTAGAGGAAAAAAGGTTGCATCTTATAAACACAAAAATGAAAACTTAATAAGGATCTCTAATTCTTATAAAGAAAAATTCAGTCACAGTTATGATGGGTTTCATAATTTAACGAAAACCGTTTATCCAGATAAAACCGTAGAATCATTAAGCTACAATGAAGATAAAGATTGGGTTGTTAAATTTAATGATCGTAGAAGCTGTGAAGAAAACTACAACTATGCTAAAAATCCTAAAAATCCAAATCATTATTTTGCTACGGTAGAAAAAAAATGTGGACGAAAAATTGTAAATAAAAGTAAATATGAATTTTGGAATAAAACTTTAGCAAATGGCAGTAAGTATCTTCATCGGGCCAGAGTGAGAGTGAATGGTCGTTTAAAAACAGATGTGGTTTATCATCCTAAATTTGGCTCCCCTGTCTCTTTATTGAGAAATGGAGTGAGAACCAATAGAACTTATTACGCTAACGGACTGTTAAGAAAAAAAGAAGATCCTTATAAAATTGTTAGATATAAAAATTATCAAAAACAGTGTGGAAAACCAGAATGGGTTCAATTGCAATATAAAAAACCAA
This sequence comes from Bdellovibrionales bacterium, assembly GCA_963692945.1. Lineage (GTDB taxonomy): Bacteria > Bdellovibrionota > Bdellovibrionia > Bdellovibrionales > UBA1609 > JACOND01. The sequence continues at coordinate 327,392 of OY843585.1, forward strand.
ACACTAAAAAAATTGTAAAAACAGAAAACATTCGGTTTAAGTTCAACAACAAGTGCTTGTTATCTTTAGCTATAAAATCTAAAGATGAGTGGCTTAAGGTCAAACATGATAATCGTGGGCGACTTTCTTATATGGAAGATCAATCTCGTAAATCCATCCTTTTAAATTGGCATAAAACTTTAAATCAACCAGAGGTTATCACTCGGCCAGGAGTTGGTTCTATAAGGGTTGTGTACGATTCAAATGGAAGTGTCACTGATGTGAAGGCCAGTGAAAATGCGGGACCAACTATTATCACTCAAGTGTCCTCCGTATTTAATAGTTTTTTACAAACCTTATCTCCTGTAGCAGAAGAGATGGTTATTTTATAAAAACAAGAAACAGGTTTATTTATGACTATAAAAATTTGGATCATAGGGGTTATTTCAGTAGGCTTTTTTTCTTTAGAAGGTTTTGCCAGTCCGTTGAGTCCGTCTCTTAAAGAGTTTCAAGGAGTTAAGACCATTCAAAAAGAAGAGATTACAGAGGGGGGGTTGCAAGACCCTATAGAAACAGATAGTTTTTGTTGCAATAGACAAGTTAAAACAGGGAATGCTCACTCAACTCGTTACAATATAGAGGCTATTTTAGGCAAAGAATCTTATGTCACTCCTAAAAAAGAACCTTCCTCTTCAAAAGGTAAAAAATAGACAATTCGTTCAACTTTTAAACGCAAAGAGAACTCTTTTAAAAAAGAGAGGTTTTTTACAATTTAATATCTGGTCGGTTTTTGTAAAATTTTTCCAAACCCTTAAGAAATGTTTTAAAAATTTAAAATCTGATATAAAACAGAACCTAAGTATGAGGTTTAAAATTTATGCAGTTTTTAAATGATTCCATTCAGTCTTTCTTGAGTCATCTTGAAACCAAGTTGCATTGTGATATTCAATTTGTATCCGTTCGTGAAAAGCCAGTCGCTTTTTTAACCAAAGACAGTTTGTTTTATGAAGATGGTAAAATAGGATTTCCTCTTTTTTTTAAAGAAGAGCTTTACGGGTGTTTTTTCATATCTGGTCATCATTTAAGTAAGAAGTCTTTTAAATTGTTGGAAATTCTTATTAAGGATGGACTTAATTATTATTTAGAAAATTTTGGAGATTATTTTTATTTTCAACATGTATTGCCACAACCTGAGGATCATTTAGAAGATGAAAATATTTTACCTTTTTCTAGAGTAAGAGATGGGGTTGGAGAGGATTTTTTAAAAGAACCAAATCTATTATTTGTTTCTGGTGAATCAAAAGAAGAGATTTTGCAATCGGCTCTTAAAATTCACAATCTAACTCACCATGTCGCTTTTATCCACTTAGACTTATTCATGAAAAAGGGAGGCTCTTTTAAAAACTGGTCTCATTTTTCTTTTACAACTTTGTTTTTACCAGACTGGATGGGCTGTAAAGATTGGCAAAAAGAACAAATTAAAAATTTCATTTCTTCATCTAAACCTCCTCTTCCTCTTAAAATTGTTATAGGATTAAAAGGAGAGGATGTAGAGTGGAAGATTTCTTAGCAAGCTACTTTTCATATCAGGATTTTCAACTACAGAAACTATCAGGAGATGGAGGGCATCGCTCTTACACAAGAGTAAAAACAAAAGCAGGCGACTCTTATATACTTATGTCTTCGGGTGAAGAAGATCCAAGTTTAAAGGACTTTGTTGTTATTCACAAAAAATTAAATCAAGCCACATGTTTTGTTCCTAAAATTTTTAAGACCGACTTTTCAAAAGGGTTTTTGCTTATGGAAGACTTAGGGGATGAAATGTTGGAAGATTTGCAAGGTAACAAAAAAACTCAAGAGTCTTACTATTTAAAATCTATTGAACAGCTTATAAAACTACAACAAAAAATAAAACCTGTCCCTGAAGACCAAGTTTTTGATAAAAAATTTTTTCAAGAGGAAATAGACACAGCCATTCATCGTTTAGAAGAGTTTTTAAAAACTCTCCAGCAAAAATCTTTTTTAGAAAAAACAAAGTTAAAAGAGTCCTTAAAAGAAGAAATGGAGAAAGTGATTTCTCAGTTTGTCAAAACCTCTTTTGTTTATTGTCATAGGGATTTCCATAGTAAAAATATAATGATTTCTAAAGGGGAACCCTATTTGTTAGATTTTCAAGATGCTGGTGCAGGGCCTTGGATGTATGATTTAACAAGTCTTATTTATGATAGCTATGTTCCTTTCACAGATTTAGAAAGACAAAATTTTATAAAATTTTATTTTGAAAATTCAGAGTTAAATTTTAAAAAATCCATAGGACAACTTTCGGATTTAAATGATTTTGTGCAGCTTCAATTTTTACAAAGAGGGTTCAAAGCCTGTGGCTGTTTTGCAGGATTTTACAATAGTCATCAACAAGGAACACATTTAAGATATATAAAACCCACTCTTCAAAATCTCTATGAAGTGGCGACAGTTAGAGGTTATAAAAATATGGCTTCCTATTTTAAGGAATTAAAAAATCAATTGAACTTAAAATCTTTTGATGAAATATCCGTAAATAAAAGTTATTCTTTTTTGAAATGAAAGCTTTTGTTTTATGTTCAGGTTTAGGGAAGAGGTTAAGACCGTTCACTTATAGCTTACCCAAAGCCTCTATGCCTTTTTTAAATTTACCACTTCTTTCCTACGGGTGGTTTTATTTAGAACAAATGGGTGTGTCACAATTTGTTTTGAACAGTTATTTGTTTCCCGAGCGACTCAAAGAAGATGTAGAGTTTTTAAAATCTCCCTCTCAAACCACTGACCTTGTTTTAGAGGAGAAGCTTCTCGATTCAGGTGGTGGTTTTTATGAGGTGCGAGATCATTTTAAAAACGAAAACGAAATTTTTTATTTAAACGGAGATAGTCTTTTTTTCCCTTCCGATTTGAATTTGTTAAAACAATTTAAGGAGGATTTTATTCAAAACTCTTTTGAATCTTCTTTTTTTGGGGTGGCTGAAAAGACCAAAAATTTTGAAGCCGATAAGGGTTATCTTTGGGTGGATAAAGATTTTATCTTAAGGGGTATTGGTTCTGAAAACGAAATGCTTTCCAAAGGATTTTCTTTAAAGAGGACAAAAGATGTGGTTCAAAAAGAGTTGCGTCCTGTTCAATTTAGTGGGTTGGCTTTATTTAAACCTTTATTTTTAAAATCTTTGGCTAAGGATAAATCTCATATCTTTTGGGATGTTATGCAGCCTCATTTGAGCAAAGGTAAGTATAAAGTTTTTGTAGATGAGCAGGGGGTTTTATTAGAAGGGGGAGATGAACAATCTTACTTACAGGCTTCGGAGCTTTGTTTAAAATCTTTGTTTTTAGATTCCTCTCAAACGGAAATAAAAAGTATTTTGGAAAAAGTATTTTCTCGTTTTGATCCTGAAGATAAAAAAGTAGGTCTGCAATTTGGAAAAAGCTTAAGTCAAAAACTAGGAGTTCCTCTCTTAGCTCCTTCGGATTTGAGAGGGCAGGAGCATTTAACAGTGGAAGGTTTTGCTGTGTTAGGTTCTCAAGTTTCTATCATTGGAAAAAGTTTTTTGAAAAGATCTGTTTTAGGGAACTCTATTTCTTGGAGAGGGGATGTAACCAATAAAATTCTGATTCAATCTAGCCATTTTCCAGATTGTGTAACCTCTAACAAAGAAGAATAATATTTTTTTCTGTGTGATTAAAGTCCTAAACGATGGAATAATAAAGAAATAATTTTGAAAAACTATAGACATAGATACTAAAAAAGAATTTCTAAAGCTTTTTGCCAATGGAGAGCACGGCAAGAACCAAAACGTCTTTCCAAAGGGTCTCTGGAGACAAGCCATTTTTTTGCCTTAGGATCAATGTCTTTAGCTAGAGATTCCAAGTTCTTTACATCTTCTTTCTTAACTCGATCTTTGGATTTGATCTCTATCAACAAAATATCTTTTGGACGCTGGATGATTAAATCAATTTCTACGTCATCTTTTGTTCTTAAATAGGAATAAGTCCAATCTTTTCTTTTATAAGAAGCATTTTTTATAACTTCCAACAAGAACCAATGTTCAAAGGCTTCTCCAAAGGCTGAAGTTTGAGGAAGGAGTTCTACAGTTAAAGTTTTTGAAAGAGCCCTTTTTATTCCTGGATCAATGAAATAAAATTTAGGAGCTTGTTTCTGGGCTTTTCTGACAGAAAAATGAAAAGCTGGTAAAGTTATTCCTAACAAAGTATCTTCTAATATTTCAAAATAATTAGCAATTGTTACATCATCCACACCAGTATCTCTAGCTATTTTAGACTTGTTGATTATCTTTCCATTCATTTGAGCCACTATAGCTAAAAATTTACGGAAAGGTTTTAGTTTTCTAACCCACCGCTCTTGCTGTATCTCTTTTTCTATATAAGTTCCGACATAAGCATTTAAATATTCTTTAGCACTTTCTTTATTTTTAGCTAAAGCCGCTTCGGGAAGAGTTCCCCATTCCAAAGCTGATTTGAGATTAAACTTTTTTTTCATTTCAAAACTAGAAAACGGATACAGGTGATAAACCCAAGCTCTGCCAGCAAGTAAATTGACTCCTTTTTGTTTTAATTTACGGCTACTAGAACCAGTCAAAATAAACTGTCGTTTTTTCTTTTGTATTTGAGAATGGACAACATCTAAAATGCTTGGAAGTTTTTGCACCTCATCTATGATGACTATTTTGTTCTTGTTTTGTTTTGTATTTATAAGATCTTCAAACCGACTAAAATCAAATAAAAACTCTTCAAATAAACTTACATTTAAGAGATCTATATAAAGAATATCTTTTTTTGAAAAAAGACTTTGCAACAAAGTTGTTTTCCCTGTTCCTCTAGCTCCAAATAGAAAAAAACTATTGGTTTTAGAAAATTTGCAAGATCTCTGAATCATATTCAGAATTTTAACGCTATTCTCTGAATAGTGTCAAGACCTTAAACTGCTAAATTTTAGTTTTCATCAGAAGTTTCAGAGGGCTTCTTGATGGCTTGTTCAATCTTTGGTGGGTTGATCTTAACATCTTCCATTCCTAATTTATCCCTTACTTCATTCACAGCACCTGTTAGGGTTGTTAAACAATTTGTTGCTATAAAATTAACCGAATCAATTAAGTTCTTTTGATTCTCTTTTATTGGACCTAGCTGGTTCTTTAATTCCTTGCTAAATAGTCCCATTAGCTCATCTACATTAAAAAATTTCTTTCCTGTGTTACTCATAAAACCACCAATGCTCCTTTTTTATTTGTTTTTTTAATATCACTAATATATCGGCTTGATCAAGACAAAACTTGAATGAAATTCCCCAGCTCATTACTTTAAGTATACTTGATTTTAAGTGCTTTTTCAACTATTTATTAGTGGTATAAATAGGTGTAGTTTAGTCACTCACCTAGAAAAATTCACTACACTGAGACGACAGAAAGACAAAAAAAATATTAGTAGCAAAGAGGATTCAATCTATTTAAATTTTTTCTCTGGAAGAACTAAGAAGATGATTTAGTCCTTCTATAAATTGTTTGCTCTTTCTTCTTTCTTTGTAACGACGATTTACCATTAAAAAGATATTATCTTGAGCCACACCCACTTGGTCTTGTCCAACGGTGATAGATTTTTTAGATAAAAACTCTTTTCCATTTTTAAATTGGTCAAACAGACTTTTAAACTTTTTAAAAGAATTAGGGTTTCTATCTGGAGCGATACCTTCATTTCCAATTGAGCCTGCTAAGGATCTTTCATCTTTTGGCAAAGCTTCTGCTTTTTTTGTAACAGAATCAGAACCAGTCTCTAGGTCTTCCCCTGCGTTTTCAACGGCTGCAAAAAATTTTGGATTTCGCTTTTTCAAACCATCCATAATTTTTTTGACAAGGGATTTGTTTTTGGGATTGAGATTATTTAAGTCTAAAGGTCTTTTTAAAATGTCCTTACAATCGGGACCTCCACAACCAATTAGGTTAGAGATGGCTGGGTTAAACCGAAGACTTCCATCTGGAGCGATTTTTACACACTCTTCTTTGCAACCAAGAATCTTACTGATTTTCTTTTGTTTATGTTTTGCTGAAAAGGTTTCATCCGCTAAAGTTGCAGATATTTGCTGTCCTTCAAGGCATTCAGAAGTTGTGCATTTTATTTTAACATTTGAATTTGAGTTTAAAGTGGCACTGAGTTTGTTTTGTTTTTTTTTGAGTCTTAAATAATTCACTGCAAGAGCTCCCGCTGTAACTGCTGTTGCTATTCCAAATTTTGTAAGAGTTGCTCCTAATGCAGTTTTCTCAGCTGCTACCGCATCATAGGGTGGAGCCTCCGATGCACGACTGTTTGAACGCAAGAAGTTTGCTGCTGAGGTATTCTTTGCTGCTACTGCAAATGCTGCTTTCGCTTTCATAAAAAACACTTTTGAAGCCACTCCATTGGCAGCTCCCCAAAGTAGAGTCTGTTTTTTTTGTTTTTGAACCTTGTTTTTTGCACTCTCTTGCTTTTGATTGGCAGCTGATGAAAGGGATTTTTTTTGTGAGGTTTCTTCAGCACCATTCACTTGGACCTGATTTTTAACATTAGCAGCCGAATCTTCAGCAGCATTCCAAGGTAAAAAACTAGCAGCGGTAGGGTATTTTGGAATCTTAGGGATTGAAGCTTTTTGATTGAGAAGAAGTCTTTTTCTTTTCATTAAACGATCTAAATCGGCTTGTGGTGCTCTAAGTTGAGTTCTCGCACCTAATCTACAACTATGTGATCTACATCGGGCAAGTTGTTGTTGAATTCTATTAACATCTTGTCTTTTGTCTTCAATGCTTGAATCTAATAGGGCTAAAGCTCTTGCATGAGAGACAATGTCAGCTTGAGAAAGAGCTGGAAAAAAACAGCATATAAAAAATAAAACTTTCATATTTAATGGGGGGGGGGGTAAAAGTTTTTATTACAAAAATCTTTAGGATTTGACCTGTTATAAATTTTAGAATTTCAAATACAGTGTTTTTAAATTTTAGAATTTCATTCATTAACATGTCTCCTTTAAATTTGTTGAGATGGGGGTGCAAGTTTTTATTACAAAAATCTTTAGAATTTGACCTGTTACAAATTTTAGAATTTTAAATACAATGTTTTTATTTATTAAAAATTTTAGAATTTCATTCATTAATAGGTCCTCCTTAAATTTGTTGAGATGGGGGTAAAAGTTTTTATTACAAAAATCTTTAGGATTTGACCTCTTACAAATTTTAGAATTTCAAATACAATGTTTTTATTTTTTAGAATTTCATTCATTAACATGTCTCCTTTAAATTTGTTGTCTAGACGGTCTAGAATATTTTTTTAGTCCTTCTATAAATTGTTTGTTCTTTCTTCTTTCTTGGTAGCGACGATGCATCAATAAAAAGATATTGTCTTCAATCACCCCAACTTTATCTTTTCCTACAGTCACTGTTTTCCCAGATGTAGTGATTTTCTTTTTTTTGAATTGATCAAATAAACTTTGAAATTTTTTAAAAGTATCAGGGCTTTTCCTTTTTCTTTTTTTCTCACCTTCAATTTCAGATACAGACCCTATCAATCGGTTGCCGGGTTGGAAAGCTCCAAAACTTTTTGAAGGGTCTGAAGTAGAAGCTTCTTCTGTCTCTTCCTCTTCTTCATCAAAAAGATGTGGCTCTTTAGCTTTTATATCGTCCATCATTTTTTTAACTGCTTTTTGTTGGCTAGGATTTAAGTTCTTAAAAAGATCAGATCCTCGTTTAACTTTAATTCCGTTTTTACCATTAGGTGCTTCTGGTCCATTAAGAGAATCTAAAGAGGGACAATCTGCTGGTGGACAGCCTAGTATCTCGTTTAGTCCTCCTTGAAGCTCACCTGGTGAAGGGTTTGTTTCAATCAGGTCTGTTATTTTTTTACATATGGGTGTGTTGCAAGGATTTTCTGGTTCTGGATTTTCTTCATTTTGTAGAGAGTTGCTTCTATCACTAAATTTCTTTTCTTTATCCTGTATGGTTAGGTATTGTATTGCAAGAGCAGCAGCTAAACCACCCGTTGCCATGCCTGCCCATTCCCAATATGCAGCGGCAGGAGTGCCTGCTGCTTTTTTTGCCCTCATAAAAAACAAAGCAGATGCAATTCCATTTATAACAGCCCAATCTTTTGTTTTTCTTTTTTGTTTTGTAACTTGATCTTTTGCACTTTCTTGTTTTTGAGCATCTATATTGTCAAGGGTGGCTTCCCTTTGATAATGATTTGATTCAGCTTCTTTAGCCTCTAACAAAGCTTCTTTTTGAGACAAGAGGACTTTTTCTGAAGCACAACTGCGACAATCTTGAAGTGTTGTTTTCAGTTCTCCTATTTCTTGTTTTAACTGCAAGATCTCTTGGCTTAAACCACTGGCTTTATCAGCATTAGAAGTTGTTGCTAGAGAAACAAATGAAAAAAGAAAGCAAAAAGCAAAAATAAAAACTCTAATCACTGACAATTTTTACCTCTGTCTGTGCAATAAGATTTAATAAGAGTTGTCATATGCTCAAAAATATTTTTATGTTTTCCATTAGCACTTGATAGTGTTCGTTTAGAACGAGAATCGCTAGAAGAACTGGCACTGCCAGATGTCTTTTTACCACTTCCCTTTCCTAAAGGGTCGTTTTCATGGTTGCTTGCTTCTCCCCCACCAGAGCGAACTCCTCCTGCAAAACTACCAAAACCTCTTCCATAAGAGCTTCTAGAAGATCTTGCTCCTTTTCCTAATCCCTCTTCATCATCGTCTGTATTTCCTGCTAAAGAACTTCCTGGTGCCAAAGGAGGAGAACCGGTTGGAGTTTTTGAATCTTTTTTATCATTAGCTTCTGCTTCTGCTGTAGAGTCTTCTGTTCCACTTGATGGTGGGAGTTCATTACCAGGGTCTGGTGGTGTTTCTCCAGCACTGGGGTCGTCTATGTTTGCAGTTAGACAATTACTTCCAGTACATGTTGATGGGTTTTCACCAAGGTCAAAAGTTGAACCACTACCTGGGACGGTAGGTCTATTAGGTGGTGGTGGAGTTTTATCTTTTTTGCCGTCGTTATCTTTTAAATGGTCAGCAATTGTATAATTTATAGCTGCATGTAAAAGATTCTCTAGACCTTGACCCATGGCAGCTGCTGCTTTTTCTCTTTCTTTTGAACATTTGGTTTTAAATTCTTCAGCACTTGTAATTTCTGATGAACATAACTTTTCAATGGCTTCATCTTTATTTTCAACTTCTTTTGTAATTTCTGATGATGTACAGGATTCTAAGGCTTGTTTTATTTCTTTATCTATTTCTTCTATATTTTGTACTAATCCTACAAAGTTTGTTTTTTTTGTTATCTTATCTATACAAGTTTCACAGGCTTTAATTTTTTCTGTACAGGCACTTTCACACTTACGAATGTCAGTGTAACACATACCTGATACAGCAGCATTTACACCAGCTAAACCAAGATTCAGATTACCTATTTTCTCAGTTACTTGTCCTCCATTACTTGGTTTATTAGCTGCTACAACAGCTCCGTACATTGTTCCACCTCTTCCAAGGTATGTGGATGCTGTAGTCAACTTTCTTGCTGTACAAGTGTCTTCCACTTTCCCCGGAGCATCAGCATTACATTCTATTGGGTCACCATCACCTTCTCCTGCTTCAGCTTTATTAAATGGAGAGTAGGCCGTTAAAGGATTAGGACCAGTGTGCTGCCTCTTAGCACTATTAGGTACTTCTGTCTTAACAGAAGAGGAAGTTTGATAATAATTACAAAATTTATTTTCCTCACCACAGGCTTTCATTCTTTTTTGTTCTATTTGGAATGCTTTGACTGCATCAACATTTTCAGATGAAGCTTGATGAGAGTTAAAAAGAAAGTTAGGATTAAACATAAACATAAACATAAACATAAACGATTTTAATAATTTAAAAATTATTGATAAAAGATTTTTCATATTTTTCCCATCCTTAAAATTTCTTACTTCTTACTTCTTACTTCTTTCTTCTTACTTCTTTCTTATTTCCCTATAAAACTTATCGGAAATATAAGATTTATAAAAAAGTCGTTCTTTTATTTTAAGAGAAAAATCTTTTTCAGCCTAAATTTTTCATTTTTTTAGCTAAAAAGTGTCTCATTTTAATACATTTTAACAAAACTCTCGTTCAAAAAAGTATTTTCTACTCTTATTTTAACGAGCTTTTCATCACAAGAGGGGACACTCTTTTACAAAACTCTAGTGTTACCTTTCTTATTTTCTGACCTTTCATCGTAAAAGGGGACACTCTTCAAGCTCAAAAAGTAAAAAAGGTATTCCTAGAGAAAAACTTCTGTTTTTCGCACTTTTGTTTTTCGCATCACCGGTTTTCTGAGTTTTCATCGTAAGAGGGACACTCTTCAAATCTCGTTAAACTAAGAGTTACTTAATAGGCTTATATTTGAACTAGAGTTTTGTAAAAACGACAGTATCCGAATTTACAAATAAAAAATGAAAAAAAGCCCTGCTTCTTGATAGTTTATTCATACTCTCTTTTTGCTTTATATAGATATTGAGAAAAACAATGTCTAAAAAAGCTAAGCAAGTTTTAAATCTTAAAAATCAAACCTTAGAATTTAAAAAAGGAATTCATAAGAAAAACACAGCTTTTAGTCATGATAAGTTTTTTAAACTCTTCTATTCTAATCCTGACTTAGCTACAGAACTCTTTGAACTCATCTTTTCAAAAAAAGAAATGAAAGCTTATGATTGGAAAAAACTAAAAATAGAAAAAGATAGTTTTGAAGATAAAAGAGCTGATCTTATTTTCTCTGTTCCTTTTAAAAAAATTCCTAAAATGAAACTCACCCTCTTTATTCTTCTAGAACATAAGTCCTATTATGATAAAAACCTCTTCCATCAACTTTTAGATTATCAAGTGTTAATTCACCGACATAATAAAGACCATCTTGGTTATTTACAACCTATAATTCCTGTTTTGTTTTATCATGGGAAACAAACTATGAAGTGGAAATCTTCTTTTTTAGAAGAGAATTTTAGAGATTCTCTTTTTAAAATTCCTTTAGAAACAAGAAAAAACATGTTAAACTACAAGTTGAAAGTAATAGATGTGAATGCTCCAAGAGTCCAAAGAGCTGGTAAGGATAAAAGGTTTAAGGGGCGAGGGGCGTTGAGTTTATTGAGGGAAATATGGAGTTTAAAGAACCCAACAGATTCTAAGTTGCGTGAGATTGTTTTAGATTTTAAGGAGTTGTTTAAAAGTATAGAAGGTCAACGAAAAGCGGATGTTTTGTTAGGAATTACTGAGTATCTGAAACAGAACACGGGGTTGAGTGCAAAGAATTGGAAGAAGATTGAGGATTTGATGGTAAAAGAGGGATTTTTAAAAAGAGGAGGAACTATGATAAATATGAGAAAGATTATAAGAGAACGAGCTCTGGAAGAAGGACTGGAAGAAGGACAACGAAAAGGACGACAAGAGGGGCGACAAGAGTTTAAAAAAGTTATTTTGAATATGTTGAAGAAAAAACTTGATATCTCTTTGATTTCGGAAGTGACAGGTTTGTCTAAAGCAGAGATTAAAAAACTAAAAAACAGTCATAAGTGATTTTTTAAATGTCTTTAAAGAGGGGCTTTTAAAAAGAGGAGGAACTATGATAAATATGAGAGAGATTGTAAGAGAACGAGCTCGGGAAGAAGGACGACAGGAAGAACGAAAAAAATGGTTTAAAAACGGACAAACTAGGGGACGACAAGAAGGGTTTAAAAAAGGACGACGAGAGGGACGACGAGAAAAACGACAAGAGTTTAAAGAAGTTATTTTGAATATGTTGAAGAAAAAACTTGATATCTCTTTGATTTCGGAAGTGACAGGTTTGTCTAAAGCAGAGATTAAAAAATAGTCATAAGTGATTTTTTAAATGTCTTCAAAGAGGGATTTTTAAAAAGAGGAGGAACTATAATAAATATGAAAAAGATTATAAAAGAACAAGCTATGGATAAAGAGTTTCAAGAAACTCTTAAAAAAGGGTTTCAAACTTGGATAAAAGAGCGTCAAAAAGGGTTTGAAGAAGCACAACGAGAATGGTTTCCAGAAGAGTCTGAAAAAGGGTTTAAAAAAGGGTTTAAAAAAGGACGACAAGAAGGACAACAAAAAGGACGACAAGAAGGACAACAAAAGTTTCAAAAAGTTATTTTGAATATGTTGAAGAAAAAACTTGATATCTCTTTGATTTCGGAAGTGACAGGTTTGTCTAAAGCAGAGATTAAAAAACTAAAAAATAGTCATAGAACAAAACTCTAATTTTACTTTTTGAGCTTGAAGAGTGTCCCCTTTTACGATGAAAAGCTCGTTAAAGTAAAAGTTCACACACGAGAGTTTTGAAAAAGTTGACTTTTTCAAGAAAATTTTGCATTTTAACTTAATGCCTATTGTTCTTATTTTTCTTTGTTTTTTTTGTATGTTTGGCTGTGTGAATGCTGAAAAAACACAAGCTAGATTTACAGCAAAAAAATATTATGAGATATCTCTCCAATATAAAAAAGAAGGAAAGTTATCTAAAGCTCTTAAAACTTTAGAAGAACTTAAAAAACATTTTTCCTATGATTCTTACAGCTTGTCAGCCTCTTTACTTATAGCAGATATTCATTTTGAAAGAAGAGACTATGTTCTTGCAGCTGGTCTCTACACACAATTTCAAAAAATTTATCCAAAAACGAAAAGTCAATATGTTCACTATCAGCTAGGACGTTCTTATTTTTATCAACTTCCTAAGTCTGCTGATAAAGATTTATCTGTAGGAGAGTTGGCTTTACAAAACTTTCAACCTCTTTTACGAAAATCCTCTCCTTACAAAAAAGAAGCTAAAAAATATGTGAAAAAAATTCAGACTCTAAAATCTAAAAAAGATTTTCTAGCGGCTCTTTTTTATTCAAAGAAAAAATGGAATCCATCGGCTTGGAAGCGATTGCAAATTCTTATAAAAGAGTATCCTGAAAGTCCTTTTGTCCCAGAGGCTCTTTTGCTTAGCTATAAACTGGCTAAAAAAATGAATAAAAATCCTAGCTCTTTTAAAAACCGTTTACTCAAAGAATTTCCAAAATCTGAACAAGCAAAATCCTTATGAAATCATCAACTGTTTTTTTAGCAGAGAAAGAGATTCAAAAGTTAGTTAAGGGCTTAGCTAAAGAAATCAATCATGAATATAAAGATATAAAAGAAGCCCTTGTTTTGATTTGTCCTCTTAAAGGGTCTTTGTTTTTTTTGGCTGACCTCATTCGCCATTTAGAAATACCTGTTGTTTTAGATTTTATTTCTATAGAGACAAGGCAAAAAGGAAACTTTCATATTTTAAAAGACATAAAAGTTCCTATTAAAAATAAAAATGTTCTTATTATTAAGGAGATTTTAAATGCAGGGAGAAAATTACTTTTTCTCAAAAAAAGAATTGAAGCGAGTTCTCCTCAAAGTGTGAAAATAGCAACTCTTATTGATAAACCTTCTCAAAGACAGTTGAATTTACAATCTGATTTTTTTGGACTTTCTACAGATGATCGTTACATTTTTGGTTATGGCTTAGACCATGAAGAAAAATATAGAAATCTTAGAAGTTTTCATCTTTTCACTCAATAACAAAACTCTAGTTCTTCCTTTTTATTTTTAATATTTCTTTATAAAACGAGTATAGTTTTTGTATATAGTTTATGGTAAACTAAAAGAAGGAGAAATAATGAGTAATAAATCTACTGTTTTGGAGGCTAAAGCTTATTTTGCAGAAATTCGGAAACTCTTCAAAGAACGAAAAGAGTGCGATAAAGAAATGGCAGAGGAGCGAAGAAAAGAACGAGAAGAGCGAAAAAAAGAACGAAAAGAGTACGATAAAAAAATGGCAGAAGAGCGAAGAAAAGAACTAGAAAAAGAGCGAGAAGAGTACGATGAAAAAGCAGCAGAAGATATTAAAGAACTCCGAGCTAGCCAAAAAGCAACTGCCAAACAAATAAAAGAGACGGATCTAAAATTCAATGATTACTGGGATAATTGGGATAATTGGGATAACTGGGATAACTTGATGGAATCTTTATATAAACGAGATTTAGTGAAACTTCTAAAACAAAAAGGTATCAAAGTTGATCTGACTGCAACAAATATAGTGAAAAAACATGGGGAACCACAATTTGAATTTGATATTTTAGCTTCCAATGGGGAGGAGCTCGTTGTTGTAGAAGTGACAACAACTTTGTATATTAAAGAGTTGAATTATTTCATTAAGAAATTAAATAGAGTTACGGATTTTATGCCAGAATTTAAAGGTAAGAAAGTTTATGGAGCCGTTGCGTATTTAAAAGCCAATAAATCTTCTGACAAAAGAGCTGAGAAAGAGGGTTTGTTTGTGATAAGAGCGACAGAAAGCAGTTCCAATATTGTTAATAAGCAGGATTTTAAACCCAAATCTTTTTCAAAACTCTAGTTCAGTTCTACTAATACCCTTTTCTTTTTAGGAGATTTTCGTCGTAGGAGCTCCTCAAACACCTAAAAAGAAAAGGGCTCTTACTTATTGTTTGAACTAGAGAAAACCTACTGGTTTTCGCATTTTACTTATAATAAATTTGCGAAAAACATCAGTGCGAAAAACGAAGGTTTTCTCTAGGAATACCTTTCTTATTTTCTGAACTTGAAGAGTGTCCCTCTTACGATGAAAGGTCAGAAAATAAGAAAGGGTAACACGAGAGTTTTGTTAAATATTGTCTGTCACATGTTGATAAACAGTCATTATAGTAACCTTAAGAGCACTCACTAAAGGAATGCTAATAATCATTCCTAAAACACCCATAAACTGAGCTCCTGCAATAATAATCACAATCACAGTTAAAGGGTGAAGATCTACAATGCGAGCAAGAAGAATAGGAACTAAAACTATGGAATCAATAAATTGAGTGAAATAAAAAATACCTAACACAATAAGAATCTGGCTGGCTTCATAATCATTCACAAGAGCCACTAGAAAAATAACAATACTAGCGACAATGGGACCTACATAAGGAACAAGATTAGCTAAAGCCGCAAAACCTGCAAGCAAAATAGCAAAAGGGAATTTGAAAAAAAACAAAGTGACTCCCACAATGATTCCTACAATAAGAGCTTCCAATAGACGACCTCTGATAAAGACACCAATTTGTTGATTGATTTTATAATGCAGACCTAGAAACATTTCAAAAAGCTGATTGGGAACAAGAGGGTATAAATACCTTGTCAGCCCCCACTCATTTCTGACCATAAAAAAAGCAAAGAAAGGAGCTAGAAGTAAAATGGTAAAAGATTGGGCTAAAGTTGAAGGAAGGTCTTGTAAAAAAGCAGTTCCTAAAGATTGTAAAAAACTTTCTAAATTAGAAGACAAATCAAAACTTCTCATAAAAAACAAATGAGTTTCTAAACCCTCTTGCCAAGTTTTTATAAGGACAGTTGTTTTTTGAACATAATTTGGAAACTCCGTTTTTAAATTTAAGAATTGTTGAGATAAAAAGGGAAACATCCAGGCAATCAAACCGGAAAGAGCCCCTATCGTGCTAACAAAAACAATGGATGCCGATAAAAGTCTTGGCAATCCCCACTTACAAAGAAGATTCACAAGGGGCAAAAGAATAAAACTTATCACAAAAGCAAGAAGTAAAGTTATAAAAAGCCCTTTGATAATGAAAAGAGCCGAGAGGAGAAAACTAAAAATAAGTAAGAAAAAAGAGATTCTAAAAAAATTTAACCGACGGATTCGTTTTTTTGTATCTAATAAAGGAATCATTTTGTGGAATGCACCTGAAGTATTTTTTGCTCTGCTTTTTTCAACCTATGACTTAAAATAAGACAAAGTTGGTTTAAAATTTTTATACCCGTTAAAGGTCGTCTCTTTAAAATGAGATTCAAATCAGGTTTATAAAAAGCTAAAAGTTGAGAGTTTGTAGCGGATTGTGCAAACATGGTTTGATAAGCTTCATTTTGTAAGAGAGCAAGTTCTGCAAAAAAATCTCCCACCTTCAAGGAGGAAACAAGGGAGGGGTCTTCTTGGGAATCAGGTGATCCATGAAGAATATTCACTTGTCCTTTTAAAATAATATACATTCCATTTCCAGAAGAGGGTTTAAAAATAATTTCTCCTGTCGTATAAATTCTTTTATGAAAAATCTTTTGTATAAAGTGGAGTTCTTTATTGGTTAGATTAGAAAAGAGAGGGCAATCTTTAATGTATTTTAATTCCCCATGCTTTTTTTTATTAAAAAAATTATTCCAAAAGATTTCTAACATTTTTACTCCAAAGTTTGAATAAGGTTTTCTTTTAAAAGCCAACCTTTTTTATGTTGAGAGGTTTTAACTTGTCCCCACTTACCCCGTTGTTTTAAAAAAACCAAATCAGATCCTTTTCTAATCGTTTCTACAGAAAGAGCTTTCTCAAAAGGAGAGTTTAAAAGTTCTAGCTCCTTTAAATTAGAAACTCTTTTTTTAAGGTTAAAAAAACCACTTAAAAAGACAATCGTCAAGCCACAAAACCAGAGAGCGATCATTTTAAAGTTTCTTTTAAAAAGGAAAGCTTGTTTTAGGGAAAAAACCAGACAAATTAAGGATAAAAGGGCAAAAAGCAAGCTTCCTATTTGCCAGATAAAAGGGGCTAAAGAGACCTCCTCTTTTAAAGTTTTTAAAGTCAGATAGGAAGGGAAGAAAAGAGATTGATAAAAATTTTTCCGAAATAAAATGACGGCAGAAGTTTTATCTTCTGATTTAAGCTTTTGTAAAGCTTTATTGTGTAAGTCAACAGGGGATAAGGGTGGTTGATTTTCAAAAAGAGATTCCAAATCAGCGGATTTAGAGTCAGAGAAACCCGAAGCAGAAAGTCCATTAGAAAAACCGAAAGACAAATAGATATAAAAAAACATTCTCAAAAGAAGCATACTTGGACTATAATAGGATAATTATGAAAAATGTTAAACCCTACAATTCATTATTAACTTCTTTTTTAAAAGAAATAGAAAAACAAAGTCTTTTTTTGAATAAGCCCAGAGATTCGGATCCCTCCAAACGAGAAAGTTACTACAAAAATCTTGAGCAAATCGCTCATTTAAGAGGACGCCCTGCTTATTATCCTTATATCAGTTCTGGTGTAGGTCATGGGGCTTTGGTTCAACTTCTTGATGGAAGTGTTAAGTTGGATTTTATTTGTGGGATTGGACCTCATATTTTAGGTCATTCTCATCCAGAGATTTTAAAAGCCTCTCTTCGTGGAGCTTTAGAAGATACAACCATGCAAGGTCATCTTCAGTTTAGTTCCATTTATAAAGAGTTTTTGGAAAAACTTCTATTTTTAGCTCGTAGGAAGTCCCGATTGAGACAGGCTTGGTTATGTCCTTCAGGTTCTATGGCTAATGAGAATGCTTTAAAAGTGATTCGTCAAAAAAAAGAAGGAGCAAAAACGATCCTCGCTTTTGAAAGGGCTTTTGCGGGTCGGACAACTCTTATGGCAGAAATCACAGACAATCCAAGTATTAAACAGGGCTTGCCTTCTTACGATGAAGTGTTAAGAGTTCCCTTTTCTCCTGAAGATCCAGAAAAATCTTTAGAGGTGTTAAAAAAACATTGGAACCAAAAGGGAAAGGACATAGCTTGTTTTATGGTAGAGCTTATGCAAGGGGATGGAGGTTGTTATAGAGCTTCTAGAGATTTTTTTGTTCCGCTGTTTGAATTTTGTAGAGAAAAACAGATAGCGATTTGGTTGGATGAAGTTCAAACTTTTGCAAGAAGTGGAGAGTTTTTTGGTTTTGAAAAATTAAATCTTGGAGAGTATGTGGATGTTTGCACTATAGGTAAGGCCTTGCAATTATCGGCTTCGTTATGGACTAAGGAATACAACCCTAAGCCGGGACTGGTTTCAGGAACTTTTTCATCTAGCTCTACAAGTTTGCACAGTGGGCTAGAGGTTCTAAAAATTTTAGATGAAAAAAATTATATGGGGGAACAGGGAAGAATTTCTCAAATTTATGAACAATGGGTTTCTCGACTGAAAGTTTTAGAACAGGAGAATTTAGTGTCAGAAATAGAAGGTTGGGGCTTGATGATAGGAGTGACTCCTTTAGATGGAAATCCAGAAATGGTGAAAAAATTATTACAGGTTTTATTTCAAAAAGGATTGATGTGTTATTCTTGTGGTTCTGATTTGAAAAAAAGACTTAGGTTTCTTTTGCCAGCTGTTGTTCAAAATGAAAATTTAGATCAAGCTTTAGAAATACTGAGAGAAGCTCTTTTAGAACTGAAAAAATAGAAAGTTCAATTTGAAGGAATGTTTTGAGAGTTTTTATTAGAGGGATTCAATTTATGAAATTAAAAGTGTTTTTTTTAATCAGTCTTTGTCTTGCAGGTTTATTTGTTTATACTTTTTTTACTCCCATTCATTTCAAGGGTCAAAGTGTTATTTTAGATGTTTCACCCGGAAAAACTTTTTACCAATTGGCTGAGGAGTTGGAAGAAAAAAATCTTATTAGAGAGTCCTTTTATTTTAAATTATTGATTCGTCTGTTTGGTTCTCCTATTTTACAGGTGGGGGAATACCGTCTTTCTCAAGGAGAATCTCTTTGGACACAGTTTCAAAAAATCAGAAATGGAGATATTCATTATGTTTTTTTAACTTTTAAAGAGGGGTTGAATCATTATGAAATGGGACAAATACTTAAAAATTATGGTTGGAAGGAGTATGAAAATTTTTTAAATCTAATAGAGGATAAATCTTTTATTAAAAGTCTTTTAAAAGAAGACCTTTCTTCTTTGGAAGGATATTTATTTCCAGACACCTATGATTTAAGCAAGTATATGACAGCAGAAATTCTTATAACTAGAATGGTTAAAAATTTTTTAAAGAACTATGAAAAGATTGTAAAAACACCAACTTCTTTTTCTCGTCATGAAATTGTAACTTTTGCAAGTTTGATTGAAAAAGAAACAGGAGTCCCTCAAGAGCGTTCCATTATTTCTTCAGTCTTTTACAATCGTCTTAAGAAAAAGATGAGACTTCAAACAGACCCCACTATTTTGTATAGTCTTTATTTGAAAAAGGGGTTTTCTATAGAAAAAAATATTCGTAAAAAAGATATTCTTATGCCCTCCCCTTACAACACTTATGTGATTTATGGACTTCCTAAGGGACCTATTGCTAATCCAGGAAGGGCAAGTTTGCAAGCGGTTTTAAAACCAGCTTCAACGGATTATTTTTATTTTGTAAGTCGTAATGATGGAACTCATGTTTTTTCTAAAACTTATGAAGAGCATAAAAAATATGTTTATAAATATCAAATAAAGCCTTTTCAAAAACTCTAGTGTGTGAACTTTCATTTTCACGAGCTTTTCATCACAGGAGAGATGTTCTTCAAATCTCGTTAAAATGAAAGTTTTAACATAGAGAAAAACTTCTGTTTTTCGCAACTCTGGTTTTTGTATAGAAAAAACTTCGTTTTTTGCAGGGTTGTTTTTCGCACTTGAGCTTTCAGATTCAAAACTTTTTTAAAAACCAGTAGGTTTTCTCTCGTTCATTATAAGTAAGAATCTTTTTCTTTTTAGGAGTTTGAGGAGTGTCCCCTTTTACGACGAAAACCTCCTAAAAAGAAAAAGATATTAGAACTGAACGAGAGTTTTGTTAAATATTTTTTTATAAAACTTGGCATGGTTTTTGCATATAACTTATGGTAAACTAAAAAAAGGAGAAATAATGAGTAATAAATCTACTGTTTTAGAGGCTAAAGCTTATTTTGCAGAAATTTGGAAACTTTTCAACGAGCAAAAAGAGTACGATAAACAAACGGCAATGGAGCGAAAAGAATATGAAAAAAAAGCAGCAGAAGATATTAAAGAGCTCCGAGCTCTCCAAAAAGCAACTGCCAAACAGCTAAAAGAGACTGATCTAAAATTCAATGGTCACTGGGGTAAGTTGATGGAGACTTTAGTTGAAGGAGATTTAGTGAAACTTCTAAAACAAAAAGGTATCCAAGTTGATCGGACGGCAACAAATATACTGAAAAAACACGGGGAACAACAATTTGAATTTGATATTTTAGCTTTCAATGGGGAAGAGATCGTTGTTGTAGAAGTGAAAACAACTTTAGATATTAAAGAGTTGAATTATTTTATTAAGAAATTAAATAGAGTTACGGATTTTATGCCAGAATTTAAAGGTAAGAAAGTTTATGGAGCCGTTGCGTATTTAAAAGCCAATCAATCTTCTGACAAAAGAGCTGAGAAAGAGGGTTTGTTTGTGATCAGAGCGACAGGAAGCAGTTCCAGTATTATTAATAAGCAGGGGTTTAAACCCAAATTTTTTCAAAAACTCTAGTTCTTCCCCTCCTTGTTTTCTGACCTTTCATCGTAAGAGGGACACTCTTCAAATCTCGTGAAAATAAAAATTCACACACTAGAGTTTTGTAAAAGAGTGTCCCCTTTTACGACGAAAATCTCCTAAAAAGAAAAAGATATTAGAACTGAACGAGAGTTTTGTTTAAGGACAATACTCCGACAAATTATCAGGCTGAGGGTCTAAAGTGCTGACCAAATCGCAAGAAATTGTTTTTATAGAGTAACCACTTCTCCCTCCTCTTTCACAACCACTTGGTATGGGTTTCAGTTGTCTTCTAGAGCTATGGCTCGTGTGGGAATAGCATTTAGCAAACATTCGTTCTGGAAAACTATAGCTTTCATATCTGTCTAATTGTGTAGTTGGAGCCCAAGAGGTTAAAAAATGAGAAGGGTCTTTAACAAGATAAGGATAGCGAATGTTCTTATTGGAGTAAGCCATTGTTAGAGGGGATCGATTTATATCCACTGGATTGCTGTTTTTGGCATAAAAGAAAGGGACAAAAGAGTTTGCAATTTTTGTTGTTGCTAAATTGAGTTCCAAATAATCTTTACTATAGGGGTAACCAAAATCTCCACGAATGTATCCTGGATATTCTCCAGAACGAGCAATCTTTTCTCTTATAAGAGGATCACAGATTTTTTTATTCTCACCAATCAATTTACAAATTTTTGGGAAATAGACTTCCATATAATTATTGGAAATAGAGTAATGGGTGATATCAAATACATCTGGAAACACAGCCATCAGCTCCATCAATCTTACAAGGCCGAAAGCAGGGTCATTGCCGTCTGCAACAGCTAAAGGGTCTGGTGCCTTGCCAGTATTTAAATGGTCAAAAAAGGAAATATCAAACGGTGTTCTTATAGAGGCAACAGCATCTGTTATTTGATGAATGTCACCATTATGACGAAGTAAAGCCGTTTTTATTAAAAAAGCTTTATGTGTGCCGTCTTTATGAAGTGTTTTATCAATAAGTCCCCATTCGTCTCCTGGGTAGCGAGAGTAATTGGGTTGCAAATTGTAAATTTGTAGTTGTGTTCTATTTGCGTCTGTAGCAGTCCCCAAGTCAATTTGATGTTTTAAAAGCAAGTCTTCATCTTTACCTGGTCCAATTCTCCCTCCAAAAGGTTTGGCAAAGGAGCTAGCCCTTAAAGGAGGAAGTTTTGTGTTCTCTAGTGGTGTAAAAAGTGGAGGGACTCCTCTGTAAGAAAAGCTTGCTTTCATTCCATAGTAAAGTATTAGGTTATCCTTTTTTTTATAGCCAAGGCTGAGCTTACCAAGATCGGGTTCAGGCGCTGGCCCGGTATTGAAATAAAAAAGATTTTTATGTGCATTAACAAAGGATTGAATAGTAGTGTTACTAGAAAAAGCATCTCTAGAGTCTATACCACCATCAATCAAATTTTGAATTTTTCCTCCACAACTGGCTTCAAATTTCATAAATTGCAATATGGGAAAAATATGTAAGGGTTCTAAAAACTCTGAGAAGTCTCTCTCTTTTAAAGAGTTATAAAATGTAGGGGGATTATAATTTTTTTTATTGGTGTAGTTTAAATTTTTACGAAATACTTTTTCAGCTCCTTTAGAAATGCTATAACCATCTAAGTCTTTTCCCACCTTTAAAGTTTTATTATAGAGGGTTTCTATCATGATCTTTCTATCTTTTTGGTCTAAGCGAAAGTGACTTAAAATCAAATTAGTCATCAACCAAGAAAGACCAGATTCTGAATTACAGATACCTTCAATAGCTCTTGCTGCGGCTTCTGTTTGAGCAGCAGCAGAGGCGTTCCAAGGTAAAAAACTAGCAGTGGGAGGATAGGTTGGAATCCTAGGGATTGAAACTTCATTATTTTTGCAATAGGAATCACTACTATGACCATTCTGACCAACTCCTCTATTCCAGATAGCAGCATTGATACAAACGGAAAATGCTATATCACAATAGTTTCCATAAATACTATCACTACAATTGTCAGGAGGTTCGGCTTTACATTCAATGCTTACCCCAGCACTGCCTGGACACCAGGCATTAGGGTCGGGAGAATGTCCTTCATATTTTTGTGCCATACCCCCTAAAATTCTATATCTCCAAGCCAGAAGCTTATAGTTTTGTCTCATTTGATAATTGATATGGGCAATGGCATTTAAAACCTCAGCTTGTTTTTTCGCTCCATATAGAGTTGCTAAGTCCAAAGAATTTTGCAGATTGATTTTGTCATGAACCACCAAAGCGACATTCAGAGTCATAGCAAATAAAATAAATAAAATTTGAAAGATAAAAACAAAAAAAATGGCCATTTGACCTTTAGAGTTTTTTAAAACCATAGATGTATCTTATAAGATTTTTGAAAAAGAAAAAACAAGAAAAGACCAATGGCATTGTAAAAATGTCTTCTCAAAGAGCTTATCTCTAAGGACAATAAACGAGATGAAAGTTTTTTTTAAAAAAAGTCTGATTCATTTGTGTGTTTTATTTATAATAGCTTCTTCCAGTTTTTTGCTTATTTATTTGATTCCTGGTGATCCAGTGGATTTTATTTTAAAAGAAGGGGCTGATTTACAAGATAAGAATCTATTGAGGCAGGAATTGGGTTTAGATAAGCCTTTTATTCAGCAATACACAACTTTTTTAAACAAATTGATTCATTTAGATATGGGTCATTCTATTCCTACAGGAGAACCTGTTTTTGAAGTTTTAAAAACACAAGTGCCTTTCACTTTTAATCTCGCCTTTTTTTCTCTTTTATTATCTTTTTTATGGGGCATTCCTTTTGGGATTTTATCTGCTCATCCTGCTTTTAAAAAATATGAAAAGTTTTTTGATCTCTTTCCTGTCTTATTTTTTTCTGTTCCAGCTTTTGTTGTTGCTCCTCTTCTCATTTGGTTTTTTGGGGTTTATCTTATGTGGCTTCCTATCAGTGGAGCGGGAGGGTTTTCTTATCTCATCTTGCCTGCCGTGAGTTTAGCCTTACCCTTAGGAGCTGTTTTAATGAAAGTCACAAGGGCTTCTATTTTAGAAGTGTTGCATTTAGATTATGTGAGAACGGCTAAAGCTAAAGGGGCTCGCCCCTTTGCTATTTATTTTCAACACACCTTAAAAAATGCCCTTATCCCTATTGTGACCATTATGGGTTTACAAATGGGAGCTCTTTTAACAGGAACGGTTATCATTGAAACTATTTTTGATAGACCGGGTGTGGGAAGTTTGCTTTATCGTGCCATCACCAGTCGGGATTACCCTCTCATACAGGCAACCGTTTTGTTTATTGCTTTGGTTTATGTTTTTGTAAATAGATTCACAGATTGGGTTTATACAAGAATCCATCCTCAAATGAGGGTTTCTTAGTGATGAAGTGGTTTGGTCTCATAACTATTTGTTCTATCGCGTTGTTAGCTCTTCTTGCACCTTGGGTTTTCCCCTATGATTTTAACACTTTAAATTTGTCTCAAAGTTTTCAAATGCCAAGTTGGACTCATTTTTTTGGTTTGGATGAAAACGGGCAAGACCTTTTTGTAAAAATCATTTATGGAGCCAGATTGAGTTTGTTTGTGACTTTTTCCGTTGTGAGTATCAGTTTTATTGTGGGTCTTATCCTTGGGATTTTAGCTGGTTTTTTTGGATCTTATGTTGATATGTTGGTCATGGCTTTAGCAGATATTGTTTTGGCTTTTCCAAAATTTCTTTTGGCTTTGATTTTATTAGCTATGATGGGTTCTTCCGTTGGTCATTTGATTTTTGCTTTAAGTTTTTCAACTTGGGCTGGTTTTGCTAGGTTGGTGAGAGGGGAAGTGAGACATTTAAAAGAAAAGGAATTCGTATTGAATGCTAAAGCTTATGGAGGCAGTTCTTTTTTACAATTAAGGCAACATATTTTTCCAAACCTCTTAGGTCTTTTAGTCGTCCATGGAATGTTTCAAGGAGTGTCGGTTTTGATTGCTGAATCGGGGTTGAATTTTTTAGGTTTAGGAAGCTCCTTAGAAATACCATCTTGGGGAGGGCTTTTGAGTTCAGGAAGAGCTTATATTTTGGAGGCTCCTCATTTGAGTTTATTTCCTAGTTTGTTTTTGTTTTTGTTTTTATTGAGTTTAAATTTTTTAGGAGAATCTTTAAGGGATTATTTTGATCCTCATAGGAACTAGAGGTTTATTTTGTCTGTTCATTGTTTTAAAAGGGCTTGCCTTTGTAATAGGATTTTACAAAAGTTTGTTTTGATTTTTTAGGAGTTTTTTTATGATAGGAAGTAGTCTCATGTTAGGTTTAGAATCCGAATCTCTTTCAAAAAAAGAGCGATCTGTTTTTACCAAACAGAAAGTGGCAGGAGTGATTCTTTTCAAACGAAATTTAAAAAATTTCAAACAGATTCATCGTTTATGCCAAGACATCAAATCCTTATCCTTAGATCATCAAGGGGAAGCCCCTTTGATAGCAATAGATATGGAGGGAGGTTCTGTCAATCGCTTGGCTCATATAAAAGAATCTCTTCCTTGGCCCTCAGCTCAAGAGCTCAGTCAAAAACCTTCCAATGAAATTTTTGAGATCGCTCAAATTCTTGGGGAACGGCTTCGGCTTTTAGGTTTTGATATCAACTTTGCTCCTGTTGTAGATCTTCCTGTTTTAGAAAGTCCTCTATTGAAAGGGCGAACTTTTGGAAACAGCCCGGAGTTCATCATAGAAAAGGCTTCGGCTTTTATGAAAGGTTTGCAGGCAGGAGGAGTGATTCCTTGTTTAAAACATTTCCCCGGTCATGGATCTGTTTTAGAAGATTCTCATAAAGTTCTTCCAAAAGATTTTCGTTTGTTGAAAGATTTAGAACCTCAGCTCAGGATTTTTGAAACCCTTTTTCAACACAACCCTGTTTGTGTTATGACGGCTCATATTGAATTTCCTAATATTGAAAAAACTCCAGCCAGTTTCTCGCAGATTCTTTTACAAGAAGAGTTAAAAAAGAAGAGAGGTTTTTCAGGTTTACTTGTTTCAGATGATATAGATATGGCTGCTTTAGATTCTTTTTCTCCAGGAGAAAGAGTGGCAAGGTCTCTTAGAGGAGGTTGTCATTTGATTTTAATTTGTCAAAAAGAAGAAACTTACATGGAGGTCTTTAGATATTTTGAAAATCATCCAGAGATTCAAAAAGAATTAGAGCCTTTGATAAAACTTTCTTGCCAAAAAATATCCGATTTAAAAAAAGAGCAGAAAAAAATTCCCTCGTTATCTTGGGAAGATGTTTTCCAGAAATTATCTTCTAAAAAGTATTAAAAACATAAATTTTAAAGTCTAGATTTTTTTAAGAATCCTTACCAAAAAGTTTTTTTCTTGTATCTTAAAAAAAGAGGCTTTAATGAATTTAAGACTGTTTATTTATGTTTCTATTTTTATACATATTATAGGTGGAGCCGCTATTTTCTTGCATTATCGCCCTTTCAACAAGGCTCCAGAAGTTGTGAGTTCTTTTGAAGAAGAGTTGAATTTAGAAGAGAAAAATCTTTCTTTTCAAAAACCTAAAAAACAAAAACTCTTTCAAGCTAAAAAAATTAAAAAGAAACCAACAAAAAAACCTGTTTCAAAAAATCTTCCAGCAAAATCCTCTCTTACTAAAATGGAACCTTCTTTTATTAAAATTCCAGTTCCTAAAGCAGCTCTTCCTGAGGCTCCTCTATCCGGGGCGATAAAGGATTTGCAAGATGTGAGCCCACTTTCTCAACCAGAACCACCAGTGATAAAAGTTTCTGAGGAGGACAAAGAAGTTCAACAGGTTGCGAAGACACCAGAAGAGATAGAAGATATGGAAGAGGTAGAAGAGGAGGAGGCTCCAAAAGAAAAAGTTTCAAAGACTCCACCACCAAAGCTAGAACCAGAAGTCACAGAAGCTCAAAAGGTCGCAAAAACACTCAAAGAGATGGAGATGGAAGCTATGGAAGAAATAGAAGAGGAAGAAAAGGGTGTTGGAGAATCGGCTCAAGACAAAAACAAATCTAAAGTTAAAAACTTTTTTGATTTAAAGCAAAAGAGAGGAAATCCAGAAATCACTTATCCAGAATTTGCGAGAAAAAAAGGACTTCAGGGAAAAATAATTATCCGTTATTATGTTACAAAAGAGGGTTTGGTAGATCAAATCTCTTTGAGGCAATCCTCAGGTCATTCTGAAATGGACAACTATGTTTTAAGGCTACTAGCTCGTTATGAATTTTTACCCAATCAAGAAACTTGGATTGAACATGAAGTGAATTTTGTTTTAAAAGGTAAAGAAAAAGAAAGATTGCAATTACGAAAAAAGGACGACCCTTCAAAAAACTAAGAGATCAAATCAAAAGCTTGAAAATAAGAACATGCTGAAAAATAAAATGATCTTTTTCTATTCCATAATCTAATTGCAACCGAGGTCCATAAAAAGAAAGACCGGCTCCATACACAACTTCTTTTGTTTGAAAATTCCAAGTGCTTCCTACTCTCAAAGATAAAAATCTTTTAAACAAAGTTTCAAAGGCTCCTCTTGCAATCCATTTGTCTTTTTGTGAGTAAGAAAAGTCTGTGCGAATACTAAAAGTGTTCAAGAGTTTTTGGTAGAAACCTAAAGTTGCAGATCGGTTGTTGATATTATCATTGATGAGAAGTTCATTTAAAGTCAGACCAATTCCTGTTTGAGGGCTTACGCGTAAAAGAGCTCCTAAGCTTCCATTCCAAAAAGTATCTTTTGTGTGTTTTTTCAAAGTTTCTCTGCGAGCTGTAATACCAAAAGCAAGAAATGGATTTAGAGCTGTTCCTAAAGAAACATGGAGGTGATCTTTATCACTTTTCATAAAACGAGAAGTCCAATATCTTTCATAATTTATACTTAGAGGAATTCCTGTATTAAGATCTGTAACAACTAAACTCATCATTTGATTCTGCTCTTTTATAGTGTAGGCAAGAGCGGACTTGGATCGTTTATGAAAACCAAGAGTTGCGGGGTTTAAAATTTGAGAAAAATCTTCGGATAAAGAGCCCACTCCAGTATGGCTATAAGACAGATGAAAAGGAGCTGATAAGCGAGCAAAGGAGCTGGGTCCTATAAATAGAAAAATCAGTAAAAAATATTTCATAAAATAAATCTCTCTATTCAAAGATTCCTCTAAAAATTTCTATCTGTCAAAACATAGATTTTTTATGCTCAAGGGTTATAAAAAAAGCTTAAAAAAGAATGAAATCCTTTTCTTGTAAAATAAAGCCTTATTTTTTAAGACAGCTCTCTTTTTGTAACTTTTATAAAAAACAAAAAGGACTTACACAAACAGATAAATAACTTGGACAGGTAGTAGAAGAATCAAGAATAAAGGAATAAAAAAACTATCTTTTTACACAAACGGATAAATAACTTGGACAGAAACGACCTCGACCTCCATTAAGGTGCGTGCATTTTTCATTTTCATCAAACTCTATCCGGTACATATTTTGTATTCCTGCATAACAATTGCTTCTAGTATCTTTAGGGACTATACAAGCTTTTCCTGTGCCTTCAAATTGCTCATTTTGAAAAATATGTGTTTCTCCCATAGTGAAAGAAGATCTTGTAAGGACCCTTTCTAGAAGCTTTCTATCTCTTTGTTTTGGAATTCTGTTTGATTCTAAACAGATTCCCTCTGTAGTTAGCTTTTTTTGAATAAAAAAAGGAGTGTTATTACTATAAATGTATTCGGTTAAACTTCTATGTCTATGAATTAGAAAGCGAAGATTTTCAGGGCAATCCCAATCCTTTTCTGATTTTTCATTTGTGGATAAATTTCTTTCTTCAATTTTTTCTAAATAGCTGGTCCCATTTTCTCCTCCATCAAGGAAAGCATCGTAGGTTTTACCATAGAAGATACCAGGTTTTTGTTGGATAGGTTTTTTGTCGTTTTTACTATAAGTTAGAGTGAAAATGTAATTGTTACCAATGTGAGATTTAACAGTGGGGAGATGCTGTCTGGTAATAGGGACAATGGCTTCAAGATCTCTGTTTGGAGCTATACTTGAGGCTTTATACTGAGTTGTTATTTGATCTACAAATGCAGGATGAGAAAAGAGAGGATAAAAAAATCCGTAAAATTTGCCTGTACCATTTAGTGCTACAGCACTTTCAGGATTTCCTCTAGCACTAAAACCTATTTGTGCTTTTGTATTAAGATGAGGAGAGTTTCTTATTTGAGTATTGATTTCTTGTGCTGTGTAAGGAGTTACATTATTTAGAAAAGGTTTTGAAAGTTTTATACCTTCAAAATAGGAAGCAAATTTAAAAGCAAAGAAGTTAGGATCTTGTAAAGCTAAAGCTCCAGGGCAATCCATAAAAGCGATGGTGTCAACCACCAAATCAAAAGGATAAGAGAGGTTTTTTTGTCGTGCATCTATAGTTGCACCTTGAGAAGGGAATTCTAGTGGTGTATTAGGAGGAAGAGGGTTGTTGACTTGAGGAGGCTGATAGACGCTACAAGAAACCCCTACAGTCACAAAAGAAAAAACAAAAATTTTTTTTATTAAACTCATAAAACAACTCTGTTATATATAATCGGCAAAATGAAGTTTGAAATAAAGGGTTTTTTCATAAATTAAGTTGGTTTATAGTAGAATTTAAGGAATTGAAATAAAAAATGTTAAAAAAAGGTTATTACTATGAAGTTGCGCTCAAAAGTCCCCTCTTTAAAACCTTAACTTACAGGTCTCTTGAACCCTTGTCCTTAGGTCAAAAAGTCCAAGTTTCTATGGGTAAAAAGAGATTATCGGCTGTTATTATTAAAGAAGACCCTGAAGCTCATAAGTATAAAAATCTAAAAACACTTTTAAAAGTGGAGAAAGACTTTCCTCCTCTAAGTGAGCAACGATTGAAATGGTTGAAATGGTTGAGTCGTTACTACTATTATCCTCTAGGTCTTATTGCAGACCTTAGCTTCCCTCCCCTTTCTTTTAAAGAAAAAAAACCTGAGACTTCAAAAAACTCCAATGGGGTAGAGAAAAAATCTGTTATTGAATTGAATGAACCACAAAAAGAATGCGTTAAAATGATTCTAGAAGATTTAAAATTTAAAACTCATTTGCTTTACGGAGTGACAGGGAGTGGAAAAACAGAAGTGTATAAAACTCTAGCTGAAGAGATGTTAAAACAAAAAAAGCAAGTTTTAGTTCTTCTTCCTGAAATTTTTTTGACTCCACAAATTGTGGCAAGATTTTCTGCAAAATTTCCTGACCAAGTGGTTGTCCTTCATTCTCAAATTACGCCTAGAAAAAAAACGGAAACTTGGGAGCAGATTTTATTACAAAAAAAACAAATTCTCATAGGAACTCGCTCTGCTCTTTTTTGTCCTATTCCTAATTTAGGAATGATTATTGTGGATGAAGAGCATGACGGAAGTTTCAAACAGGAAGAAAAATTTAGATACCATGCAAGAGATAGTGCTATTGTTCTTGCTAAAGAATTGGATATACCTATTGTTTTGGGTTCAGCCACTCCCAGTTTATCTTCTTGGTATCAAGCCGATAAAGGAGTGTATAAACTGCATAAACTCAAAGAGCGTGCTTTTAAACAATCTTTGCCCTTAGTGAGTATTGTGGATTTAAGAAACAACAACAAAAAAGAGGGAAGGCCTTTTTGGTTCAGTGAAGAACTTTTTTCAAAGATGCAAAAAACTTTAGACGAAAAAAAACAAGTGGCTCTTTTTTTAAATCGTAGAGGAGTTGCAAATTCTTTAATGTGTTCAAGCTGTGGACACACTTTAACTTGTCCTAATTGTGATATCACATTGACTCTTCATAAAGGGAATCACCTCTTATGTCATTATTGTGCTTACATGGAGGGAAAACCAGAAAGATGTTCTAGCTGTCAAGAAAGTAAGTGGTTTGAAAAAGGCTTGGGAACAGAAGGGGTTGAACAATTTATGAAAACTTTATTTCCTGAAGTAAAAATCATAAGAGCCGATAGAGATGCTATTGATTCCCGAGAAGAGATGGAAAATTTTATGAAAGTTGTAGAAAAACGAGAGGCTCAAATCATTATAGGCACTCAAATGCTTTCTAAAGGTTTAGACTTTCCGTCTATTCAATTGGTGGGACTTTTATTGGCTGATATGGGATTTCATTTTCCTGATTTTAGAGCGACAGAAAGGACGATGCAGATTTTATTGCAAATGGCAGGAAGAGCAGGAAGAAAAGAGGGTGGAGAAGTTCTAGTTCAAACATTCAATCCCGATCACTTGAGTTTAAGTTTTATGAAAGGTCATGATTATGAAGCCTTTTTCCGAGAAGAATTAAAGATTCGAAAAAAACTCTTTTATCCTCCTTTTTCTCGCCTTTGTTTGTTGGAAATAGATAGTCTTAAAGAAAAAGAAGGGAAGCAGTTTGCAGATCAATTGGTTCAATTGGCTCAAAAGAAAAAACCTGCAAGTGGTATGGTTATTTTAGGGGCTAGTCCAGCCCCTATTTTTAAAATCAAAAATCGCTACCGTTTTCAAATTTTGATAAAGAGTCTTCACCATGGACTTCTTCAGAATTTTTTAGACCCTTTTTTAAAATCCTTTAAAGAGAAACCTTTTGTCCGAGTGAAATTGGATCGGGACCCAGGTTCTATGATTTGAAAAGAATTCTTAAAATAGAAGTAAAAACTCACAAAGAGCACTTGCTTTTCTTTAAAAGTCTATGGTAGAGAAAGTAAGAATATGTCCGTGCAAGAGTTAAATATCAAAAATATGATAACAGCAGGAGTTCATTTTGGTCATGAAATCCAAAAATGGAATCCTAAAATGAAACCTTTTGTTTATGTAGAACAAGGTGGGATTCATATTATTGATCTTCAAAAAACACTTGCTTACACAAAAAAAGCTTTAAAATTTTTAGAAGAAGTGACTGCCCAAGGAGGAAAAGTCATTTTTGTAGGAACCAAAATGCAGGCTTTAGCAAGCACAAGAGAAGCCGCTGAAAAAAGTCAGCAGTTTTATGTGAATAAAAGATGGCTTGGAGGAACTCTTACAAACTTTCTCACAATTAAAGTGAGTATTGATCGTATGAAAAAAATTCAACAAATGAAAGAGCGTTTTGATTTAGATCGTTATTCTAAAAAAGAAAGAAATAAAATTGAGAAAGAATATGTAAAAATGGACAAGTGTTTTTGTGGAATAAGAGATATGAAAGATGCTCCAGCGGCTTTATTTGTTGTAGATATTAAAAAAGAGAGGATAGCCATTAGTGAGGCGAAGCGATTGAAAATACCTGTTGTGGCTATTGTAGATACCAATTGTGATCCTACAGATATAGATTATCCTATTCCTGGAAATGATGATTCCACTCGTTCTATCCAGTTTTTTACAGAACTTGCAGGAGAAGCCTGTAAGAGAGGTTGGGAAAAAATGGAAAAAAACTTACGTCATGGACAAGCTGTTTCTCATAAGCAAGAAGATAGTAGTGGGAAGGGTTCTAAAAGAGACGAGAGTCCAACGGTTGTTAAGTTGAATAAAAGTAGAACTCTTGTGGCAGCAGGAATGGCTGAAGATAAAGAGATTGAATTAGAATTAGATTCAGAAACAAAAGGAAGTGATGGTGTGCTAAAAGATTCCACAAAAAGTGATGTATCTTCTAATTCTTCTGAAGAAATCAAAAAAGAAAATAAGTGAATCACTATGACGGTCAACTTTGAACATGTTAAAAAGCTAAGACAACAAACGGGTGCAGGAATTATGGATTGCAAGGAAGCCTTGTCTTCTAGCAATAATGATTTTGAAAAAGCGATTGTATGGCTAAGGAAAAAAAACTTAACTCAAGTTGCTAAAAAGTCACAACGACATGCGGCAGAAGGTTTAGTGTCTTCTTATATTCATGGGGAAGGCCGTATAGGTGTTCTTGTTGAGGTGAATTCAGAAACAGATTTTGTAGCTCGTAATGAAACTTTTAAAGACTTTGTAAAATATCTAAGGTTACATATTGCTGCTATGAATCCGCTTTTTATCCGAGAAGATGAAATACCAGCGAACACCTTAGAAAAAGAAAAAAAAGTTTTTTTAGAACAAGCTCAACAAAAAACAAAAAAAGAAGAAATGGTGGCTCGTATTTCTGAAGGTCTTTATAAAAAGTGGTTGGCAGAAGTTTGTTTGTTACATCAAGAGTTTATTCGTCCAGATTTAGAAAAAAAACAAACTGTTTTAGAATCTCTTAATGAACTCATTGCCAAACTTGGGGAAAATATTGTCATTCGTCGTTTCGTTCGTTATGAATTAGGAGAAACAGATCCAAAACAACAACTTGATTTTGCAAAAGAAGTTCAAGAAACTTTAAAGGGGTAACATTTTTGCCCGCTACTAAACCTATTTATAAAAGAATTCTGTTAAAAATCAGCGGAGAAGCTCTTGCTGGAGACAAAGGCTTTGGAATCAATGGTCAAGTTCTCAGGCAAGTTGCCTCAGACCTTAAGGCTGCTAAAAATCTTGGTATTCAAATTGCTGTTGTTATTGGAGGTGGTAATATTTTTCGTGGCTTATCGGCTGCGGAAGAGGGAATGGATAGAGTCAATTGTGATTATATGGGAATGTTAGCCACTTGTATCAATGCCTTAGCTTTACAAGATGTTTTAGAACAGCAAGGAGTTTCCACACGAGTTATGTCTGCTATTGAATTATCAGACATTGCGGAACCTTATATTCGTCGCCGAGCTCTTCGTCATTTAGAAAAAGAAAGACTTCTTATTTTTTCCGGTGGCACAGGTAACCCTTACTTCACAACGGATACGGCAGCCTCTCTTAGAGCGATGGAGATTGAGGCCGAAGTTCTTTTGAAAGCGACAAAAGTGGATGGTGTTTTTGATAAAGACCCTGAAAAAAATAAAAACAGTAAAAAGTTTGCTAAAATCAGCTATATAGATGTTCTCAACAAAGAATTAAAAATTATGGATTCAGCAGCTATCAGTTTATGTATGGATAATAGATTAACTTTAATTGCATTTAATTTAAAACACAAAGGCAATTTAGTGAAAGTTGTTTGTGGAGAAAAAATAGGTACAATTATTAATCATCAAGGTTAAATAGAGGAGGTAGAATGGAAGAGCAAAAACAAAAGGCTATAAAAAAAATGGAAGATAATATAGAATCTTTTAGCTCTCGTTTACGTAAAATGCGAACAGGGCGAGCTCAAACCTCTTTGTTAGAAAGTATAAAAGTTCTCTACTATGGAGTTTTAACTCCTCTTTCTCAAATAGCTACCATTTCTGTTCCATCCCCTCGTAGTCTTGTTATCACTGCTTTTGATATAAAATCTTTGAAAGATATAGAGCAAGCCTTAGTCAAAGCCAATTTGGGATTAACTCCTCAAAATGATGGAAAATTGATACGACTTACAGTTCCTGAATTAACAGAAGAGAGAAGGAAAGATTTAGTGAAAGAGATTAAAAAAGAAGCTGAAAAATGCCGTGTGGATTTAAGAAACAATCGCCGAATCAGTAATGATGAAGTTAAAAAATCAGTTAAAGATAAAATCCTTAGTGAAGATGATCACAAACGATGGAATGAAGAGATTCAAAAAATAACTGATAAATTTATGGCTCAAGTTGAAACTATCTTAGAAGTAAAAGAAAAAGAAATTATGGAGATTTGAGATTTTGTTAAAGCAAGACTCTTTAAAACATCTTGCCATTATAATGGATGGCAATGGTCGTTGGGCAAGTCAAAGAAATCATAGAAGACTTTTTGGTCATGTTAAAGGAGCCAAAACAGCTCAATCTATTATTTTTAAATGTTTGGATTTAAAAATTCCTTACTTGAGTCTTTTTACTTTAAGTACAGAAAACACTTTGAGACCAGAGTCAGAGATTCGAGACCTCACCCATCTTTTTGAAAAAATAATTTTTAAGCATACAAAACAATTCATTGAGAAAGATATACAGCTTCATATTTTAGGTGATATTTCTATTTTTCCTTCTAAACTTCAAACCGATTTAAAGGCGATTCAAAAAAAGACGAAATCCAATAAAGGATTAAACCTTATCGTTGCTTTAAACTACGGAGGTCGGCAAGAGATTGTAAATGGAGCTAAAAAACTAGTTCAAAAAATTCAGTCGGGAGATTTAAAAATAAATGAATTAACAGAAAGTCAATTTGGCGAGCTTCTTTCTTCTTCTCAGTTTCCAACTCCTGATTTAATTATTAGAACGGGAGGGAATTTGCGACTTTCTAATTTTTATTTATGGTCATCAGCCTATTCAGAGTTTTATTTTACAGAGACTTTATGGCCTGATTTTGATGAGAAATGCCTAGACTTAGCTCTTCAAAAATACTCTGTTACGGAACGAAAGTTTGGTGTTTTATAAATGAAAGAGAATCCTTCTTTTTCTTTTATTGATTTCTGCTATAATTTGAGGAAGAGTTTTTTATGCTGTTAGAAATTTTTACTTCCCTATTTGTGCTTCCTTACAAAATTCTATCTTCTGTAGGGCCTTTTATTTTACTACTTGGTGTTCTTGTGTTTATTCATGAGTTAGGGCATTTTTTAGCGGCTCGTTATTGCAATGTTAAAGTGGAAGTCTTTAGCTTAGGATTTGGACCTAAAATTTTTAAATATCGTAAAGGGGAAACTCTTTATGCTATTTCTCTTTTTCCTTTAGGTGGTTATGTCAAAATGTTTGGAGATAATCCAGCCGAAGAGGTTCCTCTTTCTCAACAGCCTCGTGGTTTTTTGTATAAAAATGTTCCTCAAAAATTACTCATCGCTTTTGGTGGACCGCTTATGAATTTGATTTTTACTTTATTTGCTTTTTTTCTTTTAGGTTTTATAGGAGTTCCTTCTTTAAAGCCTAAAATGGGGGATATAAAGAAAAATACATTAGCTTATGTCTCTGGATTGCGTTCAGGAGACACTATTTTATCTATCAATGAGAAGCCCATTTCTTATTGGGAGGATGTCGATCGTTTTATCAAGAAAAACCCTAATAGAAAAATATCTTTAGAGGTTTCTAATAAAAATAATAAAATCAAGAAGCACACAGTGAATGTAGGTTTAAAAAATAATGAAAATATTTTTACTACAAAAAAAACCATTGGTTTTATAGAGGGGTTAACTCCTTTGTCTAGAGCTTCACAAGTTGGTATTGTTTTTAATTCTCCATCTTATAAATCAGGATTAAGAACTTTTGATAAAATCACAAATATCAATGGAGAAGAAGTTCGTTACTGGAGAGATTTAAAAAGGATTGTAAGAAAAGAACAATCCAATTTGTTTGTCACTATAAAAAGACAAGATAAAGACTTACAAATGAATCTTAAAGGATTAGGTTCTTTAAAGAATTTGGGAATAGAGAATGCCTTTTTATACATTTCTAAAATTGGCAAGGGGACTCCAGCGGATAAGGCTGGTCTAAAAAAAGGAGATCGTCTTTTCTCTATAGATGGTAAAGAAATTAAAAATTGGAGAGAGGTTTTAGAGACCATTCAATCTTTTTCTGGAAAGAAGTTTTTAGTAGAATTTTTCAGAGAAGGGAAAAAACAGCAGGTGAGTATTGCTCCTAAAACCATGTATGTAGAAGGTCATTTGAAAGAAAAATTTATGTTGGGAATTGCTTCGGGTGGAGTAGAAGCTCTTCCACCAGAAATCTTAAAGCAAGAAACTCTTCTGGGTTCTGTTGTTTATTCAGGAGTTCAAACTTGGCATTGGTTATCTGTCATTTCTATAGGTTTATATCGTTTGATACAAGGTAGAGTCTCTGCAAGAACTTTAGGAGGTCCTGTGACTATCGGTCGCGTGGCACACAGTTCTTTTCAAAATGGATTCATTTCTTTTATTTTTATAATGGCACTTATTTCACTCAATTTATTTTTTCTTAACTTGTTACCTATTCCTATGTTAGATGGTGGACATATTTTATTTTTTACAATAGAGGGTATTTTAGGTCGTCCTTTAGACATTAAAAAACTTATGGTGGCTCAGCAAATGGGAGTTTTTGTTTTAATTTTCTTTTTTGCATTTACTTTCTTTAATGATATTTACAATTGGCTGAATGCCTGGTGATGAAACGCTTTTTATCTCTTGAAACATCTATGTCCCAAGGGTCTCTCGGAATCTTTCAAATAGAAAAAAGGAATCTTTCAACTCTTCTTTTTAAAACATGGTCTTTAGAAATAAAAAATAATAATAAAATTCATCACAGTGAAAGATTGCCTTTAGAAATAAAAAAATCTTTAGAAGAAGTAAAATTAACATTTCAAGATTTACATTTTTTAGCTGTAGGTATTGGGCCGGGTCGATTCACAGGTGTAAGGACAGCCATCAGTGCCATTAAGACACTTGCTTTTTTATTAAAATTACCAATCTATCCTGTGGATTCTTTAAAAATTGTTGCAGAGCCTTTCTTACTCTCACGAGATTCTGTTTGTGTTGCTTTTAATGGATTTAAAAACTCTGTTTATTTTGTAGAGTTTATTCAAGGAAAAATGTGTAAAGAACCAAGAGTTATGGATTTTTCTAATTGGCTGGAATATATGATTAAAGAAGAAAAAAAGTTTTGTGTTGGAGATGTAGAGGAATTTTATGATATCCCTACGAATTGCAAATGTCATTTTGAAAAAAGTTTTCCTACAGCTCAAAGTTTAGCTCAAATTGTTTGTAAGGAGTTTCAAATAGAACATTTAAAACCTTGGTTTAAATTAGAACCTCTTTATTTAAGATCCATTCATGAAAAAGAGTGAGTTTTGCAAAAAGATAAAAACATTGTTTATCAAATAAAAGTTTTATTAAAAGATAAAGGTCTAAGGTTAGATCAATTTCTTGGAGCAAAAGATTTTATTAAAAATAGGTCTCAGGCTTTAAAACTGATACTTGAAGATCGTGTTCTTTTAAAAAATCAAATTTTAAAATCTTCTTATAAATTAAAGGAAGGAGATATTTTAAAAGTCACTGTTCCTCTAGAATCTAAAGAGGAAGTAACAGCTTACAATATTCCTTTAGAAATTGTTTATGAAGATGAGGATATTTTAGTTATTAACAAACCCACGGGTTTAGTGGTTCATCCAGCGCCGGGACATAAATCAGACACTCTTGTCAATGCTCTTTTTCATCATAAAAAACTTCTTTTAAGAAAAGAATCTTCTCGTCCCGGAGTTGTGCATCGTTTAGATAAAGATGTCAGCGGTCTCTTAGTTTTAGCCCGAACTGCAAAAGCAGAGGAGAGTTTAATTCATCAATTTAAAAACCGAACAGTTCAAAGAATCTATTGGGCTTTGAGTGTTAAAACTCCTAGCCCTTTACATGGAACTGTGAATAGTTATTTATGTCGCCACCCTATTTTTAGAAAAAAATTTATTTCTGTTACAGAGTATAAAAAAGGTTGTAAAGAAGCTATCACTCATTATAAAACTATAAAAAGTCATAACAATGGTGTGACTTGGTTGGAGTGTAAATTGAGTACAGGAAGAACTCATCAAATCAGAGTTCATTTGTCTTCTTTATCTTGTTTTTTATTGGGAGATGATCTTTATGGTAAAAAATTGAGAACAAAAGCTCTTCAAAATCTTTGTAAGGATTTAAAAGGTGTAGCTCTTCATGCCCAATCTTTAAGTTTTATACACCCTACATCAAAAAAATCTATGACTTTTAACTGCCCTTGGCGATTGGATTTGAAAGACCTTGTAAAACGGCTGGATTTTTAAATGAAATGGTAAAATTAAGATTAGACTATAAAAATACCGAAAAGAGAGCTTAAGTTATGTATAGTAGAATTTCTAGATTAAAAACTTTTTTGAGTTTCAAAAAACAAGCTTTAATAAAAATAGGGTTGATTCTTTGTCTTTCTATCCCCATTTTCTATGCAAATCATTTCTTTCTTTTTCACCCTTTAGTTTTAAAGAAGAGGGTGCAAAAATTTAAAAATGAAAAACCTAAAACTCTACAGACAGTTAAAGGATCTATTTTGGGTGACGAGTTGGATATTCATGTTATTAAAATGAAATATAGGGGTAGAGTTTATTTGGATTTTTTATCTAGACAAGAAGATGGGACTTTTCATTTTATAGATAGCCTTACTTTAAAAGGAAAACATGATGGATTTTTTGAATATTGGAATGAGCCGCTTTCTTTAGCTTTATTAGATGACAATGGAGATGGGCTTTTAGAAGTGATTGCCCCCACTTTTGATAAATTTTTAAAACCCCAGTTGAATGTTATTTTTTATAATAAAGAAAAAAAGAAATTCCAAATCAAATCTTTTTTAAAGTCAAAACCTAAAACACAATAAGGATTTAACAATAGTAAAAAAGATTCTTTTTAAAGAGGCTCTTTTATATTCTTAAGATAAAAAAATAAGTTGTATAAATTTATTTTGACTGAGCTTGTTCAGAATAAAATACAATGTGTAAAATATTTTTTTATTACAGTCTCAGTCTTTAAAATTTTTTTTCTAATTGTAGTTTTATCTGATGCATTTCTATAAAAAATAAGATTAAATTAGATTCCATTCCATAAATCCAATAGGCATTTTATTATCATTTAAGAAAAAGAAAGACACTAGACCAATGGAGGTATTAATTTATAAAAAAGAATTTATTATTATTCTAAAAAACGAAACATTGACTAGTAGTAAAAATTTTTTTTAAAATTGAAGAGTTCTCTATGATATTTCTTTAACAAGGGTGACTATGAAATTTTTTTTATTGGTTTTACTTGTAATAAGTCATCAAGCTTTTCCTCGCTCGGAAACGGAGAGCAAACATATCATTGACAAAAAAATAAAAAGGTTGTGGAAAAAAGACAACCCATCTCATTATGAACGAGCTTTGATGCTCCTTCACAGAGATGACTTTGATCAAACTCAAGCATGGAAGAGAGGGGAGGAGCCTCCTTACAGAGAGCGAGACTTAATAGTAGCAGTAAAAGTTTTAAAACTTGCTATTGAAGAAGATGAAGATAATGAAAAAGCTCTTTATGTCTTAGCTAAAATAGTAAGAGTTTCTGGATCAGGAATAGAATCTTTAGATCAACAAGATAGTGTAAGGTTTTTTAAAAAATCAGCAGCAGCTGGTTATCCACCAGCCCTTCATCAAAGGGGATTACATTATCTTTATGGTCATACTGGTTCTCATGTTGTAGAACAAGATGATAAAAAAGCCTTTGATTTTTTTAGGAGAGCAGCTAAAAAGGGTTCTCTAAGATCACAAGCCCGATTGGCTTATATGTATTTTGAAGGTAGAGGTGTTGCTAAAGATACAGAAAAATCCCGACTTCTTTGGTTGGATGCTGCTCAGAAAGGATTATACAGAGCTTACAGTCGTTTAGCTTACGATTGGTATGACCGAGGAGCTTTGAGTCCGAATATTTGGAAATATAATGAATATCATAACAAATTCAAAAATAATGAAGATAGACGAAATCCCTCAGACAAATCATTCAAAGAAGGAGATTTTTTACATGGGATATTTCTTAATTTTGAAGATTTTATGCTGTAGTTTGTTTTTATTTGGTTGTGGGCTTGCTCCAGAGGCTACAGTATCCAAGTGCAACGAACAACAAAAAGTTTGTAATCGTAAAGCAAATGAAGACACCTGTGGATTGTCGTCTTGTGTAGAGTTAATACTTGCAGGCAATATTCCAGACAGTTTTAATCAAAGAATAGAGCAATGTAATAAAGCTTATAGTCAGTGCCTCAGTGGTGGATAAATGATGAGCTTAAAATATTAAATTTTTATAGAGATCATTTTAACTCATCAAATCAGAAACACATTCTCTATAAAAAACAGGGGTGGATTCCATAAACCCAATATGCATTTCAAATAAATGTTTATTAACGGGAGATATGCTTTTAATAACTCCTTCAAATTTTAACTCATATTTAGATAAAAAGAGTTCCACATAGTGATTTAAAAATTCTATAAGAAAAGATTTTTCTGAGATTGGAATTTGGTCTTTTTTAAAATGAAAATAAAGACCTTTGTTGTCAACATTCACTAATTGTACTTTATGAGCTAAAATAGATTTTTTTTCAAGAGAGATGACATCAGATACAATATGATTTTTAAGTAGAAGTTTTGATTTTTTCATTTTTATATCCTTTTTATATTATCTAAAATCTGTATCGGATAGAAATTTCTTTTTTAAGAGATTTATTTTAAAAATTCTCAAATTGATTCACTTTTTAAATCTACTGTATAAAAAGTTAACACTCTTAATTTTTATTGAAAAGTTTTAGATTCTTATAAAATTTTTACTAAAGCCATTGTAAATAAGGAATTTTTTTGTATGAATCCTTTTCCTCTGAAATTTTTAAATCGGACATGAAAAGTTTTTGAACACTCATTATTTTTAACTTCAATATCTCTTATAAAGATTTTTTCTTGTAAAAAGGAGAGAGATTTTACACTTGCTTCTTTTAAAGTCCACAGAATTGAGACTTCAGTTTGTTGCTCCTTTTCTTTAGAAATGATTTTTTCATAAAGATGTTTTTTACATCTTGAAGTTTCCTCTATGTCAAAACCTATAGATTGATTAGGAGCTATTACATAACCTCCTATTTTTTTAGAATGACTTATAGATATAAAATAATTTTTAAATTTTAAAGGAGGTTTTAAAATATTTAATCCTTCATAAAAAGGTTTATTTGTGAGTTGAAACATTTTTTGAAATAGAGATTGTCTAATGAGATGTCTATGATTTTTTTTGTGAGAGGCAAAATCAGGAGAGATGAATCCTTCTATATGAGGTAGATCTAATGCCATCTTTGCTTGTTTTAAGAAATCTATTGTATGTCTCCCGATTTTAAAACGGTCAATATAGATTTGAAAAGATGTTTTAGGGGTTCTATAATTTTTTGCCCTGTTTTGATAGAACTCTCAAAATCTTTACAATTGTATTTATTAAGATGAGTTCTTAAATTTTCAATAGAAATCGTTTCTGGAAGGTCTCGTTTGTTGTATTGAAAAACAAGTGGGAGTTTAAAAATATCTACATTTTGATCTTCTAGTATTTTATGAAGTTCCTTAAGAGATTGTTCGTTGCTTTTATGAGCTGTTGGTTCAGAATTGGCAACAAAAACAATTCCATCTACTTCTCGCAGTAAATATTTTTTTTCTTCTAAATTCAAATCTGGAACAGAGTAAATATGAAAAAAGGTTTCTAAGCCCAGTACTTTTCCTATAGAAATAACGAGGCTTTCTACGGGAGATTCTAAAGGAATAGAAAAGGAGCTCACTTTATTTTTTTCAGAATGTTTTTGAATGTATTTAAGAGATGAGGTTTTTCCAGCTCCTAAAGGACCATAGTAGATCACTTTGCAGTGAATTTCTTTAGCATTGTTATTGATGATAGACATTAGAAATAATTACGGTTTTCTATAGCTTGACTTAAGGTTTTATCATCTACATATTCTAAATCACTTCCAAAGGGAATGCCACTGGCTAAGCGAGAGATTTTGAGAGAGGATTCTTGCACCATTTTTACAATATATAAAGCAGTTGTATCTCCTTCAAGATCCGAATCAATGGCCAGAATCAATTCTTTAATCGGGGATTTTTTTATACGATTTTCTAACTCTGAAAGAGTTAAGTTTTTTGGATGGATATGATTCAAAGGAGATATAGACCCGTGCAGAACATGGTATCGCCCTTTGAAGACTCCACAATTTTCAATACGGAAAACATCAAAAGGCTGTTCCACAACACATAAAGTGTTAGGGTTACGAGTGGGGTCTTGACAGATAGAGCATAAAGATTCTTTTTCTGTAAGGTTAAAACATTCTATACATTTTTTAACCTTGCTTTTCAAATCTACAAGAGATTTAGAAAGTGTTCTTATATCCTTTTCATTTGTTTTTAAAAGATGTTGAGCTAATCTTTGTGCACTTCTTGGACCGATACCTGGAAGCTTTTGAAGTTCAAATAAAAGAGATTGTAAAGAAGGAATAGTCTTCATTTTTTAATACTGAATGGGGATAAAGACTTTTGTCAAAATCTTCTAATGGGTGTCAGAAGTTTCTTTAGAGACGGATTTAATATTTCCTTGAAAGACCTCTGTCACATCCTTTATAAAGGGGTCTTCTTGTATTTGTTTTAGAAGAATTTTTTGATCTTGCTCTTTTTTTTCTGTTTTTAAATTCCTATTTGCTTTTAGGGAGGTTTCAAACTTTATGGATATTTTTGAATCTGTTTGGAGGTATTCATTTAATTTTTGTTCAAGGAATTTGTGAGTCTTTGTATCCGTCAATTTGTTTTTCATATAAGAAAAAGCTTCAGGAAGTAAGTAAATGTAGCTGGTTTGATTTTTTTCTTTAAAAGATAGGTGTTCAAATAGGGAGCTCAAACCAGAATCTACTCCTCTTAAAAAATCTAAAAATCCAAAGTGGTCAAAATCTTTCTTTGTCTTTGAGAGTGTTTTTTCTTTAGAAGGTTCTTTTAGAGGCTGCTCCTTTGGATTTATTTTGTTTTTAAACTCTTGTTTTAAAGGCTCCACTTGTTTTTTCAAAATCTCTTGAGATTCTATCTCTTGAGATTTTATCTCTTCAGAGTTTTTTTTTACAACTTCAGGTCTTGTCTTAGAAGGTTTTTCTTCTCCCTCTTTTAAGATGGAGAATGGCAAGATAGATTCTATTCTTGGAGATTGACACACTCTCAAAAGTAAGACTTCTAAAACCATTCGGCTTGCAAAGGAAAGGGAAATCTCTTGTTCTCCTTTTAAAAGCATATCAAATAAAAAGTGCAGGTCTTCATAGGAGGTTTCAGCACACATTGCTTTTAAGGATTGAATCTCTTGTTTTGAAGTTTGAATCAAAGGCGGTGTATTTTCAGGGTTGATTTTTAAAATCAAAAGATTCCTTAACCCTTCAATCAAACTTTGTAAAATAAGTTTTGTTTCATTACCTTTAGAGTAAAGGTCTTTTAAAACAGCTAACATTTGTTGTTCATCTCTTTTAACAATGGATTCTAAACATTTAAAAATAATTTCAGTATCTGTTAAGCCTAGAAGTTCTATGATTTCTTCTTTTGAAATTTTTTCACCACAAAAGGTTATGATTTGATCCAGAAGACTTTGAGCATCTCTTAGAGACCCTTCAGATTGCTTTGCAATCAGCCATAAGGCTTCTTCTTCTAAAGGTATTTTTTCTACCTTACAGATTTTTTCTAAGTGTTCTTTTATAAGTAAAGGGGCAATGAGGTGAAAGTCTAATTTTTGACAACGAGATTCAACAGTTTGTGGAATTTTATGAGATTCGGTTGTGGCCATAATAAAAA
Source organism: Bdellovibrionales bacterium (assembly GCA_963692945.1). Taxonomy (GTDB): domain Bacteria; phylum Bdellovibrionota; class Bdellovibrionia; order Bdellovibrionales; family UBA1609; genus JACOND01. Next base: position 370,924 of record OY843585.1, read on the forward strand.
TAACATGGTTAGGAGGCTCCTCTAAAGTTTTTAATAGAGCATTGAAAGCACTGTTAGATAACATATGCACTTCATCAATGATATAGATTTTTAACGACCCTTTAGAAGGCATGTAATGAACGGTGTTTCTTAGCTCTCGGATAGCATCCACACCATTGTTGCTAGCTCCGTCAATTTCTATCACATCTAAACTTTTTCCCTCTTGAATAAGGATGCATTCTTGGCATTGATTGCAAGAGTTGTTGTTCTTTTTTTCAAGACAGCGAAGTGTTTTTGCTAAAATTCTGGCTGTTGAAGTTTTCCCAGTTCCTCTAGGTCCTGTAAATAAGAGAACAGGATAGAGGCGGTTTTGTTTAAGGGCATTTGTTAAAACCCTTTGAACAGAGTTTTGTCCAATCAGCTCTTCTAAACTTTGAGGTCTCCATTTACGAGCTAAAACTTCATAGGCCATAAATACATCTTTCTATCCTATTCATTTTAATCCTTTCATTCTTTTGATCGGAAAGATAAAAAATCTTTTCAATCCTATCTTTATTTTAGATAAGAAACAAATGACTAAGAAATAAAAAATTATAAATTTTGTTTTTCCAGCCATTGTGAAATTTTAAACCCTGTTCCTTTAGGGATTCGGATACGATGATGATAAATCGTTTTTGGTATAAGGCTTTTTTTCAGTTCAGGATTTAAGGTTTTCAACTCTGAAAAGGAAAGGCTTGTTTCTTGGCATAATTGTTTTAAATTTAAACCTCCTGGAGCATAAAAAACATCATATCTATAAGGAAATAAAATAGAAAACTGCGAGAAGCCATAGCGTTCAGGATTTTTCATAATCAAGGTTGCAGCTAGAATTTTTGGAACATAAAGAGCCGTTTCTGAAGGAAAATCGTGTTTTTTAGCTAGAATCCAAAAATTTCTACTCTTATGTTTTTTTATCAATTTAGCGAGGCGATTTTCTCCCATATTGTAAGCTGCCATAGTTAAAAGCCAGTCATCAAACTCCTTATAGAGCTTAGAAAGGTAGTTTGTAGCGGCTAGAGTGCTTTTTTCAAAATCTTTTCTTTCATCTAGCCAGTGATTGACACGAAGTCCATGTTGAGAGGCTGTAGGTTTGATAAACTGCCAGTAACCAACAGCTTTTGCTGAGCTTACAGCTGTAGGAGATAAACTGCTTTCTATAAGAGTCATATAGACCAACTCTTCTGGAAGAGATTTTTCTCTTAAGATTCTTTTCATCATAGGGAAATAGCGATAAGAACGTTTGAGCCAGATTTTAATATAATTGGGTTTTTTATTTTTAACAAAAAAATGAATCCATCTATAAGTTTCATTATTGTAGATGATTGGGAAGGGTTTGATAGGGTTGATTTTTATAGTCTGTGGCAAGTTTTTTTGATTTTTGGACAGTGCATAACTTGATGAAAAAAAGAAAAAGAGTATTAAACAAGCCTTCATATTATAAAGTATAGATAAAAAATAAAAAAAGAACAGATTATTTTTATAAGTGTTTTTAAGAAAATCTAAAATTATTTTTTCTTTAGAAAAAAGGTTGACATGTTTTTTTAAAATGTTAATTCTAATAATCCTGCCTTGAGATGTCCAAAAATGATCCCACGGTGGTAAAATTTTTTTTAAGTATTGTGTTCTAAAAGGAGGTTATCCAATGTTAGTTTTGACGCGAAAATCTGGTGAAACCATTACTATTGATGGAGATATTACTATACAAATTATTCAAATTAGAGGTCGGCAAGTTAGAGTGGGTGTTGAAGCTCCTAAGCATAAAAAAGTGCAAAGAGGAGAGTTAATCAATCCTTTAAATTCTAAAGAGACTTTTATTTTAGATAGCAACTCACAAAAATCTTTATAAATCATTTGTTTTTACAAATAAGGTTAAAAATGAGTGTAATGACACAAGGTTAAGTGTATGAGGCGATTTTGGATTGATCGTTCGTGCTTTCAAGAAGAAAAGATTATTTTAAAAGGTTCTCTTTTTCATCATATATGTCGTGTTTCTCAAATACAAAAAGGGGAACCTTTTGAGTTGTTTGCAGAAGGGTTGCAAAAATACACAGTTGTTCTCACTTCTGTCAGTCACTCTAGAGCCTTTGCTAAAATTGTAGAAACACATCCCGTTCCAAGTTTAGCAAAGCCTTCTATTCATCTCGCTCTTTCTATACCAAGATTTTCAAAATTAGATTTTATTCTGGAAAAATCTGTGGAATTAGGAGTTAAAGAACTGCATCCCTTTGTTTCTTCTTTGAGCTTTATAAATAAGGCTTCTCAATTTCCTTTAGCAAAAAAGAAAAGATTACAAAAGATTGTTGAAAGTTCTTTGGCTTTGAGTGGGCGAACAGAAAAACTTGAAATTCATCCTGTTTGTAACTTGGAAGATATTCAAATTCCTAAAAATCATAGGGCTTTTATGGCCTATGAAGGGGGTGAAGGGGATTCTTTAGCAGAAACGAAGGCCTCTAAAAAGGGGAACTCTTTTGGTGTGGGGATAAAACAAGTGCTTTCTTTTTTAGAAAAACAAAAAGACTCTTCAGAAGAAGTTTGGCTTTTTATAGGTAGTGAGGGTGGATTCACTTTAGAAGAAGCCAAGCGATTCTTTCAATCTGGGGGTTTTGTTGTATCTTTAGGAGAACAGATATTAAGGGTTGAAACTGCTTGCTTGCTTGGCTTGAGTATTTTAAAATACAACTATCACAATTAAGGATTTTAATATTGAAAATACCAGTTTCTAAATTAAGTAGCGAACAACTTGAAACTCTTTTTGAAGAAAGTCAGTATGTAGAAAAATTCTTTTTTCCTCCAGAGGTTCCTACTGTGCCTGCTTTTAAAGAGGAAGAAGAACTTTTAGTTTTAAAAACAGAAAGCTCCATAGAAGATGAATGAGTCATGGAAAAAAATTAAAGATTTTGAAGATATCAAGTTAGAAAAAACATCGGATGGGATAGGTCGTATCACAATCAATCGTCCTGAGCTACGAAATGCTTTTCGCCCTCTCACAGTGAAAGAGTTAAAAGAATCTTTTGAGATTTGCAGAGAGGATTCCTCTCTAGGAGTTATTATTTTAAGAGGAGAAGGGGAAAAAGCTTTTTGTTCAGGAGGAGATCAGAAAGTTCGTGGTTCTGGAGGCTATGTGGATCAAAACGGAATTCCCCGATTAAATATTCTAGATGTTCAAAAACAGATTCGCTCTTTACCTAAACCTGTGATTGCTAGTGTGGCAGGTTATGCTATAGGTGGAGGTCATATCTTACATGTTGTTTGTGATATAAGCATTGCTGCTGATAATGCCCGGTTTGGTCAAACAGGTCCTAAAGTGGGTTCTTTTGACGGGGGGTTGGGTAGTTCCTATTTGTCTCGTATTGTGGGTCAAAAAAAAGCAAGAGAGATTTGGTTTCTTTGTCGGCAATATTCTGCCAAAGAGGCTTTAGATATGGGATTGGTGAATGCGGTTGTTCCTCTTAAAGATTTAGAAAAAGAAACCTTAAAATGGTGTCGTGAGATTTTACAAAACTCTCCTATGGCTCTTCGTTGTTTAAAGTATGCTTTGAATGCGGATTGTGACGGTCAAATGGGTCTTCTAGATTTTGCAGGGAATGCCACTTTACTTTATTATTTAACAGAAGAAGCCGAAGAAGGAAAAAAAGCTTTTCTAGAAAAACGAAAACCTAATTTTTCTAAATTTCCTCGTTATCCTTAAAAATGTTTCACTATTTATCTGCGTTTGTTCAAGGAGCTCGGTTAAAAACTTTACCAGCCGTTATTGTTCCTGTTGTTATGGCCACCGCTTTGGCTTTTTATAAAGAACATCAATTTGACTTTAAAATTTTTATATTTATTTTAATTTCAGGAGTTTTTTTACAAATGGCTGCTAATTTTTTTAACGATGCTTTGGATTACCAATTTGGAGGAGATACAAAACTTCGTAAAGGCCCTGCTCGTGTAGCTCAAACCAAGAAACTTCCAATCCGATCTATTTTTATTTTTGGATTTCTTTGTGTGGCTATTTCTTTTTTAACAGGATTGGTTCTTGTATTTAAAGGAGGCTGGCCGGTTTTACTTTTTGGTTTGGTTGCTTTGGTTCTTTCTTATCTTTATACAGGTTACTCTTTTTCTCTTGTCCAAAAAGGCTTAGCTGAATTGGCTGTCTTTTTATTTTTTGGAGGATTTGCTGTTGGTTTCACTTACTATCTTCAAACTTTAAAATGGGACTACTCCATCATTTATCTAGGTATTCAATGTGGTTTATGGGCTTTATCTCTTCTCTTGGTTAATTACTTAAGGGATGAAGAAGAGGACAGGTTGTCGGGTAGAAAACACTTGATTACGATTTATGGGAGAACAACAGGCTTACTTGCACTAGCTATCATTCAATCTTTTATTTATTTGTTATGTTTTTACTGGCTTAATTTGAATATGAAAGGTGGAGCCTTTTCTTTTTTTCTTATTATCCCTTCTGTTTTTTTAATTTATTTTATTTGCACCACTCCTCCTTCTTCAAAATACAATCTCTTTCTTTCCTTAACTTCTTTGCTTTATATTTTATTTGGTGGTGTATGGGTTTTAGGGATATTTTTTTAAATGAGAAAGATGCCTTTCTTCAAAAAAAATACTAAAATTTTTATTAGTCCTTACCAGTTAAAGTTTAAAGATAAAAAGAAAAACCCTTCTGTTTTAGAGGGTGTGCTTATGGCTTTTGATTTTGATTCCAAGTTAAAAGGTTATGCTGATTTTTTACCTTGGACTTCCTATGGAGAAAAAAGTTTAGATCAGCAATTAGATGACATCACTCAAGGAATAGAATCCAATCGGTTTCAAATGACAAAGAAAAATGCTTGGTTAGATGCTGTGGCTAGGTTTAAAAAACAAAACTTATTTTATGGTTTGAAGATGCCACCCAGTCATTTTTTAATTGAAAATCTTTTTTCTTTTTCTGAACAAAAAGATATTTTACGGGGAGGTTATAAATATGTGAAAGTGAAATTGAGTCCTCTTGATCTAGATCAACAGATTAAAAAACTCAAAAAGATTGTAGGAGAATTACCAAAGACTATAAAATACAGGTTAGACTTATATCATCAAAAATGGTCTTTATGGAAAGAACCTCTTCATTTTATGAAGACGCAAATTGATTTTATAGAAGATCCTTTTTTAGATATTCAAAAAATAAAAGAAGAGGACTGTTCTTTTTTTGCAGAAGATTGGGTCTTTAATAGTCGTTGTAAAATACGAATAGTTAAACCGACAAGAGATTGTCTAGATGGTGTAACTAAAGAGTTGGCTTTTTCTCGTTGGAAAAGAATAGTGTTCACTCATAGTTTTGATCATCCTTTGGGTCAAGCCACCTCGGCTTATTGGGCGGCTAAATTTTATCAAATCCATCCTTCTTTTTTTGAAACTTCTGCTTTAAAATGTTTCGCCTTTGAAGAAAATAATTTTTATTTTCATAATTCAAAAAATCCTTTTTTAGAGATACCAAAAGGTTTTGGTTTTGGCTTTGATAAATGTCTTCAAGCAGAAAATTGGAAAAGGTTGGTGTAGTTTGAGTCTTCTTATCAATGAAACTTCTGTGGATTGGGAATCTTCAAAGAGTTATTATTATTTTAATGAAAATCATCCTCAAGCACAAAAAATCAAAGAACGAGCTTCAAAAATTCCTTTTTTCCCAAGTTGTATTTATATTTTCACATCAGGAATGCAAAAAATTTGTATTTTATCTAAAGAATCTTTTTTGATATCTGCTCAAGCGGTTAATAAGCATTTAGAATGTGATTCAAAAGACAAATGGTTGCTTTCTTTACCTTTGTTTCATGTGGGAGGTCTATCTATTTTGGCTCGTGGCTTTTGTGGAGGATACTCTTCAATTCAAGGGAGTGCTTGGGAAGCAAAAAAATGGAGGCAAGAAGTGGAGTCTCAAAAAATCACTTTAAGCTCTTTGGTTCCTGCTCAAGTTTATGATCTTGTAAAAAAAAATTTAAGAGCTCCTAAAAATTTAAGAGCTCTTATTGTTGGAGGTTCTTCACTTTCTTCCAATCTTTATCAAAGAGCGAGAGATTTAAATTGGCCTGTCTTACCATCTTACGGTTTAACAGAAGCTTGTTCTCAAGTGGCAACAGCTAAGTTGGACTCCTTAAAAACAAAAGAGCCAGCTCAACTTAAAATTTTATCCCATATTGAAGTTAAAGAAAAAAAAGATTTGTTTTGGATAAAATCTCCTTGTTTATTAAAAGGATATTTTTATGTAGATACTTTAACTTTTGAAGACCCTAAAGACAAAGACGGTTGGTTCCAATTGGAAGATAGAGGAGTCAAGCAGGGGGAGTATTTACATATTAAAGGTCGGGGAGAAGAACAGATAAAAATTCTGGGAGAAATAGTGAATTTAAAAAAACTCTTTGAACTTGTAAAAGAGATCACTTTTTCTTCTTCTTATGATTATGAATTATTAGCTACAACTCATAAAAGACAAGGTTATGAGTTAAATCTAGTGACCAATTCTTTTCATTTAGAAGAGGTTTTTTCTATTTGTAAAAAATTTAATGAGCAAGTTTTTCCTTACGAAAGATTACAAAGAATCTACTGTGTAGAAAAGATAGAAAAAGAAACTTTGTTCAAGATTCGGCAAGAAACCCTTCGCCAGCAAATTGGTTTGTAGTTTTGGTTTATTAAGTGGTGAATCTTTTAAGAACGATTGTCTTTTAAAAGAGAAACCCATTTTTTAGGCAGAGGCTTGGACTTGAAGTGCACTCTATCTACACAAACATAAACGGCTTCTACAATACAACAAACCTCTTCTTTTAAAGTTAAAATTTTATAGGTGAATCCTAAACTGCTTGTCCCGATATGGACTATATGTAGCTCAACAAAATATTCTTTTCCAGGGAAAAGAGGTTTTTTGTATTCATTATTCAGTTTTACAACGGGCATGAAAAGGTCCTCATTTTCAAACCAATCCGCCCAAGGAATGCCGATGAATGAAATGTATTCTTCCATTACCCTTTGGACAATAATACTGTGTTGCCCGTGAAAAGTTATCCGTGCAGGATCTCCTTGGTCAAAATAGATTTTTACTTTTTTTTTGAATGCCATTTCATTGAGTTATTTCAAAAAGATATAAAAATCAAGATACTTTTAAGAAATAGTTGACCTCTTTATTTTTCCAGTGAAAGATATCTTCCATTGTGTTTCAAAACTATCAAAATTTGTTGGATAAAGAAAAACTTCAAGAAGAGCCTAGAGAACTTCGTGAAATTTGTGAAATTATTTTTTCTAAGGGGAAAAATTTACGATCCAGACTCATATCTCTAGTTAGCTTTTATTTGCAGCTCAAAGATAAAGATACGCAAACTTTATGTCGCATTATAGAGTATATCCATAACTCTTCTCTACTTCATGATGATTTTATTGATCACTCTGGTTTTCGTAGAAATCAAAAAACGGCTTGGCTTCAGTTTTCTCCAGAGCAAGCTGTTTTGGCAGGTGATTATTTGTTGGCACAAGTGAATATTTATCTCTCTCAAGAGGGTAACTTGCCCCTTTTAGAGTTGACGGCTGAATCCATTAAGTCTTTAGCGAAAGGGGAGTTTTTGCAGAGAGAGCTTTATTTTTTTTGTAAAAAAGATTTGAAAAAAATAAATCAAGTCAGTGAGTATAAAACGGGGAGTTTATTTAAATGGTGTTTAAAAGCTCCTTTTGTCTTTAAAAAAAGAGAGGATTCTGGTTTGTATGATTTGTTAGACCTTATAGGTTACCATTTGGGATTGCTCTATCAAAGATTTGATGATTTATTAGATTTTGATAAAGAATCTAATGATGGCAAACCTATTCTTTCAGACTTAAAACAATCTTATTACAATTCTTTTTCTTGTTATTTGGTAAAAGACATTGAACCAACTTTAGAGCAAAAATATCAAAATTGTAAGACAATTTCAGAAATCCATGAGATTTTTCCTAATTGGGAAGAAACCTTAAAAACTTTTCATAAAGACAATCAAGAATTGATTCAAGATACAGAACAAAAGATTGAAAAACTTAAACCTTTTTTAAATCAGGAAGAGCAGCTGTTAATTAAAGATTTAAAAACGATTCCTTCTTTGCTTTATTGGAGGAAAGGCTAATTTAAAGTGATAGATAAAGGTCTTTTGAGTAAGATTTCTCTTCCTCCTCAATGGAGCTTGGAGGTCAAAGAAGAAGACTTATATCTTCATACAGGAGAAGGCCGTCCCTTCACCTTAGATTTTTCTAAGCTTAAAAATCTTTCAAAAAATCAACCTTTAGCAAAGGCTGTTGGAGTAAAAAGTGGTAAAAGGTTGAGGGTTTTAGATGTGACAGCAGGCTGGGGAAAGGATGCTTTTTTATTGGCCAGTTTATCTTGTGATGTCATTGCTATAGAATCTCATCCACTGGTTTTTATTTTTTTAAAGGCGGCTTTATCTAAGAGAGATCTTAAAACTCCAAAATCTTTACAATTTATACTTGATAATAGTTTAAATTACTTGAAAAATATGAAAAGTGAGGAAAAACCAGAAGTGATTTATATGGACCCTATGTTTGCAAGTGATAAAAAATCTTTAAGCCATAAACCTTTGAGAGTGTTAAAGACACTGGTTGGAGAATCCAACCAGTCAGAGACTTTTCAGTCGGAGACTTTCCAGTCAGAAACTTTTCAGTCGGAAACTTTATTTAAACAGGCTCTTGGAAAATCTCTCAATCGTATTGTGGTAAAAAGACATAAGCATCAAAAATCAATGCCTTTTGCTCCTTTAATGTGTACTTTTTCAGGACGCTCCGTTTGTTATGATGTTTTTTCTACGCAAAGGAAAAAAGGACAGACATTATGTTAGACAATTCATCAGATGTTTTATTATCTAAGATAAAATCTCTTGAGACACAGATTAAAGACCGAGAGAATCTTCTCAATAAATATAAAGAAGCTTTAAATTTTTCTAATAACCGTATAGAAAAAGTAGCTAAAAATATTGAAGAAGGATTGTCTCTTATTTCAGGGATTCATAAACACTTACTTCCTGTTGATCTTCCAGATATTCCTTACTTTGAATTTAGTTATAAATTTTTACCAACATCTAATGGTGTGAGTGGAGATTTTTTTGATGTTGTTAAAATTAGAGATAGTTTAAAATTTGGAATCATTCTTTCAAGTTGCAATACTTATGCAATGGCGGCTTTATTTATATCTTCTTTTTTAAAATCATCTCAACATTTACAAGATTTTAAAACTTCAAAAGATTTTGTATCTTATGTTTCTGAGCATTTATCAAAATCTTTTTCTGACATAGAAAAGATTGATTTATTTTATGGAGTCATTGATCGTAAACACTTTACTTTGGATTATTGTCTGATTGGAGATGTATTTGCTGGTTTTAAAAAAACAGGGGGAGAGTATCAAATTTTAAAACCCTGTTCTAAAAATCTAGCCGAAAAAGAATCTTTTAAAAATGAGACAATATCTCTTGATGCTAAAGATACTTTTTTATTTTGTTCTTCTGGTGTAAAGACAAATAAAAATTCAAACAATGAAGAATTTGGAGTTTCTAATATTTTAAAAGCAGCTTATAAAGAGGAAGAAAAAGGAGTGCTGGGGATTCGGCAAAACGTGCTTTTTCAATGCAATCAGTTTAATAAGAATATAGAATCTCCTAAAGATAAGACGGTTTTGGTTATGGAAGTTAAAGATAGAATTTTAAGATTAAAAAAACCACCGACGACCTCTTAAGTGAAGGGCGATAGGGTCATGGTTAGAGAATCTACACTTAATAAAAAAAAACGATTAGAAAAGATCATTGCCAAGTTAAAAAAAAATTATCCTGATGCAAAATGTGCACTTCATTTTAATACTAAACTGGAACTTTTAATAGCGACTCAACTCAGTGCTCAATGTACAGATAAAAGAGTCAATCAAGTTACAAAAGACTTATTTAAAAAGTATAAGACAGCAAAAGATTATGCGGAAGCTCCTATTAAAAAATTGGAAACAGCTGTGAAGTCCACTGGATTTTTTAGGAATAAGGCACGTAATATAAAAAAATCTTGTACCGAAATTGATAAAAAATATTGTGGTAAGGTTCCAAAAGACTTTGATCAATTGGTTCAGTTAGCCGGAGTGGGAAGAAAAACAGCTCATGTTGTTATGGGAAATGGATTTAATATACCATCTGGTGTGGTGGTGGACACTCATGTTAAAAGACTTTCAAATAGAATGGGATTGGTAAATACCGCTAATGTTTTTCATATTGAACAAAAATTGGAAGCCTTAGTCTCTAAAAAGTATTGGATTTTATTTTCTCATTGGCTTATAGAGCATGGTCGGAGTGTATGTTCCGCTCGTCGTCCTCATTGTGGTTTGTGTTTTTTAGTGGATATTTGTCCTAGAAAAGGTGTTTCTTTGAAAGGAATGGATGATAAAAAAAACTAGTTACCTGTTTCTTTTTGTTTTTCTATTCCTCTTTTTTATTTATTTGATTTGGAATAGAAACTTTTCTTCTCCTCAAAAAAAAAGTATCAAAATTTTAACTTATTCTTCTTTTGCTGGTCTGTATGGAGCTGGAAGGTTTTTACAAGCTGAGTTTGAAAAAAACTGTGATTGTAAAGTAGAGTGGTTTCTTGCTGAAGATTCAACCACCTTGTTGCAAAGGCTTCATATCTATCCAGCTATAGATGTTGTGATTGGTTTTGATCAACTGAGTATAATGAATCAAGGGATGTATAAATTGCAATGGGAGAAATTATCATTTATTAAAAAGCCTTTCTATGAAGAAGCTAGGAAATGGCGAGGAGATTTTTGGATACCTATAGATTGGGCTCCTATTGGATTTATTTTTAAAAATTCTGAGGAAAATATAAAAGAGTTAAAAAAATTACATCATGTGAAGAATAAAATATCTTTTCCTGAACCTGTATCTAGCACTTTAGGTCTTCAATTTTATTATTGGATTTATGAAGTTTTTTCAGGAGATGTCCATCGTATAAAAGTCTTTTTAAATCAAATGAAAAATAAAATTTATGGCCCTGTTTTCTCTTGGTCTTTGGCTTATGGTTATTTTCAAAAAGGTCGGGTTTCCATGAGTCTTTCCTATCTAACCTCTCTTATGTATCATATCAAAGAGGAGCAAAATTCTTCCTATAAGTTTTCTTATTTTCAAGAAGGGCATCCTTATCAGGTGGAATTTGCGGCTGTTCCTAAATCTTGTGAAAATTGTTTATTGGCTTTTCAGTTTATCAAGTTTTTACTTTCTCCTGCATCTCAAACACTGATTAGAGATAAACATTATATGTTGTCAGTCCTAAAAAATAAGAATCAGTCTTTTTTAAAAAAACCAACTTTAATTTCTTACGATAGACTTGATGAGTTTATGAAAAATAAAGATTCTCTTTTAAAAATTTGGAAGGAAAGTCTCTATTGAAAATAAGATTTTTTTCAAAGGATGTTGTTTTTCATTTGCCAGCCGCTTTGATAAGCCTTCTCTTATTAGCTCCCTTAGTTCTTTTTTTATTTCAATTTGATAGTTTGTCTTTTCCAAAAGACAGTGAGTTTTTATCTGTTATTGGTTGGACTTTTTTTCAAGCTATAGTCTCCACTTGTATTATTTTATTCCTATCTCTTTTAGGTGCAAGAGGTTTAGTGGCTTTATCTTTTAAAAAATATTATTTTTTTATAGAGGCTTTTGTTATTATGCCTGGACTTCTCCCTCCTTTGATACTTGTTACATCCGTTACTCATTTTATTGAATTTTTTAGTCCTTTTCCTTTTGGTTTGAGAGCTCTTATTTTTTTCCAAGTGTTCACTTATACGGGTCTTTGTTCTGTTGTTTTTAGTCGCATTTTTAAAAATGAAATTGTTTTGTTGAGTGAGTGGGCTTATGTTCATGGGTTGTCTTCTTGGAAATTTTTAAAACATATTAGTCAAACTGTTTTAAAAAAGGATTTGAAAGTTCTTATGACTCTTGTTTTTGTAAGTGTTTTTACAAGTTTAAGTTTACCACTTTTAACAGCAGGAGGTCAGGCTATCAGCTTAGAGTTTTTTATTTATGAAAAATTAAAAAATCCAGATTTATGGCCTATTGCAAGTGCTTTAATTTTAATTCAAACTCTCATTGTTTTCTTTATATACATACAAGCCTTTTCTTATCCGCTTGCTTCTTCTTTTCATTTTCATTCTGGAAAAATTTATTTAATTCCTAACAAAAACTTTCTTTTGATTCCTCTTTTACCAAGTGTCATTTCTTTATTCGGTTTATTTTTTATTTCTGATTTTAAAAAGAATCTCTATCAATTTTTAGAATTGAGTCCTATTCTTTGGGAGGCTTTTCTTTCAACTCTTTGGATTGGGTTAGGTGTGGGCTCGTTGGTTTTATTTTTTCTTACGATGATGTCTCTTTCTTTTCAAAGTTTAATTTTTCGTAAATTTGTAGTGGCTTATATGTATCCAGGAGTGACTCTTTTGGGATTTGTTTGTTTAACAATTCCTTTTTATAGTAAGGAAGGAGTGTTGCTAAAATGGATTATAGGGCTGTCTTTATTGTTATTTCCCATCGTTTATCGGTTGCGAGGTGAGTTGATGTTGGAAAAATTAAAAGATCAAGTTGAGGTTGTTCGGCTTTTAGGTGGAAAGTGGTTTTTTATTTTTCGCAAAATTTTATGGCCTCAAAGTCGTAGTATTTTTTTTCTTTGTTCTGGAATTGCTGCTTTTTTGGCTTGTGGAGATTTTGCTTATAGTTTAATAGTTTCTCAAGGTCATTGGAACTTAGCCTTATTCACTTATGATTTGTTTTCTTCTTACCGTTTAGATTTAGCGGTTTTAGGAAGTTGGGTGTTGTTGTTTTTGAGTTTTCTTGTTTTACTTTTTTGGGTAGGAGTGGCTTTTGTCTTTGATAAAAAACTTAACTTATAAAATTAAAGATTTTTCTATTGATATTCCTAAATGGTCTTTTGTTGAAGAAAACATCACGGTTCTTTCTGGGGTTTCAGGAAGTGGGAAAACAAGTGTTTTAAAAATTTTGTGTGGTCTTCTTTCTTGTCCTTCTTTAATTTGGGAATTTAAGGGAAAGGATTTGGCAAAAATTCCTCCTCCTGAAAGACGATTGGGAGTTTCCTTTCAAGATTTAAGATTGTTTCCTCACTTGTCTGTTAAAGAAAATATTTTAATGGCAGGGGAAGCCAGAGGTTACCGTTTTTCTTCTATGGAGAAAGATTTTAAAGAGATCATTTCTATTTTGCAAATTGAGAATAAATTGTCTTCTTTTGTGAATCAACTCTCGGGTGGGGAACGACAAAGGGTTGCTTTGGCTAGAGCCTTATTGTCTCAACCACAGTTTTTACTATTGGATGAACCATTCACCCATTTAGATGAAAAGAACAAAAAAGAAGCTCGTTTCTTAACAAAAAAAATTATTAAAACAAGAGGTTTAGGTGCTTTGTTGATAAGTCATGACTTAGAAGATGTCAAAGAATTAGCGGATGAGGTATTTATCTTAGAGAAAGGTCGTTTAACAAGTTGACCCTTATTCTTTGTCTAGGTAATTAAAACTTATGGAGATTATTTCTATAAAAAATTCATTGGCTTGTCCTTCTTCAAAAGAGCCTTCTTTTTCAGTCCGTTTGAAGAGTGCATCGGGAGAAGCATTTACTTTAGCAGATCCAAAAGCAACAAGAGCTCTTTTAGCCTGTATGAATATGGAAGCTGTTTTAGGTGGAGCGGCCAGTCACTGGGGAGGTCCAGCGGCTTTTGCAGAAATTATGTCTGCTCTTTATGGATTGGTTTTTGCTGAAGCTCAAAAAAAGAATCAAAAATGGTATGAGAGATTTCATCTTATCAATGATGCTGGTCATTGTGAAAATGGTCTCTATGCCTTAAAAGCGAATTATCAAATGGCCCATTTGAGTTTGGAAGATTTAAAGAAATTTAGATCTGTAAAAAGTTTTTTGACAGGACATGGGGAAGCTCATTTGTTTCCAGAAGGAGTTTATTTAAGTAATGGTCCTTTAGGCTCTACAGTGGCTCAAGCTCAAGGTTTGGCTATGGCCGATAAACTTTTAAACAAGGAAAGAATGTGCATCGTGACTCTCAGTGATGGGGCTTGTATGGAGGGGGAAGTTAAAGAAAGTTTTGCAGCTCTACCGGGCTTTGCGAAAAAAAATCAAGTGAATCCTTTTTTATTAATTATTAGTGATAATAATACAAAACTCAGTGGTCGTATTGATAAGGATAGTTTTTCTTTAGAACCGACTTTTGAAAGTTTAAAAAGTTTAGGTTGGGATTTACAAGTAGTTCCTAAAGGTAACGATTTGGAGTCTGTTTTTTATGCTTTAGAGCAAGCCTTACAAAAAACATGGAACAACCCTCAAACTCCTTTAGCTCTTGTGGTGAAAACCTGTAAGGGGTTTGGAGTGAAATCTACTATGGAATCCGCTTCAGGTGGTCATGGATTTCCTTTAAAAAAACCAGAAGAGTTAAAACCTTTTTTAGAAGAGATTTACGAGGGAGGAGTGATTCCTTCTCCTCTATTAAAATGGTGTGAGGAATTGCAATTCAAAAAGAAATCCACAAAAAGCAATTCTTCTTTTGTAAAAGTTCAATCCGGAGTGAATAAGGCTTTGATAGAAGAAAAGCAAAAAGGGAAACCTCTTGTCTCTATCAGTTCTGATCTTTATGGTTCAACAGGAGTTGGAGATTTTAGAAAAACTTTTCCAGAAAGTTCCTTTGATGTTGGAGTGGCTGAAGCCAATATGGTGAGTGTGGCTGTTGGGTTTTCTAAGCAAGGATTTATTCCTGTTGTAGATACTTTTGCACAGTTTGCTATCACAAAAGGGTCTTTACCTCTTATAATGTCTGCTCTTTCTCAAGCTCCCATTCTTGGTGTTTTCTCTCATGCTGGTTTTCAAGATGCTGCGGATGGAGCCTCTCACCAAGCTCTTTCTTATATTGCAAAAACTTTTTCTCTCCCTCATACAGAGGTTTATAATTTAAGTTGTGCCGATGAAGCTTATGCTTTTATCTCTCAAGCCGTAGAAGAATTTTACAATCAAAGAAAAAATGGAAAAGTTCCAAATTCAAAAATTTTTTTTCTAGGCAGGGAAACATTTCCTAAAAAATTAGGAGACTTTTCTGGAGAGTATCAAATTCGGAAACCTCAGCTTTTATTTCAGTATAAAACAGAGAAAAAACCAGTTTTAGTTGTTGCTACAGGAGCTTTAGTTTATGAAGCCTTACAAGCAGCAGAACAGCTTAAAAAACAAAATCAAGCTGTTGTTGTTATCAATAACTCCTCTGTTAGCCATCCTGATATTTCTATTATTTCTCATTGGTTAAAAATTTGTGAAGGACGATTGTTAACAGTGGAGGATCATCAATACAGAGGAGGAATGTCTTCTCTTCTTGTTTCAGAGCTTGTTAGCCAAGGTGTATCTATAAGTCAGTTTAAAACCCTTAGTGTGAAAGGGGAATTTGGTCGCAGTGCTTACAATGCAAAAGACCTTTATCAATTATTTGGTTTGGATAGTGTTTCTATTGTAAAAGCGGTTTTAGAGTTTTAAGTTTTATTGTCAGAATGATTCTCAAGGGATTCTTTTTTCTTGGAATCTGTTTTATCCTCTTCTCCACTGAGACCTTTGCGAAAACCTCGTATGGCTTCCCCAAGAGATTTACCTAATCCAGGAATTCTTTTTGGACCAAAAAGAAATAAAACAATAGCAAGCACAATAAGTATTTGCCAAAAAGAAGGACTCATAAAATTACTCCTTTAATGAAAACATTCCTAATGTTCTTTTAAGTTATTATATAGGAAGTGTCAAAGATGAATTTAAAGCTTACATAGGAAATTAAATATAGATAGGAGTTTTTTATAAAGTAAAAAAGCTTCGTAATCAGCAAACGATAGGAAGTTGGAAAAGAGTTCAACATTCTTTAAAATAGGAAATCTTAAATACTCTTACAGTTCTTGTCATTAGGATATTTGAGTTTATGCTTGTTTAATATCAGTTAAATAAAAGATTTTATAGGTGTAATAACAAAAATAACGCTATTTAATAAGTTGATTTTTTACAAATTAGATTTTATATTGTTTTATATCTTGGTTTGTTGATCAAATGAAAGATAATTATTCTAAGAATAATAAAGTTCTTAAGAATAATAAAGTTCTTAAGAATAATAAAGTTCTTAAGAATAATAAAGTTCTTAAGAATAATAAAGTTCTTAAGAATAATAAAGTTCTTAAGAATAATAAAGTTCTTAAGAATAATAAAGTTCTTAAGAATAATAAAGTTCTTAAGAATAATAAAGTTCTTAAGAATAATAAAGTTCTTAAGAATAATAAAGTTCTTAAGAATAATAAAGTTCTTAAGAATAATAAAGTTCTTAAGAATAATAAAGTTCTTAAGAATAATAAAGTTCTTAAGAATAATAAAGTTCTTAAGAATAATAAAGTTCTTAAGAATAATAAAGTTCTTAAGAATAATAAAGTTCTTAAGAATAATAAAGTTCTTAAGAATAATAAAGTTCTTAAGAATAATAAAGTTCTTAAGAATAATAAAGTTCTTAAGAATAATAAAAAAGGAGGTTCTTAAATGAGCAAAATTTTCAAAAAAATACTTATTGTTGGTGTTTTTATCTTCTCTTCAGTGCAAGCTGTGGGAACTGTTATAACCCCAACGGAGAGTACAACAGCCGTTAAAATAACAGATGGTTTCGGGAATCCAGTTCCTTCAATAGTTAGATCAGTAGCTGTAAATGTTGCAGTAGATTTAGATACCGAAATTCTTAATAAATTTGCACCTATAGTTGGAGCTATTGAGGAATCTAAAACAAAGGATAATGTAGAAGTAGACCTTACAAGCATTGTACCAGAAGACTTTAGTGCTTTACTTAAGAGAATTAGAGTCAGTGTTGAAGGGAGCTTAATTAATGATATAATGACGCCTGATCTCAGAGCTACATTAGCTCCAATACTTGTTGAAAATGATTCAAGCATGAAAATTGAGTTGGATGTAAGTGGTAAAAATCTTTTAAGTTTCTTAATAATTGTAGGTAATTCTCAAAAAGAATCTAATTCTCTAGAGAAAATGCTTAGTTTCTTATCTGCTAATAAATACGAAGAGGTTGAATCATCTTCACCTGTTACATCAATGTCAGTTGAATTGGATGTAGATGTAGATCTTATAGAGTTTGCTCAATCTCTAGAGACTTTCAATAATCTAATGAAGCCAGGAACTGATAAGCAGAGTTGGCTTAGTAAATTAGATCAAGTGACGGCAATGTTTCCAAGGATTTTAGCGAAACTAGATGTAAATGATACAACTGAAAGTCATATTATACACAGCGTGTTATGGTTTATGTATGATGTTGCAATGGAAGAAGACGCAGAAATATCCGAGCATGTTAGTGCTAGCGAATATTTTAAAGAAAGGGATGTTGAATATTCTATTTCAAAGAAAGGTGATAGAATGTCTATACTTATGTCTGAACAACGATCTATGTCTGAACAACAAAACTAATTTATAGATTCTTAATAAATAAATTTATAAAAGGGGTTAAGGAATTAACCCCTTTTTTTGTTTGTTTTAAAAGTGAAACATTCTAGAGATGTTTTAAGTTTTTAAAATTTTTTGAATTAAGGAAGAAGGGTTTAGTTTTGTGGCTTGTTTTTGTGTGAACCATTGAATCGGTTTTTCTTTTAGTTTTTTAACCGTAGTAGATTTAATGTTAACAAAAATTTGGTAATGCATAATACTGTGACAAAAATGGTATTTTTTTGGTTTAGACTTAAGTTTTTTTATAGTTCCTGGAAACATAATTTTATCTTTTAAAAAAGGAATGTTTTTATGTTTTGTAAAAGCCAACTTAGAATTTTTAAAGACAATCTCTGGTTGCCAATACCAAAGTTCTTTTTCTTTTTTAGTCTTTTTTAAAGGAAGTTCATTTTGAATTTTACTTTTAAAAGCTTTGCAATACTTCATTAAAGGGCATATCAGGCAAAGTGGATTTTTAGGAATACAAACTAAAGAACCTAATTCCATTAAAGCTTGATTCATCAAAGAGGAGTCCATTTGTTGAACCCAAAGGTCTGCCAAATTTTGGAGTTGATTTTTACTAGAAGCTTCCCACCATTTTAAAGCTTGTCCATAAAACCGAGATAAAACTCTGATCACATTTCCGTCAAGGACTCCAACTGACTCTTTAAAAGCTAAGGAGCTCACAGCTCTGGCTGTGTAGGGGCCAAATCCTGGTAATAAAAGAAGTTCTTTATGATTTTTTGGAAAATGCTTCTGATTTTTAATCTTCTTAGCTGCTTTTATGAGATTTTCGGCTCTTCTATAATAACCTAGTCCAGTCCAAAGAGGAAAAACATCTGCCTTTTTAGCTTGGGATAATGATTTTATAGTGGGAAATCTCTTTAAAAACTTAGTGTAGTAAGGGATAACGGCTTTAGAAGTTGTTTGTTGAAGCATGACTTCTGAAATCCAAATGCGATAAGGGTCTTTTGTATTTCTCCAAGGTAAATCTCTATGATGTTTTTCAAACCAAAGAAGTAATTTTTTTTGTACCTGTTTTTGGACTTTTTTCATAGGGACTTTAGAGTAGATTTTAACACATCCAAGAGAGATGTTGATCTCCATACAAAAACATCATGACTTCTTTAAACTTTGTAATAAAAAAGTCTCTAATTTTGACAGTTGAGATTTATCACTGAAAGAGCCTTGTGCAAAATGGTTTTGACCACCTCCCTTTCCTTTTAAAAAGGGGGCTAATTCGTTTTTTAAAAACTCTCCTGCTGAGATGTCTTTTTGTAGATTTTTTGTGACAGTGACAATGATAGGATGAGACTTTAGGTCTTCTCCAATGGCAACAATCACTCCAGAAGACATTTTTGTTTTGAGTTGGTCGGCTATTTCGGCTAGGAGTTTTCTATCTTTTAAAGGGAGATTTACAATAAGTAAATGCCCTTGAATTTCACCTTTTTTAAAAGGCTTAGATTGTTTCAATAGGTCTTTTGTTTTTGAAAAAAAACTTTGAACATTGTCAAATTGTTTCTGTAAAGTTTCTAGCTGGTTTTGTTTTTTTTCTGCCCAGTCTAAAAAAGGATTATGAGATTCCATTTTTTTAGGAATAGAAATCCCTAAATACTTTCTCAGTTCTAAATTGAATTTTGTAAGAATAGATCTTCTAGCATGTTCAACCTTTGGATAAGCAAGGGATTTAGAGTTTTTAACAGATAGGATAGAGGAGTTAGGTTTTAAGTTTATAAATTGTAAATTTACAATTTGTTTTTTTAAATGATCCATTTTTTGATTTTGTTCTTTTTCCCATTGAAAGAAAGGATTCTCTTTTTGATTTAAAGTTTCTTTAGAGAAATTTAAATCCTGAGCCAATTCTACGACTTGATTTTTAAGATCTTCTTCCCATTTTTCAGAGATGGAACTTGTGCAGGCTAAAATTCTTCTCACACCGGATTGAACTCCTGTTTCCATAATGATTTTAAAGTCTTTGATCTCTTGAAGATTTTTAACATGAATACCACCACAGAGTTCCTTAGAGGTGTTTTTTCCAATCTGAATCACACGAACTTCATGATCATAGTTTTCTCCTCTAAGGGAGAGAGCTCCTTCTTGAAGGGCTTGTTTGTAAGGGAGGAATTTAAAAGAAACCTCCTCTTTATTTTGAATTTTCTCACAAATATCCTTTTCAAGAATCTCTAATTGTTTTTCTGTTAAGGGTTGAGCTTGAGTGAAATCAAATCTTAAGTAGCCGGGTTCCACAAGAGAGCCAGCTTGTCGGACAGTGTTGCCCAGCAGTTTTCTTAAGGAACTGTGTAAAAGATGAGTGGCAGAATGACTGGTAGAAATGAGAGAGCGAAATTCAGAATTGACAATGAGTTTGCAAGAAGAGTTTTGATTTAAAGTTCCCTCAAGCACTTTTATTTTGTGAAAGATGATCTTATTTTTTTTAAGAGTGTCTAAAATTTCAGCTTCTCCTGTATCTGTTTTTAGGAGACCTCTATCTCCAATAGGACCTCCTCCTTCAGGGTAAAAACAGGTTTTTTCAGTTACCAACCATCCCATTTTATTTTTTTCTATTTTTTTAACTTCTGAAAAAGATTCTTCCTCTTGAAAAAGAAAAAGAATAGAAGATTCTGCTTGGTCTTTTTCATAACCTGTAAACGAAGTTTCTTGATGGGTAAGGGTTGGGTTAAAGTTTTTCATAAGACTTTCTAAATGGTTTTTTTCTAAACCCAAAGAGGGTTTTTGATTTTTTTCTAAAAGAGATTTTTCTTTTTCAAAAGTTTTTTCGTCTATGATTTGACAATGGTTTTCTTTTACAATGAGACGAGTGAGATCAATAGGGAAACCATAAGTGCTATAGAGATCCCATGCTGTTTTAAAATCTATAAAAGAGTTAGGTGAGGATTTGATTTTTTCTTTTAGTTTTTTACGACCAATTTCTAAACTTTTAGAAAAACGATGAGTTTCTTCATCAATCAAAGAGAGAATAAGAGACCTTTCTTTCTTTAAATAAGGATAAACGGATGACATAAGTTCTATCGTTTTCTCCGTGGCTTTTTCAAGAAGATTGACTTTGGGATTTAATTTTTGATTGTAATAAAGAGCTCTTCGCATGATTCTTCTTAGAACATAATTGGAACCGTCGCTTCCTGGGATCACTCCATCACTTATGAGGAAAGAAAGAGCACGACTGTGATCCGCTATCACACGGAAGGCCATTTGTTCTTCTTTCAATTGATGCTCCAAAAAATTATATTGATAGGGTGAGTGTTCTTCTAAAGATTGAATGATTTCCTTGAATGAATCGGTGTTATAATTGCTTTTTGTTTTTTGGACAAGACAGGTTAATCTTTCTAAACCCATACCTGTATCCACACAGGGTTTAGGCAGTGGTTTTCTTTCTTGTGTTTCGGTGTCATAAAATTCCATAAAAACAAGGTTCCAAATTTCAATAAGATCCTCAGGGTTTGGTTTTTTTTCTTTGCCATTGTAATAGTGAATCTCTGAGCAAGGACCACAAGGACCCGTATCTCCCATTTGCCAAAAATTACTTTTTTTTCCTAAGCGTAAAATTTTGTATTCAGGGATGTGGATATGATTTTTCCAAAGTTCATAAGTCTCCTCATCTTCTTCAAAAACACTGACCCATAAATGGTCTTCTGAAAAGTGAAGCTCTGTGACTAAAAATCTCCAAGCCAGTTCAATTGCTCTTTTTTTAAAATAATCTCCAAAGGAGAAGTTTCCCATCATTTCAAAGAAAGTATGATGCCAAGGGGTTTCTCCCACATTTTCTATATCGTTATGCTTTCCTCCCGCTCTAAGACATTTTTGAATGGTTGTTACATTCAAATCTTTAGGAGATTCTAAACCTAAAAAAATATTTTTAAATTGATTCATCCCTGCATTTACGAAGAGAAGGGTAGGATCATTTTGTGGAATTAAAGAGGAACTTGGTAACCATTTATGGTTTTCATTTTGAAAAAAACGAAGAAATTTTTCCCGAATTTGAAAGCTAGTCACAATAAAAATAAATATACCTTAAAAAAATGTGGGATTCAAAGATAGATTTAAAGTTTTTTTGATTTTCAAAGGTGTTCAAAGTTTAGGGCGTAAATTTTATAAAGAATTTGTAAAAACTCTAGAAACAAGGATGGAACACTTTACAAATTTATAACGAATCATCAGTGGTTTCTTCCTAGTGTATAGAAAAACGAGGAATGCTTTTTTTTATTTTGCGAATTAGGAATTTTTTAAGTCAAACTTTAGAGCATTCCTTTTGGTAGAACTTCTCTAATGATCTCTTTTTCAAAACCTCTATAGAGGAGAAACTGTCTAGCCTTTTGAAGGTCTTCTAAATTGTCAAATTCTATCTTTAGGAATTTTTTTAAAAGCCATTGACGACTTTTCTCTATTTCTTTTTCTTTGTTGTATTCTGGTAGAGGTAAGCCTTTTTTTTCTAAATGATTTTTGATGTAGTGCCAGCTTTTATTTTTTTTATGAAGAGTGGTTGTGATTTGTTTAGATAAGATCTCTTCAGACTCTAGCCATTTTTTTTCCTGAGCGACTTTTAAAACTTGAGCCACAGTCTTTGTGGAGTATTTTAAAGAAAGCTTTTGTTTCAACTCTTTTAAGGAGTGAAGTCGTTTGCTTAAAATAGAAGAGGTGTTTCTTAGAGCTTTTTTAAATTCTGAATTTTGATCTTCCATTAGAAAAGAGATTCTATTGTTAAAAAGTTAAAAAGTCTTTTTTATTTTTAATTTTTGAAAAGCCTCTTCCATAGCAGGAAGGTTTTCTTTTATGTTGGGGGTTCCTAACTTAAGGGTGCCACTGTTGTTATCGTTGTTGTGTTCAAGCCCTTCAAAATACAGTTTTAATTTTTCAGGAGAATAACTGGCTTTCAAAGCCGTTTCTTGAGTTATCAAATCTTCATTTGTCAATTCTATTAAATGTTGGTTAAAAGATTGCATTCCCCAAGCTTTTTTACTTGTTTCTATAATTTCATAAAGTACAGAGGTGCTCTTTGTTTCGTCTTCTAAAATAGACCTGACTCGTGGGTTGTTGTAGAGAATTTCAACAGCAGGAATAAAACCGTTACCATCTTTTTTAAGAAGTAGTTTTTGACAAATGACAGCTCGTAGAGAAGATGCAAACTCCATTCGTATCTGTGTTTCTTTTCCCTTTTCAAACATACCTAAAACTCTATTTACAGTTTCTGCAACATTATTTGTATGGAGAGTAGAGATAACTAAATGTCCTGTGTTAGCGGCATTAAGAGCTGTTTCTGTAGATATTTTATCTCTTAACTCACCAAAAAAAATAATATCAGGGTCTTGACGAAGACAGGATTTTAAAGCCATTTCATAATCTATATAATCTGTTCCTAACTCTCTTTGAGTGATAAGACTTTTACGATCTTGAATTAAAAATTCAATCGGATCTTCAATAGTGAGGATATGCCGGCTTTGAGTTTTATTGATGTGGTTTAACATAGATACAACAGAGGAGGATTTTCCATTTCCTGTAGAACCTGTTATAAGAATCAAACCATCTTGATGTTTTTCCACCAAACTTTTATAAGCATCAGGAAGAGATAAATCTTGAAAAGTAGGTATTTTGAATGGAATATTACGAGCCACCAATCTCAAAGTGCCTCTTTGATAAAAAACATTAAACCGGAAACGACCTAACTCAGGGATTCCATAACTGAAATCCAATTGTTTATCTTCTGTAAGTGTAGATTGGTTGAAAGGTGTTAAAATTTTACTGATAGCGACTTTAATATCTTGTTGAGTCAAACAAGGGTAATCTTTAAATAAAAGAACAAGGGAATTGTTTTTACGAACGATAGGAGGAGCTCCTACTTTTAAATGAAGGTCGCTAGCGTTTTTTTCAACCATAACCTGAAGACATTTTTTAAGGTCAAGTGCCATATTTTATTTATCGGAAAAAATCAGGCTCAGATTAAATAAGATATGAATTTTAAAAATCTTAAAATAGGGCTGATAAATCCCTTTTAAGAGACACAAAAAGGTCTAAATGAGGTCTTGTTTCTTATCTAAAAATACAGCAAAATGAGTTCAAAGTAATTATGTCTTCTCTACCTCTTGAACTTTTGGAAACTTTACAAGGAATTTTTCAAAAAAAAGAAGAAACTCTATCGGTTGCTGAAAGCTGCACGGGGGGGTTGATATCCTATTGGTTAAGTCATCTTCCAGGGGCTTCAACCTATTTTAAAGGTTCTGTCGTCTCTTATAGTGTGGATGTTAAGAGAGATCTTTTGGGTCTCAATTCAGAATTTATAAAAAAAGAGGGAGTTATCAATGAAGAAAGTGCTAGAAATATGGCTCAAGGCGTTAAAAGCCTTTTAAAAACAAACTGGAGTTTGTCAGTAACCGGCATAGCAGGTCCGTATGTCGGTCATTTTGGAGAACCAGTTGGTCAAACAGCTTTTGCAGTGAGTTCTTCGTTTGCAACTAAAAGTTGTATAAAACATCTAGAAGGAAAAAATCGTGAGGAAATTAGGCATCAATCTGCACTTTTTGCTTTAGATTTTTTAGTTTCTGAGGTGAAATAACAAGACAAAGATAAAAGTCATAAGGAGGCAAAATGTCCACAGTAGAAAATAAAGAAAAAAATAAAGCTTTAGATCTAGCTATCTCTTCTATAGAAAAGCAGTTTGGTAAAGGATCTATTATGAAACTAGGAGAGGGAAAGTCTCCTTACGATAAAGTTCCTGTTTTTAGTACAGGGTCTTTAAGTTTAGATGAAGCTTTAGGGATTCAAGGGTTACCTCGTGGGCGAGTTGTTGAAATTTATGGACCAGAAAGTTCAGGTAAAACAACTTTGGCTTTAAGTACAGCGGCTCAAGCTCAAAAGGCTGGTGGGACGGTTGCTTTTGTAGATGCTGAACATGCTTTAGATGTAGGTTATGCTGCAAAACTTGGAGTGAAAGTTTCTGATATGCTGATCTCTCAACCTGATACAGGGGAGCAAGCTTTAGAAATTACAGAAACTCTTGTTCGTTCAGGGGCTGTAGATGTTCTTGTTGTTGATTCGGTTGCGGCGTTAACGCCTAAAGCAGAAATAGAGGGAGACATGGGAGATTCCCATATGGGTTTGCAAGCTCGTTTAATGTCTCAAGCTCTTAGAAAATTAACTTACACAATATCTAATACAAACACTTTGGTTATTTTTATTAACCAAATTCGTATGAAAATAGGGTTGGTTTTTGGAAATCCTGAAACGACAACAGGGGGTAATGCTTTGAAGTTTTATTCCTCTATTCGTTTGGATGTTCGCCGAATTGCTAGCTTGAAAAAAGGAGATGAAATCATTGGTAATAGAACTTTGGTTAAAGTTGTAAAAAATAAAATGGCTCCTCCTTTTAAAAGAGCAGAGTTTGATCTTCTTTACAATGAAGGCATAAGTCGCTCAGGTGAACTTTTAGATTTAGCTCTTCAAGCAGGAGTCATTGAGAAGTCAGGGGCTTGGTTTAGTTTTGAAAATGAGAAAATAGGTCAAGGTCGTGAAGTGGCTAGGCTTGCTATTAAAGAAAATAAAGATTTAAGAAATAAGGTCATTAAACTTTTGGCAGATAAGAAACGGCAGAGTGCGGTGCCTTCTAAGAAGGAAGCCGCTCAATCTACGAAAACACCTGCTAAAAAACATTGACCTGATTTTTATAAGAGGGAATTAAAAACTCCCTCGTTTATAGTTTTTTAGTGTTCGTTTTTAGCATTTGTTTTTAAAAGGGCTTTCTATTTTAACTTTTGTTGGTATCAAGTTTTTTAAAAATTATTTCTTTCGTAGTTTTTTGAAGAAATCTATTAAAATTTCAGAGCATTGTTCGCTTTGTATTCCACTTGTTATTTTTAATTTGTGATTCCAAGCAGGGTTTTTTGTGAGTTGGTAAAAAGAATCAAAGCCCTTTTTAGTGTCTTTACAGCCGTAAATTAAATGAGAGATTCGTGCTTCTAAAATAGCTCCTATACACATCAAACAGGGCTCTAAAGTGACATAAAGAGAGCAATCCTTTAAACGCCAACTGGAAATCTGTTTAGAAGCCTGTTGAATAGCTTCTATTTCTGCATGTCCGAGTGGGTTTTGCTGGCTTTCTTTTTTGTTAAAAGCTTTTGCTAAAATTTGTCCTTCTTTTAGGATGAGAGCACCTACGGGAACCTCTTTTTCCTCAAAAGCTTTTTGAGCCAAATTTAAAGCTTGATCCATATAAAAAATATCGTTTTTCATAGTTTTTTCCTAAATTGTTCTAGCAAAGAGATAAAATCTCAGCTTTCTTGTCTAAAATGAAAGATTTTGTTATATATGTAGGTCTGAAGTCAACGAAGGGAGGTGATTTTTTATGCCAAAAATAAAATTAAGAGAAGGTGATAGCTTAGAATATGCTCTTCGTAGATTTAAGAAAACTTGTGAAAAACTGGGTATTTTATCAGAAATAAAAAAACGAGAATATTATGAAAAACCTAGTATTGTAAAAAAGAAAAAATCTATCGCGGCTAGAAAACGATCCAACAAAAAAGTAAGTCGCAGAGTTTAGTGTTACTTTAGAAAGAAGGTCTTCTTATGTCTGCCCAAGAAAAAATTTTAAAAGATATAAAGAGCAGTGTAAAAAATAAAGAGAAAAAAGTACTAAAAGTTTTGCGATTTTTACAGGCTGCTATTAAAAATAAAGAGATTGAGTTACGTCCTAATCCTTTAAAGGATGAAGATGTTCTGGCTGTTATCAAAAAACAAGTGAAACAGATTCAAGAATCTATAGAGTGTTATAAAAAAGCGGAAGGACATCAAGAACAGGTAGAGGAAGAAGAGTATAATCTTTCTGTTGTGAGAAAATATCTTCCTGAACAAATCTCAGAAGAAAAGATTAAATCTATTGTTCAAGAAGTTATTAACGAGTTGAAGCCTGAATCCATGAAAGATATGGGTTCCGTAATGAAGGCCTCTATGGCAAAAGCAAAAGGTGGAGCGGATGCTAAACTTTTGTCTCAAATTGTGAGAGATCATCTTCAAAATTTATGAGTTATTTTTCAGATGATTTTATTCAAAGAGTCCGATTGGCATCAGATATTATTTCTCTCATTGGAGAAGATGTAACTTTAAAAGGTCAAGGTGATCGTCACACAGGTCTTTGCCCCTTTCCCGATCACACCGAAAAGACTCCTAGTTTTTTTGTTTCTTCTAGTAAACAAGTTTATCATTGTTTTGGTTGTCAAAAATCAGGTAACATTTACACCTATCTTAAAGAATTAAGAGGAATGAATTTTGTGGAATCAGTCCACTACCTTGCTCGCCAAGCCCGTATAGATATTCCTACCAGTTACGAGAAAAAAGGACAGGATGTAACTGGAGAGTTATTTAATCTGAATGAAAAAGCTTGTCAGTTTTATCAAAAAAAACTTTTTGAATGCTCTATGGATTCTCCAGTTTGGAAGTATTTAAACAAAAGAGGTTACAGTAAAGAAACAATTAAAAAATTTCGTATAGGTTATGCACCCAAAGGTAAAACCTTGTTAAGGTCTTTAAGTGGTAAGGAACAAAATCAAGCTGTTCATCTTGGGTTGCTTGCCAAAGATCAAAGTGGAAATGGTTATGATAATTTTCGTAATCGCTTGATTTTTCCTATCGTTTCAACGCGTAAACAGGTGATAGGTTTTGGAGCAAGAGCCTTAGATGATTCTCTTCCAAAATACATTAACTCAAAAGAGTCTAAAGTTTTTTATAAAGGAACATCTTTTTATGGATTAAATGAATCGGCTAGATACCTTAGGCAAAAAGGGTTTCTTATTATAGTAGAAGGTTACACCGATTTTTTATCTTTATGGCAAGAAGGGTTTCAAAATATTGTGGCCACTTTAGGAACAGCTTTAACAGAAGATCATGCCAAATTATTAAAACGATATGTTGATACTGTCATTGTTGTTTTTGATGGAGACGATGCGGGTCTAAAAGCAGCTGAAAGAAGTCTCCCTCTTTTGCTTTTACAATCTTTAGAGGTCAAATCTATACTCTTACCTAATAAACAAGACCCGGATAGTTTCATCAAGGAATCAGGAAGAGAATCTTTTGAAGCTCTTTTGAAAAAGAGTAAAGATTTATTTTTTCAAATCTTACAGAGAAAGCAAGTGGAATTAAAAACTCAAGGAAGGTCTTTGATTTATCTTTTAGAGGAGATGCTCCCTTTTTTAGAATCGACTGCGAAGGAAACCTTAAAAGTTATTTACAAGCAGAGAACTTTAGATTTATTTGGAAGTGATAAGAAATCTATGGAAAGAGTATTAGATAAGTTTTTGAAAAACTCATCAAAAACTTTTTCCCATCAACGAAGATCTTCAGAAAATTCAGAAAAAAAGACTGCTATTGAAAGATTTTCACTTTCTAAAGCCTTAGAGGCAGAACGTCTTTTGCTTGTATTATGTTTGGATTCTCAAAGTTTTCTAGATTTATTTTTGAAAAAGTCAGGCATGGAGGTGTTAAAAACTAAAGAGATTATTGCTATTTTTGAAAAAATAGAGACTAGATATAGACAAAAACCTAAAGATTTTGATAGAATTCTTCCTGATATTATGCATGAATTGTCTGATAATTTCCTCCTTCTTAAACAGTCTTATCCCGTCTTAAATGGGGCAAAAGAGGAAGATAAAGAGAAAGTTTTTCAAGATAGTTTATCTTTTCTTAAAAAGAGACAAATATCTGCTAAAGTTCATCAGGTGATTTCAGAAATTAAAATGGATGACCAAGAGGATATGAAACAATTAGAAAAAGTTTTTCAACTCACTAAAGAGAAACTTCGTCAGAAAGATTTTTCTAACTGATTTTATTTTTTAAAGTAAAAATACTGGAGTGTAATTATGAATGACCAACAACAAATAGGAATTAAAAAATTAAGTCTAAAAGAGCAAAAGGGCTTAATGTTAAATGAGTTTAAAAAACTTGAAGAGAAAGGTTTTTTTAAAAAAGATATTTTATTTGCAAGAGAACTCAATGAATCTTTCTCTTTAGAAATTGTGCATCCTGAAGTGCTTAATGAACTTATGGATAATGTTGTTAAAAAAGGTATTAAGATTGTTTTACAAAGTATTGGAGGAAAAACAAAGAATGATCAAGAATTTTTTCTTACCGAATCGGACAACTCTGATTCTGAAACAAAACCTATTTTAGATAATAAAGCTCATGACCCTGTTCGTCTTTATTTAAAAAAGATAGGAGGGGTTTCTCTTTTAGATCGTAAAGGGGAAGTTTTTATATCTCAAAATATAGAGAAGGGTGAGAAAAAAATAATGAAATCTATTTTGATGTGTCCTTTAGGTGTGAAAGAAGTCATTAGATTTAAGGAGCATTTGGATCGGTCCCGATTGAAAGTGAAAGCCATCATTCGTGGTTTAGAGGAAGAAGAAGAGCAAAAGCACAGTGAAAAAGAATTCATTCAAATTATCAATGAGACAGTTGTTCATGCTCAAAAGTATTATGATAAAGTGAAGGGTAACTTTCAAATTATTAAAAAATCTTCTAAAGACTCAGAAGATTACCGAAACTCTTTTGTTGTAATTGAAAAATTTAATAATGATTTGATGGTTAAATTGGAAAAAGTTAATTTTAACCGAAAAGTTATCAACCGTATCAGTTTGAAAATTCGTAACACTTTAAATAGAATTTATGAATTGGAAAAAAGAATCACAACAGCCATAGAAAAAACAATCTCTAAAGATTTTGCAGATATGGAAGAAAGTTACGGCAAACTGACTAAAAGTCGTGCAGAAGAGGATAGGATTAAAGAAACAACAGGGCTTTCTTTTTCTAAGTATAAAAAACTCTATCTCTTAGCAAAAGATGCTAGATCAAGATTGATAAAAATGGATGAGCAAACAGAAATGAATAGAACTTGGTTGTATGATGTTTCCATTCAAATATGGAAAGGGGAGCGAGAGGCTGATAAGGCTAAGTCAAAATTGGTTCAAGCGAACTTAAGGTTGGTGGTTTCCATTGCTAAAAAATACACAAACAGGGGCTTGCAATTTTTAGATCTTATTCAAGAAGGAAATATCGGTTTAATGAAAGCTGTTGATAAATTTGAGTATCGTAGAGGTTATAAATTTTCAACTTATGCAACTTGGTGGATTCGTCAAGCCATCACTCGGGCGATTGCCGATCAAGCCAGAACAATAAGAATTCCTGTTCATATGATTGAGACGATCAATAAATTGGTTAGAACTTCTCGTTATCTATTTCAAGAGTTAGGAAGGGATCCAACGCCTGAAGAGATTTCAGAAAAAATGGATATACCAGTAGATAAAGTTAGAAAAGTTCTTAAAATTGCTAAAGAACCTATCAGTTTAGAAACTCCTGTTGGAGAAGAAGATGATTCTCATTTGGGAGACTTTATTGAAGATCAAAATGTTATAAATCCTTCTTTTGCTATAGCCAATTTAAATTTGGTGGATCAAACAAGAAAAGTTTTAGCGACTTTGACTCCTAGAGAAGAAAAAGTTCTTCGTATGAGGTTTGGTATTGGTGAAGAAAGTCATCATACTTTAGAAGAAGTTGGACAAGACTTTAACGTCACTCGTGAACGAATTCGTCAGATTGAAGCTAAGGCTTTGAGAAAACTTCGCCATCCAAGTCGCTCTGGAAAGCTAAAAAACTTTTTAGACAATTGATTGCATAAAAAAGAAATACATGAATCACAATAAAAATTTCTTTAATAAAGACAGGGATACAAAAGTTTTAAGTATTTTAAAAGTGTTATGGTGATGGTTTTAAGGGGGCTTAGCTTAGTTGGTTAAAGCATCCGGCTCATAACCGGAGGATCGAAGGTTCGAGTCCTTCAGCCCCTACCACTTGCCTCTTGAAACCCCTATGTTACTTAGCTTTTATGTTCTATTTTTTCACTCGCTGTGATTTGTCTGGAATGAGCGTGAAACTGCGGGAAATTCTGGGGAAAAACATGGTTGTTAGTTATTGATTTTACTTAGTTTTTTCCGTTTTTCTAGGTTTTTATAAAACCCTTTTGTCACGTCTAAATAGTAGTGACTGCTGTTACATCCCGTTACATGTCTTAACCTATTGAAATAACTAGGTTTTTAATGAATTTCTAGCTATAAAAATGTGGAGAAATTACATAAATTATGCCCAAAAAGACATTTTTTTATATTTTAAATATTTTTTCTTAAAACCCAGCCTAACTTTCAAAAGCCTATAGCCTATATTTACAGTTAATTTGAATTTAAAGGCTTAAATAACATTGGTTTCTTACATACTTTGATCTATTAAAATAATTAGATTTTTGATGAATTTCTGGGCTACTATATAAATATAAAATCATATAAATTATGCCCAAAATGGAATATAAGAGCTATTGTCATTTTTCTTTTTTATCATTTGATATTCTATAGATTCTCTGATTACTTTAGACACCATTGTATATTTTTTTTCTTCTACTCCAAATCTTTTTCTTAAAGTTGTATTAGTCATTTTTTTATCTGAAACCCATTGCAAACACGCATGTTGGTAACAAGCTCTTACTCGTTCTTCTTTACTCATTTTAGAAAACGGCTTTGTTGCAAAAAGAGTTGTAATTGTAGAAAATTGAGTTTTACGAAAATCTGGAGCAGGTAACTGATAAAGTTCGGTTTGTGTAATAACTTTATCTATACCACTTCCACGTTTTTCAGAGATATTTATTCTCCTCATAAAATCTACAAGTAATTCATTTCTTGATTTAGAAGGTTCATCTATAAAACGAAGAGTGTCAATAAGTGGTGTACCAGCATTAGAAATATCAATTCTGTTAGAGAATATTTCAATCATTGGGTTAGAACCTTGAAGATAAAAATCTTGATGTATAAGAGCATTAGCCACAAGTTCTCGAACAGCAGGTAAAGGAAACATTGATACTTCTTGTCTTAAAGCTCTTTTAATTTCTTCATTTTTGGGAACTTGGCTATCAATATATTCAACTATGTTTTCAAATTCTATAGCATACCCTCGTTTAAAATGTTTTTCCCTTACTCCCTTAGTTTTATCAGAGCCAGCATAAACAATCACTCTTGGCACTTTATGCCTAAGAGAGTGAAAATGACCTAAGTCATGGCTGAACAAAAGTGCACCTAAATTTGTTATACTATAATTACTAAAGCTATTTTTTGTGACGATTTTTTCAGTTTCTAAACGTTCTAATATAGAAGCATGATTTTCTGGAATAGTTTGGTTAATTTTTCTAAAGTAGTTTGAATAGTCAATAAGATTTAAAACTTCAGAAGGTTCTATATTTCCAAGAGCTATATCTTCTTCAAAAGTTTTAGTTTCAAAGACTTTCCAAAGATTTCTTTCTTTTTCAGGATAATCTTTTAATTTTTTTGTGTAGCTACCGACACGAATATAATCAGTTTCTTTAAATCTTGTAGGTTGTATTCTTGCTGGGGAAATTTTAAAAATCACAATTCTTTTTGCATCAATAATTTCTTCGTGAATAGAAAAATTTATCTGAGATCCAAGTAATTTTAAAAGCCAATTTTCTAATTCTTCATTACCAACTTTATATTCTTTAGGTTTGAAATTAGTTCCAATAAATTGTTTATTATTATCAACACCCCATACTATATAACCCTGACCTTTATTTAATAAAGTTACTGTATTTGAAATAGCTGATATGTTTTCTCCTATAGTATCAGGTTCAATATTGTCTTTTTTAAACTCTAACCATTCAGATTCTGAAGATTTAATAAGAGATCTAATTTGTAATTCAGTCATAGCACAATCTTTATACTCTCTTTTACTTTCTAGTTTAAGTTTTATTACAATGGTTTTTCAATTTCTATAAAATCTAATTTTTTGTTTAAAGGGTTATTAACTAAAATCTCTTCGAGTCCTTCAGCCCCTACCACTTTGATTTGTAACTTTATTATCTTCATAGATAGAAAAGCAAAAATTTTAGTCCAGTACTCCATCCATCCAAAGAAAGAATCGCTCGGATATTGTTAAATGGTGAGCAGGGTTATCTTTTAAGAACTGAGCTGTTTTCCGATGACCATTCCAATAAGCCAAATAAAAAGCTGTGACAGTCTCATCTCGTTTAGCATTCACATCAGCTCCTTCATTAATTAATTTTTCAACAGTGTCTAATTGACCAGTGTAAGAAGCTAATAATAAATCTTTGTTTCTATCATTTTGAATAGTATTTTCTTGAATAGTTTGGCGTGATTTAGGAAAAGCTTGAAATATTCCAGAAAAAATAAATAGTAATATCAATAGTTTTTTCATAAAATCCTCCGTTTTAGAGATAATATTTAGAGGTAATAAATTTTTTTAGCTTAGTCTTTTATGCTCTTGAATGCCATGTAACAATTTCCAACTCCAATTGATAATAATATTGCTCCAAGATAGGGTGAAGCAGAATTCGCCATTTCGAGACCCATAACCGACGCTCCGAGACCAAGATTAAATCCTCCAACAGTTGCTGCAAATACCCCCACACCAACCTGAAACCCAGGTTTGTCCATAAGTTGGTTAATTGCATCTGTGGTTGATTGATTCTTCTCTATACTTTGACTTTCAGATGCATTAGAAAAACCAAGAGTTGGAAATCCAACGGCAAAAACAAAAGCGAATAAATAAGTAAAAAGTTTAAATTTCATTGAGAACCCCCTTTGATTAAATAACTCAATATACATTGAATACTAAATGAAAGTAGAAATGTAAAGCGGAACTTTCAGAAGAAAGCCTTTAAAATAAGGCTTTTTTTAGTTTGTGTCCTGAAAATCAGCCCAAAATATGTCAGAAGACTTCAGAAGAAATCTCTCTAAAGTGAGATTGTAAAAAATTGTTTCTCTAAAATCTTTATAGTTTTTAAAAATGGCAGAATCTGTTTTTTTCTGCCGTATCTCTATTTAACAACGCAACAACTTTAGCATACTTTTCTGTCATATAATTCAGAACAAGATTCAGAAATTCATAAAAAAGTACTTTTTTTGTAGAAATACCTTAAAAATTAAGGTATTTTAAAGAAAAATGTTTAAAATAATGTATAATTATATTAAAATCTAAGGTATTTTGAAATGAAAGCTTATAAAAAACTACATCAAATCACTTTTAAACAAGGTGGACTTTTTACAGCTAAACAAGCTGAATCTTGTGGATATGCACGAAGCAATCATCATTATCATATCAAAACAAAAAACTGGATTAAAGAGGGCTGGGGAATTTACCGACTGGCTCACATTCCAGTTGATGAGATGACTTTTTACTGGAAATGTCTTTTGTGGAGTTGCAACAACAAAAGTGAACCTACAGCTGTTTTTTCCCATAGAACAGCCTTGAGTTTTTATGAGTTATCTGATGTTAATCCCAGTAAAGTCACAATGATAGTTTCTAAAAAATTTCAAAAACGATCCCAACCTTTTAAGATGCTACGAATATGTAAAAAGGATTTGTCAAAAAAAGATGTTCAACAGTTTAAAGGACTTCCTGTTACAACACCTTTAAGAACATTGCTGGATATGTATGAAGAAGAATCTCTTCCTGAGAGTGTTATGGAACAGGCTGTGAAAGAAGCATTGGAAAAAGGTCTCATTAGAAAATCTGATCTCAAAAAAAACTCTGAACTAGCGAGGTTTTCTCTTTGAAACCTGTAGATAAATATAAAACTGCGGCAGACTTCCGTAGGGCTGTAAAAAACAAATTGAATGAGATCAGTCAGAATACAGGACAGGATATTCAAAGACTTTATCGTCAAACATCCTATGTTCAATTTTTAGCAAGGCTATTTTTAGATGATAATGTTTCTTGGGTATTAAAAGGAGGTCACGCTTTAGAGTTAAGATTGCAAAAATCCAGAGCAACAAAAGATATTGATTTAGCTATGAAAGATATGGAATGGATTCATTTCAAAAAAGAGGAAAAATCATCTGCTCTTAGAGAACTGCTTTTGGAAAAATCTCAAATAGACCTTGAAGATTATTTTCAATTTAAAATTTCTAAACCTATTTTATCTTTGTATGGTGCTCCTTATGGTGGAATTAGGTTTCATATTGAAGCAATGATTGATGGTAAAACATTCAGTAAATTTTTAATAGATATTGGTATTGGGGATGCTTGGATAGAACCTCAGGACACTCTTCAATTATTAAGTCATTTGGAAGAACTAGGTTTAAAAAACTTTACAATAAAAGTTATTCCTATTGAGCATCATATCGCTGAAAAAATACATGCTTTAACTCTTCCACGAGATGCGGTTAACTCCAGAGTTAAAGATCTAGTTGATTTATTTTTAATATTTAAATTTGAGAAGTTTTCCAAAGAGAAGACCAAGGATTGTATAAAAGAAACTTTTATTAAAAGGAATACTCATAAAATTCCTATAAAGCTTCCACTTCCAAATGTATCATGGGAAAAACCTTTTAATAGTATGGTGGATTCGATTGACGAAAAAATCACTATGCATGAAGCTTTTAAGATCGTTAATCAGTATTTTAAATCTCATTTGTCCTAATTTCATCTTGATCTTAAGAAAATTAAAACCTTTATAGTTTTTTCTAGGTTTTTATAAAACCCTTTTGTCAGTCCTTCAGCCCCTACCATTTTCAAAACTCTAGTTCTTCTCTTCTTACTTTTTGAGTTTTCATCGTAAGAGGGACACTCTTTTACAAAACTCTCGTTCAAAAAAATATTTCCTACTCTTATTCTAACGAGTTTTCATCGTAGGAGGGATACTCTTCAAATCTCGTTAGAATAAGAGTTACTTAATAGGTTTATTGTGTGAACGAGAGAAAACCTACTGGTTTTCGCATGAGTGAGGCAGAGAAAACCTACTGGTTTTCTTTCGCATGTAATGAGGTAGGAAAAACTTCTGTTTTTCGCATGTGGGGACGCTCTTCAAATCTCGTTAAAATAAAAGTTTTAACATAGAGAAAAACTTCTGTTTTTCGCATGAGTGAGCGAAAGATAAATGATTTTAAGAGAAACCTTTTGAGAGCTTAAAAACCCAACTAAAAAGGAACTTACAAACTTAATAAAAATAAAATAATTTACTAATCTACAACGGGAGAGCTTTTTTAGCTTTCATCCCTTGACCCTTGAATACATTATAACACATCTGTATTCCAAGTGTAGCAAGTAAGGTTCCCATTGTTGCCTGTATTACTGGTAACACAACAGGCATGCTCGAACCTAATTCTATTGCTATTACTCCTGCTGTTGCAAAACCCATCGAACCTACCCCTGCACCTATAGCTCCTATCCCTAAAAGTTTATTCGCTGTGGAAAGTTTTTCTTCTTTTTCAACTGTATCTTTTTTTTCAGATACATCAGAAAAACCAAGAGTTGGAAATCCAACGGCAAAAACAAAAACGAATAGATAAGTAAAAAGTTTAAATTTCATTGAGAACCCCCTTTGATTAAATAACTCAATACACATTGAATACTAAATCAAAGTAGAGATGTAAAGAGGAACTTTCAGAAGAAAGCCTTTAAAATCAAGGGTTTTTTAGTTTAGTTTTTTATTCCTTGAATGCCAAGTAACAACCTATAGCTCCAGCTGATAATCCTACTGTTGCTCCAATTGTATAGAATAAAGAAGGTTCCACATGCGGCAGTACGATACCAAGATAGGGTGCAACAGAATTCGCCGTTTCGAGACCAAGATATGCCGCTCCGAGACCAAGATTAAATCCTCCAAATGCCCCCGCACCCAAAAGAAACAGTTTTTTCCATAAGGTGGTTAATTTCATCTACGGTTGATTGATTCTTCTCTATACTTTGACTTTGAGATTCATTAGAAAAACCAAGAGTTGGAAATCCAACGGAAAAAACAAAAACGAATAAATAAGTAAAAAGTTTAAATTTCATTGAGAACCCCCTTTGATTAAATCAACAACAAAACTATGTATTTAATACTAAATCAAAGTAGAGATGTAAAGAGGAACTTTCAGAAGAAAGCCTTTAAAATCAAGGGTTTTTCAATATTATTACTCATTAATGCAGGGTGTTTTTATTTAAAAGAGTAGTCTTTCTTAAGAGCTATTTATCCCGATTATCAAAAACAGATATCTTAAGAATTGAAAAAATATTTTAAGAAATCTTTTTGAAAAAATTAAAATTTATTTTATAAAAAATTAGATTTACAACCAGATCTATCTAAAGAAAATAGATCTTTGATTTGGTTATAAAGTTCTGTCCCTTTTTTATGATTTTGTTGTTTGGATTTTTCTGTCCAATAAAAAGCAGTTTGAAAATTTTGTACAACTCCTTCACCATTGTAATACATCAACGCCAACCTGTATTGAGCAAAAGGATAATTTTGCTGAGCCGCTTTTTCAAACCATTTAAGAGATTCTTCTAAATTTTTTGGGACACCTTCGCCATTGTAATACATCAATGCCAATTCAGATTGGGCGATCACATAACTTTGTTCGGCTGCTTTTTTAGTGTATTCAAAAGCGGTTTCTAAATTTTTTTGGACACCTTTGCCTTTGTAATACATCCATCCCAACCAATGTTGAGCAGGAGCATAATTTTGCTCAGTTGCTTTTTTAATCCATTTAAAAGATTCTTGAAAATTTTGTGTTACTCCTTCACCAAAATAATACATTATTCCCAAATCATATTGAGCAGGAATATAATTTTGTTCGGCTGCTTTTTTTAAATATTTAAAAGCTTCTTCTAGATTTTTATTTACTACTGCACCTGCATAATGTATCTGTCCAAGATTGTATGTAGCCAGAACATCATTTTCTTTAACCCTATCTTCTAATTGATTTAAAAATTCTTTTTTGCATTGGAGGAAACTTTTATTGCAATCTTGCTTTATCATTTTTGTAATGACTTCTTTGAGACGAATTATTTTTGTCATAGACCCTATGTAATTTTCGCTTTTAAAATGCACTCCAACAACTTGCCCTTGCTTGTCTAAAACAGGACTCCCACTTGCCCCCCTTAAAGGATAATGACTTATAGGGTAAGAATATAAATAATTATCTTTATAAATAGCATCTCCTGTTTTCCT
Organism: Bdellovibrionales bacterium; assembly: GCA_963692945.1. GTDB lineage: Bacteria > Bdellovibrionota > Bdellovibrionia > Bdellovibrionales > UBA1609 > JACOND01. The sequence continues at coordinate 408,452 of OY843585.1, forward strand.
TACTCTTTTAAAAAGACCATCGGGATAACCAGAGATAAAAAGATTTTCATTGGTTTCCACAGGTTCTTCTCTTAGCTTGAGATAGTCGTTGGAAGATTCTTTTGTTTCAATAAGAGCAAGGTCATGTAATGCAAAGACAGCAAGAATTTTTTTTACATGTATCTTAGAGAGATGATCTTTTTGAGTGAGATGGATTTCTTGTTCCTTAGAGTCTTTTAATAAATAATCTATCACATGAAAGTTTGTGATGAAATGATTTGGACTTATAAAGAATCCTGTTCCACCAAAAAGCTTTGAAGTTTTTAGACTCCATATTGCTCTTTCTACTTTTGAAAGATAAGTTTCAAGAGCTGAGAGTTGAGCCTTTTGAGGTAAAATATTTTGAGCGAAAGATAGAACAGAAAAACTCAACAAAAGAAAAACAATAAAAAATTTCATATAACAACCTTTATTAAAAGGAGTTACATAATTAACACATACTAAGATAAAATCAATTTTTTTAGGGAATTATATATGTACTCACCCTAAAAAACCTCTTTTTTTCTAGGCAAACGATAATAAAATAATAAGCTATTAAACTACAGCTGGTATTCAAAACCGATGGAAACCATCGGATTGCTGCTGAAAGAGTTTCCTTTATAGAAAAGATTTTTAGGACATACTACTTTATTTTTTTCTTCAGCTTTAGGAAAAATAGGTCGGTTAATTCCAGAAATAACATTACATTGTGCTTTGGCTCGACTAAATGGAACAAGACTGACTTCAACTGTTGAAGCAAGATGTTTTGTCCACCAGTATTTAGCTCCAACGAAAACCTGAAAATATTTTAATACAGTTGCTCCAGACCCTTTTCTGTAGGGGCCAGATAAATCTGTTTCTTCTACTGTTTCATTTTCATCACTCACCTGTAATTCATTGTTCACTTGTAATACATCATTTAATCCTATTTTTTCTACTCCTACTTCTTCTACTGTTTCTACTGATTCATTATCATGTCGCCAACCTAGATCAGATGATCTTGATGCTTTTCTACCAAAAAAAATGTCAAACACTTTAAGGATACTGGAGACACTTTTAACTATACCATCTTCCATATCTTCAAAACTAAACACTTCTGTATGTCTTACTCCCCCAAAGGGTTCAAAGACTTTCTTATTTTTTAATTTCATTTTATGACTCGCTAAAAGAGCTCCACTGAGATAACCTCTTGCTAATGAAAAAAATAGAGATTCCCCTGTAGGAGGATCTCCTTTTATATATCCAGTTCCTAAAGAACCCCCAAAAGACCAACCCATTTTTTGATTATTAACAGGAGCATATTTCAATTGAAGTCCTATGTTTTCTGGAGATTCCATTTGAATTCCTATATCTACATTATTTAAAACCCCATAATCATATCTTAATTGTCCTATTGCATTGTAGGTTATGTTGTTTGGACCTTGTTTTAAGGTGGTAGGGAGTGGATTTAACGATGCTCTTACACTGTGATTTCGTTTTCCAAGAGTACGCGCTGTATCTCCGTTTGAAACAGGACCAATGGGTTCTAACTGAACACAACCTAAAATAAATAAACTTAATAAAATTAAAAGATATTGTTTCATGAATTCTCCTTATTTTTGAAGTTAATCTATTATAGATAGGAGAATGGCCTTTTTTTGTCAATTGTTTTTTTAAGGCTTTAGAAAACTTGTCTACATAAAACTCTATTAGGTGCACCATAATTAGTTTTTCTGTTTTTTGATTTTTGAGATAGACTTTGTGTTTCTAAATTTTTTAAGGTTCTTGCTCTTTTAACTAATTTTTTATTTCCAATAGTCCTTAGGAAATAGCTATTTAAGATTTTTAAGATATTTCTACCTTCAGTTTGTTTTTTATTTGATAAAATGGATGTCCATTTTGGAACATGATAGAGATTTTGAGCCAATGTTTGATCTAGTACAAGTAAGAATAAAGATTTTACTTGTCTCACTGGTTTCCAGTTTTTATTTATGAGATATAAAAGTTCATTATCTTTAACTTTTAAATTGGAACTGATTTGTGGGGAATAAATTTTTTTATGTCTTTTTAAAAGATTGGCAAGAGAAAAATATAAGCTTTCAAGTTCTTCCCCTGTGACATACAAGGTGTGTACATTTTGATTCTTTGGGTAAAAAGTGCTTATTAAATTAGAATCAATCAATGTTTTTTCCCTAATAAAATCATTTCTTTGATAAAGGTTACTATCTAAAAAAACAGCTATATAGGTTTTAGTTTGATAAATCTTTTCCATGGGAATTTCTCTATAAGCCCATAGCCTTAATGTCTCTGCTAATAGAGTTCCTAAAATGGTTCTCCGATTTAAAAAGGCTTTTCTGTTATCCATCAAATGTCTTGGAATGAATTTATTAGATTGAAATCTTTTATATTCAATAGCATGAACAACGGGTTTAATTTTATCAGTGATTATTTTAGACTCTAAACTTGTCTCATCTATTTTACTAAGTAAATATCTTCTTTTTTCTTGATCATAAAAAGTGCTATCTATAATTTGACCTTCATCATCTAAAAGGACAGAAGTGAAATTAAAAAAATCTCCAGAGCTAATCATCCGTGAATTTCTGAATTCTATATTTTTTACAGCATGATGATGTCCTAAAAAGATGGCAGAAATTTTATGAGTCATGTCCTCAGAACAACATCTCAATTTACGATCTAATTTTTTAAAATGATTACTTACAGCTGAAGATCCTTCGTGAAAAGCTAACACCAGAGAAGAGATCAAAGAATTTTTATGAGTCTCTTTGATTACACTGTAAAGTCTTTCTTCAATGGGATAAAAACTTGTAAAAACTTTTGGTTTTAAATATTTATTCCATCCACTTTTTTGAGGAAAATTGGATAAAGTGAATCCAGCAAAACGAACCGATTTCTCCCCCAGAGGAATATCTACAAATTTTGCAAAAAGATTTTTAAATTTGTGAACAAAATTGGCATTGGCGGCTAAAAGGTGTACTCCTGCCTCTTTCAACAAACTCATTTGATTTATAAATAAATTTGTATCCTTCCAGTCAAAAGCTTCGTGATTTCCAAATACAAAAACCACTTCATATTTTTGAGCCAATTGACTTAGAACCTCATAACCCAGCTGACCTTTGTCTCCCTCAGTCCAAATGCTTTTTGAAGAATAGTCCCCGTTAATTAAAATCAGCACTTTACCATTAGGGTAGGAGCTTTTAAACTCCCGAGATAAAACTTCAACAGAAGCTACAAAACTCATCATTTGTCTGTATTCAGAGTGTTGATCAGAACTTTGGATGACCAACAGTTCAGCAAAGACATAAGAGTGAAAGGAAAATAAGAAATAGAGTAAAATGCTAATACTAGATAATTTCAAAAAACCTTCTTTTAAGATGAAAGTGCATCTAATTGGAATTCTATTCGGTTTTAGATAGAGTTTAAATAAGATAATAATCAAGATGCATCATTTTAAATGAGAATCAGAAAAACGAGATGTTTTTTGAATATTTTGTTAAGTCAGTGCTTATATTTTTGTCTTTTTTTTAAAATATCTTAAAAAAAGGGTTGAATAAAATAGGAGCTACCTTCTAAGTTTATTTGCATTTGAATAGGGAAAATTCAAAGCAATGATGGATGTTTTTGTATTTCTTAATCTTCAATTCTAACCCAAAACTTATTTATAGAATTGGAATTATCTTTGAAAGATATTTTTACTTGGATAGGGAAAGATCTCCAAGCGAGAACATTGAGTTTTTTTATTTCAATCGGAAATTTCTGATGAAGAGGAAGATAGTGACCCTTAAAAAAACTCCATTCCACTTTTTTGACTTGTTTTTCATTGATAGAATCAGAGACAGAAAGTGTGACCAAGACTTGAGGATAAAGGAGGTGTTTTTTTATCCATTCAGGAAGATATGAACTACGAAGTGACTTTTTTGTGATTTCCACTTCATTTCCTTTATAAGTAACAATAGGAGGAGGTCTAATTTTATGACTTAAATCATGAAATGGAGGTACTTTTTGTATAACAGTTACAACTTCTTCTATGGGAGATTCTAAACTCAAGCTAGAAAAAGGACTTAAAATAAAAAATAATAAAAGAATGTATTTCATTTTACCTCGGATCAAGTTCAATCCAAAGCAGATGTGCTTCAAAAGAATTGTCTTCAAAACTTAACTTCATTCCAACTGCAAAAGGCTGCCAAGCAGTGACTTCAATTTGTCTGGTGTTAATTGGATGATATTGTGAGCTGGAAGGAAAATAATACTCTTCAAAAAATTCCCATTCAACAGCTTTCACATGTTTTCCGTTGAAAAAATAAGGAGCTAAAAGTGTGATGATTCTTTTTTGTTTGTGTATAGTAATATGTTGCCAGAATCTGGTAATCTCTAAAGGTGTTCGATTGATCTTGATAATCCCATCGGGGCTTCTACTCCTTGCTTGCACAAGATCTTCTATGAGATTCTTATACGAGTCAGGAAGCAAAGGCTTACCTTGTTTAATCTTAATAATGGGAGAGTCTTTTAAATCCTCTTCGGTTGGATAGAGTGCAACATAAGAATCTGAAGAATCTGAAACATCTTTAGTTGAATGTACGCCCCAAGAAAAAGGACTTAAAATAAAAAATAATAAAAGAATGTATTTATACATGGTATCTCCTGTAAATAAGTTTTTATATGTATAAATGTTTTTCTTCACAATATCAAATGAAAATATTATAGTTTTCCTGATTTATAGATGTTTTTTCAATTTTTTAAGGGTTTTTAAGTCAAAAAATAAAAAAATGTTAAGTAATAGGTTATAATTTTACTATTAACAGGCAGGCTTTTATTCCATTTCTAATTTTTCTTTTTACAATGGTTGCTTCTTTAGCCTACGGAGAAACGACTTATCTTTCTTGTTCTGTGAATAATGGTGCAGATATGCTTATTTCTTATAAGCAAGAGAAAGATAAAATTCTTTATCTTGGAGGTCTTGTTCATTCTCGTAAACCACAGCTTATGGGGAGAAAAGATCATTTTGTGTATTTTATTTGGAAAAATCATCCAGAGAATCCAAACCATAGCTACACTATTGAAAGAATAGAATTTTCTAAGAAGATCATCTTTATCCGGTCTCATGTTTTCATAGATGATGTGGTCATTCACAAAAAAAGAAAAGAAGAGGCTAAACACAATCCCTACTCTTTTATTAATCCTAAAAGATATAAAAAAGTTTATAATCCTAATTTATTGAAACTCATTCCCTATCGTTTGAAAAAAAACGAACGAGCTTTTGCTTTTGACCGAGATCATTATCCCTGTAAAAGACTTTCTTATTTTATATATCTCTTAAGAATCCCTTTGAATATTTTGGCTCAAATTGGATTTTCAGGTTAGGTAGAGAATTAGTAAAATGAGTTTTAGAAACTGACTTTAGAACAAGAACCTGGATTAAAACAGGCAACCTTTTTTTAAAGATATAGACAAAAAAATTTAAGACCAAGATTGCCAATAATTTTCAATTTCAAGTTCTTTAAGTTGGGAATGTTGTTTTAAAGATTGTTTTGAGTCTATCATGACAGCACATTCATTTGTCCAAGTTTTATCTTTTATTTTTTCAATTGCTTTTGGATGAGGTCCATGAGGAAATCCTGGAGGATGAAAACTCATCATACCAGCATGAAGATGATCTCGGCTAAAAAAATCTCCGTCATGATAAAAAAGCACTTCATCATAGTCTGTATTTTGATGATAAAAAGGAACTTTTAAAGCATCTTTATCTTGCTCTAAAGGCCTTGGAAGAAAACTACAAACAATAAACTCTTTTGTTACAAAAGTAGAGTGGATGCTTGGTGGAAGATGAACGCGATGACTCATAACAGGCATAATGTCATTCATATCTAGGGTGTAAGGAAATAAATCTCCTTTCCATTCTACAACATCAAATAAGCACTCTTTATAAGTGAATATGGTTTTTTGATCTTGATGATGAACAATCATTTTTTTAAACTCTAATTTGTTGTTTTTCAAATAGTTGTTGAGAGATTTTAAATCAGGACGAATCAAAGAATCCGAATCATAGAGGCCATGTCGTCCGAGAAGTCCTCTGTCTGGAGATTGAAAATGACTTTTCAAACTTTCTACAACAAAGAAACTTGAATTTTGAGAAGGTATAAAAACATGGCTAAAAGATTTAGGAATAACAATGTATTGTCCAGAGTGATAGTTTAGTAATCCATACTCTGTAAGAACAACACCTTCTCCTTTGTGACAAAAGTACAAAAGATCTCCATTTGCATTTTTAAAGAGTTCTGAGGAGTGTCCCTTGCAATTTAAAAAATTAATTTTTAAATTGTCATTATAGAGAAGTGGTTTCCATGTTTGTAGATTGTTTTTTGAAACCAAGTCAAACATTCTAGGTTTTAAAGAACCGTCAATATGACTCCATCTTGTACTTGGATTTTTCCGTATCAGATGAGAGACAGGTCCATAAAATCCATCTTGTCCTTGTTCCTCTTCAAAGAAACCTTTTGGGATGTTTTTGTGAGGCTGTCTTTTTTTCATTTCAGATAACCTCTCTTGATTTGATCTCTTTCTATAGCGTCAAAAAGAGCTTGAAAATTTCCTTCACCAAAACCTTCATGGCCATGTCTTTCTATCACTTCAAAAAAAATAGGACCAATAACATTTTTTGTGAAAATTTGAAGGAGATAAACTTTGTCGTCTCCATCAGCAAGAATTTGGTTGGATTCTAAATCTTTTATATCTTCTTTTATGGAAGGGAGCCGATCTTTTAAAACTTCATAATAGGTTGAAGGAATGTCTAAAAATTTCAGACCTTGTTTTTTTAAATGATCAATAGTGTGGACCATTTTTTTAGTTAAAAGAGCAATGTGTTGAATGCCTGGTCCGTTGTATTCATCTAAATATTCTTGAATTTGAGATTTTTTGCCAGCTTTATCATTGGATGGTTCATTGATGGGAATATTTATAGTGTTGCAAGGGGATTGCATAACTTTTGAAACCAATCCTGTTTTTAAACCTTTAATGTCAAAATATCTTCTTTCTGTAAATCCAAAAATGGTAGAATAAAACTCACTCCAGTGATTCATTTTTCCAGAAGGTACATTATTTGTCAGATGATCCACTGATAATAATCTAGGATTTTCTGGAGATTCATTAGTAAAAGAAAATTTTTTGTTCCAGTGATTGTTTTCTTTTTGATAGTCTTCCACAAAATAAATCAAAGAATTTCCTACACCATATAGAGCTGGAAAACTATGGCTTGTTGTATCTTTTTCAACAGGTTTTGCTCCTAAGCTAATAGCAATGTCTAAAACTTCTTGTGCTGGAATATTCACTCTAAAACCTATAGAACAAACACAAGGTCCTTTTCGTTCTTTCATAAAATCGGAAGCAAAACTATCTTTTTGTTTGTTGATAACAAAGTTGCAATCTCCCAACTGAAACAGTTGGACATCTTTTGTTTTATGAGAAGCTGTTTGTATAAAATCAAATTGCTGGAATAAATTTTTTAATTTTTTTGGTTCAGGACTAGCGTACTCAATAAAGTCTATTCCGTTTAAAGGAATTTTTGGAGTGGCTTTCATCACGAGGAATTATAACAAAGCTTTTGATTTTTACAAGATTTTATATTAGCGGGGATTGATTTTATATATAGAATTTAGAAAAGTTAAAGTTTCCTACTCATTTTATCAACTTGCTTAGGAATCGCTTTTTTAAAGAATGTAAAAAACTTGAGTGAGAATTTTACAATATCTTAGTTTAGGGCATCCGGTTGATTTTCTGGGAGTGCTTTTTGAAAAGCAGGGAGTGCTAGGCAGTTTTTTTCAATTTGACTTAACACTGGAAAAAGACTCATATCTATTTTAAATCTTTTAGCATTGTAGATTTGAGGGATTAAAAAAACATCGGCACAGGTTAGAGTTTCACCAAAGGCAAATGTTTTGGCTTTGGGTTTTAAAAGATTTTCTAGAGAAGTGAATCCTTTTTTTATCCATTTTGTCGCCCATTCTTTTTTATCCACTTTTAAATTTTCTTCTAGATGATTGAGGACAGAAAAATTTTGAAGGGGTTGAATAAAACTATTGATAATCTCACAAACAGAGAGGACTTCAGCTCGCAAAAAGGTTTTTTGAGGTAATAAAGCAGGTTTAGGCCAAATCTCTTCTAAATAAAGGATTATAGGAAGGGATTGAGATAAGACTTTATGATTATGTTCTAGACAAGGAACTTGAGAAAAAGGATTTATTTTTTTAAACTCTTCTTTGTATTGTTCTCCTCCAGATTGGACTAAGTGAATGGCTTTGTAAGTGAAAGGGATGTTTTTTAAATAAAGGGCAATGCGGACACGATAAGAACAAGAGGATCGGAAATAACTATACAATTTGACTTTCATTATTTAAGAAGTAGTTATAAAAAGATCATTGGTCAACATTTTTAATAGAGAAAAGGAGAGAAAAATGAAGCTAGGAAGTTTAAAATCTGATTCACGAGATGGTCGCCTTGTTGTGATTTCAAAAGACAATAAAAAAATGGTTTCTGCTAAGGCGATTGCAGATCATTTGCGTTTAGCCATTGAGAATTGGTCACAGGTCAAAAACGATTTGGAAAGTTTGTATCAACAATTGAATGCAGGAAAAGTTAAATCTGAAAATGTTGATGAAAATCATTTTTTATCTCCCTTACCGAGAACTTTTCAATGGATTGATGGGTCTGTTTTTATTCAACACATTCGTTTGGTGCGAAAATCTAGGAAAGCTCCTGTCCCAGAAACTTTAACAACCATCCCTCTTGTTTATCAAGGAACAGGGGATAGTTTTTTAGCTCCTAGGGAGGATATTCCTCAGTTGAATGAATCTTATGGGACGGATTTTGAAGGAGAAGTTGGAGTTGTTGTAGATGATACTCCTATGGGAGTCACACCAGAACAAGCTTTAGACCATATTATTTTATTTGTTTTAATCAATGATATTTCTCTTAGAGGTTTAGCACCTGAAGAGCTCAAAAGAGGTTTTGGTTTTGTTCAAAGTAAACCTTCTTCTAGTTTTGCTCCTTTTGCTGTCACTTGTGATGAGCTAGGTCAAGCTTGGAAAGAAGGAAGAGTCCATTTACCTTTATTAGTAGATTTTAATGGTCAATCTTTTGGTAAAGCTTTTGCGGGAGAAATGCATTTTCATTTTGGACAAATCATTGCTCATTGTGCTCGGACAAGGCGATTGACAGCAGGAACTATTATTGGAAGTGGGACTGTTTCTAATGAAGATCTTTCTAGGGGTAGTAGTTGCTTAGTAGAAAAAAGAACCCTAGAACAAATTGAGACAGGAGTGCCAAAACAGCCTTATATGAAACCAGGAGATCAAGTCACTATTAAAATGTTAGATACTGAAAATCAAAATATTTTTGGAACTATTTCACAAAAAGTCATTTCTGTGTGATAAAATAAGTTATGATCAAGTGGTTAAAAAATAAAAAAAATCACTTCCCTTTGGTGGCTCTTGTTTTTTTACTTCTATTGAGTTGGATTTATTTACAAAAGACTCAAGAAAATTCAAAGGAAGAACTTCATGGATCACTTCAAGAAAAATTTCAAATGGTTATTTCTAACTATGTAGAAAAAAGAAATCCTCATATTACAAGTATTACTTTTCATAAGGTTTGGACAAAAAAGACGACTTCTCCAACAGATATAAAAATCTTTTTCACTTACTCTTTGGTTACAGAACAAGAGGCTGGAGGTCACCTTCTTGCAGATGGAGAAGCTCTTTTAAGTCAGTCTGTTGAAGATGAGAATCATTGGATACTCAATAACTTTAAAGTTACAAATAGTTTCTTAGATTTTTCTGAACCTATGATCATTAAAGCTTTTCCTGAAAATTAAAAAGGTTAAGCCCTAGAGCTTAACCTTTAAAAAAACCATCTTTTACAGGAAAAACGATAAGCCGGATTCTGTCTTTCTTTTTCCGATGGTGAGAAAAAAGAGAAGTAATCATCCATCTTGGAGTTTTGTTACCAAAACCCTCTTGCGATCCACCCGAAAGATAAAACTGTTGGCAGCAGTATGTCTTTCTTATTTGATCTCGCTCCCTATAGAGTTTAGCTGATTTCACCCCAGCCAAACCTTTTGGTTTGCTGGGTATTCTTTCTGTTCCACTTTTCCTCACCTTTCGGTGGAAGGGTGTTACCCTTTATATTGCCAAAGGAGTCCGGACTTTCCTCTTTACTAAAAAGTAAAGCGATCACTTGTTTTTCCAATTTTGAATGTAATATAAAAAGAATTAAAATTCAATCTTTTAATAGGTGTTTTTATCAAGAGCCTCATTGGCTAAAGCATCTGCTTTGGAGTTTTTCTCTCTTCGTATATGTTCAAAAGTGTATTTAGGAATTTGAGTGAGGAGTTTTTTACAGGTTTCAAAAAGAGGTTTTATATTAGGTGATTTAACTTTATATTCTTTATTGAGTTGTCTTATAAGTAATTCACTATCAGAAAAAAGATGCATGTCTTCCACTTTATTTTTAATAGATAATTCAAGAGCATAGATAACGGCTTTGTATTCCGCAAAGTTATTGGTGTTGTCAGGTTCTAAATATTGGCCTTCTTCATAAAGGATTTCTTTGTTGGAATTAAGGACATAAATCCCTAAAGCACAATGGCCAGGATTGCCTCTACAGGCTCCATCTGTATAAATAAAAACTTTTTTTGTCCAAGGTTTAATCATTGTTATTGGGCTCTATGAATCTTATGCTCCTGTTCGTTTATTAGTCGGTTGCTTCGCATTTTTTCTGTCTTTTTTGAGGTATAGCTTGAGGTAAAGCGTGGGCTTTTCTATATAGATATTGAAAGCATTCGGTGCTATTTCTCAATGAAGGTATGTCTTCATATAGGATGTTTTTAAAAACAATATTTTCTATTTGAGGTAACCCTCTAGCAGCACTTAAAGCATGCAACTTAAGATGTACATTGGGTTGTTTGATATAGCTGATGAGAATTTCAGATTGTTTTTCAGGGGCATCAGAATATTGATTGGCTAATGTGTCTCGGATTGTATTGTGCATGCTGTCTTTCAGAGGTGTCAACCCTTTAACAGCTTTTGATAAATCGATTAAATGGTTTGTATTTTCAGAAGCATTGGATTTAATCAACTCTCTAACAGCCAATTGAAATGAGATCTGTTTTTTTAAAATTGGTATTTTAGTATTTTTTAAATCTTCTATAACTTGGTTTGATATTTCTGTTGGATTAGAAAAATGATGTTTTAGTTTGTATCTCATTTGTAAACTGAAGATTTCTGAAGAGGTTTTATGATCTATTGTTTCTATTTGGCCTATATCACTTGGAAAAAGAGTTTTATTTTCCAACAGCTCTTTTGTTAATAATGGTTTTTCTGTTAATAAATTGTATTGAGAGAGTTGATCTATCGTTATAAGAGATATCATTCTTTTTTGATTTGTATATTCCTTTTCCCTTTCTTCTTTTTCTTTTTCTGTTTCCTTTTTTAATTCTTTTTTTGTTATATATATATCTTGTAACTTGCTGAAATTATTTTTTAAATCTTCAAAAACTTCTCCTAGATGTTTATCTATAAAAACTTTTTTAGCTTTTTCTTTAGATGGAGTGGAAGAAGGTATCTCTTTATAAAAATTTATAAAATCTACTTTTTCTATGGAGCCTACAACAGGAGATTTGATTCTTTCTTCAATGACTTTAGAGAAAGTGTCTTCTTTAAAAATTTTATTCAACTGCTGATGTAATTTTTTATCTTTTTTGCTAGAAAAAGCCCATGTTTCATAGATGTTATTAAAAAGTAGGTGAGAGTATTTAAGCTTATTGCTATCAACTTCTTCATCTTTTTCATTGATTTCTTGTAGTGTAGCTATAATTTGTTTTCTAGCTTTGTCTTTGTCCTCTTTTGAAGATTGAGGATTTTCTAAAATTTGTTTGTTTTGAATCAGCTGGCATCCGTAGTTGTAAACATCTGTATAGTCATGGTTATCAATAGCCTTGGCGTTTTTACTATATGATTTCTTTTCCCAAGCTTCTATTGATGATATATCACAATAATCAGTGCTTCTAAGCAATTGGTTTAAACCTTGTATAATAGTATCTTTTTTTTGAGAGCTTGGGTTTAGCTGTTTTAAAGATGCACTTACATTGTAAATATGATCATAGATTAAAGAGCTATCTGATTTTTCCTCATCAGTAGGTGCTTTGTTATGGAATCCATAAATTTTAGTATTAGGAAACATTCTCAGATAGCGTGAGCTAAGAGGAGTTAATTCGTTAATAGAGGCAGAGTAAGATTGTTGAAACATAACAAAATCAGAAATATCGTGTGTCTCAGAGAATCGAGCGACTTCAGAATTATTATTTTTTTTTGGGATTGTGTTTTCTCCAGTTCTGACTGGTTCAAGGTATTCGTCCGTTGCAGTATTACATCCGAGAAGCCATAGAGATTTTATATGACTAAACCAATCCCTGTATTCTTCTTTACAAGAGAGTTTTTCCATATCTTTTAAGAAGAGTTTCTTTTTGCCATCTGTCCAATCTCCTAGATGATGACCTGATAGGATAAGACCATCACATTTAATCCCATCTTCTTTTGTTTTTTTTATCATTCTTTCAAAAGCTTTTTTTCCAAGTTCTCCTTTTGTTTCTCCCGCATAGAAATTGATAACATTGGCTTTCTTTTTTAATTTATCAGAAAGTTGTTTTTTATTTCTTTCAGATTTTTCTTTATTTAAATAAAATTGACAAATTGTAGGAGTCTCTGTGGTTGCTTTTATGGGAGTAAGGAATAGGAATAAACTAAATAAAATAACCATTTTCTAATGATAACAAAAGCTCTTGAGATTTTTGAAAAGATAAGTTTTTTTTAAGGAAAAATAGGCAGAAAGTCTTAAATGTTTCTAAATGAAAAAGAGACTTTATCTTACAACACATACTTTTAAACAAATAAGAGACAAACTGAGTGACTTTCTTCTTTCTTTTCTTTTGAAAAATTGATATAGAAACATAAGTTTTTATAGGATAATACTAGGGGTTTGGATGAAAATTTTTAAAGTTTGTAAAATAAAATACTGGTTTGTATCTATTTTGTTTTTTTCTACAATTGGCTTGGCTCAAGAAAACCCTCTTATTTACTCTAAACATTGGTATGGAAATAGGCCTTTGTCTAAAGGAAGTGATAAAAAAGAAATGCTATTGATTTATGATTTATTTACAGTTTCTTTTGATGCCAATAAAAAATTTGCAAGATGGCTAGCCTACCAATTGTCTCCTAATGTGGTGTGGGGCTTTTTGAAAGAGGAAAGATTTTTTAAAAAAGACTTGCATCTTTTAGACAATTCTCATGCAAATCTTGCACTAGGTTCTAAAGTTTATAAAGGAGCGAATCAGTTTAATTATGAAAAGGGGCATTTAGCTCCTTTAGGTTCTTTTAAGGCTTCTGCTTTCTCTTATCAGTTACAGTATTTAAGTAATATTGTTCCTCAAAAAAGAAGTTTAAATAGAGGGCCATGGAAACATTTAGAATCAAAAGTCAAAAAATTTGTTAATAAGGGTCATGAATTGAGGATTGTAACAGGAACCCTTTATGGAGATAATAATTATGGAAAAGCTTATGGAAAAGTTTTAGCTCCTTGGCGAGAAATCAATGGGAAGGTTCGCCAAATCCCTTCTGGTTTTTGGAAAATGGTGTCTTTTAAAAATAAGAGTATTATAAAAACCTGTTCATTTATTATGCCTCAAGACATTTTCAGTAGAACGGTGTCCTTTAAAAAATACATTGTGAAAACAAAGACCTTAAAGGAATACACAGGCTTAATTTTTTTTCAAGGGGTGAAAGCATCGGTTAAGGATGACTGTAGTTTTTTAAATTGATCTTTTCTTAAAAGAAAAATAATAATAGTATTAAACCATGATTCTAGATTCTTATATAAATACCCAGTCTAAGGAGTTTAAATCCAATTTCAATTTTATGAAAAATAGAGTTGAAGAATTAAAAAAAAATACAGATGCTGTTATTGCAAAAGGGTCTGTGAGTAATAAAGACACAAAAATTTCTGTTAGAGAAAGGATTGAGCGTCTTAAGGATTCTAACACTGGTTTTTTAGAAATTTCTCCTTTAGCAGCTTATGGTGTTTATGGAAATAAATCTCCTGGTGCAGGAATTGTTACAGGTATAGCACAAATTTCAAATAGAGAATGTGTTGTTATAGCGAATAATCCATCTGTGAAGGGAGGGACTTATTTTCCTCTTACGGTTAAAAAACATTTAAGGGCTCAAGAGATTGCTTTAGAAAATCATCTTCCTTGCATTTATTTAGTGGACAGTGGAGGGGCTTATCTTGCTCTTCAAGCAGAAGTTTTTCCAGATAAAGATCATTTTGGTCGTATTTTTTACAATCAAGCTCAGCTTTCGGCTAAAGGTATTAGTCAAATTGCTGTTGTTTTAGGAAGTTGTACAGCTGGTGGGGCTTATGTTCCTGCTATGGCTGATGAAAATATTATTGTTAAAAATCAAGGAACTGTTTTTTTAGGAGGACCTCCTCTTGTAGAAGCAGCAACAGGGGAAAAAGTCAGTGAGGAAGAATTAGGTGGAGCGAATCTTCATTGTAAAGTGTCTGGTGTTTGCGATCATTTGGCTGAAACAGAGGAAGAGGCTTTAGAACTAACTAAGCAAATTGTAAGTCGGTTAAAACCTCCAAAGTCTTTTGATCTTTATCAAGAGCCAAAAGACCCTATTCACCCAATAGAAGATTTATATGGTCTTGTGCCTAAGGATTTAAAAACTTTGTTTGATATGAGAGCTCTTCTTGCTCGTATTTTAGATGGGAGTGAATTTAATGAATTTAAAGCAGAGTATGGAAAAACTTTATTAACAGGTTGGGGGCATCTTTGTGGTTCTCTTGTTGGTGTCGTTGCTAATAATGGAATTTTGTTTTCTGAAAGTGCTTTAAAAGGGGCTCACTTTATTGATCTTTGTGATCAAAGAGAAATTCCTCTTATTTTTTTACAAAACATTACAGGGTTTATGGTGGGTAAAAAATATGAAGAAAGTGGTATTGCTAAAAATGGTGCTAAAATGGTGCAAGCCGTGAGCTTGGCTCGTGTTCCTAAGTTTACAGTTATAGTTGGTGGTTCTTTTGGTGCTGGTAATTATGGATTATGTGGAAGAGCTTATCAGCCTAGATTTTTATGGATGTGGCCATCCGCGCGTGTATCTGTTATGGGAGGTCAACAAGCTGCTGATGTTTTATGGGCTCTTAAAAAAGATACGGGAGTGGATGAAAATAAAATCAAAGATCCTATTTTAAAAAAATATCAAGAAGAAAGTGATGCTTACTATGCAACGGCTCGGCTTTGGGATGATGGTTTAATTGATCCTATGGACACAAGAAAAATTTTAGCTATGGGACTTAACGTTTCAAAACAAAATCCACTTCTTGAAAGACAAAAAGGTATCTACAGAATGTAGATAAAAGAGGTTCATTATGTCACAAGTTAATATTAGTAAAATGAAAGATGATAAAATGGTTCATATTCAATTGAATCTTCCTGAAAAAAGAAATGTTCTTACAATGGAAATGATTTTGGAATTAACCAATGTTTTTTCACAACTGTCACAAAATAAAGATATTCAAGCTATTCTTTTATCTGGGAAAGGGACTAACTTTTGTGCTGGTGGAGATTTAAGATGGCTGAATTTAAAATTAGGAAGTTCTGATTTAGAAAACACTCAAGAAGTTACAAATTTATTTACACTGTTTGATGTGATGTACGCTTGTCCGATTCCTATTATTGGCAAAGTTCATGGCTCTGTTTTTGGAGGAGGTTTAGGCTTAGTTTCTGTGTGTGATGTTGTTGTTGCTCAAAGAGATGCGCAATTTTGTTTTAGTGAATTAAAATTAAGTTTGATACCTTCTACTATTGCTCCTTTTGTGTTAAAAAAAATTCCTCTCTCTCAGGCCAAAGAATTGATTTTATCGGCTAGAGTTTTTACAGCCGAAGAGGCTTTAAAGATGGGGTTGATTCATTTTTATGGTGATGGGAAAGAGTGTGAAACTTATATTAATAATTTAATAGATAGATTTTTAAATTATGATCAAATAGCTCTCAGACAAGCTAAGAAACTTTTAAATAATATTCCCAGTCTTTCCTCTGATAAAGTTAAAGAGTATTGCATTCAATCTCTGGCAGAAAGAAGAAAAAACCCTGAAGTTTTAAAAAGAATTACTAAATTTTTAAAAAAATCTACAAAGTAAATATGAGTGCCATTACAAAAATAGCGATTGCCAATAGAGGAGAGATTGCAAAAAGAATTATAACAACTTGTCATCAGATGGGTGTGCAAACGGTGTTACTTTATGCTTCAGAGGATACAGAAAATGAAGCTTTTCGTTTAGCTGGAGAAACCATTTGTATAGGTCCTTCTAATATTTCAGATTCTTATTTAAATATTGAAAGTAATATTTCTGGAGCTTTAGGAGCTGGAGCTCAAGCTCTTCATCCTGGCTATGGTTTTCTTTCAGAAAACGCTGAATTTGCTAGGGAGTGTGAAAATAAAGGACTTCTTTTTATAGGTCCTAAAGCAGAGACTATAGATTTATTTGGAAATAAAATCAAAGCAAGAAATCTTTGTGAAAAATTGAGAGTTCCTGTTTTGCCAGGTTGGGCAGGAGATATGAGTGATGAAAAACTGTTGGTGAGTAAGGCGAAAGAGATTGGTTATCCTTTAATGGTCAAGGCGGCTTGTGGAGGTGGAGGCAGAGGTTTGAGAGTGGCTCATACAGAAGAAGAATTAAAAAAATTTGTATTTGATGTCCGTTCGGAAGCAAAAAAAAGTTTTAATAATGAAGAGATTTTTATAGAAAAATATTTAGATTCAGCAAAGCATATAGAAGTCCAAGTCTTTGGCTCAGCAGATGGGGAAATTCATATTTTAGGTGATAGGAATTGTTCTCTTCAGCGACGGCATCAAAAAATTATAGAAGAAGCTCCTTCAAATCTTCCTGAAAATATTAAAGAAGAAATGGCAGAGATTTGTAAAGAATTTTGTTATGCACTTCAATATTGTGGAGCAGGGACTATAGAGTTTTTGTTTCAAGATGGAAAATTCTATTTTTTAGAGATGAATACACGGCTTCAAGTAGAGCATACAGTTACAGAAATGATTTTTGGAGTGGATTTAGTAAGGTCTCAGATATTAACAGCTATGAAACAACCTGCTTTTTTAGAAAACCAAACTTTCATGCCTCAAGGTCACAGCCTTCAATGTCGTATTTGTGCAGAAGATCCTAGCAATCAATTTCTCCCTGTTATTGGAACTCTTTTGAATTGTGTTTGGCCTCAAGGTTTATGGAGAAGAGTGGATTCTGGTTTTAAAAAAGGAGACACAATTTCTATTCAATATGATTCTCTAATAGCAAAAATTATCACTCGGGATAATCATCGTGTTCGGAATGTAGAAAGAATGAAGAAGGCTTTAGAGGAAACCATTCTTTTTGGTTTCCCAACCAATATTCCATTTTTACTTGATGTTTTGTCTCATCCCTTGTTTGTAGAGAACCAGATAAATATAGATTCATTAGAAACTCAATTGGTTAAAGATTGGAATCCAGAAAAGTTTCCATTAGAAGATGGTTTGGCTCAAAAAATATTTCAAAATTTGGAGCCTTCTTTCAAAGGAAAAAAGAAATCTTCTTTTAACCCTTGGACTGACTTTAGGTAAAAAATGAAATTTTTCGAGATAGAATGGCAGGGAAAAATCTATAAATTTTGGGCTCAAAGAGACAGAAACTTTTTATGGATTCATTATAAAGGTTGCACTTGGCGATGGAATGCTGAAAAAGATTCTGGAAGAAAGTTAAAAAAGAAACAAAAGACACTTAAAGGACTTATTTTGTCTTCTATACCTGGCCGAATTGATGGTATATTTGTTCAAAAAGGTGATAAAATTCAAAAAGGTCAGGCTTTATTAGTTATGTCTGCTATGAAAATAGAATACAATTTTAGAGCAGAAGCCCATGGAATAGTGGAAGATATTTACTGTGAATCAGGTCAAACAGTGAGTGCAGATCAGGAATTAATAAAAATAAATTATGCCTCCAATTAGTGTTTTAGAAGTGGGACCTAGAGATGGTCTTCAAAATGAAAAAGTTTTTTTATCTTTAGAAGATAAAATAGAGTTGATTAAAAGACTGTCTTTTTCAGGATTAAAAAGAATAGAAATTGGTTCTTTTGTATCTCCTAAAATTATACCTCAAATGAAAGATACAAAAGAAGTGGTAAAAAAGGTTTTACAGATTCAACAACGTAATGAAATAGATCAAGATATTCAGTTTTCAGCTTTAGTTCCTAATTTAAAAGGATTAGAGGGAGCCGTTCAATCTGGTTTGAAAGAGGTGGCTCTATTTTTAGCTTGCACAGATAGTTTTTCCACGAAAAATATAAATCAAACGGTAGAGGAAAGTTTAAAAAATTATAAAGAAGTTTCTAAAGAAGCGATTGGTCAGGGGTTAAAAGTTAGAGCTTATTTGAGTGTCTGTTTTTCCTGTCCTTATGAAGGAGAGATATCTCCTGAAAAAGTTCTTGAGCTTGTTGAAAAAATACAAGATTTTAATGTTTATGAAATATCTATTAGTGACACTGTTGGAGTGGCAACTCCTCAACAAGTTCAATATCTGCTTAAAACTTTGTCAAAAAAAATAAAATTTAATAAATTAGCACTTCACTTTCATAATGTTCATGGTATGGCTTTAGCGAATGTTTGGACGGCTTATCAAATGGGTATCACTTCTTTTGATGGCAGTGTTGGAGGTTTAGGAGGTTGTCCTTATGCTAATGTGGAAACAGGAAATGTATCTACAGAATCTTTATTTTATTTACTAGAAGGAGCTCAGTCTCCTTATTTAAAAGGTTTGATAAAAACGGGGCAATGGTTACAATCTAAGTTGCAAAAAAAACTCTCTTCTCCTTTGTTAAAATCTCCTTATTATAAAGATTAAGAGGAGTGTTTTTAAATTGGAAAGAAAATTGATCGGAAAAAAATTTTCATCTAAAGCAGCCATGCATCTTTCTATAGAGGAGGCAAAAAAAGGTAAAGGTTGGGTTTCTCCTAATCCTCCCGTTGGCTGTGTTATTTTAGATAAGAATCAATGTTTTTTATCAAGTGCTTATCATAAAGCCTATGGAAAGCATCATGCTGAAATGGAAGCCTTAAAAAAAATAAAAAATAAAAAATCACTTAAGGGAGCTCATGTTTATGTGACTTTAGAGCCTTGTGCTCATTATGGAAAGACGCCTCCTTGTGTGGAGGCTTTAATAAAATATCCATTAAGTTCTGTTCATTATGGTCAGAAAGATTGTAATCCTAAAACAAGAGGACTTGGTATTAAGAAGTTAAAAGATAAAGGAATTGCGACAAAGAAATACACCTACTTTAAAAATTCTATCAAAGATTTATATGAAGTCTTTAATTACAATAAGATTCAACAAAAAACATTTGTTTCTTTAAAAGTGGCAACTTCTTTAGATGGTATGATCGGTTTACAAGATGGTTCTAGCCAATGGATTACATCTCAATCTGCTAGAGATTATGTCTCTGTTTTAAGAGCCCATAATGATGCTGTTTTAATTGGTGTTGGGACTTTTTTAGAAGACAATCCTAAATTAAATAGTAGAAAACCACCTTTTCATAGAAAGAAAAACAAGGTTGTCATTTTAGATCCTTCTGGTCATTCTTTAGATCTCTTAGAAAAATCTAATCTTTCTAAAGTGAGGTCTCTTTCGCATATTATTGTTGTTACAAAAGACAAGCCTAGTGTTGGAAAAAGAAAAATGAAAGTGATTCGATGTCTTTGGAATGCTTCAAAAAATCAGTTCGATTTAAAAAAATTAAAATCTATTTTATATCTTGAGTTTGGAATAGGTTCTGTTTTGGTTGAAGGAGGTGCCAATACTTTCTCTTCCTTTTTAGAACAAGAGGAGGCAGAGATTTTATATCAATTTTTAAGTCCTTGTATTTTAGGTGGTGAACAGGGCATTTCTTGGTCGGAACAATTAAAAATTGCAGATTTGAGAAAAAAAAAGGTTGTTCAATTGGTTGATCATTTCTACAAAGAAAAAGACTTATTTTTGAAGTTTTCTTTCTCAAAAAATTTAAAATCCGACTGATTTTATGGATTTTTTCCCTATTGGAATCTTAAAAATATCAAATTTTACTACAATAATGAGTCCAGTCCGTAGAGGTTCTTTAGTTATAGCCTTTAAAATTTGATAAATATAAGATAAAATAGGAATAATGTCGGTAAATAAAGTAAAAGTTCTTATTGTGGATGATGATCCTAATTTGCTTAAAGTCATGAAGGAAATGCTGGAGTCTAAAGGTTGTGAGGTTTTAACAGCAAGCCATCAAAGAGAAGCTTTAAGTCTGCTTTTAACTGAAATTATAAATATTGTTTTTATAGATTGTGTTTTGTTGTCAGAACAGGGGATAGATTTAGTTAAAAACATTAGGAAGTATTTGGGTTTTTCTTTAGATATTGTAATGATGAGTGGTATTGTTTCTCAAAATAGTGTCTATCAATATATAGGTAATAATATCAAAGGCTTTTTACCTAAGCCTATTTCCAATCAATATATTGATAGATATATCAGTGAAGTTAGAAACAATGTGATGTTTGGTGCAGAAAACGATTTTTTGTTAAGAGTTTTTAATAAAAAAGTTTTACCTAGTTATAAGCTGAAATATTTACTTTCTTTAGAAAAAAGGAGAAGTGTTGATTTTTTACTGGTGTTAAATACTTTTTTGGATTCTCAAGAATCAGGACATATTACCTTTTCAACACATAAAAAAAATAACCATAAGATAGATTTTAACAAAGGAGTTATTAGAAATTATAGCAATCCAGATTCAAGTGATTTTCTGGATTATATTGTGGAAAAAGGTTTTTTATTAGAAACGGAAGCTGAAAAATGGAGAGGAAGTACTAGTAAGGAACTGATAAATCAGATGTTTAAATCTTGTTCTATGAGTCCTTTTCAGATTCTTGATATGAAGCTGAGTGTATTAGGAAAAGTTTTAAAACAGATTATGATTAGTCCAAGTATTTCTTTTAAAACAAAATTATTTACTGTGGAAAAAGAAGAGTTTGATTTTCAATTTTTTCAAAAGGATTTAGCAAATTTTATTTTTAAAAACCAAGGGGAAAGGTTTAGCGAATCTCTTAACCCTTTATTTGGAAAACAGGTTCTAGATTTATCACTTAAGTTTGAAGCAGATAATGATGAGACGGATTACTATCCTGAAGTGAGACCTTTGGTAGCTAAATTAAAAACAGGTTTAAAACTAAATAGCTTTTCGCCAAAAGATAATAGTTTTTATAAATATTTATTTTATATTCTTACAAAGGGTGGAGTGTTTTTTTCTAGTTTGAGTGGTCAGTTTAAGTATATGCATCTTTATGAAAGATATAAAAGCTTACGGACACTTTTTCAGGGAAAGGACTCTTACCGTATCTTTCAGTTACTAGGTAATAAGGACAAAAGTGTATTATTAAATAATAATAAATTGATTCATGATATTTTTCTATCTTTTATGAATTTTAATCACTCTGATAAACTTCCAAAAGATTTACCAAAAGATCTTTTAGATCTTATTACAGAAGTGATTGAGCAAATTAGGCATCATCATAATATTATTTTTGATGTTAAATTAAAGAGAAAAATGGAAGATGATGAAAAAAATAGAAGAATGGAAAAAGTCATTGTTAACACAAAAAGAAAACAATCTTTGAAGGTTTTTTTGGAAAGAGGATATTATGATAAGGCCTTTTCTATTATAAAAGAAGTACCTGATGAATTGATGGATAAAGATATTACATGGAAGTTGCTTTATTTATGGTTAGAATTTGCCTATTCAAAAGAGGAAAGTTATGATGAACAAAAAGTGAAAAGGTATTTACAAGATCTTGTAAAGAATACTGAAATCAAGCAAAATCATCTTTATCATTATGTATTGGGTTTATATTATGAAAAGAATAATAATTATCAGAAATCTCTTGTCTGTTATGAAAATGTAAAAGTTTTAGAACCATCTTTTAAAATTGTTTATTCATCTATCAATAGAGTGATGCTTGAAAATTTAAAAAGAAAAGAAACAACCTCTGTGTTTAAAAAAATATATGATTTTTCTAAAACTAAAAAGAAAAAAGTCAGCTGATTAATCTTTACTCGAAAGACCAAAAACGATTCCATCAGAAATTAATTTTTTTACAGATGCAGGTGGTGGAGGAAAGGGCATAGAAGATTCAATGGCCTTTAAAACTTGGCTATCAAAAATATTATTATTTGAAGATGTTACTATTTTCTTATATATAACTTGTCCTTTATTATTGATTTTAACCTCTAATTGTGTGAAATAATCTCCATCAGATAAATATTTTGGTAAATTCCAATGCAATTTAATTTTTCCTATAATTAGAGTTAAATAAATATTTATAGTTTCCATTTGCTCTTTTTCAGAAAGACCTCCCTCTACCCCTTGAGATAATTTATTTCCTTTGATTTGTGTGTCTTTTTTTTGATGTGTATTAGATTTTTTTTCTATTTTTTGTTTTTTTTGAGATTTAGTCTTTGATTTTTTTGCTGATTTTTTTTTATAAAGGTTTATAGGTTTTATTTTTTTTCTTACTTTTTTTGTCTGTGATTTTATTTTTTCTAAATCGGGTAAGCCAATAGTATCTACACGGATAGAAGGTTGGATGATTGTTGTTTTAGAAAAAATATTCCAATTCAAATTTGTAAAAACGACAATTAGAATCATAATAAAATGTATGGATAATGAGATAAAAAAATAGAAATAAAAAGTGTTGTCTTTCATCCTATTGATTTGTTACAAGACTGATTTCTGTTAAACCACTGGATTTAATTTCTCCTAGAGAGCGAGCAACAAATCCATAAGGAACAGATTTATCAGCTTGTATATAAACTTGTTTACTATTCCGGTTTTTAAAAATAGCTTTTAATTTAGAATTCAACTGATTGAAAGGAATAGATTGCGTTCCTATATAAATTTTTTTATTTTTCTTTATTTGTAAAATAAAAGGATCTTTAGACGGTTTGACTCCAACGGCCTTTGTTTTTGGGAGAGATATATCAATACCTTGTTGAAGGAGTGGAGCTGTAACCATGAAAATAATAAGGAGAACTAACATAACATCCACAAACGGAGTTACATTGATTTCACTTAGAAGTTCTGATCTTTTGCTTTTATTTGGTGATGCACCCACAATTTATTCACCTCTTTTTTGCAGAAAATTTCTTTTGGCTATGTTTATAAAATCTGTAGAAAAATTATTACAAATGAGTTCTTGTTTCTTAATTTGATTTAAAAAACTATTAAAGAAGATAGAAGCAGGAATAGCAGCAAATAAACCTACACCAGTGGCTAACAAAGCTTCTGCAATTCCTGGAGCAACAACATGAAGACTTGCAGAGCCCGTAGCTGCTATTTTATTAAAAGAATTCATAATGCCAAAAACAGTTCCAAATAGGCCAATAAAGGGACAGCTACTTCCAGTCGTTGCTAAAAATCCTAACCCTATTTCTAAATGAGATATTTCATTATCTATACTTTTTCTTAGGGAGCGTTCCACATTATCAAATTCCATTAATTGGTAAGAAGGGGGAGTTGTTTTGTCTTCCGTATCGTGTTTAACAGATTTTTTCATTTCATTGTAACCGTTAATAAAAATTTGAGATAAAGGACTGTCTTCATGGGATCGTGCTGTATTGTATATTTCTTCAAAAGAATTTGCTTGTAAAAAGATATCTTCTAAATGGGTATTTTCTTCTTTGGTTTTTTTTAATACAATCCATTTCTGAAAAATAATGGCCCAAGAAATGATGGACATAGATATTAAAATAAGAAAAGTGAGTTGGACGATAATATTAGCAGATAAAATAGATTCCAATAGGTTAATAGATACTTCACTTGCTTCTGTAGGTGGTCCTTTTGTAGATTGTTCGGCAAAAGCCAAATAAGGGAGAAAAAGATTAGATAATAGATTCATAGATTTAATTTAAGAATTTCTATTTGAGAAAGCAAGGCTTTTTATGTTCTATAAATGCTAAAGAGGTTTGAAAATTAGAACTTACAAGACCATTGATACTCTTAGCTAAAGATTTTGGAATTTCACTAGAAATATTTTCTTCCAATATCAAAAGCTTTTTTAAATTTTTGATATGAGATATTATTTTTTTTGAGGGGGATAGAGACAATGGGATAAGTATTCCATCTCCTGGAAAATTCATAAAAGATTTGATTTGTAGGGTGTTTAAAATCTGAAACCGGATGATTTTTTTAAAAGAATGGAGTAATAAAATTTTTGGATGGCTTTGAGAGATTTGTTTTAAAAGTTTTTCATGAGGTGAAGTTAAGTAGATAGAGTTTTGATGAGTTATTAATAAATTCAATTGTTCCTGAATTTTTTTATTGTTTTTTCCTTCCAGTTTAAGAAGAAGTTTAGTCTTTGGGTATTTTCTAAGAATGGCATTCAAGGAGAGAGGCTTTAGTTTATAGACATCCATAAAGGATTGTTGGAGTTCCTTATAATTTAAATGAGAGATTTCTATTCGCTCAAGATTTTGAGAAAAAATAAAAGATTTTTTACTAATGAGCCAATGATTATCCTTTGTGAGATAAAGTGGGAGAGTTATAAGTAAATGATGGGAAGGGATATTATTTTGTTTCAAATGAGTTTTCATGGAAGAGATTTGTTTAAAAAAGTCTTTTTCTGAAATCAAATGGGGGTAAGAGTGATTTTGAGCAAAATTTATAGGTTTTCTTTTTAACGAGGTCTTTTCTAAAAAAAGAGGTGATACTCCTATAAGAGGAGGGCATTGTGTTTCAAAAAAAGATTTAGTTTTAAGATTAGGATGTTGATTTGTCTTTAAAGAATTCTTAGAAAGTAGAATAGCTATAAGGAAGGGTAGAAATGGAAAAAAAATAAGAAAGAGCCGTAAAAAAGCATTGTTCATCGTAGAGTTTCTCCTTTTGAATCTTCGTTCTTTTTTATAGTTTTTAGGCTGAGAGGTCATCAAAAGATTTAAGCTTATTTAAATAAGTCAAAATTTGACTTATTTAAAAAATGGTTTATATTGAGTGGCTTATGTATCAAAGGATAAATCGTAGATTAGAGTATGCCATTATGGCTTTGAGGTATATGTCTAAAAAGACAAATCAATGGGTGTCTGTAAAAAAAATGGTGAATGAACTCCATTGTCCTTTTGATCCTTTTTCTAAGGTGATGCAAAAACTTTCCGATCATCATTTGATTCAATCTAGAAAAGGTGTAGGAGGAGGATATTCTTTTTCAGGAGATTTAGACAAAATCTCTCTTTATCAACTTATGTCTATTGTTTTACCTTCTACGGAAATCACAGAGTGTATTTCAGGGGATTGTAATTTATTCAATTTTTGTACAATTAGATCTCCTATGGAAAATCTTAACGATCAATTGGGTCATTTTTATAAAGGAATATCTCTTCAAAAATTTTTTCAAAGTGAAAAACCAAAGAAAAATAAGAAAGGTGATTCCTAACTAAGGTTTAAAAATGAAAGAACAATTAGCATCTATTAAAAAAGATTATAAGTATGGTTTTGTAAGTGATATCAAATCCGATCGATTACAAAAAGGGTTAAATGAAGATGTCATTAAAGAAATCTCTTTTCGTAAAAAAGAACCATCTTGGGTTTTGGATTTAAGACTAAAAGCTTACAAACATTGGTTGACTTTAGAGGAACCAACTTGGGCTGATTTAAAATATCCAAAAATTGATTATCAAAATATCAGCTATTACTCTGTTCCTAAAAAAACTAAAAAATTAAAAAGTCTAAAAGAAGTTGATCCTGAATTATTAGCAACTTTTGAAAAATTAGGTATTCCTCTTTCTGAACAAAAGCGATTGTCTGGAGTGGCTGTTGATGCTGTGTTTGATAGCACTTCCATAGTGACCACTCATCAAGACACTTTAAAAAAACATGGAGTTATTTTTTGTTCTATGTCTGAAGCCATTCAAACTTATCCTGACCTTGTAAAAAAATATCTTTGTTCCGTTGTCCCTTATAAAGATAATTATTTTTCTTGTTTAAACACGGCTGTTTTTACAGATGGTTCTTTTTGTTATATTCCTAAAGGAGTTCGTTGTCCTTTGGATTTATCAACTTATTTTCGTATCAATGAAGCACAGACGGGGCAGTTTGAAAGAACTTTAGTTATAGCTGAGGAAGGTTCTTTTGTTAATTACTTAGAAGGTTGCACCGCTCCTATGAGAACAGATAACCAGCTTCACGCCGCTGTTGTAGAATTGGTGGCTTTAGATAGGGCTGAAATTAGATATTCTACGGTTCAAAATTGGTATCCGGGCAATGAAAAAGGTCAGGGTGGTATTTATAATTTTGTGACTAAGAGAGGACATTGCAGGGGTGAGTCTTCTAAAATCTCTTGGGTTCAAGTGGAAGTGGGTTCTGCTATCACATGGAAATATCCAAGTTGTGTTCTTATGGGGAATCGCTCGGAAGGAAGATTTTACTCTGTGGCTTTAACACACAATAAAATGCAAGCGGATACAGGAACAAAAATGATACATTTAGGAAAAGATACAAAAAGTACTATTTTATCTAAAGGTATTTCTTCCAATGAGTCTATGAATGCTTATAGAGGTCAGGTTAAAATAAGTCCTTTGGCAGATCGGACTAGAAACTACTCTCAATGTGATTCTTTATTGGTGGGAGATAAAACAAGAGTTAAAACCATTCCTGTTATTGAGGTAAAAAACTTAAGTTCTATAGTGGAGCACGAAGCTTCTACCTCCCGATTGAGTGAGGAGCAGTTCTTTTATTTAGAATCAAGAGGTTTAGATAGAGAGCAGTCTATTTCTTTAATTGTAAATGGTTTTTGTAAAGAAGTTTTTAAACAATTGCCGTTAGAGTTTTCTGTTGAAGCTGTGAAACTTATAGAAATGAAATTAGAAAATAGCATCGGTTAAGAAGGGGAGATAAAACATGTTAAAAATTGAAGGGTTAAAAGCATCTATAGAAAAGGAATCCATTTTAAATGGGTTCAACTTAGAGGTGAAGTCTGGAGAAGTTCATGCTCTTATGGGGCCTAATGGATCTGGTAAAAGCACCTTAGCTAAAGTCATAGCGGGAGACCCTCGCTACACAGTCCTAGAGGGTAAGATTTCTTACGAAGTGAACTTTAAATATAAAAATCTTTTAGAGATGGATGTTTCTACAAGATCTAAAGAAGGTGTATTTTTAGCTTTTCAATATCCTATAGAAATTCCAGGTCTTAACAATTTAACTTTTTTAAGAACGGCATTTAATTCTGTTTGTCGTCATCAAGGTGTCTCTGAAATGGATGAAAAAACTTTTAAAAAGTTGGCTGTTGAAAAAGCAAAAGATTTAGATATTGAAGAAAGTTTTTTATATCGTAATTTGAATGAAGGGTTTTCAGGTGGAGAAAAAAAACAGAATGAGATTTTACAAATGATGATTTTATCTCCTAAGCTAGCTATTTTGGATGAAACTGATTCAGGGTTAGATGTTGATGCTCTTCAAAAAATGTCTAAAGGTGTTAATAAATTCCGATCTGAAGATAAAAGTTTGTTGCTTATTACACATTATCATCAGTTGCTTGAACTGATTCGTCCAGATTATGTTCATATTTTGATTGACGGAAAAATCAAAGAAACGGGAGATTTTTCTTTAGCTAAAAAAATAGAGGTGCAAGGTTATGATTGGCTTTCCAAAAAACTCAACTGATCTTTTAAATTTTATTAAGAGTCGTCAGAAAAAAGGTTATTTGTCTTCTGGAAAGGAATGGACTTCCCTTTTAGAGGAGCAAATGAATCATTATATTTCAGATGGAGGACTGCCTTTTAAAAAAAAAGAAGGTTGGAGATATTTTCCTACTCAAAGGCTTGTGAAAGCCAATTACCTTTTTCCTGAAAAGCCTTTAGAAAATGAGAAGGTTACGAAGATTTCACCTGTATGGCCTCAATCTTTTAAAATTTTTATAAAAAATGGAGTTCCTAGTTTTTCAAAAACTCCTAAAAATGTAAGTGTTTTTTTATGGAAAGATTTTTTAAAAGATTCTCTATCTATAGATTCCAAAGTGAAAGATAAGATTTATCAATCTTTAAAAAAAGAAAGGAATAGTTTTTGTTCTTTAAATAATATTTTATCTTTAAATGGTTTTATTCTTTTAATAGATAAGGTTATTGAAGACCCTATTGAAATTGAATATTTTCAAAGTTTAGATGAAAAGAATAGAGGTCTTAATTTAAGAACTTTTGTTTTTGTAAAGGAAAATGGTTCGGCTCAAATTTTAGAAACCTTTCATACGAGTGCATCTCAAAAAAAATCTTCTTTTTTCTTTAATCTACAAACAGATTGTATTTTAGAGAAAAACTCTAAGTTGCATTATATTCGTTTAGATCAAGGAAACACTGAAACGGTTCAAATGAATCAGCTTTTTAGTTCTATAGATCAAGCGGCCAAAGGAACTTTTTTGACTCTTAATCTTCAATCTGGATTGAGTCAATATTTGACTCATATTTCTCAAAAGGAAAAATCTTTTTCAGAAGTAAGAGGTTTGAGTCTTTTAGGAGGAGATAAACATTCCGAACATAAAGTGGTTATAAAGCATGAAGAAGAATCCTACAGTCGCCAATTTTACCAATCCATTTTATTTGATTCTGTAAAACATATATTTAATGGGGTCATCAATATAGAGCAAAAGGCTCAAAAAACAGCCGCTCATCAGTTAAATAAAAATTTACTTTTTGGAAAGAAAGCTTTTGCTGTAAGTTGTCCTGAATTAGATATAAAAGCAGATGATGTGACCGCTGTTCATGGAGCAACAGTTTCTTCTTTGGAAGAGCAAAAGGAAATGATTTTTTATTTACAATCTAGAGGTCTTTCTTTGAAACAATCTATTTATCTTCTTTTATCTGGTATTATTGGAGAGGTCTTATCTTTTATGGATAAAAAAATATTTTCTTATTTTGAATCTTTGATTTGGAATCATTTAAAGATTTTACAAGAATCTCAAAATGAGGATTTGAAATGAATCTATCTTGTTCAGAAGTTAGAAATCTTTTTCCTCAAATAAAACATTTAGATCATTTAAAAGAGTCTTATTTAGATAGTGCATCTACAACTTTGAAATTTGATTTTGTTATTGATCTCTTACAAGAGATGTATAGAAAACAAGTGTCTAATGTTCATAGAGGAGATCATCATCTCAGCTTAGAAGCTACTAAAAAATATGAACAAGCTCGGGAAGAAGTGGCAAATTTTTTAAAAGCTCAATCTCCTAAAGAGATTGTTTTTACAAGTGGAACAACAGAAGGTCTTAATCTTTTAGCTCATAGTTTAGGGGAGGAGTTAAAAGAGGGAGATGAAATTTTAATTAGTGAAATGGAACATCATTCTAATTTTCTCCCATGGCAGTTGTTGGCTCAAAAAAAGAATTTAAAACTTAAAGTTATACCTCTAACAAAAGAAGGAGGATTGGATTTAAAAAAATTTGAAGAGATCTTAAGCTCTAAGACAAAAATTTTTTCTATCACTCATGTATCTAATGTGACAGGAGCGATCAATCCTATTGAGGACATGGTAAAGAAAGCAAAATCTAAAGGGGCTTATACAATTGTTGATGCAGCTCAATCTGCTGCTTTATTAGATTTAAATGTGCAAAAAATAGATTGTGATTTTCTTGTGTTTTCTGGTCATAAAATATTTGCTCCAGCAGGTATAGGTGTTCTTTTTGGTAGAGAATCCATTCTTTCTAACCTTCCTCTCTATAAAGTTGGGGGAGGAACTGTTACAGAGGTTTCTTTAGATTCTATAAAATGGGCTGATACTCCTCATAGATTTGAAGCGGGGACTCCTTTTATTGAAGGGGCTGTCGTTTTAGGAAAAGTTTTATCCTTTTTTAGAAAAAATATAGATTGTAAGAGTCTTTTTGATTATGAAAAAAAACTGGTTGATATGGCTATCTCAGAGCTTTCTGAAATTCCAAATTTGAAAATCATTGGTTCACAAGATAATAGGTCTAATATTGTATCTTTTGTAATAAAAAATTTTAATTCTGAAGATCTTTCTTTTATTATGACTAAAGAAAAAGTGGCTATTAGGGCAGGACATCATTGTTGTATGACTTTTATGAAAAAATTGAATTTGTCATCGGGAACTGTGAGGGCTTCTTTTTCTGTTTACAATAGAGAAGAGGATGTGAGAGCTCTTAAGACAGGAGTTTTAAAATCTCTAGAGATTTTAGGAGATGGTTAAAATGGAAAATGTAAACTCTAATATTTTAGTTCGTGTATCTAGAACTCCAAATCCTTTAGCTATTAAGTTTGTAGTGAACTTTGCCTTAAAAACAGAAGGAAAAGCCTCCTTCACTCAATTAGAAGAATGTGAAAATATTCCTCTTTTTCAAGAATTGTTTCATATCTCTGGAGTTCATCAAATTCATGTTTTTGAAAATCAATTGACTTTGAGTCACAATGGAGAATTGTCTTTTGAGGAAATAGAAACTCAAGGAAAAAATATTATCAATAAACATGGTGGTGCTCATGATAGTGATTTCAAAGTTTCTGAAATAAAGAAAAAAGAAAAAAAAGATTTAAGTCAATTGTCTGAACTTCATAGAAAAGCAGAAGAGGTGTTGGATCGGACAATACGTCCTAGCTTACAAGCGGATGGAGGAGATGTAGAAATTGTTTCTGTTAATGGAAATCGTGTAGATATTATGTATGAGGGAGCTTGTGGAGGTTGTCCAAGTTCTTTGATGGGAACTCTAGAGGCTATAGAAAATATTTTAAGGTATGAACTTCAAAATGAAGAGTTGGAAGTTTATCCTGTTTAGAGGTTCATTTGAGAAAGAAACTCATTATTTATTTTTGTTGTTTTACTTCTTTTACTTCGTTTGTTGTTTTAGCAGATCGCTATTCTTCATTGGAGATTTTTGCTCAAGTTTTAAACCTTATCAAAATACATTATTTCAAAGAAGTTAAAATAGAAACTTTAGTTCATGGAGCTATAAAAGGCTTACTAAGAGAGATAGATCCTCATTCTCAATTTCTTGACTCAAAAAAATTCAAATCATTTAAAAATCAGATGGAAGGTAGATTTTATGGAATAGGAATAGAAGTGGAAAGGAAGGAAGGGTTTTTAATTATCACTTCTGTTTTTAAAGGTTCTTCTTCAGAGAAACAAGGATTAAAGCAAGGAGATAAAATCATTACAATCAATCAGAAACTTGTTAAAGATTTTACAGTTGGAGAGTTTTCTGAATTTTTTCAGAATCAAAAAAGAAGTTATAAGATGACGATCTTAAGGTCAGGGGTAAAAAATCCTCTGATTTTTAAATTAAGACCATCAAAAGTGAGAGTTGCATCTACAGTATTTAAAAAAATAAAAGATGATTTTTACTATTTGCGTATTTATTATTTTTCTAAAACAACTTTTTTAGAAACAAATAAGTATTTGAAAAATACCAATATAAAAGGACTTATTTTAGATTTAAGGTCTAACCCTGGAGGTTCTTTAGAGCAAACCATAAAGGTTGCTGATCTTTTTTTAGATGACGGTGTTATTGTATATTATAACACAAAAAGAAATTCAAAAGATCAAGTTTTTAAATCTCATTTTTCAGATACTTTAGAGGAATTTCCGTTAGTTGTATTAATCAATGAGTATTCTGCTAGTGCAAGTGAAGTCTTAGCAGGGGCTTTAAAAGATCATAAAAGGGCTTTAATAGTTGGGAGAAAAAGTTTTGGAAAAGGATCTATTCAAACTTTATTTCCTATTAAAGATCAATATGTTTTAAAATTAACAGTAGGAGAGTATAAAACTCCATCAAAAAGATCTATTCATGGTCAAGGAATCAAACCTCATGTTCTTATTCCAAAAACAAAAATAGAAAAAAGAAAATTTAAAAATGTTTTAGAAGACCCTGAAGTGTTACAGGCTTTTGAATATTTAAAAAAACAAAAATAAGTTCTGGTAAAACTCAATTGTTTGAGAAGAGGATTAAAGACTATTACTTTTTTGAGATAAAAGTTGCTTGGCTTAAAATGGATATAAATAAGTATTTTAAAAATCCTATTTTCTTATGTTAGGAAATATCTCAGGAGAATTGAGAAAGTTGGTCTTTAACATATAAAAAGACATCTATAAGAAACAATCACTTGGAAATTTCTGCTTTTTTAATAAGAAACAATCACTTGGAAATTTCTGCTTTCTCAATAAGAAACAATCACTTGGAAATTTCTGCTTTCTCAATAAGAAAAGCAATCACTTTTTGTCGGCTTAGATTAAACAAAAATTGATTCCAATAATTGTGTTTTTTTAACTCTTGTTCCATTTCCTCTACCGTTTTAGATGGGAAGGATTCTTTAAGTGATTTGTTAATATCTTCTTTAGTGAGTTGGAGTTTTAAATCTTCAATCAATTTTTCTATAAGGTAGCCTGACTGAATGCTGAATTGAGCTTCCTTTTCAAAAGCTGAATCTTGTTCTTTAATCCAAACCTCTTCTTCATGAGGTTTCATCCCATACTCTTTGATTCTTTTTCTGGCGTTTTCTATCAATGCCTTTTTTTGATTTTCAATTAAAGATTTAGGAATATCTACGACAGGGTTGGATTCTACAAGTTTTGTAACAATCTCATTTTCCATACTTTCTTTCGCTTTTTGTTTGCTTGTTTCTTCTAGGTCTTTTCTTATTTTTTCTTTCAATTTAGATAATGTTTCTATTTTAAATTTTTTAGCCAATTCATCATTGAGATCAGGAACTTGCCTTTCTTTTAAAGCTTTCATTTGAACTTTTAAAGAAACAGTTTGATCGGCTATATGTGTGTAGAAATGATTCTTAGGAAAATGGAAATCAAAGCTCTTTTCTGCTCCTCTATTTAAACCCATTAAATGAGTATCAAAATGAGGTGCTAGTTTGTTTTCCCCTAATTTTAGTAACAATTCTTTATGGGTGAGTTCTTTGATATTTTTAGAATTTAAAAAGCCTTCTAGACTGATAACGACCCAATCCTCTTTTTTTACAGGTCTAACTTCTAAAGAGTCTTTATAGTTGGCAAGAGAATCTCTTAGTCTTTCTAAAGATTGAGATACATTTTCATCTGTCACCTTAGAATCTAATTTTTTAATTTTTAAATTTAAAAAATTTTTTACTTCTATTGTTGGATGAACTTCTATTTCTACAAGAAAGGTGCAAGGTTTTTTTTCTTCTAATGTGATATCCAGAAGTGTTGGTTGACTGACAGGTTTTAATTTATTTTCCAGTAGAGCTTTAGGGTAGAAATCTCTGAAAAGATCATCCATGACAGCTTCCCAAGCTTTTTTATAGTAAGCTTGTTTAATCGTTTGTATGGGAGCTTTTCCTTCACGAAAACCTTGAATTCTAGTCTTTTTTTGAATTTTCTGAAAATTTTCTGAAAAACTCTTTTGCACCTGTTCTAAAGGAATAGTGAATTCAACTTTTCGCTTCAAACCATTTTCTTCTTTAATGCCTGTTTTCATTGATAAGCCCCTTTAATTTTTAGAGAGGCTATGCTAAATGTTCTCTCTTGATTTTTCAAGAAAAAATTGTTTCTTGAAGTTGTTCTTTTTTTATGGCTATTATACTATCTGAATGGTTTCCGTGGTTTATTTTAAAAAAGCTTTGATTTACTTAGGTTTGATCTTGGTGACATCCTCTTGCCAGTTACTTCTTAAAAGTCCTAAGCCTTCAGATTTATCTCCTAGTCAATTGAAAGAGATGGACCAAGCCCTTATTTATGTTAAGGAAAAAGATTTTTTGAAGGCTGTAAATATTTACGATCAATTATCAAAGGAACTGAGGGGAAAGGCTGTAGAAGTTATGATGCTATTTAATTCAGGAAGTAATTATAGAAATTTAGGTGATTGTGATAAATCTATTGTTCGTTATCGTCGGATGTTAGAGAGATCTTTAAAGCAGTTTCCTTTAAAAGCTCGTGGATTGATGGAGATTGGCTATAGTTATGAATGTCTAGGTGATATAAAAGCGAGTTTTCTTTCTTTAAAAGATGCTGGAGATTTAAGGAGTTATCTTCCTAGAGAAGTGAGTCAAGTCATCTACCCTGCTCGCTTGAGTATATCTTATTCTTGGTTCGGAAAAAAAAAGGAAGCGGATAAGTATAAATCCATAGCCTTAACAGGTGTTTTACAGATTAAGAATCAATATAAGTCTCAGCCAGAAGTTTTAAAAAATATGAGCCGAATTTTTTATTTTATGGGTAAGAGTTATATGTCTAAAAAAAATCTTAAAGTGGATTCTTTTTTACAATCTTTTTCTTATCATCAAATCTATTTACTTCAATCTCTCTTTTTAAAAGATAAGGAGTGGTCTTTAAAATCTAAAAAAGAGATGGACTTACTATTTGATAAATTGCATTCTGTTTTTCTATCTGCAAATAAAGATACAAAAAAGAAATATAAAAAACTTATTCAACAGTCACTAGAAGAGGGGCAAAAGATGATTCAGATGGAAAAAACTTTAAAATGGAAAACTTTTTATAAAAAACAAATGAAAAAAATTCAACGATTGCTAGTTTAAATAAAGGTTAGGTGTTTATTCAAAAAAGTCATTTTCGTGAAGAAGTTTGTGAACTCATTGTTTCCAACTTAAATAAAATTCAGTCTTGGTTTGATGAAAAAACCAAAGGTAAAATAATTCCTTTCTATTCTAGTTTTGATATTAGGGATTCTGGATTTAAAATGGGATGCGTTGATGCCAATGTTTTTCCTGCAGGATTTAATAACATTTGTGAGGTGGATCAGAAAACAACAAGCTCACTTATAAAAGATTATTTAGAAAGACATTATCCTTCTTGTAAAAAGATTTTGCTTCTAGCGGAAGAACATACTAAAAATCTTTATTATTGGGATAATATTTATGTTATCAAATCTCTTATTGAAAGTGTAGGTTATAAAGTTACGGTTTGTGTTCCCGGTAAAATGATAACCTCTCAAAAAAAAATCATAACAGCTTCAGGAAAAGAAGTTTCTATTCATCTTCTAACTAAAGAAAAAGGAGATTTGATTATTAGTAACAATGATTTTTCAGTCCATTATGATTTTCAAGAAGATAGGATTTGTAATCCTTGTATAGAAATGGGTTGGGGTTCAAGAAGAAAACATAATTTTTTTATGGAATACAATAAAATAGCTAGTGAGTTTGCTTCCATCTTAGGATTAGACCCTTGGTGTTTTAGAGTAGAGACAGAATTGTTTTCTCCCTTTGATTTAGATTCTGACAAAAGTAGGAAACTCTTAGAACAGCAAGTGACTTTATTTTTAAAGAATTTAAAAAATAAACAAATTAAAAAGGATATGGAGGAACCTTATGTTTTTTTGAAAAACAATTCAGGAACTTATGGTTTAGGTGTAATGACCATCAATAAAGCCGAAGAATTAGATCATTTGAATTATAAAAAACGAAAAAAGATGAAAGCTTCAAAAAGTGGTTTAGGTATTAAAGAGTTGATTATACAAGAAGGGATACCAACTGTTTTAGGCCGAGAAAAAGGGCTGAGTGTAGAACCAGTGATCTACATGGTAGGTGCAGACATTACAGGGGGTTTTTTAAGAGGGCATGATAAGCAAGGTTATAAAGCCAATTTAAATAGCCCAGGGGCTGTGTATAAAAGACTTTGCGTAAGTGATTTAAAAATAACGATTCATAATCGGACTATGGAACATGTGTATGGTTGGGTTGGAAAACTGGGAGTTCTAGCTTTGATTTCTGAAATAGAAAATAGACATCTAGACTTTAGGGGGTATCAGATTTAGATATTTCTAAACAGACTTTAGAAAAATTAATTTCTGGAAATTTAATCTTAGACAAAAAGAGAGGAAATGATAACCTGAATAAGTAGAAGCTTGGCTATTTTATGAGAGTATCAAAAAAATATAAAAAACTTTATCGTCCTATTTTTTCTACCTTGATGGTATTGGGCTTTTTAGGTTTTGGTTTTTTCTTTGGTATTCAATCTTGGAATAAACAACTTTATGTTCAAGTTTATCCCTCTAAATCTAGAAGTCTTGCTGGTGCTCAAGAAAAATCGTCTTTGTATTCTATCTCTCTGGAAGAAATGAACCAAAGGGTTCAGAGTAAATTATTTAAAAATACAAAAACGGTAGAAACAGATTCTTTATTTGGTTTTTATTTAGGTCATTTTTTAGTTCCTGATACGACAGATAAGGGGCATCAATTTATTTGTCAATTTTACTCTGTTTTGGAAGCCACTTTTGTGGCTTTAGATGTCACTCTCAATGGGGAGGATGGTTTAATGGTTGTTCAGTCCCCTTGTCGTATGGAAGATGATGTTTTTATAGGTCCTATATGGTTACCGATACAGTCTATGCGTAAAAATCTTGGTCAAAGATCTTTTACTTTGGAAAAAGAAGACACATTAGTTCACTTGTATAATATTTCTTTTCAGCTCGCTTCAAAATGGTTATTAAGCTCGGTAAGATTTTTTAATTCACCAGAAGATAAAGGTTTAGTTATAAATTACACGCCTAATGAAAAAGTTTTTTTTCAACTAGAATTTTTTCAGCAAGAACAATTGGATTCTTATTGATAAGAACGAGCTAACTCTACAAAGGTTCTTACCATAACTCCTGAAGCCATTTTTGGAGAGCAGTATTCTAATCTACGATTTACATTGTAGGCTGTTCCTGCAATATCAAAATGAGCCCAAGGAATACTTTCATCTACAAA
Source organism: Bdellovibrionales bacterium (assembly GCA_963692945.1). Taxonomy (GTDB): domain Bacteria; phylum Bdellovibrionota; class Bdellovibrionia; order Bdellovibrionales; family UBA1609; genus JACOND01. Next base: position 445,284 of record OY843585.1, read on the forward strand.
GTGTTCTAAAAAAGCAGCGGCTGTTGAGCTCCCTGCTCCTCGTGTGGAAGAAAGATTGGCCACATCTGCAATGGGACTGATCATATCTTCTTTGTGTTCCTTAGTGATAGGCATTCTCCAAGTTTTTTCTCCACTGATTGTGGAAGATTTTACAATTTTTTTCACAAGATTTTCATTTTTTGTAAAGAACCCTGTGAAAATATTTCCAAGGGCCATAACAATAGCACCTGTCAAAGTGGCAGCATCAAAAATAGCTTGAGGTTTTTGTTCACTGGCATAACTGAGTGCATCTGCCAGAATAAGTCTTCCTTCAGCGTCTGTATTTAGCACTTCCATGGTTTTATTATTACGAGCTCTCAAAATATCACCAGGTTTATTGGCAGATTGGCCAGGCATATTTTCTGAAGAAGGGATGAGTCCTAAGACATTCACCTTTAGTTTGAGTTTTTCAATAGCTAAAAGAGTTCCTATGACAGCAGCAGATCCACACATATCAAACTTCATTTCATCCATAGCACTAGGTGGCTTTAAACTGATACCTCCTGAGTCAAAAGTGAGTCCTTTACCTACAAAACAAATTGGTTTTTTAGAGGCACTTGTTCCTTTATAGTCCATGATAATAAAACGAGGTTCTTCAGAACTACCCAATGAAACTCCCAATAGACCACCCATTTTTTCTTTTTCTATACGTTTTTTGTCCCAAATAGTGGTTTTGATTTTGGTATTTTTTGTTTGTTTTTCAACCTCTTTTGCCAATAGGGAAGGGGTCATCAAGTTACCAGGATAATTAGACACTTTTTTTGCAATGTTTGTACTTTCACCAAGGATAGAACCTGTTTGTAAGCCTTTTTGTCCTTTAGAGTGATTTTGTTTAGGAAGAGAAAGGTAGATATCTTTAAGTTCTACCTGTTCTTTGTTGTTGTTTTTTTCTTTGAACTCATCACATTTGTAACTTGTCAAAATAAGACCTTCTGTAAAAGCATGGGTGAGTTGTTCCCAATCTGAAGTTTGTTTCCTGTGTAAAGTTTCTAAAAGGACTTCTGTAGAAGCTTGGTTATGAGAGCGAAGGGCTTGAAAAACTTTTGCAGACACTCTACGGACTTTTTCATAATTTAAATGTTTTTCTTCCCCTAATCCAATAAGAATAAGGTACTGGTTGTTTTTAGAGGTAGAAGAAGGAACACAAAAAGATTGCCCCCATTGACCACTAAATATCTTATCTTTAAAAAGAGGGTTTAAAATATCTTTGTAAGGTGTTAGGCTGGAGTGGAATTTTTTTATGTCTTGATTTGAGACAAAAAGAACATTAGATTTTGTTGGTTTTTGTATTTTTTTTATAGAAATGTTCATTCATTTATCCTTTTTTTTGTGACTAAGTAAGGTTGTTTGATATCAAAAAATAAGATTAGATTCAAGTCTTAAGATAAAAAACCGAAAAGTATATTAGAAAGTGGTTTAAAATAGAGGTGGTATTTTGGCTTTAATTCCTATTGTTATTGAACAAACTCCTAAGGGAGAAAGAAGTTACGACATCTATTCTCGTCTCTTAAAAGACCGTATTATTATGTTGGGGACAGCAATAGATGATAATGTGGCTAATAGTATCATTGCACAAATGTTTTTTTTAGAAATGCAAGATTCTTCAAAGGATATACATCTTTATATCAATTCTCCTGGTGGAAGTGTTCATTCAGGTCTTGCTATCTATGATATTATACAGTTTGTTCGGTGTGATGTGGCGACCTATTGTATTGGGTTAGCGGCAAGTATGGGATCTTTTTTGCTTTGTGCAGGGGTCAAAAATAAAAGATATATATTGCCTAATGCACGAGTTATGGTACATCAACCTCATGTGGCAGGGGCAGGTATTTCTGGTCAAGTGAGTGATATTGAAATACATGCTAAAGAGATGTTATCTACAAAAGAGAGATTGACTGATATTTATGCTAAACATACGAATTTGAGTAAAGAAGAACTTACAAAAATGATGGATCGTGATCGTTATATGTCCCCTGAAGAGGCAAAAAAGTTATCTTTAGTAGATCATATTGTTGAGAACAGAAAAAAACAAAAATCTTGATGTGGCAAGATAGTATTGTATAGTTGAGAGTGATTTTATGACAGGTAGAGATAGTCTTTGTATATGTAGTTTTTGCGGTAAGAGCCAAAAAGAAGTTACTAAACTTATAGCTGGTCCTAAAGTGTACATTTGTAATGAATGTGTTGATCTTTGTAATGAGATTCTTAAGGAAGAAGAAAAACAAGATTCTCTTTCTTTAAATGAAAAATTTAAAGTTCCATCTCCTAAGGAAATTAAATTAAAATTAGATGACTATGTCATTGGTCAAGAGGGAGCTAAAAAATCTCTGGCTGTTGCTGTTTATAATCATTACAAAAGAATCAGTATGAAATCTTTATCTAAAGAAGAGGATGTAGAGATTTCAAAAAGTAATTTATTACTTATAGGCCCTACGGGTTCTGGAAAAACTTTATTAGCCCAAACCATTGCTCGTATTTTAGATGTTCCTTTTGCTATGGCTGATGCTACAGCTCTTACGGAAGCAGGTTATGTTGGTGAAGATGTTGAAAATGTTGTTTTGAGCTTGTTACAAGCGGCTGATTATGATGTTAAGAAAGCTGAAAAAGGAGTTATTTATATTGATGAAATTGATAAGATAACTCGTAAGTCTGAAAACCCTTCCATTACGAGAGATGTCAGTGGAGAAGGTGTTCAGCAAGCTCTTCTTAAAATTTTAGAAGGAACTGTGGCGAATTTACCTCCAAAAGGTGGAAGAAAACATCCTCAACAAGAGTTCATTCAAGTGAACACATCAAATATTTTATTTATTGTAGGAGGAGCTTTTATTGGTTTAGATAAAGTTATTGAGAATCGTATTTCTAGTCGCTCTTTAGGTATAGCTGCCAATATAGAATCACAAGAAGAAAAAAATGAGAAACAGGTGAAAGTGCTGTCTCAGTTAGAACCTTCTGACCTTATTCAATATGGATTGATTCCAGAGTTTATAGGTCGTCTTCCTGTGGTTACTATTTTAGAAAAACTAAGTGAAGAAGCACTGGTTCAAATTTTAACAGAACCAAAAAATGCTCTTATTAAACAATATAAAAAATTATTTGAATACAATGATGTAGATTTAGGATTTACTAAAGAAGCTATAGAGTCTATTGCCCGTAGATCTTTGGTAAATAAAACAGGAGCTAGAGGCTTAAGACGTGTTTTAGAAGATAGTATGCTCGAAATTATGTATAAGGTGCCTTCTCATGAAGATATAAAAGGTTGTGTTATTACAGAAGATGTGATTCTCAAAAAAGGAGAACCTACATTTAGTTATCACTCCAAGAAAAAAACAAAGACAACAAAATCTTCTAAATCTGAAAAAGAAAGTGCTTAGGGGCTTTTATACTTCTGGTTTCGTCTTTGACTTACATCTATTAAATAAAATATAATAAGATTATGAAAAAGATTGAAAAATCTTCCATTATGAGGCTTCCTCTCTTACCTCTTCGTGACCTTGTCATTTTCCCTCATATGATGATACCTATCTTTATTGGTAGAGAAAAAAGTATCAATGCTTTAGAAAAAACAATATCTAACAAGACGGATATCATTTTAGCCTCCCAAAAAGAAGCGAAAGTGAATGATCCTTCACCAGATCAAATTTATAAAATTGGAACTTTAGCTTCAGTCATTCAACATTTAAGGTTGCCTGATGGAACGGTTAAAACCATTTTGGAAGGTCGTTATAGAGTTTTAATCAAAGATTATATTGAAACGGAAAAACATTTAATGGTTGATGTTGAAAAACTAGAAGAGAAGATACCTAATAATACAGAAGCGGAAGCTCTTCTTCGTACGGTTTATTCTTCCGTTGAGAATTACGTTAAACTGAATAAACAAATTCCTTCGGAAGCCATGGCTAAAATTTCTTCTATTGAAAATTGTGGAGAACTTGCTGATGTTATTGCTTCTCAATTGAATTTAAGATTTGAAGACAAACAACAAATATTAGAACTTGCAAATCCTCTTGAACGACTTAAAGAAGTCTTAAGGTTAATTACAAAGGAAATACAAGTTTTAAAAGTTGAGAAAAAAATACGGACACGAGTTAAAGAACAAATGGAACGTTCTCAAAAAGAGTATTATTTAAATGAACAACTTCAAGCGATTCAAAAAGAATTGGGTGATAAAGATGATTTTCAAAAAGAAGTCAAAGATTTAGAATCAGTTGGTCAAAAGAAAAAATGGGGGACTGAAGTTAAAGAAAAGTTTACTAAAGAAATCAATAAATTGAAAATGATGTCACCTATGAGTGCTGAAGCTACAGTTGTAAGAAACTATGTGGAGTGGTTATTAGATTTACCTTGGAAAGATTTTGTTAAGGAAAAAAACGATTTGAACTTAGCTCAAAAAATTTTAGATGATGATCATTGGGGTTTAAAAAAAGTAAAAGAAAGAATCTTAGAGCATTTAGCCGTTCGTAAATTGACAAAAAATGCAAAAGGTCCAGTGATTTGTTTTTTAGGGCCTCCTGGAGTGGGAAAGACCTCTTTAGGGCAGTCCATTGCTCATTGTTTAAATCGTCCAATCAGTCGTATTTCTCTTGGAGGTGTCCAAGATGAAGCGGAATTACGGGGGCATCGTAGGACTTACGTAGGGGCTATGCCTGGGAAAATCATACAGGCTTTAAAAAAGGCAAAAAAAGGCAATCCCGTTATTCTTCTTGATGAAGTGGATAAAATGGGGGGAGTTAATTTTAGAGGAGACCCTTCTTCAGCCTTGTTAGAAATTTTAGATCCTGAACAAAATCATACTTTTCAAGATCATTATTTGGAAGTTGAGTATGACCTATCAAATGTTTTATTTATTTGCACAGCAAATAGTCTTCACAACTTGAAGGGACCCTTGTTAGATCGTATGGAAGTTATTCCTATAGAGGGTTATATAGAGGAAGAAAAAATTCATATTGCAAAAAGGCATTTGATACCTCGTCAAATGAAACGGCATGGATTAGAAAAATATAAGATAGATATACCAGACACCATTTTAAAAGAAATCATTGGTTATTATACAAAGGAAGCAGGGGTTAGACAGTTAGAAAGGGTTTTTGGAAAAATCTTTCGTAAAGTGGCTAAAAAAATTGTTACTGTTGGAAAAAATATCAAACGAAAAAAAGACTCTGCAAAAGTGCCTGATACCATTTCTATTTTAACGAGGAAAGATTTAGAGGAGTATCTAGAGGTTAGACAGTATCGGTTTAGTCATTTAGAAGAAGATAGCCTAATTGGTTTAACAAATGGTTTAGCGTGGACAGAAGTAGGAGGAGACACTTTAATTGTAGAAAGTGTGGTTGTTCCGGGTTCTGGAAAGTATAATTTAACAGGTCAGCTTGGTGATGTTATGAAGGAATCTTGTTCTGCTTCTTTAAGTTATGTTCGGTCTAGAAGTTTATTGTTTGGAATTAAAGATAATTTTTTTAAAGAGCATGATTTTCATATTCATGTTCCTGAGGGGGCTATTCCTAAAGACGGCCCATCTGCTGGTGTGGCTATTATTACGAGTCTTGTTTCTTCTATTTTAAGGATACCTGTGAGAAATACAGTGGCTATGACAGGAGAAATCACTTTGAGAGGGCGAGTGTTACCTATTGGAGGGTTGAAAGAGAAAGCTTTAGCAGCTCACAGATCAAAATTAAAAAAAATAATTATACCTAAAGATAATGAAAAAGATTTGAGAGATATACCAAAAAAGATTTTAAAAGACATTACAGTTGTTCCTGTCAATCATGTAGATCAAGTTTTAATAGAGGCTTTAGAAATCAATTCTTCGGAACAGATCTTTAAATTCAATCCAGGAACATGGACTAAAAAAGTCACTTCTCAGGTGAAATCTAGGAAAACGGCTTCCGATTCTTGATAAGATTTTTTAATAGTTAAAATAAAAAAAGCACTTCAATGAGCTTCTTGAATGTTCTAAAAACAACTTTATTGCCAGAGAAATTTCATTTTCTTTAGATTTTGTAAAAATAATTGACTTTTTTTCCCTAGGTTTGTAAGGTTTTTTCATATTTTTAAGGAACCTTAAATTATGTCAGATTTTTTGGATATAGATTCAAAACTTAATTATAGAGACCCACCAGAGAACTACAATTTTGAGTTAGGTCATACTCTTTTTCAAACAGGGAAATTTAAAAGAAGCATTCCCTATCTAAAAAAAGCTTTAATGGAAAATCTAGATAAAAAAAATTATGAAGATTATCTTTTTTGTCATGGATTGTTGCTTCATATTTTTACAGAATTTTCTGAGGTGGAAGAGCTCAAAAAGTTACAACAAGATTTTGAAAGAAACAGTCAAGAATTTTCTATCACTCGGAACATAAGATTATTAACCACTCAGGCTTATTATTTTATGAATATTGATATTTGTACGGAAGATAAAAACGAGGAAAACAATAAGAAAGCTTTTGAAATTTTAACTGAGGCTTTAAAGTCAGCACTTGATTCTTATTCTATGTATTCCAAAGGTCAAGACCCTGTAAAAGATATTGAAGCGAAAATAGATCTTATGAATTGTCTCTATATGTTTATCTTTTATTATTTTCGTAACCAAGAGTATGAAAAATGTATTAAAGATTTAGACAATTTAAAAATTCTTTTGAATTACTATTTTAATCTTAAGGAGGAGCTTCAATTAAGCAAGTCTAAGACAGATAATTTTCAGGAACAAAAAACTTATAGTAATGTTTTGGAAATTGTTAGAAAAAATTATCAATACATGCAAAGAATAAAATTGCATATCAAATGTGTTGAAGCTTGCGTAGAGTTTGAATACAAACAAGATATTAAAAAATCTGATAAACTTTTACAAGAAAGTTATGAAGTTGCTAATAAAACAGATAACACTTATTTTATACCTTACATCTTATTTTATATGGCAGCCAATCATGCAAATCAAAAAGATTTAAAACAAGCAGATATTTTCTTAAACTTAGCAGAACGAAATGCAGATTCGGATCGTAAATTGTTTTTTAAAACTGTAGAGATTTTTAAGAATGCGTATGGTTTTGGAAAAAATGGAAATATAGGGAACTATGATATTATTTTCAATGAAGAGGAGCATTCTATAGTTGAAAAACAGAAAGGTTGTGTTAATTTTAAAAATCAATTTATTTTATTAGATATACTAAAACTTTTTGTTTCTAATAAAGGGAGTATTTATTCTAAACAAGACCTTGTACAAAATATATGGAAACAAGAGTATTCCCCTTCAACTCATGACAATAAGATTTATGTAACTATTAAAAGGTTGAGAGAATTGATTGAGGTTGATATAAACAATCCAAAGTACATTTGTAGAAACAATAGAGGTTATTATTTAAATGAAAAGGCAAAGATTTTGGTTAAATAGGATAAGAGGAGGGTATATGGAAAAAACAATATTTTTATTTTTTATTTTGATAAGTCATTCTATAGGAGCTTCTATAGATAATAATCCTCAAACTTCTATAGATAATGATCCTCAAACTTCTATAGCTAATGATCTTCAAACAAAGATACCTGCTGAGAGTAACCCTGTTCTTGTGATGGATTTTTCTGAAAATCAATCTGTAAAGGATACACGCTATTATAAAGTGACTCATTGGAGTGCTTCTAAAAATTATCTGATGATTAGTTTTAAACAGTTAGAAAATTTTACTAGTTCGGTATATGGCAGATTTGGAAATCATCATAGATCTTCTTCTATTAACAGCACTTGTTTTCTCACTTCTTCTTGGGAAAAAGATGTTTATAGAAACTTTTTACCAGACGGAAGTGATTCTATATCTTTCATTTTTAAACGAAATAGTTTAGGTCCTAGACCTTATCCATTTCCTCTTCCATTGCCGTTTCGCAAGGTACAAAACAGTTCTAGCAGGCTTGGAAAAGAATATAAAATGGAATCTATAGAGTATGGTGGTAAAAATGATAGAATTATATCTAAAGAAGTTATAGTTGTTGAATTTATGACAGTTGATGAAAATGTTTCTTCTAGGGATGTTTATAAAGAAGGATTTACTAATTTTATTCCTTGCTCAGATTTATAGGGTATGTATTTTCCATAAGTAATAAAAAGGTCTTCTAGTTGATAAGAGTCGTTGTTATTGATTTTGTTTCTTGCTCAAAGTTATAATATATTATACATTTTAGTGTTTTCAATCAGGAGGTTAGCTCAGTTGGTAGAGCGCCACCCTTACAAGGTGGATGTCGTCGGTTCGAATCCGGCACCTCCTACCATTTTTACAAAACTCTAGTTCAATTCTAATATCTTTTCTTTTTAGGAGATTTTCGTCGTGAGAGGGATACTCCTCAAACACCTAAAAAGAAAAGAATTCTTACTTATAGTGAACTAGAGAAAACCTACTGGTTTTCGCACCTGACTTATAGAGGATTAACAAAAAACTCCGTTTTTCGCACCAGACTTTTTATGAGATAGAATAAATTATCTTCTTGTAAGGATTTTTTTTTTAAGTCATAATAATGGATATATGAAATTTTTTATTTTTTTATTTTCTATTTTGTTTTCATTTCAAACATACAGTCAGTTTGTGTACTACTCAATGCCTTTTAATAAGAATAAATGTAAAGTTTCAAAGCATAAAAAACCTTATTTCAAAGCTTTTTATTCAGTTTTGAATCCTGATGAATTGGAAAATGATTTTTCAAGATCAGTTGCTATGGGAGATGTCAAGGCTGTGGAATGTCTTATAAAATCGGGGCTTTTGAAAAAAAATCCTTGGAAGATAACAAGTTCACTTTATATATCTATTGTATTTTCTCCTAAGATGTCCAAGCGATTTATAGATTTAGGAGCCGATCTACATCAAGCCATTGGTGTAGGTACAGTAACGAAGGACTATGGAAATTCAAGAGCTACAGCTCTTCATGTAGCTATAGGTTATAATCGCATGGAAATATTCAAATACCTTTTAAAAAAAGGAGCGGATGTAAACGCATCGGGTGGTCATCGCCATTGGCCTATTCAACATGCTGTTTTCCACGATCGTTATGAAATGGCAAAACTTCTTTTGCAATCTGGTGCAGATCCAAACAGGCGTCTTATATTTAAAAACGCTTTTGATATTGCAGAAGACAAAAAATCGAGACGATTTATGGATCTGTTAAAACCCTATAAAAGGAAAAAACGGATATCTCAGTAACCCTTGAATTTCAGTTTTTTCAATCCATCCCATTTTTTTGATTCTTTTCTGTAAAAGGGGAGAGTTTTGTAACTGTCTCAAAACAAAAAGTCTCTAATGTAATAAGTAGATTCTATAAATTAAGAATACCTAGCCAAAAAGCAGTGTCTTCATTATTTTTTGATAGAATGGCAGATATATTATCTAAGGTTCGTTCTTTCCTTGAAACTTCTAGAAGATGACCTGGAATAAAATTTTTACTAATAAATAATAAACGATCGTCTGTTTTAATAGGAAGTTTAAAAATAGAAAAATGAGCATCAGAATGTAAGCCTATGAGTTGTGAAGGAAGTGGTGGCAATTGTTCTTTAAAGGGAGAAAAACCTCCTGATAAATCTAGCACATGACCTAAAGTTTGTAAGGGAATGTTTGGACGATCTAAATAAATAAAAGGATGACCTATTTGAGCAAAAATAATTTGATGATCAATCTTCATACCACAAACCATTTCATAGCCGAAAAGATATTCTGTTTTATTATTTTGCTCGTTAAAAATCCATTGATTGCAAGAAAGGACTAGGTAACGCAACATGTTTTCTTCTTGAGATAAACTTTGAAGTTTAGGGACAATATAAGTGACTTCTTCGTCATTAGAGAAAGTCTCATAATTTTGTATCAAAAAATCCATCACATTTTTTGTCTGATGTTTTGGTCCCCATGGAGTTATGATAGCGAAGATTTTTAAATCGTCATTGATTAAAACCTCTGGTTGAGGTCTAAAAACGGTTCCACCAAAAGACTGATGTTGTAAATTCATATCTTGTTCCTTTATAATAGATAATAAATTTTAATAAGGCAATCAACCCTAATATTCCTAATCACTAGTAACATAGTTAATAATAAGTCCTATTCTTTTAAATTTAGAATTTTAAGCGACTTCTTTCGTCTTGCATCCCTATAGGATCACTTGTATTTATTTGAAAGAATCGTTGCTTTTTTGTGGTAATGACCACCTTCTATATCTTCTTTTAAAATTTTCTGCCAGAGTTTTTTAGCCTCTTCAATGTTGGCTAGACTTTCTTCAAAAACACTTTTTGCATAAATATCTTTTAGATTTTTTCTAATAGTGCTTTTGGCAAGTTCCATATGCTTTTGAGCTTTTGCATCCTCTTTTTTAAATTTTAAAATAGCCTTACATTCATAATAGGCTTTTTTCATTTTACCTTCTTCAATAAACTTTTCACAATGACTATATAATTTTTTGAGAGTGGTATTGTAATTTGTTTGTATTTTATTCATTTCTTTTTTTGCTTTTTTGCGGAGAGAAGATAAGCCGGAGATGCCTTTTGAAGAATTAAGAAAGACTTTGTAGGCTGCAACCGCTTTTAAGGGAGTATCCTTTTTATTGATTTTTTTGGCTTTATTATAAAGATATCGTTTGCTTTGAATCATTTCTCTGTATTGTTGATTTTTTTCTTCAGCCATTTTAGCAGTAGTCTCTTTTTCTTCTATTTCTAATTTAATAGAGTTAATAATAGCATTAGAAGGATCAAGTTCTAGAATCTCCTTAGCACAAACATAGAGATCATCTACTGTTTGAAAAGTACTCGATTTTTTTTGACATTCTTCAGTCATCTTTTTAACTTTTTCTTCTGTTTCTTTTTTCTTTTTCTCATTAGCTAGATACTCATCATACTTCTTTTGATTTTCAGAGGAGTTTTGACATTGAGTTAGAATTTGTTTGGAGTCTAAATACATCTCAGTCAATCGGTGGAGTTTATGGATTTCATCAATACAAAATTGAAACTTTTTTTGTTCTAAGAATTGAACAGCCAAACTGTAAGATTCCTTAATACTATTTGCTTTCTCTATTTCTGCTTTATTTTTTTGTGCTTGCTCTTTACCGTCTTTTTTAGAAGTGAAGAAAAGTAATCCTAGGAGTAATAATCCACCACCAGAGAATATAGCGATTCTTTTTTTATTAAAGAACTTTGCATTTTTAGGTTGTTCCTCTTCAGGGGAGATTTCTTCTAAAACTATTTTTGGAAAAGCCATCGTTGTTGGGGAATCCTTTTTTTCTGAAACAACAGCAGGAAGATTGTTCATCATATTTTCAAAATTTTTATTTCTGATTTCAAAAGTGATGTTGAGTTCCCCAATAGTTACACGATCTTCTGCGTTTAAAATGTAAGGTTTGTTGGGTTCCATGTCTTCGTTATTTAAAAGAGAGCCATTAGAACTATTCAAATCTGTTACTGTGAAAGTGTTACCACTTTTTAAGAAACGAATATGTTCTCGGCTTAATACATTGTAATCTATATAAATATCACAATTTTCAGATCGTCCTAGAACCCAAGATTCTCCTTCATTGAGAGGCATATGATCTGAACTTTCTCCTTCTATAGAAATATGAAGAGAATGAACAAGAGAGCTTGGTGCTAGAATTTTTGTAGATTTACTAAAAGTATTATTTTCATTTTTAGATTCAAACTCTTCAGATGTAGATAAGTTTTCGGATTCTTGTTTGTTTTCAGATGGTTCTTCAACAGAAAACTCAAAGGTGTAGTTGTTTAAGGAAACAGTCATAGAGTTTTCCAATTCTAAGAGATCAATGTTTTCGTTTTCAAAATAAAGTCCTTTTTTTTCAGAAATAGATTCAATAACCCAATTTCCTGATTCAGGGGATTGATAAATTTTTATATGTTTTCTAGATAATGTTTCATCTTCAAGTAGTAATTCACAATCTTTTTGACGACCACCAAAATACTCTTGGCCTTCTTCTAACTGAATTTCCTGAATAACTTTTCCTAAATGTTTGATTTTGAGTTTCATAGACTACGCTCTTTTTTCAAATTTTATTTTCAAGTTTCAACTGGCATAACTTTCTGTTTTCTCTAGCTTCTTTATAAACAGGGCTTGAAGAATTTTGTATCATAATTTCTATGCTTTTAAAAGTCGCTTGACAGGCTTCATATTGTTTATTTTTTTTATAAGTTTTACCTAGTATAACTTTTTTCTGTATAAGTTTTTCTAATTGAATTTGAGATTTTCTAATATAACTTTTACATAAATCGTGGTTGTTCTGGATGGTTGTACATTGTTCAAAAAACTTTAAAGCTCTATGGTAGTAACCTTTTCTATAATCTCTAAATCCTTTTATAAATGTTACACGAGCCAATTTTTGTTCAGAAGTAAGAGTTTTTTTAGTGATTTCTTTTTCAGAAAGAGATTTTAGAGCATCAATTTCTTCTAACATTTCTTGTTGTGTTCTCAAACCTTTTTTGGCTTGTTCTTTTTTGACCTCTTGATCTAAGAAAAGATATCCTATAGCAAAACAAATAAAAACGATGAACCCTACTCTTATAAAATTTTTAGATTTTTTTTGTTTTAACAAAAGAGATTCTTGTTGATGTTTTTGGTATTCAGAAGATTTTTGAACAGGAAGAGGGGCTTTATTCATAAATAAGAACTGTGATTTTCCAATAATTATAATATCTTTTTCTTTAAGTTTGTGATGGGTTACAGGTTGTTTATTTATAATAACAGGGTTTGTAGGGTCTAGAGATTTAATACTGTATTGATTGTCATTATCATAAGTGATTAGAGCATGGTTTTCAGAACAAGAGATATTATTTTTTAAAATAATATCACAGTCAGAAGATAGCCCAATAGATATTTTTAAACCTAAAAGCCGAAACTGCTTACCTGCATAAGGGCCACTTACAATTTTTAAAATTGCAGATTCTTCTAGTGATCTTGTTTTTGTTGGGAGATGACTCATCTTAAGCTGCCCCCTCCTCCTCGGAGTTCATAAATGTTATAATGGCATAGGCAGGGTCTTTTTTACCCATGATCAGCTGACAAGTGGTTTGTATTGTCATATTTTTTATATGGATTTCGCCAAAGGAAATCTCTTCGGGGTTGGCTTTCCCTTGCTCTATTAACATTTCTAAATGCTCTTTCAAATCACTGTCAATATTTGATATGGGACTATTTACAATATCATTGTATCCTATTTGTTCTGTAAAATTAGAGTTAACAGAAGCAATTGTATCATCTGTAAGATTGATAGATAAACATGGGAACCCAACAATCTCTACAAGATTGTTCATTTCACTTTGTCTGTTTATATCTATATCTTTATCACTTTCTTTGGAATCTTCATTACTATTTAATATCTGATTTAAAGAGATTTGATTGAGAGCACTATTGATATGACTACACAGTTCATTAAGAATTGAGGATTGATAAGAAGTAGATATAGAAGAAGACTTACTTTTTAAAGCTTCATTGAGTTGGTGATTGATGCTTTTTATAGGGAACTCAATAAGGTTAATTAAAAAGAAAAAAAAGAGTAACCCAATCACACAAGCAATAAACAAATTTTGTATAAGTAGGCTTAAAATTTCAGAATTACCTATAGTGATAGAACCCATATCATATAAAACAACAGAATAAGCAACAGGTCTATTTTCTCCTGTTTCAGAATTGTGAAAACGAATAGGTACTACAGCACCCACTGTAGAGGTTCCTGTTTTTTGAATAGTATTTTTATCTAACTTGCGGGCTTTATGTATGAAAGATTGTTTAGGATAAGTGTGAGATAATTCAGAGGGTGCTAAAATCCGCCCATCCAAAGCACTGATAATATAAGCGTGTTTAACTCCTGGTCTTCTTTGAGCATAGTCCACCGTTAGAGCAGAGTGGAATCCAGATTTTAAATTTTCGCGATTTAATTTTGATAAAGTGACAGCAATACTTTCTGCATGATTTCTGCTTTCTTGTTCCACACTAGATTTTAAAATTTGAATCAGTGGGACAGAAGATAAAGTCATAACCAAAAGAACAAAACCTATCAAAAGGAATCCAACAACCCATTTGAACTCCAACCATTCTGCTAATTTATAGACACCTGGTAGAACAACATCATGGAGATAACCTTTAATTCCTTTTTCTATATTTTGAAAATTAGAATTTTTATTTTGTGCTGTAGCGTTTTGAAAATCTTCTCCTTCATTTTGTGTATGGTTATTAGGTATAGATTGCCCATAATTTTGAACATGAGGGTAAGGTTGAAAATAAGGATGTATTTGTTGCTGATTTTTATGTAGGACTTCAAAAATAATATCATTTAAAGCTACCCGATCTCCTTCTTTTAGCTTTTGAGTTTTTATTTTTTTACCATTGTAAAAAATCCCATTACTTGAATTTAAATCTTTAATTTCAATAGCATCATCGTTGACTGTAATTTGTGCGTGCTGTTGAGAAATTCCTTTAGAAGGAATAATGATCTGACAATCTTCATTTCGCCCCAATAGAACAAGTCCTTTTTGAAGTAAAATCTCTTGACCTGCTTTTGGTCCTGATAAAAATTTAATAACCCACATAAAGTTGATCTCCTTTTTTTAATTGATTTTGTTTAAGTAAATTGGCCTTCATTTCAAAAACAGAATGACTTTTAAAGCCTCCAAAAATAATTTTTCCTGGAGGGACAGAATTAAAAAGAGAAACAATACAAAGTTGTTTATCAACAAAGAGAACATCAATTGGAAATTTCATAAAAAAAGTATGAATACTTTTGCAAGGTGAAATCCATAAAGTGAAATCATTAGGAATTTCTTTTTTTCCTAATAAACCCACCATTCGTTCTAGGATTGTTCGGGCTTTAGTTACAGAGTTAACAATGACCTTACCTGTTGTTTTATGACTAAGAGGTGTTGACATCACTTACCTCCTAAAAATTGAAATGCAGCAGGGGACATAATGATAATGAAAATAGCTGGTATAATAAATATCATCATAGGGATAAGAATTTTTTGAGAGGCTTTTGCTCCAGCCTCTTCGGCTTTTGCAAATCTTTCAAATCGCATTTGTTCGGCCTTAGATTTTAAAGCGATAGCAATACTTGCACCTGTTTCATCAGCATCTCTCACAACAGACACAACACTTTTTAATTCTGGTAAACCCACTCGTTTGTCTAAACTTGTAAGGGCTTTTTTTCTAGATTGCCCAAGTTTTATATCTTTTAAAAGAATAAGAAACTCTTGTGATAAAACACTTTCTTTAGGAGCTTTTTCTGTGATTTTTTGTATAGACCCCATAAAATCTAACCCAGCTTCTGTGCTAAGGGCTAGAATATCTACAAAGATGGGAAGGTCACCAATGATGGAAAGGTGTCTTTTTTGTTTGCAACTGTTGCAGTAGGCATGAGGAAAATAAAATCCTATCAGAGAAATAGCAAGGACTAAAAAGTGAGGGAATTCTAATTGTAAAGAAAGGTTAAATATAGTGAATAAAATAGGAAAAGCAATTCCCCAAAGCAGTTGTAGTCCAATAAACTCATCCACATTAAGTTCTTTTGTTAAACCAGCTGTTATAATTTTTTTTTCAATTTTATCACGGTATTTTGGGCTTTTTATTTTTTGTGCATGACTGAGCGTAAAGTTGTGAACAAAAGGTCTGGAAAATTGAATCAAGGGGAATTTAGATTTTTCAGGTTCTTTCCCCTCAGCCCAAGAGAGGGCATCCACATCATTGGCTTGTTTAAGTATTGTGGAGGTCACAAAATAAACACATACAGCAGTTAACAAAAGGCTGCTCAGTAAAATAACAAGTTCTAAAGACATAACTCTAATTCCTTTATATAAATATCGGTTTTTTTCTTGAAAAACCTGAATTTTAAAATCATTTTTTTCAAAGTTTTTTGGAATGGATATAAGAGATTGTTTTTTTGAGGTCTTTTGCACCTTTGAGTAGTCATTATTTTTATTTTTAGATAGGCTTAAACCATGTATCCCCTATCTCATCTTAAAATTTCTTTTTTAGGTTGTGGTCAGATGGCACAAAGCCTAATTCAAGCTTATGTCCATCAGCCCAATTCACAGATATCTTCAAAAAATATTTTTATTTCTGGTCGTAATTTACAAAAAACAAAGCGAATTGCAGAAAAATTTAATGTGCAGATGGTTGTAGATAATGAAGAACTTTTAGATAAAAGTTCTGTTATTTTTTTATGTGTAAAACCTTTTGATGCAGAAGAGGCGATCCAAGCCTTAAGAAATAGTTTTGATTCCAATCATACTTTTATTAGTGTGATGGCAGGAGTGTCTATCAAACAGCTTCAAAAATGGGGGTTATCTTCTCGTAGAATCGTTCGGCTTATGCCTAATATTGCTGTTTCTATAGGAGAAGGTTGTTTGCCTTTTTACAGTTATAAAAATCAAGATTCCATTAATGCTTTTATTGAAGAATTATTAAAGTCTCTTGGACAAGTTGTGGTTTTAGATAATGAAGAATCTTTAAATGCTTTAACAGTGGCTTCAGCAAGTGGTGTTGGATTTTTCTTTGAGATTTTAGAGTATTGGATAGAGTGGTTGCAAAACCAAGGTTTTCCTTACAAAAAAGCCAGAGAAATCAGTGTGCAAACTTTTTTAGCGACAGGGCTTTTAGCTCAAAAATATTCCCAAAAAAAGATTTTAGATTTACAAAAAGAAGTGGCTTCTGCAAAGGGAGTGACCGCTGCGGGTTTGAATACAATGAGAGAATTAGAATTGGAGAGAATTTTACGATTAAGTTTTGAAAAAGCAAGTTTAAGAGAAAAGGAATTATCTTATATAAAGTCTAAAAACTCATAAATAACGCTTAGCAAAATAGCTCTCCCCCTAAAAGTTTTCTTTTTATCATCTTAAGCTATAGGATAATTCTATGGATTTATCTAGAGATAGTATTGTTTCCCGTCATTTTTCTAAGAAAGTTATGGGAGGGTTAAATGAGTTTGAAGTCCGTGATTTTCTTCATGTTTTGGCGGAAGAATTGAGGCATTTAAAGCAATTAAGTAAAGATCAAAATCAAAAATTAATGGCTCAAGAAGAGTTGGTCCAAGACTATAGAGATAGGGAACATATTTTGAAACAATCTATTTCTTCGGCCCAAGAAGTGGCTGATAGGATTCGTAGGGATGCTGAAAACCAAGCTCAACTGATTTTAGAAAAAGCTCAAGATAAATCAGATTCTTTAATTCAAGAAGCTCGTCATTCTCTTCAAAGTGTTTACAACGATATAGCCGATCTTAAACGACTTCATTTACAATTTAAAACGAGTTTGAAAGCGGCTTTGCAGGCTCAATTAGAATTGTTAGAACAAGGACCTCTTTTTGCTTCTAGCTTACCTTATAATTCAGAATCTTTAGCTGATAAAAATTTAAAAATTTCTAAACAAACTACAGAACAAAATGCTGAATCTCCTGAAAGTTTAGAATCTCCTGAATCTCCTGAAAAACCTGAAAAGAATCTAGAAGACACTTTATCTGAAAGTCTAAGTTCTGATGAAGAATTAAACGCTTTAAAATCCTCTCTTCAATCTTTGGATAAGGATTTTTCTTAAAGTTTTAGATAGTTTTTTAATAAAGATTCTCTTTAAAAATCTCTTTTTTAGCTCGTTTTTTTTGAATATATTTTCTAGATTTTCTGGAGTTACTTTTTGATTTTGTGACCAAAAAAACGGGGTCAAAAACCTTGAAAAACTTAGATTTTTTCTTTTTTTCAAATAAAAATTTTAAAAAAAATCAATTTTTCCAAAGGTCTTGACGATAATTAATTACAAGGCTTTTTTTGGAGGTCACTTGGTTAAACAAATTATTTTACAGATTTTTATGGTTTCTTTTTTAGTGGCTTGTGGTTATGCTCCACCGGCTGTTCAAACACCTGCTTCACAAATTCCATCATACCCTACAGTGCAACAACCGGCTCCACAAACTCCATACCCACAAACACAACAACCGGGATATCCGTATGTGCAACAACCAGGATATCAAATACCACCTGTTGCAACGGCACCACAACCAACTCCAAGTGCTTCATTACCTTCAAGATCAAATAATAATGATGACGACGACGATGATGATGAGGATGATGACGATGAGGATGAGGATCAATGTAGAAATAAAAAAAGTTGTGTAAAAAGGTGTAAGGCTATTTATAAGTCAAGTCGTGATGAAACCCGATGTGGTAGATTAAGTGAAGATGAAGTTGAAGATTTAGAAGATGTTTTTGAAGTTTTAGAAGATCCCACTGAAGATGATTTAGAAGATTTAGATGTAGAAGATTTAAAAAAGTTTTTGAAAGTGAGTAATACTCCTCTTGAAAGAGAATCCAATAGATACTCTTCAGCAGATGCTAAAGCTTTTTTATTTTATATTGCAGAAAATGATGAAGTTGCGGAAGTTTTGAGATCAGAAGATAGTGGTTTTGAAATTTTAGATAATCTTTTAGAAGAACTGGATGAGGATACAGTAGAGGCTTTAGTGGACCGACTTGGGAGAGGAAATGATAGCTTTATGGAAACCATTATAGAGTATGAAAATCTTGAGGCATTGGCATGGGTTCATGAGTATTTGGAAGATGGAACAAACGGTTACAATGCAAATTGTAATGGAAATGATAGATGTATTTTTGATAAATACTGTCGTATGGCTGATGAGTTAGATGCTAGCGAAAGAAGAGACCTTTATGAAACTGGGGACTTTGAAGACTTTTTAGAGGATGATGTTAATGTTCAGCAATCTGAGATAACTAATGATGATTATGGAGTGGCTTGTGAGATAAAAACAGAAGTAAGAGCAGCAGTAACAGGAAACACACCATCACCAGCAGTTAATAAATACGAATACAGAGTGAAATCATGGACATCAGATCTTGATAGTAGGATAGATCAAGATGTTAAATATCTTATTTGGTCTCTATATCCTTCTCATTCTATTGTTTGGCCTCCATATCTTTCTCGATAAAGAATACTCTACTTATTTTCGCACCTGACTTTTTTGCATCGCTGTTTTTCTCTTCATTGCTTTACTTATTTTCTGAAAAACAATTTACAAAAAACCAGTAGTTTTTCTCTCTGCAAAAACCAGTAGTTTTTCTATCTACAAAAACCAATAGGTTTTCTCTAGTTCCATTTCCAAAACTCTAGTTCAAACATAAAATTCTATCTGCAAAAACCAATCTGCAAAAAATAGCAGTTTTTCTCTAGTTCGCTATAAGTAAGAACTCTTTTCTTTTTAGGTGTTTGAGGAGCTCCTACGATGAAAATCTCCTAAAAAGAAAAGAGTATTAGAACTGAACTAGAGTTTTGTAAATAGAGTTTTAATCAGAAGTTTCAGAAAGCTTCTTAGGTTTTCTTTTTTTGGGATTTACATAGTTTATATTGATTTTATCACAAATTTGACTCATATAAACTTCCATATGGCTTAAATGATTTACTTCTATTCTATTTATATTATCTTTTATTCCTATTATATTTTTTTTCATTCCTGTTATATCTTTTTTTAAATCACCTGTTGTTCTATTTATATTATCTTTTATTCCTATTATATTTTTTTTTATTCCTGTTATATCTTTTTTTAAATCACCTGTTGTTCTATTTATATTATCTTTCATTTCTACTATAGTTTCTTTTATTCCTGTTATATCTTTTTTTAAATCACCTGTTGTTCTATCAAAATAGTTTTTAACCATTTCCCACATTGTTTTTTGTTCTTCAGATATATAGTTTGAATTATCTTCACTCATAAAACCTCCTTTATTTCGGTTTTAAGACTCTCTATTTTTTCATCTAGTTTATCTATCCTTGTATCTAGTTTTTTTATTTTAACATTTAGATCAACTACTTTTTCATCCAGCCTGTCTATTTTTCCAGATAACCCATCTACCTTTATATCTACTTTTGAATCTAGATTATCTATCTTTGAATCTAGATTTTCTATCTTTAAATCTAGATTATCTATCTTTAAATCTAGATTTTCTACTTTTCCACCTAATGTTTGCATTTCCATAGATAACTTTTTTATTTCAAAAAGAATTTCATTTTGTCCTAAAGCATTTGCATTCATCGTCATTTTTTCTTCCTCTTTTTAGTGTCACTATTGTTTTTATAAAAAATCATTTTTGAACAAGAATATCTTAACATAGATTGTAAAAAAATTCCATCCAAAAGACTTTCACTCATTACTAAAGCAAATATTACTGCTCCTTATAACTTCTAAAAGCCGTTTTTTTACAATTTTTTTGTATTACTGACAAATATCGGACAAAACTCTAGTGTGTGAACTTTTATTTTCACGAGATTTGAAGAGTGTCCCTTTTGCGATGAAAAGCTCGTTAAAATAAGAGTAGGAAATACTTTTTTGAACGAGAGTTTTGTAAATTAAGACTTTTGTCCATTATTGATTTTTCTTGTGTTTGTTTACAACCATTTACCCTTAAACTATTTAAGTAGATAGCTTCATTTGGAACAAAAAAAGACTAAAATACAGCCATTTTTGAGGAGTCATAGATTATTTATAAAATTTTTAAAGTTTAAAACCGACTTAACCGATGAATTTATTACTTGGAAAAGAAAAATGGAGGTTTTTCATGAAACATTTTAAATATATAATTTTTTTACCAGCCTTATTGTTTTTAGTAAATTGTATTACACAGCCAGCAGATCCTGTTGTTCCAATTGTTACGAAACCAGCAAAATCAGCACCAGCACCTAGACCAGAATCTTATTATATTGAAAAAGCTAAGAGAGATTTAGATAAAGCAGAGACTTTAGCAAGAGCTAAAAATAAAAGAGATAGAGGTCCAACTTGTGAAGGGGATGATGATTGTGAAGAAATCTGTGATGATATTTATAGAAGTCGTAGAGATCAAAACGATTGTGAAGAGTTCAGTGTTGCTCAAGTTGAAAGATTTGAAGAGATATATGAAATTTTAGAAGATCCCGATGAAGATGATCTTCAAGATATTGATGTATCTGAAGATGGAGACTTTGATGCTTTTATAAATATAAGTATTGAGCCTTTACATAAACTAGTTGGAAAATACTCCTCAAGAGAGGCTAAAGACTTCTTAGCTTGGATTGCTAATAATGAAGATGTAGCTGAGCGTCTTGAAGATGAAGATGATGATTATGAAGTCCTTGATGCCCTTTTAGACGAATTAAATACTGAAGCTTTCACTGCTCTTGCAACTAATATTGATAGCAGTGATAACTTTATGGATCTTGCTGTTGTAGCGAGTAATGAAAAGGCTTTAGAGTGGATTCATGAATATCTTGAAAGTGAGCATGATAACTGTAGCAGTGATACTAATACGAACAAAGAGGCATGTTTAACACACTATTGTGCCTTAGGAGCAGATATGGATGATGATAATGCGGAAGACTTACTAGGCGACTATGAATACTTTCAAGATTATATAGATGATATCATTTCAGATGAAATCTTTGGTGATACTAGTACTGCCGCAGATGGTGACACTCGAGAATCTGGCCACTGGGATGCTGATGAAGACAGTGATAACTATATTGAAGAGTATGATGATATAGATGGTGATTGGTGGAGAGCTCCAACAAATACAGGCGGAGGTATCTGTCCATAAGATAATTATCAATTTTAAATTTAAAAAGCCACTTTCAAAAGAAGTGGCTTTTTTTTTAAACTCTAGTTCAATTTCCAAAACTCTAGTTCTACCCTTTTTACTTTTTGAGCTTTCATCGTAGGAGGGGATACTCTTCAACCTCAAAAAGTAAAAAGGGTATTCCTAGAGAAAAACTACTGGTTTTTGCATGAAGGGCTTTGTTCTTCAAAGCTCGTTAGAATAAGAGTAGGAAATATTTTTTTGAACTAGAGTTTTGTAAAGCTAGACTAAAGTTTTATTTTTCTTTTTTTTGTCATAGGTTTAATTGTTGCAGGTTACTATGAAACATAGATTTTAAAGAGGAGAACTTTCATGAGATATGTTTCGTTTCTATCCGTTTTTTTATTATTTGTGAATTGCACATCGGAACCAACAAAAACAAAAGTTGTTCCTACACCAGAACCTAAATCAGACATTTATTATATTAAAAGAATTGAAAGAGATATAAATAGAAAATATGTTTTAGATAAAGCCAAAGCGCAAGCAGGAAAAGTTTGTAAAGGTGATGAAGACTGTGAAGACATTTGTGATGATATTTATAGCAGTCGTAGAGAAAGAAATGATTGCGAAGAGTTAAGCATTACTCAAGTTAATAGATTTGAAGGGATATATGAAACTTTAGAAGATTCCGATGAAGATGATCTTCAAGATATTGATGTTTCTAAAGATGGAGACTTTGATGTTTTTATAAATGTAAGTATTGAACCTTTACATAAATTGGTTGGAAAATACTCCTCAAGAGAGGCTAAAGATTTTTTAGCTTGGATTGCTAATAATAAAGATGTAGCTGAACTTCTTGAAAACGAAGATGATGATTATGAAGTTTTAGAAAGGCTTCTTGGTCGTTTGGGTGCTTCTGATAATCTCTTTGAAGCTCTTAAAAAAAATCTTGATGGTGGAGACACTTTTATAGATCTTGCTGTTACAGCAGATAATGAAGTGGCTTTAGAGTGGATTTATGAATATCTTGAAGAAAAAGATTCTAACTGTAAATTAGATACTGATGCAGGTAGAGAAGCTTGTTTAGAATCTTATTGTGGATTAGCAGGAGATATAGAAGATGACAATGCTAACCATTTACTAGGTTATGATTTTTTTGAAGGTTATATAGAAGATATTATTGAAGATAAAATCAATGCTGATCCGGATACAAATGATGGTGCTGAAACACCGGATTGTAATATTCCTCTTTCGAACCCGGTAACTCTAACTTATACAATTGCTACTTGTCCTAGTGGTGTTTGTGAGATTTCTGGTTGTAATGGTAGAGCATGGGATGCTGACCCAAATAGTGATAACCAAATTGAAGATATAGATGATTTAGATGATTGGTGGACAGATCTTTGTTAGTAAAATTAAAAACCGGAGGTTATTTATGAAATATTTAAAGTATATAATTTTTTTACCAGTTTGTTTATTTGTTGTGAATTGTGTCCAACAAATACCGCCTGTTGCTCCTACTAAATCAGATACTTATTATGATACAAGAAATCAAGATGATGATGACAGAGATGAAATTTTAAGACTGGCTATAGAAGCTGGGGGAAAAGCTTGTAGCACAGATGATGATTGTAGAGATGATTGTAGAGATATTTACAGTCGTCGTAAAGAAAAAAATGAGTGTGAAGAGTTAAGCATTACTCAAGTTGATAGACTTAAAACCATTTATGAAACTTTAGAAGATCCGGATGAAGATGATCTTTTAGAAATTGATGTTACTAAAAATGGAGACTTTGATATTTTTATAAATATTGATATTAAGCCTCTACATGATGCGGTTGGAAAATATAAAAAAGGAGAAGCTGGGGATGTTTTGGCTTGGATTGCTAAACACACAGAAGTGGCTACTATTTTTTCAAAAGAAGATAATGATTACGAAGTCTTAAGTCGTTTGCTTAAGAAGCTGGATTCTAACACATTTACAGCACTTGGAACTCGTATTGAAAGCAGGAAAAATTTTATGGATCTTGCTGTTGTAGCAAGTAATGAAGCGGCTTTAGAGTGGATTTTTGAATACATTGAAGAAACAGACAATGACTGTAAAGAAAGTGATGATTCTAACAGGGAAGATTGTTTAGAATCTTATTGTGGCTTAGCAGAAGATATGGATGAAGATAATGCAGATGGATTATTAGATTATGATTTTTTTAGTGGGCTCATAGAAGATTTTATTGAAGATGGAATCAATGGTGATGATGATACAAGTAATGGTGATGACAGACCTGGTTCTGGTAAAGCGTGGGACGCTGATCCTGGAAGTGATAGTCGTTTTGAAGACATTGATGATTTAAATGAATGGTGGACAGATCTTTGTTAAAATATTGGAAAAAAAGGATTTATAAAATTTTAAAAGTAACTTAATCAACGAAAAGAAAAATGGAGGTTTTTTATGAAACATTTTAAATATATAATTTTTTTACCAGCCTTATTGTTTGTGGTAAATTGTACTACGCAACCAGTAGCTCCTATTGTTGAAAAAAAAGCACCAGTCCCAGCACCTAAACCAGAATCTTATTATATTGAAAAAGCTAAGAGAGATTTAGATAAAGCAGACACTATAGAAAGAGGTAAAAAGAAAAGAGATAGAGGTCCAATTTGTGAAGGG
This sequence comes from Bdellovibrionales bacterium, assembly GCA_963692945.1. Classification (GTDB taxonomy): domain Bacteria; phylum Bdellovibrionota; class Bdellovibrionia; order Bdellovibrionales; family UBA1609; genus JACOND01. The sequence continues at coordinate 469,538 of OY843585.1, forward strand.
GATGATGATTGTGAAGAAATCTGTGATGATATTTATAACAGTCGTAGAGACAGAAATGATTGTGAAGAGTTAAGTGTTGCTCAAGTGGAAAGGTTTGAAGAGATGTATGAAATTTTAGAAGATCCTGATGAAGATGATCTTCAAGATATTGATATGTCTGATGCTGGAGACTTTGATGTTTTTATAAATATAAGTATTGAACCTCTACATAAATTGGTTGGAAAATACAATACAAGAGAGGCTAAAGACTTTTTGGCTTGGATTGCTGGAGATGAAGATGTAGCTGAAATTCTTGAAGATGAAGATGATGATTATGAAGTTCTTGATACTCTTTTAGACGAATTAAATACGGATGCTTTCCTTGCTCTTGCAGTTAATATTGATAGCAGTGATAACTTTATGGATCTTGCTGTTGTAGCGGGTAATGAAAAGGCTTTAGAGTGGATTCATGATTATCTTGAAAGTGAGCATGATGACTGTAAATTAGAAACTAATGCAGGAAAACATAATTGTTTAGTAGGCTATTGTGCCTTAGGAGTAGCTATGCAGGATCGTAATGCGGAAGACTTACTAGATAACCATGAATACTTTCAAGATTATATAGATGATCTTATTTCAGATAAAATCAATGGTGATGATACTATTGTCGGAGAGGGTGAAACTCGTACAACAACCAAATGGGATGCTGATGAAGACAGTCCTAACCAAATTGAAGAGTATGATGATTTAAATGAATGGTGGACAGGTCCAGCCGACGAAAAGGGTGAGGGTGGTTTCTGCACAACAGTTGAAGCAAGCAGAAGCTAACGATTTTGATAAGTCAGTTACTATAAAAAATAAACCTCATAATAAAGAGGTGAATCATTTTATAAATCTATAAACTATGAAGTTGTTATTCTATTTTCTAATCTCCTTTTTCTTAATGTCTTGTGAAGATAATTTTGAGGAGAGGTTTAATTCTTTAGGAGATGGAAAGACTTCTTCAGAATTTTATCTTTCCTACAGGCAGCGGCATCCAACCAGAGCAAAATTTTTAACAGAAGCTGCAGTCTTGTATAATAAAAATGAGGTTTGTAAAGATTTAAAGGCTTGTTCCAATCTGTGTGGAAAATTATTTCAATATGATTTTGACCAAAAAGATTGTAGAGATTTACCTGTTTCTTTAGTAAACAGATTTAATTTTATTTATAAAACTTTTGAAAATAAGAATTTCAAAGCCCTTCCAACATTCAATCTGTTTGATCTCAAAATTTTTCTAAGCTTTAGTCTAGAACCTTCGGTTAGATTGTTTAGTAAACTGGGTTCATTGACTGCAAAAGGCTTTTTAAAGCAACTGGCTTCCAATTGGGATATAGCCCAGATCTTTATTCAGGAAGATCTAGACTTTATTTTGTTAGAAACTCTATTAAATGAAATTGGAAATGAACCGATAAAGGCTTTAGGAGAAACTATAGAGAGTGGAGCCTCTTTTCAAGAAATTGCTTTATTCAAACAAAATGATTTTGCAATTTCTTTTATTCATAATTTTTTTAAAAAATTATGTAATAATGAAGAAAGATGTATTTTAAATCATTACTGTTTGGTTTCTAAGGGTTGGGATAAAAAGACTTTAATTGAATTAAGTCATTTTAAAAGTTTGAAGGAGATTTTACAAAAACATAGAGGACAAAATGATACATTACAATCTCTTTGTCCTATCTTGTAAAAAGGAGTTTATTATGTGGAAAATATTTCAATGGTCACTGATTCTTTTTTGTATGCTTTTGTTGAGCTGTGGAGAGCAACAAAATAGTAGTGTTACAAAGGAAACTCCAGTAGATCCAGCTCCAGCTGTTGAAAAAGTTGTTACAGATGATCAGCTAGAAAAATCGGAAAAGAAAGTTGAATCAGAAAGAAGGCGGCTTAAACAAAATTTAGTTTTAAAAACAGATGTAGATGATCGTTACTCAACAACTAATTCATCTTCTTCTTTTACTGGTAACAGAGAATGTGGTGATTATGATGATTGTCGTGTCATTTGTGATCGTATCAAGAGAAATAACAGCCGTTGCTTTTCATACTCTTACAATATTGTTGAAGATATGGAACAAGCTTTACTCACCATAAGAAATATTGATGAAGTCAATCGTGTAGATATTGATCCTTATATTTTTGAAGCTATATTGACACTTGGAACATCGGTCCTTTCTGATTTAATAGAAGATACAATGAGTGAAGGAGATTTAAAAAGTTTTTTAGCTTGGGTCGCTCTTAATGAGGATATTGCTAGAGTGTTAAGCAATAAAGATCGCTCTGGTAAAATTTTGGAAAAAGCTTTTGATGAATTAGGTCGGCTTCAAGATGGAGTAACAAAACATTATGAATTTATAGGATTAAACACAGGTTTAATTACAGACGATGACACTTTCTTTTATTTAGCTTCTGATGAAGACAATGAAAAAGCTTTTGCAATGGCTTATGATATTTTAAACTCTGGTTCTTGTAGGAGTATAACTTGCCAACAGCAGATTTTATGTGCAAGGGAGCATCGTAGTCGTAGTAGATCTTCGCGTCGTCTCTTTGGTAACACAAGGGGGATTTCTCTTTGTAGAACTTCTTCCGAAGCGAGAAGAAGCTCTAGATCATCAAACACTTGTTATGTCCATGGAAGTTCTGTTTGGAGTTATCTTTATGATTTGATAGATGATAAAGAAATAAGAAGAGCACCATCTGAGTTCAGGGTAAAACCTTTAGGGGTGAAAAGGTGTAATGATGTTTGTGGACGAACTTCTAGTAAAAATCAAAAATGTAGTTTATTTAATCCAGAGGAACTTAGGTAATAGGAGGATCTTATGAAGATTTTTAAAATTGTAACAACAATAATAATTGGTTTTATATTTTTGTCTTGTATACAGGGAAGGCGACCAGTTGATTTTTCTACTATATTTGCAGCTTCTACTGGTGAGTCTAGTGCTAAAACTTCTAAAAGGAGAAGTTCTTCTAAAAGAGTAAGAAGCTCCTGTGTTGATGATGAGGATTGTGAAGACATTTGTGAAGATATTTATGACGATGATGACGATGATGGTGATGGAGTGATTGAAAGATGTCTTAAATTATCTAAGAAAACCATTGGTCATTTTGATACCATTATAGATTATTTGTCTGACCCTACATTGAGAAATGTGAGGACGGTTAAAGAAGAATACAGCGATGAATTTGAAGATTTAATAAATGTTTCTTTATCTCCTTGGATAGATGTTGCTGATAGTGTGAGTCCGACAGAAGCTGAAGCTTTATTAACTTTTATAGCTTCATCTGATGTGATTGCATCGGCTTTAAAAAAGGGTTCAAGAAATTATGAAGGTTATGATAAATATGAAGGAATTAAAGAACTCTTAACAGAAGCTCGTGGAAGTGTTAATGCTGAGATCTCACGTGCTGGAGGTGGTGGGGATACTTCTACATACACTATTGTAACCCCCAGTAAATGTAATACGTTTTATTACGCTCTTTGTGAGTTAGGCATTTCTGGAAGTGATACTTTTAGTGAGATAGCTGTGACTGAGGAAAATACACATGCTACAAGTATAAGAGATTCTATTTTACTCGCTGCTTGTGATACAGATATTAGTCGTTGGGTAGTTCTTACTAATAATAGTGATAGTTGTTATAGAGACTAACTCCTAGTTCGTAATTTTCTTATGGCTGAAAAATTCTAGAAAATGATTCTGCGAAAAGTCAGTGAAGAGAAAAACCATGTTTTTCTCTATGAATGAGCTTTTGCAAAAACCAACATGTTTTCTCTAGATTCGCAATTTTCTTATGATGGCTGAAAAATTCTAGAAAATGATTCTGCGAAAAGTCAGTGAAGCGAAAAACCATGTTTTTCTCTATGAACAAGCTTTTGCAAAAACCAGCAGGTTTTCTCTAGTTCCATTTCCAAAACTCTAGTTCAATCTTTTATTTTAACGAGATTTGAAGAACAAAGCCCTTCATGCGAAAAACAGTAGTTTTTCTCTAGGAATACCCTTTTTACTTTTTGAGGTTGAAGAGTATCCCCTCCTACGATGAAAGCTCAAAAAGTAAAAAGGGAAGCACTAGAGTTTTGTAAAAGAGTGTCCTTCTTACGATGAAAGCTCAAAAAGTAAAAAGGGAAGCACTAGAGTTTTGGAAATTAAGAGTTTTGTCCGGTATTCGTGAGTAATACAAAAAAGTTGTGAAAAAAACTGCTTTTAGAAGTTATATGGAGCAATAATATTTGCTTTAATAATGAGTGAAAGTCTTTTGGATGGAATTTTTTTACAATCTATGTTAAGATATTCTTGTTCAAAAATGATTTTTTATAAAAACAATAGTGCGACTAAAAATAGGGAGAAAAAATGATGAACGCCAATGCTTTAGGACAAAATGAAATTCTTTTTGAAATAAAAAAGTTATCTACACAAATGCAAACATTAGATTCAAAGATAGAAAATCTAGATTCAAAGATAGATACAAAGATAGATGGATTATCTGCAAGAATAGATAGATTGGATGAAAAGGTGGTTGATTTAGATGTTAAGGTAGATAAATTAGATACAACAGTAAATGCAAGAATAGATAAATTAGATGAAAAAGTAGATACAAGGATAGATAAATTAGATGAAAAAGTAGAGGGTCTTAAAACCGATCATGCTGAACTCAGTGCAAGTGTGGTTAGTATAAAGTATTATCAAAAAGTTTCTACATGGCTTATTACTTTGCTTCTCCCTACATTTATGGGTATTGCTGTTGCAGTCATTAAATATGTTTAAATCCTAAACAAAACTCTAGTGTGTGAACTTTCATTTTAACGAGATTTGAAGAACAAAACTCCATAAGCGAAAAACAGCAGTTTTTCTATCTGCAAAAAACCAGTTTGTAAAAACCAGCAGGTTTTCTCTAGTTCGCTATAAGTAAGAACTCTTTTCTTTTTAGGTGTTTGAGGAGCTCCTACGACGAAAATCTCCTAAAAAGAAAAGAGTATTAGAACTGAACTAGAGTTTTGTTATTGAATGCTATGATTCTTAACTCTTATCAATGTCATGCAATTGTGGCATTGAGCTCTTTCTACAGCAAAACGAGTTAGAGGGATGTATTCTATATAGGTATTTAAAGAATGACCGCAAAGATAGCATTCATTTTGAATTTTTAGAAAATCTTTTTTAATATCTTTTTTTTGAGTGATCGGATTTGTGTTTACTTCTTGTTTTAATAAAGTGTTTCTAGCCATTTTGTTTTCCTCCTGAGCTTTGAGCCTGAGCCTATGTTCTATAAATAGTTATGCAAAGGCGATGCCAAAGGAGGAATCAGTGATTTAAATTTGGTCTAGTTTTTGAAATAGCCAGAAGCCATCGGATTGATCAAAATTTGTCAGGCAATGGCTAGGAATTAAAATACTTTTTAAGTTTTTCTAGCAGCATAATACTCTGTAAAGAGACCTGCATTAAAGGCAAAAGGTATGTGTTCTAAGCCGGGTTCAGATTGGACAATACCGACAATTTTTCCCTGTTTTTCTTCTTTTCTTAAAAAATCAGGGAGTTCTAAGCGTGGTTTTTGAAGACCTTGAAGAACATTCTGATTTTTTTGTGATTTTTCTCTAATGGAAACTTCTTGGTTTTGTTTTACAATAAAAGAGGAGATATCTACTTTTTTACCTTCTACAAGAACATGGCCATGGCTTACTAGCTGTCTAGCTGCCAAGATGCTTGGAGCAAATCCTAAGCGAAAAATAACATTATCTAGTCGTCTTTCTAACAGGGATGTCAATTTATTGACCCATTGAGTGGTTTGTCCTTTTTTTGAATTATGGATAAAGCGTCTTAATTGGCTTTCTTTGAGGGCGTAGTTCTGTCTTAATTTCTGTTTTTCTTCCAATCTAAGGGCATAATCAGAGTATTTTTTCCTCTTATTCCCACTTTCTCCTGGAGGATAAGGACGGCGATCTAAAGCACCAGGTTTGCCTAAACCAGGCAATTCGGTCCCTAAACGTCTTTGTATTTTAAATCGTGGTTTTCTTATAGCCATATTTTCACCTGCTGGTTCTCACGGGTTCTTTTTCACAACCCTAAACCTAACAAAATCCAGTTTTCTTTATATAAAGTTCTTTTTTTATTTTGTCTAGTTAAAAATTGAAATCTCCGTCTTGTCAGGAGTGAGTTTTTTGTGTTAAACCTTAAAGCCTTATGAAAAAAGATATACATCCGAATTGTAAAGAAGTTGTTTTTAAAGATCTATCAACAGGATTTCATATTGTAACAACCTCCACAGTTCAAACTAAAGAAACTATAGAAGTTAAAGGAAAGACTTATCCTTGTGTGACTTTTGATGTTTCCAGTTCTTCTCACCCTTTCTATACAGGAAAACAACGGCTTCTTGATACAGAGGGAAGAGCGGAAAGGTTTATGAAAAAATACAAGAACTTCAGCAGCGACAAATAACTATCATCGTTTTAATTTCAAAGACTAAAATAGTACAAAAATGGGACAGGTTGATTGAAACAATCTCCTAGAAAAAAATAAACTAGGTTAGAATCTTCATTTTTCGGTTTTTGTTTTTCGTAAACGCCTATCTATTATTAACTGTCTAAACTGATAAACTCTTTTGATCATCTTTTTTCGTTTAGCAATTTTTTTTGAAAAAGGGAGTATGGTGTATTTGTCATAGCTGGCTTTTGAAAAACGAGTTGTATCGTCAATCTGAGTTCCTTCAAGATTCGCTCCTGTCAAATCCGCTTTTTGCAGGTTGGCTCCTTTAAGGTTGGTTTTTTGAAGCTGAGCCCTTTGTAGATTGGCTCCATAAAGATTAGTTTTTTGAAGCTGAGCTTCTTTAAGATTGGCATTTTCAAGATTCGCTGCTGTAAGATTAGCCTCTTGAAGCTGAGCCCTTTGAAGATTAGCACTATCAAGCTGAGCTCCTTTAAGGTTGGCTTGACGAAGATGAGCTCCATAAAGATTAGCTGAACTGAGGCTAGCTTTTTGAAAATTAGTTCGGTTAAGACGAGCAAATTGCAACTCATTCATTTGTACAGAGGATTTTTGCAACTGGCTATCTTGAAGTTTAGATTTGTGAAGTACAACACCTCTAAGATCAGCTCCTTGAAAATTCATTTTTTTTAAATCAACTCCTCGTAAATTAACAAACCGAAGATCTGCTTCTTGAAAATAAGCTCCTTGCACATGAGCTTCTTGAAAATTAGCAAATGAAAGTTTAGCTTTTTGAAACTGAGTTTTTTGAAGTTTGGCTTTACTAAAATTAGCCCATAGAAGGTCAGCTCCTTGAAAATTCGCTCCTCTAAGATCAGCTCCTTGAAAATTGGCGTTGCGAAAACTAAATTTTCTAAGATCAGCTCCTTTAAGGTTAGCCCCTTTAAGATCGACTCCTTGAGATATAGTGCTTTTCAAGTCTTTTCCTTTTAAATCTTTTATGGTGCAAATGCCATCACATATCTTTTCCTTTTAAATCTTTTATGGTGCAAATGCCATCACATACTTTTTTATAACGAGGTTTTGTTGCTACACTTTGTTGAATTGATGTAAGCAAAATGCAAAAACTTAAAGTGATAATAAATCTCATAGAGTAAATCCTTTTAAGGCTTTTGATTAGAAGTTATATTATATAATGGGTTTTTAGGTTTTGTTAATATTTATTATTAAAAATGGGAATTATTGTAATCATTTGAGATATATCCTCTAGATTTTAAAGTTTTTTTCAGATTAAGCCGATAATTTATTTATGAGTGCATACATCTTATTATTCCTATCTATTTTCTTTAGTTTAGAAGCCTATTCTCATAGTGGAAGATTAAATTCTCAGGGATGTCATAATGGTAGAAAAACGAGTGGTTATCATTGTCATAGAAATTTGGATCCTAAAGAATCAACTTCTGAAGTGAGAGGACTAAGAAGGAATTTACAAGATTTAGAAGATAAACTTATAGGACAAAAAAACTTTAAAAGAAGAGATGGTGTTAAGGTTGTAGAAAGAAGTACATATTCACGAGAAAGCACTCTTAATAAATTACTAATGAGTACAAAAAATATGAATGCTAGATTGGTTAGTATAGAGAAAAAATTATCAAGTATGAATATGGAACTGCTTAATATAAAACAGAATCTATCAAATACAAACAATCAAAAATAAGAAGTACTGTTCGTTTTTTAAGCTCAGAGTCAAATACGGAAAAGCAGTAGCTTTTTTAGAAAATGAAAGGTATTCTAAAAGTGAAAGACATATCAGGGAAGACATCATGGTTAATAAAATTCATAATGGAGACTGTGTCTCTTTAACAAATCAATTAGAAAAAGAATCAATACATTTATCTCTTTTCTCTCCTCCATACGATTTAATAAGAGATTATGACAATGGAAATGCGTTTGATAATGTTGAATTAGGAAAATCTATTTATGAAAAAACGGTAGATGGTGGAGTGGCTGTAGTTGTTATAGGTGATGGAACTAAAGATTTTGCAAAATCACTCACTTCATTTAGATTAGCTGTTAATTGGTGTGATCAAGCAGGCTGGAGGTTATTTGAATGTTGTATCTACAAAAGGCATGGAAATCCAGGAGCATGGTGGAGTAAAAGATTTAGAGTGGATCATGAATACATCTTAATATTTTTAAAAGGAAGACGTCCTAGATATTTTTCTAAAGAGCATTTATTTGTTGATTGTAAACATGCAGGTAAGGGTTACACAGGAACGGATCGTTTAACTAGTGGTGGAACAATTCCTATGAAAAAAGGCAAGGTGGTTGCAAATAAAAAATGCAGAGGAACGATTTGGACATATGCAACTAGTAACAGTGAAGGAAATGCTTTAAAGTTAAAACATCCAGCCACTTACCCAGACCTTCTTGCGAGAGATATTATAAAAACTTTTACAAAAAAAGGAGATGTAGTTTTAGATCCTATGTGTGGGAGTGGAACAACCTGTGTTATTGCCTCTAAAGAGAAACGAAAGTATGTTGGGTTTGATATATCTGAGGATTATATTAAAATTGCTAGACAACGTTTAAAAATTGAACGAGGAGATGTAGAATGGGAAACAAGTTCAAACATAGAGAAAAACACGAGTTTTCTTTAGTTCAAATAAATTGTTAGTAATATCTCTTATCTCACCAAGGAGTTGAAGGAGGCCACCAAACAAAAAAGGGAAAGTTAATAGTGAGTTACTGACAGAAAAACTTTTACAGGGAAACAAATACTTAACATCCATTCCATAATTCACTTTCTTTTTAGAGAAGATAGATTTTTTATCCCTAGTAATTCACCAAAACCTTTAAAGTTTTTTTTGTAAGTTCTATTTACACCAGAGGGAATGTCAATAGGTTTTACTTTTAAGCCTTTAAATTTACCATCTGGTATCTTCTTTAAGTGTTTGTATTTTTTTGATACTCTACAATAGTCATTCCATTCTTTTTGACTTTTTAGTTTGAGAGATTTAATAAATGTCTTGGCTTTTTTGTAATCCCTATAATTTTTTTTCTGATTTTGAATATTCTTTGTTCCTAAAAATTCACCCCAATTAAAATTTTCATTTTGAAAAATTTTATAATGATTATAAACAGCTTTTGGAATATCAACAGGCTTTAATGGTAAGCCCTTAAATTTTTCTTTTTTTATTTTTGAAAGCTTTTGTTGAATAGCCATATCTGAAGCCTTACAATAATCTTTCCATTCCCTTTGTCCGTTTAATTTAAGGTTCTTTGCAAACAAACAAGCTTTTTTATAATTTCTATAATTCATTGGTTCTAACTTAGGAGTTACAAAGAGTAAAAAGAACTCCCAATCTCTCCACTGATCTTGATAAACTTTTTTAGGATTGTCGGGAATGTTAACAGGTTTTACTTTTAAGCCCTTAAATTTACCTTTTGGAATGATCTTAAATTTTTCATATCTTTTGGACTCTTTAGAGTATTCTTTATAAGTCACTTCTGAATCAATTAAAGTTTTGTATTTATTTAATCTTCTGATCCATCTATAAGCGATAGAAAAAGAGCAATATTTTTTTTGATAAAAAGCAAGATTATTAGTCCCTAAAAAATCATTAAAACTTTTCCAATTTTTTTTATAAACTACAAAAGGATCAAAAGGAAGTTTTCCGATTGGGAATTTGGGAAGGTTTACTTTTCCAAGACTGATATTTAATTCATTTTTAGCCCATAATTCATATTCTTTCTTGCCTCCAAGTTTTAGTTTCCTCACATAAGATTTTGCCTTTTTATAAAACCAAAAAGTTTTTGATCTTTGAAGTGGTGAAAATTTTTTTGTTCCTAAAAAATCAATCCAATTTGTCCAAGCTTCCTTTTTCTTATAATAAAAGTCTGCACTTACTGGAATGTCTTTATGTTTTTTTGACCATAAGTAAAACTCATGTTTATTTTTTAGATGAGCTTTTCTAACTTTTATTCTAGCTTTATTGAAAGGTAAAAATCCCTTAGACAGTTCGGAGTTTTTTTTATTGCCAGTTCCTAAAAAATCACCCCAGTCCTTCCAATCTTTTTTGTAAATAGAATTAGGATTGGTCGGAATGTTTTTTGGTTTTTTATTAGATTTAGCCCATTTAACAAATGCTTTTCTATTTCTAAACTTCTGTAGATGAATGTATTTTCTGGCTTCAGTAAAAGTTTTATAGCTTTTTTGAGGCATCTTATTTTATTGGAAATCTAAATTCTTTGATAGACTGGATGTGTTTAATCATTACTAAAATCAATTGCAATTTCCATTCTTCATTGATGAGATAGACTGTGGATACAATTTCTTTTTTCACTGTAGGTTCTTTTTTATTTTGCAATAGTTTTTTATTATCAATTTCAAAAAAGTATTTTATTGGAATTTTATAAGCCAATGCGATTTTTTGGAGATTGATGAGAGAAGCTCCCATGTGTCCTTTTTCTATTTTATTAAAATGAGCTTGATCAATACCAGCATTCAAAGCAAATTTTCTTTGAGATAAATTTAGTTTTTTTCTTAGGTTAATTATGCTCAATCGGATATGGTTTTCTAAATGTTTTACTTTCAAAATGTCAAACTCCTTTCATTTTTAAAAAGCAAAAAGAATGTTTTTATGGTTATAATTTTATATTTTTTGAAAAATTTCTATATTGATTATTTTACTTAACTATCTATAGTATAAATATACTTCACAAAGAGCTTCTTAAATGGAAAAATCATTTTAAAATAGGTTCTTTTGGAGAAGAGTTTGTAATGCGAAATCGAGACTTCAGTTCAAAAAATAAAAAGGTAGGTATTAGAGTTTTTGAAAAAATTTGGGTTTAAACCCCTGCTTATTAATAATACTGGAACTGCTTCCTGTCGCTCTGATCACAAACAAACCCTCTTTCTCAGCTCTTTTGTCAGAAGATTGATTGGCTTTTAAATACGCAACGGCTCCATAAACTTTCTTACCTTTAAATTCTGGCATAAAATCCGTAACTCTATTTAATTTCTTAATAAAATAATTCAACTCTTTAATATCTAAAGTTGTTTTCACTTCTACAACAACGATCTCTTCCCCATTGAAAGCTAAAATATCAAATTCAAATTGTTGTTCCCCGTGTTTTTTCAGTATATTTGTTGCCGTCCGATCAACTTGGATACCTTTTTGTTTTAGAAGTTTCACTAAATCTCCTTCAACTAAAGTTTCCATCAACTTACCCCAGTGACCATTGAATTTTAAATCAGTCTCTCTTATTTGTTTGGTAGTTATTTCGTGTTGTATTCTAACCCTTTCAAAACCCTCTTCTGATCGTCTTTTGTATTCTTCTAGTTCTTTTTTTCGCTTTTCTTGTTCTTTTTTTTGCTTTTCTGCCATTTTTTTATCGTACTCTTTTTGCTCTTTAAAAAGTTGCCGAATTTCTGCAAAATAAGCTTTAGCCTCTAAAACAGTAGATTTATTACTCATTATTTCTCCTTTTTTTAGTTTACCATAAGTTATATGCAAAAACCATGCCAAGTTTTATAAAGAAATATGAAAAACAAAGTTTTTTAGTTCAAATAAATTGTTAGTAATATCATCTTATCTCACCAACTCATTCAACAAACTCTATTTGCAAAAACCAGAAGGTTTTCTCTAGGAATACCTTTTTATTTTTTGAGATTTGAAGAGTGTCTCTCTTACGATGAAAAGCTCAAAAAATAAAAAGGAAGAACTAGAGTTTTATAAAATGGATGGGGCGGCAGGATTCGCCTACTACATTCGTTCGCATCCAGCTCACTCATTGCGTAGGCTCACTTCAGTCACTAAGAAAAACATCCTGTTTTTCTTCCCTGTATCACTTGCTCCTAAAGTCGCAAGTGATTTGCTCCTAAAGTCGCAAATAATACAGGTCGTTCCTTCACTTCGAATCCTGCACCAACTCATTCAACAAACAGGGCTAGAGAGAACAAAAAAAGCAAAGTTAAAACTTTACTTTTTTTCTTCTTATAGGTTTTGATTATCTTTTATAAAATGGATGGGGCGGCAGGATTCGAACCTGCGAATGACAGAATCAAAATCTGTTGACTTACCACTTGTCGACGCCCCATAGGCAACAAAAATATCTCTAATTTTTAATTTAAAATCAAGAGTTTTTATTGAAAAAAACAATACTCTTATGGAAAAATAAAATCTACAAAGTCTTTTTTTGAAAGTGATACAAAATAATACTTTAAAGTAAAATCTCTAATAGATCTAAGCCATTTCTTTGAGAGTGTTTTGATATTCTTCTATGACAGCATTTTCAATTTCGTCTCTTGTACTTTTGTTGATAGGATGAGCAATATCTTTATAAACATCTCTATCACTATTGCCACTTTTTATTTTTTTACTTGGCATGGCTACAAAAAGTTTATCCTCTGTTTTGATAATACGAAGGTCATGAACTACAAAACAATCATCAATAGTGATGCTTGCAAAGGCTTTTAGAGGGTCTTGTCTTGACATTAAACTGATTTTTATTTCTGTTATTTTCATTGCAGTCTCCACTATAATTCTTATCGGGAGTTTAAGAATGAGGTGTTAATAAGAATGAACTTTAAAACAGTAATTTTTGAGAGACAGGACTTAAAGTCTAAGTTTTATCTTAAAAGCAAGATATTAGTCTTAGTGATGTTCTCATAAAAAAACAAAAGTGATCTTAAAGTGCATTTTGCACTACGAATATTTTCACTTTGCTTTTGATGAATATTCAGAAGAAACTCTTAAAGTCATTTTGCACCCCACCAGTCAAAACGAGAGGGGATAAGATTTATAACTTTCAATAGGATATAAAAAATCTATTGTCCAAAAGAAATCAGAAGAAACTTTTAAAGCCTTATTTTTATTATAAAAGCAAGATACTGGTTATAACCTCTATGGTATCTTAAAACTTGTATCAGATGATGGCCTTTTTTTAATTTTAATTTGAGTTGACGAATGGAAGTGATAGTTTGTCCGTTCACTTGAGAAATAGAGTCACCAACTTGTAACCCAGCTCTATCGGCTAAAGAGTTTTTTTGAACATGAGTCACTATAAGATAGGTTGCTCCTAGATTAGGAAGATTAAATTGGTTCAGAAGTTTAGAGCTTGGTTTTGAAACTTTAAATCCCACTTTAGAAATGTGGCCTCCTTTTCCAGCAATAGGGCTTTGAGGGTTTATAGAAGAAAAACTATTTTTAGAAAGTATTTTTGGTGTGATGGTGAAAGTTTTTTTTCTACCGTTTCGTAAAACAGTTATTTTTGATTTTTTTCCAACAGGTGTTTTATCAACAGCTTTTGGTAAATCTCTAGATTTTTTAATAGAGTTAGAATTGAATTTTATAATAGTATCTCCTATTTTTAATCCTGCTTGGTCAGCAGGGCTATTTCTTACAACACCTGTAATGACAGCTCCTTTATAATCTTGTCGGAATTGAATACCAATAAAACCTCTTCTTACATAGCCATAATTTTTTAAATCTTCTAAAACTGTTTTTACATTGTTAATAGGTATGGCAAAACTGATACCATTTGCACCAGCTGCAATCGCATTGTTCACACCTACAACTTCCCCTTTTAAATTAACAAGAGGTCCTCCTGAGTTTCCAGGATTTATACTTGCATCGGTTTGTAGTAGAGGAAATAAATTTAAATCATCAATTTCTCTTTTAATGGCAGAGATGATTCCTTTAGTCATTGTATGACCGTAGCCATGAGGATTCCCAATAGCAGCAACCCACTCACCAACTTGAAGTTTTTGACTATCGCCAAACTCTATAGGCTTAAGTGATTTTTTGACATTCACTTTTAAAAGAGCAATGTCACTGGATCGATCTGCTCCTAAAATTTTAGCAGGATAAAGTTTTGTATCATTTTCAAATTGAACTTGTATTTTATCAGAACCTTTAACAACATGAGCATTGGTTACAATCAATCCATCCTTACTAATAATAAAACCAGAACCAGAACCCATCATTTGAGGAGTTTGATGAGGGATGTACAAGCCAGGTCCTAACTTTAGATAACTTTTCCCTTGTTTTTTTTGAGTTGAAATATTGACTACACTTGGTTGGACTTTTTTTGCTAAGTGAATGAAAACGGTATTGGGGTCAATCGCTTGTGAATAGTGAAAGAAAAAAGAAAAAAGAATTGTAAAAAAAAGTTGTAAAATTTTTTTCATATCTTAGCCCTCTTTATTTTGATTTTGAAGTTTCTTTATTCACTTGTATAAAATGAAGTTTGAGATCTTTTAAACAATCTTTAATCAATTTAGATTCTTCGGGTGTTAAATTGTTTTCGGTTTTGTCTTTTATAATTTCAAGTAAATCAATATTGTAACGAGCCATTTCTAAATTTTTTTCATCTTTAGAGCTGGGGTCTAAACCCATTTTTAAAATGGTGCTTGTAGCCATAGACATAACTAAAGATGAGAAACTCGGTTCTAATTTTTTTGTATCTTCTTCCATAAGTACCTCTCTTTTTTTAAGGTGGGTAAGAGCCTATTAAGTTTTTGACTCTTGATCTTATTTTAGGGTGAAGAAAAGTATAGCCTATTGATTTGATGTTCGTCAAGGGGTTAGTGAGGAAGACAGGGGCAAAAAAAGTAGGAAAATTTCTTTTTTCCTGTTTGTAAAGAGAATCCACTTTCCATAAAAACGAAGCCCATAATCTTTTTTCTTTTTCTGTTTTCATAAATTGACGATCTAATTTTAAGAAGAGAGGCCTTGTTAGCCAACTCCAAATAGAAAGATTCCAAACCCTAAGGAAATTTATAGATTTGTTTTTTTGAAAGAATCTCAATGGGGAGTTGAGTACAAATAAAAGACGATCCATACAATAAATGATTCCGCTAAGTAGGGTTAGAAATAAAATAGATCCACGAGAAATAGCCTGAAAGTAGTAAGATAATAGAAGTTTTATTTCTTTTTCTGAAAATGTATCCAACAGTTGCTCTGAAAAAATAATAGAATAATTTTTTGGAGTTCCAAAACAAACACTTACTGGATAGTCCATTTTTGTTTTGTAGCAATGGAGATTTTCTAAATCAGCCTCTTTTTGCATTTTTTTGAAGGAAGTCATAACCTTCCAAGGGTCATTAGGGCTAAAATGTTGGTGAGTGAAGTTCTTTAAAATTTTAAGTGAATGAAATTGATAAAGATAGATATTAAAAACGCACAGAAGGGCTAGTGTGGGGATAAGGAATGGAAGTTTTAAAAAAAAGAGAACCAATAAACAAGGAAAAAGGTTTATAAATATTAACAAAAAGAAAGATTGGAAAAGAGGTTTCATTAAAATCCTTTAGAAGTAAATAATTTTTTGCTTTAAATAAAAAACATTATATAATAGGTTCTTGCTTAACAAGAAAAAAATAGATAAAAGAATTGTTTATTAAATAAGAAGGAGGGGGGTTTTTATGGAAGAAACTCAAAATATTTCAAAGTCTTCAGATGAATACAATAAGGTTCAAAGCCTTTTTCATGAAGTAAAAAAGGTTATAGTTGGTCAAGATCAAATGATACAAGGGATACTGACTGGGCTTTTCACGGGAGGGCATATTTTAATTGAAGGGTTTCCGGGTTTGGCTAAAACTTTATCTATTTCTACAGTGGCTAAAGCGGTTTCTTTAAAATTTCAACGAGTTCAATGCACTCCTGACTTACTTCCTACAGATATTATTGGCACTACAATTTTCAATGCAAACACTCAAGAATTTAAACCGAAAAAAGGACCTATATTCACAAATATTTTATTAACAGATGAAATCAACAGAGCTCCTGCTAAAGTTCAAAGTGCTTTGTTGGAGGCTATGGGAGAAAAACAAGTGACCATTGGAGATGTAAGCTATGCTCTATCTGAAACGTTTGTGGTGTTAGCCACCCAAAATCCTATTGAGCAAGAAGGGACTTTCATTCTTCCAGAAGCACAAAGAGATCGGTTTTTATTTCAAGTGAAAGTGGATTATCCAGAAGAAGAGGAAGAGATGATGATCTTAAATCGTAGCTTTCAAGAAAAATTTTTAGATGTAAAAACGGTTCTCACACAAGAAGATCTTTTTAAGATTAAAGAATCCATTAAGGGAGTTTTTATTCATGATAAAATAAAAAAATATATTGTGGATATTGTTTTAGCTTCTCGTAAGCCAAAAGAGTACGGGCTTCCTGAATTAGAAGATCTCATTGAAGTTGGAGCTTCTCCTAGGGCTACAGTTTATTTTCCAAAGGCTTGTAAAGCGAGGGCTTTTTTTCAAGGAAGAGATTATGTTTCAGCCAATGATGTCAAAGCCGTGGCCTTACCTTTATTAAGGCATAGACTTATCTTATCTTATGAGGCTCAGGCAGAAAGCATAACCCCTGACGATGTCATAAAAGATTTAATTAAAAATATAGAGGTTTTAGAAAATTGAATAAAGAGTCAGACAAGGAGATACTTAAAAAAGTCCGACAAATTGATATTCGTTTGAGACGAAAAGTTCATCATTTGTTTTCAGGGCAGTATCGCTCAGCATTTAAAGGGCAGGGTATGGTTTTTTCTGATTTTAGAGAATATGTTCCAGGGGATGATGTTCGTGCTATATCTTGGAATGTAACTGCAAAAATGTCCCGACCCATTGTAAAAACTTTTGAAGAAGATAGAGAAACTCAAATTCTTTTATTAGTGGATGCTAGTTCCTCTTTAAATTTTGGAGTGGGGAAACAATCCAAGTCAGAGGTTGTTAATTTGTTAACGGCACTTGTTGCTTTTTGTGCTCAAAAAAATCAGGATGCTGTAGGTCTTTTACTTTTTGCAGGAGATGTTCAACTTTATCTACCTCCAAAAAGAGGATCTCACCATGTTTTTCGTATTATTAAAGAAGTTTGTAATAGGAAAAAACAAGCTTCTCAGGCTGGATTTCATGAATCTCTTGGTTTTTTACACAAAGTTTTAAATCGGCGAAGTCATATCTTTTTATTTAGTGATTTTTTATGGCCTTTTTCTTTTGAACACGCTTTAAGAAAATTGGGAAACCGTCATGACGTTGTTAGTGTTATTGTATCGGATTTATTTGAAAGAGAAATTCCCCCTTTAGGGCTTGTAGATGTAGAAGATTTAGAAACAGGAAAAAATAGGACTCTTGATTTTTCTTCTTTGTTTTTCCAAAAACACCATAAAAAAATAATGAAAGAAGCAAGAATGAAAAGAAGCAAAGAATTGTTACGATCTAAATCAGAGCAAATTTTTGTAGATACAAGTAAAGATATTTATCAACCTTTCATTCAGTTTTTTCAAAAGAGAGCACAACATCCTATATCAGTGACGCAAGCAAAATGAAAAAGTGGAATTGTGAACTAAAAAATCCTCCTCAAAAAATCACAGTAGGGACAAAACTTCAGTTGTCTTGTGATGGAGAGATACCTACATCTTTAGGTAAAAAAAATTTGAGTATTATTTTTCCAAAAAAAGAGAATGCTTACAAATTGCATTTTTTAAAAACACTTAATATAAAAGAGGGTCATATAGATTTAGAGGTGACGTCTTATAAAACAGGATTTTTTGAAGGCTCTTTTACAATCACTGATGGTTTGGAAAGTTTTGTTGTGGAAAATTTTTCTTTTCAAGTTGATTCTGTATTGTCTAAAAATCAGCAAGTTAAACCTCATGGAGCCTTTGGACCTTGGAAAGAGCCAATTCCTTTTTCTTATTTTTTATTTTGTGGATTAACCCTATCTTTATTTTTGGCTATGACTGGTATTCTTTTTTATCGTTTCTTTCAAAGAAAAAAATTAAAAGAAAGGATTGCAACGAGATTGCAGGGGCGTTGGCCAAGTAAAATTTTTATTAAAAATCTAAGAAGGTTGAGCAAACATTCATCACATTATATTTCTGATCTGGAAGTTCTTTTTAAAATTTTTTTAGAAAACCTTTTTTGTATCCCTACTTTAAAAAAGAGTTCTTTTCAAATTTTGCATTCTTTAAGAAAATATGAAACTTCTATTTACAAAAAACACTCTAATGAAATTCGTCAACTTTTAAAGGAGCTGAAAAAAATGAAAGAGCAAAAAGTGAAACAAGAAATACACTTTCAATTAGAGAAAACTTGTAAGGATCTGGTTTTTCTATTAGAGGAGGAGAAAAAATAATGATTTGGTCTTTTTCATCGGCTTTATTTCTTTTTATACCTTTATGTTTGCTTGTTTTGTATATGATTTTTTTTCAAAGTAAGAAGAAAGCTTCTTTTCGTTATAGTTTTTTAAATCTTTTTCCTAAAAATTATTTTTCTATAAGAGTGTTTCTTTCTCCTGTTCCTCATTTGTTAAAAGTTTTATCTTTAGTTTTTTTGATTATAGCTCTTGCTCGTCCACAAAGTGTTGAAGAAAGATCGGAACAAAATGTAAAGGGTATAGATATTATGATAGTTATGGATATTTCATTAAGCATGCTTTTAAAAGACATGGGAGGTGGTTTAACAAGATTAGAATCGGCTAAACAGGTGGTCTCTCGTTTTGTGAAAGGGAGAATTTCAGATCGTATTGGATTGATTGTTTTTTCAGGAGGGTCTTTTACAAAAGTGCCTTTAACTTTAGATTATGATCTTGTTTTGAAAAGTCTCTCAGAAGTAAAAACGATCTCTACTATCAAGCAGGGGACGGCAATAGGTGTTGCTTTAGCCAATGCTTTAGTGAGATTGAAACATTCTTCACAAGAGAGTCGAGTGATAGTGTTTTTAACAGATGGAGACAACAATGCAGGTTTTATTGATCCTGAAACGGCTGTAAAAATGGTTCGTAAAAATAAAATAAAGATCTACACTATTGGTTTAGGAAGTATGAGTGGAGATAATACGGTTGTTTTGGAAGATGTTGATAGATATGGAAGAAAAATAAAACAACGAGCTCGTATAAATAATTATATCAATAAAGATCTTATGAAAAAAATGGCTAAAGAAACAAAGGGAGAATTTTTCATGGCTAAAAGTTTGACAAGTCTAAAAAATATTTTTGACCGTATTGATAAATTAGAAAAGCAAGAGATTAAAATTCATAAATGGATAGAGTATGAAGAGCATTTCCCTTATTTTTTAAAAATAGGAATCTTTTTGTATTTTTTATCTCTTGTCTTATCTATAACGGTATTTTTTAGGGGAGTGTAGATTTCTATGTTTTTTTATCAAGCAGAATATTTATCTTGGATATTGGTTCTAGTCTTTTTAGTTTTGATCTATATGGCTCAAGTTCAAATAAGAAATAAACGAGTTCAAAAATGGTTAGGGAAGCAACAGTTTTTTTTAAGAGAGCTTATTTCAGAAAAAAAACGACATTTAAAAATAGGGTTACAAGTGTTAGCTCTTTTATTTTTTATAATTGCTTTTGCTCGTCCTCAAAAGCATGGAGAAAAAATAGATATGCAAACGGCTGGTGTGTATATTGCTTTAATGGCTGATGTTTCTCAAAGTATGTTGGCTGAAGATGTAAAACCTAGTCGGTTGGCTTTTATGAAACAAGAGTTGGGTCGTTTTTTAGATCTATCACGAGGAGATCAAGTGGCTCTTATAGCTTTTGCTCATTCGGCTGTTTTGGTTTCTCCATTCACTCAAGATTTACTTGCTGTCAAATCTTACCTAAAAGACTTAACATCAGATTATTTTACCAATCAGGGGACTCATTTTGGTAAGGCATTTGATTTTGCAGGAAAAACTTTTCAAAGAATCCGAGAGAAAAAAAATCAAACAGCTGTAAAAGTTTTGATTGTAGCTTCAGATGGAGAAGATTTTTCTAATACAAGTAAAAATCAAATTAAAAAGTTACTAGAACAAAAGATAAGAGTTTTTACTTTGTCTTTTGGAACTTCAAAAGGAGGCCTTATTCCTATTAAGGATGATAAGGGGGAAGTGTTAGAGTATAAAAAAGATTTAGAAGGTAAAGTTGTCATTAGTAAATTGAATAATAAAGATCTCAAAAATTTTGCTCGATTGGGTAAGGGGGCTTATTACCATGTAACTTATGGAGGAGGAGCTATCAAAAAATTAAGATTAAACATAAATCAATTAGAAAAAACAGTTTTTGAAACCTCTTCTTTTGTTAAAAATAAAGAAATTTATTTTTGGTTTTTAATCTTAGGTTTAATATTTGCTGTTTTTGAAGTTTTGTTGAGTGATCGTTCTTTTAAAACAAAAGGTGATAATTGATGAAGTTAGATGCTAAAAAGGACTTTAGGAAAAGTTTTTACTTATCTATTTGGGATTTTGGACTCTTTTTAATTCCTATTTTAATGTCTTGTCTATTGATGGTTTTTTATTTTAATATTTTATTTCAACATTCTAACTCTGAAGGAGTAAAATCTCTTAAGAACAAGGATTTTAATTCAGCTGTTCAGTCCTTTTCTCAAGCGGTAGAAGAAGAACCTTTAAATGCTTGGGTTCATCTCAACTTATCTCTCACTTATGATTTGCTGAACAATCCTTTAAAATCTTTACAAATTTATAAATTAGTTTCTTCTCAGTTTATAAATCATCCTCAATTTTTTTCTTATTTTAATCAAGCTGAATTGAATGGTCGTTTGGGTTTTTTAGATAAAGCTCTTGAAAATTATCAGAAGGCTTTAGACTTTAAGTATAAGGAGAAAGAAATTAAAGAAAATATAGAACTTTTATTTCAAAACAATAAAAATAAAAAAGATTCAAAAGATAAAGAAGATAAAAGCAAAGACAAAAAATCGTCAGGAAAAGATCAAGGAGGTCAGAAAGGAAAATCAGATCAGGAAGAAGAAAAAGATTCCTCAAAAAAAGAAGCGAATCAAGGGGAAGAAAATCACGGAGAAAAAAATGTTGAAAAAGAAAACAAAAAGGAACAGGATAAAAATCAAGGTCAGGAGGGGCAGCAAAGACCTGATGACTTAAAAAAAGAGCAAGAAAAAGCAATATTAAAAGCGATAGAGCGACAAGAGGGAGAAAATCGGGCAAAAGCCTTTAAAAGAAAAAATCAGCATGGAGACAAAACAAAAAAGGATTGGTAGTTGAAAATTTTTAATATTTTTTTTCTTATTTTTATCAGTTTGGCTTCTGTCGCTCAAAAAGTTACAGTGTCTGCTAAAACAGATCGTACGCAAGTTTCTCTCAATGGATTTTTTACTTTTACAATAACAATACAATATGAAGGGAGAAAACCTAAGAACTTACAAATGCCTCATGTATCGGAACTGACAAACTTTGTTGTTTTAGATCAATGGTCAGGGTCTCAAAGTTCTGTCAGTATTGTTAATGGTCGTATGGAAAAGACTCAATCCTTAGCTTACAACTATCGGTTGCAAGCTCAAAAAAAGGGAACTTTAAAAATTAAATCTTTAGAAGTAAAAGTAAATGGGAAAGTTTATAAGACAGAACCTATAATGATGGTAGTGACTAAAAAACAAAATCAAGCTCCTCCCTCTTCTTCTCCAAGGTCTCTATTTCCAAAAAACTTTTCTGGTATAGATCCCTTTTTTGATTCCTTTTTTAACAATACAAATATTTTCCCTGAACCACTCAACGCAAAACAATCTGTTAAATTAAAAGTGGATTTAAGTAAAAAGACGGCTTATGTTGGTGAAGCAGTCAAAGCCAATTGGATTTTATTAGTCAGTTCAGGAAATGTTCATTATGAAATTCAAAAAAATCCGAAATTACAAGGCTTTTGGAAAGAAGGAGTGGCATCAAATCCTCACGGTCAATTTTTAGGAACATCTATTATAGATAATGTTCTTTACCGTAAAACACTTGTTGATTCTATGATTTTATTTCCTTTAAGAAGAGGGAAATTAAAAGTTGATTCTTATGTTTTAAAAGTGAGATCTGTGTTTGGTTTTAATTCTCGGTCAAAAAATAAAACAACTCCTTCTCAAATCATTACAGTAAAACCTTTACCTTTAGCAGGAAAGAAAAATTTTACAGGAGCGGTTGGAACTTTTAAAGTGACGGCTTCTCTCAAGGAAAAAAAAGGCAAAGTGAATGAACCTCTTTCTTATACTGTTAAGTTTGAAGGAGACGGCCATCCTCAGTTTATTAAGTTACCAAAAATTCCTTTTCCTGATACTGTCAAAACCTATAATCCTGTAGAAAAATCAAAGTTTAACTCAAATGGTAAAAACTTTAAAAATTATGAAATTATTTTTATACCTAAAGTTCAAGGTCAAATTGTTATTCCTGCTTTTCAAGTGAGCACTTTTGATCCTAAACAAGGTGTTTATATTTATCATCAAATCCCTTCTTTTCAAATTAAGGTGGGACAAGGGAATCAAAAGGTGGAAGAAGAACTTCATTTTTTTGATAATGAAAAACAAACGAGTGAAGGGACAGATGAACTGCAACCTCTGCAACCCATGGTTTGGCCTTTCTTTTTAAACCATAAATTTCTTATGCGATGTTGGTTGTTTTTTTACACCAGTTTGTCTCTTCTCTTTTTACTATTGGTTCTTTGGCCTTTAAGGCATAGAAAAAAAACAGTTAAAGAAAAACTTAAAAATGGATTGAGACAGGTAGAAAGTCTTATAGGTAATAAAAAATGGAAGCCTTCTTCTGTAAAATTGATTTCTTTGGTGTATTTGGTGTTGTATCAGTTTGATACGAAAAACATTTCTACGGATTGGTTGGAGCTTGTTAAAAAGTTACCCCCTAGTTTGTATGAGAAATATGGTCTTTCTTTAATACAAATTATGAGAAGTCTTGAAAAATTAAGTTTTGCACAAAAAACATTATCTGATGAGCAAGCTTTAGAAAAGGTTAAAGATTTGTATCAACGAACAGAAAAACTTTTAGTTGAATTGCTTTATACGAGTGGTAGAAAAAATCTTTAAAAAATGGATTTTAAAGAAAGTTGTAATTTTTATATATAAGGTATAATTTTTTTCTATTTAGTAAAAAAAGTCTTGAATATTTTCCAAAGATTTCTTAAGCTCTTTATAAGAGCCAGCTCAAGGAGAGCTGGTATTAAGGTGTGTTTATTTTAAAATAGGCTTGGTTATTAAACCAAAAAGAGAAAAAAGACGATAACGATAATATTATAGGGCTTTTGAGTATGCGTATTTTTATTTTTTTATTATTTTTATCTTGTCTTTTGTCTTGTAGTCATTTAGCTGAAGAAGGTTTTCAGGGAAACAATCATAGTATTCCTAATATCTCTCATTTTGATCTTCCCACTTCTGTTTCTTACAAAAAAATGAAGGAAGAGTATCAAAGCTCTTATGGTGAAGTGTCTTTAGATGATCATCATCAGGTGGATAAATGGATGACTTATTTTACGGGTCGTGGTCGTAATATAATGAGGACTTATTTAGAACGTTCTTCTCGCTATCTTCCTATTATGAAAAATGTAATGAGAGAGGCGGATCTTCCAGAAGATTTAGTTTATGTGGCTTTGATTGAATCGGGTTTTAGTCCTGCAGCCCATAGTCGTTCCAATGCTGTGGGTTACTGGCAGTTTATTCATGGAACGGGAAAAAGATACGGTTTAAGAATTGATGGTTTTGTAGATGAGAGACGAGACCCTGTTTTATCAACTCGTGCAGCGGTGGAATATTTTAAAGATCTCTATAAACTTTTTGGCTCTTGGCATTTGGCTTTATCTGCTTACAATGCTGGGGAGTATAGAGTGAACCGATCTGTTTTAAAACATTACAATCGTAATTTTTGGTATTTAATTTCTAAGCGAGCTTTACCTAGGGAAACAAGAAACTATGTGCCTAAGTTTATTGCTGCTGTTCGTATTGCTAAAAATCCAAAAAAGTATGGTTTTTACAATATTAATTATCAAGAACCTCTTAATTATGACATTTTATCTATTTCAAAATCTATTAGTTTAAAAAAGTTATCTGGTCATTTAGATATACCCTATAAAAAGTTGAAACAATTAAATCCTATGTATAAAGGAGAGTATGTTCCTATTTATAATAATAAAACCATTGTAAGATTGCCAGCAGGTGTTTCAAGAGTCTCTCAAAAGTTGATAGCCAAGTCTTATATGGTTCAACCAAAAAATGGTTATCATCATTATTATTGGTATAGGGTGAGAAGAGGAGATACTCTCTATAGAATTGCTCGTAGAAATAAAACAAATATTTCTAGTTTAAGACGCTCTAATAATCTTGGCAGAAGATCTTTAATTAGGATTGGACAAAAATTAAAGATACCATCCAGGACTTTGGTCAGCTCCAGAAGGCTCGCTTCTTCTAAAAAAACAAGTAAGAATTTTTATATTGTGAGGAAGGGAGATAGTTTATCTCGTATTGCTAAAAAACATAAATTAACAGTTTCTCAAATAAGATCTTTTAATAATTTAACAAGGTCTTCAATGATACATCCCAAGCAAAGACTTAGATTAAAAAGAAAAGTGAGTCGTCCCAATAGAAAATTAGCAAGTGCTTCAAAATTACATCATATTGTGATTCGAGGAGACACTTTAATTAGTATTGCCAAGAAATATAAAGTAGGGCTTACCGATCTTATGCGAGCCAACTCTATGACTTTCAAATCTATCCTTCTTACAGGAAGCCGATTGATAATTCCTAAGTGATTTTTTGTCTGGTTCAGACTTGACATTTTTATCTAAAATATACAAATTAGCATATAATGATTACGGCTAAGAATTTAACTAAAAATTATGGTTATCGTAAGGCTATCTCTAATGTGTCCTTTAATGTTAATAAAGGTGAGATTGTTGGTTTTCTAGGTCCTAATGGGGCAGGAAAGACAACAACAATGAAAATACTAACAGGTTACATGGCCCCCACTAGAGGAGATGTGTCCATTGATGGTATTGATATTTTTGAAGAGCCTGTTCTTGCTAAAAGGAAATTAGGTTATTTGCCAGAAGTTCCTCCTGTTTATGGAGATATGTATGTTGAAAACTATTTAAGATACGTTGCTCATTTAAAGTTATGTGAACCTAAAAAAATTAAAAATTTAGTGAATTTATCTATGGAAAAGACAGGTCTTGTTGATGTCCGTTCAAGACTTATACAAAATCTTTCAAAAGGTTTTAGGCAAAGAGTTGGTTTGGCTCAAGCTTTAGTGTCTGACCCAGAAATACTTATTTTAGATGAACCAACAGTGGGTTTAGATCCTAAACAAGTGATTGAAATGAGAGAGTTATTGGCTCAATTAAAGGGGCAACATACAATCATTTTATCCACCCATATTTTACCAGAAGTTCAAATGAGTTGTGAGAGAGTGATTATTATCAATGACGGCGAAATTGTAACTCAAGATAGTTTAGAAGGTTTAAGTCGTAAGATGGCTGCAAAAAGCCAAATTTTTGTGAAAGTTAAAAGACTTTCAGAAGAGCTTATCAATAAACTAAAAAGTGTAAAAGGTGTATTGGATCTTAGAAAAAAACAAGAGGGTGTAGAGATAGATGTTTCTCCAGAAGAAAATATAAATGAAGATATTGCAAAATCTGTTATTTCTGGAGGTTATGGTTTGTTGGAAATTAAAAATACCAATTTTGATTTAGAGGATGTGTTTATTAGTTTAACTAATAAACAAAAGAAATAAATATGAAGGATTTTTTTACAGATATAAAAATGTTTTTCAGACAATCTAAAGTGATAGGTGTTAGAGATTTCTGGCAATTGCTTATGAGTCCTTTGTTTTATGTTTTTGTAGGTCTTTCCTGTATTTTTTTAAGTTATGTTTTTCCTAGGGATTTATTCCGTTTTGCTAGCTCTTACATTGTTCCTGCTTTTCAACAGGGGATGAATCAAGAGCGTAATATTCATTTTGAAGTTTTTGTTTCTCATATATCTTATATCAATTTAATATTTCTTTTTTGTGTTCCTGTTTTAGCTATGAAACTTTTATCCGAAGAGAAAAAAAATCGTACCTATGATTTATTGATGACAGCACCTGTTTCTACTTTACAAATCGTGATGGGGAAATATGTAGCTCTTCTCTCCATTTTAACTATCTTTTTGTTGATAACTTTAATTTACCCATTATCCACAGCTTTTTTAACAGACATTCCAGCGGGACCTTTACTATCCTCTTACATTGGACTTTTCTTACTTACAGCTGTGTATGCTTCTATAGGTTTATTTACATCTTCTTTAACAAGTTCCTTATTTTTGAGTGTATTTATAGGTATCATTTTGAATATTTCTCTATGGTTTATTTCTCAAGGACAAGAATTTTCAAACCCTATTTTAACATCGGTTATGGAGTATCTTTCTTTATCTCAACATCTTACTAATTTTATTAAAGGGAGTTTAGTTATTAACTCTTTTACTTTCTTTTTTAGTTTTATTGTTTTCTTTTTATTTCTTGTTTACAAAGTGATTGAATTTTCTAGATGGAGATCTTAAATGAGTACTTGGGGTAAGTTAGGTCTTTTATTAAGTGGATTTTGTTTGATTGTGATGGCAGGGAGTCGCTCTGTTTTAGGAGTTTGGCATCCTTTCCTCTATGGGTTTTTAGCTTTATTTATTGTAGGGCTTCTTGTTTCTTTAATTATAGACTATAAGTTTTATTTAGATTTTTTATCTATGAGGACAACCAAAAATGGTTTGAGTCTTGGTTGGTCTTTAATATTGCTTCTTATTTTATTGGTAGCGTTTGGGTATTTAGGCAATCGGTTCAATAAGTCTTTTGACTTAACAGAAGAGGGTATTAACTCTTTAGCAATTCAAACAAAACAAGCTTTAGATAATTTAGAGGAAGAATTAAAAATATATGTTTTTTACAAAGGAGAAAAAATCTCTCAACAAACAATAGCATCCAAACAACTTTTGAAAGACAATTTATTTCTTTATAAACAAGAATCTTCAAAAGTTAAGGTGTTGTATATTGATACTTATAAAAACAATCTTCTATCTGAGAAGTTTCTAAACAATCTTTCTGATAAAAACAATAAAGAGATTTTTGTTTTTATAGAGTATGCAAATCGTAGAGTTAGAGCCGATGAACCTTTTACAGAGCAAAGTTTAACTTCTGCTATGATTAAAGCAAAGAAAAGAGAGACAAAGGAAATTTATTTTGTAGTCGGTCATGGTGAAAGAAATTTAAAAGGGGAGCAACCCGATGGTGTAAAAGCTTTTGAACAGTATTTAAAAGATTCAGGTTTTATTTTGAAGGAATGGAGTTTTGTTCAAGATGGAGTTCCAACAAGAAATCCTCCTTTAGTCCTTGTTATAGGTCCGAGTCGTCCTTTTTTAAAGGCTGAACTCAATTGGTTTAAAAAGTATTTATCAGAGGAAGGTCGTCTTATTTTTGCGATTGATCCTAAAGAAAAACACAATTTAAGAAATTTTTTAAAAGAGTATGGTGTGGTTTTTAAAGATGGGTTTATTGTGAGCCAAATAGGGATGATCTATGGAGGAGTTACAAAAGCTTTAGGAGTTAGTTTTGATAGTATGAACTCTATCACGAAACGTTTTTCTTCTGGTAAAGATGTTGCCTTTTTTGAAAGAGCCAGTCCTTTAGATATTTTACCAGAGGCTTTTAATAAATTTAAATACTCTTATCTTATTCGCAGTCATAATAAAAGTTTTTCTGTTCCTCAATTAAGTAAAAAAATTAAAGTTACAAAATTTGAATCTTTAACTATGGCTTTAGAGGTTCGTCCTAAAGAAGATGGTCACGAAGGAGAAAGTGAAGAAGAACATAAAGGGCATGGACATGAAAAGGATCAGGACTCAGAAGAGGGGTTTCGTCTTGCTGTCTTTGGAGATAGTGATTTTGTGAGTAATCGTTATTTTTATGAAGGTATCAATAGAGATTTGATTTTAAACACAGTGGTTTCTTTTTTAGGAGAAGAAGATTTGGTGACCATACGGCCTAAGCAACCTAAAGGTACAAAAGTAGATTTAACTCGTGTTCATAGAATGGGTATTGTTTTTTTAATGATAACTCTTCCTCTTGTTTTTCTTATAGTGAGCTTGCTTTTATGGTATCGTAGGAGAGAGGCGTGAGAAAAAGGCTTGTTCGCCATATTGTTTCTCTGGGTTTTGTTTTTAGTGTTGTAGGTTATGCCTATTATGAGTACTTAAAAACTAAAGAATCTAAAAAGATAGAATCTCAAAGCAGTTATTTTCTTACTCAGCAGTTTAAAGACCTTTCTGGAATAAAAATAAAAAAAGAAAAAAAAGTCATAACGCTTTTAAAAAAAAATCAAGATTGGTTTTTAAAAAAGCCCCTTAGAGATGTAGCCTCTTTTTCTGAAGTGTCTCGTTGGTTTGATGAAGTTAGAAATCAAAGAATAAGAGAGATTTTTATAGAGGGAGATATTGTATGGAAGGATTATTATCTTGAAAGGAGTCCTGAAGTTCAGTTGGAGTTTTCAAATGGAAGTTCAATAACTTTTTTAGTGAGTTCTAAAAGCTCCTTTGATGAAAAATATTTTATAAAAAGAGACAATAAACTATTTGTTGGTGAGAAATATTTTTTTACGGAAGTGAATTCAAAAAGTTTTGATTCTTTTCGGCGTAAAAAGATCATTCCAAGTTATGGTCATCCTATAAAAGTTGTCCTTAAAAGTAACAGAACGCTATCTTTGAATTGGGATAATTATAAATGGTCTTTTAAAGAGAAAGATTTTCCTTTAAGTAACAAACGTTTAGATGATTTTTGGTCAGACTTATCTAGTATTGAGGCCCGATCATTTAAAGAAAGGGCAACGGCTTTTTATTTAAAAAAATATGGATTGGATCAAGCAGATTATCAAATACAGTTAAGTTATAGTGGTGGGAAGAAAACAACCATTAAAATAAATCCTGTAAAAAACAATCAGGTTTATGTTTATGGCTCTCATAGAGATTATATTTTAGAAATATCAAAAGAGGATATGGAAAAAATAAAAATTTCTAAAAACGATATTCGCGATCATGGTCAGGCTTTTCGGTATGAAAAAGATAAAGTTTCCAGTTTGGAGTTAAAATCTGAAAAGATATCTTACTCAGTTATAAAGAAAAAAGATCAATGGGTTTCTCTTTCTTCTCCAAAGAAAAAAGTGGATTCCAAAAAAGTTCAATCTCTACTGAACTCTATTTATAAGTTAAGAGGTCAAAAATATAAAAAGGGAAACCTTAAAAAAGTTGCAGCTTCTATTATAATTAAAGGAGCTTCTGGAAAAGTTTTACTGGAGTTAAAATCTGATTCAGGTGCAGGTTCTATCGTGTGGGTTCAAACCAATCTTTCTAAAGGTTTAGTGGCTATTTCTAAGTCTTCTTTAGATTTGATTTTGCAAAAACATGTTTACCATTCGGTTGTAAATTTGAAAAAAGACAAAACAAAAAAATCAGATAAATCAGATAAAGAATAGATTGTAGATACTATGGAAACAAGTGGCTAATAACTACTGACAATAGTGATTCTAGATCATGATCTAGTTTTTCTATCTTTGTATAAAAAGCCTAAGAAGGTATAGGTTACTTACTTAGATTTTTAATTGAATTAAATGCTTAGATATAGTTAATTAGATATTAGTGTTAATCTTTTCAAAAAACTTAAAGAGGTAATGATGAAAACTTTATTTGCATTTACATTTGTATTTTTAATGAGTGGACTTTATATTCAACCGAGTTTTGCTACTGAAAAAAAACAATTAGGTGAATCTTTATTAAGGAATGCAAGAAACGGAAATATAAACGCAGTGAAAGGTTTATTAAAAGACGGTGCAGATGTCAATTACCTTGGAGTTGTTGAAAGAGATAACACTGCTATGAGTACTGCACTTATAGAAGCATCTACATATGGACATTACAATATGGTCAAGTTCTTGTTAGATAAAGGAGCAGATCCAGATGTTTTTAGATTACAATATATCTCAAAACATGTATCAAGTTCATTTCATGGAGCAGTCAGAAATGGGCATTTCAGTATTGTAAAACTTTTGGCAGAAAGAGGGGCAAGTATTCCACCTAAACGTTTAAAAAAATATCCTGACTATTACAAAAGAAACATTCTACTTCATGAAGCGGTTAAATATAAACATCTCAATATAGTGAAATTCTTATTAGATAAAGGGGTAGATATAAATGCAAAAGATAAAAATGGAAACACGGCCTTGCACTCACTAATTAAGCAGGGTAAGAGGGGTCTTTTAGATAAAAACACGTTTGATATAGCAGAATTATTGCTATCAAGAAAAGCAGATGTAAATGTAAAAAATAATCTTGGTCTAACTCCTTTCATGTCGGCAGATTCTTATAAACGAAAAACATTTTTAAAATTTTTAAAAGCAAATGGAATTAAAGGACAATACATTCAAAAGTAAAAAACCTGCGTTGGTAAGAGAATAGAAATTAGTTCTAAAGATTTAGTGGCTGTCTCTAAATCTTCTTTAGATTTGATTTTTCAAAAACATGTTTACCATTCGGTTGTAAAATCGGTTTTAAAAAAAGACATGAAACAAAATTTGAAAAAAGATAGAACAAAAAAAATCAGATAAAGAATAGATTGTAGCCACTATGAAAATAAGTGGCTAATAACTACTAACTACTGATGATAATAATACTCACAAAAGATTCTACATCCTAAAAGTAAAATACGGTTAATAACTACTAACTACTGATGATAGTGCTCTCACAAAAGATTCTACATCCTAAAAATAAAATACGGTTAATAACTACTAACTACTGACGATAATAATACTCACAAAAGATTCTACATCCTAAAAGTAAAATACGGTTAATAACTACTAACTACTGATGATAGTGCTCTCACAAAAGATTCTACATCCTAAAAGTAAAATACGGTTACTAACTACTAACTACTGACGATAATAATACTCACAAAAGATTCTACATCCTAAAAGTAAAATACGGTTACTAACTACTGATGATAATAATACTAGACCATGATCTAGTTTTTTTATCTTTGTATAAAAAGCCTAAAAAGGTATAGTTTACTTACTTACTTACTTACTTACTTACTTACTTACTTACTTACTTACTTACTTAGGTTTTTAATTGCATTAAATACTTAGATATAGTTAATTATATATTAGTGTTAATCTTTTCAAAAAACTTAAGGAGATAATGATGAAAATTTTATTTACATTTGTATTTTTAATGAGTGGATTTTATATTCAACCGAGTTTTGCTACTAAAAATAAAAAAGAACAATTAGGTGAATCTTTAGTAAAGCATGCAAAAAACGGAAATATAAACACAGTGGAAGGTTTATTAAAAGACGGTGCAGATATTAATTATTTCTTGGGCTTTGAGAATTCACTTATATCAGCATCTAGAGTTGGAGATTACAATATGGTCAAGTTCTTGTTAGATAAAGGAGCAGATATAAAGCGGGGTAATGTAAACATAATCACAAAATATATGAGAACTCCACTTCATGCATCAGTCAGATATGGGCATTTCAATATTGTAAAATTTTTGACAGAAAGAGGGGCAAGTATTCCACCTAAAATCTCAAAAAAATATCCTGACTATTACAAAAGAAACATTCTACTTCATGAAGCGGTTAAAAATAAACATCTCAATATAGCGAAATTCTTATTAGATAAAGGGGTAGATGTAAATGCAAAAGATAAAAAGGGAAACACGGCCTTGTACTTAATAGTTAAGAAGGAAGGTAAGAAGGGTCTTTTAGATAAAAACGCGTTTGAAATTGCAAGATTATTGGTATCAAGAAAAGCAGATGTACATACAAAAAATGATCTTGGTCTAACTCCTTTTAAAGTGGCAACTTCTTATAAACGAAAAAAGTTTTTAAATTTTTTAAAAGCAAGTGGAGTTAAATAATATATATTCAAAGGTAAAAGACCTGTGTTGGTCTTAGATTTTCAAAAAAACTTAAGGAGGTAATGATGAAAATTTTATTTATATTTGTATTTTTAATGAGTGGATTTTATATTCAACCGAGTTTTGCTACTAAAAATAAAAGAGATTTATTAGGTACATCTTTATTAAAGAATGTAAAAAACAGAAATATAAACACAGTGAAAGGTTTATTAAAAGACGGTGCAGATGTCAATTACACTGGAGATGAAGTAACAGATAATACTACTGCACTTATAGAAGCATCTAGAAATGGAGATTACAATATGGTCCAGTTCTTGTTAGATAAAGGAGCAGATCCAGAGCTTAGTAGAATCGGCACAGCAACAAACCATATATCAAGTCCACTTCTTGTAGCAATCAGAAATGGGGATTTCAATATGGTAAAATTTTTGGTAAAAAGAGGGGCAAGAATTCCAGCAACTGGACTCTTAAAAAGATATCCTAACTATTACAAAAGGCAAAGGCTACTTCATGAAGCGGTTAGATATAAACATATCAATATAGTGAAATTCTTATTAGATAAAGGGGTAGATGTAAATGCAAAAGATAAAAATGGAAATACTACCTTGCACTCACTAATTAAGCAGGGTAAGAGAGGTCTTTTAGATAAAAACACGTTTGATATAGCAGAATTATTGCTATCAAGAAAAGCAGATGTAAATGTAAAAAATAATCTTGGTCTAACTCCTTTCATGTCGGCAGATTCTTATAAACGAAAAACATTTTTAAAATTTTTAAAAGCAAATGGAATTAAAGGATATAAGTTCAAAAGAAGTAAAAGACCTGTTTTGGTAAGAGAATAGAACATCAATTCTAAAGATTTAGTGGTAAAAGAATAAAAATCAATTCTAAAGATTTAGTGGCTGTTCCTAAGTCTTCTTTAGATTTGATTTTGCAAAAACATGTTTACCATTCGGTTGTAAAATCGGGTTTAAAAAAAGATAAACTTTCTAAACCTGATAAATCAACAAAACCTTAAATTTTTGTCTCTGATTGTGGTTTTCAGCTATTTTAATGTGCCTTTTATAGCACATTAAGTGAGGTTTAATGTGCCTTTTACAGCACATATTTCTTTACAAAATACAGATTTTAGAGTAGGCTTAGATTTATGAAACACGATATTAAAAAAATAAAATCTCAAAGACGTATCATGGATAAAAAACTTACATCATGGAAAAAACTTAGATTAGACAGAAGACCTCCGAAAGGTTGGTTGCGATCCATTCGAGAATCTTTAGGGATGAGCATTACACAACTAGCAAAAAGAGTTGGAGTTAGTAACCATTCATCCATTGTCCGTTTAGAAGAAAGAGAATCTCAAGGTAAAGCCTCTATTGAATCTCTTAGTAAAGCTGCTGAAGCTATGAATTGTAAGTTTATTTATGCGATTGTTCCAAAAAAAGAATTTTCTAGTTTAGAAGATATTATAGATCAACGAGCAAAAAAAATGGCAAAGAATATAATTAGAGAAGTAGATCAAACTATGAGACTTGAGTCTCAAGGTGTTTTTACTCAAAAAGAGATACAAAAACAAATCTCTAAGACGTCTGTAGATTTAAAATCTAAGATCATCTCTTCTTTCTGGAAAGATACTAAAGAATAAATGAGTAAAATTAAGTTAGATTACCCAAGTGGAGCAACACCTCTTGATAAGAATGAAATGGCAGGCCTTATACCTAGTTATATTACAACGCAAGATGAATTAAATGATTTAGAACAAGAAAATATCAAAGTAGCTACTGAATGGACTTACACTAAAAACTTTTCAGATATTCTCAATGTAACATTCTGTCTTGATCTTCATAAAAAAATGTTCAATGAGGTATGGAGCTGGGCTGGAATGTTTAGACAAACTCAAAAAAATTTAGGTGTTGATCCACAAGAAATCGGAGATAAATTAGAACAATTATTTCAAAATACAAAGTATTGGATTGAAAACAACATTTATGAATGGGATGAATTAGCTACTAGGTTTCATCATAAGTTAGTTTCTATTCATTGCTTTTCAAATGGAAATGGTCGTCATGCTCGTTTAATGACTAACTTACTTTTAAAAGTAAATAATAAAAAACTTTTTACATGGGGAAGTAAAAGTTCTAAATGTCCGATTGAAACTCAAGGTACAATTCGCAACTCTTACCTATCTGCTCTTAAAAAAGCAGATAATAATTCTTTTTCTGATCTTATTATTTTTGTTAGAAGTTAGGTTTAATTTATTTGATTTTCAGTTTTTAATTAACACACTCTGTTATTTCTTTAAATTTTTTAAACATAGTAATAGAACATTTTTTATGTATTTCAAAACCTTTATCTGGTTGCAAACATTCGTTAGACTGGCTTGCAATTGCATTTAATTTTTTGCCCTTATCTTTGCTTACTTGAAGAAAACCTGAACCTAAAGTGCGAATTGTGTTAAGATAAGAAATAGTACAATTAATAAACATCTCGTCACTTCTAACTTTTTCAATACATTTAATTGTTTCGCTAAAAAAATGACAACGTAATTCTTGATTAGATGGAGCGGAATTGTTAGGTGCTATTCCCCACGCTTTAAATGTAATCAAGAAAAGTAAAAGATACCTCATAAATTCTCCTTATTTTTGAAATCTAATGTATATAAACATAAGAGTTACCCTTATTTTTGTCAATTATTTTTTTAAGGTTTTAGAAAATTTGAAATTGATGTGTATTTCCGTTACTAGGGAATGCATTATACTAAAGAAACTTGTAATAATTACACACGCCCCCGTATATAACAGGTTTCAGTTACTAGGGAATGTGTTGTACTAAAGAAACTGTTAATATGCCCAATAGGACTTATGAAAAGGAGTTTCAGTTACTAGGGAATGTGTTATACTAAAGAAACTGAGTGTAAGCACCTACATAAAAGTCTAAGGCTTGTACCGCACTATGCTTTTAATATTAAGACACATGGAAGATTGTCTGAATTGAGAACAAACGGGAGGATTAAAAACCCTTGAAAATGAAAAAATATTTTTCTAGAAAATTTCTTTTTTCCATAAAAGGACGATTAAATAGAAAAGACTATGTATTATTTAATTTAGTTTTTTTATCTTTAATCTCTTTAGTTGTAATTTTAAGACCTGTGGTTGAAAATATTTCTACTTCTCTCCCTCCTATTCAGACTCTGTCTATTCTTCCTCTGATTCTTCTTCTGATTCAGACTGTTCTTCTCGCTCTTTTTCTGATTCTTCTGGCAGCTATAATTTATATTCTAGTAGCTTGTTATATTTTTGGATCAATTTCAACAACTATAAAAAGGCTTCATGATTTCAATTTTAGTGGTTGGTG
This sequence comes from Bdellovibrionales bacterium, assembly GCA_963692945.1. Classification (GTDB taxonomy): domain Bacteria; phylum Bdellovibrionota; class Bdellovibrionia; order Bdellovibrionales; family UBA1609; genus JACOND01. The sequence continues at coordinate 505,024 of OY843585.1, forward strand.
GTTGTTTTTTGCTTTTATTTTGTTTGTAATTTTATGTTTATTAGAGCTTGTTATGACTGGGAAATTGGAAAGTGCTATCGATTCATTTGACGAATTAATTACATATAATTTATTTGGGAGTATTTTTGCTCTATTGCTTATATTCAAAAAAGGAACAGTAGGGAAAAATAAATTTGGAGAGGGATCCATAAAAGTAGTTTAAAATAATAAAATGGTTTTAAAATCTTATTTTTAACAACTTGTTTTAAAATACAAAAAAAGCCTAAAAGCTTTTTGTGATATTGAGATCAAAATCTTTTTTGAGAGAAGGGATTTTTTTAGGAGGAGATTTCATAACATTTAACCAGTTTTCTGGAGTCTCCATACATAAAAAAATATTCCAGTCTGGGTCATGCTCTTTAAATTTGTTCAAGACATATTGAAACATCTTTTGACGAACTTCATTGTCATAGCGAAGTTTTCCATCTTTGCCTCTAAAAAACTCTCCTCTGCAAACAAGACTTTCCATTCCAAAACGTTTTCTCATTATGGATTTTTGAAAGGGTTGGAATCGTAAAGCTCCTAAGGAAATATGAGTCACTTCTTTTGCAGAAAACAAGGAAGTGATTTGTTGAACCAACTCTCCATAATTTGTTTTCCATTCGGGATGATAAATAAGAGGGTCTATATGAAAAGATAGTCTAAATCCTTTGTCTCTCACTTTTTGAGCGGCTTCCAATCTTTTTTTAAGAGAGGCTGTTCCATGTTCTTCTTTTGTAACAATGTATTCAGGGTTGATAGACCAACTCACAACAACATTTCCAATATGGTTTTCCTTTTCAAAATTTTTAATATTGTCAGATTTTGTTTTAAATTCAAGAAGCCAGTTTGGACAATCTTTAAAGAAATGAACTAATTTTTTAGAGTAAAGACTTATGTCATCAAGGCTTAAACTATCTGTTTGTTCCCCTGTTCCAATGCGAATGTATTGGTCTTTGTATTTGTTTTTTAAATCTTTTAATTCCTCTAAGGCCTGCTCTATGTTGGTGTAAATAACAACGGCAGGGAAGTTGATAAAAGATTGTAAGTAACAATAAGAGCAATCCATTTCACAATGTTGACCAAGATTTAAAACATAATAATTGCAACACATCATTTTAGGATTAGCTCCAGGACATCTTTTGAAAAAAGACCCTTTAAACTTTTTTAAGAGAAGCGTTTTTTTACTTTTATCCATATCAGAAGCCGATAAACTTCCTTTTTTAAAATCATCTTCTTCTATAATTTGAATTTTACTTTTAGGGAAAAGAGATAAAATCCTTTGAGCCACTTCACTGTTTTTAGAAGATCTTTCAATATAAATTTTTTCAAAATAATTTAGGAGTTCCATTATTTTAGTTGTTCCGTGATTTTTTTGTGAAGAGATGTGATTAATTGTTCCATAATTTTTTTTCTTTTTTAATGGTATCTTTGATTTGTTCAAGATTTTTTATTTTTTGTTCTAAATCTTTTATAGAAGAGCTTTGGAAAGAAACTTCTAAACACCCTTGGTCTTTATTGCGAACCCATCTTCCTTTCAAAAAAGATGACCAAGGTAAGTTTTTTATAATTTGAGTCCTCTGTTTATCTTGTTTAGAAGACAAAGGGTATCTTAAATCTTTTAGTTTTTTTAATAGAATTTTTGGATCGTGTTCTTTTTCAAAAAGAATCTTAAGAGATTTTCCCATAAGAAGCAATTCTCCACTGAGCTCTAAAATTTGAGAACCTTGGGAGTGACTAGGTTGATTTTGTCCTATCCACTCTAAAATGGGTTTAATAGAATCCAATTTAGAAAATTCTGTGAGAATGCTCAATTCTCTAAGACTTAGTTTTTTATCTTTCACCCAAGATTTAAAAGGAAGAGAGTGTTTTAAAATTTGAGGAAGTTCCATAACTTTTTTTAATCAGATTTTTGTGAATCTTCAAGTAAAAGATTCTTGATAGTAGAAAATAAGGACGGAAAAGGGGTTTTATTGTTTTATATTGTTATCCGTCTTTTTTTGTTGAAACATTTTGGGTTTGTATTCAGATAAGGAGTTTTGAGATTAACTTTTAGAAATCTATTTTGATACTGGTGTTTTTGGATTGGTTTTAGAATTTACTGGGGGTTTAGAATCAGCAGGAGATTCTTCTGAAGAAACATTTTTTAGACCAGACATTAAATCACTGTCTTGGTTGGAACTTACATAAGATAAGTAAATAGAAGTGGAAGCAAAGACAATGGCTAACCATTTGGTTGTTTGGACTAAGAAATTAGAAGCACCACCTGTTCCAAAAAGAGATTTGCTGCCACCGCCTCCTCCTAAAGTTCCTAAAACGCCTCCTTTAGGGTCTTGAAGAAGTATAAAAATCACCACAAAGATACAAGTTAGAAGATGAATAATAGAGGCCATGTAAACCATAGACTTACCTATAAACAAAAATGCTGTATTTGAAAAGAAAAAAGATAAATTTTTGTAAGAATTATTGGTGTTAGGAGCCGTTTATAGGCATTAAAAGTTATGGATTTGACTAGGGTTTAAAAAAACTTTCTATGATATCCCAAGTTTTATGTAAATCTTCTTTAGAAATACAATACGGTGGAAGAATATAAATGGTTCCACCTAAAGGCCTTAGAAAAACACCTTTATCAAAGGCTTTTTTTGTCCATTCTTCTGAAAGTAAGGAGCCATAGCCTTTAGAGTTTTCAACTTCAACGGCTGCAATAAGTCCTTTCCAACGAACATCTTTTAATTGAGAGCTTTTTTGAAGCTGTTCCGCTCTTTCTTTATGAATGGATTCAATTTTTTTCCATTTGTCTTTTAAAGTTTGTTTGTTTTTTTTCAAGAGTTTTAAATTGGCATAAGCAGCCGCACAGGAGATAGGATTTCCTGTAAAACTATGACCATGAAAAAGAGCCGTTTCTTTTTTATTGGATAAAAAATCTTCATAAATAGAATTTGAACTTATAGTTAAAGCCAAAGGTAAAGAACCTCCTGTTAATCCTTTGGAAAGGCAGAGTATGTCAGGTTTTGTATGTAATTGCTCTAAAGCAAAGAGTGTTCCTGTTCGGCCAAAACCAGTCATCACTTCATCAAAAATAAGATAAACTCCAGCTTCTTTTGTGATTTTGCAAATATGTTCTAAGGCTTCTTGAGGCCAAATAATCATGCCACCCGCTCCTTGAATAAAAGGTTCTATGATAACAGCGGCAAGATTTTTATGATGTTTTTCTAATTTTCTTTCAAAATCTTCATAAAATGTTTTTACAGAGTCTGTGCTAAAATGTCCTTGTTGGGAAAGTTCAATAGAAAATAAAAGAGGTTTGTAAGGTTTTGTAAAAACACTAGGTGCACTTACACTCATAGCTCCTACAGTGTCTCCATGATAAGAATGACTGAAACTTAAAAATTTTTTTCTATTAGGTTCTCCTTTTTGATTCCAACTTTGCAGTGACATTTTTAAAGCCACTTCCACAGCGGTTGACCCATTGTCAGAGAAAAAAACTTTTTGAAGATTTTTAGGTAAAAGGCTTAGCAATTCATTGGCTAGATTTTCGGCTGTTTCATGTGTGAGATTAGCAAATAAAATTTGATCTAATTTTTGAACTTGGTTTTGAATGGCTTGAACAATCTCTGGTTCACAATGCCCATGAGTGATAACCCACCAAGAAGAAATAGCATCAATTATTTTTTTTCCATTTTGTAATAAAAGATAAGTCCCTTTTGCTTCAGAAACTTTCGGAAAACTTTTATCGGCCAATTTCATTTGAGTGAAAGGTCGCCAAATAGAAGACATATTATGGATGTTGTTCTTGGGGATAGAGAGGTTGATGATTTTTAGATAAGGTTTGTACTTTTACAGTGTTTGATTGAGAGTGTTTGAAAACCTCTTCTTCTAAATTTCTTAACAAGGTAAAGTAAATTTGATGTTCATACTCTTTAATCTCTTCAAAATTTTGTTCAGAAAAAGGATCTAGTTTTTTAATAGAATACATAACCGTCTCAAGATGTTTTTCTTCTTCTTTCAAGATGCAATTCACTGTAAAAGGAAAATCATTTCTTTCTAAAATTTTATTATATATAGAATAAACCAGAGTGGCTCGTAATTCTACAATATAGGTTGTGTATAAGTAATTCAAAATAGTATTAGATCGGGATAAAGTTTTAGACTTTTGATCTATTTGTTGAAAGTAACTTTCGGCTTGTTTAGAACATAGCATTTCATGTTCATGAAAGGATAAATCTTTTCCAGAAACTTTTTTAGCCAGTCTTTTGAAAAAAAGACTGTGGCGGGATTCTTCGTTAATGTGTTCCAGAAGAGTTTCATTTAAACTGTGAGCTGGAAGGCTTTTTAACATTTTGCGAGTTCCAATGTATTCCAAAAAAGATAAGGTGTTTAACCAAGAAGAATGTGTAGTCTTATCAGAAATAATCCTCTCTAAAATTTTTATTAAAAGTAGAGTGGTTTTTTTGGATTGCATCGTCTAGAGGATAGATTTTTTATTATAAAATAGCAAAACTTTTTTGGTAATCCTTTTTATAAGAGAAGGTTTGTTTGTTAAATTTTAAAACCTTGAAAGACCTTTAGAATTTCTTGCTTTGTGATTTGTTGAAGGTGGGGGATTTCTAACAAAATTGGAACTTCGCTCCAATTTTGTAAGTCTTTTTTATTTAAGGGGTGTGGTTCACCTGAAAGAATAAGTCCTGCCACTTCAAGTCCTCTGGATTTTAAGGTTTCAAGTGTCAGAAGGCTGTGGTTTAAAGTTCCCAGTCCACTTCTAGCAACAACAAGAATGGGTAATTGAAGTTGTTTCATCAAATCCAATTGGCTTTCCTTGTTGTTGAGAGGAACAAAAACTCCTCCTAAACCTTCTACTATTAAAAAATCAGCACTTGGTTTTTGGATGTTTTTCAAGGAGAGACTTTGTTGTTCTTTTTGAGCCGCTTGGTTAGGAGATAAGGGATGTTTGAAGGAGTAAGAGCTTTTGTGTATTTTTTGAGATTCTAAAAAGGGACGAATAAAATCACTGTCTGTTGGTTCTCCAGTTTGTATGGGTTTCCAATAGCTAGCTTTAAAAAAAAGACAGAGACCTAAAGAGACTAGAGTTTTCCCCACCCCCGTATCTGTTCCTGTAACAAAAAAACCTTTAGACATTTTGTAAATGATTTTTTAAGTTTTCTAAATCTTTTTCATTGTGCTTGTATTGTAAAATGACTCTTAAACCGGCTTGTTCTTTAGGCACTGTAGGATAACGAATGGCTCGGATGTTAAACCCTTTTTCTCTAAGTTTTTTTGCTTTTTCAAGAGCTGATGTAGGGGTTTTTAACCAGATGGGAAGAATAGGACTTTCACTTTCTTTAAGTGAGAGAGATTTTCTAAATTGTAAAGATTTTTTTCTCACTTCTAAAGGTCTATACACTTCCGATTTTAAAACTTCTACGGCCGCTTTCCACTGAACCATTAAAAGAGGAGGTGGAGCTGTTGTATAAATAAAAGAGCGACAATAATTTACAAGATAGTCTTTGATGAGTTTGGAGCAGGCAACAAAAGCTCCTGAACTCCCTAGAGCCTTTCCACAAGTATGAAGAGATACAATATGTTCTTTGTCTTTTAGATCATAGACCAACCCTGAAAATTGACGACCAAACAGACCTGTAGAGTGAGCTTCATCCACAACAAGAAGGGCTTTGTGTTTTAGAGCCAAATCAGACAATTGTTTTAAATGTGAAAAATCTCCTTCTATACTAAAGAGGCTTTCTGTTACCAGAAGTTTTTCTCGTTTTTCTTTTTTCAATAAATCTTCTAAAACATTTAGATCATTGTGAGGAAAAATATGATAAGGGGAGTGGCTTAAACGAATGCCGTCAATAAGGCTTGCATGGTTTAATTCATCTGAGAAAATGACTTTATTTTTTGCTAGAGCAGGAATCAGTCCAACATTTGCTAGATAACCTGATGAAAAACTTACAATGGATGGTCTTCCTGTAAAGTCTTGTAGAATGGTTTCTGTTTCTTCATGCCATGTTGTTGTTCCCGACAGCAGCCTAGAAGATTTTGCGGAAAGCTCTATGTTGTTTTCAAGAGCTGCTATCATTTCTTCACGAATTGTAGGATGAGTGCTAAGATTTAAGTAATCGTTAGAAGTAAAATCTAAGCCGTTGAGTTTATTGGTTTTGCGATAAATATTTTTCTTTTTTCTGTCTTCTAAATTTTTTTCAAAAAGATCAAACATGAATATTCTCTAGAGGTTTTGTGAGCTGAAGTCCCGCTTCTTTTAGTAGGAGTTTATCCGATTTTAAAGAAGGATTTTCTGCTGTCAGAAGTTTATCTCCTAAGAAAATAGAATTGGCTCCACTGTAAAAACAAAGGAGTTGTTCGGCTTCATTCATAGTGCTTCGTCCTGCACTGAGACGAATAAAAGATTTTTTCATGAGTATTCGTGATACAGCAATGACTCGTAAAACTTCCAGAGCAGAAATAGGTTTTTGATGTTCCAGAGGAGTTCCTTTTATAGGGACAAGGGTATTTATAGTTAGGCTTTCTGGAGGAGGAGATAGTTTGTTTAATTGATGAATAAAAGAGATGCGATCTTCTTTTGTTTCCCCCATTCCTAAAATGCCACCAGTGCAAACCGTTAAACCCGCTTCTCTTACATTTTGTAAAGTTTTTAATCGGTCTTCATATTTTCTAGTGGTTATAATTTGGGAGTAAAATTCAGGTGAGGTATCAATGTTATGATTGTAAGCATAGAGACCAGCTTGTTTTAATTTTTTAGCTTGATTAAGATTCAGCATTCCTAAAGTGCAACAAACTTCAAGCCCGAGTTCCTTCACGGCTGTAACCATTTTTAAAACTTTTTCAAAATCAGATCCTTCTTTAATTTCTCTCCAAGCAGCACCCATACAAAAACGAGAAGCTCCTTCTTTTTTTGCTTCCTTTGCTTTTTTCAAAACCGTTTCTAAATCTAAAAGTTTTTCTTTTTGGAGTTTCGTTTGATAGTGGGAGGATTGAGAGCAGTAACTGCAATTTTCAGGACACCCTCCTGTTTTGATAGAAAGAAGACGACTGGCTTGAATTTTTTTTGTTGCAAAGTTTTTCTTATGGATGTCGTGAGACTTTTCTATAAGATCAACGAGTGGCTTAGAATAAAGAGATTTTATATAGGATTTGTCCATTTTTTTCTAAGTATTTTGTATCAAATTTCAATTCTAAAATCCAATAGGAAAAGGTATGGTCAGGATGAAACTTATAGACTATACTGGGCTCACTCAATTTTATGTCGTTTTTAGCGTTTGAAGGAATAGATGGTTCGGGTAAAAGCACTCTTATAAAGGCTTTATGTGAGAATCTTCAAAAAAAAGGTTTTCAACCTGTTGTCACCCGGGAACCCGGGGGAACCTTTGTAGGTGAAAGAATACGATCTATTTTGCTTGAAAAAACAGATCATCCCCCAGATCCCTACACAGAAATACTTCTTTATTACGCAGATAGACATCAACATATTTCTGAAATCATTCGGCCTCAATTGAAAAAAGGAGCCTTTCTTATTTCGGATCGCTACTGGGCGAGTACTTTTGCGTACCAGTGTGGTGGTCGTCAAATAGATGAAGCCTTTGTTTCCCATATTCATCAAAAAATTTGTGAACCCTCTTGTGATCCTGATCTTTGGATTTTACTGGATTTACCTGTGGAAAAATCTTTAGAACGATTGTCAAAAAATTCTGAAAAGAAGCGGGATCGTTTTGAATTGGAAGAAAAAGATTTTCACCAAAGAATCAGAGATTATTATTTGAAGTTGAGTCAAAAAAAATCTGAGTCTTGGTTGGTCTTGGATGCCACTCAAGAATCTCAAAAACTTTTAGAAGAAATTTTATCCAGCTTAAAGGAGAGAAACCTTTTGGAGAGTGAGAGATGAATCAAGGTCTTTTTGCAAAAATTAAAGGACATGACCTTGTTAAAAAAAAGTTATTTCAATCTTTGGAAAAACAAAGGTTGGCTCATGCTCTCCTTTTTTCAGGAGTTTCAGGGATTGGTAAAAAAGCAATGGCTTTTGCTTTTGCCCAAAAGTTATTGTGCGATACAAGTTCTTCTTGTGGGGAATGTTATTCTTGTTTAAATGTAGAAAAAAATACAAGTGAAAATGTTTTATTTATTTCTACAGAGAGTTTGAATTTAAAATTAGAAGATGTTCAAGATATTCATTCTTTTGTGGCTTTAGGGACAGATAAATTTAAAATTGTTATTATCGATTCGGCTGAAAAATTAACCTCTAAAGCGGCTAATTCTTTGTTAAAAGTTATAGAAGAACCTCCTGGAAAAAGTTTTTTCTTTTTTATTTCCTCAGAAGCTTCTAAGCTACCTATAACTATACGGTCTCGGTTACAAACCATTCGGTTTAATCCTCTTCCTCTAGATCTCATAAAAAGTTTTGTATCTGCTGAGGATTGGATGATTGCAGCTTCTCAAGGTCGTTTAGATCGCCTATATGATCTGCAAGATCAAAAAGAGTTGAGGCAAATAGCCATTGATTTATGGAAGGTGATTTTCAAAAAAGGGGTTAAGGCTCAAATAGTGGAATTTCCTGTAGTCCTTAAAAAACGCAAAGAAGCTTTAATCCTTTGTGAGTATTGGATTCAGTTATTAAGAGATGCTCGTTTGATGATAGTGGGAGAAATGGGACGATTTATACATGGGGATCAAAAATCTATAATAGAAAAAATAGCAAAACTTTCTGTTCAAGAGCTAGATTGTTTAATTAAGAAATCTTTGGAATTGGAAAAGAATTTGAGATCAAACATAGATTGTATTTTATGTTTTGAGAATTTTGTGATATCTCTTCAAAAAACAATTCAAAGTTGGGAAAAATGTGGATAGACACTCATGCTCATTTAGATAAAATAACTCTTCCTCCAAAACAAGTTTTGGATCAGGCAAAAACCTCTTTGGTTGATCATATTATTACCATTGGGACGGAGCTCAAAGATTGGAAGAAAGTCATTGATTTTTGTGAAACTTATAAACCTCAAGTTTATGGAACTTTAGGTTTACACCCTCATTCTGCAAAAGATTGGAATAAAGAATGTGAAGATTTTTTAAGAAAGAATTTAACTCATGAAAGGATTGTTGCTGTTGGAGAGATTGGTTTAGATTATTATTATGAAAATTCAAAAAGAGATGTGCAAAAAAAGGTTTTTGAAAAACAACTTAGTATTGCTAAGGAGTTTAATCTTCCTGTTGAAATTCATACTAGAGAGGCTGAAGAAGACACTTTATTTTTTTTAAAAAAAATGCAAGGAAGTGTGAGAGGTCTTCTTCATTGTTTTACAAGCTCTTATGAAATGGCTCGTGCTGCTTTAGATCTAGGTTTTAATATTTCTTTTAGTGGTATTATAACTTTTAAAAACTCTGAATCTATTAGACAGATATGTCAAAAAATGCCTCTTGATCGTATCCATATTGAAACGGATTCCCCGTTTTTATCTCCTGTCCCTTACCGTGGAAAAGAAAATCAACCCGCTCGGGTTAGCACTGTTGCAGAAACAGTGGCCTCTCTTCACAATGTAGATTTAGAGACTTTGTCTAACCAGTTAAGAAGAAACACTTTGGATTTATTTTCAAAAATAAACAAAGAGGATTTACAATGTCTAAATTAAAAGTAGGAATCAATGGTTTAGGTCGTATTGGTCGTCTTGTGTTTCGTTACGGTTTTGATTCTTTAGATATTGTGGCCGTGAATGGAAGAAGTTCTGAAGAGATGGTGGCTCATCTTCTTAAATACGACAGTGTTCATGGGGTTTGGAATAAAAAAGTAGAAGCAAAATCCAACAGTATTTTGGTGAATGATAAACCTGTTGCTTATTTACAGGAGTCGAAACCTTCTAATATAAATTGGGATAAATATGATGTAGATGTTGTTATTGAATGTACAGGAAAGTTTAAAACTAAAGAAGATCTTAAAGAGCATCTGTCCAACAAAGTGAAACATGTTATTGTTTCTGCACCGGCCAAAGGAGTTGATTTCACTTTAGTTTATGGGGTGAATCAACATCTTTTTCAAAGAGATAAACACTCTATTGTGAGTAACACTTCCTGCACGACAAATTGTTTAGCTCCTCTTATTAAAATTTTTAATGAACAATGGGGTGTGCAAAGAGGTTTTATGACAACGGTTCATTCTTATACAAACGATCAAAAGATTTTAGATTCAGCTCATCCAAAAGATTTTAGGAGAGCAAGGACGGCGGCTCTTAATATGATACCAACAAGCACAGGAGCAGGAACATCTTTAGATAGTATTTTTCCTGAACTCAAAGGCCGAATCAAAGGAATATCGGTAAGGGTGCCTGTTGCTAATGTGAGTCTTGTAGATTTAACGGTTGAAACTAAAAAATCTATAAACCAACGAGATATCAACGAGATATTTAAAAAATATTCTAAAGGAGAATTAAAAAATATTCTTGGATTTGAAGAGAAAGCTCTTGTGAGTTCAGATTTTATAGGAAGGAAAGAGAGTTCTATTGTGGATGCTCTTTCTACAGAAGTTTTAGATAAAAATTTAGTTAAAGTTCTTTCTTGGTATGATAATGAGGCAGGTTTTTCTCAACGAATCATTGATTTTATTCATGATATGGAAAATCAATAAGAGATAGACATGCCTAAAACTCAACTAAAATCTCTAAAAGACTTTGATTTAAAAGATAAAAAATTATTTATGCGAGTGGATTTTAATGTTCCTATCAAAAATGGAAAAGTTTTAGATTCTTATCGTATTGATAAGGCGATGCCAAGCATTCAATATGTTTTAGATCAAGGAGCTAAATTGGTTTTGGCTTCTCATTTAGGTAGGCCAAAAGGGCGAGTTATACCGGGGTTGAGTTTGCAATCCATTGCTACATTTTTAACAGAAAAATACAATCTAGAAATTATTTTTTTAGAAGAACCAGACAGTGATGTTCCTCATACTTTATTGCAAGGGCTAAGAAAAAATCAAATTATTTTATTGAATAATTTAAGATTTCATAAAGGAGAGCAGGAATTGGATAAAAATTTTGCTAGGCAAATGTCTTCTTATATAGATATTTATGTGAATGAAGGTTTTAGCATTTCTCATAGAAAGGATACAAGTATCTTTCTTCTCCCTGAAATGATTTCTAATTGTTGTGTGGGTTTTCAATTTCAGAAAGAAATGGAAGAATTAGATAAAATTCGGTTGAAAAAAACAAAGAAACCTTTTTTTGTTTGTCTAGGTGGAAGTAAGGTTCAAGACAAAACACTTGTCTTAGAGAGTTTAATAGATCAGACAGATGAATTTTTTATAGGAGGAATGATGGCTTATTCCTTTCTAAAAGCACAAGACCGATCTGTTGGGGATTCTTATGTCAACAAAGAGTATCTATCAAAACTTGAAGTGTTTATGGAAAGATTGGAAAAAAGAGAAAAAAAATTGTGGTTGCCCATAGATCATATTGTTATTAAGGGAGGTGAGATGCAAGTTACACAAGATGCTTATATCCCTGAAGGTTATAAAGGTGTTGATATAGGTCCTCAAACTCAAAAACTTTTTTGTAAAGAACTGCAAAGAGCGAACTCTATTTTTTGGAATGGACCTATGGGTTGGTTTGAAAGGGAAGAGTTTAGTGTTGGGACTAAGGAGATTGCTAAATCTCTTGTAAAAAATAAAAACGCTTATCGTATTATAGGGGGAGGTCATTCTGCTTTGGCAGTTAGAGAGTATGAAGAGGAACTCAACCATATTTCAACAGGTGGAGGAGCTAGTCTTTCCTACTTAAAAGGGGATGTCCTTCCAGGGATTCAAAGTGTTTTGACGAGAGTTCAATGATATGATGTATATTGCAAATTGGAAAATGAATATAGGTTATAAAGAAGCTCAAAACTTTCTTTTTAAATTTAAAAATTTTTTAAAAGAAGGAGAGAAAGAAAAGTTTATTTTTTTACCTCCAGCCTTTTTATCTGGATTATTCCATCAAGAAAAATTTTATTGGGGAGCTCAAAATGTTTCTTCTGTAAACAAAGGAGCTTTTACAGGGGAAAACTCTGTAGATGTCATTCAAGAAATGGGAGCTCAATTTTGTTTGTTAGGTCATAGTGAACGTCGTTACACTTTTGGAGAAACAGATGCAGATGTAGAAAAAAAGTTTGATTTAATTCAAAAGATGAATCTTATCCCTATATTATGTGTAGGAGAATTAAGTCATGAAAGAAGAGATAAACAATCTGTTTTTAGAAGACAGTTATCTTGGATTAAAACTTATGATAAATATCAAAAATTACCTTGGAAACCAGAAAATAGACCTGAGTCTTTTAGAGAGATTCCACTTATTGTAGCCTATGAACCTGTATGGGCTATTGGTACGGGTGAAACTCCTTCTCCAGAAGAAGTTAATGAATCACATCACTTTATAAAAGAATATTTACAATTTGAAAATATTCCTGTTTTTTACGGTGGAAGTGTGACAAAAGAAAATGTATTTTCATTGTCTCAAAATAAATACATGGATGGATTTTTAATTGGAGGAGCTTCTTTAAAAGCAGAAGAATTTTATTCTATCTATGAAAGAAGTAAGAATTAAAATATGATTAATATTTCTTTATCGGATATTCAAACGGCTCGGAAACGAATCCAGCCTTTTATCAAAAAAACATCGTTAAGAAAATCAGATTTTTTTAGTAAAAAAATAGGAAAAGATGTTTTTTTAAAATGGGAAACGGAACAAGAGATAAAAAGTTTTAAAATGAGGGGGGCTTTGAACAAAGTTTTTTCTTTAAAAGCGGAAGAAAAGCAAAGAGGGCTTATAGCGGCTTCAGCAGGCAATCATGCTCAAGGAGTTTCTTTGGCGGCTCACTATTCTAAAGTGAATGCTCGTGTTGTTATGATGGAAACAGCTTCTAAAGTAAAAATAGAGGCAGCTAAACACTATGGAGCAGAAATCACTCTTAAAGGTAAAACTTTTGATGACAGTTATGCTTATGCTCGGTCTATCCAAAAGGATTCTATTTTTATCCACCCTTTTGCTGATTCCTTAATTGTAGCAGGGCAGGGAACTTTAGCTTTAGAAATATTGGAAGAAGAACCAGATATCACTTCTTGTGTTTTTGCTATCGGAGGTGGAGGTTTGATTTCTGGAAATTCATTTGTAATAAAACATTTCAAACCAGAGTGTAAAGTTTATGGAGTGGTTTGGGAGGGGACACCTGGTTTTTGTAAAAGTTATCATGATGTTCACAAATCTTGTGTTTGTGGAAATGTAGGCAGTGTGAATAAACCCTTTAAAAGTGGGTTAACAGATGGTATTGCTGTTAAACAATTGAAATTGGAAATGCTTGATTTTTGTAAACCTTATGTTGATGATATTGTTTGCGTTACAGAAGAAGAGATTTCTAAAACAATATTTGATACCTTAGAGCATGAAAAGCAAGTTGTAGAGGGTTCGGGTGTAGCGTCTTTAGCAGCTATTCTTAAGAACAAAGACAAATGGGATTTAGGAAAGAAGCCTTGTGCTATCATTTCTGGTGGAAATATTGATAAATCTGTTTTAGTAGATACTTTAAAGAAATACTCAGGAGAGCTTAGAAAATGAAAAAAATCATTACTATTGATGGCTTAGCTTCTTCTGGAAAAAGTACATTAAGTCGTTTATTAGCTAAAAAATTGCATTGGAATTGGTTATCTTCAGGTGTTTTATACAGAGGATTTGCCTATGTTGGTCATAAAGAAAATTTAAAAACAGATGAAGATTATTTAGCCTTTATAAAATCCTCTCAATGGAGAGTGGATTTGACCCCTGAAAAAAGTTTATTTTTTTATAAAAATCAAGATGTTACTGATAAAATTTATCAAGAATGGGTGGATGATCTATCTAGCACTTTAAGTGTTCGCATACGACTAAGAGAAAAATTGATACCCATTCAACGTGATTTTTACAATTCTGAAAAAGGACTTATTATAGAAGGGCGAGATTCAGGAACGGTGATCTTTCCAGAGGCTTTGTTAAAAATATTCTTAATTGCTCCAGAACAGACGAGAGCTCAAAGAAGAGCAAAAGATCGCAAAGAAGATGAAAAATTTATACTTAAATCTCAAAAAGAACGGGATAGGAGAGACCAAAATAGACCTTTTGCACCTGTAAAACAACCTGAAAGTAGTTTGGTTTTAAGCTCTGAAAAATACAGTCCTGAGGAAATGATGAATCAGGTGTATAAAGAGTATCAAAAAGTTTTTAGTTCCTAACTTTTTCAAAATATCTAAAAAATCTTATTTAAGGCTTGCCCTGATGTTCCTTTAAAGGTTAAATTTTTGACTTTCGTTTAGGAAGAAGTTTGACTTTTCACTTAAAGAGAATTAAGTCTCTTTAAAGGGGTTAAAAAGAAAAACTTTTTTAAGGTTATTAAAATGTTGGATATGGAAGCAAAGAAAAAAGTAAAATCTGATGTTCTAGCAAGTTTAGATGCTGGAGATAAAGAAATACCTGCGAACCCAGGTTGGTCATCATTAGATGAGTCTCATGGAAATACAGAGTTTGAAAAACTATTTAATGACAATATAGTTAATAAGGAATTTAAAGTTGGTGATATTGTAAAAGGTAAAATTGTTCAAGTTCGGGACGATTTTGTTGTTGTTGATATCAATTATAAAAGTGAAAGTATTATCCCTAAGTCAGAATTCCGATCTTTGAAAGATCAAAAAGAAGTTCAGGTTGGTCAAGAAGTAGAAGTTTGTATTGATCAAATTGAGAACGAAAATGGAATCATTGTATTATCTAAAGATAAGGCTGATATTAAAAAGGCTTGGCAAGATATTATTAAGGCGACTGAAAACAATGAGACGGTACAAGGTTTAGTTATTGCTCAAGTTAAAGGTGGTTTAAGTGTTGATATTGGTGTTCGTGCCTTTTTACCAGGTAGTCAATTGGATGTTCGTCCTGTTAGAAATATAAAAGCTTATATTGGTCAGACTTATGATTTTAAAGTGATTAAAGTGAATCAAAAAAGAGGGAATATTGTCCTTTCTAGAAAAGTTATTTTAGAAAAAGAGAAAGAAAATCTTCCTAAGGTTAAAGAATTGCAGGAAGGTTCTATTGTAAAAGGGATTGTAAAAAATATCACAGATTATGGAGCTTTTGTTGATTTAGGGGAGATAGATGGACTTCTTCATATTACGGATATGAGTTGGTCTCGTGTGGAACATCCTTCTTCCATATTGAAAGTTGGAGAAGAACTGAATTTAAAAATATTAAAAGTAGATACAGAGAAAAATCGTATCAGTTTAGGTTTGAAACAATTGGATGAATCCAAATGGACAGATGCTATTAGTAAATATGAAGTAGGTTCTGTTTTACAAGGTAAGGTTTCTAGTCTTGTAGATTACGGGGCTTTTGTTACTCTTGAAGATGGTTTAGAAGGTTTAGTTCATATCAATGAACTATCTTGGACTAAAAAGATCAAAAATGCTTCACAGGCTTTAAAATTAGGAGAAGAAATTACAGTTAAAATTATAGATATACAAAAAGATAACCACAAATTAAGTTTGAGTATTAAACAAGCTATGGATAATCCATGGAATAAAATTTTAGAAAAGTATAAAGTGGGTCAAGAAATGGAAATTCCAATAGTATCCATAAATGATTTTGGGCTTTTTGTGAAAATTGATGAAGATATTGATGGTTTAATTCATGTCTCTGATCTTTCTTGGACAGAAATTATAAACCCGTTTGAAAAGTATAAGATAGGAAATGTTGTTAAAGTTAAAGTTTTAGATATTAACCCTAATGAAGAGAAGTTTAGTTTAGGTATTAAGCAATTAGAGAAAAACCCTTGGAGTGTTGTTGAAGAACAATATCCTGTGGGTTCTCGTCATGAGGTAGAGGTGACTCGCATTGTAGATTTTGGTGTTTTTGTAAAACTCCAACAAGATATAGAAGGGTTGATACATATTAGTGAGTTGAGCAAAAAAAGAGTTAATAAACCTCAGGATGTTGTTAAAGTCGGAGACAAAGTAACTGCTGAGATATTAAATATTGACCAAGATTCTAAAAAAATTGGATTAAGCCTTCGTGTTGTCAAATCAGAGGATGATCTCAAAGACACTTCTAAGAAGAAAAGTAGCAGTGGTTTTATGGAAAATATTTTTGCTAAAGCTTTAAGAAAGTCTATAAATTCTGATGAGGACAAATCTTTAGAAGATAAGAAAGAATAAATTTCAAGTGATAATTTTTTTCAAAGAATTACAAAAGGTGTAAAGTGTATTTATTTAAATTTTCTTTCCTAAGTTTAGTTATTTTCTTTTTAACGGCTTGCTTTAATTTGTATGGGACTAAAAAGAAAGTTAAAACCAATTCTATTTTATTTTTAGAGATCAAAGGAATTATTACAAGTGCCACTTCTGAAAAATTTATGGAGTATGTAAGAGAGTATGTGAGTAAAGAATCTATCAAAGGTGTTTTGATTCGTGTGAATTCTCCAGGTGGAACTGTAGGTGCTAGTCAGGAAATCAACACCACTATAAAAGAAATCAAAGATTATTATAAGAAACCTGTGATTGTTAGTGGAGGGGATGTTGTAGCAAGTGGAGGAGTTTATTCCATTATGTCAGCCGATCAAATTTTAATCAGTCCAGGAACATTATTTGGATCTATTGGTGTTTTGATGCAATTTCAAAATTTAAGTGAATTGGCTCGTTGGGCGAAAATAGAAGTTTATGCTTTAAAATCGGGAGAATTTAAAGATGGTGGTAATCCCTTTAGAGAAATGACTTTAAGGGAAAGAGAGTTATTTGAGAACACTTTAGATACGGTTTTGGACCAGTTTAAAGATGCTATTATAAAAGGTCGTAATTTAGATGAAAAGATGGTAGATCGTGTGGCTGATGGTCGTGTTATGACAGGAGAAGAGGCTTTAGAATTAGGTTTAGTTGATAAAATTGGGTCTTTTAATGAGGCTGTAAAAGTGATCGGAAAATTATCTGGCTTAGGGTCTGAACCTGTTTTATTTTCTCCTTCTACTGAAAGTCCTTTTTCAAAATACTTTGGAAGTTCTTCTTCTAATACACAGTCTTTTTTACAAAAAGCCATTAGTAAATTTTTTACTTTAAGTAGTATTTCTGGTCAGCCTCTTTATATTTTACCTTCCTATCTTGCTCCTCAATAAAACCTAAATAATAAAAGGTATGCGATACTACACCACTTCTTTTACCAATTATGAAATGACTTCTTGTGTGAAACGTCTTATCACTATAAATATCGCTGTTTGGTTTTTCCTCGTTGTTGTTTTTCAAAAACATTTTATAGATAGCCCTCTTGTTTTTAAATACTTGGGGTTAAATATAAATTTTATTTTATCGGATTATTATTTTTGGCAGTTTTTAACTTATAGTTTTGTTCATTCCAATGGAATTTTTCATATTCTCTTTAATATGTTTATTTTGTGGATGTTTGGTTCTGAGTTAGAAAAACTTTGGGGTTCTAAGTTTTTTCTTCTCTATTATATCTCTTGTGGTCTTGGAGCTGCTTTTATTTATTTAATTTGTACTTTGATTTATGTTTTAGGTTTTGATGGAGATATAACTGTTTTAAGCAAACCTGTTATTGGAGCTTCTGGTGCTATTTTTGGTCTTTTATATGCTTATGGTTTTATCTACAGCGAAAGAATCATTTACTTGATGATGGTTTTTCCTATCAAGGCTCGACATTTTGTTCTTTTAATTGCTGCTATAGAGCTTGTGAGTCTTTTAAACAGTGGTTTTGGTAGTCCTATAGCCAATTTGGCACATTTAGGTGGTATTGTTTCAGGTGTCGTTTTCCTAAATTTCTGGAAAATTATACAAAAGATAACGATTCGGAGATGGAGAAAATTAAAAGGAACAGTCCATTTGAAAATTTTAAAAAATGATGGTAAAGATAGTTTTCATTAAGGAGGTGATTTATGTCTGATTTATCTTTAAAAAAATTAAAATTTGATAAGCGTATGGTTAAATGGAATATGAGACAAAAACTTTTAACAGAGGATGAATATAAAAACCATTTGGGAAACTTAGAAGATGTTTCTGATTTGAAAAATACAGAAGAAATTAAATTCAGTTCTGAGGAATCCAAAGAAGAGCAAGAAAGCTAGATTTATCTTCTTCTAGATCTTCTTTTCTCTTTTCTTCTCTTTCTTTTATTACCGAGTTTTTTTCTGGCTATATAAGCTATAGCACCAAGAACGATAAGAATTAGAAATCCAAATTGAAATCCACTTAATCCAAAGAAAGAACCTTCTCTATTACCATCACCTTCAAAGTTTTCGTCATCTAGAAGATCTTCCATGTAAGAGCTGACAGAACCTAAACTTTCTCCTGTCCCCAATGCTTTCATTTTTGAGATGGCTTTTTTAACATTTAATACTCTTAAACTATTGATGGATTTCAAAAAATCACTGGCATATTTCGTGTAATGATTTGTATGAGCACTGTAAGTGACTAAAATGGCTAATTTTGAAGGGTCATTTTTACAACAAGTTGTTACGACATACCTTGTGTAATAAGATGGGATTTCACTTTCTTTGTGAAAACTATCAACCCAGGGTTGGTTGTTGATAAAAACTTTTTTGGTATGAATAACTTTAGATTTAAAGGGTTGTTTTGCTCTTGTATAGCCCTCTCTAGGTTGCCTTAGAAAGTTTTCATAAGCTTGAAAATTATCTAAACTGCCAGCTATTTTAGCAGTCAATATAATCATAGATTCTTTTTCTTGTTTACTGAGTGTGCTATGACAGACCCAATCTGTTCCAAAAGATTTACATTTCCAGTTTTCTGGGATTTCAAAGCTGACATAGGATGTATTAAAAATTTTCCCATAGGATGCGTGACCCATGGTCATCAATAAAATTATAACGGCTAATTGTCTTATCATAAGATTTTTCCTTATTGTTAAATTATAATCTTAAAAAAATGTAAAATAAAGAATTTTTATAGAAAAATTTTACTATTTTTAAATTTTATGGTTATATAGGCCTTGTATTCTAATTTTCATGGAGGGATGGATAGCTTTGGACAGTCAGAATCTTAAAACTTTTTGTACAGTTGTTTCAGAAGGAAGTATGACAGCAGCGGCTTCTAAGCTAGAAATCACACAACCTGCTGTTAGTCAGCAAATCAGACAATTGGAAAAAAATTTTGGGACTAAACTTCTTGTTAGAAATGCCCGCAAAGTAAGGCCTACTATACAAGGTCAAATACTCTATGAAAATTCAAATAAAGTATTGAATATAATTCAGCAAACTAAACACTCTATTCAATCTATTTCCTTAGATGTGAAGGAGGAAAAATTAGTCGTATCTACTTTAAACTCTCTAGGTCTTTATTTAATATCCCCTGTTATCAGCCATTTTCTTAAACCCAATAAAGCTTTGCAATTAACACTTTTTTATAGAAAAGGAGAAGATGTTATTAAGAAAATGCAACGGAATGAAGTGGATGTTGTTATTGTGCCTGATCTTAAAAAAGAATATGGGAAAGATTTTCCTCAATATAGAAAAGTGCATTTATTTAAAGATACTATGCATTTTGTTGGTTCAGGAAAGGATATGTCTCTACCTAAGTCCTTAATGTTCAAAGACCTTAAAAACTTTAGATTAGTGAAAGTGAAAGATCATTTTCCAGCATTCAACAATTTATTTATACAAAAACTGCGTAGCAATCATATCAATTTAGAACCTATTTTTGAGTGTGACAATGTAGGAACTGTTAAACGAGTGATTGAATCTTCATTAGGTTGTGGTTTTTTACCTGCTCATAGTGTTCGCAAACAATTACGACTAGGACGTCTTGTAAGCATTGCTATTGAAGATTTTGATTATTCTGTAGATATTAACTTGTATTACAGAGCCGATAGAACAAATGAAAAACTGGTTCAAATATTAACTTCGCTTATTAACCAACAAGCTAGAAATACTTTTTAAAGTATTTTAAAAGGTAATTTCATACGAGCAGAAACAATACGAACAATTTCTCCAGCTGTTTCTTCTAAAGCTCTTTCTGTCACATTGATAATAGGCCATCTTTGTTTTTGAAAGAGAGTTTGTATTTCTGTGACTTCCCAATAAACCTTATCTTTATCTGCATAGTTGCCTCCAGGATCATAACCAAATCTTTCAAGACGATTCTTTCTAATTTTAAGTAGATAATCAGGGTTAATTGTAAGTGCTACTATTTTTTTTTGGTTCACTTTAAAAAGATTTTCTGGAGGAGGGATATTATAGAACAAAGGAATATTTGCAACTTTCCAACCTTTATTACTTAGAAAAAGAGAGAGAGGAGTTTTACTTGTTCGGCTAACACCTACAAGAATAATATCAGCATCTTCTAAATTATTTGTTAATTGACCATCATCATGTTTTAGGAAAAAATCCATTGCTTCAATTCGTTTGAAGTAATCTTCATTGACTTCTCTTAAAATACCGGCTTGCTTTTCTTTACTCTGTAAAGTTTTATCTAAAATCTCTATGAGTTCTTCAAGAAGATCAACTCCTCTTACTTTATGTTTTTTACATAAACTTTTAATCACTTTTCGGGCTTCAGGCATAATCAAAGTATAGACAATCAAAGTGGTTTTATTTTTCTCTTTAGTCAGTTTTTCAAAGATGCTTTCCATTTGTTCTTTAGTTTTTATATTTCTGTATTTTGAAATATGGACATGATTTTCATATTCATATTGGATGAGGACAGATTTTAATACAGCAAGAGCTGTTTCTCCTGTTCCATCAGAAAGTAACTCTATATTAAGGTTTATTTTTGAATTTTCTTCAGACATTTTGCTCTCTATAAGTTATATTGTTTTAAATAGCTTAGATTGTAAATTAAATCCTTTTTCGGCCAATCTTTTTCTATGTCATCTTGAGTTTCATTTTTTCTTAAAAAGATTCTCATAGAAGGTTTTTTTAAATTGATCCAATGTTTGTGAATTTCTTGAATCCAAGATATTTTTTGAATGGGAATACACAAGACGGCTTTGTTTGGAAAAAACTTTTCCGTGGTTATCATTAAAGGGTTAGAAATTTTTATAGGAGAATGAATGGTTTGTAGAAGGAATTGAGTTTGCCAGTTTATTTTTTTAAACCAAAAGCTTGTAGGTTCAAAAGGCAAAACCCAAAGGTCAGAACCTGCAACAAAGGCTTGATGATAAGTTAATTGTTTAAACATGATTTTAAATTAGATTTTTTTTTCAGTTTTGTCTAGATTTTGATGGCTTAGACTATGTTTTTCTAACACTTTATTAAGTATTCCATTGATAAAAGAGGTCGAATCTTCTGATCCAAAAATTTTGGATAGTTCTAAAGCTTCGTTGATAGAAACTTTATTTGGAATCTCAGGATAATGGAGTATTTCTAAAATAGCGATTCTCATTATGTTGAGATCAATCAGTGAGATTCTTTCTATTTTCCAGTTTGTGCTATAAGTTGTGATGAGATTATCAATGGTCTCTTTATTTTTATAAAGGTCTCTTAAAATTTTTACGCTGTAACTCAGTTCTTCTTTAGAAACATCTTCTTGTTTATCAAAAAAATTACTGACTAAAGCGTTGATTTGATCTTCTGAAGGGATTTGATGAAATTCATTTTGATATAAAATTTGTAAAGTGAGTTTTCTAGATTTTGTTCTTTGAATAGCCATAAATGTTATTTAATGTGATTCACCTGAAAAGTAAATTACATTTAGAAACTAAATACAAATCCTACGCTTCCAAAGATTTCTAGGTACATTTTTAAATCATTAAATGGAACTTGCATCTTTAAGGTCAATTCTCCTGTTAAACCTAAATTGTAATAAAGGTCTAAAAATCGTAGGCCTGTAAAAATTTGTGCATTGAAAGCAAGAGCTGGTAAGCTTTTAATGATATGTCTTGGAAAAACACCAAGACCAGCACCTACACCAACATAAAATGGAAAGCCACTACGGATATCAGGAAGGGTGAATCTTGGACTGATTTCAATCACAGTTCCTCTGTGGGTTTCTAATTTTATGGATTGAACTCCTATTTGTAAGTTAAAATCTCCAACGGTAGGAATTTCTTTTATTCTTTGATTGAATCCAAGAATAAAAGAAGAAATAGGGAAAAGGACTTTCTCTTTGGTTTCTCTATAAAGTGAAGGCCCTATATACAAAGTAAGGTTACGAGGAGATCCTTTATGAGAGAAAAAATTAGGCTGTCGTTTAGAGAAATAATTTTTAAGAATGTATTTATATCCTGATTCTGTATGAGATGAAGTTGTTCCGTAGGTATTTGGTGAGAAGATTAAAAAAATAAGAAAAATAAAACTAAGAGATTTCATATCTTCATTATCAAAATTTTTAAAAATAACTTCAAGTAGAAATATCTGTGAACTCTATGCCTTGCCCTAAAAAGTCTTTAGATAAAACTTCATCTTCCCTAACTATAGGTTGACCGTAAAGAATTGTGACCATAGGCCAGCCTACAACAGACCATCCTTCAAAAGGAGACCATGCACATTTACTGGCTAACCATTTGGATTCAATTTTTCTTTTGGCTTTTAAATCCACAATAGTGAAGTGAGCTTTGTAGCCAACTTTAATTTGTCCCTGGTTTTTTATTTTAAATCTTTTAGCAGGATTATAAGCTAAAAGTTTTACAAGGGTTTTTAAATCTAATCTTTTTTGGTTTAGATGATTGAGCATGAGAGGTAAAAGAGTTTGAGTGCCTGGCATACCAGCAGGGGATTGTGGATACGGTTTTTCTTTTTCTTCTTTTGTATGAGGGGCATGGTCTGACCCAATTGTATCCACTAAACCAGAAGTTACCGCTTTCCATAAAGCTTTTTGATGACTTTCATCTCTAATGGGAGGATTCATTTGAACATAGGATGCGTAACGATCATAGCAATCTGGAGCAGCAAGTGTTAAATGTTGAGGTGTAACTTCTATAGAAACTAAATCTTTATGATCTTTTAAAAATTCCATTTCTTCTTTTGTACTGATATGAAGGATATGGAGAGGGGTGTTGTATTTACGAGCCAATCCCACAATTCTTTTTGTAGAAATTAAGGCTGATTCAGGGTCTCTCCAAACAGGATGATTGTGAGCTCTTAATGGTTTTTGTTCAGAGAGATGTTTTCTAGAGACCAATCGCTGTTCATCTTCGGAATGAATGGCTGTCATTCTATTTCTATTTTTTAAGATAATATTTAAAGTTTCTTCATTATCAACAGCAAGGTTTCCTGTAGAGTTTCCGAGAAATAATTTAACTCCACAACAAAAGGGTCTGTTTTCTATTTCATTCAATTGAGAGGCATTGCCTTTACCAGCCCCTAGATAAAAAGCAAAATCACAGTGGCTTTTCTTTTGGGCAATTTGTATTTTATGATCTAAAGCTTCTCGGGTCATTGTTGCAGGGTTTGTATTTGGCATTTCAAAAACAGCTGTAATTCCTCCTTTGATAGCACTTAAAGTGCCATGTTGAATGTCTTCCTTGTATTCTAGTCCTGGCTCTCTAAAATGAACTTGGCTATCTATTAAACCTGGTAATACATGAAGGTTTGAACAATCTAGACTTTCAGCAGTTGAAGATTTAGAAAGAGAACCAATCTCTTTGATGTATCCGTCTTTAATACCTATATCTATTTGTTCTTCTATAATTTCTTTTGGATTTTGAGGGTGGTTTAGAAGACAAACTCCATTTTTTAAAACAAGATCAAACATTACATCATTTTAATATCTATAGTTTAAGGGTCAAGAAAAGAAGTTTTTAGATAAAAAAAAACCTGTGAGTTTCCCCACAGGTTTTCTTGTAATTATATTGTTTTTTAATTAAAAGTTAAAAGTCAGTTCAGCAATTAGACTGTTAGGGTCTGAAACACCATCTTCAAGTCTATAGGTATATTTAACAGCAAGATCTGAGTTTTCCCAAAGGTTAACAGCAGCTTTTACAGCAACACCTTCTGCGTTTTCAGCACTTGATTCAATGTAATCTGTATCTACTAACCTCATATTCCAAGTTGCTGCGTTGAGGTTGAAGTAATGTACTCCAACAGCAAGATTAAACATATCGTCGCCTTCGTTTACATAGATACCAGCGTTGTAAGAATGTGCATCAGTATTAAAATCAGAATCTGTTCCGTAAATTCCAACAACACTAACTGGAACCATCATACTACGAACATCTACTTTTACCCCAGCGTTCAATAGATTTTTACGAGAATCCTCATCGTCATTAGAGAGCATATCCGTTTTTACACCTACATGACCGGAAGCCTGAACGTCTCCCATATCATGTTTTGCACCTACTTTGACTCCAACAACATTACCTGCGGCACTAAAAGGACCTTTAAAATCTTCATCTAGGTAAACAAGAGCTGCTTTTACATAAAACATTTCATTATGGTATTTTGCAGATGCACCACTAAAGTAGAGGTCATCATCATAAAGAACACCTGTTCTAGAGAAATTAGAACCCCATCCAAACTTACCTGCACGAACTTTAAGACCATCTAATGGCATATAAGTTACATAAGCTTGCTCTAGGTGGATACTATTTAATCCAAGGCTATCTTTGAATGATGTTTCTATGTCTGAACTTAGACCCACTCTCCACATAACCATGCTATTAACTTCACCAGCCCAGCCTGCGCGAGCTCTATAAGTAAAATCACCAAGTTTAATATCACCTTCATCCCCTAAGTTTGCATTGTACTTAAGTTCAAAAGCCCCACTAAAACCACTGGCTTCTTCACCAGACATATCAGCATATGTTTCAGCAATCATACTGAGACCAAAAAAAGCTGATAAAATAAGAATATACTTCCTAAACATAGTAAACCTCCTTAGTTGACATTCTTTCGCTTAGTTAATACGGATAATTGATTCTTGTCAATTGTAAGGAAGACCTTAACTTAGACATAGGTTTAGAAAAGTGCTTTATAGAGAGGAGAACAGCCTGAAAGCGTTGATAATAAAGCGTTTGAGAGGTTGTGGGTTTTTAATATGTTTTATATTATGCAATAATTTTTTGTATCTGATGTGAGACAGATGATTTCTTTTTAAGTGATAAGCCTTTAAAACTCTTATTTTTAAGTCTATATATGCGTTTTCTACTAAAATTATTAATTCTTTTGAATGCACTTGAAATAGGTAAAAATAGCCTAAGGTTTAGTGTTTTCTAGGTTTTTGTCTTGTTTATATAAGGAAGTTATTAGGTATATAGGTCTTAATTTTTTCTGCATTTACTATAAATTTTTAGGGGGAATGTAGAGTTGTGGTTGATTTAAAAAGGAGTGTAGAAGAGATTCTTTTTTTTACCTAGTTTTTTTATTTTTTTTGAGTTCTTAGTAAATATTTTTTTGGATTTATGGATAATGCCTATTTTCATTGAGTTTTTATATATAAATATTTTTAATAAATTATTAAAAAGGGAGTCTCAAAATGGGTCACTTTAGGATATTTTTGGGAATTTTGAGATCCAATTCTGGAACTATTTAAAAAAAGTTTTAAAAAGAGTGAACAAAAATACAAAGCCATCTTTAAAAGGTATGAGTTTTGATTGTCCAAGTCTTTCTTTATAGTTAATATCTACAAAATGAAAATTTATTTTATGACGAATGCAATACACTGTTAGAGCCAGCGAGAAACTTAAATCATTAGGAAAACTGTGAATATCTTTAAAAGTTTCTTTATGAAAAAGACGAAACCCACTACAAGGGTCAGGGATTAAAGTAAAGGAAAGAAGAAAAATACAATACTTATAAAATTGATTTCCTAGTTTTCTCATTAAAAATATAGAACTGTTTTTATGCAATCGGTTGCCCCAAGCTGTCCTAACAGATTTTTGTTGAACACCTTCTACCAATTTTTTTAAATCCATAGGTTCACAAGTGTTGTCTAGGTCGCAGAAAGCAATCCATGCTTTTTTGGAATGTTTGAGTCCTTCTTTGATGGAATAACCATAACCCTTGCGAATGGCTAAATTTATGATTTTAATATTTTCTTTGTATTTTTCTAAAAGTTTCTTAGAGGAGTCTGTAGAGCCATCATTGACCACAATGATTTCTAAGTCTTCAACGAGAGTTTCATCTAAAATTTTTTTTTTAGATTCTAAAATTTTAGGTAAATAAAGAGGGATGGATTGTTCTTCATTATGACAGGGATAAATGAGAGAAATACTTTTGACTTGAATATTTTTTGATGAGTTCATAGTTCATTTTGTTTAAACCATAATTCCAATGGAATCAATTCAACTTAGGGTTTAAAAAAGGGCTGAATGTTTGGTTTCACAAATGAAGTGTCTTGTCAGGGAAATTCAAATTTGATCCGTTCTTTCCACGAAGAATGAAGTTAAGCATCTTGTTCAGGAGGTTTAAGTCCTTTTTTCTTGATTTTTTCTACAAGGGTTGTGCGATTGAGATTCAAAAGAATAGCTGCTTGTCTCCTGTTCCAATTTGTTTTTGATAATGCCTTTAGTATGAGAGAGTTTTCATAAGAATCAACAGCACTATTAAAATCCATTCCTTCTTTTGGTATTTCTATGGTTTCTAAAGAAGAACTTTTGTGGGTTAAATATTTTTCAGGAAGGTCTTTTACTTCTATGTTCCCACCTTCTTTTAAAACAGAGAGTCTTTCTATAAGATTTTCCAGTTCTCTGATATTTCCAGGCCAATGGTAAGCACAAAGAGATTGTAGGGCTTCCTCTGAAATTCCTTCAATAGGGGTTTCGTTGGTTTTGTTAAAAATCTTTAAGAAATGATGAATCAAAAAAGGAATGTCACTTGTTCGTTGTCTAAGAGGTGCAATACGGAGAGGTATAATATTTAATCTATAAAAAAGGTCTTCTCTAAATTTTCCCTCTTGAATCGCTTTTTCTAAATCTATATTTGTAGCGGCAATAATGTGAGCCTTTGAGGGGATGATTTCTGTAGAACCTACAGGGCTAAATTCTCTTTCTTGTAAAACCCTTAAAAGTTTAACTTGTAGATTCAAATCCATAGTACCAATCTCATCTAGAAAGAGTGTTCCATTTTCTGCCATTTCAAAACAGCCTTTATGATTGTTAATGGCACCTGTGAAGGAGCCTTTTTTATGACCAAAAAATTCACTCTCTAAAAGTTCTTTAGGAATGGCTCCACAGTTAACACTTATGAAAGGTTGGGAGCTGTTACGAGCACAGTGGATAGAGCGAGCAACAAGTTCCTTGCCCGTCCCACTTTCTCCAATGATGAGCAAGTTCGATGAACTTTTAGAAACTTTGTGCATCAGTTCTGTCAACTTAAAAACAGCATCACTTTGCCCAATGATTTTGTTAAAATGGAATTGCTTCTTAATGTTTTTTTTAAGATTTGTATTTTGTTTTAAAAGTTCACTTTGGATTAAAGCTTTATCTATTACTTTTAAAAGGACATCCATATCAAAGGGTTTTGTTAAAAAATAAAAAAAGCCTTGATTGATGGCTTCAGCCACAGCGGTATTTATAGACTGCTCTCCTGTTATAAGGATAGATTGCATATAAGGGTGTTTGGCTTTGAGTTTTTTGATAAGGTTTGTTCCTTTACCATCTGTTAAATTCAAATCAACAATAGATAGGTCAAAGGATAAATTAGGGCTAAGGTTCAAAGTCTCTTCTATACTAGAGGTGCATAATGTTTTGTGATTTTGTGCTTCACAAATTTGTTTGAGAGAAAGTCTTAAGCTGGGTTCGTCATCTACTATTAAAATTCTTTTGTCCATTTTTATTAGGATACATTAGTTTTTTTAAAAATAGAGAGGGGTTTTTTAAAAACTGGACGAAATTTTTTAAGGATTTGAAGGGGTTGGTTTTTCTAGATCTTTGTGAGGGACAGACAAGAGATTAGTTATAATAAGTTCACATCTTTGAAGGGCTACATCCATATCTTCAAAAATTTCTTTTATGTGAGATTCTTTATGATCTAGGTTTTGGTTAATGATATAAAGTAAAGCTTTGATACCAGCGATAGGGTTGTTGAGCTCATGAGCAATACTTCCTTTTATCATGCCGAGGTCTTTATTTTTTGCTTTTTGAGCTATCATTTCTTCCATTTTAAATTCCTTAGTTATGTCTTTAACAAGTATAAGTTTAAATGGGATTTTTTCATTTTTAAGAAAGATGGTTTTGATAGAGAATTTAAAACTGAGATTTTTTTGAGGGCTGTGGGAGACCCATGAGGATTCTTTCAAATGTTTGGAAGGTTCTTTAATAGGAAAAGGAAAAAATTGAAAAACATTGAATCCTATACATTCTTTTTTAGAGATTTTGAGAAGCTGACAAAAGGATTTGTTGGTTCTAAGGATTTGAAAGTTTTGATCTGTAATACAAAGAGATTGATAAAAAGAATCAAAAGTCATTTCCCATTCGTGCTTTGTACTTTCTAGTTTCTTTTTATTTTTTATAAAATACAAAGAGGAGGCTACAAAGTAGGTGATTTTTTTAAGGAAATTTTTTTTAGTTTGAGAGATTTTATGGGAAGAGATGAAAGTAAGGTAACCATAATGTAGGTTTTGATATTTTAGAGAACATTTAAACCAGTAGGGAGATAAGGTTGTGTGTTTTGTGTTGTTTTTTTTGAAGAGAATAGTATTTTTAAAGAGTTTTTCTTCTAAATCCCAACCAATGTGGGCCATCTCACAGAGATTTAAAAAACTTTGTTCTTTGAGCAAAAATAAATCTTCCAGTCGGTGGAATTTGTAGATGGATAATAAGGCTTCATAAAGTCTTGCGTTTTTACTGGAGCTTGTTTTGCAAGATTGAGATTTTTGACTCCTGCTTTTTTTTAGTCCCATAGAATTAAAGATAATATAGGTTGATAGGTTTCGTCCTATTAAGTTTATTCTTCTTGACTAAGGAATAGGGTGAAAAAGCGTTTTTAGGAGTTTTATAAAAATAATCTTTCTTGACCTCAAGAAATCCATAAGGCAAAAGAGAAACATGGCAATAGAGCTCAATGTGATTGTTTTGGCGGCAGGCTATGGTCGAAGAATGGCTTCAAACCTTCCAAAAGTTTTACATCCTGTTGCGGGGCAACCTATGCTTGCTCGTATTTTACAATCTCTTAAAGATACTTATTCTAAAGAAATTAGGGTTGTGGTGGGTCAGGCTCCTCATCTTGTGACTCCCATTGCTGGTAAATTTAATGCTCTTTGTTTTGAACAAAACAAAGAGGCTTGGGGGACAGCCAAGGCTGTTTCAGCCGCTTGCCCTCAAGAGTTAAAAGGTCATGTATTGATTATCAATGGAGATCATCCTCTTATTACAGGAAAGGATATCACTCATTTTGTTCGCTCCTTTTATGATTTATCTTTAGATTGTGCTGTGGCTTCTTTTAAAAATCCTCACCCTAATGAGATGGGTCGTTTGGTTTTTGAGGGAGATCAACTGGTAGAGATTGTAGAGGCTTATGATTTAGAAAAAAGAAAAATAAAAAGTGATTATATCAATGCAGGTTTGTATTTAATTAAAGGGGAGATACTGTCAAAATATTTATCTCAAATTGAAAAAAATCATAAGGAAGAATACAATATCACAGATATTGTTAAACTTTTAAATAGAGATAAATTGAAAGTGAGAGGGATAGAGGTTCCTTGGTATGTGGCTTTTGGAGTCAACAATCAACAGGAATTGGCTATTGCTTCATCTGTTGTCTTTGAAAATAAATGTTATGATCTCATGTCTAAAGGAGTTATTATTGTCGATTTTAAAAAGACTTATATTGAATCCGATGTCACTGTTGGAAGTGGTACTATGATTTATCCAGGGGTTTATTTAAAAGGGCAAACAAAGATTGGGTCCTTTTGTGCTATTGAATCCAATGCTTTTATTTTTGATTCAGTGATTGATAATTATGTGAACATTAAAGCTGGCTCTTATGTGGAATCTTCTTCTGTGAAAGAGCGATCTGTTATTGGTCCTTATGCTCATTTAAGACCAGATACTGTGATTGGAAAAGAATGTCGCATAGGTAATTTTGTAGAAACTAAAAATATAAAAATGGGTGATAAATCTAAAGCTTCACATTTAACTTATTTAGGGGATGCAGAAATAGGTAAGGAAGTGAATGTAGGTTGTGGGACAGTGACTTGTAATTATGGTGTGGATAAAAAGAAAAGACAAACAAAGATTGGTGATAAAGTTTTTATCGGTAGCGGATCTCAACTTGTAGCTCCTGTTCATATTAAAGATAAATCTGTTGTAGGTGCTGGATCTGTTATTACTAAGGATGTTCCAGAAGGATATCTTGCTTTAGAAAGATCAGAACAAAAAAATATAAAAGATTATAAAACTAAAAAAGAGAATTAAAATTCATGTGTGGTATTTTTGCTTACTCAGGTTCTCGTTCTGTTCCTGATATTTTGATTGAAGGATTAAAGAAACTTGAATACAGAGGTTATGACAGTTCAGGTCTTGCTTTCTTTCATCAAAACCATATAAAGCATTTTCGTGTTTGTGGTGGGGTTTCTAAATTAGAAAATCTTTTAGATCAAAACTCTTACAAAGGGCATTTAGGAATAGGACATACTCGTTGGGCGACCCATGGTTCTCCTTCTAAAGAAAATGCTCATCCTCATAAAGCCTCTTCTATTTATGTTGTTCATAATGGAGTGATAGAAAATGAAAGTGAATTAAGAAGAAAAGTGGATTCTAGTCTTTTAACTTCAGAAACAGATACAGAGTTGATTGCTCATTTGATCTCTAATTTTTATGAAAAAGAACGGCCTGATTTATTGAAAAGTGTTTTAAAAGTGACGGAACTTTTAAAAGGTTCTTATGCGGTGGTTGCTCTCTGTGAAGAAAAGCCAGAGGAGTTGATTGCTTTTAAAAAAGGACCACCTCTTATGTTGTGTAAGGGAAAGGGAGATTATTTTATTTCTAGTGATCCCTATGTTTCAGGGGAATATTCTAACCAAGTTCTTTTCTTAGATGATGAAGAAGTTCTTTATCTTAAAAAAGATCAATTTGAAGTTTTTAATTTTCAAGGAAAAAAAATTAAAAAGGAATTTGAGACTGTAGATTACAATCAAAGTTTGTCAGAGAAAAAAGGCTATCCTCACTTTATGTTGAAAGAAATTTTTGAACAACCACATTGTATAAGTCGTGCTTTATCTTCTTATCTTGATAAAGATAAACAAACTTTAAATTTAAAAGTATCTAAAGGTTCTCAAAAAGATTTTGATGCTCTTTTTGAAAAAAACTCACAGATTCTGATTGTGGCTTGTGGGAGTAGTTATTATGCAGGTCTTTTTGCAAAATATATTATAGAAAGTATTGTGCCTATTCGGGTGGATGTTGAGATGGCTAGTGAATTTATTTATAGAAAATCTTTTATTCCAAAAGGGACTCCTGTTTTGTCTATTTCTCAAAGTGGTGAAACGGCAGATATTCTAACAGCTCTCAAACAAGTGGAAGAAAGAGGTTTAGAATCTATTAGTCTTTGTAATGTTAAGGGTTCTACTTTGGATCGTAAAACAAAATACAGTTTATATATGGAGGCTGGTAAAGAGGTTGGAGTCGCAAGTACAAAAACTTTTTCTTCTTCTTTGGTTGTTTTAAGTTTGTTGGGAATGCATATTTCTAAAATCAAAAAACATTTACCAGTGGATAAGGAGAAGGAGTGGATTAAGGATTTATTATCTTTGCCAGCCTATATGAAAGAAGTTTTAAATTGCGATAAATTTTTTATGGAAACAGTAGAAACTTTTAAGAAATTTTCTGGGTTTTTTTATGTTGGTAGAGGTTTGTATTATCCCATAGCTCTTGAAGGAGCTTTAAAATTAAAAGAGATTGCTTATTTACATGCTGAAGCTTATCCATCAGGGGAGATGAAGCATGGACCTCTAGCGATGATAGATGAGAATATTGTAGCTGTTGTTTTGCTTCCTTCAGGAGGGAAACTCTATGAAAAAACTCTCACTAATTTGAAAGAGATTAAAGCTCGTGGAGCTTATATTATAGGTTTAGGAGGGGCTTCTAAAGAAGAAGAGTTAGAGAAACTTGCCTCGTCTCAATTCGCGGAAAAAAATGGTTCAAATCAAATCACGGAAAAAAATGGTTCAAACAACAATACAATGGGTGAGTTAGAGAAACTTTGCGATCACCAGATGGTGCTTCCAAAAATAAACCATTTATTTCATCCTATTTTGAGTTTAATACCTCTTCAAATGATGGCTTATTCTATTTCCAGAAGTTATGGTTATGATGCAGATAGACCGAGGAATTTAGCAAAATCGGTCACGGTTGAGTAGGGGATGTATAAAAGACTTTAAAAAAATACTAGAGTATTTTATAACTATAATGTTAAAATTATGGAGTGTTTAGTTTGATAATAATTTGAGAGGAGATGTTATGGATATTAAGCGTAGGCTTTTTTTAGAGAAATTAGGATTATCTAGCTTAGCCTTATTTCTGCCTAGATTTAGTTTGAGTTCAACTTCAATTTCTCAGAAAGATTTGAAATACTCTTCTATTTTGAATAGGATTCCTAATAAATCTAGTAGGGATAAAATAGATAAAAAGATCAATTATTTAGAAAATTGGGATTTAGAGGCAGAGATTTCTTATAGGAAAGATCTTAAAGTATTTATAGAAACAATCCTTAAAGATATTAAAATACCAAGTCATGGGAAAATTCTGGAAATAGGTTCTTACAAAGGGCAAAACTTAGATAATTTGAATGCTCTTTATGGTAAAAGTCGTGTTCTGGGTATAGATGCTTATAAATATAATAATCATCCTCAAATTTTAGAAGCGGATATTCGTAATATACAAAATGATACATCTATCAAGTCTTTGGCTCTAGGTTGGAATAGTGCTTCTGATTGGGACACTTCCCCTAAGTCTCGTTTATCTGCTTTCTCGTTTATTCATAAACGCTTGGTAAAAGGTGGAATTTATGTGGATGAGGAATTTTTATTAGATGATCTAATGATTAAGTTTCTTTTAAAAGAATTTGGTTTGAAAAAAATTGCTAGTTTTAAAAATGAATCCTATGTTTTTAGAAAAATCACTTAAATAATTAAGATAAATCTTGAAATATAATTATGAAATATTAGAAGAAATTGCTTTTGACCAACCTTTTAATGCAAATTTATTTTGATTGTAAGAATGAGAAACTACCCATTGATAACATGCAGGATCATTTTTGTTAGGACATACCAAAAGTTTTTTATCATGTGCATGCCATTTTACATTAAAGTAATTAGAAAATTCTAATTCAATTCTTTTCATAATTTTTTTAGAGTTGCCTTGTTTTGATATGAATATATGATCAGCTCCAAATGATTTTGCATAGTTGAATTGATGTTCAATAATTGTAAGGGTTTTTTTAGAAGATATGTAAAAATAATTTGTTCTAAAATCTGTACTTATGTAAGTTCTATTGTATACTCTAAATATCTTATTTCCATAAAACTTCCTATTAAACACAGTAGAAAAAGACTTGATTAAATTATTTTGTTGTATAATAGAGATGAGGTTTTGTTCTTGGAGGTTGAAATTTTTACTAGAGTAATTTTCTTTTAATTTGTCATCTGATGATCTCAAAGAGAATAACAAGAATTTTTGTAATTTTTTAATAAGAAATGTATTTTTTTTGTGAGGTGAAAAAGAGATGATATGGCAGTTTTCAGTGTAATCTTCTTTAAAATAGTAAGGTGTATCTATCAATTTTATTTATTTTTCAGTTTTTGAAAAAGAGGTGTTTGTTTAAATTGCTGGTTTTCCTCCATCCAATTCAAAGCTGTTCTCCCATATATATCTTTAAATGTAGTATCAGCTTTGTGTTCAAGTAAGAGCTGAATAGTTTCTGGATTAATAAACTTATTTTTACGATCTGTCGTTGGCATAGCAGCTGCAAGAAGAGAGTGAGCTTTATATTGATTGTCGCGTAAATTAACATTTGCTCCGTATTTTAACAGGAGATCAATCACTTTAGAATCAGCTCTATAAGAAGCAGCCCACATTAAAGGAGTGGCACCATAGTTATCTTTGATGTCTATAATTATATTTCTGCTGTTTAATAGCTCTTTTGTAAAATCATAAGCTTTATTTTTTCTTATAACTGCGTAATGTAAGGGGGTAGTTCCTTTTTTAGTTTTTGCGTTGATATTCACACCAGAAGAAATCAAGAGGTTAACTATTTGTGAATCATTGTTTTTTTTAACAGCAAAGTGGAGCATATTTTTATTTTTTTCATTTAATATATTAATATTTTTTATATTTTTTTAACGTCTGATAGTGTTGCTCTTTCCCAAAAAAGATTTGTTAGATAATTGGTTTTTATAGTTTGTTCACCAGAGAATTTTACAATTGGTTCACTCTCATATGAATGTGTATTTTTTGGTTCGTATTTGTAAATAAAATAGCCCCCACCATATAGGAAAAGACACAAAATTGAATAAACCACAATGTTTTTCTTCATAATCAATTTATATATTTGATTTATTGTTGTTTCAACCAATTTCTTCAATTTTTTGTTTGATTTTTATTGGAATTTGATTATTTTTTTAATAGTGTTACTTTTTGAGGTTATAGCCATATGTCAAGTTCATTAATTCATGTTAATTCTATATATCGATTTGGAGATTGTTACGCATTAAATCAGGAACTTGGTAAAGATTTCTTAGATGAATTAGAAAAATATAAAGACAAATGGGTACAGTATAATCCAAGAAAAACTATTAATAGAACAGGTCTTTCTGTGTTTAATTATACTGGTAAATTTGATACTAATCCTGCTTTAGATAGCCTTAGTGAGTATAATCATGCCCATGGAACTAATATTACAGAGGAAAATTGTAATAAACCAACAAAACTTTATAAAGAAAGTAAAATCCTAAAGGAGTTTTTTAAAGATATGCTTCCTTGGTGCGTAAGAACGCATTTTATAAAACTTGGGCCAGGTGGTTTTTTTCCTCCTCATCGTGATCATAGGATGGGGGTACAGACAATTTTTAGGATGATTGTTCCTGTTAAAAATTGCAATCCTCCTCATGTGAGATTTTTTATAGAGGATAGAACTCTTTATTGGGAATATGGAACGCTTTATGTTGTAAACACTATAAAGCAACATTCCTTGTTTAATGCAAGTTCAGCTCAAGACAGTATCTGGCTTATAATCAATGCCAGAGTTTGTGAAGAGTCCATTAACTTTGTATCAAGTCATTTTAAGGAGAATTAAATTTTATTTGTTAAGAATCGATAGATATCCTGATCAATAAGAGAGAGAGTTATAAAGAAGTAATTATGAATCAAGATTCAATTATTTATTACATGAAAGGACTAGGAAAAGTTTTAAGATCGGAATATTTTAAAACTGAGCATTCAAGAGTTCTTCAAGATTTACAAGATGCTACTTCTTTTGGTCAAGTCCGATCTAAAGAATGGATACTGCAAATTCTAAAAGAAAAAAATATAAAAGATTTAGGTCAAATTTTTTTATGTGCTGGTTGGTATGGATTCTTGGCTTTTCTTTTATTGCAAGATACTTTCTTTTCTATTAAAAATATTTTTCTTTTTGAGAAAGACGAGTTAAGTGTAAAAGTTTCAGAACATATAAATTATTATTTTGTTCAACAAGAATGGAAATTTAAATCCACTTTTAAAGATATTTTAGATATTAACTATTCAGGTGATACTTTTAAAACTTTAAAGCCTAATGGAGAATTTGAAAAGATATTTTCAGATCCAGATACAATCATCAATACTTCTTGCGAGCATATTAAGCAATTTGATGATTGGTGGGGTAAAATTCCAACTAAGAAATTAGTTATTTTACAAAGTAATAATTACAAAGAACTTGAAGAGCATGTAAATTGTGTTTCTTCTTTGAAAGAATTTAAAGAAAAAGCACCTATGAATCATTTGATATATGCAGGATCTTTAAATTTAGAAAAATATACAAAACTAAAATATATACGTTTCATGTTAATAGGTTATAAGTAAGGTTAAATAAAAAACAACAAAAAGTATTATATTTTACATTTGACCTTAATTTAGTTATATTATAGGGCTAAGTCTATGAATCAGAAACCTAAAGTGGATGATTATGCATTTAATATGTCTCAAAATGAGGGTGCACCATCTTCTTGGTGTGTTTTGCCTTGGTCTCATATCAGTATTAAGAGGGACGGACAATTTAGAGTCTGTTGTTCGAGTAATGTTAGTAAGAATAAAGGTCTTTTAAGAAATAAAGAAGGGATGCCTTTTCATATAAGTAAGGATAAATGGGATGCTATTTTAAATAGTGAGATGATGAAGAGAATACGTAAAAATATGCTTCAAGGAAAATGGAGTGAAGAGTGTAGGGGATGTAAAATTGAATATGAAAGTGATATGAGATCTAGTAATATTTCAAAACGTCATTATTTGGCCCATAGACTGAAGAGTTCAGAGTATCCAAATTATATAAAAGCTAAAAAGTTAACAAAAGAAGATGGTTCAATATCACTTAAAGATTTTTCTATATCTTATTTAGATATACGTTTTGGAAATCATTGCAATTTAAAATGTATGATGTGTGGTCCATCAGCTAGTAATAAATGGTATCAAGAGTATAAGGATATTTGGAAAGATGATTTTTTTTGGGACGGAGATCAAAAAATAGATTTTATAAAAGGCTTTAATGGGAAACTAAAGGTAAATAAGCATATTTACGATTGGAGTGATGATTCTCATTTATGGTTAGAAATTGAAAAATATTTAAATCAAATTAAAAAAATTTATCTAGCTGGAGGAGAGCCTTTACTTATTAAAGCTCATTATGATTTTCTAAAAAAATGTATAACTAAAAAGATCGCTTCTGAGATAGAGATAAACTACAACAGTAATATTACTCATATTCCAGATAAAGTTTTAGTTTTATGGAAGCATTTTAAATCTATTTGTGTGGGTATGAGTATAGATGGTGTTGGTGAAATTAATGAATTGATTAGATATCCAAGTGATTGGAAAGAAATAGAGAATAATATTTTACGGCTTGATCAAATTGGTGGAAACCTTTCATTAAGTATAACTTCCACAATAAGTGTTTTAAATATTTGGCATTTACCAAAATTTCTTAATTATATTATGAAAAAAAATTATAAAACAATAAACAACTGGAATCTTGAGTTATTAACTAAGCCTCTTCCTCTTCATCAGCCACCGTATTTAAATTTAAATATTCTAGAGGATTCTTTTAAGGAAAAAATTGTTAAATATTTTAAAAATTGTAAGGAAGAGGTGAGGGAGTTTGACTGGGAAATTTCCAACAAGGATAACAAAATAAAAAGATACTGTGAGATATTAGATCAGTATATAAATTATATGTATCAAGTTAAGTATGAAGAAAAAGTTTTAAGAAGTCATAGGGGTCAATTTATTTATTTTATGGATAAATTAGATCGTTTGAGAGGAACAAATTGGTCTAAAGTGTTACCAGAACTTTATGAGTCTACATTAGAGTGGAGAGATATCCTTAAATTAAAATCTTTTGATAAAAAGTTTATTTATAAATCAGTTAAAATAAATTAATAAATGAAAAATTTGTTTTTTTTGTTTTTATTAAGTGTTTCTACATCTTGTAAAAAAGAATGTTGGGATGATAATATAGATTTTATAAAAATGGAGGAACATTTTGTTACTGGAAAAGTAAAAAAAGAAATTCTATTTAATGATTATTTTCCAGAATATAAAAAACGGAAAAGAGAAAAATATAAAAT
This sequence comes from Bdellovibrionales bacterium, assembly GCA_963692945.1. Classification (GTDB taxonomy): domain Bacteria; phylum Bdellovibrionota; class Bdellovibrionia; order Bdellovibrionales; family UBA1609; genus JACOND01. The sequence goes on from OY843585.1 coordinate 542,726, forward strand.
CTTATTTTATGAAGGAAAAACAAAAAAGTCAGATGATATAATGGTTTTCGAAAAAGCTACAGATATTAAAAGTTTGAATAATTCTATATTTTTATATAATTTTTCTAAATATATGGAATTGTCTTTTATTCCACCTAGTGTGTTGGTGAAAAAAAAGTATGATTATCCTGTACTTTTACAACTTTTTATTAATCAACCTGTAAAAATTCTAGGGGAATTTGAAGATTTTAAAAATAAAATAAGTTTAGAGGATAAAAGTGATTTATATATTTTTAATTTTATAGCTGGAAAACTGGATGTGAGTAAATGGAATTTATTATATGACCCAAAATGTAATAAAATTATTTCTATTGATAACGATTATAGAGAAATAAGTTATATTAAGTATGGAGATTATCCTTTTATTGCTCACAGAATTATAAATGAGAAAAGCCAATCTCTTTCTGTTAAGGACTATGAAAATTTTCCTCTTGATAAAGTAACAAAATTAACAGTGTCTCAATTTTTTAATTCTATTGTATGGTCTAGTTTATCATATTCAGATAAAATTAAGAGGAGACATGCTAAAGAAATAATGCGTAAAAATTATTTAACAGATGATAAGATTTATTATGTAAAATATAAGGGTAGATATTGGATCAAGGACAATAGAATAATACTAAGATATTTCTATAAAGAAATAGGTGGTATGACTAAAGTTTTTTCTAGAAAAACTATTGGTAAGTTAAAATCTCTTAATAGAGAAATGTTAAAAAAATTAAGTAACAATATTTTGAGTGAAGATGAAATTGTGGGAATTCTTTATAGGAGAGATATTATCTTAAAAGAATCTGAAAAAATAAACTTGTAATAACAAGTTTAAGAGAAATCTAATTGACCTTAATTTAGTTATATTATAGGGCTAAGTCTATGGATCAGAAACCTAAACTGGATGATTATGCATTTAATATGTCTCAAAATGAGGGTGCACCATCTTCTTGGTGTGTTTTGCCTTGGTCTCATATTAATATTAAAGAGAAAGGGGAGTTTAGAATTTGTTGTCATAGTAACTCCAGTAAGAATAAAGGTCTTTTAAGAAATAAAGAAGGGATGCCTTTTCATATAAGTAAGGATAAATGGGATGCTATTTTCAATAGTGAGATGATGAAAAGAGTACGTAAAAATATGCTTCAAGGAAAATGGAGTGAAGAATGTAGGAGATGTAAAATTGAATATGAAAGTGATATGAGATCTAGAAACATTTGTGAGCGTAGTCACTTGGCCCATAGACTTAAGAGTTCAGAGTATCCAAATTATATAAAAGCTAAAAAGTTAACAAAAAAAGATGGTTCAATATTACTTAAAGATTTTTCTATATCTTATTTAGATATACGTTTTGGAAATCATTGCAATTTAAAATGTATGATGTGTGGTCCATCAGCTAGTAATAAATGGTATCAAGAGTATAAGGATATTTGGAAAGATGATTTTTTTTGGGACGGAGATCAAAAAATAGATTTTATAAAAGGCTTTAATGGGAAACTAAAGGTAAATAAGCATATTTACGATTGGAGTGATGATTCTCATTTATGGTTAGAAATTGAAAAATATTTAAATCAAGCTAAAGTCATTTATCTGGCTGGAGGAGAGCCTTTACTTATTAAAGCTCATTATGATTTTCTAAAAAAATGTATAACTAAAAAGATCGCTTCTGAGGTATCGATAAACTACAACAGTAATATTACTCATATACCAGATAAAGTTTTAGTTTTATGGAAGCATTTTAAATCTATTTGTGTGGGTATGAGTATAGATGGTGTTGGTGAAATTAATGAATTGATTAGATATCCAAGTGATTGGAAAGAAATAGAGAATAATATTTTACGGCTTGATCAAATTGGTGGAAACCTTTTATTAAGTATAACTTCCACAATAAGTGTTTTAAATATTTGGCATTTACCAAAATTTCTTAATTATATTATGAAAAAAAATTATAAAACAATAAACAACTGGAATGATAAATTATTATTAAACCCTCACCCTCTTCATCAGCCACCGTATTTAAATTTAAATATTCTAGAAGATTCTTTTAAGGAAAAAATTGTTAAATATTTTAAAAATTGTAAGGAAGAGGTGAGGGAGTTTGACTGGGAAATTTCCAACAAGGATAACAAAATAAAAAGATACTGTGAGATACTAGATCAGTATATAAATTATATGTATCAAGTTAAGTATGAAGAAAAGGTTTTAAGAAGTCATAGGGGTCAATTTATTTATTTTATGGATAAATTAGATCGTTTGAGAGGAACAAATTGGTCTAAAGTGTTACCAGAACTTTATGAGTCTACATTAGAGTGGAGAGATATCCTTAAATTAAAATCTTTTGATAAAAAGTTTATTTATAAATCAGTTAAAATAAATTAATAAATGAAAAATTTAAAAAATCTCTTTAAACTTCATGTTTTGACAAAAGATTTGAGAGTGCCTTTTGATTTAAATATAGCACGTTCTCTTTTTTATTTTTTAGTTTTACAAAAAGTTTTAGAGCAAATTGATAGGTTTACAAATATAACCTATTCTTATCAGTCTTTTCTTAAAGTTTTTTGGACTCCAAGTTATTTATTTCAATTTTATCCTAGAGATTTATTATTATCTTGGGGAGAGATATATTTTATTTACTTACTTTTTTGCATTTCACTTTTTTTCTGTATGATAGGTCTATATACAAGGTTTTTTAGTATCATTACTGCTATATTAGCACTTTTTTGTTTTGGATATATGCAACAGTTTGGAAAAATTGACACAGAATTTACATTGCCTATTATTATTCTATTTGTTCTAGCATTTTTTTCTCAAATGAGTTCATCTTATTCATTACAAAATTTTTTAAAATTTAAGAATAAAAAAAAATTAATCAAAAGTTACGATTTATTTTGGAATCAGGTGACATTAAAATTCATATCAATCTTGCTTTTGCTTTTTTATTTTATAAGTGGTGTTCAAAAAATAAGATTTTCTGGTTTTGAATGGATTACAAAGGCTGAAATATTAAATGAAGCTCTTGTATGGCTTGGGCATCCTTATGGAGAGTATCTTGCACAGTTTCCTTCATGTGTGAAAATTCTTGCTTTTTTTGTTATACTTATTCAAATTTTATCTTTTATACCTATTATATTACCTCGTTTAATTCCTTATTGGGCCATTTTACTGGTTATTAGTTTTCATTTATTTTTGGATATGTTTATATCACAACATTATTTTTATCTTTATATTTACACATTTGTATTTTTAGTTCCATGGTCAAGGCTCTTCTATATCTTATCTAGAGGAGAAATTAATATAGGTGGTTTATTAGAAAATTACTCTTTAATTTTTCTTTTTAAGAAAACTATCTTCAAACAAAGAATCCTTCTTTTAAAATTAATTGGAATAATAACTATTTTAGGATTTTTTATAGTAGCTCCAATTTTAGGAACTAAAAAATTATATCCTTTTCCAAAAATATCTATGTATTCTTATCCATTAGAAAGAGACAATCATGAGAATATAATAAAATTTTTTATATTTAAAAAAAATAAAAAAAGTAAGGATATTATATCTCATAATGAATTATGGCCTATCAGAAGAGATGTATTTATTTCTTATATAAAAAAACTTTACAAACAAAAAGAATATGAAAAAATTAAAATTATTATTAATAGGTTAAAAGAAAATCAGCCTTTCTTAATGAGATCAGATCTTAGCACTTTTAAGAATTATGATGAAATACTTATAGAGGCCTGTTATTGGAAAAATCTTGATATTTATTTTAAGAAAAAAAATCCAACAAATTGTGAAATTCTATTAAAAATAAAATTGTAAATGTCTAAAAAAAGACTTTTAATACTTGAAATTTTCATTTATATTTATACAATAAAAAAATGGATATAGAATTAAGAAATAAACTAAAAGAGTATTGTATTCCACTTATGCCTCTACCAAAACCCTTACAGAATGTGGATTATGAAAAGTTGATACATATATTTGAACAAAATTCTTCTAAACTTAAAAAACTATCCTATAAACATACTATTAAAGGTACTAAAAAATCTATAGATCAATTTTTTTATGAAATGTATTTTTCTTATCATGAATTTAATTATCTCTTTAAAGATATGATTCCCTTGAAGTGTCTAGGATATATGTATGTATATATATCACCTAATTATGAAATACCTATCCACAAAGATACAGGATATGCAAAAACAAAATTGGGATTCTTTCTAAAAGGCAATGCTCCCATTCGTTTTTATCAAAATGAGCATAGTTCTTCTTTTTTAGGTGAGTATAATTATGTATCTCCTTGTTGTATTAATGTGCTAAATTATCATAATGTTTCTAATAACCATTTAGAAAGATTAACTTTTTTTCTTCAGTTTGAGGAAGATTATAAAGAAGTTTATAAAAAAGTAACAAATATTTATTCTTAAAATGATTTCTATCAATCATTTTAATAAGAAGACCTATGAAATTCCTGACAAAGAGATAGATTGTTTTCTTTCTAAAATCAATTCTTCCCAAGCTTTAAAATTTGTAAGAGATAAAAACACAGATAAAAAATTCATTGAGACTTATAGAAATTGGCTTTTTTCCAATAAAAATTATATGATGAATTCATTAGATGAAAAAAAATTTAATTCCTATATAATTTCTGGAATAACACAAAGTTTCCATGATTTTTATCAAATACATCATAATAAAATTTTAAAAGTCAGACGAGGGGAGTATCCCTATCATAAGGTTTTTTTTAAATCTATAGGAAGAAAATGGGGTTGGATTGAAGACGAGGGGCTTCATTCAAATGATTTTGTCATCATCTCTTATCCCTTTAGTGGTAATGGAAGTATAGGACATGAAACTAAAGAGATTCTGAATTTATGCAATAGGTATCAAGTTCCTGTTTTATTAGATTGTTGTTTTTGGGGGTTATCTAGCCCCTTATCTATTGATTTAACAGAATATCCTTGCATTGAAATAGTTTCTTTTTCTTTATCAAAATTTTTTAATATTGGAAGATTACGTATAGGCATGATGTATTCTAAATATAAGGAACAGGCTTCAGGAGCTATCCTCGGTCCTTATAACTATGTCAATAGCTGGTCAGCTTATATTGCTTTTGAACTTATGAATCATTTTCCTATTAATTATATGTATAATAAATACAGAAAGGCTCAAAAAGCAGTATGCAAAGAACTTCATATAGAGCCTTCAGAAACTTTATTTTTTGGATTAAGTAAAGAAGAAAAATGGAAAGATTTTTCTCGTGATGGAGTTTTTAATCGGATTTATCTTTCAGAGGCTATCTCTCAGTTTGTTCTTTCGCAGAGTATGGATAAATAATCTGTTGTATTTTATGGATCTTAATATGAGGAAGTGTAAAACGCTGAACTAGAATCTAGTAGAGGACTTAACTTGCTTTTTCAAAGTATTTGCTTTGATTTTTCAAATCTATCAGATCAATAATACCTGTTATTTCTTTTCGGGTTCTGCTTTTTTTCCATTTTAAAACTTGATTGAGTATTTTTTTGTTAAGACTCTTCATGAGTTGAGAAATAGTTTCTCCTGAAGTATGTGAAAAGAAAGTTTTTTTATTTGTTTTGATTTCTAATTTGCCTATAAATTTATTTTTTTGATACTGCAAATCTATACGAATGACAGAATTGCAAGGGATTTTTTGAACGAGAGTATCTACCATGTTTTGAATGACTCTGTTTTGTTTTTGGTTCAGATTATAATGATGTGTAAAAATTTGAAAATTTTCTAACATATTTTTTCCTCCTTTTTGAACTAGATATCTTAATAATAAATGATGTAAAAAAAGAATTGGGAATTTTTGTCAAAATTCTCAAAAAAGGAAGTGTTTTAACCTAAATTAAGAATCTCATAATTGAGACAAAACTCTATTTCAAACATAAGCCTGTTAAGTAACTCTTATTTTAACGAGATTTGAAGATCTTACCCATATGCGAAAACCAGCAGGTTTTCTCTATGTTTAAATCTTTTATTTTCACGAGATTTGAAGAACATCTCTCCTGTGATGAAAAGCTCGTGAAAATAAAAATTCACACACTAGAGTTTTGACAGAGTATGGAATATAAAATAAAATATCTCTTAGTCTTAGAACCTATTTTTGGAGAAACTGTGAAAAAACAGCTTTTTTCTGTTGCTTCTATTTTAGAGGAGCTTTTTAAAAAACCAAAATCTCCATTATCTGAAGGTTATTTTTTATGTCAATTGCATCAAATGTGGGAGGAGTTGGCTGGAGAAGAAATAGCAAAAGTGGCTCACCCTGTTGGATTTAAAAATCATCGCCTCACTATTGCCTTACCAAGTTCTAGTCATGTTCAAGAGATGCATTTTGTGAAAGAAACTCTTAGACAAAAAATCAATCAAATTTTTCCAGATAAAAAAGTTAAGAGAATCTATTTACAAGTTAAAAATTCAAAGCCTTTAAATTTTAAATCCATTAAAAAGATCATTTCTTAACTCGGATTTCTAAGTTACTTTTTTAGACTTCTTAGAATGATTTTGACAAATCCTCGTATTTCTACATTATTTTTTCTTTTTAGACTTCTTAGAAAGGTCTTTTAAATATTTATACCTAGGTCTTTCTCCTAAAAGAATGAGCAATCTATTGTAAAGATTTCTGTTGTTAATGATAGACCCTAGGGAACCTTGTCCTGAATCCACTTTTCTTAAAATACTACTTAAAGATCTTAAGATAGAGGAAACTTCTTTCTTATTTGATTGAGATAAAAAGCTTGAAATATCTTTTTGATTTAAATTTTTCATAAATAGATCTACTTCTCCAATAAGACTCTCAATAGATTTTTTATTTTTTTCTCCACCACTAATCAAAGAAAGTATGTCTAAAGAAGGAGCTGTTTTTATATACTGTCCAGTAGCCAGTGTAGGGGCTGAAAGGTCATTTGTTGCAATATTGATATAGCGATCCCCAAGAGCTCCTTGCGTCTTAAGTTGTGCTGTGCTGGATTGATTGATCATAAAAAGATGATCTTTTTTTATGGTGAAAACAACTTCAATAGTTCCATCTTTTAAAAGAGTCATTTTAGCTACATTACCAGTTCTTGTTCCGTGAATAGTGACTTCACTTCCTACATAAATTCCTCTCACTTCTTTATAAATACTTTTATAAAAATTAGATGATTTTAAAAAAGTCCCATCACTTGTTCCAATAACAATAGTGAGTAAAGTAAAAGCAGCTAATCCAATAAGAATAATGGCTCCGACAACAATTTGTTTGATAAAGAAAAATTTCATTTTCCATTCCCTCCTTTAGTACCTTCCATAAAGTTTTTTATTAAGACATTGTAACTTTTTTCTAATGTTTCTGGTGTTCCCATGGCTTGTATAGTTCCATCCAATAAAAGAGCAATACGATCTGATATTTTACGAGCAACGGTCATATTGTGTGTAACTAAAATAGCAGTTGTTCCTCTTTTTTTAAGCTTTAACATCAATTTAACTAAATTAGCAGTATTATAAGGGTCTAAACTGACCGTTGGTTCATCATAAAGTATAACTTTAGGTTTTAATATCATAGATCTAGCAATTCCCACTCGTTTTTTCATTCCTCCAGAAAGCTCAACTGGAAAAAGGTCTTCAGTTCCACTGAGTTCAAATTCTTCCAATTCACTCATGACTCTTTTACGAATAGCCCTTTCTCCTAATTTTGTGTGTTCTCTAAGAGGTAAGGCTAAATTGTTGAATACGGACATAGAATCAAAAAGAGCCCCATTTTGAAAGGCATAGGCTATCTTTTTTCTTATAGGAACGAGTTCTTCTTCAGAAAAATCTATAATATTTTGATCTTCTATAAAAACTTGACCTTGGGTAGGTTTCATAAGTCCAATAATAGAGCGAAGAAGAGTTGTTTTTCCAGCTCCTGATTCTCCAAGTATAGTTAAACATTCTTTTTCTTTTACAATAAAATTAACATCTTTTAAAACAGTTTTATTTCCATAAGAAAGAGAAAAGTTTTTTATTTCTATGAGAACTTTAGATTTGTCTTTATTTGTATCCATTTTTTAAAAATCCTTTCCTAATAGTGTAAAAACGAATAGTAAAAATTTGTAAGTATTACATCGCCAAAAATAATTAATAAAGAAGAAGTTACAACAGATGTCATAGTGGCTCGTCCTATTTCATAAGAACCTTTTGAAATACTCAAACCATAGTGACAAGATGTTACAGCAATAAATATAGCAAAGACAAAAGTTTTAAACAGACTAAAAAGAAAGAAAATAAGTTTAGGTGTATAAAGAGCTTTTGCAATAAAATAAACGGGATCTAAATTTAAATAGGTGTAGCTAACATAAGCCCCTGTTAATAAACCAACAATACTTACAAAAAGAGAAAGAATGGGAATAATCACTACACAAGCTAGTACTTTGGGAATAATGACCCTTTTTGTGTAAGAAATACCCAAAGCCCGAAAAGCATCGATTTGTTCTGTAACTTTCATAGTCCCTATTTCTGAAGTGATACCAGCTCCAATTCTTGCTGCAAGAATAAGAGGGGCTAAAACTGTTGCAAACTCTCCTAAAATAGCCAGTGCTAAAATTTTTGGGACATACATTTTAGCACCATATTTTTCTAGAGAGACACCAATATGTAAAGCTAGGATGAAGCCTAAGCAAATCCCTAAAACAATAATAATAAAGAGGGAGCGATACCCAAAGTCATACATATTTTTTATAAGTAATTTGTAATAAAAAGGCCGTTGCCACATTTGTTTCATAACTTGCCAAGAAATAGAACAAAAACTTTTTACAAAATAAATATAAGATAGGATAGTGTTCATTTTGGTTGGAATCCTTTTATGAATTTTTGAAAAATGGCTCTTTCTTTTTTAAAAGATTTTTCAGAGTCAGCTATAAAATTTAAAATATAAAAGCAGTTGTTTTTTACTAAAGTGTACATTCCACTCATTGTTTGTTCACCATCTGGATGATAAATCTTTATAACGGAATAAATGTGATTTTTTGCCCTTTGTGTTTTTATAAGTCTGTAATTTTCTATTTCAGAAAGAGTGCCTTGCTCTATATCCTTTAAAGATTGAAGATTCCTAGAACAATTAGAAAAATAAGATAAGTAACTATTGGTTTGTTGATTCCACCAAAGAGCATCTAGTTGAGAATGTGTTTGTCGTTTATAAGGTTGTGGTGGAGACCAAAATTTGACTTGATCTGCTTTTTTATCTTTAGTCTTTTTTAAAACCATACTGAAAGCAGACTTTCTTAAAGAAGAACAGTGAGCTGTCAGGATGATAATACATCCTAGAAAGATATATTGTTTAAAAAGAAATGGTTTCATAAGTAAGAACCCCTCTCTATAGTTTGAGAGGGAATTTCAAACCTTAAGGGATATTAAAATATCAATTTAAATAGTCTTTAAAATCTTTACCAGGTTTAAATTTAGGGGAAGTGCAAGCAGGAATTTGAATCTCTTCTCCTGTGTGTGGGTTACGACCCATTCTTGCCTTTCTTTCGTTGGCTGTAAAAGTTCCAAAGCCAATCAGTTTGACAGTTTCTTTTTTCTTCAAAGTGTTTTTAATGATATCAAAAAAAGAAACTACTACTTTTGTAACATCTGCTTTGGAAAGACTTGTTGCCTCAGCGATTTTATCTATGATTTCTGCTTTATTCATAATTATACCTCTTTTCTATAATTTGTTTGTGGATTAAAAAAACCAATAACAAGAATTAGATTTTTTCCATTTGTGTGAAAAAAATCAAGCCTTTTTTTAAAAAAATTAAATTTTTTTAGTTAGATGGTGCCCAATGTGGTATTTTCTAATTAATTTTGACTTTAAATTTAATTTGTGTATTGGTCGCAAGTGTATCTATTGCTTTTTACACGTGAAGATGTGTATCTTTGTATACTGGCGGAGATGATTTCTCGTTCTGAGGAATTTGCCCCATAAGTTATATCAAGATTTAGGGTGTCATTTTTGACATGATTGCTACCGTTTGATCGTATAATTAATGAGAAACTTCCACCAAGACCAGCATTTGGAAAAAGCCTGATATTAAATCCTTTGTTTTTATTGATAGCTTGTGCTGTTCCTTTAACGGTAAAAGATTCACCCCAATTGGAATTGCTAGAAGATCGTGGTTGAATAGTTACAGAAGCTTCGGTAGGCAATTGGTCTGTGTGAAATTTAATTTCAATAAAACCATTTCCAAGCCAATTTCTACATTTTTTTTCTTTGTTATTTTTACCAAAAAGATTGTAAGAGTAGTCTAAACCCAAAAAATTACCATTTGCATCAAAACGACGGTTTTTTGTAGATCGGCTTCCAAGAGTTTGATGGATTTGACCACCTCCTGGCAAATTATAAATTCTATCCGTTCCACACCTTCTACAAGAAAACATCAGTAATTCATATTGACCAGAGTCATGTACATTAAAGTTATTACTAAAAAAGATGCCGGTATTTTCTGGACTAGTAGTTTGGGGAGCTGCAGGTGGGGCTGTAGGAGCATCACCTCTTACAAAACCAGACTTGTTGTTACAGCTTAGAAGGAAAAAGAAAATCAGGCTTACACTAGATAAATAAAAATATCTTTTCATATCTCCTCTATCGGTTTCTTCAAGAGAAATTTCTAGAGTAAAGTTGAAATACATCATTTTTTTATAGTTTTTAAGACTTTATGCCGAAAAATATGGTATTATAGGTTGATTTTGGGGGTGTATTGGCTTCGACGTGGGTCATGACGCTTTTGGGAGCATGTAGAGGTTGCACAAGGTCCTCTTTAAAAATGTGTGTTTTTTAAACGGCAATTCTGTTGCCTTTGCTGCCTAATTTAGTGTAGCCGTTGAACCAAATTTTGGTGATGGATTTGGGGAAGCGACGCTTTTATCACCTCGGTCTTTCATTTTGTCTCAGGGTTAAAGACTTAAATTTATGAGAAAACAATCAATAGAACTTTGTTCTTGGAGGTCTATTGATTTAATAAAACAAGAAACAAACATGTAGTTGCCTGAAAGAAGATTTCTTGCGGACATGGGTTCAATTCCCATCACCTCCACCATTTTTAAAACTCTAGTTCTAAAAAGTATTTCCTACTCTTAATTTTAACGAGCTTTTCATCGTAAGAGGGACACTCTTCAAATCTCGTTAAAATTAAGAGTTGCTTAACAGGCTTATATTTGAACTAGAGAAAAACTCCGTTTTTTTGCAACTAGAGTTTTGTTATTTAGGATTAAAGATTGTATTTTCTTTTTCCGATAGAATAGATATGGGATATTTATCTCCTTTTTTAATAATTCTGATTGTAGTGTTTTCTCCCTTTACTTTTTCTATGACTTTAGGGGATGTGACAGCCGCTACAGCTATCCAAAACACTTTAAATAGTACAGCAGCTCCTTCCTATGGAAAAGTGCTTGATAAAGTGAAAACGGATCTAAAAAAAGCTGAAGAGGTAGAAAGGAAAAAACAAGCTGAATTAAAAGATTTGAATCTACATCCAGAATCAACAACAAAACCATTAGCAGAGGACAGAAATAATATTCAATCGGAGGATTCATTAGATTTTAAAAATGATCCTCATTTAGAAAATTTGAGTCGCAATGAATTAGACGAAAGATTTGATGATGGTGGTGTTGAAATCAATGTAGATAAAATAATGGATTACACCAAAAAAACAGTTATTTTTTATAAGGGTAATTGTGAAAATAAAGATGGAAGAACTCCGAGTTCAACCTGTAGTCCAATGCCTGTTTTGACAAATATCAAAAGTGTTATTTTCAACTATGCTCATAAACGTGGTGAGTTCAAAAAAAAGTGAACGGATTTATTCTTTAAAAGTCCTTAGTATCTATTAAAATGAAATATTGAAGTATTACACAAGTGTCCTTTCATTTTTCTAACTTGTTTTTCGTTTATAAGTTTTTGTTTTTAAAATTTTTTCGTTGAATGGTATAAAAGTTCACTTCCTTACACGGCTGAATAAGGTTGCTTTTTAATAGCTTTTATATTAACTAGATATGTAATTTGCGGGAGTAGCTCAATTGGTAGAGTATCAGCCTTCCAAGCTGAGGGTTGCGGGTTCGAAGCCCGTCTCCCGCTCCATTTTACAAAACTCTCGTTCATTTCTAATACCCTTTTCTTTTTAGGAGATTTTCGTCGTAGGAGGGATACTCCTCAAACACCTAAAAAGAAAAGGATTCTTATTATTTGAACTAGAGAAAACCTACTGGTTTTCGCATTCTGGTTTTCGCATGAGGGGCTTTGTTCTTCAAATCTCGTTAAAATAAGAGTTGCTTAACAGGATTATATTGAACTAGAGAAAACCTACTGGTTTTCGCATGAGTGAACTAGAGAAAAACTGCTGGTTTTTGCATATAAGTCTTTATTGTTTGAACTAGAGAAAACCTACTGGTTTTCGCATGAGGGGCTTTGTTTTTCAGATCTCGTTAAAATAAGAGTTGCTTAACAGGATTATATTGAACTAGAGAAAAACTGCTGTTTTTCGCATATAAGTCTTTATTGTTTGAACTAGAGTTTTGGAAATGGAATTAGAGAAAACCTACTGGTTTTTGCATGAGTGAACTAGAGAAAACCTACTGGTTTTTGCATACTGGTTTTCGCAAAGGAAATTCTAAACAATTTATTTTGTGCCATCATGTTTATGTTGAAGATCTTTTCTTTGATCTATAGACCATACATCTAATCGACCTCCACCTAAATCTGCACAAGCTAAAGCGGTGTATTGTTTGTATTTACCACTTGTTAGTTTAACTTTTGCTTTCAAGCTTCCAGTGATACAAGCTCCACTTAAGTTTTTAACAGCTGTGTTTTTAGTAGAATTATTAGATTCTTTTAAAAAACATTCAGTACTACTTCCTGAAGCAAAATCTTTACCACAAACTTCAAAGGTGTTGGAATTGCCTGTACCATTAGCAGTTCCTCCTATTGCACAATCTGGAATCCCAGATGTAGGACAACTCGTTCCTCCATCAATAGGGCTTTTGTCAAAACCTACATTGTAAATGTATTTTCCTACGAGGTCTAAATTGATGGCCTCTAAATTATAATGATAGTTATTGTTATCTATATAAAAAATTCTCTCATTGCCATACAAATTGGAGAGCAATATTTTGGCTTCTGTTGTTTTTCCTTGTCTTTTTGTTTTCATAAAACTGATAACAGCCATAGAAGAAAGAATGGCTATGATACTTACCACAGTAAGTAGTTCAATGAGAGAGAAACCTTTGGACTTGTTGATAGAATACATCTTATCTTTTTATAGCATTATTTTGTTATGTTTTATCTATTTATTTTTTTATACTCAACATCCGTCCTAATTTTTTGTTAGTGATTGATAGCTAGGTTTTATAATTTTTGTTTTCCTTTCATTCTTTGAAAGAGTTTCTTTATAAAACCTTGTTTTTCAGAGTTAGATTTAATGTGAGCAGTCTCGGCATTGACAACAAGACTCTTCTTTGTTGCTTTAGGTTTAGAAATCACTTTCACTCTATTTTCAGGAATAGGAGTGAACCACATATCAATAACATGTCCTTTTTGTTCAACTCCCTTCTTGTTCACAAAAATAAAATTAGACTTTTCAATCTCTTTTGCTCTTTTACCATATTCCACCTGAGAACTTTCATAATCTAAAGAGATTTGTTTGATTTTTTGATTTAAAGGAATTTGTTCGGTTTTTTCTCCCACTCCGTTTCTATTGACATCTTTCCATAAAACCAGTTGAGAAAAAACTTTATCTTTAGCATTGATTTGATTGTCTTTATTAGAGTCAAAATCTTTTAAAGATTCAAATCCATTTTCGTAAACAGTGTCTAAGCCTGTATTTCCAAATAACTCATAAGCCTCTGTTATTTTTCCATCTTTATTTTGATCTAAAGCTATAAAATAACCAGGGGAGTCTTTCTCCGGCCATGTGACATAGCGATTGTTTTCCATAAGAGGAAAAGTACTTAACCCTGTAAAGAGAGGTCTTTGTTGATTAAAGAAAACCATTAGAGGAGAGGTGTAGTATCTACAACCCGAAGCACTGCTTGTTGTTTTTATAGGAATGGATAAACCGATGGTAACGCTACCTGCTCTGGAAGTAAGGTCATCAAGGTTAGGGGAGTAAGATACACCTAGATGTCCTTTTTTACCCCAAGTCGTCCAAAGACTCAAAGCCGATACTGCATCACCTCTTCGTTGCCTAACTTCTACAGACCTAGTTTTATCTCTTCGTTCTATACGGGCACTTGGAACAAACTGTACAGTTATATGGTTTCTATCTCCAGAAGCTCGGTAATTTCCAGTCGCTAATACACTAGCCGTTGCTCTGTAATTGTCAGTCCAAGCTGCAGAAGCGATTTCATAAACTTTAGTTGCACGACTGTCACTAATAGTCTTGCTTATTCTTGAATGAACAAGTGCAGAAGGGAATTCAAAAACAATATATTTTTTATTATCGGCAGAATCAACAACTGGCATTCCAATAACAATATGAGTTGATCTATCAAGATTAAGAGGTGATCCTCCCCATCTTGAGTTTGTAGATATACATATAGCGGAGATACTTGTTGTTACTTTATGGTCTATAAAAACCTTTTTATCTTCTGGTGGTTCAGGAATATCAGCAGTGCTTGCTACACCTCCCCAATCTCCTCCTGTGCTTGTCTGGATGCTCACTGCAGAAAAAGCGTTTATTGAAGTAACACTCAAAAATAAAATAATAATTTTTTTCATTATAAGCTCCTTTATTAATTTCTATTTATCAAGTTTAATTCTATAGTATTTTTTTGTTTTTTAAAAATTATTTGAACTTTTTATCTTAAAACTGTCTCAAGATGATACACAACAAAACTCTAGTTCAATATAATAAGAAAAGGGTATTAGAAATGAACTAGAGTTTTGTTAAGGGAGGAACTCAAAAGAGATTTTGATTTGAGTGTTGGTCACATCGGTTCTTTTAAATTTCATATGTTTCATATTATTTGCAAATAAAAAGCCATTGCTTTGATCGCAATTTAAAGATGTATTTTTATCTTTTACTATGCAGTGGTAAATGTCATTATCTTTCATGGAATAGATAGAGATATGAATAATTCCAGCAAGAACCACATCCTGACCTCCAATAAGATGAGAGTTCAAAACAAAATCTTTTATGTTTCCATAACTGGTTCCTCCAACGGCAGGGTTTAAAAAATTAAAATGAGACCCCATTCTGGTGTATTTTGTTACTGAAGGAGTATCGCTATGATGTCTTACTTTAGGGCAACTTGAAGTGTGATTCTTTGTTCCCATATAACCTAGAAAAGCAGGTTTTCTTGGAAAATCATTCATATTTAAAGGACGAGCGTTTCTTAAAAAAGCAGGAATATATAAAAGCACAAGTCCATTGTTTTTCCATAAATAGTTTAGTTCTTGTCTTAAATAACAATCATTAAAATAAGCATCATTCGGAGTTACGGTATTGATGAGGTCATCATAGTAATAATTAAAAAATTCCATAATATTGACACGTTTTACATTTTTAATGGATAGAAATAAAAACTTCTTGTTATTTTCTAAAGTAAAAATTCTATTTTTATGGGTTAAGCTGAAGGAGTGATAATCTGGTAATACATCAAAAAAGTTTTTATTATTATCATCTTTAACATTTAAAATGCCATAAGAGACGGCTATATTTTCAAGAGAGGTGTATAAAAATTTATTCAACCATTCTTCAGTGATTTTTTTATCCGCTTTTTTCTCAATATTCTTACCTTCTTTTGTTACCAATTGTAAAATGGATACAGAACCTAAAGTTACAAAAGCGAACATAGCAGCTGCAACTATAAGTTCTACAATAGAAAAACCTTTATTTTTTTGTATAGATAATTTCATTTTTTAAATCCCACCTGTTTTTAATTTAAAGGAAGAAGCATTTTTAAATCCAAGAAAGCTTTATAAGAGTAAGAGTTTGGAGTACTTCCTGTTTGTCTTTCAATGCCTACAATCCAAATTTTAAAAAGACCTCGTGTATTTGAAAGAGGTATGAGTGACAGCCCTATGCGACTTTCACAATGAGGGCAGTCCTCTGCTTTTATAATATCTCCCTTAGAATCTATGGCAAAAGCCAAAACATCAAAAACAGCTGGATTGGCTGATATATGGGATTGCTCTGTATTTGCAATACCTGCAAAACCACTTTTTCCAGGAGGATAAAATTGATAATTGTTAGAATGAGATAGAAGAGATTGCACAATATAAGCTGCACTTTTAGAAGCTAAAGAAGCATCGGAAACATCTTCTATTTGTTTTGTGACTCCTGATAGAAAACTGATAAGAGCTGTAAAAATAGTTAAAACAATAGCAGAGCTGATTAAGATTTCTACTATACCTACACCTTTGTTATTTTTTAGAAATTGAACAAACATCAATTTAGAGTTCCTTTCTTTAAAATAGGCCGACTTATAAATTTTCTTATATAAAATTTACAACTTACTCTTCTACTATTTTCATCTATGTGAGCACAATCTGGATCTACCGAAGTCCAAGTGAAAGGGTCTGCTTCTTTCATTAAACCAACAGGATTACAACTAAGAGAGGTTGCTCGGTTTTCAGGGTGAATGGGATTGCCAAGAAAGTTTTTATTATTATTACAATCTGATTTTGAAAGTGTTGTGTCTGTTCCGACTACATATTCATCACCTTTTGTTAAAATTTTCTGATCTCTTAATTCATAAAGAGCTTGAGCTTGCCAAATACTACCCCAAGTGACTCCATGTTGAAGGGCGGTTTTATGCACATTCAGTTGAGAGCTTATAACTGTCCCTATGATACGAAGAGGAGTGGTTCTTTGTTCTATAGTGAATTTATCACAAACAAAGAAACCCGTCACAAAATCAGCCGTGCTTTTAACTATGCAATGACCAAAGAGAGCCTTATTTTGAAATCTAAAATTTACACCAGAGCGAGTTGCATTTTTATCATCAAGTATGAAAAGGCTTTTGTCAGTCCCTCTGTCTGTAAAATCCCAAGAGCTTCTAGTGAAAGGACTTAAATCAAAAAACCAATCTAAGCTGCCTATAAAATTTTCTGGATCTTCAGTAGGGCAATGTTCGGATGTTATAAGTAAAGGAGTTGTTGAACGGTTGAGATCACTCGGGTCTTTAGCGAGCTGTCCTTTATTATTCTGTCCCCAGCAGTAGAGTTTAGCTTTATTATCAGTGGGTAGGACTTGAATGGCACAGGTGTGGGAATATCCAGTTGAGACCTGTTTAATGTTTTGGTTTTGAAAAGCATTTGTTGTTTCCGTTCCATTTTTAACGAGTTTGGGTTTTTTGCGAGGACTTGTAGTGGTGCCATCTCCGATCTGTCCATAGAAATTATGTCCCCAGCAGTAAAGTTTGCCTGCTTGAATGGCACAGGTGTGGAATCTTCCAGTTGAGACTGATGTGACATTTTGATTTTGAAAAGCACCTGAAACGGATGAAACGAGTTTGGGTTTTTTGCGATTATTTGTGTTGCCAGTGGTGCCATCTCCGATCTGTCCTTGGTTATTCCGTCCCCAGCAGTAAAGTTTTCCAGCTTGAATGGCACAGGTGTGGAAATCTCCAGTTGAGACTGATGTGACATTTTGATTTTGAAAAGCACCTGAAACGGATGAAACGAGTTTGGGTTTTTTGCGATTATTTATGCTGTCATAGGTACCATCTCCGATCTGTCCATAGAGATTATCTCCCCAGCAATAAAGTTTTTGGTTTTGGATGGCACAAGTGTGGTCAAGTCCAGTTGAGACCGATTGGACGTTTTGGTTTTGAAAAGGATTGGTTGTTTCCGTTCCATTTAAAATGAGTGTGGGGCTTGCGCGACGATCTGTAGTGCCATCTCCGATCTGTCCATGGTTATTCTGTCCCCAGCAGTAAAGTTTTTGGTTTTGAATGGCACAGGTGTGGGAACCTCCAGTTGAGACCTGTTTAATGTTTTGGTTTTGAAAACCACTTGAACGGGATCGCAAGAAGTAGGGTCTTAGTGTTGGGATAGGAGTTAAGCGGCCATCTCCGATCTGTCCATGGTTATTCTGTCCCCAGCAGTAAAGTTTTTGGTTTTGAATGGCACAGGTGTGGGAACCTCCAGTTGAGACCTGTGTTATGTTTTTTTCTGGAAAAAAGTTTTTTTCTACATTTAATAAATGTACATCATCTGTGTTACCAATTCCTAATTGCCCTGAAGCATTATATCCCCAACATATATTTTTAGATACACTATTACCATCATCATCATATGCAATGCTAAAACAAGTATGATTTGCTCCTGTATCAAAAACATAAGTGGAACTTGGAAATGTAACTTTCACAGCTTTCTTTTTATTATCTGTGGTGCCATCTCCGAGTTGTCCCGAGCCATTCCGTCCCCAGCAGTAAAGTTTTTGGTTTTGAATGGCACAGGTGTGGTGATATCCAGTTGAGACTGATGTGACATTTTGATTTTGAAAAGCACCTGAAACGGATAAAACGAGTTTGGGTTTGTTGCGATTATTTGTGTTGCCAGTGGTGCCATCTCCGAGTTGTCCGTAGTTATTCCGTCCCCAGCAGTAAAGTTTTTGGTTTTGGATGGCACAGGTGTGGTTACCTCCAGTTGAGACCGAATCCATTTGGATATTTTGGTTTTGAAAAGCATTTGTTGTTTCCGTGCCATCTGCAACGAGTTTGGGTTTGTTGCGATTATTTGTGTTGCCAGTGGTGCCATCTCCGAGTTGTCCGTAGTTATTCCGTCCCCAGCAGTAAAGTTTTTGGTTTTGAATGGCACAGGTGTGGTGATATCCAGTTGAGACTGATGTGACATTTTGATTTTGAAAAGCATTTGTTGTTTCCGTGTCATTTGCAACGAGGGTGGGTGTGCGATGATTAAATGTGTAGCCAGTGGTGCCATCTCCGAGTTGTCCATAGGTATTATCTCCCCAGCAGTAAAGTCTTCCAGCTTGAATGGCACAGGTGTTGTTAACTCCAGTTGAGACTTTTGTTACGTTTTGGTTTTGAAAAGCATTTGTTGTTTCCGTGCCATCTGCAACGAGTTTGGGTTTTGTGTGTTGATTTACTGTGTTGCCATCTCCGAGTCTTCCATAGTTATTTTTTCCCCAGCAGTAAAGTCTTCCAGCTTGAATGGCACAGGTGTAGTCACTTCCAGCTGAGACTTTTGTTACGTTTTGGTTTTCAAAAGCATTGGTTCCTCCTGTTGTGCCATCTGCAACAAGTGTGGGTTTGTTGCGATAATTTGTGCTGCCATAGGTACCATCTCCGATCTGTCCATATTCATTACGTCCCCAGCAGTAAAGTCTTCCAGCTTGAATGGCACAGGTGTGTACACTTCCATTTGAGACTTTTGTTACATTTTGGTTTTGAAAAGCTTTTGTTGTTTCCGTGCCATCTGCAACGAGTTTGGGTTTTGTGCGCCTCTCTCTGGTGCCATCTCCGATCTGTCCATAGCCATTATATCCCCAACAGTAAAGTTTTTGGTTTTGGATGGCACAGGTGTGGCTTTGTTCACCTGAGACAGAAGTCACGGTGGCTGAAGAAGAATTCACACTGTAATCTAAAATTTCTGGAGTATGTAGGCACTCCTCAAGAGTGTCATTTCTTGATTCACAAGCTTCTTGACCTGAGAAAACCTCTAAACCTTTATCCGTTTTTTCAAGCACAACCCCTTTGTAAAATCCACCCATATTCAAATGGTTATAATCCATCAAGTATCCAGCTTTACTAGGTGTGAAATCTTGATTTTGCCCGTAAAGAAATTCTCCTTTTCCTAAAAACAATTTATCAAAAAAGTAGATGGGCGTAAAACTGGGGGTTGTTCCAGAAGCATACTTTTTAAAGTGTAGATTTCCATTTACAAACACAGGGCTTTGAAAGGTCAAACCTTTGTAGGAAGATTTTTGAGCTTCTGTTATTTTTTCAAACTTGGTAGAAGTGCTAGGGGGAGAGACACATTTATCATCGGGTTGAATAGTTTGACGAGCGGGGGGGGGTAGACTAGAAGTGGTATCATAAAAATACATATCCCTAGCCAATACAAGAGAAAAAGTGTTCATCTCCCTTGGAAATAAAGAAACATCCCATTCTGCTGTATAGTTTTTGGTTATGCTTTTTTCTGTAAAGTTGGTTTCAATTTTAACTTTTATATATTTTTCACTTCCACGAACTTGATAAGTTTGTGCTTCATTACTGATAGTGATTTTTAAAGTATTCATTTTAATTTTCATAGTGTTGGAAGAGGTGTAAGATTGAAAATAATCACTTAAGGCAAATTTAGTTTTATCTTTTAAGTCTGAGCTGCTAAAAACTTTATAAAAAGAATTAAGTTTAATGGTATTCAAATTTGTAGGGAGGTTGATACATTTATCACAATCAGATCTTTTTTGTTTGAGGCAAGTTTTTTGTGCTGCTGTGCAAATATCTGAAGGGTTATCTTGTCTTAATTTTTCAAGTTTAGCTAACTCAATGTCTCCAAAAAGAACTCTTTCTGAACTCATTGGATCGGTTAATTTATCACATTGAGATTGATAACCCCATTTATCATTAAAACACCATTTTCTCTCAACACCAAAAAGAGTGTATTTAATAACAGATTGTATGGATTCTTTAAAAAGAATGAAGTTATCGGTTTCTACTTGTTGTGATTTGTATTGTAAGACATAGTGACCAACAAATAAAATCATAGGAAGGGTTGTTATTGAAATAACAATAGGCAAGAAAATAGACCCTGTTTTGCTAAATAACCTATTGAACTTTATGAGTTTATTGAACTTTATGAAACGACTCCTATGTTTAACCAACATAAATTGCTTTTTGACTTTTAAAAGGGATGTATTCAAATGACCATAGAACGATTTAGTAATAGTTTCCTTTTTTTTAATCACTTCTTAAATTATCCATGTTTTACCAAGTAATTATAGACTTTCTCATTTTTGTTATTTATAAATCTGATTTAAGTTTAAACAAAAAGGTGCAGATAGTAAATTTTTTTATATTATTTGAAGATAAAAGTGTCTCATTTTAAAACAACCAGTTGCCCATGTGGCTCAGGGGTAGAGCACATCCTTGGTAAGGATGGGGTCGTGAGTTCGAGTCTCACCGTGGGCACCATTTAAAAATAGGCTGGAAGAAAATACTTCCTAATTTTTTTGTAGAGATTTTTCCTCTCTCACCGTGGGCACCATTTAAAAATAGGCTGGAAGAAAATACTTCCTAATTTTTTTGTAGAGATTTTTCCTCTCTCACCGTGGGCACCATTTTAAAATAGGATGGAAGAAAATACTTCCTAACTGTTTTGTAGAGATTTTTCCTAAAATTTCATATTCATCACATTCTTTTTCTGTTTTTGCCTCTGCTTCGTATTCTGTTTTTGCCTCTGCTTCGTATTCTTCTTCATATTCTGCTTCTGCTTCTGTTTCTGCTTCGTATTCTTCTTCATATTCTGCTTCTGTTTCTGCTTCGTATTCTGTTTTTGTTTCTGCTTCGTATTCTTCTTCATATTCTGCTTCTGTTTCTGCTTCTGCTTCTGCTTTATATGCTATTTCTATTTCTGTTATGCAGTCATCTAATTCATAATATGTATCATCTGAGACTCTGAACTCCGCTTCATTCCAGAGATCATCTAAAGAATAAGCCGAAACAATGCATGTTGATTCAAAGTATCCTCCATCATATTGGTGTGAATAGCTATAATCTATGGAACATTCTCCCTCTTCAAAGGAGCAATGAAAAACATGGAAGTCAAAAGTAAAATCTCCTTCACACCATATATCATAACAAAGATTGTTTAAGTCTATTAATAAAACTTCCTCCTCATGACTGGTTAGGTCGTTCCCACTGGAATAAGCTTTAGGAATTCCTCCCATCCATTGCAATAAAAAGATGCAAATAGCGAGGGGAAAGATTTTTTTTATTATTTTTTTCATTAGAACCTCCTTTATGGTTTTGTGTTTAAAATTCGGAAAAAATCTCATGACTTTTGTTAAAGCAAAGTAGAGATTTTTCCTCAAACTTAATATTTATCTTCAATACAGTTCTTCATCTTCTATACAATCAGATACTTCATAATACAGATCCTTTGATATTTCGGAATCCACTTCATTCCAGAGATCATCTAAAGAATAAGCCGAAACGATACATGTTGATTTAAAATCTTCTTCACCATATCGGTATCCATAGCTATAATCTATGGAACATTCTCCTTCTTCAAAGGAGCAATGAAAAGCATGGAAGTTAAATTTAAGAGCTCCTTCACACCATACATCCAAACAACGATTGTGTAAGTCTATTAATAAAACTTCCTCTTCATAATTGGTTAGGTCGTTTCCGCTGGAATAAGCTTTAGGAATTCCTCCCATCCATTGCAATAAAAAGATGCAAATAGCGAGGGGAAAGATTTTTTTTATTATTTTTTTCATTAGAACCTCCTTTATGGTTTTGTGTTTAAAATTCGGAAAAAATCTTATGACTTTTGTTAAAGCAAAAAGGATTCCAGATAGAAATAGGCCCTAATTCTTTAAAAAAACATTGAAAAACAGGAGTTTGTTTATGATTTTCAAAATATCGGACTCTTTTTTAGTCGGGAAAGATGTGTGAAATCCGAAAACCTGTTTTAAATAAAGTTGGAAAAATCTTGATAATTTGGAAAGAAATTAGGGTTTAATAGAAGTTAGGAAAAAACTTTCATTGATAAAATAGAGATCTACCTACAACTATAAATTTCTTATTTTGGCTGTTTTAGGATAAAAATTAGAGTTATAGGCTAAATTTTAATAAGGGTATTGCAAGTTAAAAAAATTATGAGATACTAGCATTTGTTATTTGACATAAGCTTAAAATTCTTTTTATATGAATCTTAGTTTTAAGAAGGTTTATTTCTAAAGAATAAGCTTGAACCTATAAGGAGGGATGACTCGATGTCTAAAGAAACTTTTAAACGTGATAAAGAGCATGTGAATATTGGAACAATAGGGCATGTTGATCATGGTAAAACAACTCTAACAGCGGCTATAACTTCTGTTTTAGCAAAAGCGGGTGGTGCAACGGCTATGAAATACGACCAAATTGATAAAGCACCAGAAGAAAAAGCTCGTGGAATTACTATTTCTACGGCTCATGTTGAATATGAAACGGAAAAGCGTCATTATGCTCATGTGGATTGTCCAGGTCATGCTGATTATGTAAAAAATATGATTACAGGTGCGGCTCAAATGGATGGTGCTATTCTTGTGGTTTCTGCTACGGATGGGCCTATGCCTCAAACAAGAGAACATATTTTATTGGCTCGTCAAGTTGGTGTTCCTGCTATAGTGGTATTTTTGAATAAGTGTGACCAAGTTGATGATAAAGAACTTCTTGATCTTGTTGAGTTAGAAGTTCGTGAGCTTTTAACAGAATATAAATTTCCAGGAAATGATATTCCTATTGTTAAAGGTTCGGCTTTAAAAGCTCTTGAAGGTGATGCTGATAGTGAAAAAACAATTTTGGATCTTATGGCTAAAGTTGATGAGTACATTCCTTGTCCAAAAAGAGATATAGAAAAATCTTTTCTTATGCCTGTTGAGGATGTGTTTTCTATTTCAGGTCGTGGAACGGTCGTTACGGGTCGTGTGGAAAGAGGTGTTGTTAAAGTTGGTGGTGAAGTTGAAGTTGTGGGTATTCGTGAAACTAAAAAAACAACGGTTACAGGTGTTGAAATGTTTCGTAAATTACTTGATAGAGGTCAAGCTGGTGACAATGTTGGTCTTCTTCTTCGTGGTATTGAAAAAGATGATGTTGAAAGGGGTCAGGTTATTTCTGCTCCAGGAACCATCACTCCTCATAAAAAATTTAAATGTGAATGTTATATATTAAAGAAAGAGGAAGGTGGAAGACACACTCCTTTTTTTAAAGGCTACAGACCTCAGTTTTATTTTAGAACAACAGATGTAACGGGTTCTGTTCAACTTCCTAAAAATGCAGAGATGGTTAGCCCTGGTGACGATGTTCATTTAGAGGTAGAACTCATTTGTCCTATTGCTATGGAAAAGGGAGTTCGTTTTGCCGTTCGTGAAGGTGGTAGAACAGTAGGAGCTGGTATTGTTTCTGAAATTATGGAGTGATTTTTGATTAGATAATTTTTTAAATTATGACAAAAAAGAGAGGGTTTTCCCTCTCTTTTTTTTGTAGATATTAAGTTTTTAAGTTGTTTTTCTAAGAGAGATTTTTATCTATGGGTTTATGTGATTACTTTCTTTTAAGAAGGGTTAAACAAAGAAGACATGGGAAAAGTAGATGAGGTTTATGTGGTTACTTTCTTTTAAAAAGGGTTAAACAATTGTAATCGTTAGAAGAAACAGGTTATTTTACGAGGAAAGAATTAAGAACTACCTGTGGTTTTTAGAATATGATAAATTTAAAAAAGTTCAGGGCAGTAGCTCTAATGGTAGAGCGTCGGATTCCAAATCCGTAGGTTGTGGGTTCGAGTCCTACCTGCCCTGCCATCGCTTTGTTATAATAGATTTTTACGAGTATAAACCATAAAAACCTTAATGGTTTCAATAGTTTATAAGAATAAAATTTAATTTACTAATTTTATTTTCAATCACATTCAATCACATTCAGTCACGTTCAAAACAGGTTAAGGGCAACACTTTCAAGCTGTCCCTAAAACCCTTTGTTGTCCCTAAGCTGTCCCTCTAAGCTGTCCCTCAATTTTTCTGAAACATTTATAAAACTTATGGTTTTTCTATTTTAAAAATATTGAATTAAGAGAAGCTGTTGTCCTTTTACATAATAAAAAACTAGGTGAATGATTAAACTATACCTTTTTAAGCTGCTTTCTGTTTAGCTTGGTTGATTTTGTCTATAAATCCGACTTCCTGCAATTCAATAGAATAGCCGTCTTGAGTTATTGTGTTAGAAAAATTAACCACAGATTGAGGAAATTCTTTTGCTATTAAAACCCCTATATTTTTCCTTTGTGCAACCATAACCCCTAAAAGTTCTCTAATATGCTTAACTTGTCCTTTGGATTTTTTAACTTGCATTATTGCTCCGTCTTTAATTCTAATTCCGTCAATGCCCCCGTCATTTGATTGGTATGGATTTGGTGTTCCCTCAGCTTTTAAAATACATTCAGTTTGAAATTCTTTATCATTTAATTTATAGATATCTTTTGGTATTTTATTAAAAGATTTAAAATCTCTTTTGCTTTTTCTAATTCCAAGTTTCAATAACTTTTTTTGAATAGAGGCTATAGCATCTTCCTGTGCATCACATCCAATAAAATATCTTC
This sequence comes from Bdellovibrionales bacterium, assembly GCA_963692945.1. Taxonomy (GTDB): domain Bacteria; phylum Bdellovibrionota; class Bdellovibrionia; order Bdellovibrionales; family UBA1609; genus JACOND01. The sequence goes on from OY843585.1 coordinate 568,023, forward strand.
CTTCTTTATGGCAAGCTTCTATAGTTGAACCACATCCACAGAAAAAATCAGCAACTTTATCATTTTTATTTGTAAATGCTTTGATTAGAGTTTGTATTAAAGGAGCAGGTTTTTCAGTAGGATAAAGTTTTTCAGTTGTAGCCACATCAGGATGATTAAAAACATCTCTAGCATTAACTAAGTTATATGTCCTTCCATACCTATCTTTTTGGTACTGAACTTTTCCACCATGTCCACCACCACTTTTTGTATAAGACCTTTCTTTATCTGGTGGATTCCAAATATAATCTTCTGTTTTTCTATAAACTAAAATTGTTTGATGTGACCCTGCAAATTTCTTTCCACCATTCTTTGCTTTCTTATACCAAATTATTTCATTTAAAAAATGCTTCTTATGACCTCTATCTCTATCTCCATAACCAAAGATTTCATCTAAAATACATTTAACATAATGAACGGCATTATGATCTAAATGCACACATAAAATACCTTTATCATCTAAAAGCCTATGACAGTGATTTAGTCTTGGTTTAATATACTCAAGATATCCTTGTATGCCTGTTCCATAACTATCATGGTAACCAACCACTTTTTTAGCCCAATTCTTTCCATCTGTTTTTATATCAAACTTACTTGCACTTGGTTTATTTATTGTTTGTTTTCTTCTAGTATTAAATGGAGGGTCAATGTATATAAGTCTAAACTCTTTATCTTTTCTTAAAGACATAAACTTAAGGTTTTCAGCTTTCCAAACTTCAATTTTATCTGCCATAAAAAATAAGTCGGATTGATTAAGCTGCACTCTTGAGTCCTTTTTCAAACTTAGAGTTAAAACTAGACTTTAGAAGCTCAAGATTAAGCTGTAGTCTTTCTAAGTCTCTATCAATCATATTTATTTCATAATTCCCTTTATCCAATATAAAGGTAATTTCATTTAGATATCTACGGCAAGTGCTTATAGACCAATGGTGGTAAATACATAAGTATAAAGCCACTTGCTATTTAATTTTTGATTTATGCATAATGTTCCAGTTCTAAAATCATTACCCTCTAATGAATCTGTTGAATACTATGAGACAGCTATTGATCTGATCTTTTTAGTTGTGAGAAATCAGATTCTTGAAAACTTTTTCTGGAATCATCTGAATACATATAGAGAGTATGTAAAAGAATGCATAAAAAGAGATAAAAATATAGAAACCCGTGTCGGCTAATCTTTTAAATAGTTTGAACTCTTAGGTTGTAAATCTTAGGCACTAACCTAGCTATTTGGTCGTTATTTTGAAAGTTTCAATTAAAGCACTTTATACATCTACCTATTGTTAAAAAATGTCAAATTTGGCAGTATTTCTTTAATTCTAGAGGCTTTACTTCAAAAACTCATATAGTCATCTCTTAAATTGCCAAGCCAGATGTTAGTTTTGATATTTCTTTATAAGCTATTTATTTTTCCACTCTCTTATCAAATAGGATGCAATAATACCTACTACAATAGTAAGGAATATATGTTCTCCACCTCTATATGAATCATCTATTGCTAAACCAATCCAACCGCCAAAAAAAGTTATTAAAAAATAAACAACTCTAATTTTATTATTTATTTTTTGGCTCCTTTAATTATTTCACTATCCTTTCTATACCCCTGATGTACAAGTTCGTCTCTAAATTGTGCTTCACCAGTTCCTTCACAACTTTGCTCAAAAATTACACCAAACCACAGTTAGTTGTAGTGAGAGCTTTTTCTAGCTGGTAATTTTTAATTTTGTAAATTCATGGTTTTTTTCTTTCAAAAAGGCTCAAAAAGTGATTCTTACTTTTTCTCCGAACCACTAAAAAGGCTCAAATCATGGTTTTATACGATTAATTCTTTATTAGTAATTATAGGCTTTCAAACCATTGATTTTACTTGGTTTTTTTCAAATTAAAATTCGCTACTAACTTCTTACTAATAAAATTTTAGCTTTACTAACATCCTACTAATAAAATTTTGACTTTACTAATAAATGCTAATAACCTCAAAACTTCTAAAAATCGGTGTTTTTATGAAAAATAATCCTTTCAATCCAAATTCAGTAGTTCAACCTCGATTATTTGCTGGACGTGACAGCCAAATACTCCATGTTGTTCGGAAAATGGCTCAAGTTCAAGATAAGATGCCCTCAAGTTTTGTGATTTCTGGAGAACGAGGTATTGGAAAAACGGCTCTAGCTAAACTTATAATGTTTATTTCTCAGCAAAAAAATAAAAATCTTGAAAACTTAAATTTTTTAACAACCTATTATGCTGTAGAAAAAGATCAACCCTTTCATTCTGTTCTTCAATCTTCTCTTAATTTATTAACAGATCAACTCCCTAAGCCAGCTATAGATAGGCTTAATTCTCATTTAGGTAGTTTTTTTAAAGAAGGTAAATTTTCACTTGGTGCCTTTGGCGTTAAAATGGAAATTGATAAGACTTCAAAAAAATCTTTAGAAGATAATATGTATCTTAAGGATCAAGCTATATCCATACTTACAAATATCCTTAAAGGAATAGAAGAAGATAAAACAAATAATACTTCTTCAGATGGAATTCTTATTATCTTAGATGAAATTCATAATGTTAAAAATATTGATGGTGTTGCTCAAATTTTAAGAAGTGTCATAACTACTTTAGATATGAATGGACATGGAAATATTGCTTTTTTAATTATTAGTTATCCTGAAGCAGTTAAGAAATTTTTTAAAGGTGATCCTTCTGCTAAAAGAAGTTTTGATATGTTGCCTTTAGGAATAATGCCAGATAATGAGACAGAAAAAATATTAACCAAAGGATTTGATCAATCTGGAATCAAATATGATAAATTACTTATTAGCAATAATATAAATAAAGCAGGTGGATACCCCCATTCCATTCAAGTTTTAGGACATAATCTAGTTGAAGTTGATAGTGACAACTATATTGATCAAGAGGATTGGACAAAGTCTATACAGAAAACAGCTTTGGAACTTCAACATAAAGACTTTTCAAATCTCTATAGTTTTAATGGAAAAATTAGACAAAGAGACGAGTTACTAAATATTTTAGCTCTAATGCCAAAACCTGTATTAAAATCTGATTTAGCAAAGGAGTTTAATAAAGAAAAGAAAAATATATATGCAAATTCCTGTCTTCCTGAATTAAAAAATGCAGGAGCTGTGAGAGAAGATCCAGAAACAGGGCTGCTTTCTTTACAATCTTACCTATTTAAATCAGCTATTAGCCTACATATAGCCTCTCAATCGGAAGAGAAAAAATTAAAATCAAAATGGTATCTTGTGTATCAAAAATTATCAGAAGCAAAAGAGATATAGTAGATTTGGTGCAAAATTAATCATCCCTTTTATTGCTAATGCAGACAATCTTCCACTTGCTTTAATATTAAAAGCATAGTGAGGAGGTTTTCGCAAATGGTATTTTTATCTATAGAAAAAACTTCAAGTCCTAGTTCGTGGTTACCGATAGAGAAAATATGAAACTCTTTACTTTCTTAATCTTTTTATTTTTACTTACACCATTTCATGAAAGCGAGGCATTTCATAATAAAAAAACTCCCTATAAAAAAATATGTGATAGTCCATGCACTAAAAAGGATTTAAAAGGAAAGGACTTTAAACATGCTGATCTTGAAATGGCTAATCTTCCTAAAGCGAATCTTTCAGGTGTCAATTTTACAAATGCAAATTTTTTTAAAGCGAAACTTCCAGGGGCTAAACTGAAGGAGGCTAATCTTCATGGTGCTAATGGTAGAAAATCTGATTTTTCAGGAGCTGATCTTGAAAAAGCTAGTCTTTATGGAGCAAATTTTTCAGGATCTAATTTTGAAAATGCAAATTTTTTTAAAGCGAATTTGGAAAAGGCTAGTCTTTTTTGGACTAATTTTAAGGGAACCAATTTTCAAGGAGCTAATCTTCAAGGAGCTAATCTTTTTTGGACTATTTCATCAAAAGAAACTGATTTTTCAGGTGCTAATCTTGAAAAAGCTAGTCTTTACGAATCTCAATTTTCAGGGGCTCATTTTGAGGGAGCTAACTTAAAAAACGCTAGCCTTCGATTGTCTAGATTCCAAGGATCTAACTTTAAAGGGGCTAATCTTCAAGGAGCTAACTTAAAACGGGCTAATGTTCAAGGGGCTAATTTTCAAGGAGCTAATCTTCAAGGAACTAACCTTCAACGGGTTAATTTTAAGAAAGCGGATTTTTCCAAAGCCACCTACGATCAATGTACTAAACTTCCTTTTTCAGAAGAAGTTGCGAAGCAAAAAGGTATGATTAAAAAAATAAAGAAATCACGTTGTCCAGTCACTTCAAGTTATAAATCACTAAAGATTTTCTCTTAAATCTAATAAAAAGTTTCTAAAAAAATAAACTTTTTTAAATTCATGTCATAGATTGGTTGCTCATTACTAATCTATAATCTATAAATAGGAATTATGACATTTTTTATCACAGTTATTTTTGCCTTTACTGTTCTAGGTTCTTGTTTGTTCGTTGCTTTTTTTGGCAAAAAATGGAATTTAGACGCTTTAGTTGCCTTTAGTTCAGGTGGGCTTTTAGTGATTTGTTTTTTAGACTTTATGTCTCATAGTTTTGAGGATTTAAATCATAGTGAAATGGCAACTCTTCTTATTTTATCAGGTGTTTTATTACAAGGTTTTTTTGATATTTATATTGTCCCACGATTAAAATTTTTAGATAGGCTTGTAGAAAAAACACATTCTCATTCTGTAGAAAACTCCCAACATCATCACACTCACATTTTATCAGCATCAACGGTTTGCTCAACAGTGGGGTGTTTAACAGTTTGTTCTTTTTTTGATGGGATTCGTCTCTTTGCAGGCTTAAGTTTGGAGGGCTATGCCGCTGTTGTTACAAGTGTAGGTTTATTTTTCCACTTATTATCTGAGGGAGTTTTAGTTGCTATTCTTGGTATCGGTTCAAATATAAAAACAAAAATCATTCTTCTATTAACTTCTTGTATCTCTGTAACTTTAATTTTAGGAGCCTATTTTGCAAAAAACTTTGCTGAATATTTTAATTTTCATTATTTGATTGCTTTGGCTACAGGGATGTTACTCTATATTTGTTTTATTCATTTAATTCCTTTTTCTATAAAAGGAAAAAGTAAGCACTGGTTTTTTGTTGGCTTGATTGTCTTTATAGGTCTTCATTACTTATTTCACTAGAGTTTTGAACTAGAGTGAGGTTTATTTCTCTTTTAGATTCTTTTCTACTTGTAAAAAAGCACTTTCTAATGAAGCCCCTTTTGATAAAGCCCATCCTATTGATGCTGAAGTGGCTTGAGCTTCTTTTGTTCTTTTTTGATCAAGACGATTCTCTGCTTCTGTTGTGCTGATATTTTCCTTTTGTAAAGATTCTAATGAAGCCCCTTTTGATAAAGCCCATCCTATTGATGCTGAAATGGCTTGAGCTTCTTCTATTCTGTTTTGAGCCAGACGATTCGCCGCTTCTGCTGTGCTGATATTTTCCTTATCAGAAATTTTAAAAATATGCATAAGTGTATTATAAATTTCTTTATTTTTTTCTGTGATATAGAGTCTTTTTTCTTTTAGTGTTTTAATGTTTAGGTTCAATTCTGAAGATACGCTGATTAAACCTCCAGCATTGATTATATAATCAGGAGCATAAAGAATCCCCTTCTCTTTTAAAGCATTTCCAAGGCTTGAATCTTCCAATTGGTTGTTAGCAGAGCCTGCTATAATTTTACACTGGAAATTTTTAATGGTTTTTGAATTTACCACAGCCCCTAAAGCACAAGGGACAAGAACATCACATGCTCCCTTAAGAATTTGGTTATTGCTTTTTACTTTCACTCCAAATTTTTGAGACAAGCATTTTGTTTTTTTTGGGTCAATATCGCTAATACTCACCTTGGCTCCAGCTTTTTGTAAATCACTCACAAGTTGGCTTCCTACATTCCCCACACCTTGGATAGAAACTTTTAATCCATTTAAATTGTCTTTGTTTAAGTGATATTTTACAGCAGCGTTAATTCCATGCATAACCCCTTGTGCTGTATAGAAAGAAGGATCATCTTCTTTTTTTTCAGAAAATCCAACAACATAACCTTTTGCTTTTTCATGAATAGTTGCTATATCTTTTGTTTCCATACCTACATCTATAGCTGTTATAAAATAAGGGTCGTCTTTGTTTTTTTGTGCTTCTTTATTTAATATTTTTAAGTAGGTGCTATAAGTATGAAGGAGTTCTTTTGTTTTATCTGTTTTTGCAGATCCAAAAATAACAGACTTTCCTCCTCCAAAGTTTAAACCTGACAGAGCCGATTTATAACTCATACCTTCAGACAGACGTAAGACATCAATAAGACCTTCTTTTTCAGTTTCATATTCCCACATTCTTGTCCCACCAAGAGCCCATCCTGCATTCCCTAAAGCAGTATTGTGGATTCCTATTATGGCTTTAAGGCCAGAAGAGGGGTCATTGATAAAATGCAGGGACTCATGACCATATTTTTTTAAAACATCAAAAATATAAGATTTGTTAAAAGGATTATCTTTATTTAATATTTTAACGAAATAGGGAATGGGATCTTCATTTCGTTTTATAGCATAAACCAAAGGGGATTTTATAAATTTTTCTTTATTCAAGAATCGGATATAATTAACGTCCGACTTTTCCATTTGATGAAAGACTTCTTGTTCAGGAGAAGATGCAAAAATATTTTTACAGTCTGAAGAAAATGTTTTTAAGCTAAAAAGAAAAGGAATTAGAAGAAGTGTGTTTTTTCTCATAAATAGTCTCCTATTGAATCAATATATACTTACTTAACAATGAGGGAGTTATAAAAGTCAATAGTAATAAAAGGGTCATTTTAATAGAAAACTTATTTTTTTAATCTTTCTTTTTTCTTAACACAATCTTGAAATTGGATTTTAGTTGGTAGATAGCTTATATATGTAGGTTAAATATAAGACCTACAATATTTTTTCAAAACTCTAGTTCAATTCTAATATTTCCAACTCTTACTTTAACGAGCTTTTCATCGCAAAAGGGACGCTCTTCAAATCTCGTTAAAGTAAGAGTTACTTAACATGTTTATTGGGTGAACTAGAGAAAACCTGCTGGTTTTCGCAAAATAGAGTTTTGTTATCTGAACTAGAGACAAACTTCTGTTTTTCGCATGAGTGAGGTAGAGTGAAAACAAAACTACTCATCCCATTTAGGAGCAAAAGGAGGATTTACAATTCTTTGTTTTTGGTTTGTTAAACGAAAAATTTTATCTTGATCTTCTTTTTCTAATTGAAAATTAAAAATATTAAAATTTTCTTTGATATGGTTTTCGTTTTTAGATTTAAAGAGAGGTAGAACATTTTTTTGTTCTATAAGCCATCTCAAAGTGATTTGAGAAGGAGTTTTATTGTATTTTTTAGCAATATGATTTATCTGCTGGCTTTTAAAAATCAATCCTCTAGCGAGTGAAGAGTAAGCTGTTAGAAACATCTGATGTTCTTGTATAACTTTAAGTGATTTGCTTTGTGATAAAAAAGGATGATATTCTACTTGGTTGTTGATTAAAGAAGGACAGATATTTTTTGCTTTTAAAAGTAGTTCAGAAGGAAAATTGCTGACACCAATATAGAGAGTTTTCTTTTCTCTTACAAGATTCTCAAGAGCTTCTAAACTTTCTTCTAGAGAAAATTCAGGATTAGGCCAATGAATGAGTAGTAAATCTATGTAATCTACCTTTAGTTTATTGAGACTTTTTTGTGTTTCTTTTTGAATTTGTTCAGGAGATAAATAATCTTTCCAAATTTTTGTTGTTAGAAAAATCTCTTCACGAGGAACTGAAGATTTTTGTAAAGCGGATCCAACTTCTTCTTCATTGGAGTAAATAGAGGCTGTATCAATATGACGATAGCCTACTTCTAGAGCTTTTCCAATAGAGAAAAGAGCTTCTTCTTTTTCTAACATCCAAGTTCCAAAACCAAGTTTAGGAATTTTTATATCTTTATAAGTCCAGTATTCCATAGTTTTTTAAAAGAGATCCTTTTTTTTATAATAGTTTCCTATTTTTTTTTAGCAGTCACTTCCTATTCCATAAAATTCACAATTTCATACACAATCTTTTACTTTATAATTTCTTTTTCTGTAATGATTCCTGTAATGAGAGAAAAAGGAGTGATATCAAAAGAGGAATTATAGATAGAAGCCTTTTCAGACCAAAAGGGAGAGACTTCTTGAGGGTTTCTTTGTTCAATGGGAATGTCTGTTCCACTGTTGGTGTTTTTATCAAAGGTAGAAGAGGGAGCAACAACATAAAAAGGAATCTTAAAGTGATGAGCAATAATGGCTAGATTTAAAGTTCCTATTTTATTGGCAACATCATAGTTAGAACTAATGCGGTCAGCACCCACTAAAATTTTGTGTATTTTAGATTGAGCCATTAAACTTGCAACCATATTGTCACAAAGTAAAGTAGAGGGTATTTGATTCTTTTGAAGTTCTAAAAAAGTGAGTCGTGAACCTTGATTCACAGGGCGAGTTTCGCAAGCATAAACATAAATATTTTTTTGGTTTTTATGAGATTGCTTGATAACTCCAAGAGCTGTCCCTATACCTCCTGTCGCAAAAGAACCAGTGTTGCAATAAGTAAGTATATGGTCTTTTTGTTCAATTATAGATTGTCCGATTTGAGCCATTTGTTCACAAGCGAGTTTGTCTTCTTCATAGATATTCATAGCTTCTTCAATTTGTTTTTCCTTTGAGTTTTGACTCATAACTCGGGATACAGCCGACTCCAAATGCACAGCTGTCGGTCTTGCTTTTTTCAATAGGTCAGACTGTTTTTTCAAAGTGTTTTTATCTATTCCTTTTAGTAGGGCTTGAGCTAAACTAAGAGCTGCTGTAATTCCAATAAGATTGGCTCCCCTCACTTTTAAATTTTTTATCGCTTCAGCCATATCTATGGGGTTGTTTATAGGAATCCAAATTTCTTTTTCAGGAAGAAGAGTTTGATCTAAAATTAAAAATTTTTTATTTGGAACATATTTAAAAGCAAGAGTTTCCATTGGTGTTTTTATATTGGAATTTTTAAAAGTTAGCAAGAGATATTGTAGCTCTTATTGAATTTTTTAAATGTTAGAAATAGGTATTAAAATTTAGAAAGACATATTAAATCTTAGAAAAATATAGGAATTGCTTTTTTATAATTTTGAAAGTATAAAATAAAAAAATGAAAAATCCTTATTTTTTAAAAGCTTCTGAATTTATAAGTGAGTACGGAAAAAAGATTGATCTTAAGGGAATCGAAACAGCCATTTTTTGTTTCAACTCTTCTTTAGCAAAAAAAATTTCCATAAAATATAAATCCAAAAGAGTTTTTGCCTTTGGAGCTTGTTTAGATATCTATGAAGATTTTCAAAAAGTTTTAGTGAGTCAATTTGGTTTTGGTGCTCCTGCCTCTCTTTTGCAATTAGAATATATGAAAGCCTTTGGGATTAAAGAGTTTTTCTCTATAGGAACGGCTTGTGCTTTATCTTCTAAATTGAAAATGGCTCAGGGGGTTTTCATTGAAAAAGCTTATGGGAGAACATCTTACTCTTCTTATAATACCAAATCGGAGGATCCGTTTGTGGAAAATTCTTGTTTAGAAGAAGGAAAGAAATGGGCTGATTTTTTAAACCTTAGCCCTGTTACAAGTTGGACAAGTGATGCTCCTTATAAAGAAACAGAGTTGGATACCTATTTATCCAGAGGTGTTTCTTGTTTGGAAATGGAAGCCAGTGGACTTATGGCAGCGGCTCATCATGACTCTTTAAAAGTATTTTGCTTTGCTTTTATTTCTGATTGTTTGGAAAAAGGTCAGTGGCATTTATCTTTTTCCAGTCCTGATTTGAAAAAATCTTTTTTTCTTACTTTAGAAAAATTATTAAGGAAAGTTTGAAAAAAAACACAGCATTGGTTGATAAAAAGAAGTATCTCATTTATTCTAGGAAAATCTATGGCTCAAAATTATGATTATGATCTTTTTGTGATTGGAGGAGGTTCTGGAGGAATCCGTGCAGCTCGTTGGTCTGCTAACTTAGGGGCAAAAGTGGCTCTTTGTGAAAGTGATCGTCTTGGTGGGACTTGTGTTATCAGAGGTTGTATTCCTAAAAAATTGATGGTCTATGGTTCAAGTTTTAAAAAACATTTTGAAATAGCTCGCTCTTATGGTTGGGAGTTTGAAGAGCCTCAACTTAATTGGAAAACTTTTAATGAAGCAAGGGACAAGGAAATAAAAAGGTTAGAAGGTATTTATTCCAATTTATTAAAAAATGTAGATGTTGATTTTATTTCAGGGAAGGGAACCATTCAAGATCCTCACACTGTTGCTGTCAATGGAAAAACTTATAGAGCTCGTTATATATTGATCGCAGTTGGTGGTTGGCCAATAAAACTTTCTATAGAGGGAGCAGAACATTCTATTACATCTAATGAAATTTTTTCTTTAAAAAAACAACCAAAGTCTCTTTTAGTTATTGGAGCCGGTTACATAGGTTTGGAGTTTGCAAGTATTTTTCAAGAATTAGGAACAGATGTATCCGTTATGTTTAGAAAAGACTATATTCTTTCAGGCTTTGATCAAAGTGTTCGCAAGCATCTTCAAAAAGAATTAGAAAAAAGACATATTACAATGCTTTCAAAATGCAATCCTGTGAAAATAGAAAAAGAAGGTGAGAATTATCATCTTACGGATAGTAAGGGGAAAGTATGGTCAGGTGATTCCATTTTGATGGCAATAGGTCGGCGGGCAAATGTTGAAAAACTAAATCTAGAATCTATTGGAATAAAAATTCAAGCCCCTCATTACCATATTCCTATCAATAACAAATTTCAAACCAGCTGCCCTAGTGTTTTTGCTGTTGGAGATTGTGTAACAAAACCTTTTCAGTTAACACCTATAGCTCTTTCTGAAGGAATGTTTGTTAGTGAGTATCTCTTTGCTAAAGATAAAAAATTAGAAGTCAGTTATGAAAATATTCCTTCTGCTGTTTTCACTCAACCCGAAGTTGGAACTGTTGGTTTTTCTGAAGAGCAAGCTCTAGAAAAAGGTTTTAAAGTAAAGATTTTTGAAAGCACTTTTCGTCCTTTGAAATTAACTCTTATGAATCAAAAAGATACCAACCAAACGGAAAAAACCTATATGAAGCTTGTGGTTTGCAAAAAAACAGATCGGGTTTTAGGTTGTCATATTGTAGGAGATATGGCTGGAGAAATACTTCAAGGCTTTGCTGTGGCTATTAAAAATAAACTTACTAAAAAAGATTTTGATCAGACAATAGGAATACATCCTTCTAGTGCAGAAGAGTTTGTAACAATGAGGTCGGAGAGAAAATGACTTTTGCTTTTATCTTCTGTAAAAGTTAATGTTATTTTTTAATCTCAAGATTGTTTCAACAATAGAATTAAAAAAAAGAACCTACAGAACTTTAATGAGTTCCACTTCAAAAATCAGTGTTGCATTTGGAGGGATAGAACCACCTGCACCTTGGCTGCCATAACCTAGTTCTGAAGGAATAAAAAATTTGTATTTTGCTCCTTCTTTCATAAGTTGAACACCTTCTGTCCATCCTTTGATAACTCTGTTAAGAGGAAAGGAGATGCTTTGATTTCTTTTGTAAGAGCTATCAAATTCTGTTCCGTCAATAAGAGTTCCACGGTAGTGTACTTCTACAGTGTCTGTTGCTAGTGGGTTCTTGCCATTTCCTTCTTTAAGCACTTCATACTGGAGTCCTGAGTTTGTGACTTTAACTTCTTGTCTTTTACTATTTTCTTCTAAAAATTTCTTACCTTCTGCCATGTGTTTTTCTCCTTTTTTTCTTGTAACAGGTTGTTGTTGATCTGCCATGAGGTCTTGTTGATTTACAATGGATTTTTTATGACTTAAAGAATCTTCCATGCCTTTTAAAAAAGATTTTATCTTTAAATTATTGTCCATTTTTTTAATATTATTTGCTAGGAGGTAACCCATGCTGTAGGATTTTTTATCTTCTATATCTTTTAGGTTGAAGTTTTTAGAAAAATGAGAAATGAGAACAGAAAAGATATTTAAAACGATCAATAGAACAAGGGTTAATGAGATGCCCTTAAGTAATGATTTTGAAATGAATTTTTGTTTATAAAAAACATACAAAAAACAAATGATTAAAACTAAATTTATAAAACTATTATAAGGATACTCAGCAAAATAATAATTGCATATGAGAGTGATAGCTGCAAAAACAACAACCATTAAAGAGAGCAGGATGTATAGTTTTTTTCTCATGGTTTTTTAAAACTAATCTTATTTTTGTAAGAGAGCAAGGTTTTTTTTCTTGAGGTGTCTTCCCATTTTGGGCTATAATTTGATTTGTGAAAAAACATCGTAGAAAATGGCTTCCAATCTTCTTTGTTATGGCGTTTATTGGTAGTTTTTTCTATCTTGATTTTTTGACCTATCTGGATTTTCAAAGTTTTAATCATCATAGAGAAATACTTCTTCAAATGGCCGAAGAAAAGACTTTATTTTTAATGCTCTGCCTTTTCTTAGGTTATTTGTTTATGGCCGTTTTGTCCTTACCAGGGACTATCCTTTTAACTTTATTTGCTGGTTTTTTATTTGGTTTAGTGAAAGGGGTTATTTTGACTTCTTTGGCTTTGACAATAGGGGCTACTATCACTTTTTTATTCTCTCGTTTTTTGCTTCGTGGATTCTTTATAAAAAAATATGCTTCCCGATTGAAAACTATTTTATCGGATTTAAATAAGTATGGAATCTACTATTTATTTGCTATGAGGATGGTTCCACTTGTCCCTTTTTTTATTCCCAATGTTCTTATGGGTTTAACTTCTATAAAAACAAAACATTTTTTTATTGTAACTTATATAGGTCTTCTCCCTGATCTTATTATTTATGTGAATGCTGGAAGATATTTTTCAAAGATAGAGCAAATAAAAGATGTATTTTCTATAGGCCTTATTGCCTCTTTTGTTCTTATAGGTTTTTTACCTCTTGGAATTAAAAAAATCATTTCTATTTTGAATAAGAAAAACAAATCTTATATTAACTCATCAGAATTATCTCCTGAATTGGAATTGGTAAATAGAGAAACATGAAAAATTTTGACACTCTTTTATTTCCTAAAAAAATTCTTTTGTATAAAAATCAAAAATTTGTTGTAGAAGAGAATCAAGCTGTGGGCATTACAGATGGTCGCATCTCTTTTGTAGGAGAATCTTCTTCTCACCTTCAAGCCAATAAAATTTTTAAGTTTGAACATCATTTGTTATCACCAGGTCTCATTAACACTCACACTCATTTACCCATGTCTTTATTTCGTGGCTTAGCCGATAACTTACCTCTTAAGACATGGTTAGAAGATTACATTTTTCCATTGGAAGCTGGCTTGGTGGACAAGGATTTTATAATGACAGGGACAAAATTATCAGCTATAGAACTTATTAAATCAGGAGTGACTACTTTTTTTGATATGTACTTCTACAGTGAGGTTATGGCTAAGGTTTTAGAGGACGTAGGGTTAAGAGGTTTTGTAGGAGTGGGTGTTCCTAGTGTAGAAAAAAATTGGAAAAATTGGAAACAAAAAACATTAGATTTAAAGAAGAAATATAAAAATCATCCTAGGATAGATATAGCTATTGCACCTCATGCTCCTTACACTTTAAGTTCGGAAATGCTTTCTGAGATAGGAGATTTTTCTAAAACAGAATCTATAGATCTTACCATTCATGTTTCAGAAAGTGAATGGGAACAACAAGAGATACAAAAAAAATATGGAAAAACTCCTGTTCAGTATTTGCATGATTTAAATGTCACTGGAGAAAAATCTCTTTTTGTTCATTGTGTTCATGTAGACAATAAGGATTTGGAGATTATGTCAAAAACTCAAACTTCTTTTTCTTACAACCCTGAAAGTAATATGAAGCTTTCTAATGGGATAGCTCCTATTAGGGAGGCTTTGAAAAAAAACGTGATTGTAGGCTTAGGAACAGATAGTGCGGCATCTAATAATGATCTTAATCTATTTCAGGAAATGGATACAGGTATAAAACTTCAGTCTTTAAAATATGGAGATCAATCTTTGACCGCTCAAGAGATGTTTCAAATGGCAACAATAGAAGGAGCTAAAGCGATAGGCTTAGAAAAAGAAATAGGAACTATTGAAGAAGGAAAGCGAGCTGATATAATAGCGATTGATTTTGAACAGGCTCAATTTTACCCAGCTCATAATCTCATTTCACATTTGGTCTATAGTACTCAGGGAAGTGAAGTGAGTTTTGTAATGTGTGAAGGTCAAGTGTTAATGGATAATAATAAGTTGCAAACTTTAGAGGAAAAAGAAGTTTACAAAAAAAGTGCTAGTTTTGAGAAAAAAATAAAAGACTTCTTGAAAATCAAATGATGGATGAGTTTAAACCAAAAAGCAAAAAATCTATTGAAAGTTAAATATGTCTAAAAATAAAACCATTTATGTCTGTCAAAGTTGTGCTTGGGAAGGAGTTAAATGGCAAGGACGTTGCCCTCAATGTGAATCTTGGAATTCTATTATAGAAGAGCAAGTGATTGGCTCCAAAGGAGGTAAAGAAAGATTTTCAATAGGTGGAGGAACTGAGAGTCCACTTCCTTTTTCGGAAATGGACATTTCTTCTTTTGATCGTCAAAGTTCTGGACTGAAAGAATTTGATAGAGTTATTGGTGGAGGTTTTGTTTCTGGTTCCTTTCTTTTATTGGGAGGAGATCCAGGAATAGGTAAAAGCACTTTGTTACTTCAAGTTTGTGGATACCTTTCGGAAGGTCGTAAAAAAGTACTCTATGTTTCTGCTGAAGAAAGTGGTTCTCAAACAGCTTTGAGAGCTCAAAGACTAAATATCAATAATCCTGATCTTCTTTTTTATAGTGAAGCTTCTCTAGAAGATATATTGCAAAAAGCTCGTAAAGCAAAACCTTCTGTTTTAATTATTGATTCTATACAAACTGTTCATTTGAAAAATTTATCCTCTGCTCCTGGTACCGTTTCCCAAGTGAGAGAATGTGCAGGACTTCTTATGAGTTTTGCAAAATCTAACAATATAACTGTAATTATAGTTGGACATGTTACAAAAGACGGGAGTCTTGCTGGACCAAGAGTGTTGGAACATTTGGTAGATATTGTTTTGTCTTTTGAAGGAGATGCTAATTATCAATTTCGTATTTTACGCTCTAGTAAAAACCGATTTGGTTCCACAAGAGATATTGCTGTTTTTGAAATGAGTGATGGAGGATTGAAAGAGGTGAGCAATCCTTCTCATTTTTTTCTGAGAGAAAAATCAGAAGATCGTATAGGTTCTGCTGTTTTTACAGCTATGGAGGGAAGTCGCTCTTTTCTTTGCGAAATACAATCTTTAGTTATAAACTCTTACTTATCTATTCCTCGTCGGACGGCTTTAGGTTTAGATATAAATCGTATTCATATGGTTGCTGCTGTTCTGGATAAGTACTTAGGAACGGATTTAGGAAAAAAAGATCTCTTTGTGAATCTTGTGGGTGGGTTAAAAATTTCAGAACCTGCTTCCGACTTAGCTGTTGCTGTTTCTATTTTGTCCTCTCTTTATAAAAAGCCAATAGATAGGCAAACTTGTTTTTTTGGTGAAATTGGTTTAACAGGTGAAGTGAGGTCTTGTCGTTTTGCCAGAGAACGGATTTTAGAAGCTGAAAAATTAGGATTCCAAAGCATTTATCTAGCTAAAACTTTAGAAGAAAGTTTAAAAGATACAAAATTTAAAATTAAACTCATTTTTAAAGATCATTTAGAGAATCTTAATTTTTTTGGGAAATGATTAAATCATATTTTGAGCTTTAAATTGATTTTTAGGTTTATTTATATTTCTTGGTATGTCTCCACAAGAAGGATTGTTTTTTGTGATATCATAAAAATCTTGCAATACTTTTTTTGCAAAAACACCTGCTTCTTGACTCCTGTGATTTTCTACATATTTTCCAAAGGTTTCAATAAAATCAGAAGTGGGAATGCCATAAGGTTTTTTATTAAAAATGGCCTGCTTATAAGTGCGACTAAGACTTGTTTCGGTTTCGGACCATAGTGTTCCTTTTATAGTATTGGCATAATTTTTAAGTTGATTTTTTATCATCTCAGGTCCTCCATTGTATCCTTGTAAAGCAATCGTTTGAGTGATTAGTTTTTTGTCTTGAAAAATAGAAATGTATTTTATTTCTTTAATTTCTTTAAATTCTTCCTGATTGTTAGCTCGGTGGGATTCAAAGTCTTTTTTTCCTTTAAAGATCAAAAGATTTTTTGGGTTACTATCTAACCTCACAGTAACAATATCTAGATCTTCTACTATCTTTTTAGCCTCTTCTAAAGAGTGTAGATAATAGAGAGCCGAGTAAAAAAGGCAACTGTAAGGGTTAGAATGTAATGTACAAATAGTCTTATCTGTTTTTCTATTTCCTGCAGTAGTAGATAGTGGTTCCCAATTTTCTGTGATGGCTGTACATTTATTTGGATCATTAATTTTTGCAGGTAAAAATCTTTTATTTATATCTGTAATAGCAATTCCTGTAAGTTGTCCGTAACAAGAAGCCCCTGTACCACTTTCTGCTGCAATTTGAAATCGGGATTCTCTATTTATTAAAGCAAAAAAGAAGCTAGGGTCTTTGATGTTTAAACATTGACTGACTTCATGAAAAACACGGGCCGTTGTTTTGATATATTGATTTGAAGCACACATAGGTATGGATGATGTTCCTTCTTGGAGTGAAGAGTTTTCACAAAAAGTGTTTTTACTAGGGGGGATTGGAGTTTTCCTAGCAGATACAGATTGTTTAAAACAAGATAAGGTAGGAATAAAAAGAGGTTGAGCAGTCACTCTTTGTGTTAGACATTCAAAACAGAAACCAGCTTCAGTGGATTGAAGATGATTAAATGAAACTTCTTTACAGGTTTGTTGAGCTATTGAAAGAACAGGAGTGTAGGTGAAGATTCCTATTATTAAAATAAGATATGTTTTCATTGATACAAAATATATTTTATCATATTTAAAAAGTATTTATTAGTGAATTATGGATTGAGTGTTGTTTCCTTTTAGTGTTATCATTTGGGAAAAAACAAGACTTAAGTGCTAACATCTTCTGCTATGGAACGGATGATTTGTGACCAGAAATTCAAGAAAGCATTTTGTGATGTTATATCAGTAAGTTTAATTAAGCTAAGAGCTAAAACAATAGATAAAAAAAGAAGGAGCATATATTCCACAATCATTTGTCCTTTTTGATTTTTAATAAAGTTCATAGATTGACTAAATATCAATAAGATCTTCATAAGTAAAACTTTAAACCAAAACGGTCCTTTTTTTTCTAATAGGAGGCTGATGTTTCTTGATAGGGTGTTATTTAATGGTTTAGAGATAAAGGATAGAGATTTTTGTTGTTTTTGAGTTAAAATAGGTTGTAAATATTTAGGTTTCTCAACTTTATAGACTTTTTCAAAAAGATAACTCCAATCAAATAAATAACCAGGGTCTTTTTTATTACGAAATCCAGAAATATGTTCATGACCTAAAATTCTTTCGTGATTTTGAAGTTTAGGATAAATGACTTTTAAGTGATGTAGGGTTTGAAAAAGAGTTTCATATTGTTTTTTTGTATAGGAAAATACATTTCCATTTAAATTGACCAATTCTATACCTACGGAAAAATCATTAAAAGCATTCCATTTTTTGTTTTTAGTGTCTGTCCAAAAACTTTTGCCAGCATGATAAGCTTTATAACAAATTCCTTGCCAGCAAGACACCATTTCATACAGGAGTCCTTCTTCATCAATAAGTAAATGACAAGAGACTTCTGAGCTTGGATTTAAGAAAATATCAAGGCTACCTTTAAGGTCTTGTGCTGTATAGTGTAGGATAACAAATTCTACTCCTATCGGAGTGTTTTGGAAGTGGGGAGACTTGTAAGAGCTTATAAGTTTCATGAAATTATTATTTTAATAAAATCAGAATAACAAAATTTTTTTAAAACTCTACAAAAAAGACTAATAATCCTTATATTTGTAAGAAAAATTAAGGGATTTATGTTTTATAAATTGATATTAGTTAAGACCTACTCTTTTTTAAAACTCTGCAAAAAAAGACTAATAATCCTTGTATTTGTAAGAAAAACTAAGGGATTTATGTTTTATAAATTGGTATTAGTAATTAAAATATATTCTATAAATTTTAAAAATATTTTTTGTTTATAAATAGTCAATCTATGAAAAATATTCACTTTTATCAGATCCTTCTTTACTTTTTACGGATAGAAGCATAAATTCCTAAATACTCTTATGTTGCAGTTTTTTAGATTTTCTTTTATTCTTTTATTTCTTTCTTCTTGCTTTCAGCAAAGATCCGCTCGTTTAATCCAAAATTTAGAGGGAACTGTTGTTTCTTTATCTGATGTTTTTCATCTTAAGTGTGTTTTAAAAACAGGGGAAAGTTTAAATAAAAAGGTGGATTGGACGAATGCAGAACATGTTGTTTTAGAAGATAAGATGGAAGATGGACGATATAAAATGGTTGAAAAATCGTCTGTTGTTTATGAAGGTTTTGATCAAAAAACAGGGAAAAAAGCTTTAGGGCATGTGAGTGATTTTAGTTATGTTTCTATAAAAAGTGTTGAAGAAGATAGTTCCAGCCTTTTCGCTTCAACTGCAGAAAACAGTGACTCCAAAATCATTCAAAAAGGAAATCTTCATTGTGAAAATCTATTAACACCTGAACAGCATCCTTTTATTATAGCAAAGGCAAATCACAGCTATAATGTAGAATTTCAAGTGGTTGGTAATAACTTAAGAGCTTTAATTATTGCCTCTGCAGAAGATATACCATTTCAATCCTTACCTTACTCTGTCCAACTCAGTGACGGTCGTTATGGAATGCCAATAGGTGGATATAATATAGGTTTAGGTTATTTGGAAGAAATAGTTAATTCAGATTTTGAAGCCACCCGATCGTTGAATTTTCGGGAAGTTCCAATTAAAAATAGCAACGGACTAGAAAAGAAAGAAGTTAAGGGTATTTCTAATATTTATCCCAAAGGAGTTCAAACTCTCTTAGTGAAAGGGGAGTTCAAACCTTTTAAAACTCTTTTAGAATCTGGTGGAAAAAAAGATGTTTATCCTAAGCATTTATTAGCTGGTGATTGGTATTATGAAAATACAGTTGTGGGTTCTGCTGTTGATCAATCTCATATACACACTCGCAATTTTAGCATAGACGATAATGGATTACCTACAAACAATATTAGAATTGTCATTAAAGAGAATTATCTTATAGCTTACAGTTTAAATATGGAGGCTGATCAGACATCTACTAGTACTCTTAACAGAGAGAGGTCTGTTTTTACAATTCCTATACAACATAGGAGTTATGAATCAAATGGTGTTCTTTCTGGTCAGATACCTAATGCTGGTTTAAATGAAGTTTTAAATAAAAGAATCAGTGATGAAGATAAAGATTTTATTCAAGTTCAATTTAACAAAATGGAGATAACCGTTTCTAAAGCATTGAATTTGTTTTTTGGTAATCCTTTATGGTCTTTAGAGGAATTGCATTTAAGTAAGGATTATATCAGTTTTGTTCTTTACGATGAGAAAAAAGGGTCAAAGATCAAGCACTCTTTGTTAAGACCGAAAACAAATAGTACTTATACGCCTTTACGTGTTTCTCAAAAAAGTCACAATTTATTTCCGGCTTTTTATATACAAAAAAGAGTTCATGATACAGATTACAACTTGTTTTCTAGAAAGTATCAAGATTCATACATTACTAAAAGATTTAATACCAATGAACCTATAGTTTACAGATTTTCAACGACAACACCTAAATTAAAATATGTTCGTGATGTAGGGCGAGAAACTATCAATATATGGAATCAGGTTTTCAAAAAAGCAGGTGTAACTTGTGCTCAAGAAGATTGTTTTGTATTGGATGAGAGTGCAGATGCTGATGTAGGGGATATTCGTTATAATGTGTTAAATCTTATAGATCCTAGAGACCTTCAAGGTCGGTCTGGTATTATAGGTTATGGTCCTTCTTTATCAAATTTAGCAACTGGAGAGACTATATCATCTACAACAAATCTAGCTTTAAATAAATACTACAGTATGATAACGCGAACTATTTATCGTTATATTATGGAAGCTCATGGTTTGGGTCCAAGTTATTCAAGGGCTTTATTTTCCAGGAAGAAAGCGGATTTTAATCATTTGTCTGAGTTTGATTTTATGAAGAAGCAATTCTTTTCAGGTCAATTAGGGAAATTTTTTATTCCAGATTCTTTTTATGGAGCTAAAACTCAAACGGGTCTTGTTCCTGTGTATGGTTTAAATCTTGATGATTCTATAGAAAGTAATAAGCCTATCCAATTTATCACTTCTTTAGATGAGGTGATGGCAACTCAAGAAGATAGGAATGCGTTAGCTATTCAATATAAAATAGCGACAGGAAGGAACTTAGATGCTTCTTTAAGTAGTGAAGAAGCTTATAAAAGTATTATTCAATCAGAAGTGCATAATGATTCTCAAGATGGATGTTCTCTAAGTGCATTTGGTTCAGGAGTTGGCATAGCTCAATTTGAATTGATTAGGACTTTGTGTAAGACAGAACTAAGTGATGTAGTGAAATCTGAATCTTCTCCTTTTTTGCCTCATGAAAAAATAGATTATTTACGAAAGAAATCTTATGAAAAGGATTTTGAAAGTAAAATCATTGCTTGTGTTGAAAAAGTATTACCTCTTGTTGTCTTAGGTACATCCATTCATGAGATGGGTCATAATATTTCAATGTATCACAACTTTGCAGGATCAGCAGATAAAGAGAATTTCCTTAAACTAGAAGATTTTCAATTTAAACATGTTTTATCAGATTTAAAAGATGAAGAAAAAGAAGATTTACTCAAAATGGATGTTATTCAACCTTCATCTTCTACATTGATGGATTATGTAGGTCCTCAGGTTATAGAATTGGTGCCAGGTATGTATGATGTTGATTTTGTTCGTTTTATTTATGGTGGTCATTTAAAAAATAGGATAACAGAGGAAGTTATCCCAGTTGATCCTGTGACATTTGTTGATCTTAATAGTGGTGAACCATTAAATATCAATCATATTAGACACTATAAAGTTTGTTATGGTTCTCATATATGGAATACAACAGATCCTTTCTGTCAGCTTTATGATGTAGGAACGACAGCTTTAGAGATTTTAGAAAATGAATATCAACGATTGGAAGATAGCTATTACCATACGGTGCCTTTTTCTAATTCTTTTTTTGTAAGAAGCCTTCCATTTTACCACAAATGGAGACTTGAATTGTCTTCGGTTTTACAAGGTCAATTTGAGGATCCTTACTATTTATCTTCACCAGTTGTTGATGCAAAAGAATACAGTCAAACCATAAAAACATTATGTGAGGACGATCAACATAAATTGAATGATCTTTGTAGAGCTTCTCGTTTTATGATCAATAAAATAATGGATGATGTGTTTTCTCCTGATTACTATTGTACACTTAAGTCAGCTTATTCAGAACAAATAGATCAAGTGCCTTTTAGATATCTTCACAGAGTAGTTGAAGAGATAGGACCATTTAAAAGCCAACGTTCTTCTTGTAAAGATTTTGAGAGACTTATAGGTGATAAATTAGGTCCTTATAAAGTGATAGGTGAAGTAGGGAAGCCTTTGTCTAGTATGCAATTTTCTACAGATAAAAATAATAAGCCTATTTATTTGTCAGTGGATCGTGTGGGTTCCTATATACGGAAAATCAATAGTATCTTAAGTCTTTTTATATCAACATTCCATCCTGTTACTAATAATGATAGTGTTTATAGTCCTATTAGTATTATGGATGAGCCAGATATTAGAGATTTAATTCATTCTAAATTAGAAGATCGTTTTTTGAATGGAGTTAAAATTGCTCAAGAAGATGTCCATTTTTTTGATGGTGTTGAGTTCGATTCAAAAAAATATAATGAATACACTTATAATTTCTCAAATGACATAGAGGTTTTTAAGTTTGCTGGTTATTTATTTCGTAAAAATTTCAATGCAAGTAATCCTATTTTAAGAATGCAAAATTCAATACAGAATCTTGTTAGTAATATACCTTACAGTTACATTAGTGACAATTTTGTAAATGACCCTACTTCAAGAGTAAAAATGGAGTATTTGAGATATTATTCTCATCTTCAAGATGTAGGTGGTTTCATTACAAATGAACCTCAAGAAGATCAATTTGTAGAGTCCATGGTTATTGAGCCTGTTAGTGATTTTGGTCGTCGGATTATTACAGGTATAAAGGATGTGTATTTTAAGAGAGGTATCTTAAATTTATGGGCAGTATTTACTGATTTATATAAAGAAAAGCATGAAGGGTTTGTTAGAGATGTTAATGAAGACACAGACCTTGATGAGACAGTTTGGTTTGAAAAAGTTATGTCAAATAATATTTTACAACCTGTAGCTAATTTATTTCAAGAAGAACAAGTGTTTCAGGTGGCTACAATGATACTTCTTTATGACTATTTTGAAAGAGGTGCGGATAAAGACCTTGTTACTGATGGATTGATTCCGTTTTTACAGGCATTAAAAACTTCTAATTTAATAGGAAGTTTGGGTTTATCTGAAAATGGTATTAGTATCAAAGCTTCAGCAAGTTATAAGGACGAAGGAGTGCCTGAAAAAAATAGTTTTTCCACGAGAAATCCTTTGAAACCTGAATGGAAAAGTATTCAAGGTTATTTTGATAAAAACCCAGCGTCACTGTTAAAAGTAGAAACTGCAAAAACTGTTTTAGATATATATCTTTTAGAACTTTTTAAATCTTCAGTCTATGAATCTTCTGACTTGCGAGAAGATTTTAAAACTCTTTCAGATCAAATTGTTTGTAGTCTAGAGGATAAAATTCTAGATTTAATGGTAGAAAGAAGATATATTACAATTAGAAAAGAAGAAGTGAACTGTGACGATGTTACATATCTTCAAGCTAAGATTGTTAAATTAGAAACTCCTGCTCCTGTAACAACGGCTAATGAAAAGGAAGCTTTTACTCATCCTGTAACAATGGTTAATGAAAAGGAAGCTTTTACTCATCCTGTAACAATGACTAATGAAAAGGAAACTCCTACTCCTGTAACAACGGCTAATGAAAAGGAAACTTTTACTCATCCTGTAACAATGGTTAATGAAAAGGAAACTCCTACTCCTGTAACAACGGCTAATTTAGAGGATGATGAACATGCTGTAGATCGTGATGAATCTTATGAACCTTTTTTCTCTCAGGTGGAAACTTCTATTCCTGTAACAACGGCTAGTAAAGAGGATCTATCTTTACAAATTAGTGAATTGTCTAATATGCTTGATAGATTTTATTTCTTGAAGAAACAAATCCTTAAAGTGAAAAAGTTAAACCATTTTGTTCATAATAAATTTTTAAGAGAAATTTTTATAAGAGATCTTTTTATTGCTTATTCAGCAGACAATCATGATGTTGATTTATCTATATTGAATCAAAAGATTCAAAATTTTTTGAACACAAACCCCGATGCAAAAAAAATATCTGAAATAATAAGTTCACCAAATGCGATAGCAAAAAATTACATTCATTTTAATTTACTTATTGCTCTTTTCTCAGATAAGACAAGAGTAGCATCCAATGCTATTGAAACAGATGCTGAGTTTCATAAATACATACAAACTGAAAAAATACAAATACTAAACTTTTTGATTCATCCTTATACGCAGATTTTGGCACAGTCATTTCAACAAACGATTCAAGGTAAAATGCAAAGCTATTATAACAAGAGATACAAATCTATTTTTAAAAATAACTCTTTGGATTATTTTTTAACTCATGATTCTAGTTTGGATTTAGACTTTTTACCAAATTATTTTGATCGTTTGTTCCATAATCGTTTGCAAAAAGAAATGAAGGCACAAGAGGATGTTCTTTTGAACACATTTGATCCGTATCTTGATATTTATAGAATACAATAATCTATAAAGAACTCCTTTTATCTCCTTAGATATTTAAGTAATCATTTTATAGTTTATTAAACTTTAATTTTTCATCCATTTTCGTTGTTTGATTTTTTGTATCAACTTATCAACTGGTCAAAAAAAATAATCAATGATATATAAAATAATTGAATATGGGAATTTATAGAATATTTCTAAATATTTTTTGTATCATCCTATTGTGTGTATCTTGTTTAGAAAAAAAACAAAGTTTATATGTAGATTACAATTTACAAAATACTTTACGTTATCCTATTGGAGCAGAGCCACCAACTTTAGATTGGAATAAAAGTACAGATACAACATCTTCTCTTGTTATACAAAATATTATGGAGGGGCTAACATCTTATGATTTTTCTGGAAATTTTGTAAAAATTCAAGGGGCTTTAGCTCATTCTTGGAAATCTTCACCAGATAAAATCAAATGGGTTTTCTATTTAAAAAATTCTATTTTTTGGACAGATGAGAAACCTCTTAAGGTTGAACATTTTATTGATGGTTGGGAGAGGCTTTTAAATCCTAAAACAGGATCAGAATATGCTTATTTCTTATTTCCTATAAAAAATGCTAGAGCTTACAATCAAGGAAAGATTAAAGATTTTAATCAAGTGGGTGTTAAAAAAGGAAAATCAGGAGAGCTTATTGTTTATTTGGAAAAAAGTTTATCTTATTTTCCTTATTTGTTAACACATCCTTCTACTTACCCTATTAGAAAAGATATCATTCAAAAAAAGAAATCTCTTTGGACGCATCCAAAAAATATTGTCACACTAGGTGCTTATCAATTGACACGATGGGATCATGATAAAGCTCTTATTTTAAAATTCAATGAGAAATATTATGGGAAAGAACCTAAGATAAAAAAAGTTATACTTTATATAATCCCTGAAGAGACTACAATTTTAAATTTATTCTCCTCAGGTCGTTTAGATATTGCTGTCAATTTGCCATCAAGAGATTTGATTTTCTTAAAAAAAAGAAAAGAGTACAAAAGTTACGATATATTGAGCTTGTATTACTATGGGTTTAATATCCAAGCAAAATCTTTGAAAGATGTTCGTATTCGTAAAGCTATTGCTCATGCTATTGACCGTGAAGAGATTGTGAAACTTTTAAATGGAGGTCAAAAGCCTTTAAAGAGCTGGATACCTAAAGGTTTGTTTGCTTATAATCCTAATGTTGGTTTAGATTTTAATCCTTCTAAAGCTAAAAAGATTTTAAAGGATGTAGATTTGAAACCTTCTCAAAATCATAAAATTAAAATTTTTTACAATACAACAGCAGATCATAAAATGATTGCTGAAAATATCCAAGCTCAGTTAAAGAAAAATTTAAATATGGATGTTGAGCTTAACAATCAAGAATGGAAGACTTACTTACAAAGGTTAAAAACAAAAGAGGTAGAGTTTTTTCGTATGGGTTGGTTAGCAGATTACCCTGATCCTGATAATTTTATGAATTTGATAACCTCTTTTTCAGATAATAATCATACCGGTTGGAAGAATGAAAAGTTTGATAAACTTGTTTTAAAAGCTATGGTTACTCCTAATGGATATCAACGGAAAAATCTTTACGACAGAGCACAAAAAATACTTTTAGAAGAAGATGTTGTTGTGATGCCGTTGTTTTCTGGTGTCTCTCATATTTTAATATCTCCTAGAATAAAAAAATATCCAATGAATGTTATGTCAGAAGTGCTTTTTAAAGAAGTGGAATTTGTAAATCAAAAAAATAAGAAGGTTCAATAAAGGAGATGACGAACAATAAATTATTTATGAAAGTTTTTATAAGTCAATTTATTGGCTTGTCTGTACTTCTTTCTTTTTTCAGTATAGTTTTTATTAGTTTTTTTCATTATAAGATTCCATTTTTTTTATGGGTCTATTTTTTTATAAGTCTTTTTTCTATTTTTATTTATTACATTTTAGAAAAAAAGTTGTTTTTTTATGTTATAGGACGTTTTGTAGAGGCTTTAATAACTCTTTTTATTATTTCAACAATCACATTTGTTTTATTGAGAATGTTACCGGGGGGTCCTTTTGATCAAGAAAAAATCCTTCCTCCTGAGGTTTTAGAAAATATCAATGCTCACTATCATTTGGATGAATCTTTATATAGACAATATGCTCGTTATATGTCGGGATTGTTCAAAGGCTATTTAGGGGAATCCTATAAATACACCGACCGAACAGTTACAGATATTTTAAAAGATTCTCTTCCTATCTCTATTCAATTGGGAGTCTATGCCCTTATTCTTGCTTTTTTATTAGGAATACCATTAGGTGTTTTTGCAGCTCAAAGAGCCAATACTTTATCTGATAGAGCCGCCATGGTGTTTAGTATTTCTGGTGTCTCTCTACCTAGTTTTGTGATCGCTCCTATTTTTATTTTGTTTTTTGGTTTTTATTTAAAATGGTTTGAAGTGGCTCTTTGGGAAGGAACGTTATTTTATGTTTTACCGACAGTGATTTTAGGTTTGCGTCCAGCCTCCGTGATTGCTCGTCTCACTCGTTCCAGCATATTGGATGTTGTGGCTAGTGATTATGTGCGAACGGCAAAGGCTAAGGGATTGAGTGAAAGTATTATTTTTTATAAACACATTTTAAGAAATGCTTTTCTTCCTGTATTGACTTTTTCAGCCCCTTTGATAGCAGGTATTTTAACAGGTTCTTTTATTATTGAAAAAATTTTTGCTATTCCAGGTTTAGGAGAACACTTTGTAAATAGTGTAACCAATAGAGATTATCCTCTTATTTTAGGAACACTTTTAATTTATAGTTCACTTTTAATTTTATCTAATATGATTGTAGATTTACTTTATGCTTACTTTGATCCAAGAATTAAAATTTCCTGAGGAAGATTATGAGACCAGAGAAAAAATTTTATCAAAAGATTTTAGAGAAAAAAGTATGTTTCTATTGTGGAATTTTTATTGTTTTAATTTCTTTTGTTGCTTTATTTGCAAACTTTATATCACCCTACTCTTTTTATGAGCAGTTTCCAGAGAGAGCTTTGGAAGGTTACTCTTGGTCTCATTGGCTCGGGACAGATCATTTAGGTAGGGATTTGTTATCTCGTATTATTTATGGTTCTCGTATGTCTATGGCTGTTGGAGTGTTCACAGCTTTAATATCTGCTGTTTTAGGTTTGGCTTATGGATTGGTTTCTGGTTGGCTTGGAGGAATAGCTGATCGTGTGATGATGAGATTTATAGATATTATGTATTCTATACCAACTTTAGTTTTACTGATTTTAGTGAAAGTTATTTTTGATTCTTTTGTTGTTATTGATCATCCGGAGTTAAAAGCTTTGGCAGGAACTTTAGTGGCTTTAAGTTTAGTCAGTTGGGCTTCCTTAGCTAGAGTGGTGAGAGGGCAAGTGTTGCAAGTGAAAGAAAATCTTTATATAGAATCGGCAAGGTCTTTAGGTGCCAGTCCTTGGAGAATTATCACTTTTTATATTTTACCTAATATTATGACTCCTGTAATTATTCTTCTTACTTTTCAAATACCTTCCAACATTTTATTTGAAAGTATGTTGAGTTTTTTAGGTTTAGGACTTCAACCTCCTTTTAGCAGTTGGGGTGTTTTGGTGGATGAAGGATGGAGGTCTTTAAGCACTTATCCTCGTTTGATAGTAGGGCCAGGCATTATACTTTTTTTGACCATGTTGGCTTTCAATCTTTTTGGTGATGGATTGAGAGATATTTTTGATCCTAAAATGGAACAACTTCATTAAGTGGGATGTTGTCTCAGTTTTTCTTACATAAATTGTAATTATCTTTTTATAAAAAATATCTAGACTTTTCCCTAGTTATTTTTTGTATTAAAGTATTTAGATATTTTTTTGGTTAGACTTACAATAAGTTTTTTAGTTTGTATAAGGAGGAATAAAATGAAAAAACGAATTGCAATATTTATGACCAGTCTCTTTAATTTTTCTAATGATAAGATAAAAATGTCTCATTTGTTTTTGATGATTTTTTATTTTCTCTCGTGTATGTTTTGGTCTCAATTAGTTCAAGCTGGAAAAAAGATAGATTACATAGATTGTGGAGTGAAATTTGTTTGCACTTATAAACTTGTAATTCCTTCAAAGTTTGATGATGCTTGGAGTTTTTCTGAAGGTTTGGCAGGAGTTCTAATTCATGGAAAGTGGGGATATATCAACAAGCAAGGAAAGTTTGTGATTCCTGCAAAGTTTGATAGGGCTTTTAAATTCTCTAAAGGTTTAGCAAGAGTTCTAATCCATGGAAAATCTGGTTTTATCAACAAGAAAGGAAAGTTTGTGATTCCTCCAAAGTTTAATGATGCTTGGGGATTCTCTGAGGGTTTGGCAAGAATTAAAATCCATGGAAAGTGGGGCTATATCAACGAGACAGGAAAGTTTGTGATTCCTCCAAAGTTTGATAAGGCTTTTAAATTCTCTGAAGGTTTGGCAGGAGTTCTAATTCATGGAAAATGGGGTTTTATCAACAAGCAAGGAAAGTTTGTGATTCCTCTGAAGTTTGATATTGTTGGGGAATTTTCTGAAGGTTTAGCAGGAGTTAGAATGAATGGAAGAAATGGTTTTATCAACAAGCAAGGAAAGTTTGTGATTCCTCCAAAGTTTGATAATTTTGTGGAATTTTCTGAAGGTTTGGCAGAAGTTCAAATTCATGGAAAGTGGGGATATATCAACAAGCAAGGAAAGATTGTGATTCCTCCAAAGCCAAAGTTTGATTATTTTTTGAAATTCTCTGAAGGTTTGGCAGGAGTTTCAATCCATTTAAAATCTGGTTTTATCAACAAGCAAGGAAAGATTGTGATTCCTCCAAAGTTTGATTATTTGTTGAAATTCTCTGAAGGTTTAGCAGGAGTTCTAATTCATGGAAAATGGGGCTATATCAACAAGCAAGGAAAGTTTGTGATTCCTCCAAAGTTTGATGCTGGTTGGGGATTCTCTGAAGGTTTAGCAGGAGTTAGAACCAATAACAAATGGGGCTACATAGAAGTAGAGAAGAAAACTCTTTGACCTGTATTTTTTAGCTGTCATAAATTTGTAAAATCTAAAACACAATATTAAAGTTTTATTCTGAAAAAGTTTTTTCTCGTTAAAAAAAATCAAACTTGAAAAAGAAAGTGTATAACATCACCATCTTGCACTGGATAGTTTTTTCCTTCGGAAGTAATCAATCCTGAGTTTTTTAAATCTTTTTCTGTTTTGTGTTTAAATAAATTTTCACAAGAGTAAACTTCAGCTCTTATGAATCCTTTTTCAAAATCCGTATGAATCACACCAGCAGCTTGAGGAGCTAAAGAGCCTTTAGGAATCGTCCAAGCTCGGACTTCTTTTTCTCCTGCTGTAAAAAAAGTAATGAGATTGAGTTGTTCATAAACTTTTCGTATCACACGATTCAAAGAAGGCTCTTCTAAACCCATAGAAGATAAAAATTCTTTTTTTTCTTCTGGACTCCATCCTGTCATTTCAGCTTCCAAAGCACAGGAGATGCTTATCACTTCTTCTTTTTTTCCACATATTTCTTTAATAAGTTTTTCAGAGGGATTGTCTTTTTTAAAGGAGCCTTCACTTTGATTACAGATATAAAGAATGGGTTTTAAACTGATAAAACTCAAAGGTTTTATGTATTGCAATTCTTTTTCAGACCACTCCTGAGAACGAAGAGCTTGATTGGCTTTAAGTGATTCTAAAACTTTTTTTAAAACTTCAGATTCTTCTTTTAAAAGTTTATCTCCAGTTGTTTGTGCAGTCTTATTGATTTTTTGAAATCTTTTATCAGCCACTTCAAGATCTGCTAAAAGAAGTTCTGTGTTTATAACTTCTATATCTCTTTTAGGGTCTGTATCTCCATAAACATGAGTGATTTGGTCATCTTCAAAACCTCTTACAACTTGAAGGAGAGAATCGGTTGAGCGGATGTGAGAAAGAAATTGATTGCCGAGCCCTTCTCCTTGACTTGCTCCTTTCACTAAACCTGCAATATCTACAAACTCTAAAACTGTTGGAATAATTTGTTTTGGTTTAATCAAAGAGCTGATTTGATCCAATCTAGTATCAGGAACAATCACACGACCAAGATTGGGTTCTATAGTGCAAAAAGGATAGTTGGCTGCTTCGGCTGTTTGAGAATTTGTTAAAGCATTAAAAATAGTGCTTTTACCTGCATTCGGTAAGCCAACAATTCCACATTTTAAACCCATTGTATTTTTTCCTTTAGCTCACAAGACCAGTTAACAATTTACTTGTTTAATTTTTTTGATTGAATTGATTGCAAGCCTCTTCAAATCCTTTTTCTATAAAGCCTAAGACAGCCTCTTTGGCTTGACTTAAAAATTTGGGAATTTGTTCCATTTCTTTTTTGTTAAAAGGGGATAGAACAAATTCTGATGTAGGAGATGTATTCAGGTTGAAGGGATTAAAATGATTTTTATTAAAAGATGAGTCAGAACTGGTATGGGTTTCAGATTTTTCAGTAGGAATAGATTGAATTCCTAATTTTAATCTTGTGTAATTATCTGATTTAAGATGTTCATGAATATTTTTAATTCCATTATGTCCACCATGACCTCTAGATTTTTGGAATTTAATACTTAAAAAATTTTGATCTTTATCATCTTGTATAACTAAAATGTTTTCTAAAGGTATTTTATAAAAATCAACTATTTCACGAACAGCCTCTCCTGAAAGATTCATAAAGGTTTGGGGTTTCACTAAGAGAACAGTGTGTTGGGACATTTGTGTTTTTTGAATGAGACTTTTATATTTCTTTTGAAAAGAATCCGATTCAGAAAGACTATCAATAAGCATGAAACCAATATTGTGGCGAGTGAATAGATATTTGTTTCCAGGATTGCCTAAACCAACAATAAGTTTCATAGATTTATAGAGTCCAAGAAAAACAATATTTATTTTTTAGAAGAATCATCGTCTTTTTTATTAGTTGGAGCAGCTGGTGTTTCTTGTTCTGATGGAGTTTCTGTTGAAGCTTCGGCTGTTGCTCCTTCTGTAACTTCTGGTTTAACTTCTACTTCTTCTTCTATAGATGCAACGGTGCAAAGAGTTCTTGTTGGTTTTGTAATAAGTTTTAAATCTTTGGATAATTTTAAATCTGACACATGAAAGTTTTCATTGAGTCCAAGGCTAGAGACATCTAACTCTAAAGAAGGAGGAATTTTGTCAGGTAGGCATTCTATCTCAACATTTCTGAGAACTGTATTAAAGACACCACCTTCTTCTTTAACACCTTTTGGAGTGCCTTTAAAAATGATTTCTACATTAACACGAATCACGGCTTTCATATCCAAAGATAGGAAATCCATATGAATAGGAAAGCGATTGATTTTATGAATGCTTATGTCTTTTCTGATAACTTTTAGTCCATTTAAATTTTTGTCTTTTGATTGAAGAGTGAAAATTTTATTGTCATATTCTTTTTTATAAAACTTATCAGCTAATTTTTTATCTAGTGCAAAAGCTAAGTTTTTTTGTTTAGGTCCATAAACAATAGCTGGAATTTGTTTTGATTTACGTAATTGTTTATTTTGCTTTCCACGAGTTGTTCGGGGTGTAACAGCAATAACTAATTCCTTAAGATCCATTGTTCATCTCCTTTTTTGTATCTTTTACTCTTTTTTTTGAAATTTAACAAGTTTTGATGGCTAGATTTCAAAAAAGACAAAATTTTTTACTTAAATAAAGTGCTAATTGAGCTTTTATTTGAGATTCTTTTGATCGCTTCTGCTACAAGAGGGGCTATACTGACAGATTGGATTTTTTTGCAGTTTAATGCTTCTTTAGAAAGAGGGATTGTATTGGTTACAAGAACTTTTTTTATTGGGCTTTTTTCAATGTATTCTATAGCGGGTCCTGAAAAAACAGGATGAGTGGCAATGGCCATAACTTCCTTAGCCCCACATTCCAATAATTTTAAAGAGGCTTCACAAAGGGTTCCTCCTGTATCAATCATGTCATCTAAAATGATCGCTGTTTTACCCTTAACTTCTCCCACTAAGTGCATTGCTTTTGCTTTGTTGGTTCCCACCCTTCTTTTATCAATCATGGCTATATTAGAACCTTTAATTTTTTTGGCAAAATAACGAGCTCTTTCCATACCTCCTGCATCGGGGCTTACAATGGTGACTTCTTGATTTTTATGTTCTGCTAACCAAGCTTCTGCTAGGGTAGGGCTTGCAAAAAGATTATCCACAGGCATATTGAAAAAACCTTGTATTTGAGCCGCATGTAAGTCCATAACGAGAAGGCGATGAGCTCCTGCTACAGAACACATGTCCGCCATACATTTTGCAGAGATAGGAACACGGGGTGCCGACTTTCTATCTTGTCTGGAGTAGCCATAATAAGGCATAACAAGGGTTATTTCAGAAGCAGAGGCTCTTTTTAGAGCATCTAAAATCAGAAAAAGTTCCATATAGTTTTCATTCACTGGACGGCAAGTGCTTTGAATAACAAAAACATTAGAACCTCTTATATTGTCTTCAATTTCTACAAAAATTTCGCCATCGGCAAAACGAGAAATCTTTAGATTTCCAAGTTTGTTGTTGGTATAAAAAGCAACAGATTCAGCAAAAGAAGGGTTTGAAGTTCCAGAAAATATTTTCATTTTTATAAATCCTTTTTCTTTTTAGGCTTCTTCTTTTCATACAATAATTTTTTTGAGATGTCTATTTTATAAAACTCTAGTTCAGGCTCTAATACCCTTTTCTTTTTAGGAGATTTTCGTCGTGAGAGGGATACTCCTCAAACACCTAAAAAGAAAAGGATTCTTACTTAGTGAGCTAGAGAAAACCTACTGGTTTTTAGGTATTCAGAGAGAGGGATTTTTTTAGTTTTTCTAAAACTTGCGTTCTATGTGAAATTTTTTCTTTAAACTCTGGAGTCAGTTCTCCAAAACTTCGTGTTTCTCCCTCAGGAATAAACAGAGGATCATAACCAAATCCGTTTGCTCCTCTTTCCTCAAAACCTATTGAACCTCTACATACACCTTGAAAAAACAATTTATTACCACTAGGAGAAAGACAAGATTAACTTGAGATGTAAAGAGCACAAATGTATTGTGCTTTTCTAGATTTTTTACCTTTTAAATTATGGAGTAAAAGCTGATTGTTTTTTTGATCTGTCGTCTGTTCCCCTCCATACCGAGCTGAAAAAATTCCAGGAGCTTTATTTAAAGCTTCCACTTCTAAGCCACTGTCTTCTCCTAAAATCCATATTTCTTTATTGAGAGGATTATCCTTTTGATTCAAAAAAGTGAGAAGTTGAAAAGATTTGATTTCAGCATTTTCTTTAAAAGAATTTCCAGTTTCTTCTGGAGGTGTATAATTTTTGAGATCTTTTAAGCTTTTAAAAATTAAAGAAGGTTGATTTTTAAAAAAAGATTCGATCTCTTTGATTTTATGAGAGTTGGTTGTTGCTAGCCAAAAAATAAGCATTATTTTTTTTCAAAAAAAGGAGAAATGATTTCTGATTGTTTTTTGAATAACTCCTTACAACCAGATTGAGCAACTTCTATCATATCTGAAAGTTGATTTTGAGAGAAAGTCTTTTTTTCTGCTGTTCCTTGTATTTCAATGAATTGATTTTCATCCGTCATAACAAAATTCATATCTGTTTCGCAACTTTGATCTTCTTTACAATCAAGGTCTAAAAAAATCTTAGAATCTAAAATACCAACACTTACTGCCGATACATAATTTTTTAGTGGAAGTGTTTTTATAAGAGATTTTTTCGTCAAATGGTTTAAAGCTAAACTAAGAGCTACAAAACCTCCTGTAATAGCTGCTGTTCGTGTTCCTCCATCCGCTTGTAAAACATCGCAATCTACATGTATCATTCTTTCCCCTAATTGTGAGAGATCTACAACAGCTCTTAAACTTCGTGCAATAAGGCGAGATATCTCTTGAGAACGACCACTATTAAAACCTCTTTCCCGAGACATACGGAAATCTCCAGAACGAGGAAGCATTCCATACTCTGCTGTCACCCAACCTTGTCCTGCTTTGTTGAGCCACTTGGGAGTCGTTTCAGAAACACTGGCTGTGCAAACAAGATGAGTGTTTCCCATAAAAATTTCTACACTTCCTTCAGCCCACATGTTCACATTTGATTTGATTTGAATATCTCTTAGTTGATTTGGTTTTCTATTATTGTTTCTCATGTTTTAACTCTTTTTATTTGTTTGGGGGTTTATAAATACCTAAACCTTCTGGTTGAGATAAGTCCCCTTTAGGACCAAAAGATTTTGGTTTTGTTTTTAAAGATTCCAAATCTAGAGAATCTTTTAAGTGTTTTTCTTTGACTGTGGGTATAAAAGGAATATCTAAAGTTTGTGTAGGAAAGGCGAAAGAAAGATTAAGTTCTTTACTTAATCTCAGTATTTCTAGAAAAATATTTTGTTTTTGTAATAATTCTGCATCCCAATTCGAAACTTTTAAAAAGAAATTTATAAAAATTTGTAAGCTAGAAGAACTGTAGCCAGAAAAATAAACTTGGTAGGAATCTTTTTTTATATATTTATTAGCTTCTAAAATATTTTTAACACCCTCTACAAAAGATTCCAGTTCTTCAGGAGCCGTGTCATAAGTGAGGTCTAAAGTGATTTGTGTTCTACGAGATTGTCTGCGACCTAGATTATCAACAACAGAACTAGCAACTATAGAGTTAGGAAGAGTGACAATAGAATCATAAAAAGTTTTTATTTGTGTAGAACGAAATCCAATATCTTCTACAGTTCCTTCTACATCTCCACAGTGAATCCAATCTCCTACAGCAAAAGGTCTATCCATAATAATAGTGAGTCCTCCAAATAAATTGGTTAAAGTTTCTTTCGCTCCTAAAGCGATAGCCACACCACCAATACCTAAACCAGCAAGAAGAGAAGTTACATTAAATCCAGCATTTTGAAGAATAAAAAGAATAAAGATGAAAGTGATTGTGAATTTTATTATTTTTTTAGAATAAGGTAAGAGGCTTTTATGAATGGTGTCGCTGTCTTTATTTTTTATTAAAAGTTTTATATAGATTTCTAAAATATCTAAAATTTGGTAACAGATGGCGATGAGACAGAAACAAAGAATCACTTGTAGAGTTTGAATTATAAAAGGTATCCAATCGGCTTTAATTGAGAAAAAAGGTAAGCCGATAAACCAAAATCCACAAAAGATAAGGAGAGCATAAGGAACTTTGGATAAAGATAATAGTTGGTCTTTTAATGGTGGACTTAGTCTTTTGCTGATCCTAGAGAAAATGAATTTTATAAGAGGATAGGATGCTCTAGCTAGAAAAATACCAATAAAAAAAAGGACAAAGGGATTATTAAAAAGGGTTAATTGTATATCTGGCATTATGTAAGGAATCCTTTTTGTTCTAACCAAGTTTTATTTAAAAATTTACTCATGTAATTTCTTATGCCGTCAGGAAGTATAACAACGCAGTTTTGATTTTTTTTAAGATGTTTTGATTCTTGCATGGCTGCCCAAAAAGCAGAGCCACTTGAACCTCCACATAATAGACCTTCTTCTCTAATTAATCTTTTAGCCATCTTAAAAGAATCTTCATCTGATGTTTTGACCCATTTTGTAATCAAACTTCTATCTAAAACATCAGGTATGAAGTCATAACCAATTCCTTCAACTTCATAGTCTTTAATAGGTTCTTCTCCTGCTAAAATAGAACCTATAGGATCCACTCCAATAATTTGACAGTCAGGACATGTTTTTTTTATTTGTTTAGATAAACCTGTTAAAGTTCCACCTGTGCCTGCTCCTGCAACAATCATATCCACTTGACCATCTAAATCTTTAAGAATCTCTTTTGCTGTTCCTTCATAATGAGCCATATAATTTGCAGGATTAGAATATTGGTCTAAAATATAAGATTTTGGTAGTTCTTTTTGTAATTTTTTTGCAACACTGATATGGCTTTCAGGGTCTTTTGAAGCCGCTTCTGAAGGGGTTCTTATAATTTTAGCTCCTAAAGCAGAAAGTGTGACTTCTTTTTCTTTACTCATTTTTTCAGGCATTACAATAATAACAGAGTAACCTAAAACAGCTCCTGCTAAAGCAATACCTACACCTGTGTTTCCGCTCGTAGGTTCAATGAGAGTGTCTCCTGGGGAAATAAGATTATCTTCTTGTGCTTTTTTAACCATATTAAAACCAATACGATCTTTAACAGAACCTCCAGGATTAAAGAACTCACATTTTCCATAAATATTAGCATCCAGATGTTTTGTTATTTTTTGAATCTTAACAAGAGGAGTATTCCCTATAGTATCTAAAATAGTATTGGCTTTCATAAATTCTTTCTTATGTTTAACTCAAAAAGAGTCTTACTTACAATGTTTTTTTAAGATTTTTTGGTTTTCATTAGAGTAAAAAACTATAATTTTTTTCTTGCTTGTTTTTTTGTTTTAGTTCTTAATGTTTTTGATGTGTCCTTTATCTGGTCTGAAACATAAAAAATATGCCCGTATTGTTGGATTTAGTGATGATCAGCTCATGGCTTCCTGTTGTATAGAGATGGGATTGTGTGAAAACTCTGTGATTCAAGTTTTAGACAAGCTTCCTTTTGGCGGTAATTTAATTGTGCTTTCTGAAAATGGGAAATACACCCTTAGAAAAAGAGAAGCGGATCATATTATGGTTGAAGAAGTTACGAAGCCATGAAAGAGGATGCAAGGCATATTGTTCTTGTTGGTCAACCTAATAGCGGTAAAACAACTCTCTTTAATTGGTTAACAGGTTTTAAACATCGTGTGATAAATTATCCAGGTTCTACTGTTTTTATATCTTCAGGAAATTTACAAAAAAAATACAACTTACCCGTTGTTTTAATAGATACCCCTGGTGTTTACAGTTTATTTCCAAAATCTAAAGATGAAGAAGTGACAAGAGATTATCTTTTTAATAATAAGAATCTTGAAGCTGTTTTATTGATTTTAGATGGAAGTAAATTAGAAATACAACTTCCTTTGTTTTTTCAACTTAAAGAAGCAGGGTTTAAAGTTGTTGTGGCTTTAACTATGTGGGACCTTATCTCTAATGACTCCTTAGATATAGATCAACTTCAAAAGTCATTGGGAGTTCCTGTTGTTCTTATTAATGGATTGATTGGTGGAGGAGTTTATGATTTGGTAGAGCATTTTCCTACCTTATTGGATTCTAAACCCTCTTCTATTCAAAATCTAAAGCCTTGGTCTGTAAAAGATCTAAATGAATCTGTTGATAAATCAAGAGGTATTTACTCTTCTATTTCAAAGAAAATGAAACAGAAAAAAACAAATCTATTTATTTCTCAAAAATTTGATAGATTTTTTTTACACCCTAAAGGAGGGTTGGTTTTGTTTGGAGCGATTATGTTTGCTCTTTTTTCTTCTTTGTTTTGGTTAGCAGATCCTTTTATGGGATATGTGGACAGTGCTTTTTCTTTTCTTATAGATAAAACTCATAACTTTAATCCTACGTCTTTAATTATTGATTTTTTAGCCAATGGAATTTTAGCTAGTTTTGGAGCCGTTTTAGTTTTTGTTCCTCAAATATTCATTTTGTTTTTAGGTATTTCTCTTTTAGAAGATACGGGTTACCTTGCACGAGCTGTTGCTCTTGCCGATGGACCTTTATCTAAAATAGGTTTGAGTGGTCGTTCTTTTATTCCTTTTTTATCGGGTTATGCTTGTGCTATTCCAGCCATTATGGCGGCTCGGAATCTTTCATCTCCTAGAGAAAAATTAATGGCTTTTTTTGCCATTCCTTTTATGTCTTGTTCAGCAAGATTGCCGGTTTATGCTTTATTATTAAGTTTTTTGTTTTACGGGCAATCTTCTTGGAAGCCAGGATTGATTCTAAGTCTCATTTATATAGGTTCTTTTTTATTGGGAATCGTATCCGTTTCTATTTTAAATTTATTTCTTAAATCGGATAAACGAAAAAAACCCTTTCTATTAGATCTTCCTATTTATAGACGTCCTGTTTGGATAAAAACTTTGCAAAGTTCTTGGAAAAGAACAAAACATTATATTTTTAAGGCAGGTCCTGCCATTTTTACAGTGGCTTTGATAGTTTGGGTTATGACCAATTTTCCTAGAAACATGGATTGGTCAGAGGTAGAACAAATTCAAAATAGTTATGCAGGGCAAGTTGGAAAAGTTATAGAACCTGTTTTTGAATTTATGGGAGTGGATTGGAGAGTTGGTGTTGGTCTTATAGCGGCTTTTGCAGCTCGAGAGGTTTTTGTTTCTTCTCTCGCCCTTGTTTTTAATATTACGAGTGTGAGTGATGAAACTATGACAAGCTCTCTTATAGAGAATATGAAGACAGCTGTTCATTCTAGTGGAGAGCCTGTGTTTTCTCTGGCAAGTGTTATTGCTTTAATTGTCTTTTTTATGGTTTCTCTTCAGTGTGTTTCTACAACAGCGATTGTTTATAAGGAAAGTAACTCCTTAAAACTGGCTTTAACTCAATTGATTAGTCTCAATGTATTGGCTTATGTTTTGGCTTGTTTGAGTTATCAAAGTTTAAAATTTCTTCTGTAAATCAGATTTAAGTTTTTTCTAAAATTTAAGGTAAATAAACACTTTTGTATCACAGAATTTAGGACTTTGTTCTAGATTTTTTTTTATTTATTTTTTTACTAAAGTTCTTTTATAGGTTCTTCCGATAGTTTTTGTAAGTTTAATTATAAACAAGGAGGAAAATAATGAACAAACTAATAATAAGTTTTATTATGATTTTTGTGTTTATCGGTTGTGAAGAACCTGGTGACACACAATTTGCATCTTTGAGTGGGGCTTCAGATTTTCAAGAATCTTTATCTGATGTTGTAAATTCTGAAGAGAAGTCTGAAGAGAAAATCGGACGTCGTAAAAATAAAAAAGGTAAAAAAGTAGAGATTGAAGTTGGTGGTAAAGATTTACAACCTGAAAAGCCATCTAAGGTCGTTCTTGAAGTTGCTGTTTATAAAGAAGAAACTGCTGCTAAAGCAGAAGTTGCTTCTAAAGAAAAGGCAGATATTCTATTTTATGTTGGCGGTGAAACAAACAGTTGTTTGCAAGGTCTTGCTAAAGAGGTTGAGAAAAAAGGTTTTCTTTCCCATTTAGATGCTTTGGATTGGAAAGTAGCTGTGTCTCTTTTTCCAAAAAATCCTGGTTTTACAACTTTAGAAAACAATGGTCGTAAAATGACTAAAAACACTTCTAAACTTAAGAGAAAATTCTTGCTTCCTGTTGGAAAAATCAGTTGGGAAGATGTTAGTGTTATAGAAAGATCAAAAATGAAAGTGAAGAAAGGTGAGAAGCTGTTTCTTGACACGATACAAACGGAAGAATTAGATCATGGTCGCAATCCTCAACCTCGTTATGATGCTACTGAAGTTTATGCTTATAATTTAAGAAATGAACTTCCTGTAGTGGATTTTATGGATGGATTAGACGGTCTTTTATCTAATAAAAAATTTCTAAGAGAAGACTCTAAAGTTCATGTTGTAGTTATTGACTACGAACACTTCCCTTATTACACAGATAGAGAATGGAAGAAATTTTATAAGAAATATCCAAACCTTAATATTATTCTTGTTTCTTCTAGAAGAGTAAGTGTGTCTAACTTTTCTTATCTTTCAAAAAGTAAAAAACTTAATTTTGAGTGGGTGCCTAAGTGTAACAGAGATGGCATTTCTGATTCATTGATAGAAGCACTTTTAAAGTAGTAAGTTTAAAAAATATGAAAAAGTAAAAGAGGCTAGGGAAACCTAGTCTCTTTTGTTATTTGATATTGAGGTATTCTTTTTCAGTGAAAGCATCCACTGGAATCGCTTCCCAACCCCTGCCTCTTCCGCTTTTGTTATTGATATTGAGGTATTCTTTTTCAGTGAAAGCATCCACTGGAATCGCTTCCCAACCCCTGCCTCTTCCGCTTTTGTTATTTGATATTGAGGTATTCTTTTTCAGTGAAAGCATCTACTTGAATCGCTTCCCAACGAGCCTCTTCCGCTTTTGTTAAATTATTAAATTCTTCTTGTGAAATGATGTTGGCGTCTAAAGCTTCTTTCATGACAAATTTAACTCGCTTCTTTGGAAGTTTTTTCTTTTTAATAGCCTTTTTTATATTTTTTACAGTTTGTTCAGATTGTTTGACTAAAGTGTAAGCTCTTTTGAGTTTTTGCATTTGATGGTTTGGATCTTGTGGCATGTAGAGATTTTCAGTTAGGGATTGGCAGAATTCTTCATCCTCTAAAAAGGATGTGGCAACTTGTTTTGAGAGTTTATCTTTTGGGGCAGAACCTATAGAGTTTGTCCGTAATAGAAAAAAGAGTAAGTGTCCTATAATAGGCAAATTAAAATTGGATAAGATGTTTTCTAGGGAGATTTGGATTTTATGAAAACAGTAGTCTAACCCCCATTTTACAATAAACCACTCTGAATCTTTACGACCTTTTTTTTGCCAATTCCAAATGAGAGCTGTCGCCATATACTGATAAGAAAGCATATCTGCAAATCGTCCTGTTATTTTCCCTTTGATTTTGAGTTTGGCTCCAAAGATAAAAAGAGCAATATTAGTGAGCCAACTGAATAAAGCGGAACTCCAAGCCATCTTTTGAATGTATCTATGTTCTCTTCCTAAGTATCTAAGAGAAATATGAAAATACCCTCTTGTTATAGAGAGAATAGACATACGAACGGAGT
The DNA here is from genome assembly GCA_963692945.1 of Bdellovibrionales bacterium. Classification (GTDB taxonomy): domain Bacteria; phylum Bdellovibrionota; class Bdellovibrionia; order Bdellovibrionales; family UBA1609; genus JACOND01. The sequence goes on from OY843585.1 coordinate 608,807, forward strand.
TACAAATGATTTGATAAAAATGTTTCCAGAACACTTTATCAAAAGATTTAAAATCATTTTCTTCAAGAGCTTTAATTTCTTTGTAAGCGTAAGGGTGAGCTCTTAAAGAGCCTTGTCCATAGATGATAAGTGTTCTTGTAAGGATATTAGCTCCTTCAACAGTGATAGCAATGGGGAGAGATTTGTAAAGATTTCCAATCATATTTCTAGGTCCTAAGGTTAATCCTGCTCCTCCCATAATATCCATTCCATCTAAAGAGATTTGGCGAGCAAATTCTGTGGAATTGTATTTTGTGATGGCTGTGATAATAGGAGGGTGTATCCCTTGATTGAGAGCACTGAGAGTGTAATTTTGACTAGATGACATAATATAGGTTAAACCAGCAATACGGGCTAAAGGTTCTTCAATACCTTCAAATTTGCCAATAGGTAGGCCAAATTGTTTTCTAATTCTAGCGTGACGACTTACGACCCAAGAAACTTTTTTTCCAGTTCCTATGGAAAGGGAAGGTAAGGAAATACCTCTTCCTACAACAAGGCATTCCATCAACATTTTCCATCCTTTTCCAGCTTGTTTGAGGCCTCCTATAACTGTTTCTTCAGCATCAACAATAACGTTATGGCCTTTCATTGGAGCATTGTAAAAAGGAATTCCCATAGGGTCATGATGGAGTCCTCTTTCAACTCCAGGAGTATTAGCAGGCACAAGGGCACAGGTGATACCTAAGTCTTCTTGATCTGATAAAAGATGTTCAGGGTCTTTTAATTTAAAAGCTATACCTAAAAGAGTTGCTTTTGAAGATAGAGTGATCCAACGTTTATTCCAATTCAGTTTAATTTTTAAGCGACCATCTTGTCCTTTAAATAGGATGCCCTCTGAATTGATAGAACTTGCGTCACTTCCAGCTTGGGGTTCTGTTAAACCAAAACAAGGAAGTTCTTTTCCTATGGCTAGATTTTTTAAATATTTTTCTTTTTGTTTTTCTGTTCCATAGTTTAGAAGAAGCTCAGCAGGACCTAGAGAGTTTGGAACCATGGTTACAATAGCAACAGGAAGATTTGCTGAGGAAATTTTTTCAATCACTTTAGAATTAGCTAAGGGAGAAAAGTCCAAACCATTGTATTTTTTAGGTATAATCATTCCAAAAAATTTTTTATTTTTTAAAATCTCTTCAATCTCATCAGGTATGATTTTATTTTTTATGACATCCCATTCACTTGAAGTTCCACATAAAAGATCTGTTTCGTTTTTTAAAAAAGAACTTTCTTCTTCTGTTAATTTAGGAAAGGGTTGAGAAAAGAGAGTTTTAAAATCAGGTTTTCCTTTAAAATATTCTTTTTCTACCCATACAATTCCAGCATCTAAAGCTTCTTTTTCTGTTTGAGAGATTTTAGGGGTAAAACCAAAATATCTTAGAAGTTTGACAAGAGTAAAAGAAAGTAAGTAAGGTCTAAGGCATAAAAAGACTATATAGATTCCAGAGATGTAGGTGGCAAGCCAGAAGTGTTTTAGGCTTTCAGGCCATAGAGTAGGGTATCTCAAATCTAAGGAATCATAGTGGAATTCTCCGTAAAAGTAAGAGTAAAAAAATAAAAGTGCAAACCAAAAAAACAAAGACGTGTAGAAGTAAAAGAAAATCACAATAGTTAAAGCTAATATCAAAGGTTTTATAGGAATGGATACTAGAGGGTAGATTATAATAAAAAGGACAAGAGAGAAGAGAGGCCAATGAACTTCTGGTTTTTTAAGTTGTTTCAAGTAGGAGATCATTTTTTTCATCTTTATATTTCATTATGGGAGATTTTCTATTTTAAAAGCAAGTGATTTATGAATGAGTTTTTGATTTCAAGAAAGGAAAAAAATAGGATAAACCTCTTTCCTGTCGCATAAAAACTTTTAACTCTTCATAAATGCGAGGATCAAGATGTCTGTAAAAGAAAATTTTTGCTGTTTTTGAGAGAAGACCATAACGGGTAAAGATATTTTTTCGGTGTTCATGTCTTTTTAAAGATATAGGTTGATGGTAAACTTTGATTTGACTTAGTAAAAATTTTTTATTTGATTTATAGAGACGATAGCCTAAATCCGTGTCTTCAAAACCATAATAAAGGAAATTTTTACTAAACCGTCCTACGGTTATAAAATCTTTTTTGGTTAGAGATAACCCGTAAGTACAGATGTATTTCCAAGGTACTGAAGTTTTTTGAAAACCTTGTTGATAGAAAGATCCCCAATATTTTTCATCCTCAATATAAATAGAGGATTTCCATTTTGGCTGGTTAAAGTTTTGCCTGAAACTTTGTATATCTACATTTGATTTTAAATGATATCTTTTGAGTAGAATAATATCCGCTGTTTTATGCTCTTGCTCTAATTGCTTGAGATAAGAAGGGGGAGTTAATATATCGGCATCTAAAAAAGCCAATATTTCTCCTTTAGCATACTTAGATCCTAAGTTTCTTGCAATGCCAGCACGAAATCTGCCATCTCCTGATTTTCTAGGAATGACTCTTGGAAAGTGAATGATCTTTAGATTTAGATCTTTATTTTTGTTCAAGAAACAGTTTAGATCTTTTAGAGTGTTATCTGTGCTTCCATCATCTACAACAATGATTTCAAATTGATTTTTAGGATAGTCTTGTTTGGTTAAATAATTCAAAGAATGTATAAGTTCTGTTTTATTGTTGTAAGAAGGTAGGATAATAGAAAAATGGATTTCTTTTTTTGATTCTATATTGTTTTCTGCAAAAGGTTTTGTAAGAGGTTCTAAATCCATATCTAAAGGGATTCTTTTGTCGTATATTTCAGCAAAAAAAGGTTGGATTTGTTTTTTATTTAGAATGTTATAGTTTTTAATAAATTTATAAACTTGATGTGGAGTTAAAAAAGAATCTAGAAGAGCTGTTTTATAAGGTGAATAAATTTCTAAATTGTTTAAAGCATAGGAGGGGAGGTTTTCTTTTAAATTTATGTGTCTATTTTTTTGAGTTAAAAAAAGAGTAAAGAGAGTTTGAGAGGAAAAAGGTTCTAAATCAGAAAAAGGTATGTTTTTAATATTTTCAAAGATGATGTTTATAAAAAATCTTTTTTTATCTAAAGAAAGTAGAGTGTTTTTATAATGAGAGAAAGAGGTTGCTTTTATTGCAAAAATGACTTTTAAGTTTTTTTCTATTGTCTTATTGAAATAGAAAGAGTTGTCAGAATCTAAATAATTCTCTGGTAGCAGTAGATATTCATAATTTCCTGAAACAGCTTTAGTAAGACTTCTTTCAAAATCAGAAATTTTTTTAATAGGAGGATTGTTTTTTTTTGTTGAGAAGCTATGGATATAAAAAGAGGGGTCTATAAGATACACTTTTTCTTTCATATTGACTTCTGAAGGTTATTTTTTTAATTATTTATCAAATGATTCTTTCAGTTATTATTCCCACACATAATAGATTTTTTCAAGTCAATCTATTGATAAAATCTCTTTTAGAGCAAGAATTTTCTAGAACAGATTTACAGGTTCTTCTTGTTTCCAATTTAAAAGATAAAAGATTGAGAAAGCAATCTAAGGAGTGGGAAAAATTATTTTATAATTTTAAATATCTAGAAGTGGGTTCTAAAGGAGTTAATAAAGCCCGTAATATGGGCATTCGCTTTGCCTCTGGTGAAGTGCTTTATTTTTTAGATGATGATTGTCTTTTAGCCCATAAAGATCATTTGAATCAAATCCTTTCAGCTCATAAGAGGTATCCTTATACTATTGGTATTGGTGGTGGTTATAAAACCAAGTTGGAATTAAAAGGGATGAACCAGTTTTATCATGATCAATCTCTAAAGTGGTTAGAAAAGCAAGAGTTTGGGGGGAATCAAAAAATCTCTCAACTTATAGGGGGCAATGCCTCTTATAAGAGAGAGATTTTTGATAAAGGTTTTTCCTTTGATTCTCAAATCCTTTTTGGAGGGGCTGAAGAGAGTTTCAATCGTTTATTGATTGAAAATGGTTATGAACTCTTATTTTTTAAAAATTTATATGTCTATCATATTGTTAAATTGGATTTTTTAGAATTTATGAAAAAAAGTTTTTTGCAAGGAGCAGGGTCTTTTAAAAATCGTTATGATGCAGGTCAGAGTTTAAAACGACTTACAGATATGAAAAAAGAAGCGGCTTTTTCTATTGAGAGTTCTTCTTTTTTTTCTTTCATCTACAATGTTTTTTTTAAATTAGGTTACTTCTGGTCGGCTTCTTTATTTAAAACTGGTAAATTTTTTTTATTTCGTTTTGTTTATTTTTTATTTTTAATTATGACTAGTCGTTTGGTTTTAATAAGAGAGCATATTGTGTTTCGGTATGTAGGTTACATGGGTCAGTTCTACGGTCATGTTTTAATCCCTATTTTTCATAAATCTCCACCCATGAAAATTTATTACTTCACTAAATATCAATTTGATAAACGAATTAAGCCATTGTTTAGGAAAAATGAGTTCTATAAAAAATAAGAAAAATATTTTATTTGCAAAGTTATTTTTTGTTATTTAGTATGAATGCTATGTCTCTTTTTAGGCAACATTATCAGAAAGCCAATCTCTCTCCTCCTATTTATCATTTTGTTTTAGGTTCAGGTTACAGTCCTCTTGTGAATGAAGTGAAAAAATTAAAAGTTTTTAACAACTGGGAAGAACGACAAAGTCTTTTTTTTAAAGATATAGCAACAATACCAATACCAACCATTCCTTCTCATGAAGGAGTTTTTCGTTATTTTTTTCATAAACCAACGGGTTTATCTATAGTTTTACAAAGTGGTCGCATTCATGCTTATGAAGGTCATTCTGCTTCTGTTGTTGTTCAACCTGTTATTCAATCTTTCTTATCAGGAACTAAAAATTTTGTTGTTACAAACATTTCAGGAAGTTTAAAAAAGGAATATAAAATAGGAACAGTTATTGCACTCACAGATCATGTGAACAAAACGGGTCTGAGTCCTTTAGTGGGAACCGGCTTGAAAGATAGTCAGGGTAAAAGTTTAGGAGATCCGTTTCCAAGTATGAGCCGTGTTTATGATTCCAATATGCGAGAACAAATAACAGAAGAGTTTTTATCACTTGGTTTAAAAGTGGCGAAGGGGGTTTATGTTGGTGTTTTAGGTCCTGAATTGGAAACTTCAGCGGAGATAGAATGGCTTAATAGAAGCTCACATGGTTTGTTTGATGCTGTTGGTATGTCCACCGTTTTAGAAGTGATTGCTTTAAAACAAGCAAGAGCTAAAGTCAGTGGATTTTCTTTAATTTCTAATCCTGCGACAGGTTTAGATTCGGAATATAAAGAGTTGTCAGCCAAAGAAATGTTTTCTGCTATTCAAGAGTATGCTAAAAAAATGATAGAGTCTTTTTTTAGTTACAGTGAAAAAAGATTTGATAAAGGTGATTATGAGTAAAGTTTATAAAGATGCCGATTCAGCATCTTACGATATTAAAGATGGTGCTGTTTTATTAGTAGGGGGTTTTGGGCTTTGTGGTATTCCAGAAAACCTCATCACTTCTTTAAGAAATAAGGGAATTAAAAATTTAACATGTATTTCTAATAATGCTGGAGTGGATGATTTTGGATTAGGTCTTCTTTTAGAGACTCATCAAATTAAAAAAATGATTGCTAGTTATGTTGGAGAAAATAAAATCTTTGAACAGCAATTTCTTAATAAAGAATTAGAAGTGGAATTGACTCCTCAGGGAACTTTGGCTGAACGTATCCGTGCTGCTGGAGCAGGTATTCCTGCTTTTTATACACCAACAGGGGTAGGAACGCAGGTTGCAGAAGGAAAGGAAGAAAGAGAGTTTGGAGGTAAAAAATTTCTTTTAGAAAAGGCTTTGTCGGGAGATTTTGCTTTGATTAAAGCTTGGAAAGGGGATTCTTTTGGGAATTTAATCTATAGAAAGACAGCAAGAAACTTTAATCCTATGATGGCCACAGCCGGTCGTATCACTATTGCTGAAGTGGAAGAGTTGATCGAGCCTGGTGGGTTAGAGCCAGATCAAATACATACACCGGGTGTTTTTGTGCAAAGGATTTTTGAAGGGAAAAATTACGAAAAAAGAATAGAACAAAGAACGGTCAGGGAATCTTAAAAATGGATCGTTATCAAATTGCTCAAAGAATTGCTCAAGAAGTTGAATCTGGTTTTGTGGTGAACTTAGGAATAGGAATTCCAACTCTTGTTGGAAATTATATTTCTTCTGAAAAAAAGGTTCTTATGCAAAGTGAAAATGGCTTATTAGGGCTTGGTTCTTTTCCTTTAAAAGGAAAGGAAGATGCTGATCTTATCAATGCAGGGAAACAAACAGTGACAACCGTTAAAGGGGCTTCTTTCTTTTCTTCGGCAGAGAGTTTTGCAATGATTCGAGGCTCTCATGTGGATTTAAGTGTTTTAGGAGCTTTACAAGTGGATCAAACAGGATCTATAGCCAATTGGATGGTTCCGGGAAAAATGGTTAAAGGTATGGGAGGAGCTATGGATTTAGTGGCAGGAGCCAAAAAAGTTATTGTGGCTATGCAACACACAGATAAAAAAGGAAATTCTAAACTTTTGGAAAAATGCACTTTACCTCTTACAGGTCTTCAATGTGTAAATCGTATTGTAACAGATTTGGCAGTTATTGATGTCACCTCTCAAGGTTTTGTTTTAAAAGAAGTGGCTCCCGATGTAAAAAAGGAAGAAGTGATTTCTAAAACAAAAGCTCCTTTAAAGATAGCCAGTGATTTAAAGGTTATCTCAATCTAAATACAAACAAACTAATCAACTTGTTTCATAAATGATTTTGGTTCTATAGGAGAACGCATTTGCTCTATAGAAGCTGGTAGTTTTTTCACAAAATCTTCTTTTCGTATTTTACAATAGAGGACATCACAATGTTTACAATACGCTCTTCTACAGGGGTCTAAATGAACGCCTAGTTCTGCTTTTTTGTCATAAAGGTTATTTATTTTTTCTTCCAAATTATTTATCTCTTCATGTATTTTTGTAACATCCCAAAATTCAGGAATAACAAAATGAGCATCTATATGATGAAATTCACCTGATCGTATAACTTTAACTTGATGGATTTGAATAAACCCTTCTCGTTTTATTGTATTGAAAATAGTTTCTAATTTTTTGAGCAATTTTAAATCTTCTTTATCTAACATTTCTCCAATAGAAGAGCGAATATGTTTTATACTTAGATAACCTATAAAACCAGCAATAGCTAAAGCAATGAGGGAATCTATAAAAAATAAACCCGTTGATTTCACAATAAATAAACCCAGAATAACTCCTACAGTTGTTAGAACATCGGAAAGTATATGTGTTCCACTCATATTGAGAGCAACAGAGTTTAATTTTTTAGATTGATATTTTAAAAATAAACCAAGGAATAAATTCACTACACCTGTAATGGTGATGATAAAAATTCCCGAATTTAATTCAAAAATGGGTTTTGGATTGATGAGATTAGGGACGGATTCAAAAATAATGGCCAAAGCTGCAAAGGCTAAAAGTCCTCCTTCTGTAGTAGAAGAGATGTATTCTAATTTACCTGTTCCATAGGGAAAATGAGGGTCTGGTTTTCGGTTTTTATGAAGTGTGTAAAAAATCAAACCAGAGGCAACAACATTTACAATGCTTTCCATAGCATCAGAAAAAATAGCTTCTGAAGAAGTTATTTTGTAAGCTAAGAATTTTGCTATCAATAAAATAAAGCTGACAACAAAATAAATAAGTCCTGGTATATATCTGGCTTTATTCATATATAGGTATTCTAGTCTTTGAATATTTATTTATCAATAAAAGAAAAGTTATTTTCCTATAAAATAGGCAAATAGGTTTTTGATAATGGTGGACAGTTATCTTAAAAAAAGATAAATATAAAAAATGACCTACTCTCATAAGGAAATAGATAAAAAATGGCAAATAAAATGGCAAGAAGAAAAAATTTTTTATTGTAAAATAGATAAAACTCGTTCTAAATTTTATGCTTTAACTATGTTTCCCTATCCTTCAGGTGAGGGGCTTCATATCGGACATCTTGCCCCTTGTACTCCTATGGATGTGATAGCTCGTTACAAAAGAACTAGAGGTTTTAATGTTCTTCATCCAATGGGTTATGATGCTTTTGGTCTTCCAGCAGAACAATATGCTATTCAAACAGGTATCCACCCTGAAAAAACTACAAAAAAGGCTATTGATAATTTTCGTCGTCAATTAAAATCTTTTGGTTATAGTTTTGATTGGCAAAGAGAAGTTTCAACTTGTGATTCAAAGTATTACAAATGGACACAGTTTATTTTTAAAATTTTATTTAAAAGAAAGTTGGCCTATCAAAAAGAAGTTCCTGTGAATTGGTGTCCGTCTCTTCGTACCGTTCTTGCCAATGAAGAAGTCATTGATGGCAAAAGTGAAAGAGGAGGTCATGATATCGTTCGTAAACCTATGAAACAATGGATGCTTAAAATCACAGAATACAGTGAAAGGCTTCTAAAAGATTTAGGGGAGATAGATTGGCCAGAGAGAACCAAACAGGCTCAAAAAAACTGGATTGGTAAGAGTGTAGGAGCTTTGATTGATTTTTATTTTGTTTCAAAAAAAAATAATAGTATTCAAGTTTTCACAACTCGTCCAGATACATTATTTGGTGTAACTTATGTTGTGCTTGCTCCAGAGCATCCTCTCTTACTGGAGATAATAAGTTCGGAACAAAAAAAAGAAGTCCTAGATTACAGAGAACAATGTCTTAGAAAAAGTGAAGTGGATCGTAAAGCCAATCAAGATAAAACAGGAGTTTTTACAGGAGCTTATGTAAAACATCCTATCACCAATGAATCTCTTCCAGTTTGGGTCTCTGATTATGTGTTAATGGATTATGGAACAGGAAGTGTTATGGCCGTTCCTGCTCATGATGAAAGAGATTTTGAATTTGCTGAGAAGTTTAAACTACCTATCCAAAAAGTGATTGAATGTAAGGAACTCCCTTATATAGAGGATGGATTACATATTCATTCTTCTTATAAAGATTTTAGTATTGATGGATTAAAAAATAAAGAAGCTATTGCTTCTATTATTAGTTATCTTGAAAAGAAAAAATTAGGTCGGGGGAAACACAATACAAATTGAGGGATTGGCTTTTTTCTAGGCAAAGATATTGGGGAGAACCTTTTCCTGTTATTCATACAAAACAGGGGATAGAAGTTGTTCCCGATAAAGAGTTACCTGTGGAACTTCCTCCAACAGCAGATTATGAACCTTCAGAAAAAGGAGAACCTCCTCTCGCTCGTATTCAAAGTTTTGTGAATTATAAAAATAAAGAAGGGAAGAGTGTAGGCAAAAGAGAAACAGACACTATGCCAGGTTCTGCAGCCTCTTCATGGTATTTTCTTCGTTATCTTGATCCTCATAATGATAAAAAAGTTTTTGATTTTGAAGCTCAAAAATATTGGATGCCAGTTGATCTTTATTTGGGAGGAGCAGAACACAGCGTAGGGCATCTCCTTTACTCTCGTTTTTGGCAAAAAGTTTTGTATGATGAAGGTTTAGTATCTCATAAAGAACCTTTCCAAAAATTAGTCCATCAAGGAGTTATTCTTGGAAAAGATGGTCATCGTATGTCTAAATCACGAGGGAATGGAGTGAGTCCAGATCAAATCAGGGAGGAATATGGTGCTGATTCTGTTAGAGTTTATATATGTTTTCTAGGTCCTTTTGATAAAGATAAACCTTGGTCTTCTCAAGGAATTTTAGGAAGTCGTCGTTTTTTGGAGAGAATATGGAGACTTTCTCAAGACTCTAAAGGGAAACAAGATCCTTTAAGTGAGGAGGTAGAAAAAAAGTTACACAGCACAATTAAAAAAGTAACAAAAGATATTGAATCTTTACATTTTAATACCGCTATTAGTGCCTTAATGATTTTAGTGAATGAAATTTATAAAGAAAATCTCAAAAACGAAGCATTGATAAAAACTATTTCTCAACTTCTTATGCCTTTTGCTCCCCATATTTCAGAGGAGATATGGCAATACTTAGGTGGAGAAGGATTTGTTTCTCTCGCAAAATGGCCAGAATATGATGAATCAAAAACCATTTCCGATGTCTGTTCTATGGGTGTGCAAGTCAATGGTAAATTGAGAGGGGTTTTAAATTTATCTCATTCGGCAACGGAAGAAGAGGCTTTGCAAAAATCTCTTGAACTTTCTGGAGTTCAAAAGGCACTTGAAAATAAAAAGATAAAAAAATGTATCTATAAGCCAGGAAAAATTATAAATTTAATTGTATAATTTTCTTTTTTTTAATAAAACAATAAAAATTTTGGAGAGAAAAAATGGCTCATAAAGAATGGACGACTCAAAATAGCACGGACTTATATGGTATTCCTTTTTGGGGGAAACCTTATTTTAGTATCAATGAAAAAGGAAATATTCAAGTTCATCCAAAGGGTGATGAACTTTGTTCTATTGATCTTTTTGAAACCATTAATGAATTAAAAGAAAGGCATACACGAATGCCTCTTTTGCTGAGATTTCCAGATATTATAGAATCTCAAATGAAAAAAATTTATCAATGTTTTGATCAGGCTATAAAAGAACAAGAATACCGTGGAAAGTATTATGGAGTTTTTCCTATCAAAGTGAATCAACAGCGACATATCGTTGAGCATATAGTTTCATGTGGTTATCAGTATCATTTTGGTCTAGAGGCAGGAAGTAAACCAGAATTGTTAATTGCTTTAGCCCTTATGCATAACCCTGAATCTTTAATCATTTGTAATGGTTTTAAAGATAGAAGTTATGTAGAACTTGCTCTTATTTCTCAGAAGGCTGGAAAAAATATTTTTTTAGTTGTGGAAAGGGAGAAGGAGTTAAATATTATATTAGAACTTTCTAAAGAATTAAATGTGAGACCAAAGATAGGTTTTCGGTTGAAGCTGAATACGCAGTCCGAAGGTTTATGGGGGGAAAGTTCAGGTTGTAATTCTAAATTTGGCTTAACTTCTTCTGAACTGGTATCTTCTATAAAACTTTTAAAGAAAGAAAAATTTTTAGATTGTGTTGATCTTATTCATTTTCATATAGGTTCTCAAATACCTTCTATTCAACCTATTAAATCTGCTATTAAAGAGACAGCACGGATTCTCTATGAGTTAACATCTATGGGATGTTCTATTAAATATGTAGATGTTGGTGGAGGTTTAGGAATTGACTATGATGGTTCAGGAGAGGCTAGAAGTTCTATCAATTATGATGTTCAAGAATATGTTAATGATATTGTTTTTGGGATACAATCTATTTGTAAGGAAAAAGGAATAGATCATCCTCATATTATATCTGAATCGGGGCGATATCTTCTCGCTCAAAGTTCTTTATTAGTTTTTAATGTGCTAGATAGTAGTAGTTTTAATGAAGAAGAAAAGATTTTTATAAATAAAGAAAGTCATTATTTTCTTAAAGAGATGTATGATATTTATAAGGCTATTCCAGACATTTCTTACAATGAAACTTTTAACGATTTGGTTGAAAAGCGAAAAGAAATGTTTCAGCTTTTTGTTCATGGAGTTCTTTCTTTAGAAGAGCTTGATCGGTCTGAAAAGATTTATTGGAAATCTATTTATGAGTTAAAGAAAATCATAGAATCAAAGTCAGATTATGAAGAAATTTATGAAATTTTAAAACAACAATCAACAGATATTTATTTTTGTAACTTTTCTGTGTTTCAAAGTTTGCCTGATTCTTGGGCTCTATCTTATATTTTTCCTGTTCTACCTATACATCGTTTAAAAGAGGAGCCTACACAAAGAGCTCAGTTGGTAGATCTTACATGTGATTCAGATGGTCGTATATCAAAAATTATAGATTATAAAACTTGGAATGTTGAATCTCATTTACCAGTTCATAAATTAAAACCTAATGATATTTATCTCATGGGTGTTTTTCTAACTGGAGCTTACCAAGAGATATTGGGGGATCTTCATAATTTGTTTGGAGATACAGATGTTGTTCATATTAAAATAGAAGAAGGTCATAAATACACTATTGAGCATCTTGTAGAGGGAGATTCCATTTCAGAAGTTTTAGATTATGTTGAATATCATCGTAAAGATCTTTTAGGTAAAATGCATAAGACGACAGAGGCTAGTGTTATGAGAGGAAATATATCACGACAAGAGGCTGGATTCCTGCTTGAAAAATTTGAGAATAATCTTTCCCATTATACTTACCTTAAGTGATCTTATAACCTTTTAGTTATAGTTTTATTATAAAAGAGGAAGTTTTTTTGTGGAAAAAATCATTCTTGGTTTAGCCAGTCTCTTTTTTCTTGGACATTTTTTACAATGGGTTTTTGTAAGAACAAAAATTCCTGATCTTTTAATTCTTATCATCATAGGTTTTATTGCTGGTCCATCGGGATTGAATATTATTCAACTGGGAGATTTAGGTAAAGTTGGTACTGTTTTAGCAACAGTTACTTTAATTATTATTCTCTATGAAGGGGGTTTGAATCTGAATGCAAGTTCATTAGCGCGTTCCAGTTTACCAGCCTTAATTCTCTCTATTTTATCTTTTTTACTTATTGCTGCTTTGACAACTTTTATACTAGGTTTTTTCTTCTCTTTTTCTACCGCTTTGCTTGTGGGTCTAGGTATTGGTAGTACTTCTTCTGCTATTGTTTTTCCTTTGATCAAACCTTTAGATTTAAAAGAAAGAACAAAAACGCTTTTATCTTTAGAATCAGCATTTACAGATGTACTGGCCATTATTGCTTTTTTAGCTGTTTTAGAAAGTGTTTTAAGTAAGAATTACAATGCATCCACTTTATTATTTGGAATGGGAGCAAAACCTTTCTTATCTGTTGGTTTAGGTGTTGGTTCTGCTCTTTTCTGGGCTTTTTTAAGAAAATTGTTTTTAAAGTTATTTGATATGCCTTTTGCAACAGAGGCTTGGTCTCTCCTCACTTATGGGGCTATAGAGATATTTTCTTTAAATGGTCCTATTGGTATTCTAGCATTTGGTTTTACTCTTGCTAATTTAAATCTTATACCTAGATATCTAAGTTTTTTATTTAATTTAACACCAGTTACAGAAAATGAAATGTCTCTACTACAAGCTATTTCTTTTTTATTGAAAACTTTCTTTTTTCTTTATTTGGGTATGATTATGAAAATCTCCTCTTTAGATGTTTTCTTGTGGGCTTTGTTACTAACATTTATTATATATGTAACTCGTTATGTAGTGGTTCGTATTGTTTTTTCTACAAAAGAATTTACGTTTTTTGATGCTCTTATTTCAGTTGGTATGGGACCTAGAGGTTTAGCTTGTGCTGTGTTAGCCACCTTACCTTTGCAAAAAGGTTATTCTGAAGGGGGATTTATACAAGATGTTATTTTTTATATTATTTTTATTTCTATTATTACAACTTCTTTATTTGTTATCTTTGGGAAAACGAATTTGTTTAGGAAAATGTTTAAAGAGTTACTTAGTGTTTATCCAGATCATATAGAGGAAGAAAAAGAAGATACTATAGTATCTTCTTAGATTTTTAATTTTCAATTTGTTTAGGATCAAAAGCATCCCGAATTCCATTTCCTATAAATGTCAGAGATAGGAGTGTTGAAAAAAGAGCTAAGGATGGATAAACAGCGAGCCACCAAGCTGTTGTAATGTATTTTTCTGATTGAGATAAGAGTTCACCCCAACTTGGAGTAGGAGGAATCAATCCAAAACCTAAATAGTCTAATATAACTAAAGAACCAATAAGTCCTGCAAGTGTAAAAGGAGAAAAGGTAATGATAGGATTCATAGCGTTAGGTAAGATATGTTTAAAAATAATACCTATATGACTTTGCCCTTGAGCACGACTGGCTTCTACGAAATTTCTTTTTCTCAATCGTAAAAATTCGGCTCGCATATAAAAAGAGATAGTGACCCAAGAGAGTATGGAAAAGAAAATAATTATAAAAGTAAGACTTCTTCCAAAAACAGTTGTTATAGTTATTAAAATAACTAAACTGGGAAGAGATTCTACAATTTCTACTACTCTTTGTCCTATAAGGTCTATGAGACCACCAAAGTATCCCATTAAAGCACCTAGCAGTGTCCCAGTAAGATAGGAAAGTAACCAAACACAAAAGGCAAATGACATACTGTAACGGTAACCATAGATAAGCCTTGAAAAAACATCTCTTCCTCTATCATCTGTTCCTAAAAGATTATCTAGAGAAGGGGGGCTTGGAAACCGTTTGACTTCTAAATTACTTTCATAAGGATTCCAAGTTATAGGAGGCCAGAGGCTGAAATCTTTATCAGATAAAGAAAGTTTTTTATAATTAAGCACATTTTGATTTTGAATCCCTAAATCTGTTGGGTGGTATTCTTTGAAAATAGGAAAAAAGAGAGAACCCTGATAAAAAAGAATAATTGGTTTATTATTTGCCAATAATTCTGCTGACAAACTGACACAAATAAAAAAGAGAAAGACCCATGAAGCCACCCAACTTATTTTACGAGATTTGAATATTCTCCATCGTTTTAAAGTTAAGGGGTTTTTTGTTATTTTTTCTATCATGAGAAATCTATCCTTGGATCAATAATAGCATAAACAATATCACTAAAAAGCCGACCAAATAAAAATATAACAGATTGTATAAAAATAAGAGCCATAATGACATTGTAATCTCTAGATAGAGTGGATTCAAAAGCCAATAAACCTATTCCATTTATGTTGAAAATCTTTTCAATAATAAGAGAACCTGTTAAAAAGACACTAAAAATATTTCCTAAACTTGTAGCAATGGGGACAAGAGCATTACGTAAAGCATGTTTGTAGATAATTGTTTTTTCAGACAGACCTTTAGCGCGAGCGGTTCTGACATAGTCTGTACTGATTTCTTCAAGCAGAGAGTTTTTCATAAATTGAGTCAAAATGGTAAAAGATGTGATCATATAGCATAAAAGTGGAAGAATAAAATGATGAATACGATCTAGTATTTTTCCAAAGAATCCTTTTTCAAAATAGGTATCTGAAAACATATCACCTAAAGGAAACCATTCTAAATAAGAACCTCCTGCTAAAAATGTTTTTAATAAAATACCCAACATAAGTGGAGGAATAGAATAAAGAACAATGATCACTACAGAAGATGTTAAGTCAAATTTGGTATCCTTACGAACAGCCATCATAATACCTAAAATAATACAAACCAGATAAGTCAAAATTAAAGAAGTGACTCCAAACTGTAGGCTGATAGGTATTTTTTCTAAAATAATATCAATAACAGGTTCATCATTAAAATAACTGTATCCAAAATCTAAAGTGAATATGTTTTTAAGCCATATTAAATATTGAATGGGGATAGGTTTATCAAAGCCATATTGTTTTTTAAGTTCGTTTAAGAGGTCTTCAGGTATGCCGTAGTTATTTGCATTACTACTATTATTAGATTGAGAGGAGTTTGCATCGCCAACTCCTGCAAATCTCATCTGTACTATTTTTTGTTCAATAGGTCCTCCTGGGGAGGTTATAAGTATTACAAAACAAACAGTAGTAATACCAAAGAGGGTTGGTAAAATTAAAAGAAGTCTTTTTAAAATATATTTTAACATAATGAATACTTTACTTTGTTTTTAAATCCCAATACATCTCACCAATTCTGTAATTGAAAGAGTCTTTTGGTCTATAAATTCTTTTATTGACTCCATAAAAAGTATAAGAGGAATTGAACATAAAAATATAGGGAACATCTTCTGCAATCAAGCGATAGACTTTTTGAAAAGTTTTAATACGTTTGTTCCGATTCAATTGTTGACGACCTTTATCAATCAAAGCATCTACTTTAGGGTTAGAGTAACCGATAAAATTAGATCCTCCTTTAGAGGCACTACTAGAATGCCAAATTTGTTTAGGATCTAAATCAATAGCTCCTCCTCCCCAACCTAACATAACGGCATCAAAGTTTTTATCATCTAGTAGTCTTAAAAAAGAAGTCCAATCTAAGATTTTTAAATTAAGTTTTATGCCTACTTTTTTTAAATCTTCTTGGTAAAGAGTTAAAAGTTTTTCCCTACTTTGAGCACTATAAATGATGGTAAATTTAAAATCAAAATTTTGACCATTGATAGTCTTTTCTAAAATACCATCCTTATTTTTGTCTCTCCAATTTGCTGATTTTAAAAGTTGTTGTGCTTTTTTAGGGTTAAAGTTTATTGCTTTTACATTAGGATTAGCAAAGTCACTTTTAAAACTCCAAGGTCCAGTTGCTAGATTATTAAGGTTAAAAAAGAATTTTGAATTCATAAGTTTTCTATTCATTAAATGGGCTAAGGCTTTTCTTACTTTTTTATCTTGAAAAAGGGGTTTGGTTAAATTGAAGCCTATATAATCAAACCCTTTTGGTTTTTTTATAGGTGTTTTGATTTTTTGAATTGTAATTCCCCAAGGTTTTTTATTTGTTTTTTGAATGTAAGATTCAGGACCCATTCGTGTGTAATCTATATCTCCTCTTTGTAGGCGAAGAAGTGCATTTGTTTCTGACTGAATGAAGCGAAAAACAATAGTCTTAAAGTTCCATTTGTTTTTATTAGAGGGTCTATTACCTTGCCAGAAAGGATTCTTTCTTAAAATAAGAATTTTACCTTTGATATTATGTTCAATTTTGTAAGGACCAGAACCAATAACCGTTTTTGAAAGTTTTAATTTTGGATCTTGATAAATGTGTTGAGGTATAATGCCCATTCCTGCAATAGTTTGAAAATTTCCAAAGTAAATATTTTTTGCTTTAAAAGTGATTGTGTGATCATCAATGATTTTTGCAGAATGTAAATTTTCATAATAAGATATGTAACTTATGCCTCCATATTTTGGGTTTTTATAAGCATCAAAACTAAACTTCACATCAGAGCTTGTTAAAGGTTTTCCATCAGACCATTTTAAATCTTTGTGGAGATAAAAAGTGAACTCTTTTTTATTAGGACTAATATGCCATTTTCTAGCTAAAGAGGGTTCCCATTGGTAGGTGTCTAAGTTTCTTACTAGGAGAGTTTCTACAACATGACGTTGTATAGCACCCGAATAACTATCAGTGCTTTTTATAGGATGGAGGTTTTCAGGAACTCCAGTTAAATTGTTGTAAAAAGTTTCAGATTTTTTAATTTGAATGGAAGGGGTATTTGTTGTGCAGGCACGAGAGAGCAAAATAAAGGCTAATAAGATAAAAAAGGAGTATTTTATAAGACTTTTAAGAAGATGATTTTGTTTTGTAAATAACATTTTTTAGCCTTTTGTTTGACTTGATTTTTATAACATATTAGATCTTCTCTCAACAGGTTATTTTAAAAAAAAGGATTTATGAAAAAACATGTTTCCTTAGCATTTGGTAAAAAGACCTCTTTGACTCAGGCTCAAATTATTATTATCCCTGTTCCTTGGGAAGCGACAGTGTCTTATGGGTCTGGGGCTAGTGAAGGTCCTGAATTGATTCGTAGAGCTTCTTCTCAATTAGATTTTTTTCAAAAAGATAAGCTAAAATCTCATAATCACTTGATTCATTTTCAAGCAGAAGATTCTTTGATTAAAGATTTAAATAAACAAACTCTTTTACTATCTAAAAAGATTATAGATGATTGGGTGGAAGGTAAGGTGTTCAATCTTGAAGAAAAAGCAGTATTAGAGAAGGTTAATAAACTGTGTGAGCAAATGATAGATTGGGTTTATAAAAGGACTGAAGAGGTTTGTTTAAAAGGTAAAATCCCTGTTGTTGTTGGAGGAGATCATTCTGTAAGTGAAGGAATATTAAAATTCATGGGGGAAAAATATAAAGGTGATTATGGAGTTCTTCATATTGATGCTCACCCTGATCTAAATGTCTCTTATCAAGGATTTAAACATTCACATGGTTCTGTAATGTATAACGCAATCAATCAAGAACTATCTCCTAGAAAATTAATACAGGTTGGTATTAGAGATTTTTCACAAGAAGAATATGAACTTGTAAAAAAAGACTCTCGTATCACTTGTTATTATGATGAGGATTTATACTCTCGTCTTTTTTCTGGTGAAAATTGGTCTGATTTATGTAAAGAAATAGTATCTTTGTTACCTTCTCAAGTTTATGTGTCTTTAGATATAGATGGCTTATCTTTGGAGTCTTCTATGGGAACAGGAACTCCTGTCCCTGGAGGTTTATCTTTTAATCAAGTTTTATTTTTATTGAAAGAACTAGAAAAACAAAATAAAAAAATTGTTGGTTTTGATGTTGTAGAAGCCTCTTGTGGTGAGAAAGGGATGAGTCCTCTTACTATTGAGGAATGGTGTGGCAATGTATCCGCTCGGTTGATTTATTACTTATCGGGTTTGATTTTATGAATTTTTCAGTTAGTAAGCATGCTTAAATTGAGATTCATTTTCTTTTTCTTCAGCACCTTCAATGCTTAGAGTTGTCCAAGGCATAGAGTAAAGACG
The DNA here is from genome assembly GCA_963692945.1 of Bdellovibrionales bacterium. GTDB lineage: Bacteria > Bdellovibrionota > Bdellovibrionia > Bdellovibrionales > UBA1609 > JACOND01. The sequence goes on from OY843585.1 coordinate 627,266, forward strand.
CTTCATTTCTATAGGTTCTTTTGTGATTTCACATAATCCATATTCACCAGATTCCATTTTAGCAAGAGCTATAGCAATTTGCTGTAATCGTCTTTGATCTCTTTGAATACGTTTGGTGTATTGAGATTCTTCTTGAAGTCGGTTGACTTGATCGGCCTGATCTCCTCCTTTTTCATTACCTAACATGGATAAAGCTTGTTTAGAGGCTTGTGGTCTGTTTTGGACTTCCGCTTTTTTTTCAATCAGTTTTTCATAAAGTTCTATGGCTTTTTTTGTAGTCAGTCTTTTTAATACATTTTTATGAATGGGGTGATTTTTCTTTGTCATAAATAACTCCTTTCTACAATTCCTATGACATTACTAAATAAAAATAAGAAATAAACAAGCCTCTATAAGATAAATTATAGAAATCATGATCAAGTGCTTAAAAAAAAACAATTATTATGGAAAAACCATTCTTAAGACGAGTTATTTTCCAAAAAATGATGAAAATATAATAAACAAACAACTAATATAGGTATTAAAAATTTGTATTTAAGATTTTTAATAAATAAAACAATAATATATAAAATAGATTTAGAAGATATCTAGAATTTATTTTTCAAAGGTCTCTTTATTTGTTATTTTTTGAGAATTACGACTCTTTGTATTAAAGGTTTTATTTTTAAATGATTTTATATTTATTATTTTTTTTAGGACTTAGTCTCCTCATTTTTGGAAGTCATTCTCTGGTTCGTTCTCTTCTAGCCTTATCTCAAATTCTTCGTATAAAACCGCTTTTTTTAAGTATAGTTGTGCTTGGTTTTGTAACTTCTTCAGCGGAATGGTTTGTCACTTTGATTGCAGCCCATAAAGGAGCCTCTGATGTAGCCCTATCTAATGTGATAGGTTCAAATACTATTAATATTTTATTAGTTTTAGGTTTTGTTGGTCTTATTTGTCCATTGCGACGGGTGGATTCGCAAATTATAAAATTTGATTTACCTTGCTTATTAGGTTTTTTAGTTTTCTTAGGTTTTCTATCTTATGATGGTTTTTTAAGTGTCGCTGATTGTTTTTTTTCTTTGCTTGTTTTTGTATTTTACATTTGTTTTTTATTTAAAAATCGGAAGCAAGAACAAGTTTTAGAGAGTTCTCCTCAAGAGTCTCTGGGGCTTTTTACCTCCTTAAGAGATTTGATTTTAGGTTTTATTTGTCTCTTTATAGGGTCTCATTTGATGGTTGATAATTCTATGGAAATAGGGATGACATTAGGTTTATCTGAGACATTTATTGGTTTTTTTGTCTTAGCTTTAGGAACAAGTTTACCAGAGTTAGTGACTTCTATTTTTGCGGCTTTGAAAAAAGAAGGAGGAATGGTTTTAGGAAATATTATAGGGTCTAATATTTTTAATACCTTATTTATTGTAGGTTCTGCAGGATTGTTTCAACCCTTGCCTGTTTCTTCTAACCTCTATACAGATTATTTTTTTATGTTCGCTATCAGCTTGTTTCTATGGTTTGTATTGGCGACTTTTAAAGGGATATCTAAAAAGGTTTCCGCTTTATTTCTTATAATTTATTTTGCGTATATCTATCTGTTTTTATGGCCGATGCCTTTGACGATTTAATTTTTCAATTCAAGAGTGATAGGGCAATGATCAGAGCCTAGTTGGTCTTGATGTATTTTAATACCTTTGAGATTTGATTTGAGTTTTGGAGTGACACAAATGTGATCTATTCTCCAACCTCTATTGTTTCTGCGAGCGTTTTCACGATGAGACCACCAAGTGTAAGCCTCTTTTTGGTTTGGGTAAAAGTATCTAAAGACATCTACATATCCTTCCTTTAAAAAATGGGAAAACCATTTTCTTTCTTCTGGAAGGAAGCCGCTTGTTTTTTGTAATGTTTTTGGAGAGTGAACATCAATATCTAGATGTGCCACATTGTAATCACCTACAATAATAAGTTCTTTTTTTGTGTCTTTTTGTAACTTTTTTAGAAAGACAACGATTCGTTTTAAAAACTCTTGTTTAAATAAATGACGCTCTAAGGTTAGAGCTCCATTTGGAAAGTAAATATTGAGTAAGAAAAAAGAATCAAATTCAGAGACAATGATTCTTCCCTCCCAATCATATTTTTTAATTCCTAAACCTCTAGTATCTAAGAAAGGAATTTGGCTGAAAGTGGCTGTTCCTGAATAGCCTTTTTTTCTTCCACAAGAAGACCAGTATTTAAAAGGGTAATTTCCCAGATTTTTAATCTCCTCATCTAGCTGTTCTTTATGAGCTTTTGTTTCTTGGAGACAAAGGATGTCTGGCTTTTCTTTTTTAACAAAGTCTTCCAGTCCTTTGTAGAAAGAGGAACGGATTCCATTGACATTCCAAGAAGAGATTTTCATTGATTTAAAGTAAATGGTTTTTCTTTTAAGATCAATGCTCTCTAAAAAATTTTATGGTAAAAAGAATTATATTTATGGATTTTTCAAAATATAGAAAAACTTTAGTACAAAATTATCCTTCTACAAAGGCTTTTTTAGATGAAGCAAATTGGGTGCCTCCTTTATTTTCAGAGGTTATTTCCTTACCTTCTGAAGCTTTTCAGTCTATGAAATCGGTAGTAAAATCTCTGTTTTCTTTGAAGCAAGATTCCAAATATCTTGAATATCTTTTTAAAGAAGCTCCAAACTTTATCCATCGTGAATCCCAGAAAAATGCTGTTTTAATGGCCTATGACTTTCATATAGATTCCAAGGGGCTTCCTCGTCTTATTGAAGTGAATACAAATGCTTCAGGTTTTTTACTTGTGAATTCTTTATATCAATTTCATAAATTAAATCATCTTCAGTCTTTAGAAAGTCTAAAAAACTCTTTTGAACAAGAATGGAATGTCTATAGCTCTATGAACGGGTTTCAAAATATAAAAAAACCTCAAAAAGTGATTCTTATTGATGAAAAACCTTTGGAACAAAAAATGTTTATAGAATTTCTTATGTATAAAGATTTTTTTAAATCTATGGGTTGGTTTTTAGAAATTTGTGACAGTTCTTCTCTTAAAATCAATGAGGAAGGTTTTTTAGTGAATTCTAATTTGGAAAAAGTGGATTTTATTTATAATAGGAGTACAGATTTTTATTTTAACAGACATCCCCATCTTTTAAAAGTTTATGAAACAAATAAGTGTTGTATAAGTCCTCATCCTAGAGAGTATTTTTTATTGTCCGATAAAAAACGTCTTTGTTTTTGGTTTCTTGAAACCGAAAAATGGCCTTTATTGAAATCTATAGAAAAACACCTTATCCCTTCTTACTTTGTACAGGCCAATCAAGAACAGGAAAAAGAGGAGATTTGGAAAAACAGGAAAAAGTATTTTTTTAAGTCCACAACGGGTCATGGTGGAAAAATGGCTTATAGAGGTTCCGGTCTAACTCGTAAAAAGTATGAATTTCTTTGCGAGGGTTCTTTTCTATTTCAAGAGTATATTCCTCCTTCTATTTGGACGGATTCCAAGGGGGAAGAGTGGAAAATGGATTTTAGAGTTTTTGTTTATAGAGATCAAATACAGCAATTGGTGGCCCGTTGTTATAAAGGGCAATTAACTAATTTTGGAGAGCCTGGAAGTGGTTGGGCTGCTGTTCGGGTGGATTGATTTGCTTTAAGGAAAAAAGTTGACAATAAGTGCTAAATATTTTTCTTTCTTGAGTTCTTAGTCTTTTTCTTTTTTTAATTAAACAGGGTAATTATGAAATTTAAATTTTGGTCATCGCTTTTCATTTCCGTTTTTTTTCCTTTGTTGGTTATTTGTGTGTGGGGAGTTTATTTTATACAATCCTATGAATCTCAAACTCAGGAAAAATCTATAAAAAATAATCTCAAACAAGAACAGATTTTTTATTTTAAATCTTTAGATGCTAAACTTTTATTTTTAGAGAAAAAGGTGCAACAAGTTTTTGAAGAGCAAAAGATAAAAGATGTAAGTCCTCTATTTGCTCTAATGGTTGTAAATGGTTCTCAAAATAAAATTACAAAGAAGTATTTTTGGGATGGTGAGGATTCTCCATTTAAAAAAAGTTTGACTTCCAACCAAGAAAAGTTGGTCTATTTTGTAAAAGGTATTGAGAGATTATCTAAAGATTCTTTTCAATTTGATACTTTTTCTTTCAATAAAAAAGATAAAATGAATGTAATTATTTTAGATGGAAAACGTTTTCCTCCTCTAAAAAAATCAAATCATCTAGTCGTGGTGTTAAGAGATAATTATTTTTTTCAAGTGGATTCTCTTTTTTCTGAGGAAAATTCAAAAAATGAAAAAGTATTTCTTGTAAATGGTCAAGGACGATTGTTTTTTCATAACGAGGTTCAACATTTATTTAAAATTTTACCGAAACAGTCTTCAATTAGAGAATCCATTCAAGACTTTTATTATAGTCGTAACAAACAGAAATGGTTTTTAAAAACTTCTAAAAGTAAAAACAGGACAGACATAACTTACATTCAGAAATGGAAAGACAAGGATGCTTTTTTAGTAACTAAAACCTATTTTTTTCAACCCTTATTTGTTTTTAATTCTTGGTCTTTAAAATGGAGTTTGTTTTGTTTAGGTGTTTTTCTGCTTATTTTTATGGGTTTAATTTTCACAGTCTCTCCTCTTTTTTCAGCTTATAATTATTTAAAGTCTTTTTTTATTTATTTTGCAAAAACAGGAGAGCCACCTTCTTGGAGTCAAAATATAAAAAATCCTTTTTTGTATTTTTACAATAATAGAAGTGAACAGATTCGATCTTTTCAAAAAAACCAAGAGGTTTTTGATAGGAATTCTCAGTCTCAAACCTTTCAAAGTTTATTGCAAGAAGAGGTTAAAAAATTAAAGTTTAAATACACTGGTCTTGAAGTTGTAGAGAAGCTGGAAAGCAATGTGAAAGTTTTTGGTTTTGAAAGTTTTATGAGGACTATTTTGCATGAGCTGCTTTTAAATGCCGTTGAATCTATGGGTGCTTATGAGACACAAAATATTATTATTTCTTCCAAAGAAGAGGATGGACAGTTTATTTTTAGTATCAAAGATGGAGGAGTTGGACTTTTAGAAGAAGAGTATAATAAAGCTTTTCAGTTGTATTATTCAACTAAATCTCAGTTAGGTGTTGGATTAAATTTAGTGCACTCTCTTGTTACTTCTAATGATGGAACTGTTGAGTTTTTAAACTCTCCTCAACAAAAAGGTTTAGAGGTGGTCATTACTTTGCCATTAAGTTGTTTTCTCAAAATGACTACAAATAAAAAGGGAAAATCTTTTTATCCTTTGAAAAAAGGTGAAAAAATAGAGGAATCTTCCAAGGTATCTCTTTGAGATGAATCGGACTTATAAAGACTATTCTTTTCCACGATCCATCTTAGAAATTGATCTCAATAAATTAAAGAGTAACTATGATCTTTTAAAGAAGATGTGTTCTAATGAGACCTTTTTTTGTTCTATGGTTAAAGATCAAGCTTATGGGCATGGTGTTATTCCTATCACTCAGGCTCTTTTAGAAAAAGGAGTTAAACAAGTTGGTGTTATTGATATTCCAGAGGCCTTGCAACTTAGAGAGTTTATCAAAGAGCCTTTCGATATTTTAGTTTTTGGTCCTTTGTTAAGTGAAGAGAGTTTATCTTGGGCTGTTGATAACAATATTACTCTTGTTGTAAATAACTGGGTGGACTTAAAGCATCTGGAAAAAAGGAAAAAAATAAAAATACACTTAAAATTTAATACAGGTTTTTCTAGATTAGGATTTCCTTTGTCTGAAGCGGAAAGAATAAAAAAATTTTTAGATAAAAATCCGCATATTCAGTTGGAGGCTTTATGTACCCAACTCGTTTCTGGTGAAGAACTAACAGATACAAATAGTTTTTCTCATCAGCAAATCAAACAGATGCAAACTTTACAATCTGTTTTTCCTTCTACTTTTTTACATATTTTTAATACATCGGCCTTATGTTCTATTTATGTTAGTGGGTTGGTTGAAAAATTTTCTTCTATAGGTGTTCGTCCAGGGATAGGTTTGTATGGAATTAAACCTGAAATTTATTTGACCGACAAATCTATGGAACAAAAATGGAGAGAATTGTTTTTAGAACCTATTTCTTGCTTAAAAAGTTATGTGGTCAATGTACATAAACTCAATAAGGGGGATAAAGTTTCTTATTCTGGCTCTTGGGTGGCACAAAGACCTTCAACCCTTGTTACGATTTCTTTAGGTTATGGGGATGGATTTTTTAGAAGTTTTAACTCTCAAAGAGAAATTTTGTTTAGAGGACAAAGAGTTCCAATTGTTGGAGCTGTTTGTATGGATTTTTTTATGGTAGATGTTACAGATTGTTTTACAGGAAAAGAATCTGATTCCATTTTTTTAGGGGAAGAGGTTGTTATTTTTGGTCAACAAGGGGAGTCTTTTTTATCTATAGAAGATCAATCCCAAAAAGTAGGAACTATAGCTTATGAATTTTTGGTGAGATTAGGGGAGCGAGTAGGAAGAGTTTATATTCGTTAGAGAAAGGAATGATATGTATAAAAACGCATTGGTAACCGTATCTGATAAAACAGGTTTAGTTGAATTTTTAAAGCCATTGATGGAAAAGGGAATGAGAGTTGTTTCTACTGGAGGGACTTCTAAATTTTTAAAATCTCATCAATTGCATGTTGTAGATGTAACAGAGCAAACTGGTTTTCCTGAGGTTCTTTCAGGAAGGGTGAAAACTTTACATCCTTATATTCATATGCCTTTGTTGGCTAGAGAGTGGGAAGAAGAGGATCAAAAGATTTTAAGAGAACATAATTTAGAACCTTTTGATTTGGTTGTTTGTAATTTATATCCTTTTGAGAGTCATCAAGAAACGAGTGAAGATAAAGAGTTGGTAGAGTGGATTGATATTGGAGGGCCTAGTCTTTTGCGTGCTTCTGCTAAAAACTTTTTTACAATAACGACTCTTTGTTCTCCTGAAGATTATGAGACAGTTAAAGAAGGAACAACTTTAGAAGAAAGAAAAAAGTTTTCAGCAAAAGTTTTTGAACATTTATCTGACTACAATGCTCTCATAGCTAAAAGATTACAAAATAAGTCTAAAAATTTTGTTTTAGAATCAGATTATTTTAAAACCTTAAGGTATGGAGAAAACCCTCATCAAAAAGCGACTTGGTATAAAAAAAGGAATCATCGTGGCTTACATCAGTCTAAAATTTTACAAGGCAAAGAACTTTCTTTTAATAATCTTTTAGATTTTTCAAATGGCATATCTAGTCTTATTGAGTTTCAGGAACCTTGTTGTGTAGCGATTAAACATAACAATCCTTGTGGGGTGGCTTGTGGGGCAGATGTCTTATTGTCTGTAAGTAGAGCTTTAGAGGCTGATCCAATGAGTGTTTTCGGTGGTGTTTTGGCTGTTAATTGTCCTATAGATAAAAAAACAGCAGAGAAAATAATCCATTTTTTTCTTGAAGGTGTCATTGCTCCAGATTTTTCTCAAGAGGCCTTAGAGATTTTAAAATCTAAGAAGAATTTAAGATTGTTAAAATGGTCAGATATGAAGAATTTTAAGTTTGAAAAACAGACATTTAAGGAGATTATAGGAGGAATTTTAGTTCAAGATAGAGATCATCTTACTTTAGAATGGAATCAGGATTGGAAAATCATAGGAGAAAAACCTACACCAAAAATTAAAGAGGATTTACTATTTGCTTGGAAAGTTTGTGCCCATTTAAATAGTAATGCTATAGCCATTGTTAAAGATAAACAGACTTTAGGTTTAGGTATGGGGCAGGTGAATAGAGTAGATGCTGTCCGTTCATCTATTGAGAGAGCTAAGAAGTTTCATTTGAATAAGAAAGAACACATTGTGTTAGCAAGTGACGCCTTTTTTCCTTTTCCTGATTCTGTAGAGTTGGCATTTCATGCAGGTATAAAGTGGATCATTCAACCAGGAGGTTCTTTGAAAGATGAAGAAATTATCAAAAAATCTCAAGACTTAAGTGTAAATATGGTTTTAACAGGTCAAAGACATTTTAAACATTAAGACTTATTAGTGACAAAAGTGGATTTTACTTTTTACTATAGAGATAATGTCTGAATCTGTTAAAAAATATCTTATTCGTTCTTCAGGTCATATCTTAGGTCCTTATAATAAAAAGGAAATTGAGAGTTTGATTGAGGATGGGATGTTATCCATCAATGATGAGATTGTGGAGCCTTTTTCTGTGGCTTTATATATTAGAGATCACTCTGAATTTGTAGATCTTGTTCAGTCTATGAGTGTAGAAAATCACATGACTAATCTTGTTATGAATCTGAGTGGAAAATTTTCTACGGTTACAAGAAAGACAGTTAAAAAACTTTTAAAGGATACACAAACTCTTACAGAACCTCTCAATAAAAAAGGAGAAGATTTATCTCAAGTAGAAGATGCTGATTTTAAATTGATAGAAGAAAAGATTCCTAAGAAACAAACAGATTCTTCCAAATATCAGACTATCAAAGAGAGTGAGCGAATGACTCGTAAAAAAGTAAAATCAGTTATGAGAAGGTTTTGGCAAGCTATTATTGTGTTTTCTTTATTTGTTGTTGGATTTATTTTTTTTAATGAATTTATTTATCCGTATAAGGAGAAAAAGAAATTATTAGAAAAAGTAAAAAAAGAAGGAGTCCACTTTTACAATTCAGGAAATTATTTGCAATCTTTTGAAATATTTGAAAGAGGTTCTAAGCAAAATATTTTAGGTATAGAAGAGAAGAAAATTTTATTAAATCTTTTGATGCAACAAAGAAAAACAGAGCAAGCGGAGATTCTTTTAAGGGAAATAGAATCATCATTATCTCCTTCGCATGTTTTTTTAATAAAAGGTTTGATTGCTTTTTTTGAGAGATCTTACTCTGTAGCTGAAAATTTTTTCTTAAAAGTAAAGGGTGAAAATCAAGATATTGGTTTTATCAATTTGACTTTACTAAAATGGTTGCAGGAAGACCATCAATCCGTTCTAAATAAAACAAATGAAATGATCTCAAAAGGTTATGAAAGAGGGCTTATTTTTTATCTAAAGAATTTTAGCCTTTTAAAAATGGGTATAGAAAAGAATCAAATTAAAAGTTTTATAAAAAATAATTTACAACTTTCTCCAGAATATTATCAAGAGCTAACATTATTATTGGCTTATTTGTATATTGAAGAAAACAATCTAACCAAGATTGAGGAGTTAGTAAAAAATATTTTAGATTGGGATCATGATTTTTATAGAGAGTATAGTTATAATAGTTTAATACCTGTTGATACTCTCAACTGGTCTCTTCTTTTTCGTTACTGTGAAAAACTTTTTAAAATGAATACGGAAAATTATTTATTAACAGCTCTTTATGGTTTTTGTAATATAAAAATAGGGTCTAATGAAAGAGGACTCCAATATGTAGAAAAATCTAAAAATCAAAATCCAAAAGATGATCTTATCCTATCTGTTTTTGCTTATAATTTAATGAAGAAAGAATCTTTTTTAGAAGCAGAAGTTTTTTTAAATAAAATACAAAAATCTTCTTATAAACTTCCTTATATTCTAAAAGCGAGGTTTTTTGAACGGAGAGGAAAATGGAATCTTGCTCTAAAACACTGGGAAGAATTAATTAAAAAGGACCCTTATAATTTATCGGCTTTAGGTGGAATGGCTTTTGGTAATTATAAAATTAAAAATTATGATAGTATGAAAGTATATAAAGATCGTGGTCTTACTCGCTATCCTTATTATGTAAAATTACTGTCTTTACCTTGAGATAGGTAATGAGATAGGTAATGAGATAGATTTATGAAAAAAAAATGGACTATTTTAAATGAAGAAAAAATTTACTCCACATCTATTTTTAGTTTAAACCGTCAAGAATGTCAGTTAAGAAATGGTAAAATCATGCCTGCTTATTACGTTATGAACTTTCCTAATTGGATACATGTTTTACCTTTAACGGCTCAGAAAGAAATCATTATGGTTAAACAGTATCGTCAAGGAACTCAAGACTGGTTTTTAGAATTTCCTGGAGGTTCTTTTGATTCTAAAGATAAAGATCCTAAAGTTTCAGGTCAAAGAGAGTTATTAGAAGAAACAGGTTACAAGTCTAATCAATGGGAAGAGATAATGTGTATTTATCCCAATCCAGCGTTTCAAACAAATAAACTTTATATATATATGGCTTTTGACTGTCTTAAAACTCAAGAACCGCAATTAGAACCTTTTGAAGAATTAGAGTTAAAGGTTTTATCTTTTGAAGAGTTAGAGTGTTTATCTAAAGAAGGAAAAATAAATCATGCTCTTATGTTATCTTCTTTATTTTTATCTCTATCTAAAATTAAAGATTACTTTGATTCTTTATAACTTGTATTCATCTATAAAATAAACTATTTAATTTTATTTTTAATATCTATAGATAAAGATTCTAGTTCTTTTTTGAGTGTATCGTTCTTTCTCAATTTTAAATCTTTAGGATTTTTGCCATCTAATAGATCTTTGACATATTTATTAAAAGCATAAATAGGTCCATAAACTTTATTTGAAAAATAAAGAGATAATCCAATGAGAGGGACAATAAGTGCAATAAGAACAATTAAGGAGTAATCAAGAAAAAGTTTAATAAATAACATTTTTTGATTTGAGAGTTCTATTTTTTGCAATTGATTTAAAAATTGATGGTTGAGTAAAATAAAAAAAGTGGAGACGTATGTAGCTGTAATAATGAAATAAAAAATAAATTCTAATTGTTGTTTTTTCATTATCAATAAAGTTTTTCTTTGTTCTATATAAGGCCATATTATTTTCCTATTTGAAATGATTATATAGATCAGTAAACACCATGCGAAGGTTTGTAAAATATCGGAGCTATTAAAGTGGAAACTTATATTGGATCCCCATTTGTAAGTAATAAAATCAAAAACATAACCATTTCTGATTCGGTCTATAAGATTACTTGTCACACCAGCAAATAAGAGAGTCAGAGATAGGGTTAAGAGGTTTAAATTAGGAAAGTAATAAATAAATAAAATGTAGAGGTAAATAAGGATACAAAATAAACCTGAAAAGATAACAAAAGATAAAATAGGCATTCCTAGTTGAAAACCAAAGATCCAATGAGAGTTGGTGAAAGGTTCTAGATAAAAACCAAGAAAAGAGGAAGTCTGTGTATTTTCAAGGGTAGAAGAAAGAATGTATTTTAAGAGTTGGTCACAAGCTAATACAACAATAAAAAATAGCAGTAAGTGAATGGGATAGATTTTCTTTAGAGATTTAAAAAATTTTATCATATCTTATAATTTAAGCATTTTGTTGAATTTTTTCCAAGTTATTATTTAGGATGAGTGATTTTTTGACTATTTATTCTTTTTTTGTAGGAGAAAAACCTTTGTAAAAGATGGAATAGAGCTCCTAAAGAATATGAGAAATGTTGTACGAACCAAAAAAAAGATAGTAAAAAGGAAAATGGATTTTTATGTTTAAAATAAACATAGACACTACCTAAGAAAAGTATAAATAGGTAAAGGGTAGGTCCTATTAAAAAAAGAGGTTCAAAGTGGCTTAAAATGCAAGTTGTTAAAAGGAGAGGAAGGAATAAAAGAGTGAGAAAAGATAACAAATTTTTGTATTTAGTTCTTGCTTGACCAAACTGAAATAGCCTTTTTAAAGTCTCAAAATAAGATGTTGCGTAGTTGTTTTCAACAATAGGAGTTGGAAGTAAATAAAGTGTTCCAAACTTTTTTAATCGTAACCCTAGATCTAAGTCTTCTCCAACATTATTGTGATTGCTTTTAGAAAAGTTGCCAGCTTTTAAAATGTGTTCCCTAAGAAAAAGACCATTGGTTGTAGGTATATGATAAGTAGGAACTGGGTGGGGAGGTATCCAAGATTGAGGAGACCAAGCATGTCCTATAGGGAGACTTAGACTTAAGTTGACCATTTTTTGCCACCAGTCATTTTCAGGTAATCGATTTGGACCTGCTAAGGCAACCTTATGTTCTAAAAGATGAGACTGCCAATGGTTTAGAAGGTTTTTGAGCCAATTTTTAGGGAGGCGGCAATCTCCATCTGTAAAAGCAATTAAAGGGTATTGAGATTTTTTCACAATAAGCGACCTAGATTGTCCTATATTATTAGGTTGATTTGTGAAAATTTTTAAAGGGAGTTGATTTAGAAAGGATTGAGCGACATTAAAAGTTTGTTCGCAGTTACTATTTTGAACAATTAAAACTTCCCCTATACTTTGATAAGCGTTTTGGTTTTTTAAATCAGAGAGTACAGATTGTAGTTCTTCTTTCTCTTTATAGATAACTAAACCCACTGTAACTTTATCAATATTCATAATTTATGCCTTTATTTTTTTGTATGACAGAAGTATCTTTGAGTCATGAAAAAAATAAATTCATTGTTTTTTTTATTTTTATTTGTTAGATTTTTTTATATAGAGGAGTTTGGAGTGCGATATTCAAAAATCTACAAAATATTTTTTCTTTCATTATTTTTATTTTCCCATTTAAGTTATGGAATTTACAATTTGAAAACAAAAAAAGAACTGGATCTCTCAAAGGTATCAGAAAAGCATTGGTTACTTTTGGATCAAAATTGTCATTCTTGTGACTCTGTTCTTTTAGAACTAGAGACTTTTTGTAAAAAGAAAAAACCTTCTCCTCAGACCATAGGTTTTTTTGTTATTGGTTTTAACCAAGCATCTATAAATAAAAAATTAAAGTCTTTCAAAGCAGGTTATGAGGTTTATGTAGGTTCTCCGAGTGAATTTTATAATGGATTTCATATTCAAGGTTCTCCTTCTTTATTGCTAAAAGGTAATAAAAAAACAATACAAGGAAAAGATAAAATAATAAAAAAAGTTGGAAAGATTTCTAATTTTTGTAGCCTTTGATTTGTAGTTTCTTCAAAATTTTTTATTAATAAGGAAAAAATTTATGCATTTGATTACAAGTTTACTTATTCTTCTTACAGCCTCTCGTCTTTTAGGTCGTTTGTTTCAGGCTTTAGGTTATTTTGCTATTATAGGTGAGATTTTAGCTGGATTTATTCTAGGACCTGCTATTTTTGATTTTATCAGACCTTCTCAAAGTCTTACAGGTATCGTTGATCTTGCTATTTTCCTTCTTATATTTGCAGCAGGGTTAGAAATTGATTTCAAAGACTTTATGAAGTCTCTTAAAAATAGAATGCTCCTTTCCGGTTTTATTGCTTTTATAGGGCCTTTCTCTTGTGGATTGTTTTTTGGATTTTATTTTGAGTTGCCATTTATAAGCTCTATTATAATAGGTCTTTGTTTTTCTATTACTTCTATACCTGTTGCTTTAAGTTTTTTAAGTAACTTAAAAATTAACGGAACTCGTTTAGGTAATGCTGTAATGGGGACTTCTGTTGTTGTAGAGATCATCTGTCTTTTTGTTTTAGGAATATCCTTGGATGTAGGAGAATCCTACAGTTTGATAGATTATTTTCAGTTGATTGTGACTAAAGCTTTTTTAATGTGTATATTTTGTTTTATTGTCGTATTGGTTAATAAATTTTTGCGATCTGAACTGCATCATATTCAAAGAACACAAAAACTTTTTTCAACTCTTGTGGATGCTCTTGGGGAAGAAGCTATTTTTGGCTTGGGAGTTTTGTTTGTTTTGCTTTTTAGTACAGCCTCTGAAGCTTTAGGATTTCACTTTGTTATAGGTGCCTTTTTTGGAGGAATGCTTTTAAACAAAGATATTATAGGAACCAACTTTTTTGATTCTCTTTCTCATACCTTAGAATCTATTACAAAACATTTTTTGACACCTATCTTTTTTGCTTATTTAGGTCTTTTAATTAAAACAGATTCTTTTGAAAATGTTTTATTTATAGGTGTTTTATTTGGTGTTGGTTATGGAAGTAAAATTTTTAGCTCTTGGATAGGAGCTAAATTTGCTGGATTTAATAAAATGGATGCCCTTAAGGTAGGTTTAGTTCTTAATTCTAGAGGGACTTTTGATTTGATAGTGGCTGATCTTGGTTTAGCTAAACAATATATTGATTCTAAAATCTTTTCTATTTTGGTTTTATTTAGTATTTTATCTATTGTTTTTAATCCTGTTGTTTATAGACGATTACCTTATCGTAAATTAGAAACTATAAAAGAGGATGAATGATAAGAGTGAGTTTCTATTCCGTTCCATCTGTTTCGTGAATAATTTTTTTTTCGTGATTGATAGACCATATGTCATTTTTGCCTTGAATTTTAGCTGTAGCGATTCCTTTAAATTCACTTTCAGTTGCTTCAAAACTGGAGTAACTTGTTCCTTTTTCTGTGGTACCACTCCCACCAATAGTTGAGATAGAATAATCTCCAGTTACACTGCAACGAAAGTATTTACGGTCAAAATAAACAGGCACTCTATCTGCACAAGATCCATCACAAATTTGTTTCCAATTTGTACATTCTTTATGAGTTAATACAGAGTGATCAGGCCAATCCTCAAGTCTTCCATCTGTAATACTCAAAGGGCTTTCAGGGTGAAAGCCTAGATCATAGAAGAATTCTTCTTCAGGAATAACTCCTAGAATTGCGAGGTTTTCATGGTAAGTGCCCCATTCTAGTTTGAATTGTTTTTCTCCTTTATACAAACTACTGAGCGAATGTTTTGCTTCTGCCGTACGAGCCTTATTGATTTGAGACATATAAGACCTGATACCAATGGTTGATATAATACCAATGATTGATACAGTGGTTAGAAGTTCTATTAAACTAAAACCCATGCTATTTTTTAAGGATTGTTTTTTTAAAATACCCATTATTCATTATTTTACAGAAAAGTAAAAAAATACGCAAACTATTGGAGAATTGAATGAAACTATAGATTATTTTTTATAATTTAGAAATTCTCATGGTTTTACCATCCATAATTTAATATATTTTATGAGAAAGTTGGGAAAGTGAATGAAATTATGGATGTTATTTTCTTATATAGGGATAACTATGGTTTCAAAACCAGTTCTTTCTAAATTAGAAAAGCCTATTTATTTTGCTCCTCCAAAGCTTATAATGCATTTTTCTTTTGGTTTTTCAGAGATTTATGCAGATTTATTATGGTTAAGACTTATTCAAGATATTGATTTTTGCAATACAGAAAAGGGTATTCCTATTTATGATGGTCAAAGAAAATACCAATGTGAAAAAGGTTGGTCTTATAAAATGGTGGATGCTTTGACAGAACTTGCTCCTAGATTTTTGAAACCTTATGAAGTAGGTGGTTCTATTATGAGTGTTATTATGGGAGATAAAGAAGGGGCTAAGAGGATTTATGATAAGGGAGTAAAGAGATTTCCTAAAGAGTGGAGACTGCACTTTAGTGCAGGTTATCATTATCTTGTAGAGTTGAAAGATAAAAAAAGAGCAGCTGAATTGCTTATAAAATCAGCAGATCATGGAGGGCCTCAATGGCTTTATGGTCTTGCTGCTCAACAGTATGGTGCCATGGGTGAATACTTTTTAGCTAAAAAAGTTTTACAAGATTTTTTGAAGAGAGACAAAGGAGGGGAGTATAGGAAAACTATTCTAAGGCGGTTAGAACAGTTAGAGAAAAAACTACAGTCCTTATAATTGTGTTGTTAAATAAACTTCACCATGAAGTTGAGGTTTGCTTTCTCTAAATCGGTTTTCCCATTTCCAAACATATCCTAGTGAGATAGAGAAATAGACGTTGGCTTTATAATTAGCTATCAGTTCAAAAATTCCTCCAACATAAGTGTTAAGAAGATAATGATCATCTCCTTCAGAGGATGTCTTATCATTAAAAGAAACAAAAGAGACACCTGTAAAAGGAGCCCAACGGCTTAAGGCAAAAGGAATATAAATAGGGTATAAAGATTGATTTAAAACTTTTTGAATGTTGAAATGGATTTGATTAAAATTTTGTACAGTTTGCTTGAAGCTATGGAAATTAAAAAGGAAACTTTCAGTTTCATTATTAAAAATTCTTCTCGCCTTTCTATTCCATAAACCTCTTCTGATAGATCCCATTGTAGAGAAAAAGAATTCTTTTCCGAGATTCTGACTAAAAAGAAAATGAGACCCACCGGTTAAGTAAGTTTTGTAATTGGATGTATCTTTTTGAATATGGATAACATCATAGTTTGTTCTTAAGTTTATTTTCTGGTGTGAAGAAAAAGCTTGAAAGTATCTTTTATCATAACTTAAATTTAAACTTCCATAGTGATTTAGGTAATGGACCCATTTTTTATTAGAATGAAATTGTTTTTGACCTAAAGTGACTCTTTTTACAAATGAAAAGTGCAATCGGTTTGTTTTATAAATAGGGTATCTTAGTTTAAATTGAACTGTTCTGTCTTGATAAGGTATCTTTTTTCGTTGAACATTCATGTCTAGAGATTGACCAAGAGGCCACTTTTCATAGAGGTCTTTTCTTTTAAAAAATGAAGATACTTTAGTGTATTTATAGTTTCTGTACCATATTTCAGGGAAAGTATTCCTTTTTGATAAGAGGGTGTGATTTGAAAAAAGAATCTATATTTTTGATTAGAATAAGACGCGGAAAATCGTTTTGAAAATTCGTGTTTAGAGGCATTTAAGGTGAAACTATTATAATTTAAGGGATCTGTAAAAGTAAGATTTGTCGTTAGGAGTAGATTTTTAGAAAAGCCTATTGAAAAGAATGGGTTTGAAAGTCTCAAACTCTTAAGATAAGAATAAGAACTTGGTGAGTGATCTTCTCTCTTTATGTTTTGCATGTTTATTTTTTTCTTTTTAAAAGCATATTTATAGAGATAAGGTTTTTCTTTTTTTCGGATGACTTTTATAATTTTATATTCATAATTTTTAGAAGTGATTTCTGATACTAAGAAATGGGTATGGTTCACTTTACGAGCCGCTATGATAGTATCTGATTTTGAAAGACGAAAGACCTCTCCTTTTGAATAAAGAAATAAACTAGAACCATATCGTGTGGCTGCAATGAAATACATGCCTTTTTTATCCGCTTCTACTGGAAAGCCATAGTAACCTTTATAACTCCAGATGGGAGTTTTGTTTTTGTAAAGGATTCTCTTTGGACCTTCATTTTTAAAATAATAAATATTTTCAGTTTGATCCATAATGGCTGAAGAATGAGTGTTGTCATAAAATTTACCATTTACAAGAAGTCTTATTTGATCTAAAGATTGTTTTGTATCTAGACTCAACACCTTACCTTGAGAGATGTCCATCACATACTGAGACAGATATTTTTTTACAGGTTTGTAACCTTCCTTAAAAAGAGTAAATTTTTCTGTTGTTGTACTTGTTTGACCTCTATTTGCTGAATGATAAATGTTATCTATTAAGAAAAGTTTCCCTAAAGGTAGATCTTTTTTAGTGAGTGATATGTTTTGAGTTTTTTTATCTAAAACAACTACAGAAGGAGGGGATTTAAGATTAGTGATAAGAAAAAAAATACTTTTATCATTACTATTTAAAGAGGAAAAAGATTCACTAGTCACTAAAGCTTTTTCTTTGGAAGTTTTTTGTTGGATGGCTTGTGGTCTATAATCCTTTTTATAGTTTTCTATGGCAGAATAAAAATCCATGTTTAAAGATTTTTTAAAAGAACGATTTATGGTGTAGGTTCCTATATTAAAATAGATGTTTTGACTATTAAGATAAAACAATTTGTTTAATTCTGTGAGAGGATATTTGGAATAAAGATAAGAATAAAAATAGCCACCATGGATGTATTTTTCTAAGCTGGAAAAAGAGTCATTGTATTTGTTAATAAGTCTTCTTAAACTGAGCCCTGATTTAATTTGGGCAAAAACAAGGGCTCTCATCCAACCACTAAATAGTCTTCCACCAGAACCGTAAATGGATTCGTGAAGGACAGCATTTCCTTCTAAGATAAGATTGTGTAAAAAAATATTTGGATAGATAAACCAAGAGGTAGGAGGAAAAAGATAAGAGAGCCAATAAGAGTGTTTGGTTTGTGAATTGATTTGATATAAATGTGTCATTTCATGTATTAAACTATCTAAACTCCAATGGAATATAGAAGAGGAATCCATAACTGTAGCGGGTGAGGAATAGATAAAAATAGAAGGTAAGGGATAGATAGATGTTACTCCATTAGAGATTTGCTTTCTAGGTGAGACAAATACAATGGAGTTTTTTCTATAATAAGTTGATAGAGGAAAAACATGTTCAAGTTCTTTGTTTAAAGATTGGATGTATTGATGGAGCATTAGAGAATACTCTTTGTAATCTTCGTTGAAAATCAATTCTAATTTGTCCGTGACTTTTTGTTTGAAATAAGGGGTATCAGATAGAGGCAATCGGCCAAAACAATGAAAGGATGGGACAATAAAAAAAAGGAGAAATTTAAAGAGGGATGTTTTTGATATTTTCACTAATATTAATGTTTTCTTTTTTTGCCAAATAGAGAGTAGCAATGGAATCTCCTGTTACATTGACAGTTGTCCTTCCCATATCTAAAAGACGATCCACGCCTAAAATAACAGCAATACCTTCAGGAGGAATGCCTAAAATAACAATGGCAGACATTAAAATAGGAAGTGATCCACCAGGCACTCCAGCAATACCTACAGAGGTAATGAATACAACAGCTATAAGAAGTAAATAATTGGTAAGGGTAAGGTCAATCCCAAAAATTTGTGCTATAAAAATAGTTGCTGCAACTTCAAACAGAGCGGTTCCATCCATATTTACAACAGTTCCAATAGGCACACTAAAATTGACAATACTTCTAGGAACACCAAATTTCTTCTCCAAAGTATTCATGGTAACGGGCATTGTAGCACTACTGGAACTTGTGCTAAAAGCAGTTGTAAAAATAGGAATCATTCTTTTATAGAATTCCCTTATAGGGATGCGAATTAAAAATTTTAAGAAAGCACTATATGTTATAAGTAGATGAGATAACATTCCTAGTATCATTACTATAATATAAAAGAGCATGCTTTTCATGAGTTCCAATCCAAATTCAGAAACAGCAATGGCTAAAAGAGAAGCGACGGCGTAAGGAGCGAGTTTCATAATCCATCCAATGATGAAAATAGAGATATCAGATAAGGTGGACATAAATTCAATGAAAGAATTTTTTGAAGAGCTTGAGGGGAGATAAAGGAGAGCAAGTCCAAAAAGTAGAGAAACGAATATGACAGCTAACATATTGTTTTCTCCAAATTGCTCAATAATATTTCTAGGGATAATTTTTGTAACAATGCCTGGCCAAAGAGAATCTCCTACCATGGAACTTTTTTCTTTCATGGAAGACATTTTATCTTGCATAGTTAAGGCTATTTCCTGAGCCGTTTCTTGTTTTACATTTTTACCTGGATTTAATGAAATCATGAAAAATTGGCCTATAACAATGGCAATAATGGTGCTACAAGCGTAAAAGGAGAAAAGCCTCCTACTAAGCCGTCCTATGCTTTTTGGGTTTCCTAAATCAGAAATTCCAACAATTAAAGAGCTAAAAACAAGAGGGACAATGATCATAAAAAGGGCTTGTAAGAAAGCATTTCCTATAGGGTAGAAAACATTGTTAGTGATGGTTTCTGCAATAGGACCAAATAAACTATGGGGTTTTAGGTGATTAAAAAGAAGGCCAATAAGAGAACCGACTATAAAGCCAATAAAAATTCCATAACTATTTACACTTTGCTTTGACATAACTACTTCTTGGATTATTCAATAAACTAGAAAAATTTTCAAATCTTTATTTAAGAGTTTTATTTTGTGGTGAAAAAAATCTTCTATAACTCACTATACAATGGAAAAAGGACACCAAATTTGACAAATAAAGCAAATTTATGTAAAGTCTTGATTATTCAATAACAGGAGTAGAATTTGATTCACATAGGGGACAATGTTTTTTTTGAAGAACAAAATTTTGACAAGTTAGTCACACCTCATTCTAACAATAAACCGAACAACTATGAATCGGTTATGGAGGAAGAGGAAATGGTGAATCTGAACAAGATTAAGAATATTTTAGATATTCAAGAATCAGAGCATCCAGAGTTTATCTTGGCTAAAAATAGATTGAGATTTAAAAAGAAATTAACTTGGTATAAAGGGAAAAAGGACTGGTTAGATATCGCTCCTATTCAAAAAATCAATAAGCTTTTTAAACAACAAACCAAAGAATTAGAGACTATAAGATCTAATAAGTTGGACTATCAAATGGAATTGGAGACCGTTTCCCTTACTCCTCATTTGTACGATAAGGTTTTTGATGAGTTGAAAATGTGTAGAGCTCACGAGAAGATGGCTATCCAGCTCATCACAAAAATGCAAGTTAAATTCAAGTCTAGATCTAATAAAAACAGTTAAAAGCTCAAAGTTTTTTTGAATTTTTCCGATAGATATAATATGGGTGATTCTATGAATGGAAAAAAATCAAAAGTATCTAAAATTATTTTTGTTACTAATGATAAAGAGGAAGTTAGTAAGGTCAAAGATATAGCGTTAGAAAATCAATATGATTTTATGACTTATACAGAAGATGAATGGGCTACTTTTGAAGATATAGAACAATATGTTCAAGAAGAAGATATTTCAAAGAAGATTGTTTCTCTCCCTTTAGGATATCGTTCCATTTTTTCTTTAGAAGAAATAGAAATGGAAATTATTAAAAGAGTTATTAATAACGTTAAAGGAAACGCTGTCAAAGCCGCTAGGATTTTAAAAATTGGTAGAGCCACTCTTTATAGGAAATTAGATAAGTATGATCTTAGCTTGAAAAAAGTTAGGCAACAGAGTTCGTCGGATAAGGAAGTCATTCCATATAAGCCACTTCGTGTTGTTAGAAAAGCTTCTTAAGTTTTTCTGGGCTTTAAAGAATTAAAACATTTTTTAATACCATTTTTGAAAAGAGGTTCAAGTTTTTCAGCTTTATGAACCACTTGAGATGCGGCTTTTTGAAATTCTAGCAGAAAAGTCCCTTTACTGAGAATACAAGCTTTTAAAAAATGGTTGTAAGATTTTTTAAATTGACCTTGTTTAAAGAGAAATTTGGACATAATTTGTAACAGTTTTAAAGATTCAGGGTTCATTTTGAGAGCTTGATTAAAGTAGAGAGTGGCCAAAACAGGATTGGTTTCTATAAAAAAGAGACCTGCTTTAAATTGTATATAGAAAGATTGTTTATACTGATTGGCAATTTTAGCAACTGTTTTGTGTCTATTTTGAGAAGCTTCTTGTGAGAGAACATATAAAATCTGACTTTTTGAATCTTCTGGATTCTTTTTCATTGCCTTTTTACAAGTCTTTTGGCTTTGTTTAAGGTATTTGTTATCAAAATAAGCTTCACAAAGATAGATATAATATTCTGGTTTTTTAAAGTAACGAATCATTTCTATAACAAGTGATAAAGAATCTTTTGTATGAGAGTCTTTATTTAATAAAAGTGGTAGAAGCTCTATATAAGCAACTTCATATTTGCGATTGATTTTTATGGAATCACTAAGATAATCAATAGATTTTTCTTTATTTTCTTTCTTTAGATTTTTTAAAAACAATTCTTTGTAAGCCACTCCTAGTTTGTAATGGAATCTAGTGTTTTTAGGGTAGTCAGTAACCAATAGAGTTAGAACTTTAATTTGATTGAGATGGTCTCCATTCTTTTTATAAGTATTAGCTAGAAGTTCTAAAGTATTAGAGTGGGCATTATTATAAACATGACTCTCTAAGAAAGTTATAGATTTTACATATTCTTTTGAGAGAATAGGTTTTTTGTTTAGAATGTCTAAAAACTTTTTGAGTTTTTTTAAAGTTTTTGGATGTAACCGAATGTTTTCTTTAATTTCTACTGTATTTTTTTTGTTCACTATAGCCGTGTTTTTTTCCTTTTTTGAGATTTTACTATAGCTTATTGGAGATAATGAAAAAATAAGCAGTAGAAAAGAGAGATTTTTCATACAGATTCAATCTTAAAAATTTTTACATTTATAATCAATGAAATTATTAAGTTGTTTTCCAAAAAAGCCGATAATTAGAATAGACAGATGTCTAGATTATTACAGTTTTTGTGATTTTTTTTTAAGATAGAGGGATAATTTCTAGGTATTTTATGAATTAAAAATTTTCAAGGATGAAACAATGAAAGATAAAAAAGGCAATAGTAAAATAATTAGTATTCGGAAGTATCTTAAGAAAAAAGAATATTTGTTAAAAAATAAACCAACAGCAAAAGGTGAGGTAGAGAATTCATCTATTAGTCATGAGGAGTTTGGAGCTTCATCTTCTAATGTTATAGATTTATCTTCTTATTTAAAAACAAAAGGATTAGATATAAAAAGACAAAAACTCTTTTTAAAAGAGAGTTCAGAAAAAACATTCGGAAAAGTTATTCCATTTTTGCGAAGAGAAAAAGACACTCTTAAAGAAGAGTCAGACCAAGTGTTTAGTGATTTAAAGGAAGGAGAGTCTTCTATCGTTTTTTTAGAAAATTATTTTGAAAGAAAAAAATTTCATAATGATTTTTTTGAGCGAAAATCTGCAGGAGCAAAAGAAGTGTATTCCAAATCTTATAAATCTATGGGTTGGGTTGCAGCGGCTTTATTAGCTCTTTTTTCTACTTCTTTGTTCTACAACCAGTCAAAAATAGGAAGTGGTAGAAGTCTTGCTGGAGATGGTTCTTATCACACCAGTATTTCTTCAGAAGAAGTAGATAGAATGCCTCAAAGTTTAAATGAGGAAAGTTTGAGTGCTTCGGAATATGTGAATTATCTTAATAAAAATCAACACATCATCAAAGTAAAGGGTGAAAAACCTGTTGCTTTAGATTATAAAAATTATTGATTTTCAAAATTTATAAAAATTGTTTTCTAAGTTGATTTAAATTTCTTTTAAAAAATCTTTTGAGAAAATTTCTGGTGCAAAGCCTCGTCTCATCGTATTTTCTGTTGTTATTTTTTGATTTAGAAACTGTTTGAGATATTCAGGACCACCAGTTTTACTTCCTAAGCCAGACATTTTATAGCCTCCAAAAGGATGTCTTTGGACAAGGGCTCCTGTGCAATTTCTGTTGATGTATATATTACCTGCTTCTACCCATTGTTTAAACTTTTCTATATGACTAGGTCGGCGAGAATAAAGGGCAGCCGTTAATCCATAACGAGTGTTATTGGTTTGTTTGATAGCCTCTTCAAAATTTTTAACTTTAAAAAGAGTTAAAACGGGTGCAAATAACTCTTCTTGCATAAGAGGACAGTCCGCTTGATCTGTCAAAAAAACAATGGGAGGAATAAACCAACCTCCTTCTAAGTTTTTAGATTCGTAAATTTTTTGAGATGAAATGGTTTGAGTTTTGAGAAAACTTTTGATTTTTTTATAAGATGATTCATCTACAACGGGACCTAAAAAAGTTTTTGGATTTTCAGATTTATCTATAATAAGACTTTCTACAGCAGGGATAAATCGGGTTATAAATTTATCATAAATTTCTTCTATTATAAGAACTCGGCTACAGGCAGAACATTTTTGTCCTTGAAAGGAGAAAGCCGAAGTTAGAATCCCCGAGATGGCTTCATCTAGATCTGCTGATAAATCTACAACAATGGCATTTTTCCCACCCATTTCAACAATATTTTTTTTAATATGTTTTTGTTTTTTGGAGATAGATTTTGTTTCTTGAATGATTTGAGATCCAACTTCAAAGGATCCAGTAAAAGAAATAATAGGAATTTTTGGATGTTTAACTAAATAAGATCCTATTTTTTCTCCTTGTCCAGGAAGAAAAGAAAAACTTTCTTTTGGAAACCCGCTTTGTAAAAGAAGTTTTGCTAATTCATACGCTATCAAAGAACTTTGTTCTGCTGGTTTTATAAGAACTGTATTTCCACAAACAAGAGGGGCAACAACCATACCTGTAAGTATAGCTAAAGGAAAATTCCATGGTGCTATAATAGCTGTCGGGCCAATGGCTTGATAAAAAGCTAAACTTTCTTCTCCAGAAATTTCACAAGTTTTTTTTGAGGAAGATAATTGTAAAAAAGAATCAGCATAGTAATTACAAAAATCTATACTTTCACAAACATCGGCATGGGCTTCCAACCAAGTTTTTCCAACTTCAAAAACTTGAAGAGTTGCTAATTCAAATTCTTTTTTTTTCATTAAAACAGCTAGATTTTTTAAATATTGAATTCTTTTTTTAGGATCAGTGTGTTGCCATTGTTCAAAGAAATCAGAGGCTATCTCCACAGATTGTTCAGCTTGTTTTGTATCGGCAAAATGGGTGCAACTCACAATTTGTTGAATGTCTGAAGGATTTTTTCGTTTCCATAAATGAGAGGAGGAATGCTCTTCGCCGTTTAAGATGATAGGAACGGTTATTGGAAATTTATTTTTCCATAACTCTAAATTCTTTTGAAAAAGAACACGATTTTCTTTGATTGTAAAATCTAAAAGCGGAGTGTTTTCAAAATGATCTTTGAGAGGTTTTTTATTTTCTGTATGAGGTTGAGAGAATGTTGGAATTTTTAGTAATTGTTTTTCAGATTGATCTTGAGATAGAGTTGCAAGGATAAAGGATTGGTTCGCTGTATTTTCTAAAAGACGACGAACAAGGTAAGACATTCCAGGTATAAGATTTCCAATGGTTGAATAAAGACGAACTCTATAACCTTCCTCTATAAGTCGGTGAGAGATAGTTTCTCCCACGCCATAAAGAACTTGAAATTCAAGATTGGCTTTTGGATAGAATTGATGGAGAGCTAAGGCCTTAGAAATAGATCTTATATTGTGAGAACCAACAGCCATTTTAATGAAAGCATTGTTTTTAAAAAGGAACTCTAAACATTGCTCAAAATTAGCGTCTGTATCTTCTTTTACTGTATAAACAGGAATAGGCCAATTTTGTTGTTTGGCTGTTAAAACTTCAGAATCCCAGTAGGCTCCTTTCACAAGACGAATAGTTATTGGTTGTCCTCTTTGTTTTGAAAACGCAATAAGGTCTTTTAAATCTGAAAAACTTTCTTTGAGATAAGCTTGAACAACAATCCCAAAATGAGGATATTTTTTAAAATTTGGTTCTAAAAGGAGTTCTTTGAAAACCTCTTTGATGAGAGTTTTATATCGGTATTGTTCCATATCCAAGTTGATAAAAATAAAATTTTTCACTGCTTTTTGAAATAAAGGTCGTAATTTTTTTTTCATTTCTTCTTTTGTAAATTCCCAAGCTTCTTCTTTGATATAATGACAAAGAGAACTTACTTTAATAGAGATATTGATAGAGGGGATTTTTCCCGTTGGATCAGTGTCTATTAAATCATTTGGTTTCCAAGTGTCCCGAGTTTGTATCAATTCTTCCATAAGATTTGAATAATATTCTTGATACTTTAGAGCTTCTTTTTCAGAAAGAGTGGCTTCCCCTAAAATGTCAAAAGAGAAACATTGATTTTTATTTCTTATTTTAGGAATTATTTTTAAACCTTCTTTTATAGTTGATCCTGTAATAAAAATCTTAGCCATTTCGTTCACTTGTTTTTTAATGGTTTTTGCCATAAAGGTAGGAGCTAAACTTCCTAAACCTGATGTCAGGTATTTTAAATCTTGATCTTTAAAGTATTCATTGAGATGAGATAGAATTTGTTCAGGTGTTTCAAGGCTGGGTAGGACATCAATAAAATGGAACAGATTGGTTTTAAAATCATTGCTTTTCATTGTCCAAGATAGAACTTTCCCATACCACCAGTTTTTATTGAAGATTTGATAACTAGATTGTCTAGCTTGCTTCAAAATAGAGGAACCTTTTTCTTGAATGATTTTTTCGAGTTCATCTGTTTGCATAAACTTGAAAATAATAGGAAAAGAGGGTCTTTACAAGTGAAACTCTTATTTTTATATTAAAGGCTTTCTTTGTTTAGAATAGGGTTGAATTTTATAAAAATTTCAGGTTTTTTTTTAAGAGATTCTTAATGAACTAAACCAAAGTCTATAAATGATGTAAGTTAAAAATTCTCTGTAAAATAGCACTCCTTTTTATCCTTACTTCCTAATAAAAATCTCTATTTTTTCCGAAAAAGAAAATAGGGAGGAAACTCTGAAATATTTAGCCATTGTTCTTTTTTTTGTAACTGCCCTTTCGTCTTGCATTATTGAGCAAGGGGGTTCTTTCTTTAATCGTCCATCTTTTGATGCATGCACTTTTAGTATAGATCCTCTGACTGGATACCCTATTAGGTGGAAAAAAGATCAATTTCCTATACCTTTTTACGTTCATGAGTCTGTTCCTTCAGAGGCTTATCATAATTTTGTTTCTGCCGTGAAATACTGGAATTTGGTTTGGCAAGAGCATTTGGATCAAAAGGGAATAAAAGCCCATTCTCTTTTTAATATTGTTGGTAAGAATCAGCTCTTTTCAACAGGTCCAAAAAGAGATGGTTATAATGTGCTTTTCTTCACGAGCCATTTTGATGAATACCATAGTCAGAATACTCCATCAGAAACCCAAGCTGTGACTATTGTGAGACGTAATAAGGAAAACATCAAGGATACAGATATTATTGTTAATACTGGTAATTTTAAGTTTTTTTATGATGATAATTACAATGAAGATGTTTATGTGGCTTCTCAAAAAAGATCTTCCAAGAGAAATCTATCTAGTTCAAGAGATTTAACTTTCATGGAGTCGATTAAAGCAAAGTTACTCTCTTTCTTTAAAGGTTTTTTAAAATTGTTAAAAAGAGAGGTTTCTCCCACAAGAGGCATTGCAGCTCGTGAAGTTTCTGTTCCTAGGGGGTTGGTTGATTTTCCTAGTTTAATGATTCATGAGTTGGGTCATGTTCCAGGTTTATTCCATTCTGATCATGAGAGTATACAATCACTTAGAGGTGATTCAAAAAGATTCGCTTCTTCATCTGGAGCTAGAAGAAGTAGCGTTTCATCTGTTATGAAAGCCAAATTGTCTTCAGGTTCATCGCGTAGAACAGTGGGACAATTTGATTTAGAGAATTTATCTTGTGGTTATTACAGAGATTTATAGATAGGGAGGCCTAATTATAGAGGGTGTAAAGCAACAAGAGTTTGTAATGTTAAAATGATTTTTTAAAGAATTGAGAATGTAAGATAATTTAATTTTACTTAAATAAAATAAGGAATATAAGATGAAAAATAGAAGTAATAAAAAAGGGAATAAAGATAAAAGAATTATGAAAAATAATGTAGTTACTAATGAAAATAGGAGCTCTAGAAATGCTATGGATGCATCTTATGCTTTGTTAGATTTGGAAGAAAATCATTTAGTTGGTCGTATCAGTGAAAATCTTTTTCAGCTGGAACAAAATGTTGAGTTCTTTAGTTTTGTGATTAAAGAGATTGAAGAGATTACGAAACAGTAAAAATTTAATGGATGCTTTTACTGGTTGATAAAATGGTATTATCCACAATATGAAAATAAGTTCTTACCAGTATTTCAAAATTTTCTGAATTGAGTTCATCTAAGTATTTCTTTTTATCTTGAAAAGATTTTTTAGAAATAAGACCTGTGAAAACAGATTGTATTTTTTTAATGTTGCCTGTATTAAAAAAATGTTTTTCAGCCGTTGGGATTTTTAAAATATTCGTAAGTTTTTTATTATCATCAAATAAGAGATGTAGTCCTTTGGTAGATTGATCAAATAAAAACTCGATTTCCTTGAGTTGTTTTTTTTCAATTTTCATATGATTCCTCCTTGAATCCTAATTTAATTTAATTTTTACTTTCTTTTTGGATCAAGAAATATCTTGGAATATAGACTAAGGTATATAAAATAGAATAAGGAATGCACAGAGTTATCCACAATGTTGAATAGGATTTATAAAAAAAGCAGTTTTTGTAGTTTTATAGAAGTAGTAAGATTTATGTGTGAAAGGATGAGAGTTGATTTTGTTTAAAAGGGGTTTTTGATGGGAAAAGCAGTTGTAAAAGTTCTTAATGGTCCTATAAAAGGGAAAGTTTATGCTTTAAAGAATAATATGCTTTTTGGACGTACAGCAGGGGATATTGTTTTAAGGGATGATCTTGTTTCTGATCCTCATGCAAAAATAGAAATTTATTCCAGTGGTAAAATTATGTTGATTGATCAAAATTCTAAAAATGGAATTTATGTTAATGGGAATCCAAAAGTTAAAGCTATTTTAGAAGAAGGCTCAAAGTTTTCTTTAGGAAATAGTGAGTTTGAAGTTTTATTTATTAAATTTCCTGAAGAGATATGGTCTGATATTTTAAAAAAAAGTTTGTCCTATATAGAAGACGATACTTCAATCCATTTATCGGCTTTTTCAAAAGAAGTTCATCTTCATTTTTTGAAAGGGTACCAACAAGGAGAAACTCGGATTTTAGCTTATGGTCCAAGGTCTTTTGGTTCTGAATCTCCAGACAACCCTATTTTTGATAAAAATGTTCCTGATAAGGCTTTTACTCTTATTCCTAAAGACGATGGAGTTTTGTTTCAAACGGATTATCCAGATATTGTGCATCTTAATGAAAAAAAGGTTTCTGAACAAATGCTTCAAGGTGGAGAAATTATTTCTATAGATACTTTAGAGATAAAAATCCAGTTAAAAGATTCTTCTCTCAATGAGCAAAACCTTTTTTGAGTCGTCATTTAAATAGGAATTTAAAAGTGTTAAAGATTTTTTCTTTTTCTATAGAAAAATTCAAATATCAACATAAAACAACTGAGAAGAAATAGAAAGATTTCGTTTATATAAAATCCCCAACTCATGAAAAGTGTTTTTTGAGGATTAGTGTAGTAGGGAATTTGAAATAAAGCATACCAAGATTTGTTGATGGGAGAGAGTGTTTCAACCTCTCCATTACTATGAATCACTGAGGAGATACCTGTGTTTGTAGCACGAATGAGAGGTCTGCGGGTTTCAATAGCTCTTGCTAAGGTCATAGTTAAATGTTGCCAAGGTTCTTGCCAACGACCATACCAAGAATCATTTGTGATGTTAACTAGGACTTGAGGTCCATCTAAAGCAAGTTGTCTTGTGAAATTATCAAATAGACCTTCATAACAGATTTGAAAACCAAGTAGCAGACCTTCTAAGTTTTTAATTTGATGTTTTTTTCCTGGTTTTAAATTGGTGTTGAAATAAGGAAATAATTTTAAAATAAAAGGAAACATTTGAGAGCCTGGGAATTGCTCTCCAAAGGCAAGTAATTTGACCTTGTCATAAATAGGTTTCATTATATTGCCTTTGCGATCTAAAACAATTAAAGAGTTGCTATAACTTCTATGGTCTCGACTGATTCCCCCAGTGATAAGAGGAACTTTCATTTTTTTAATTAAAGTGGAAATTCCTTTTAATCTTTTTTCTCTTTTATCAATAACATAAGGATAAGCTCCTTCTGGCCAAAGAATAAAATGGATGTCTTTATTTTTTTTACGATATTTTAAGAAAGATTTAACGGTAAGATTTTTAGTTTGATATAAACTTTTTTTTCTAGGACTTTTGAAAGGTTTGTAATTTTTGAGGTGACTTACAGAACCTATATTGTTTTGGATGACAATGGCTTTTAAAGAGTTGTCTGTGTCTGGTAATCTTTTTTTTAAGTACAAGCCTAATCCATTTAAAAATAAGAAGAGAGATAGAATAGTTGCAAGAGTTATTTTTCCTAACCGATCTAAACGGTGTTTATAAAGTATCAAGGCAAGAAGGTTAAAAATATAAAAGAGAGTGTTTAAAAATCGGAATCCCCAGAGTTCAGCCGTTTGAGCTGTTGGTAAAGTCGCCCAAAGCCAAGGGTAACCCATATTCCAAGGAAAAATAGCAGGTATGATAGTGTGGAGTAGAGAAAATAAAATAGGTAGAAGTAGTAATTTTAAGAGAGGGGAGTGATTTTGATTTTTTGTTATAAAAAACCAAGTGACACTGGCTATTGTGATAAAGATATTTGCAAGAGCACAAAATAAAATTAAAATGATAAAACTAAAGAACCAATTCAGCTGTCCAAAAGCATGGGCTGTGTAAATGATCCAATTAAAACCTATAAGTGTAGCAATAAATTGAGTTAACCAAGAACCAATCAGGACTTCTTTAAGCCGAGTTTGTTTGTATAGAAAAAACCAAAGAGGAACCAAAGAAAAAAACATAAAGACTATAGGAAAGGGGATAAAACTCATACCGAGCAGAACTCCTGACAATAAAGGAATTTTATATTTTATAAAAAAAGGAATGTAATTTTTAAGAATTTTTTTAAATTTGTTAAATATTTTTTTTAAAAAATCCATAATTAAGTTAAGGAAAACTTAACTACTTTGTTTCTACTTTTCAAGGGAAATAGAAAATTATTTTTTATTTTGAATCAAAGATTTATTGATGTGATTTAAAATATCCATAGAGTTTAAGTTATCTTCTTGGTGAACTGGGTCATAAATATCAATACGTCCTCTAGAGTTTTGGATATTTTTTAGAGTAGAAGGTTTATCTGTTGCCGGCATAATAATATTTGAATTATTTGGAAGATCAGAAAAGTCAATGTTTTGATCTCTCATAATGAGAGATTCATAGGCATTAAGTTTTTTACCTTCTTGTGTTTTTTCTTGTATTTTTTCGGTTCCTTGTCCAAAACCTGTTTTATAAACCTGCTTAACAATTTGTGTCATGCTCCATGAAGGATAAAGAGATTTTACTAAGGCAGTGACGCCAGTAGCAACAGCTGTTGCTTGTGAGGTGCCAGTCATAAACCCATAATTATCATGTTTTAAAGGTGTTGATTGAGCAAGTTTTCTCCATAGATTGTTCAACAGTTGTCCTCTCAAATATCGTCTTGGTGGTAAAGTAGAAATGATTCGTTCACCAGGAGCCGTTTGATAGATTTTCTTTTCTCTGTAATCTTTAGTAACCCAATTGCTTGAATCTATAATTTCATTATTTGCATTTTTAGATTGAACATAAATGATATTAGGTAATTCATAACTAGCGGGATAGTATTTTACATTTTTTCCAATTTCTGTACTATTATTTCCAGAAGCTGAAACAAAAATGATTTTTTTATCAGCGGCTTTAGCGATGAGAGTTTTTTCTTGTTCATTAGCTCCTGGACCACCCCCTGAATAATTTATAATGTGGGCTCCATTATGGATAGCGTAGTCTATAGATTTAATAGAGTTTATAATATTGTTTTCATTGTTAGTGCTGTCATAGTATTTTAAAATCATTAGGCTTATTTTAGGAGCCACGCCAATCACTTTACAGTCAGGGTTAGATTTTGTGCTACCTGTGGCGGCAATCAGACCAGCAATGTGAGTCCCGTGACCATGCCTGTCTTGAAGATCGTTATTATTATCTACAAAATTCCAACCATGGATATCATCTACAAAACCATTTTTGTCATCGTCAATTTTATTATTAGGTATTTCTTTTGAGTTGACCCAAAGATTATCCTTTAAGCAGGGGTGAAGGAGATGAATTCCCGTATCAACAACAGCAATAAGGATGTCTTTATTACCTCTGGTTTTTTCCCAAGCTTTAAGTATAGAAATATCTTTTAAAGCCCACTGTTTTTCAACATGTTGTTTTAAAATGTTTTTATTTGTAGAAGGGACAAAACTAGGCTTACCTAAGACTAAAGATCTTTTTTGTTCATTAGGAGCCCTCATGTTAGCTTTTTTGAAAAAGAATGTAACACTTGAACTGACCACTAATAAAACAACTAAAAAGCCAAAGATTTTTTTATAACCCATATAAAGATCTATCGGAATTATTCTTTGATTTTTAAAGAAAATGTGTTGAAAAACCTTGCTTTTAAATAGAAATATCTCTTTTTTTACCATAGGAAAGAGGTTCTGGGTTTTTATCAATGACTAGAGCCTGATTTTTAGGATGCTTTTGAATCTATTTTAATCCTGTTATAAAAGTCTCATAAAAATCTTCATGAAAAATATAAGTTTTTTATAAATAGATAATAGATTTTTGTAAAAGAAAGATGAATGAGAAATCATCTTCAGGGTTTTGTATATTTTTTATATAGCGTAAGTATTTATCAAAAGGTTTTTGTTTCATAATAAGCTAGTCCGTTTTGCTTATTTTTTAGCTGTGGTGTCAAAGTTAAAAAGCCATTCAGGATATTTTGAATCTTTGTAGTTTAAAAGGCTATGATAAAAAATATAATTTCTTATCAACAGTCGCACATAAGTCCTAGTTTCTTCATAAGGTATGTTTTCTATAAATTCAAGGGGAGAATGGTAAATGATATATTTTTTCCATTGGTTCACAGGAGTTGCTCCTGCGTTGTAGGCTGCTGTTGTGAGAATAAAATTATTTTTATATTGTTTCAAAAGAGATTTTAAATGTGCAGAGCCTAATAAAATATTTCTAGAAGGATTGTAGAGTTGTCTAAAGCCTCTATAAGTTACACCTATTTTACGAGAAGTCTCACGAGCTGTAGAAGGTATGATTTGCATAAGTCCAAAAGCATCAGAGGTGCTTCTAGCTCTATTGTTAAAAACAGACTCTTGGCGTATGAGAGCATAAATGAGAGGTGTAGGGATTTTCCAGTTCTTAGCATTTTTTTCAATTTCATTTTTATATTCTAAAGGAAATAAAAGATCCAAATGATTTTCTAAAAAGTATTTTTTTATTTTTGGATTCATTTTTTGTAAAGATTGAAAAATCTCTAAATATTTTTTGGACATTGTATAGAGATAAAAAAGATTGATCCAATCTTTTTTTACTTTTGGATTGTTTGTTAATAGGTTGTCTTTTTTTAAATCTAAAAAATGAGATAAGAGTTTTGATTCATTAAAAAGAAGTAACCAATAGACAATGTTTTCAGAATTGTAATTGATAGAATCTTTATAACTTTTAAAATTTGTTTTTGAGATTTTCATGTCTAAGTTTTTATTTAAACGATAGTAAGCCATTAAGCCATAATAGCCGAATACATCTTCTTGAATGAGATGTTTAAAAGTTTTTTTTGCTAAAAAATTATAATTTAAAGATATATAAGTTTCTCCTATCCAAAATAAAATTTTGTATTTTGTGTAAGGGTTGAGTGTTGTTTTTTTAAGTTGATTTAGAATAGAAAGAGATTTTAAATATTTTTTTTGTATTCTAAGTAACCAAGCTTTTTTCCATAAGATTCTTTCTAAGAGTTCCTGATTGTTTTTTTCTTTTTTTAAAATTTTAATGGATTTACTCCAATCTTTGAGGCTTTCTTCAAAGTTTTTTTCTTGTTCATTGATCAATCCTCTTAGCCAATAAGCTTGATCTGTAATAATGGAAGATTTTGGATTTTTCATTATTTGATCCAGAGTTTGTAAAGCCTTCTCATTTTTATCAAAGTTCCAATAATTTCTTACAAGGTTAAGTTCGTTATTGTAGTAATATTTTAAACTAGTGGTTGTGTTTTCTTTTAGTAACCAATTAGACCATTGCTTAGAGGTGGTGATTTGTTTTTTATAGTTTTTGCGATTTTTATAGATCCAATGAAGCCATTTAAAACTTTGATTTTTTTGTTCAAAATGAGCTTGATCTGAATTTAAAACTTTTTTATAGAAAGACGAAGCTTTTTTGAAAGCTCGGTTTTTTCTATAACCATGAGCAATAAAAAGGTAGTCTTTAAACTCGGGATTAGGATTTAGATAAGGAGCTTCTTTATAGAGAAGGGTTTTTAGAGTGTTGATATTTTTTGTTTCTTTTTTTTGTTTAGATAAAGATAAAGCATGTTTTAAATAAGAAATACGGAGGTCTTTGTAAAGAGCATGTTGGCCTAAATATTTTGCAGACTGTATGATGTGATCTTTATTTTTAAAAAAAATTCCTCTTTTATAAAAGGCTTCAGCCCATCTTAATTTTAACCATTCTGGAAAAGCAGAGTCCTCAAAGGTAAGGGAGGTTTTGGAGTAAGGGCAGATTTCATAGGAGTAAATAAGGGCTAATTGATAAAGCGGGAAAGACTTTATTGTAGAAAGTTCCTGCATGTTTTTACAAAAAGTTTTTGGTTCTTTCTTTTTTAACAGAAGGGCTTTTTGAAATTTTAGCCTCCAAAGAGTAGGGGTGCTATCACTATGAGTTTTTTCTAGTCCATTAAAAAGGGTATGAATTTTTTTTGCCGATGATTTTTCTATTTGTTTTGGTAATGTGATATCTTTAGATTTCAAAGAGAGACTAAAACTAGAAAAACTTAGAGATAGTAAAAGAACAAAATACATTTTTAGATTATAAAACGAATAAAGAGTTGAAAACAACCCTTCTTATATTAAAGAACGATATAGATTATTAATAATAACGTTCTAATTTTGCAATTCTATCTTCTAATGGAGGATGTGTAGAAAACCAATTTCTTTTCTTTGGAGGAGTAGAGATTTGTAAATAGCTATAGCTTTTTTGATTGGATGGGACTGGTGATTGTAAATTCATATTTCTTTGAAGGGCTTTTAAAGCCAGAATCATATTTTCAGATCCTGCTAATTTTGCTCCTCCTTTATCGGCTTTGTATTCTCTTTTTCTGGAGAAGTAACAAAGAACAATAAAGCCTAAAAGGCTAAAAGCTATTTGTAGCCCCATAAAGATAAGGTACTCCATCCAAAAAGAACGGCTTCTTTGTTGAGAAACTATGATTCTTGCAATGAGTCTTGCAGCTATCAAAACCATTGTGTTGATTAAGCCTTGAAGGAGAGTCATTGTAACCATATCTCCATTTGCAATATGAGCTATTTCATGACCTAAAACACCTTCTATTTCGTTTTTTGACATATTATTTAAAAGGCCTCTAGAAACAGCTACAAGAGAGCGACTTTTACTTGGACCTGTAGCAAAAGCATTGATTTCTGGTTTTTCGTAGATACCAACTTCAGGTTTTTTAGGAAGTCTTGCTTGAGTTGCTAATTGATAAACCATATCCAAAAGTTCTTTTTCTTGAGGGTTTTTTGTAAGGGGGTCAATCACTTTCACTCCCATAAATTTTTTAGCAAAAGATCTGGAAAGAGCAAGAGAGAGAAAAGCTCCACCAAAACCTATGAGAGCATAAAAGATGGCATAAAAAATTAGGTCTCCTTTAATTCCAAAAAACTGCATTAATATTCCAGCAACAGCAGAAGCTGTTACAACAATTAAAATATTCAGGATTAAAAATAGAAAAATTCTTTTAACGAAACCCATAACTCACTTTATATATTATAAATAGAAGTTTTAGTTTTAAAAGTCAAGAATCTAGATAAAAAACTCTAGTCAGATATTTCTAAAAAAAAGGTGTATTTTTAAGCATCCCATCATCTTAAAATGATTTTAGAACGGACTATAATAATGTTCAGTGATGTGGTTTTTTTTAAAATTATTTTTTTATTTTTCTGAAGATCATCTAAAAAATAAATTTGAAAAGGTAGGAAAAGTAGTTGTAAAGTTCATAATGCCTGCAAAAAAGACTTTAGCAGCTTGAAATTTAGGTCAATGAAAGATAAAAAAACTCTTTTAGGTGGAAGACTTGATTTTTCAAAATTTAGACCCCTTATTTTAAAAGAGTTGGGCTTCCATGTAGGGAAATAGGGCGACAAAAGATAATAAGACAATTTGTTTTTTGTTTGTAATGAAGAAAAAGTAGGAATATATGCCAAGAGATTATTATGATGTTTTATCTGTTTCTCGTAATGCAACTGAAGATGAAATCAAACAGGCTTATAGAAAATTGGCTTTAAAATATCACCCGGATCGTAATCCTGGAGATAAAGCCAAAGAAGATAAATTTAAAGAAGCTTCTGAGGCTTATCAAATTTTAGGCGATTCTAAAAAACGTCAACAGTATGACCAATTAGGGCATAGTGCTTTTAATAGTAGTAGAGGTGGAGCTCACTTTGATGATTTAGGAGATATTTTTGCAACATTTAAAGATGTCTTTGAAGATTCTAATTTTTTTGGAGGAGGCTTTGAAAGTTTGTTTACAGGTGGTTCTTCTTTTAGAAGTCATAGAGCAAAAGGAGCTGATCTTCAATATCCTTTAGAATTAACTTTGAAGGAAGTGTTGACAGGTGTGAATAAAGACATTTCTTTTCATGGAGAAGTTTTTTGTTCGGGCTGTAAAGGGACAGGAGCTAAATCGGGAACAAAACGAATACGATGCACTCACTGTGATGGGCAAGGGCAGATTCTCAGTAAAAAAGGTTTTATTTCTTTTGCTACAGCCTGTTCTTCTTGTCGGGGACAAGGAACCATTTTGGAGACGCCTTGTGCTGAATGTTATGGTCGGGGAAAAATGAAAAAAAGAAGAGCCCTAACTGTGAAAATTCCAGCCGGCGTGGATCATGGGACCCCATTGCGAATGAGAGGAGAGGGAGAACCAGGAATTCAAGGCATGGAATCAGGGGATCTCTACATAGACATTCGTTTGAAGTCAGACCCTCAATTTGTCAAATCAGGCCGGAATTTAAACACTCTGGTTTCTATTAGTTATTTACAGGCTTTGTTAGGGGTAGAAAAAGAGATTCAAATTTTAACAGGAAAAGAAAAGATTCTTATTCCTTCGGGAACTCAATCTGGAGATAAGGTGATATTGTCTCATGCTGGGTTACCGAGTTTGAGAAATCCTACTCGTGGAGACCTTATCTGTGAAATTAAGGTTGAAATACCTAAAAAACTGAAAAAGAAAGAGGAAATATTGCTTAGGGAAATTGTGGATTTAAAAAAAGAATCAGTTTCTCCTAAAAAAAATAAATTGTTTTGAGGGTTGATCTTGACGATAGTAGATATTGTCTAAACATTAGTATTTGCAAGTTACATTAAAAAAGGAGATATGAGATGGGAAAAATAATTGGAATTGATTTGGGAACAACAAACTCAGTTGTTTCTATTATAGAAAATAGTCAGCCTAAGGTTTTAACAAATTCAGAAGGGGCTTATACAACTCCTTCCGTTGTAGCTTACACGAAAAAAGGTGAGATTTTGGTTGGACAATTGGCTAAGAGGCAAGCTGTAAGTAATCCTGAAAACACGGTGTATTCTTCTAAGCGTTTTATAGGTCGTTTATTTTCTGAAGTTAAAACTGAAATCAGTAACTTTCCATTTGAAGTGGTTCAAAAAAAAGGTGGTGAGACTTGTGTTTTTAAAGTCAATAAAGAGGAAGTTTCTCCAGAAAAGGTGGCTTCTCTTATTCTTTCTAAATTGAAAAAAGATGCTGAATCTTACTTGGGTCAAGAGGTTAAAGAGGCCGTTATAACAGTTCCTGCTTATTTTAATGATGCTCAAAGACAAGCTACGAAAGATGCAGGGAAAGTGGCTGGTTTAGATGTCAAAAGAATCATCAATGAACCAACAGCAGCTGCTTTATCTTATGGTTTAGATAAAAAAAAGAATTCTAAAGTGGTTGTTTATGATTTTGGTGGTGGAACTTTTGATGTGTCTATTTTGGAAATTGCCAATCAGGTTGTAGAAGTGAAGGCTACTAATGGAGACACACAACTTGGAGGGGATGATTTTGATGAGGTCCTTTTGAATTGGTTGGCTGATGAATTTCAAAAAATAGAAGGTATTGATTTAAGAAAAGATAAAATGGCACTTCAAAGGCTTCGTGAAGCTGCTGAAAAGGCTAAAATTGAATTAAGTATGGCTCAAGAAACCTCTATCAATCTTCCTTTTATAACAGCTAAAGAATCAGGAGCAAAACACTTAGAAACAAATTTGACTCGTGCAAAATTTAATCAACTGACAGAAAACCTTGTTGAGAGGGCTTTAAAACCTTGCCGTGTTGTTTTACAAGATGCTCAGATAAAAATAGAAGATATTGATGAAGTGATTATGGTGGGTGGGAGTACTCGTATTCCAGCTATTCAAGAATCTGTGAAAAAGTTTTTCAAAAAAGATCTTAATCTTTCTGTAAATCCTGATCAGGTTGTGTCTTGTGGAGCTGCTGTTCAAGCTGGAGTTCTTTCTAGTGAGATAAAAGATGTTCTTTTATTAGATGTTACCCCTCTTTCTTTGGGTATTGAGACTTTAGGAGGAGTGATGATACCTCTTATTTCTAAAAATACAACTATTCCAACTAAAAAATCGGAGGTGTTTTCTACAGCAGAAGACAATCAAACCGTTGTGTCTATACATGTGCTTCAAGGTGAGAGAAAGATGGCTCAGGATAATAAGACACTTGGTCGGTTTGATTTACGAGATATAGTTCCAGCGGCTAGAGGTGTGCCTCAAATTGAGGTTTCTTTTGATATTGATGCTAATGGAATCATCCATGTTTCAGCCAAAGATAAGTCTTCGGGAAGAAGTCAAAATATTAAAATTCAACAACCCAACTTAAGCGAAGAAGAGATTGGTCAAATGATTAAGGAGGCTGAAGTTTATGAAGATGAAGATCGTCAGCGTAAGGAATCCATCACTTTAAAAAATGAAATTGATCAACAAGCTTATCAATCTGAAAAACTGCTTAAAGAGAATAAAGATAAATTGGATGCCTCTTTAAAACAGGATTTGGAAAAACATATACTTGAATCTCGTGAACTCATAAAAAAAGAGGGTGTTAGTATTGAAGAACTAAAACAGAAAAAAGATGTTCTTATGAAATCCATGCAAGATTTGGGAACTCAGATTTACAAACAACAAGGTGATTCTCAGAAAAATAATGATAAGAAAACAAATGCGTCTAGCAGTTCTGATAAAAATGGAGATGATCCTGTAGATGTGAAATACGATAAAAAAGAAGAGTGAATTTGTTCATTAAACAAGATCTATTTGTATAAATAGCAAGATTTTGTTAAAATTTTATCTGTGTCTAAGAAAGTTCTTTCAAAAACAGGAGATGCTTCTTATATTGAAGAACTGATACGGAAGATACATAAAAACTCTCCTCATTTAGATACAGATCAAATTGTGAAAGCGTATGAGTATTCTAAAAGTGCTCATAAAGGTCAAAAACGTTGGAGTGGTGAACCTTACATCACTCACCCGCTCTCTGTTGCTGATATCTTAGTTGATCTTCACATGGATCAAGAAAGCATCATCACGGCTTTGCTTCATGATGTTGTGGAAGATACAGAAGTATCTCTTGAGCAAATAAAAAAAGAATTTGGTTTAAAAGTCGCCTCTTTAGTGGATGGTGTGACTAAAATTTCTAAAATGGATTTTCGTAATATTCATCAAAAGCAAAGTGAAAATATTCGTAAAATGATTATAGCGATGGGAAAAGATGTGAGAGTCATCTTAGTTAAATTGGCAGATCGTCTTCATAATTTAAGAACTCTTCAGTATATGTCTTTTAGCAAACAAGTGCGTATTGCTAATGAGACTTTAGATATTTACACGCCCTTAGCCTCTCGTTTAGGTATGAATGAAATCAAATTGGAAATGGAAGATTTATCTTTTAAATATTCAAGTCCTGAAACTTTTAATTTTTTAAATAGAAAAATGTCTCAGCTCAATCAAGATAGGGAAAGGTATAGTGAAAAAGTGATTCACCTTTTAGCAAGAGCCTTAAAAGACAATAAGATTGAAGGTTGTGAAGTTAAAGGAAGATACAAAAATATTTATTCTATCCATCGTAAAATGTTCCGAGACAATATCTCTTTTGAAGATATTTATGATTTAGTAGGTTTTCGTATTTGTGTGAAAGAAATTCATGAATGTTATGAGGCTTTAGGTTTGGTTCATGCTCTCTGGAGACCTGTTCCTGGAAGGTTTAAAGATTTTATAGCAATGCCTAAACCGAATCATTATCAAAGTCTTCATACAACAGTTATAGGACCTGAAGGACAAAAAATTGAGATACAAATTCGTACTTATGATATGCACCTTACGGCAGAAAGGGGAATTGCAGCTCATTGGATTTATAAATCTCAAAAAAAGAATCAAAAAGTTAAACAAAGGACACTTGGTACATTTAATTGGTTGAAAGATTTGGTGTCTTTACATCAAAGTTCTTCTGATTCTAATGAATTTCTAGAAAATATAAAATTAGATTTGTTTGAAGCGGCTATTTATGTTTTTACACCAGCAGGGGATATTAAAGAATTTCCAAAAAATGCAACCCCTATTGATTTTGCTTACTCTATTCATACGGATGTGGGTTCTAAAATTATAGGTGCTAAAGTGAATGGCTTTCAAGTGCCTTTGAAATACAAATTACAAAGTGGTGATACCGTAGAGGTGATAACATCTAAGAAACAACAACCTTCTAAGGATTGGTTAAAAATATGTGTGACTTCTCGTGCTCGTTCTAAAATTAAAAATTACTTTAAAACGGAAGAGAGAAAAATTTCAGCAGAGATAGGGAAAAAAATAATGGAGAAGAATTGTCAAAAATTTAATTTGCTTGAACAAGATATTGTATCTCACACTCGTTACAATGATTTTTTGAAAAATTGCGGATTTAATAAAATAGAAGACATATACATTAATCTTGGTATTGGTAAGTTGTCTTTTGAGCATCTTTATAAATTTTTGTATAAAAAAGATCTTAAAGTTGAAGACAAGGACACTTCAAAGTTTAGCATTTCTTCTTTTTTTTCATCCAATAAACAGAAAACTTCTAATGTCTCTCCCATTATTATTGAAGGTTCCAATAATATTTTGGTTCATTTTGCAAAATGTTGTAATCCTGTTTTAGGTGATTCTATTAGGGCTTATATAAGCCCTAAAAAAGGAATAGTGATTCACCGCTCTTTATGTTGGAAGCTATCTGGAGTGGCTCCTGAGCGATTTGTTGAGGTGGATTGGACAAAGAGTAGTTTGAGCACTGAGTTTCTTCTTGATCTTCAAGTGGTTTGTGATGATAAACCAGGTACACTTTCACAGTTGAGTGAAGTTTTTAATTCTTTTAGTTTGAATATTATAGATGTTCAAGTGAACAGGGAAGCAAATGTAAAAGTCTTTTTGGCTTTTAAAACTAAAGTCAAAGATTTAGATCAACTTCAACAGTTGATAGATCGGTTACATAAAGTGGATAGTGTTATTAGTGTGTCTAGAAAAGTGAGTGTTGATACAGATTAAAATCTATATCCGAAACCTAGATTTACGCTGGTTGTTCCAACCAGAGTTGTTGCTGTTGGTGGCACTACTAAACTAGGTGTTACACTTATTGGTATAACAAAATTTCCAAAAGATAAATCTACACCTAAAATGAGGCCTAATGTTCCATGAAAATCAAAACTTTCTTTTGATAAATTGGCCTTATTGAGATACCCAAGAGGGTAGAGCAAGGACCCGTCTATTCCAAGAGATAACTTTATAGATTTTTTATTTAAAAGATGACCTTTTAAAGTTAATCCTGCTATAACATAGTCAATATCTAGAGAGCATGTGGATTTTCCACATTTGTCTTCCGATTTGGCTGAATATCTTTGATACCCTGCATGACCTCCTATAGATAAAAAATCATTTACTGAGGCTTCAACAAAAAATCTTCCTCCATATCCAAATCCTTTTATGAAAATAGAATTCTTTTTAGAAGGAGAAATTTTCATAAAATTAAAACTCCCTATAGGTTGAACACCAATAGTGAAATTTCCTGAATAAGGGTGTTTTGATGACTCTTTATTGTAGAAATCGTTAGAATCATTATAGGAATCATAGTTGTCCGAGTTGTTAAAAGAAAATTGGTTATCATCTATAAGAAATTCTTCTTGATCATTAGAAGCTATTTCCCTTTGAGCATTTCTTCTTTTTTGAGCAAGGAGTCTTTTTTTCCTTTGTTGTTGAATGAATCTTTTTCTTTTTAGTTTTTGCTTTTGAAGAAGAGCCATTTTGTATTTTCTTAATTTACTTATAGCCCATCTTTTACTTTTTGGTTCTAGCGACCATTTAAGTCCAATTCTTCCTAATTTTAAAGTTCCAATGGCTTTTTTATCACCTACTCGTTTGATCTGAACTAAACCCTTGCTGTTTCCGTAAAGATCTAGTGCTTCAAAATAAGCTCCTCTTTTAGTTCTCAGACCTTCCAAATGGATAAGAGCTTGATTGTTATTGATTTTTAGAACAACTGCACTTTCTACAGAAAAAGGTAGAAATAATAAAGATAAGGTAAATAAAAATAATTTCATATTGAAGTTCCTTTAGTTACTCTTTATATCGGGTTATTTTTGAAGGTATTTAAATTTTTTCCTTATAGATTGGTTTTTTTTGTTTCCTATTGAGGCTTGATTCATCAAAGTGATTACGACAAAAGTCTAGAGGAAAAATCTGATCTTATTTAGTAAAGGCTTGAACTTCTTATTTTATTCATTAAATTGAGAGCATAGGGATAAAGTAGAAATGAAACAAAAAGCACAGTCTATTTTTGAAAAAGCGAAAGAATCTTTGTCTTCTGCTAAAGATCTAAAAATTCTATATGATAGAAAAGTTTTATATCTTGGAAAAAAAGGAGAGCTATCCCTTTTGATGAAAAACTTAAAAAATATTCCATTGGAAGAGCGGCCTCAATGGGGTCAATTTTTTAATAAATTAAGATCAGACTTGGAAGAGATTTATTTAAAAAAACAAGAAGAACTGTCTCATAAGGAATTATCTGAAAGGATAAAAAAGGAGAAATTGGATTTAAGTCTTTCTGGACCTAGACTTTTAAATGGTTCTCTTCATCCTATTTCTTTGATTATCAATCATATCATGGAGTTATTTAAGCCTTTGGGCTACTCGGTTCAAACGGGGCCGTTTGTAGAATCGGATTGGTATAATTTTGAGGCTTTAAATATTCCTCCTTTTCATCCTAGTAGAGATTTACAAGATACTTTTTATATCAACGATGACCATGTTTTAAGGACTCATACAAGTCCTGTTCAAATAAGAGTTTTAGAAAAAGAATCTCTTCCTATTGCTGTGTTAGCTCCTGGATCTGTTTTCCGTTGTGATAGTGATATTTCTCATTCTCCTATGTTTCATCAAGTGGAAGGCTTGTTTGTTGATACAAAAGTATCCTTTGCTGATTTAAAAGGAACGTTATCTTTTTTTCTAAAACAACTTTTTAGTCCAGAAACAAAAATAAGGTTTCGTCCTAGCTATTTTCCTTTTACAGAACCTTCTGCTGAGTATGATATTTCTTGTCCTTTTTGTAAGGAGAAGGGTTGTTCTATATGTAAGAGATCGGGTTGGATTGAAATAGGTGGTTGTGGTTTAGTTCATCCTAAAGTTTTTGAATTTACAAAACATGACAAAAACAAATGGCAAGGTTTTGCTTTTGGTTTAGGTGTAGAAAGAATTGCTATTATTTTATATGGTGTTCCTGATATTCGTTTATTTTTTGAAAATGATATGAGATTTTTGAAACAATTTAAAAGTCTATAGAGGTTTTTCTATGAAGTTTTCTATTCAATGGTTGGGTGATTTTATAAAAGTGAAGGATTTTTTATCTCATCCTGAGAAGTTATCTGAATCTTTAACTCGTGCAGGGTTAGAAATAGAATCTGTTCAAGATTTTTCAAAACAATTTAAAAATGTTGTTGTGGCTGAAATCAAAGAGGTTGAGAAGCATCCTAATGCTGACAAGTTAACTCTTTGTAAAGTATCTACAGGAAAAAAAACTTATTCTATTGTTTGTGGAGCTAAAAATCATAAAGTAGGGGATAAAGTTGTTCTTGCTTTAGAAGGATCTGTTTTACCAGAGAATTTTGTTATTAAAAAATCTCGTATTCGTGGTGAAGAAAGTGAAGGCATGTTGGTTTCATCCTCTGAGTTAGGGTTGCCATCTCAATCTGAGGATGGGATTTTAATTTTACCAAAAGAGGTTGAGTTGGGTTTAGACTTTGCGACTTATTATGGTTTGGATCAAGTGGTTTTAGATATTAATGTTACACCCAATCGTTCAGATTGTTTAAGTCATGTAGGTTTATCAAGAGAAATCAGTTGTTTGTTTGATCGTTCTTTTTCTAAATCTGTTAAAAAGATAAATTGTGATAAAAATTTATCTGTCAAAAAGAAATTAAAAGTGGAGGTTATAGAACGGAACTCTTGTCCTCGTTACAGTGGTCGTTATATTGAGGGAGTGACTATAGGAGAATCTCCAGAGTGGTTGAAGCAACGACTAAAATCTGTTGAATTAAAATCTATCAATAATATTGTGGATATTACGAATTATATTTTATGGGATCGTGGTCAACCTCTTCATGCTTTTGATGCTGATAAAATAGATTCTATTTCTGTGAAAAAATCTATTAAAGGAGAAGAGTTTGTAAGTCT
Source organism: Bdellovibrionales bacterium (assembly GCA_963692945.1). Classification (GTDB taxonomy): domain Bacteria; phylum Bdellovibrionota; class Bdellovibrionia; order Bdellovibrionales; family UBA1609; genus JACOND01. The sequence goes on from OY843585.1 coordinate 671,358, forward strand.
TGATGACAACACTTTAACTTTAACTGGAGAAGAGTTAACCATAAGGGACAAAGATCAAGTTCTTGCTTTAGCAGGTGTTATAGGAGGTAAGGATTCTAGCATTTCTTCCGAAACAAAAAATATTTTTTTAGAATCAGCTTACTTTCGCCCCGAAGGTATTCGTAGGACATCTCGTCGTTTTGGTTTGCAAACCGATTCCTCTTATCGTTTTTCAAGAGGGATAGACCCTGAAACAGTTAAAGAATCTTTAGACTTTGCTTGTGCTCTTATTCAAGAATTAGCAGGAGGGAAAGTGAGTGAAGATTTGTATGATTTTTATCCAAAACCTTTGGAGCCTAAAAATATATCAATCACTCTTGAAGATTTAGAGAGTCGTTTAGGTTATAAAGTGAATCTTTCTCGTTTTTTAAAATGGATGAAACTTTTAAAATGTGAAATAAAGGATTCTAAAAAAGAATCTTTGACCGTAAAAGTTCCTTCCTTTCGTAGTGATTTAGCCATTAAAGAAGATCTGATAGAAGAGTTTGCTCGTTTAGAAGGTTATGATTTGATCCCAGAGGTTTTGCCAAAATCTTTTTTACCAAAGCCTTGGGATTCTCAATTTGTTAAGATTCAAGAGTTACAAAAAATGATTAGGCATCAAGGTTGTTCTCAAGTTATTAACTATAGTTTTTCAGACCCTGATTTATATAGAGAATTTTTAAAAGATAAAGAAGATTTAAAATCTATAGGATTGAAACCAAGAGATTTTTTTCCTATAAAAAATCCTATCAGTTATCGTTTATCTATTATGAAAAACTTTTTGACTCCTGATATTTTTAAAAATGTTCATTATAATTTTAGACACGGTAATAAATGGGGTCAGGTGTTTGAAATCTCTCCTGTTTTTTATAAAGAGGCTGATCAATACAAGCAGGATTATCATTTCGTTTTAGCTAAGTGGGGTCAATTTGTAGATTTATGGACTGATAAAAAACCTAAAAATGTTTTTTATTTAAAATCTATAGTTGAAAATATTTTAATTCGTTTATCTTACAAAAGTTTTGAGTGGGAACAAATCTCTCCATCTGTATTCTTTCTTCATCCTGAGCAGACTTTGCTTTTAAAAGTTCAAAACAAAACTATAGGTTATATAGGGACGCTTCATCCTTATTTGCAATCCAAATACAAAATGCCAATAGATGTTGCTTTAGCGGAATTTGATTGGAGTGAATTATGGAGATGTTCTAAAAAATCACTTAAAGTTAAAAATCTCTCACCGTTTTCCACTTTGGAAAAAGATTTAACTTTTGTTATTCCGTCTCATATAGCTATTTTTGATATTCAAAAAGAAATACAAAAAGTTCTAGGTTCTGTCTGTGAAAATGTTGAAATCTTTGACTTGTATGAAAAAGATAATAAAAGGTCTGTCTCTTTTCGTCTTTACTTAACTCCTGAAAAAGAAGCTTGGACAGATCAGAATCTTCAAGAATTTCAAAATAAAGTGATTGATCATATTGCTAAAAAGTTTTCTGTGGATTTAAAGTAGAAAGAAATATTTTGTTTTTTATTCTCCCTCTTCATTGGTCTTCCAAGTGTTTTCATCGTCATGGGTGAAATCTTTAATTTAATTTGTGGGAAAGTCTCTTTCTTTTTAATACATTAGTCTAGTTCAGTTCATCCTCTCATTTTGTAAAGTTTCAAATTGGTTTATTTTAAAATAGAGAGGAAAGTTATATAAAAAATGATTTTTTTAAAATAGAGGAAGTGTCATGCCTAAAAAAACAGTTGTTAAAAAAATAGATCTCTCAAAGTCAGTTTATAGTAAAATTGGTTACACAAAAAAATTTAGTGAAGATTTAGTAGAAGAAATGCTATCTATTATTAAAAATAAATTAAAAACAGGTCATGGTGTAAAGATTTATGGCTTTGGTCGGTTTGTTTTAAAAGATAAAAAGGCTAGAACAGGAAGGAATCCTCAAACTGGAAAGCCTCTTCTTATTGATGCTCGTAGAGTGTTAAAGTTTTATTCTAGTAAATCTCTAAGAAAGGTTTTTAAAAGATAGTTATGTTATTAACAGATTCTTGTATTTTTGAAGAAATTAAAGCAGAAGTTAATGCTTTACCGGGTAAGCTCAATTTTAAAATTGGAGAGGCTGCTAAAATACTTGGATTAGAACCTCATGTTTTACGTTATTGGGAAGAAGAGTTTAGTCTTTTAAAACCTAAAAAATTTTCAAACAATCAAAGGCTTTACTTTAGAAAAGATATGGAAATTTTATTTTTGATTAAAATTTTACTTTATGAGGAGAAATTAAAAATCAAAGGTGTGCGTAAGTATTTACCACAATTTTATAATCAATTTAAGGAAAACAAAATAAAAGAAGTTAAAACTATCAGCCCTCAAAAAGATATTATAAAAAAAGAGGTTAAAAGTCTTTTAAAAGAAATATCCTCCTTGAAATCTCAAATAGGTGATGATGGGTTTCTCTAAACTCTAGTTCGGTTACTTAGATATTTTCTTACTCTTATTTTAACGAGATTTGAAGAACTTACCCATATGCGAAAAACAGTAAGTTTTTTCTATACAAAAACCAGAGTTGCGAAAACCAGTAGGTTTTCTCTATGTTAAAACTTTTATTTTTCACGAGATTTGAAGAGTGTCCCCTTTTACGATGAAAAGCTCGTGAAAAATAAAAGTTCACACACTAGAGTTTTGTAAATAGAGAAAACCTACTGGTTTCATAAGTTATTTTTCAAAAACTTTTGAGCAATAGGGCAATCTTTGTATGGCTGATTTGTAAATCCATTTAAAGGATTTTTTTAAGTCTCTCTCTACTCCCTCACCCTTATAATACATTTTTCCCAACTTATATAACTCATATTGAGCATAAAAAAAGTTTCGCAGAGCTGATTCGTAAAACCATTTAAAGGATTTTTTTAAATTTCTCTCTACTCCCTCACCCTTATAATACATTTTTCCCAACTCATATTGAGCATAAGGAAGGTTTCGCAGAGCTGATTCTTGAATCCATTTAAAGGATTTTTTTAAGTTTCTATTTACTCCTAAACCATTATAATACATTTTTCCCAATTCATATTGAGCATAAGAAAAGTTTTGCAGGGCTGATTTTTGAAACCATTGAAAAGATATTTTTAAGTCTCTCTCTACTCCCTCACCATTATAATACATTTTTCCCAATTCATATTGAGCATAAGAAAAGTTTTGCATGGCTGATTCGTGAAACCATTTAAAAGATTCTTCTAAATTTTGCTCTACTCTCTCACCTTTATAATACATTTTTCCCAATTCATATTGAGCAAGAGGATGGTTTTGCATGGCTGATTTGTGAACCCATTTAAAGAATTTTTTAAAATTTCTTTCTACTCCCTCACCCTTATAATACATTTTTCCCAAGTAATATTGAGGAATAGGATGGTTTTGCATGGCTGATTTGTGAAACCATTTAAAAGATTCTTCTAAATTTTGTTCTACTCCATCACCATAATAGTATTGCCTTCCCAATTCATATTGAGCAAGAGGATGGTTTTGCATGGCTGATTTGTGAATCCATTTAAAAGATTCTTCTAAATCTTGCTCCACTCCCTCACCACTAGAATACCTCATTCCCAACTCATGTTGAGCAATAGGAAAGTGTTGCATGGCTGATTTGTAAAACCATTTAAAAGATTCTTCTAAATCTTGTTCTACTCCATCACCATAATAGTGACGTCTTGCCAGCTCATATTGAGCAAAAAAATTGTTTTTATGAGCAGAATCTTTAAATTGTTTAAAAGATTTCTCTTTTACATGGACTAAATTTTTCCTCGTTACAGTTTCTCCTATATCACCAGCAATAAGATCTCTTAGATGTTTTATCTTTATTATTGATACACCATAAGAAGTCCCCTCAAAAAACACTCCAACAACATGTCCTTCACTATCTAAAGCGGGACTACCACTTGCACCCTTTAAAGAAAAATGATTTACAAAATAAGAATACTGATAAGCATCCTCATGGTAAATATTTCCTATTTTTTCAATTCTTTTAAAAGAACCAGAAGGATAACTATATGTAAAAAGATTTTCACTTATTTCCACTGGGTTCTCTCTTATGCTGAGATAATGACTTGAAGATTCTTCCGTTTCAAGAATGGCTAAATCATATAAAGCAGATAGAGCTAGAATTTTCTTTATCCGAAAGACAGATGAATTGTCTTTTTGAAGTAAACGAATATGTTTTATATCAGAGTCTTGCAGATTTTCTATAACATGAAAATTAGTCACAAAATATTTTGAATCTATAAAAAATCCAGTCCCCCGATTAAAAGAAGTTTCTATACGCCATATAGATTTTTCTGCTTGTAAAGGATGAGATTCAAGAACTTCAGTTGATTGATGAGCAGATAGCTCATTTTGAGCTGTTGCTAGAATAGAAAAACTCAATAAAAAAAGAACAATAAAAAATTTCATAACATTAAAATCTTTCTTTTTTCCTAATAATATTAAAAAAAATAGAGATGCATTATGATCGAAAAAATAAGAAAATACCATTTTTTTCAATGAAAATGAATTTTTTTCCTGTGATGATGGGTTTTTCTAAACTCTAGTTCTACCCTTGTGCGAAAACCAGTAAGTTTTTTCTATACAAAAACCTTTTTGCGAAAACCAGTAGGTTTTCTCTATGTTAAAACTTTTATTTTTCACGAGATTTGAAGAGTGTCCCCTTTTACGATGAAAAGCTCGTGAAAATAAAAGTTCACACACTAGAGTTTTGTAAAAGAACATCTCTCCTGTGATGAAAAGCTCGTTAGAATAAGAGTAAGGAAATATCTAAGTTTTTGAACTAGAGTTTTTTATCTTTGCATTTCCAATTGTTAGTGAGTTTGAATGTAGTTTCAAAATTGGATTTAAGAAAATGTATGATTTTTCTATCTCCACATTTAACCAAAAAGTTTGAATCTATGGCATTACTTTTTGTGAAAGTGTAGTCATAGTTTAGATAGAAAGAGCAAGGAGGACAAGCCGAATGCAATAGATTTTCATGTTCTGAAGACACATTCTTTTTTTTAAAAGGGATATAAGGATTTATAAAAGTTTGTTTAATCCAAAGATTTAAGGATTTTGAGGCACTCTTCATGTTTTGAATTTTATCATTTGTTAACATAGATTTAAAATGTTTTTTAAAAGTGTATTTTTCAGAGGTGTCTTTACAGGAATTTTTTTCTGTGTATTTTGGAACGCTACTTACATTAATTTTAAAATTATTTTCTTGAATACAATTTGCAGGGCAATATTCTTTTTTATGATTAGCAATAAAAGAGGATAACTTGTCATCAATTTTTTCATAGATTTTTTGAAAATTTATATTTACATCATGTTTTCCTTTTAAAAGGACTTGTTTTCCAGATAATTTACAAGAAGATTTTGCAAAAAGAATCTTTGGAAAAGACAAATTGAAAAAAATACAAAGTAATATGAGGAATTTCATTTTAATTTATTTTTTAAATTTTATATTATAATTGATAAAATAGGAAGAATTAGTTTGTGAATGGGCTTAAATGATCTTGAAAAATTGGAGTTTTCCGAATAAAAGAATTGATTATTCTTCATTAAATGATCTTGAAAAATTGGAGTTTTCCGAATAAAAGAATTGATTATTCTTCATTAAATGATCTTGAAAAATTGGGGTTTTCCAAATAAAAGAATTGATTATTCTTCATTTTATGATAGATATATTTTTATGAAATTTTTTACTCATTTGTTCATTCATCTGATTTTGATTTTTTCTTGTCATTTTGTTCTGAGTCAAAAATGTTTGAAGGTATTTGATGGTCCTACAAATTATTCCAGTCAAAAAGCCTTTGGTATAAAAGAACTGAATGATTTTGGTTTTATTCCAAAAACAGAGGAGAAAATTATCAAAAGAGTTCTTGCAGGGGAAGATATTAGACTGATTGATCTGAACCAAGTTAGAAAGAATTATAAAAATTTGCAATCTGTTTTTTCAGGATTTGATATTCATGTTGCCTATAAAGCCTTTTCTACCACTCGTGCCTTAGGTGTTTTAAATGAAGAATTTAATTCTAAATTTGAAATTGCAACTCTAGAAGAGTTTAAAGATTTAAAACGGAATGGTGTTTCTCCTAAAAATATTATATTCACACATCCTGATAAAGATGCGTTAGAAATTTCTAAATCTTTTAAAGGAGGAATTAGAACTTATATTTCAGATAGTAAAGAGGATTTGAAGTTATTATCTAAATATGCCCCAAAATCTAAGATTCTAATTCGTGTTTCAACTGATTTTGGAATTCCAAAGAAGGCTACTATTAATAGTGAAGATATTGATAATTTTGATGAAAGGTTTGGTGTCTCTTTTGAAACTGCAAAAGAATTAATTTTTCTTGCTGGGGATTTAAATTTACAACCAGTAGGAGTGTCTTTTCATGTAGGAACTCAAACAGAGGATGCAAGGGAATGGATAGAGCCTATTAAGAGAGCGGCAAAATTATATATGGAGATGAAAGAAGTGGGTGTTGATTTAAAAGTTTTAGATGTAGGCGGGGGATTGCCTATGAGATATAGAGAGGATATCCCTAAGTTGAAGGAATTTGGAAAAGTTATAAAGAAAACTTTATCTACTTATTTTATTGAAGGTATTTATCCTGAAACTCTAATTATAGAACCCGGCCGATTTGTAACTGCTTCTGCGGGTATTACTATAGGTCGTGTTATCAATGTAAAACCAAGTCAGAAGAATCCAGATGAGATTATTGTTACAGTTTCTACAGGGCAATACAGTGCAGGCATCACTCTTATAAGTTATGGACATGGGGTTTCTTTTTACACTTTAAAAAATAAGAATAAATGTTCTGTTCTTAAAGGTCATTCTGTTTTGGGGGATATTTATGGTAAGGCTTGTGCTTCAATAGATAAGATAAATTCTGTCAAAGAACCTATTCCCTCCGATTTAAAATCAGGAGATTTAATAGTTGTCACAGGGACAGGAGCTTATTCTGGAGAGTTAGCGACTTCAAATTGGTGTGGTAAAAAAGCTCCAACAGATATTATTTTTGATGGTAAAAGAGGTAACCTTGTTTATGAAGGGCAAGTTGGGTGTTGATTTTTTAACTGTTGAGAAGAGACTTGAATTTTAATCAGAAAAACTTTCAGATAAAAGAATTGAATGTTTTTGACTTTGTTCCTGTAACAGAAGAGAAAATCATTGAAAGAATCTTTTCTGGAGAAGATATTAGACTAGTTGATCTGAATCAAATTAGAAAAAATTACAAAAATTTGCAAACCGTTTTTTCAGAATTTGATATTTATCTTGCCTATAAAGCTTTTTCTTCAACTCGTGTCTCAAGTGTTTTGTATAAAGAATTCAATGCTAAGTTTGAAGTTGCAACTCTAGAAGAGTTTAAAGATTTAAAACGAAATGGTGTTTCTCCTGAAAATATTATATTCACACATCCTGATAAAGATATGTTGGAAGTTTCTGAGTCTTTTAAGGGAGGAATTAGAACTTATGTTTCAGATAGTAAAGAGGATTTGGAATTGTTATCTAAGTATGCACCGAAATCTAAAATTCTAATTCGTGTTTCATCAACCAGTCTTCAACAAGATGAGGGTGAAACAGGTCATTTTGATGAAAGATTTGGAGTGTCTGTCAAAGATGCAAAAAAAATGATTATTAGAGCTGAGGATTTAAATTTAAAACCTATAGGTTTATCTTTTCATGTAGGGGTTCAAACGGAAAATACAGAGGCATGGGCTAAACCTATTAAAAGGTCAGCCGAACTGTTTAGAGAAATGAAAAAAATGGGTGTTGATTTAAAAGTTTTAGATATAGGAGGGGGATTTCCTATGAGATACAGAAAAAATATTCCAAAATTAGATCAGTTTGGGCAAGTCATAAGGAAACTGTTATCGGAGGAATTTTCAAAAGATATTTACCCTGAAACTTTAATTATAGAGCCCGGCCGATTTGTAAGTGCTTCTGCGGGTGTTACTATAGGTCGTGTTATCAATGTAAAACCAAGTTGGGAAAATCCAGATGAGACTGTTGTTACGGTTTCTACAGGACGATACAGTGCAGGCATTATTACTACAGGGTATGGTTTTTCTTTTTACACTTTAAAAAATAAAAATAAATGTTCTGTTCTTAAAGGTCATTCTGTTTTAGGAAATATTTATGGTAAAGCTTGTTCTGCTCTTGATAAAATAAGTGTTTTAAAAGAATCCATTCCCTCCGATTTAAAATCAGGAGATTTAATAGTTATCACAGGGACAGGAGCTTATTCTGGTGAAGTAGCGACTTCAAATTGGTGTGGAAAAAAAACTCCAACGGATATTATTTTTGATAGCAAAGTAGGGAAACTTATTTATGAAGCACAGCACTTATGATTTACAATCGTTATATTTTATTAAAATTCAGTTTATTATTGACGGTTTTAAGTCTTGCTTCTTTTGCTTCATCACAAATGTTTAGAAAAAATTTTTGTAAAAAAAGTTTTTTAAAACAAAAAATAATTGTCCGAAATGGAGTAGAAATAAAAGGTCATCTTCATCCAAATGGAGGAGGTTTTGTAGCCAATACAGCTTATGTAGTTGAAACAGCTTATGTAGGTCCTGATGCTCAAGTTTTTGATGAGGCGAGTGTTCTTTATAAGGCACGAATTTCTGGTGAGGCACGAATTTCTGGGAAGGCTGAGATTTATGGAAGAGCAGTAGTTTTTGGTAAGGCTTTGGTTTCTGGGGAAGCACGAATTTATGGAAGAGCTTGGATTTTTGAGAACGCTCATGTTTCTGGTGAGGCTAAAATTTATAGTAAGGCTAAGGTTTTTGGAGAGGCTCAGGTTTCTGGTGAGGCACGAATTTCTGGGAAGGCTGAGATTTATGGAAAAGCACAAGTTTCTGGGAAGGCTCATGTTTCTGGAAGGGCTCGGGTTTATGAAAAGGCTCAGGTTTCTGGAAAGGCTCAGGTTTCTTCTTGGAGTCACATTTTTGGAAATGAAGTTGTTACTGAATCTTATTATTACTGACTATCTTGTTATTTTTTTTGTTCTTTAGAGATAAAAAACCCTTGCTATACCTCTTATATCTCAAAAATAATCTAGGCTAAAGGCTAAAGGCTAAAGGCTAAAGGCTAAAGGCTAAAGGCTAAAGGCTAAAGGTGTAAACAAATCTTTTTTATTATGCCAGAATAAATCTATGAATAAAATTTTAATTTTACTGCTTTTTTTATGCTTTGGCTTACAAGGTTTTTATGTTTATTCAAAAAATATTAAAAAACCAGAAGTCATATATAAAAAAATGAACAACTGGCTTATAGGAGTTCAATCTAAAGAGGTTGCCTTACTTGGTGTAAATAAAAATAAAAAAATTCTAACTATTTCTAAAAAAGAAGGATTTATTTTATTTATATCAGCTGAATATCAACCTGTTGCAAAATCAAAAATTTTACAGTTAATAAAAGAATGGAAAGGAAATAAAAAGAGTTTAAGAATCAAAAAAAATAAAGATATAAAGATTTTTTCTTTTACAACTAAAAAAGAAGTGCATTTTTTTACGAATAGAGGAGGTTATTTGATGGCTAGTTTAGATTCTCTAAATAAATCCACATATGAAGAAGTTCAAAAAAGAGTTCAAATTTTATAATGTATATTTTTATGAAATTTTTTATAGTAGTGTTTTTTTGTTTTTTGAGCTTCAACATAGAAGTCCAAGGACAAGGACATCTTCAAGGACAAGTGCACACAGGGCAACCAGGAGTGCACACAGGACAAGGACAACCAACTTTAGGAAGTTTAGGAGATATTCTACGAGAATATGATGCAGACAATGCTTGTGGGACTGAATTAGAGAAAACAAGAGAGAATTTAAATAATTTTATAAATGGGCTAGATAAAGCTAAACAAAATGATAAATGTAATTCAATAACAAAACATCTTAAACAAGGTATTCCTTCTTTACAAGATATTGAAAAAAACACAGTATCTGTTGATCTTACAAAGGAGCTAAATAAAGAGAAGAGAAAATTGCGAGCGATAAATAACATTGGAGGACAAGAAGGTGGTCATCATCTTCTTCTTCATAAAGCAGGTATTGAAGCGAGGATATCAAGATTAAAAATGGAATTACGTCAAAATCAAACATCAAATAGTGGTGGATTAAAAGTGGTTAGTTACGCAGTAGTGATTAATAAGGCAGAAGAGTATTCAGAAAAGATACGATCGGCAATGGACAGCAATTGCTTTACAAATAAAGAGACAAAACAACAGGCTTTAATAAGCTTAACAAGTCTTGCCGGTATGGCTTTAGGATCAAGTTCAGTGGGTTTAGGTCTTATATCTGCGAGTCGAATTGTAAGCACAGTTTTTAAGCTTACTAATAAAGATGAAGGTAAAGGTGTAAGAGAATGGATGGATGCTGTAGATATAAAATGTGCTTTTCAAAATATCAATAAACAATATTGTGAGTCTGTAAAAAGTAAAAAACAACAAAAACTTATTGAAAAAACAATTAAAAGTGAAAGTGAAGCAAGTTTTTGTGAAGATTGTTTAAATAACCGACCAGGATTTTTTAAGAATATAAATATCATTCCAAGAATAATAAATAAAATACTAGAAAAAGATGACAAAGATGATGATCGTTTGGTTAAATCTTTTGATGAATTCATGAAAAAGAAGCTCAATCCAGAACATTTAAAATCCATAGAGTTTTTCTCTGATTTATCACCAGAAGAATCAGAGAAGCTTAAAGAATACTACAATAAAGAATCAGAGAATTTAAAAAAACACTTCAATATAGACAATTTTGATCAGTACATTAAATTTCAAAAAAAACAATTAAAATCGCTTCAATCATCTGATTGGGATAAAATATTACAAATGAGTGAAGTAGTAAAAACACAATTAGAAGATGATCGAACCGTAAGTGAAAGTGAAGTATATGTTGGAACCTTAAGTGAAGAAGAAGTTAAAACCCAAAAAGAGCAATTTATAAAATGGTGTAAAAAAGCAGAATCATGTAAGGTCAATTCTGATGAGTCTTTAACCATGAAAAATTCATTTATGAAATGGTGTGTAACAACAGATTCATGTAATATCAATCCTGATAAGATAGATGAAGCTATGGGTATTATAGATGTGATGAATGGAAAAATAGAAGAACTAGAAAAACTGCCAAAATCTGGATTATCAGGCAGAAAACAATCTACACAGAAAAGAAAATTAAAAATAGAATTTATGAAAAAAGCTAAAGAACTAAATTTAGATCATATGGCATCTATAATGGAATTAGAAAACCAACATAAAAAATATTTTGATGAAGAAGTACCTAAAATAAGAGAAGGAATTTCCGTAGTGATACCAAGAGCAATAGGAGTAGGAGTAGGTGTAAATTATCATTCTCTTGCAAATCCATACGATGTGTATGATCTATCAAATGACTCAGTTGAACGAGATGGGCAACTGAATGCTCGGAGGGCTGCTTTTTTAGGAATGAAAAGATACGCTGAAGCTGCTGGTGAAACTTTTAAATCAAATTTAATAAACGCAATTAATGTTTATAGTAAAGAATCGAATCATGAGAAGAACCTTGCTGAAATGTGTATGATTGCTTTAGGATCTGCTGTAAGTAACAACAACAAACTGAACGATAAATGCGAATCAAAGTCATATAAGATAGAAACATTTACTATAGAATATGATGATTATAAAAATTTACCAGCTGAAGAACGGGTTTGTGTTTTTCAAGATTTTAAATCTTGTGTAAGTGCTAAGGGTAATCCTCTTGCACCTTCTTGTATTGCAAACCAAAACCGTAAAGAAAAAAATGAAGAGGCTAATAAGCCGTCAAAAAGATCCTCTGAAAATAATTTAGGGGGAGGAAGCCAATAGGTAGAGCTGTAAGTTATCTTCTCTTATATATCCATTCACTGTGTATAATCTATCAAAAAACCCAGTTAAACAAAAAGAACAACTGAATGATCGGATGGCTGCTTTTTCAGGAATATCAGCATAAATTAAGATATATTTTTTGTGAAAAATTTTCACAAAAAATATAAAATTAACATTAAAATTCATATATAGTTGACTATTTTAGGAAAATTATTACAATGGCAAAACCAAGTTAGATGGAGGTTTTTATGGTTAAATTTAAGTATTTGCTTCTTGTTTTTTCTTCTGCTTTAGTATTGTTTATTGGTCTAAGTGTTGCCCCTGTTTTGGCTCACAATGGTTATCCTGTTTATCCTCAACCAGTCGTTGTTCCACAGATTGTCCCACCAGTGTATCATTCCCCTTATAATGTTTGTGGTTATAATGCGTCTTCTGTTTGTACGACTCATTCTGGAAGACAATGTAGATTGTTTGTAAATCACTACCAACCCAATTGGTTTTCAGCTTGTCTTTATGCTAATCCTTTTCTTCATGCCTGTGTTAATACACCCAACCATTTTAGTGGAAATATAACTTTTCAACAGCAATGTGCTTTGAGAGGGTCTTCTTGTGTTTGTGCTTTTTCTGGTGTTAATGGTTACACTTATTATGAAGCAGGGTTTGTTTATTAAGCCGATTTTTTTATAGGCTGAGCCTTAGGAATAAAAAAAGAAATGGTTGTTTCTTTTTTATCTTTGTTTGAGTGAATGCTGAGAGAACCACTGTGACTTTCAATAATCATTTTTGAAATTGTAAGACCAAATCCTGTATCTTTTAGAAAAAAAAGATTTTCTTTATTTGATTTAGAAAATAGATTTTTAATATTATTTTCAATTTCTCCTTGATTTGTAATGAAACATTCAAATCCTTCTTCTTTTAATTTGTAATCTATTAAGACAGTTGAGTTTTTAGGAGAGAACTTAATAGCATTAGACAATAAGTTTTCTAAAGCTTGAGCAAGCCAAGTTGGATCTATAAAAGATTCAAACTCCAAGTCAGAAAGCACTTTTAAAGTGATATTTTTTTCTAGAGTAAGCAGTTGAAAGTTTTTTAAAACTTTTAAAATGATTTTATTCCAAGGGTGCCATTCAAGGTTTATAAGATCTTTCTTCTCTTTAATTATTTGTAAATCCAGATGGTTGCAAATAAAATTAGTCATGTGATTGATTTCATCTTGCATTAAGGCGATGAGTTCTTTATCTTTTTTTGATTTACAATTTTTTTCTAAGAGATGTATAGCTAGTTTTAAAGAGCTTAAGGGTGTTTTTAATTCATGACTAAAAAGAGTTATAGGTTCAATTTTTAGTTTTTTATTTTTCATTGATTAGATTCCCTCTAAATTTTATCGGAAAAAAGAGATAAAAACTAAAGTTAATTCTTTTTTTTAGATAAAAGTCTTGGTACAAAACTCTAATGTGTGAACTTTTATTTTCTGAAAACCACTTTGCGAAAAACAGAAGTTTTTCTCTAGTTCAAACATAAGCCTGTTAAGTAACTCTTATTTTAACGAGATTTGAAGAGTGTCCCCTTTTACGATGAAAAGCTCGTTAAAATAAGAATGAGAAAAATATCTAAGTAACTGAACTAGAGTTTTGTCATAAACTCAGAGAGAGATTTTTCTAAATCTCCTGATTCAAATTGTTCTTGAATGATATCACAGCCACCTAGAAGTTCTTTTTTGACGTACAACTGAGGGATGGTTGGCCAAGCTCCATATTCTTTAATGCCTTGGCGAATAGGTTCATCACTTAAAACATCAAAAAAGTCGTATTTGACTTTGAGGAAATTTAAAATTTGCACAACCCGAGCCGAGAAACCACATTGAGGTTGCTCAGGCGTTCCTTTCATAAAAAGCATAACGGAATTTTTAGAAACAAGATTTTCAATTTTCGCTTTTGCATCCATAGATGAGGATTATAGATATTTTTTTTGAAAAGTAAATAGAAAAATAAAAATCTTAATTTAAGAGGCTTGACAGTTGCTTTGAGGAAGTTCAAGGTCATTGTATGAAAGATTTATTTGTGTCTGCCAGTTCGGAGCATATAAAAAAAGAGAGGGAGAAAGCTAGGAAATTAAAAAAGACTTTCTGGTGGTCTGAAAAGATTAAAAGAGGAGTTTGCTATCATTGTGGACAGAAATTTTCATCTAAAGATTTAACAATGGACCATCAAGTTCCTTTGGCCCGAGGGGGTAAAACAGGAAAAAACAATGTGGTTGTTTCTTGTAAAGACTGCAATAGCAAAAAGTCTTATAAAACTTTAGTCGGGTTAAAATTGAAAAACCCTTAAAAACTCTGAAAAAGTTTAAAAGTTATTTAATATGAAGAAAAGTATTCAACTTCTTAGAGAGAGCAAAAGGTTATTAAATGTCAAAAATTACAAAAAGCAGTACAGCTGAATATTTTGCTAAAAATTTACAGCAAGTTGGGTTTTCTTCTCCTACAAAAGCCGTGTTAACAACTTTAAAGGAGTCTGTAGATAATTCTTTAGATGCTTGTGAAGAGGCTGGGATTCTTCCTAACATAAAAATAAAAATAAAAAAAGAAGGGTTGGGTTCTTCACGAAATACAGATTTGGTCTCTGTAGAGGTGGAAGATAATGGCCCTGGTTTGGATGAAAAAGATATTCCTAAGGTTTTTGGAGAATATTTAGCTTCTTCTAAGTTTGGTCGTGGGAGGTGTTCAAGAGGACAGCAAGGAATTGGTATTTCTGCGGCTACAACTTGGGCTCAACTAACAAATGCAAAGGGAGCCCGAGTTACTAGTAAAACAAAAAAAATGTCTAAAGCTCTTTCTGTTCTTGTAGATATGGATATCAAAAACAACAGAGGTTTGTTAAAAAATAAGAAAATCGTTTCTTTTGATAAAAAGCATGGTTTAAAAGTAGAATTTTTTATTGATGGTCGTGTTCAACTCAATGGAGAGGGTGGTTTAATCACTTATTTAGAAGGAACGGCTCTTGTGAATCCTCATTTAGAGTTAGAGTATGATTTAATAGGTCAAAAAAAACGTAAAATTCAAAGAGTAAGTAACAATGTTCCTATTATTCCTCCAGCCGCTTTACCTCATCCTCATACAATGAAATTAGGGGAGTTTCTTCATCATGCTGGTCTTTATGGAAAAACAACTTTGAAAAAGTTTTTACAAACAGGGTTTTCTAGAATAACAAATGCTACTTTTTTAGAAATGCAAAAGCTAGGTTTGAAATCTTCTTTATTTAATAAACCTTTAGTTACTATTGATCAAAAAGATTATAAGGAAATATTTAAGGTTTTGCATAAAGTGACTTTAGCCAACCCTTCAACGCGTTCTGTTTTGATTGTGGGTGAAGAAGGTTTAACAGAAAGCATTCATCGTTTAGGGGACATTGATTTTTTTAGTGTCATCACAAGAAAACCTAAAATTTGTGACCATAAATCCGTTGTGGTAGAGGTGGCTATTGCTCGTTTAAAAACAAAAAGTAGAGATGAAGAATCTTCTATTCAGTTATTGAGGTTTGCTAATAGAGTTCCTCTTCAATTTGATAAAGCCTCTTGTGCTATTACAAAATCCGTTGAATCTGTGAATTGGAAAACTTATGGTCTCAGTCAATCTAAAAAATCTTTGCCATTAGGTCCTTATGTTTTTGCTGTTGCTGTGACTTCTCCTTTTATTAAATTTAAAAATGCTTCCAAAGAAACCATTGATGCCAGCGAAGAATTGGTTGAAGAGATTCGGTTAACTCTTATGAAAGCAGGGCAAAAACTGCAGCGTCATATTAAAAAAGAACAGCACACAGAAGATTTAATTAGAAAAAAAGAATATATAGAAAAGTTTGCTCCCATATTGATTCGTAAATTAAAAGATATAACTTCTATTTCTGAAAAAGAAGTGAAGCTTGCTGAAAAGGGTCTTTATAAAATTCTTTCTAAAGGAGCAGAAGCGGCTGAACAAGCTTTAAGTGAAGCGGAAAAAAAATTAGAAGAAATGAAAGCCAAACGAATTAGAAGAAAGAATTTTGTAAGTATGGATGAAGGGTTAAAAGAATCTCCTAAAAATAAAAAAGAGAATCAAATTTCTTTGCTTGAGGAATCTCTTTTAGAAAGTCCAGAAACATCACAATCTAAAAAAACGAACAAAAAACCTGTGACTCAAAAAACTCCAGGAAAGAAATCTCATCAAAAAGTAAAAGATAAAAAAAGAGCGAAAAAGAAATCAAGTAAAAAACCAATCAATAAACAAGCCATGAAGAAATCAAAGAAGTCTAAAGGTCATAAAAAACAGAAAACAAAACTTAAGAAGAAATCAAGGAGATAGCACAAATGGCAAAGAAAAAAGTTTCTAAAAAAATATCTAAAAAAACTTCTATAAAAAGTCATTTTGCTAAAAAATCCTTTTTGAAAAGTCGTCCTGTAAAAGATATTCCAAAAAATGTTAAAGAACTTTGTTTGGGGATGTTGAATTCTCTTAAAAAACAAAAACCTCCTGTTTTACAAGCTGTGAAATGTTCTTTAGATAATTCGGATTACAATCCTAAAGTGGGTTATTTGGTGTCTAAGGGTAAAAAAGTTTCTTCGGAATTAAATGTTTCTTCTGTTCAAAAAATTTCAAGAAGTGTTTTTCTGATGGATATTCTTTTAGGGAATTTGAGTTCAGGGGCTGTGAACACAAAAAGAGAAATTTACTATATTGCGAAAGGTCTTATCAAAGGAGATAAGTTTTATAAGCCTCTTGATTTTGATAGCCAAAATGAAAGTGATTCCACTATTGATTTTATTTGCGATATGTTTGAGGTTTACCGTGAAGAGATGAATTGTTTTGCCAATGATAGAGGAGGGCAAACTTATTCTAAAAATTTAGTTGTGACCGAGCGTTTAGATGATGGGACAAAAGCTGTTGTAGATTTAAGTTCACTTGGAACAACTCCATTTCAACCTAAAAATAAACCTCAGCAATTTCAATTAAAGTCAAAAAAAGGGAAGATTGATTATTGTCTTGTTGTGGAATCAGAGGGTACGGCAAACACTTTGGTTAGTAATGGAATGACTAAAAGACATAATTGTATTGTGATAGGTGCTCAAGGTGTTCCAAGTAATGGAGTGCGTGGTTGGTGTAAAACCATACAAGATCAGTTGAATATTCCTATTTATTTTTATGGTGATTTAGATGCTTACACTTTGCAAAATATTTTTAGAACTTTAAAAGCAGGTTCTGCAGCTAGTTTGATTCGTAATGCAGATTTTAGTGCTCCTCAAGTTCGTTTTTTAGGATTGCTTCCCGAAGATGTAAAAAATTATGATCTTTATTGTTATGAAGTGTCAGATAAAGATGCTTCCGAAATGCGATCTCTTAAAAAAGCGAGAGATGTTTTATCTAACGATCCCTTCTTTAAAGATAAAAAGAATAAAGATTTAGCCAGTATTTTAAAATGGTTAATCAAAGAAAAACGTCGTTGTGAACAACAGTCTGTTTTTTCAACAAACCCTAAAAACCCGAGAGTGCTTGAAGAGTTTTTAGTCAAAAAAATTAAAACAGGCTCTTATATTTAGTAGTTGTTTATAAAATTATAATAGAAAAGAGTTTTTCTAAAAAATAAAACTTTATTCTTTTCGTTGTGTAATCCGATAAGATAGGTATGAAATATTTCTTTTTATTATCTTTTCTTTTTTTAACTTCTTGTGCAAATTTAAATCAAAAAACGGCATGCTTTAATACAACC
Organism: Bdellovibrionales bacterium; assembly: GCA_963692945.1. Classification (GTDB taxonomy): domain Bacteria; phylum Bdellovibrionota; class Bdellovibrionia; order Bdellovibrionales; family UBA1609; genus JACOND01. Next base: position 688,979 of record OY843585.1, read on the forward strand.
AGAACAGTCGCATCTTCTAAATTTTCTACTTGTAAACATGTATTTCTTTCTGTAAATCTTCCTGCAACCAAAGTAAAGAATGCCAATTTATTAGAACTTTTTAAGCTAACAAAAGATTCTGTTAAAGATAAAGTTATTTTAGAACTTAATCCTGGTTCTAGTGATTTTATCAGTTATCTTATTGATTCTATGGGAGCATCAAAAAAATCTATGAGTATTGATTATCATCCAAGTCCTTCACCAAATCAGTTGCACCTTGAAGGAAACATTAAAAAAATCACACTAAAAACAATAAGAGATTTCTATAAAGACCCTGATTTTAAAGGGTTTGATTTAATCATTAGTTCAGGTTGGCTTGGCTATATGACTCTTGGACTTTTTGATTTAATTGCAGGTAAAATATTGAAAAACGCCTATTCTTTATTAAGTAAAAATGGACAGATCATTTTTTCCGTTCCATCTTATAGTAAAGGAGTTGCTTTCAGGACACTTGAAACAATGAAGTCAAAAAAAGAAATCAAAGATTTTTATTCCTATGACAGTCCTACCTCTGTAGATAGAAGTGATTCATATAGTGTTTTATTCTCAAAAATAATGACAGAGTATACATTCATAATTAAAAAATAAAATAGAAATCAATGATTGTTTGATTTTGTAATGGCTATCTAAAACATAAAGTTTAGGAAGACAGTTCCAGAGTGAGACCAAGTTCCACAAATTTTTGCATCTCCATCTATAAATAGAGATTGATACTCAAAGTTGATGCTTAAAAAGGGTATGGATAAATAACTCAATCCTAACTTTCCACCACCAGACCGATTACAACTCAGAGGTGTTTTAGAATTGTCTTTATTGGTTGCAGAAACCCGAGCAAAAGGTTTAGGTATTATAACTCCATAAACGCGAAATAAAAGAGGTAGGTTGTAAGAAGCAAAAACACCAGCTGTCATAGGAGTTAAAGTTTCAGAACCTGTTATAGATTTCCATTTTCCCATTGATAAATCTACACCCACAGCTAGACCAATGGATCTATAGCCTAACCTTATACCTCCAACGATGTTTGAGTATTTTTTTCCATCTATGACATAACTTAAAGAACTTCCAATTTTGCCGATTGTTTCTTTGGCATTTATTTTTTCTGGTAAAAGCTTATCACTAATAATAGTGTATCCATAACCTGCATAAGGTTCTATATGTATCTTTGCTAGAGACGGAAGACTTGCTGTCAAAAGAAAAAGAATTAGAAAATATTTCATTATCTTACTTATACCAGTTAAATATTAGATGGATTCATTGATATAGTCAATAGTTTATGTAGATGTAGATGTAAAGGTGCTTTTACAAGTCTTAGTTTTTCCATTTGTTGACTTTTCATACTTCGTTTCTAGAATCGATTTTCTTTTTGATAAGTTTTCTAATTGTTTTGTTCTGATTGTTTCAGCTATTTTTTTAAAAAAGACTCTTTTTGCAGGTAGATAAAGAGCAGCCATTGCTAATACACTAGAAACTAAGGTATGAATATCACTTTCTATTCCTATTGTTGATACAGTATATGCACCAATAGCAGATGCAGCCGCTACAGAAGCCCATAATGATTTTTTTGATGTAGGAAATTTTTGATCTACAGTATTGTCAAAATGTTTGTGTCGAATGAATCCTATCTTTTTTTCAAGATCTAGAAGTTGTTTTAAGATCTTATAGTTTTTTACAGATGTAACTTTTTTAATTTTAGATATATTTTCTTTATTTAGATGCGAAATACTTTTTAGATAATATTGCTCTGTTGAGAGTCTCTCCTTTTTATTCTTTAGATCTATTTCTAATTGAGGTTTGAAATCATGAAAACTTAGACCTAATAAACCTACACCAGAACTAATGGCCAATATGGCTAAATTATCATGGCTAGTTATTAACATCAAAGTGCTTCCTGCAATAGTTATAAGACCGGCTTGTATTCCATAAAGATTTATAGACTTAAAAAAGAAATCTTTAGAGTTGGGCTTTTCTACGTCCTGAAGACTTATTGCAACTTTTCTCATGGCTAAATGTAACTTCCTCTTATCCTTTTTATATTGCTCTTCCTCTAAAGCGAAAAGATCTTTTAGAGGGAGTCCTTCTATTTCTGAATGTACATTTGTATAGGCAAGATAGTGGTAGTAATCTATAGCATAAACAGATGGGGATAAACTTACACAAATAAAGAGAAAGAAAACTCTCATATCAAAAGGTTAGAAATTTTAAATAAAAATGTCAATGCTTTATTTGTGTCCTTTTTTTGTGTTTTATATTTCTGTCTCCATGCTATTTAGAAAAAGAAAATTCCATTTTAAAAAAATTATTAGAGAGGCTACAAATTTTTTTTAAGAAACATATTTTGACTCCTGATTCTTTTTTATTTAGAATGACACAATGTTAACTCCTCAAGAAATGTCTCAATTTGTAGAAAGAACCTATCTACAAATGCAAGAAAAACTGAATGTATTTCGTTCTAAAAATTCTCGTCCGCTGACTTTGTCAGAAAAAGTGCTTTTTTCTCATCTTTCAAAGCCAGATCAATTTAAGGGCGATGAAAATTTTTTATCTTTAGCTCCTGACCGTGTCATTATGCAAGATGCGACGGCTCAAATGGCTATGCTGCAATTTATGTTAACAGGTAAAAATTCTGTTGCTGTTCCTGCAACCATTCACTGCGATCATTTAATTGTGGCTAAAGAAGGGATTCAAAAAGATATGAAATCAGCTCTTGTGTCTAATCGGGAAGTGTTTGATTTTTTATCTTCCGTAGCCAGTCGTTACAATATTGGATTTTGGAAACCCGGTTCAGGAATCATTCATCAAGTTGTTTTAGAAAACTATGCTTTTCCAGGAGGACTCATTATTGGAACTGATTCTCATACTCCCAATGCAGGTGGATTAGGAGTCTTAGCCATTGGTGTTGGTGGAGCGGATGCTACGGATGTTATGGCTGGATTTCCTTGGGAAGTGAAAAGACCAAAAATCACAGGTGTTCATCTCACAGGAACTCTTTCTGGTTGGACATCTCCTAAAGATATTATTTTAAAACTTCTTGGTATTTTAACAGTGAAGGGTGGAACAAATAAAATCATTGAATATTTTGGAGAAGGTTGTAAAAACATAAGTTGCACAGGGAAAGCAACTATAACCAATATGGGTGCTGAGTTAGGAGCAACCTGTTCGGTTTTTCCTTACGATCAAAAAATGAAAGATTATCTTGTAGCCACTTATAGAAAAAAGGTTGTTGAATGGGCAGATAAGAATAGAGATATTCTAACTTCTGATGAAGAGGTTTTGAAAAACCCTTCTTCTTATTATGACGAAGTGATTGAAATCAATCTTTCAGAATTAGAACCTCATGTCTCTGGTCCTCATTCTCCTGATTTAGTTCGTCCTCTAAAAGATTTTAAAAAAGAAATAAAAGAAAAAAAATGGTCACCCATTTTATCTGCAGCATTGATTGGTTCTTGCACCAACTCTTCTTATGAAGATATTGGTCGTGCTTCTCATGTAGCACAACAAGCAGCTGATGTAGGTTTTAAAATGCCTCAACCTTTTTTGGTCACACCTGGTTCAGAGTTGGTTAAAAAAACCATTGAACGAGACAATTATATGGAGATCTTTAATAAAGTGGGTGCTGTTGTTTTAGCCAATGCTTGTGGTCCCTGTATTGGTCAATGGCAAAGGCCTGTAAAAAAAGGAGAAACCAATACAATCATCAATAGTTTTAATCGTAACTTTAGAGGGAGAAACGATGCCAACCCTAACACTCTTTCTTTCATTGCGAGTCCTGAAATTGTTATGGCTATGGGTTTGTCTGGACGGTTAGATTTTAATCCTGAAACGGATGAATTAGAAAGAGATGGAAAAAAAATTAAATTTAAAAGTCCTGTTGCTAAAGAACTTCCTGACAAACCTTTTGTTGTTGATCTAGAGGGTTATGTAAAACCTCAAGGTTCAAAAGTAGATGTTCAAATTAAAGATAACTCTGAAAGATTAGAAGTATTAAAACCCTTTTCTCCTTGGGATGGAAAGGATTTTGGAGACCTTGTTGTTCTTTGCAAAGCAAGAGGGAAATGCACTACGGATCATATTTCTCCGGCTGGTTTTTGGTTAAAATATCGCGGTCATTTAAATAAAATTTCAGATAATCTTTTGATAGGAGCAACTAATGATTACACGGAAGAGACAGGAAGAGGGTTGAATGTATTAACAAATGAAAGGAATGGTTTTGCTACTATTGCTAGGGATTACAAGTCAAAAAAACAAGGTTGGATTATTGTTGGTGAAGAAAACTATGGAGAAGGAAGCAGTCGTGAACATGCTGCTATGACTCCTCGTTATCTTGGTGCTAAGGCTGTTATTGTAAAAAGTTTTGCTCGCATTCATGAAACAAATTTAAAGAAACAAGGAGTTTTACCTCTCACTTTTATTGATAAATCAGATTACAATAAAATCAAACAGGAGGATCGTCTTTTTATAAAAAATCTTTCTCAATTAAAACTTTCAAGCATGCATTCTGTTGTTATTAAACATAAGGACGGAGGAGAAGAGCAAATCTCAGTGACCCATTCTCTCAACGAAGAACAAATCAAATGGTTTAAAGCGGGTTCATCTTTAAATACTTTGAGGAATAAGAAATAGTAGAAAAGAATCAAAAATTCCAAAATATAAAGACAAAAGCGGGTTCATCTTTAAATACTTTGAGGAATAAGAAATAGTAGAAAAGAATCAAAAATTCCAAAATATAAAGACAAAAGCGGGTTCATCTTTAAATACTTTGAGGAATAAGAAATAGTAGAAAAGAATCAAAAATTCCAAAATATAAAGACAAAACCAGACTAAGGGCTGTGAATAGAATCTTATCTTTTTTATATAAAGGTATTTTTTATTGAATATAGAATTTCATTTGTTTAAAATAATAAAGAAATCTAAGTTATGCGTTTTTTATTTCTATTTTTAATGTCTTTCTTTTTGTTTGCTTGTCCTAATGTTGATCAAACACCTCAACCGTCTCAAATTTTAGTGAATCAACCACCACCTCCTACTACTCAGCCAGATGACGGTACTCTTATAGATAAATATGGAAATCCTTATACTGTTGAGGAACACACTGAAACAAGCCCTAGAGACAGAGGAAGAAGGTCTTGTAGAAACAATGTAGATAATAGGTCAGATCTTAGGGTGGACAGATTGGAATATATTGATGCTCATAATTTTAGTGCTTATGAACTTAAAGGTCGTTGTGTCTCTGGTGAAAGAGTCAATATCACTATCAATGATTATCCTATTGATCAGATTATTTATTGTAAAAGTAGAAAATGGGAACTCACCGTAGATCTTACACCTTTAACTCAAGAAGAATCTATTTTTTTTAAAATTTCTAGTTTAGATGAATCCTATTGTGAAGATGTAAAAGTTACTTTTACAGGTCCTAAAAGTTATGTTGCTATTCCTGCTTTAGATGATTTTTATGAAACTGGATTTTTAGTGATGAAATACGAGGCTAAATTGCATAAGGCTGGTATCAATTCCAGAGCTGTTTCTGAAGCAAAAGGACGACCTCTTTCTTCTATATCTTATAATGATGCTAAACAACTTTGTGAAAATAATGGGAGTCGTTACAGTTTAATATCAAATAAGCAATGGCAAAATATTGCTCGTGATATAGAGTCTGTTGATGAAAATTGGTCTTTAGGAAAAGCTAGAGTTATAGAGGGCAATATTTTAAATTGTGGTATTTTTAGAGGAGCGACTAAAGAGGCTTCTAGATCTGATAAAGATGATTGTGGAGCTTCTTCTTGTAATAAAGGTTGGGATTACAATAGGAGAACTCATTTGTTATCAAGTGGTGGGCGTATTTGGGATATATGTGGAAATGTTGGAGAGGTTATGAAAGATTCCTATAGAGAAGGTCTTTCTTTTAATAAATATGCTTATCGTCTTACAGGCAAATTAAAAGATTTATTTGGTCCTAAAAAGAACTATGAAATTCTTGAAGTGGAAAGAAGAGACAGTTATTTTTTTGGTTTAGGTTCAACATCTATTGACCGATCATCAAATATTATTATTCGTGGATCTCCAGGTAGATTTGCAGGAGTTTTTTCTACAGAAGTAGAATCAAGTAGAGAAGGTCGCCGATCTGCATCAGGATATAATGTTGGTTTCCGTTGCGTTTATCTTCCTTAGTTTTTTAAAAGAAACACATTCAATCTTTTTTTCTTGAAATAGAAATCCCTAAATCCAAAAGATTTTCTAGATGAACTTCAGAAGGTGCAGCAGACATAAGACAAGCACCACTGGCTGATTTAGGAAAAGCCATAGTGCTCCTAATGTTTTCGGAGTTGGTTAGAAGCATTACTAATCGTTCAATGCCCCAAGCAATGCCTCCATGAGGAGGAGTTCCATATTGGAGAGCTTCCAAAAAAAATCCAAATTGTTCGTCTATCTCTTTATCACTTAAACCCAGTAAGGAAAATATTTTTTTCTGTAAAGAAGAGTCATGAATACGAATACTTCCTCCTCCTAGTTCGTGACCATTACAGACAATGTCATAAGAGCAAGCTTTTACTTGAGCAAGGTCTTTAGGATCCACTGTATCTATAGTTTTTAAATCATTCTCTTGTGGTTTTGTAAAAGGGTGATGGAGAGGAGTCCATTTTTTTTTCTTTGAATCATATTCAAAGAAAGGAAAATCAGTGATCCAAACAAAACGAGTTTTTTGAGTATCAATTAAATTTTGTTCTTTGCCTATAATGTTAATAAGTTGAGACAAAACAGTATTTACTATGGAAGATTCTCCTGAGCAAATCAAACAAAGTCCGTTTTTAGATCTTCCACTGGCTTCATAAAGAGAGTTCAACTGATCTTCCGTTGTCCATTTTTTAGCAGGAGATTTAAGCCCTTCTTTAGATTTTTGTATCCAAAGTAAACCCCCTCCTCCTAAAGATTTTGTTAAGTCATTGAGTTGATCTAAGCGACTTCTTGAAAGTTGGAGATTTTTTACAAAAAGAGATTTGGTTTGGTGATTTTCTTTTAAAGAGGTTTGTAAAATTTTTAAGCCAGATTGTTTTATGGTTTCTTCTTTTAAAATTTTTAATTCCAAAGGATTTCTTAAATCTGGTTTATCTGTTCCAAAACGATCTAAAGCCGTTTGATAACTTAAACTTGGAAAATCTGTGATCGTTTCATTTTTTATTTTTTTCCATAGAACTTTTAGGAGATTTTCTGTGATATCTTTTATATCTTTTTCCTCTACAAAACTCATTTCTAAATCAAGTTGTGAAAATTCAGGCTGACGATTTGATCTTAGATCTTCATCGCGAAAACATTTAGCGATTTGGAAGTATTTCCCAAAGCCAGAAATCATTAAGAGTTGTTTTAAAGTTTGAGGGCTTTGAGGGAGAGCGTAAAAAGAACCTTTTTGATTTCTAGATGGAACTAAAAAATCTCTTGCTCCTTCGGGGGTGCTTTTGTAGAGGATAGGAGTTTCTATCTCATAAAATTCTAAGTTAGATAACTCTTCTCTAATAATTTGAGTGATGCGATGACGAATTTTTAAATTGTTTTTGAGATCTGATCTTCTTCTAAAATCTAGATAACGGTATTTGAGAGCTAAATTTTCATTGATAGAATCTCCTTCACGAAAAGGAGGTGCTTTGCAAGAGGAAAGTAGGAGTAAATCTTCAACAGGAATTTCAATCATTCCTGTTGGTATTTTCTTATTTTGCATTTCTTTTGGACGTTTTTTAACAAGACCTTTGATGGAGATAACAGCATCATAATGTAAATCTTTTACATTAAAAGAGTGATCTTGATTTGTATCTAAAACAATTTGTACAAGGCCTGATTCATCAGCCATATCAATAAATAAGAGATGGCCGTGATCTCTGATTTTTTTGATCCAGCCATTAAGAATAACTTCTTTATTTTCGTAAGTTGCATTGAGATCGCCACAATGGTGGTTGCGTTTCCAGTTTTTTTTGAGGTTTAATTTCATTTTATAGGAAATATCATAAGAAAGAGAGGTAATCAAGGGTTCCTTATATTATAAAAATATAGAAAGTGATATTTTTTTTTGTTATAAAAGATCTGTGGAGTCTTCTAAAAAATCAAAAATTCAAAAGAGTCGTAGGCTTGTTGTAAAAAAGAAGAAGCCTATTGTGTCACCAGAAGTTGTATCTTCTACTCCTATAGGAGGAGGGAGCACTCTCCATAATTATTTACATCAGATTTCAAAGACATCTATCTTGACTAGAGAAGAGGAGTATAAATTAACAGTTCGTTATTATGAAACAAAAGATATAGAAATTGCTCAAAAGTTGATTCAATCCAATCTAAGATTTGTTGTGAAAATTGCTTTAGAGTACAGTCGGTTTAGTTCTAAAATTATGGATATCATTCAAGAGGGTAATATTGGATTGATCAAGGCCGTTCAAGAATTTAATCCTTATAAAGGGGCAAGGCTTATAACTTATGCTGTATGGTGGATTAGAGGTTACATTCAAGAGTATTTGATTAAGCATCACTCTGTTGTTCGTCTGGGAACAAATAAAAAACAGAGGAAATTGTTTTACCGATTGCAAAAAGAAAAACAAGCTCTTGAGCAATTTGATAGGTTAAAGCTTCTACCTGCTATTGCTGAATCCACTCAATCAACAGAAAAGGAAGTGGAAGAAATGGAGCAATTTATTCTTAAGAAAGATGTGAGTTTAGATCAGCCTATAAAAAAGGATGTAACAACTACTTTTTTAGATTTGCATCCTGATGATTCCCCTTCTATAGAAGATCAACTTTCTCTTGAAGAGCAGGGATTGCTTTTAAGAAAACATTTGAAACAGATGGAAAAAGAACTTAATGAAAAGGAAAAAGTAATTATAAAAAATCGGTTATTAAAAGATCCTCCAGATACCTTACAAGCCATTGCTAATAAATTTGGAGTGACGAGAGAATCTATCAGACAGGTAGAGGAGCGACTTTTTAGAAAATTAAAAGAAAAATTAATCCCTATTCTTAAAAAATCTTATTAAGCAGCCTTAAGTTCTTCTTCTTTGACTTGATTGACTAATTTTGTTTTCAGTCTTTCAATGGCTTGAGTACGCAATTGGGACACTCGGCTTTCTGTTATTTTTAGAATTTGTCCTATTTTTCTGAAATTAAATTCTTCGTAATAGTAAAGAGAAAGCACTATCCTTTGTCTTTCAGGTAGTTCTTCTATAGCATTTTTGATGATTTTTTGAATGGATTTTCTATTTACAATATTAAAAGAAGAGTTTTTATTTTCTAATATTGTTAAAACAGAAACCTTATCTGTTTTACTAAAAAATAGAGATTCATCAATAGAGACCATATTTACTTTGTTCGTTTCCTTTAGAATTTCATGATACTTTTCTATAGTTATATTCATGGCTTTTGCTATTTCTTTAGATTTAGGGATTCTAGAGTATTTTTGTTCTAATTCTTGTGTGACTTTATTGATTTTTTTAGTTTTATCCCTGATGGAACGAGGTATCCAGTCCTGAGATCTCAAAGCGTCTAAAATAGCTCCACGAACACGAAATTCAGCATAAGTTTTAAATTTATTATTACGGGTAGAGTCAAATTTCTTAATAGCATCCATTAAGCCAATGACACCATTAGAAATAAGATCTTCATGGTCAATATGGGCTGGTAATCTTGATGAAATTTTTCTAGCCACACAGCGAATCATTGGCATATATTCTACGATGATTTTATTTCTTTGAGAAATAGATATTTTTTTATTTTTACCAAAAGATTCTTCAGGAGTCTTTAGATCTTTTTTATTTTGAAAAGGGATAATCTTATTATCTGTAGAACATGATATTTTTTTATCCATCTTCTTTAGTTTTGGAGACTTTACCTTTTTTCTTTTATCTTGAAAATTAATAATTTTATTTGTTTTCATGGGATCTCCTTATGTTTAGTTAATTAACTGAGTTTGAATATGAACTTCATTAACGAGGCCTTTTGATAAAAAAGCATTGAGTTGGGTTTTTATTTTTTCTTCATAAAAATTTCTTTTTTTATGGATATCTTTTGTATTTTGACCAGAAAGAACTAAGAGAAGATGTTTTTCAAAAAATTTATTTTCAGATAGTAATTCTTTTTTAACGGATGTTTGGTTTGTTTTGATCTGAACAATCACACGAGTTAAACGAGGTCCTTCTTGACTTTTTAAATTGATAACAAGAGGAGGTAGATCTACATTTTTTAATTTTGTAGATGGAATTTTTGAAGACTGGTAAGAAGTAGAGGTTCTGTTTTTAAAAAACAAAATGACTTTTCCTAAAAAGAAAAAACAGAAGGAAAGGCAAAAAGAAATAATAAAGGTTTTTTTAAACCACGCTTGAGAAAAGACTTCTTTTCTTTTAGTGGGTTGGTAGTGATTTTTATTTTTATAAGTAAAATGCATTTTTTTAAACACTCATTTGCGACTTGATTGCCTGCTCTATTAATATTCAAGAACCTTGCCATCTAGACTTATGTTGAGAAAATTATAAAAATCATTGATTTTATCGGATTTTAAAAAAAGTAATTAGGGATAGCTGTCAGAATTTTTTTCAATTTTTAAGAATAGAAGACAAAAAATTGACGATTTTTAATCTCTCTTGTAAGGTCTTTTTTGGAGAGAGTTTTTGATTATGAAGTTTTATCGGTTCTTTTTAATGGCTATTATTTGTGTGATGGTTTTTATAGCGGGTTGGACGATGAGAGGAGTTTATTTGCCGACTCAAGATTCAAACTTAAATCTCAGCCCAGTTTTTAAAAAGAAGTCTAGTGATAAAACATTAGATTTATTGGATGTGAGTCATAAAGTTTTAAATTCAGAAGAAAAAAAAGTGATTCATAAAAATTTAGAATCACAAGATGATTTTCAAAATAATGAATCTTCCTTAAAAGTATTGCATGAATCAAATATAAGAATGAAAAAATTAGAACAAGATGAAGAGATAGTGAATAAACAAAAAAAACATGATGCTATGAATCGCAAGCACTTATTGAGTATTCCTAATAATAAAACTTTTATTTTAAAAGGAGAATACAGTTTTTTAGTTAATGTTTTTTCAGAAGAAAAGAAGGCTTTAGCCTATATAGAAAAATTAAGGAGAAAATATCCTATGTGGAATTTTTTTCTTAAGTTTCATAAAAATGGTGTAAAAATTTATTTAGGTGCTTTTGAAACAAAACAAAAAGCTAAAAAATTTATAAATACTGTTTCCAAAAAAAAATTATCCTTTCCAAATTATTTTTTAGAGAAACAATCTTTGTAACAACATTTAGGTTTTAACTGAATATGGTAACTTCTCAAGATTTAAATAAGATTTATAATGAACTGAATCCTCAGCAAAAAGAAGCTGTTCAAAGTTTTGAAGGGCCTTTGTTGGTTTTAGCTGGGGCTGGTTCAGGAAAGACAAGAGTTCTGGTTTATCGTATTGTTGCCCTTGTGTTAGAGAAAAAAGCAAGTATAGAAAATATTCTAGCTGTTACATTTACAAACAAAGCAGCTCGTGAAATGAAAGAAAGAACGGAAAATCTATTGAATCAATATGGTTATCCCATGAACTATATGCCTTGGATAGGGACTTTCCATTCTATATGTGCTCAAATTCTTAGACAGAATATGCATCTTATCCCTGATAGAAAGACAGTGACTATTTATGACCAAACAGATCAGCTTCGTCTTGTTAAAAAGGTTATCAAAGATTTAAATATTGATGATAAAATGTATCCACCTAAGAACTTTCGTAGTCAAATCAATCTTTGTAAAAGAATGGCAGTGAGCCCCCATGAATTGCATCGTATTCCTTATTTATCTAATGATATTCGTTTTGAAAAAATATATAAGGAGTATGAGAAAGCTTTAAAAGCAGCTTCTGCTTTTGATTTTGAGAGTCTTCTTTTAGAGACTTATCGTCTTTTGGTTAAATATCCTGATTTTTTAGAGAAATTACAAAATCAATTTAAATACATTTGTGTGGATGAATACCAAGATACAAACCATATTCAATATCTTCTTATTCAAAAACTTTCAGATAAATATAAAAATATTTGTGTTGTAGGGGATGAAGATCAATCCATTTATGGTTGGCGAGGTGCTGATATGACAAATATTATGGATTTTGAGAAGGATTTTAAAAATTGTAAAACTTTTTTTCTAGAAGAAAATTATCGTTCCACAAACAATATTGTTCAAAGTGCTAGTGCTGTTATTTCTCATAACAAGATTCGTAAAGGAAAAAATTTATTTACAAATAAAAATCTGGGAGAAAAAATTTTGATAAAAGAAGTTTTGAATGAATATGAAGAGGGGCGATTTATTTCTGAAACCATTCGTTCTCTTTGCTCTCAAGGAGATGGAAGTTGGGATGATTTTGCTATTTTATATAGGACGAACGCACAATCTCGTTCATTAGAAGATCACTTTCGGGTTTTGAGGATACCTTATAAAATTGTAGGTGGTGTTCGTTTTTATGAAAGAGCAGAAGTAAAAGATGCCTTATCCTATTTAAAACTTATTTTAAATACTAAAGATGATGTATCTTTTTTAAGAGTAATCAATAGTCCGAAAAGAGGTTTTGGAAAGATGAGCCTTTCTAAATTGCAAGAAGCGGCTTATCAAAAACAAATCAGTCTCTATGAATCTTTAAAACTATTTGTAGATAACCAAATTTTAAAGGGAAAACTTCAAATAGAATCTAAAAAATTTATTCATTTTATAGAACAAATGAGAAGTCAGAAAGGCACTTTGCCTCTTTATGAATTGTATATTTTGGTTTTAGAAAAAAGCACTTACTTAGAGATTCTTAAAAATGAGAATAGTATTGAATCTCAAAGTCGTATTGAAAATCTTCAAGAGTTAGGAAATGTTATTGAGCAAAAAGAAAAAAAAGTAAATGGTATTTTAAATTTAGAATCTTTCTTAGAGGAAATGAGTCTACTTACAGAGGATGATAAAACAAAAAATGTTAAACAGGCTGTGACTTTAATGACTCTTCACAATTCTAAGGGGTTAGAATTTAACACGGTTTTTATTTCAGGTATGGAGGAAGGTTTATTTCCTTCTTTTCAAAGTATGGAAGATAATAATATAGAGGAAGAGCGGAGGCTTGCTTATGTAGGTATAACAAGAGCTAAAGAAAGATTAACTTTGTCTTTTGCTCGTAGAAGGAGAGTGTGGGGTAAGGATCAATCCAATTCACCTAGCTGTTTTTTAGGAGAGATACCAGAGGAGTTGGTTCGTTATGAGTCTTTTATCAGGGATAGAAAGTTTATAAATGATGATTTTTAAAAATTATTATTTGTAAATAAGGAAGTCTTTTCTTTCTTTTTTCCATTTCAGTTCTTCTGCTACAAGAAAGTCATCCCATTCTTTGATGGAGGTGTTTGGATTTTCTATCCATTTTTTTAATTCTTCGTCACCACTAATGATATCAATAGGGAGTTTTTCAAATTCATATTCGTAAGGAGGTTTTGATTTCCAAGCCAGATCAGGGTGGATATTATGAAAAGCTTTTAAAAATAAGGATATCAAACGGTAAGGACGAAAAGTTCCTTTTTGATGACTCCAAAGAGAGTCCAAATGAATTTGAAATCCAGAGCAAATTTTGTTTTTAAATTTATCAAAGACAGGTTCAAATTGTTTTTCTCTTAAAAAACAACCTTTTAAAAAATCTTTTCCATAATTTATCATAAAATTTTTTATTTCTTTTGTGTTCATATTGGGATGACCAAAAACTTCCAAAGGTTTTGTTGTTCCTCTTCCTTCGGAGATAGTTGTTCCTTCCAAGAGAACAGTTCCAGGGTAACATTGAGCACAAGTCTGGCTTGTCATATTAGGGCTTGGTTCAATCCAAGGTTGTTGTTTAGGCCATCCTATTTCTGGAGAATAGGATTCCATAGGGACAACTTGGACATCTGTTTTTAAATTTTTATAATTTTTAAACCAGAGAGCCGCTTCACCGAGAGTGAGTCCATAACTCATAGGTAAGGGGGCTTCACCCACAAAACTTTTAAAATTGAGATTTAAAGAATTTCCTTCTATGTATCTTCCTAGAGGATTGGGTCTATCTAGAATAAAAATAGTTTTTTCGTTTTCACAATCTTCTATAAGATAAAATAAAGTTGTGAGGTAGGTGTAAATACGACAACCCACATCTTGTAAGTCCACAAGTAGAATATCAAAAGTGCTTTTCATTTCTGAAGTTAAGCGACGAGTTTTTTCAGAATAGAGACTAAAAATAGGTAAATGATTCCATTGACTGTCTTGACTTGTAATCATATTGGCTTGTTTTACACTCCTAAAGCCATGTTGAGGGCTTAATAGAGAAGAGACTTGTAAGTTTTTATTTTGTAAAAGAAGAGATAATATTAATTCTCCGTTTTGATTCACAGAGGCTGTATTTCCTAAATAAGAAATTTTTTTAGATGTTACTTTTTGAACCCATTGAGAATTTGCTAAAAAAACTTCAGCACCTAAAAGCATAACTTATCTTAACGAATCTAAAAGTTAAAAAGCAAGCGAAGTCTTTTATTTTGTGGAAAGAGTCTTGTTTTAAGGAAGAACAGCCTTAGAGTTTGTGAGGGGGTCTTTGTTTTGAAGGGTGTCTCTCTTAAAAATAAAAAAAGATATTTATAAAAATTTTGATAAAAGGTTATTGGATTTAATGGATTTATTCTTTTGTTTTGTTTTGTATTGCTCTAATTTTTTAGTAAGAGTTTTGTCTTGAAGGGCTAGAATTTTCAAAGCTAAAAGAGCTGCATTGTGAGAGTTATCAATGGCAACTGTGGCAACAGGAACATCTTTTGGCATTTGTACAACAGAAAGCAAAGAGTCTAAGCCTTTTAATTTTGTAGTTTTTATAGGAACACCAATAACAGGTAAGTTTGTAAAAGAGGCTGTCATTCCTGGGAGATGAGCAGCACCTCCAGCCCCTGCAATAATAACTTTTAACCCTCTTTTTTTTGCTTTTTCAGCATATTCTTTCATATAAATGGGAGTCCTATGGGCAGAGGTGATTTTCACTTCCGTAGGAATCTTCCACTTTTTAAGAAGATCAATCCCAGCCTTCATGACTTTTAGGTCAGAAGTGCTTCCCATAATTACAGCCACATCCATTTTTTTTGTCCTTGTCATAATAAGTGCCTTTTTTTATATATGTAACTATTTTTTCTATGAAAATCTATAGATATTCTATAGGAGTTCTCTTTTGTGTAAATTAGGTGGTTTTTTTAAGTGTTAACTCGTAATTCTCTTATTTTTTAAAAGGATTTTTTCTGGGATTGAGGCAAATTTTAAGTTGGTTTTTTTTCAAGAATCCATGGAAATGTTTTTAGAAAAAATAGCAAAATTGAGATAGGGATGTGGCTTATATATAAAAAATAGAATTTTTTCACTTTTTTTTAAAAATCTTTGCAAATTTTCTAGTTTCAGTTAGTATGGCGTAGATGAAAAACTTAGTGATGAGTTTATGTGTGATCTTAGTAGGTCTATTGTCTGTTTCTGTTTATGGAACAGGAATACGAAAAATATACTTACCTCAGACAAATCTTATTGTTAAGCCTTCTTCAATTCAGGAAGATAAGTTCACTCTTAGTGGGGGTATTTTACCAAACCCTTATGACCCTGTAGTATTTAGTTATAATTTACAAGCTTTTCACAGAAACGCAAAAGTCAAAACCGTTAAACATATTCTTACTGATATGTTGAGGACAGATACCGTTTTTACTTTATTTCAAACTCGTCATTTTGATGATTCCATGGCTTCTTTAGAATCTAGTGGAGAGGGAAAAGGAGAATCTTTAGTTATTCCTTATTCTCTAGGTAACTCAATAGATGAGATTAGGGCTTCCGTAGAAAAACAAAATTTTAGTCATGATATGAGATTTCTTATTTTCACTCACTTTCTTTACGATCAAAAGATTTCTGATGAAGATGTCTTGAAGCTTTTTGATTCTATAAATCTTCCAAAGGATTTTATATTTACAGGTAAATCTTTAAATATTTTAGAAAATCATTCAGAAAATTTTCTTATAGATTTTTATTTTAAAAATCAATCTGGTTCTTTAAATAAGGAAGAGCAGAAAAATTTAAAAATAAACTTAGACATTGTTAGACGTTTTTTGATGGATAAAAAAATGATGGATAAATATTTTTTAACAACACCGTCTCATGAAATATCTGCTAGTTTTAGAGTGGAATTGATAGAGCAGATGATACAGCAAGGAAAACTAAACTTTAAAGTGAAAGATGATATAGGAAACACTTTTTTACATGTTTTAGGATCTAATAAACATTTAAAAAAAGAGAATTGGATAAATATTATAACTCATTTGGCTGAAGATGCCAGTGTAGATTTTGATATGAAAAATGAAGAAGGTTTTACTTTTTTAACAGTTCTCACAAGTTCTGGTTTCAAGGAGCCTTTAGAGTATCTTGTGAATCTTAGGGGGGGGGGTAGATATTTTTACCAAAGATATCTACAATCGTTCTCTTTTGCAGATAGCAGCAGAAAGTTTAAAATACAATATAGCTTCTTATCTCTATGAAAAGGCAGGAGATCAGATCAATGAATTGAGTTATTTAAATGGTTATGTCACCAGTACATTTCAACCTGTTGTTTTAGAACCTGTTTCTTATTTTGGTTTGAGCTTTTTAACATCTCCTGTTTTAAAAACTATGAAATATAAATATGGGAATAATCAACATCTTCTCAATGAAATAAATTCAAATTTTGTTAATTCTATTGGTAATTTGGCTTTATCTTTTACTGCCTATGAGGATAATAGAGTTGATTCTCTTCGGGAGATTTTTTTACGTCAAACCATTTTAAGTCATTTTTTATTGGCTTTGAGAGAGGGTGATACAGATTCCTTGAAGAACATTATATCAAAGACACCAGAAATTGTAGATACTGTCATTTCTAGAGATTTAATTGAACCTAATAGCAGTTCAAAGGTTCGGGTTTATTTAACAGATATGCTTATAGAGTCCATTCGTTACAATCAACCAGGTAGTGTGAAGTTTATTTTGGAACATATGAAAGGCACAAGCTTGAACATAGGGGATATAATGAATCCTTTAACATCAGCTATTATGACTTCTTTTCTTATTGAGTACAATAGCGAGAAAGAAAGAGAAAAATCTTTAGAAATTATTAACATGCTTATAGATCAAAAGAGTAAAGAGATAGATCTTAGAACCGATTCCATTTTAAATTTAAAACCTATAGATTTAGCTTCTATAGCAGGACTTGTTGATGTTGTAAAAAAACTTCACGAAGAACATAATATCCCTCTTCCAATATATGAAAATGGAATTTTAGGAACAGGTGTTGATCATGTTGATCTGGCTTATAGCCAAGGGTTTAAGGTTTTAGCCCAATATTACGAGCAAAATATTGAAGGTCAAGAAGAAGCAGACACTAGTGATGAATTGGCTTTAAAGAAGTGTCGTGAAACTTTTCATTGATTTTTTATATTCTTCTCATTTTTTTAAACTTAATTCATGAAATGAGGAATGCAATTTTTTTGCCAATATTAAACGAGAATATTTTTAATTCCATTTGAAACAAAAATTAATAAATATTTTTTGATCTTTTTCATCTATTGCAATAGATTCTTCATCTCTAATAGAATATTTTATGAAATCCCATTTTTCATTCTTTGCAAAATAAGATTGTGTATCGCAGGGTCTTTGTTCATGCCCAACATTTAATATAAATTGGTCTGTTTTGATAGGGTATAAGAGGTCATCTAAAAAGTTATTGCTTTCAGATGATTTTTGATAAAAGTTTAATAGCTTGTTTTTTGTAGATTTAATTTCTTTTAATGTATGATCAATATTACAGAAGATACAAAATTTAGCTTCTGTTTTTTGAGATAAAGGATGTTCTTTAGAATCAATGATTAGTTGATTTAATAGATCGTCCTTGCTCTCTGCCAAGCTACTTATAGAAAACAATAGGTAGTAAAATACAAAAAAAATTTTTAAAATAGGAACCAACATCTTGATAGCTTATCGGTGTTTTTGAGTTTAAAAATAAATAAAACTATAATTTAAAGAGTTTTCTTGCTTTCAATAGATGAGAGAGTGCTTTTGTAGGAGAACTATCCATGCTGTTGAGATGTCCCATTTTTCTTCCCTTAGTGTTTTTAGTTTTTCCATACCACCAAAGAAAGAAATTTTTATTTTCATACTCCATGCCTCTAGTTAGTTTTATGATTTTCTTTTTCAATTTGAAATGAGCTAGAGTTTGTGTTCCTTCTCCTAAAAGATTAAGCATAGCAAATCCTTTTTTTAAAGGTTTAGGAGTTTTTAAAGGAAGATTAAAAATGGCTTTCAAATGAAGGGTGAATTGATCCTCTGTCAATCCATCAAGAGAGTAGTGTCCTGAATTATGAACTCTAGGAGCTAGTTCATTGATAAGCAAATCAGAACCTGTGTCAAACAATTCAAAAGCTAAAACACCTTCATAATTTAGAGCCTTTAAAAAGGTTTTAATTTTTCTTTTTAAAGCATTCAATTTTTTATGAGTTGTTGGTCCTTTCACCCAAAGGCAACGAGAGTTTTCTTGTTTGCTTTCCACCAGTGGAGAAAAAACAAGAGTTCCTTTTTTATTTCGCACAGCCAATAAAGCCAGTTCTCTTTTAAAATTTATAAATTGTTCTGCGATAAAATGCGCAGAGTTTAATCTGATTTTTTTTATATCCTTTTTATTTTTTAAAATAAAAGTTCCATAACCGTCATACCCTCCTGTTCTTGTTTTCAAGACAAATGCACCTAATTTTTTTAAAGTGGCTAAGAGGTCTTTTTCTGTTTGAGGTTTTGAAACTGTTTGAGATTTTGAAGTTGTTTTTTTTGAAAAGCTTATTTTTAAAAAAGGAGATGTTTTCAATTTGTATTTTTTTAAAAGTTGTTTTTGAGTGTAACGATCTTGTAAAAGTTCTAAAGATTTAAGAGGTGGAGATACGCGAGGATTTTTTTTATTTAAAACTTTTTGAATTTGTTTGGCAGGAATAAATTCATTTTCAAAAGTGAGAACATCTACAGATCTTATAAATTTTGAAAGAGAATTTGTTTTGTAAGGGTCTCCTTTGACCCAGTTCACAAATTTGAGTTGAGCGGCAGGGTCTGTTTTAGAAAGGGATAAAATAAAAACTTTAAGGTTTAAATTTTGTGCTTTTAGAGCTAGCATTCTTGCCAGTTGACCACCACCTAAAATACCAAGAGTTTTCAAAAAATTGCTCCGTTGTTTTTTATATTCTAAAAAGGATCTATCTGAAAATTTTAATCATAAATAACTTGTTTGTGTATAAAGACTTATCTAAAAAGTCCTGTGAAAGTCAATAGGCGATTTATGGTTTTGTAAGATACTTACAAAGGGTTAGATATCATCGGCTTGAAGAAGAATATCCAATTGATTTTTTTTGTCTAAGTCCATCATATCAGAGCAACCACCAATCAATTGATTATTGATAAAGATTTGAGGCACTGTTTTCATATTTGTTTTTTCAATCAGAGATTTTAATTCTTCAGGTTTATCATCTAAACTAAACTCCTCATATTGGACACCTTTTTTTGTGAGAACTTGCTTTGCTAAATCACAAGCAGGACATGTTGTTTTTGTATAAATTTTTACGATGGCCATTACTTCTCCTTTTTAGTAAATATTTTTAATTTCTATATATGATAATGACAAATTTTTAAAAATTTGTCTAACTTTTTTTCGCAAAACGGGTTTCAGAAAAATAATGAAGCAAATAACAAACCCGCGAAACCAAACCCGCAAAAACCAGTAGGTTTTCTCTAGTTCAAACAATAAGCCTATTAAGTAACTCTTATTTTAACGAGATTTGAAGAGTGTCCCTCTTTACGATGAAAAGCTCGTTAAAATAAGAGTTGGAAAATATCTAAGAAATGAACTAGAGTTTTGTCTAATAGACACTTGTTATAGATATTTCCAGTTCTTTAGAGATATCTTCTTTTAACTTGTAAGTGTGTATAGGGTCATGTCCTAAACCAAAAAAGACTTCATTAAAAGAGGTTGTATTTTTTAAAGTGCTTAAGCCTTCTAATAAATTCCCTGGTAGAATTTTAACGGTGAGTATAATATCTTGTTCTACAATTGGGGCAATTTGTTGAGATACAACTCTTTGTAAAAGTTCATAAAAAAGTTCACTGTCTTCTACATCTTCATTTTCTGCATAAAACAAAATCAGTTCATAAGGTTCCTTTTTTTGAATCCTCCTGATTTTTACTAAGGTGGCCATAATCAATCTTCTTGTATTGGCTGTTCCTATACATAAAATGTATTTTGGTAAATTGTCAGGGAGTTCAGACATAGATCGGTAAGAGTATTTTCCTAAACCTAAACGAAGATCAGAGTGTGTCGCTAGTCTTGTTTCTAAAACAGTCCAACGATAGTAGGCCATAAGCAAGGAAGTGATAGATAAGAGAAGAGTTAACATAAATAAAACTTGAGAATTTGCATTTAAGATAAGGATTAACAATGCAAAACCTAATAGAATAGCTGTTAGTAAGGAGGGTATGGGGAAAATTTTATTTTTCAATGTGAGGTAATATTTAGAGAGGTATTCTACAGGAGTTGCTTTTCTATAACCTTTGTTTCTCATAAGAATCACTCCTATAGCAAAACTCACCATTACACCTAGAAATGCAATCCCATAAACTTTAGCAGCAATATAAACTTCCCCAGCTACAAAAGCAGACATTCCCATAGCAATCACAACAAAAGGTAGGGTGATGTAGGGGTAGCCTTCAAGACTAGGATATTTGTGTAACCATCGTTTTAAAAAAATTTGAGGGAGGTTTCCATTTTTTGCCATAGTTGTAGCGAGTCCTACAAATCCTACAAGAGCTGTGTTGGTTGCTGCAAAAAGTGTAAGGCTGGCATTGATAACTAAAATGGTCTTTAAAGAAGGACCTCCTAATTTAAAGGTAACTCCTGAAAGAAGATGATTGATATTACTATCCACTTCTTGAGGTGTTAAAAGGGCTAAGCATATAAAAGAAATTAAAGGAGCGGTTAGAGAAACAGCTACAATCACTGTCTTATAAAGTTTTTCAAGGGTTTTCATATAGGGCTGTTTCATTGATTCAATGATTTGGGCTGCGGATTCAAAACCTGTGATACCTAAAAAAGCAGCCGCAAAACCATAAGCTAAAAGAGGAAAAGTGATTTTTATTTTTCCTTCTTGATAAAAACGAAAGAACTTTTTCAAATCCAATTCTTCAAAATTGAGACCTAAGTAGATAAGTCCCCAGATTCCAATAATAAATAAGAAAACAAAATGGAAAGAGGCAATGGCTGTTACAATTTTTGCAGGTTCTTTTAAGCCTCTGATATTCATCAGACCAAAAAAGATAATGGGGAAAAAAGCAATAAAAACAACTGTACTTAAAGAGGCTTCAAAAGAAAAAAGAGAGCAGATGTAATAACTTCCAGAAAGAGAACTGACAGCCGCTGTTGCAAGATAAGATACAAAAGTTAAAGCCCCAGCAACAACGGCTGACCTTCTTCCCGTAGTTCTTAAAATCATGGAGTAGGCTCCTCCATTTCTTGGAGACATAGCCAAACCTTCTTCATAGGTTCTTTTGAAAATCCACATGGCCAAACAAACAGCTAGAACAAAAAGGGGAGCCAGATAACCTACAAGAGGAAAAAGAACCCCTGTGCTATATAAGACAGAAGTTCCAATGTCAGAACCGACAATTCCTGCAGAGATAAACCAGTTTAATTGTGTTTTTGATTTTTCTATCATGCTTAACTTTTCATAGAGGTTGCTAACTTTATTATGTGCTTAAACTCTGTTTTTGTCACGGGTAGGATAGACAGCCTTTGTCCTTTTTTTAAGAGGAGCATATTTTTTAAGAGTTTTTCTTTTCTGAGTTGTTCCAAATCTAGAATTTGATTGAATTTTTTCTGAAATTTGACAGTAACGGCAAACCATCTAGGGTTTTCTTTTGTAGCCTTAGGGTCAAAGTATTTTGATTTTTTATCAATCGCTGTGAGGTCTGGTGTTGCCAATTTGGAGATAATCCCTAAGCCTGTCACCCCTGAAGGTTTGGCATTGGAGTGGTAAAATAGAATGGAATCTCCCATTTTCATATTATTTATCATAAAGTTGCGAGCTTGATAGTTCCTTACTCCCTCCCAAAAGGTTTCCCTTTCTTTTTGAAAGTCATCAATAGAATAGCTGGAGGGTTCCGATTTCATAAGCCAAAATTGAGTGGATGTAGGTTTCATGAAATCTATGTATCCTTAATAGTTGGTAAAAATCAAGTTTCACTTTTTTATTCTTTAATGTCGCATCTCATCTTCTTCTTGAATCCCTTTATTTCTTGATAGATACTCTTGGTGATGGGTGATCGCATAGAAAAAGACACGCTTGGTAAAATGTCTATTCCAGAAGATAAACTTTGGTCTGTTCAAACTCAAAGGTCTTTGGAGAATTTCAAAATTGGATCGGATCGGATGCCTTTAGATTTAGTGTATGCTTTGGCTCTTATCAAAGAGTGCTGTGCCAAAGTGAACCAGTCTCTCGGTTTTTTGGATTCTAAAAAATCTGAAAAAATACAAAAAGCGGCTCAAGAGGTTCAAGAGGGAAAATGGGATGACCACTTCCCCTTGACCGTTTGGCAAACAGGAAGTGGAACCCAAACCAATATGAATGTGAATGAAGTTATAGCGAATAGAGCGATACAACTTTCAGGAGGAAATGTAGGGGATAAAACTATTCATCCCAATGATGATGTGAATAAATCTCAATCTTCTAATGATACTTTTCCTTCAGCGATGAGAATTTCTGTTGTTCTTGCTATTTGTCAAAAATTACTTCCAGCTCTTGATGATTTTGAAAAAAGTTTAGACAAAAAGGTTAAAGAGTTTGAGGGTCTTATAAAGATTGGAAGAACTCATCTTATGGATGCTGTTCCTTTAACTTTAGGACAGGAGTTTTCTGCTTTTAGGGAGCAGATACATCTTTCTAGAGAACGAATAAAAAATAATCTATCTCATTTATTGAGTTTGCCTTTAGGGGGAACCGCTGTGGGGACCGGTCTCAATACGACTCCTGATTTTGGGAAAAAAGTTTGTCAATTTATCTCTGAAAAAACCTCTCAAAAGTTTGTCAGTGCAAGTAATAAATTTGAATCTATATCTAGTCATGATTCTCTTGTCCAAATTCATGGAAGTTTCAAAACTTTAGCAGTGAGTTTGATGAAAATAGCAAATGATATAAGACTTCTCTCCAGTGGACCCCGATGTGGTTTTGGAGAAATCCTTTTACCGAACAATGAACCTGGGAGTTCTATCATGCCTGGAAAAGTGAATCCCACACAATGTGAATCTTTAACGATGTTGTGTGCACAAGTTATAGGTCAAGATGTAAGTGTTTCTTTGGGAGGTTCTATGGGGCAAATGCAACTCAACACTTTTAAACCTCTTATTGTTTTTAATAGTCTTCGTTCGGTTCAACTTTTAAGTGATGGATTGAATAATTTTAGAAAAAAATGTTTGGATGGCCTAGCTCCTGATAAGAAAAAAATAAAGTTTTATTTAGAAAATTCATTGATGTTAGTAACAGCTTTAAACCCTCATATAGGTTATGAGAAGTCGGCTCAAATTGCTAAATCAGCTTATGAAAACGGAACCTCTTTAAAAGAAGAGTCTATTCGTCTAGGTTTTTTAACAGAAGAAGAGTTTGATCGTCTTATAGTTCCAAAAGAGATGGTTCGCCCTAATTTGAAACCCTCTTCTTAAAAATGTTATTTTCTTATTTTGTATTGGGTTGCTTGGGGATGCTTTCAGGAATCTCTTCGGCTTATTTAGGGGTGGGTGGAAGTTTATTCCTAGTTCCTCTTTTACCTTTGTTGGTGGGTTTATCTCCCATTGAGACTCTTCAAATCTCTCTTTCTATTATTTTGGTTATGTCTGTTATAAACACCTTATCTTTTTTATATCAAAAACTTATTTTATGGTCTTGGGTTTATCCTATTGTTTTTACAGGATTGATTATTTCTTTTTTATCTAGTTTTGTAGTTAGTTTTATGACAGATGATAGGATTCGTTTTGTGTTATGGGGATTTTTGGTTTTTATGTTGGTTCTGCCTTTTTTTGTAAAAAAAATAATGTGGCTTAAAACAAGAGAGTGTGTGTATGCTTTTGGATCTCTCATGGGACTTTGTGTAGGGCTTACAGGTTTAGGTGGTGGTTTTATAATAAGTCCTTATCTTCATGAGTCTAAACAAATGCCTTCAAAAAATGTTTCGGCTGTGGTTTGTTGTTCTATGTTTTTTGTGAGTCTATTTGCTCTCTTTGGTCAAATTCAAGGCTCAGAGTTCCCTTTTAAAAATAGTTCTTTCTGGTGGTCTTGTTATTTCCTACTTTTGATTCCTTCTATTTTTGGTTTATTTATAGGATATTTTTTAAATATAAAAGATAAAAGTCGGAAGAGAAGAGTTGTGTTACTAAGGTTGTTAGTGGCTATTATGTTTGTAAAACTGAGTGTAGAGATTTTCTATTCTTGAAGTGTTTTGTAAAGTTCAGCGAGTAAAAAAGGACATTTATAGGGAGAATCTCCCCCTTTTTTTTACAGATATTTTTTTATATATAAACCCCCTTTTCAAACTTGCTAAAGAATTAAGTATTAGTTGTTTTACCTAGAGTATTTAAAAGTAAAAAGATTTAAGTGAAAAGAAAAATCAGACGATAAGAATCTATAGGTTTCCAATGGATTTCAGAAGTAAATTGTTAGATATATTGTTTAAAATTTTTATATGGATCATTGTGGCTTTGTCAGCTGGAGTTTTACTCTCTTGTGTTTCTACAAAAAAGAAACTAAATCCTAAGATTATAAAAGTAGAAAAAAGTCATTTTTTTAAATCTAAATCTGTGGGAAAAGATAAATTAAAAAGAAATACTAAAAAATATGAAAGAAAAGAATCAAAAGCCACAGGAGTCATTCTTAAATTTTATAATTGGCCTAGTGTTAAAGAAACCCAGTTAATAATAAAGCATTTAAACAAAAAAGGTTTAAAAAAACTAAAGACGGTTGAGAGTTTTAAAATCTGGTTGTTTGAATGGCCTGAAGTTGAATTAAAATCGGCTCGGATGGCTTGGAGATCTTGTAAAAATATATCAAAACTATCTGCTCGTTTGAATTACTGTGAACCAAATTATTTGCTGACTCCAGATTCAAAACTTATGGATACGGAAGCCACTTCTACAGATATTGAATGTAAAACTTGCAATGAAAATAAGATTCAGCCTATAAAAAATGTGAATACCTGTGAGCTTGTAGCTTCAAAGCTCAAACTAAAAAAAGGTCAACTTTCTGATTACTGGGCACAAGAGTTAATAGGTTCTGATCTTTTAAGAAAAGAATTTGAAAAAGTTCCAATTCCTAAAAAAGAAAATTTTATTACAGTTATAGAGTTTGGTGATTCAGAAGATCGTCATATGAATCTTGTTAAAAACCTTATTTCAGATGAAGGGTCTCATGCTATTTTACCAAGATTAGAAGGTAAATCTTCTAAATGGAATAAGATAAAAAAGACAGATACAAACACAAGTCTAGTTACTCAGTTCATAAATGGAGGTGCGACCTCCTATTTAATAATAGCAGAAAAATTAAAATATAAACCTCCGTCTTTTATCAATAGCAGTATAGGTTGGGGTCAGTCAAAAACGGTCTATGAGGCATTTAAATCTCTTTCTTCACATTCTATTCTAGTAGCTTCTGCTGGTAATTATTTTCCTGAAAAGATAGACAAAATGCAAGAGAAAGCCTCAAAAGATTTTGATGCTATTTTGGTTGGAAGTTTTAGTCCTAAAGGTTTTGTGAGTGAGTTTTCAAAGGAAGGAGAGGAAGTTCATATATTAGCTCCTTCCGATCTCTGGCTCACTTCTATGTACAAGAACAAGCCTTATAAAAATTTTGGAGGGACAAGTGGTGCTGCTCCTTTAGTTACAGGAAGCCTTGCTGGTTTTGAATGGCTTTCTGGTTATCATCCTACTGCAAAAGAAGCAAAAATAATTTTAAAAGAGACAGCTTTACCTACATTGCATTCTCGTCAAAATAAAGTGGGTTTATTAAATTCTTATAGGATTGGAATGGTTGCCAAAAGATTAAAAAAGAAATGTGAAGATAAAGAACTCACTTGCTTTGCGAAAGAGATTAGAGATAAAAAGAATTATCAATTTCAGGTGGATGAAAATAAAATAAAAAAAGATATAGATGAAGTTTTTTCTGCTTGTAGTTTTGGAAATAAAAAATCTCAAGCAGTAGAAAACACAACTTGCGAACAAAAGAAAAAAGTTTTTACAAAACTTAGAAAAACAATACTACTTAAGCCCAATCATCGTGAACTCTGGGAGTCTTTAAGTTGTATTTATAGGCAGGAAGGATTTTCAGAAAATGCAAAAGCTTTAGATAATATAGCTCTTGCTTTTGATAATAGCAAAGTAGTGGTTGAAAAATTAATGAAACAGATTCTGAGTTCTGATGAGGGTTTAGAGTATGTGATTAGAAGACTAAATAAAGAAATAGGGTTTGAAATTGCTAAAAAAATGTTTACAAATAAAAATCTAATTATTAGAAGAGGGGTTATATACGGTTTATCTCAAAATGATGAAGGGCTACCTTTTTTAGAAAAATTTGCAGAAGATAAATCTTCAGATGTGAGAAAAACTGTTGCACTGAGTTTATCTGAAATGGGTTACAAGGGGCTGCCTCTTTTAGAAAAATTGGCAGAAGATGAAAATTCAGATGTGAGAAAAACTGTTATATGGAGTTTATCTAAAATAGGTAACAAGGGGCTGCCACTTTTAGAAAAATTGGCAGAAGATGAAAATTCAGATGTGAGAGAATCTGTTGCACGGAGTTTATCTAAAATAGGTAACAAGGGGCTGCCTCTTTTAGAAAAGTTGGCAAAAGATGAAAATTCAAATATAAGAAAAACTGTTGCAGTGAGTTTATATGAAATAGGTGACAAGGGGCTACCTCTTTTAGAAAAGTTAGCAAAAGATAGATCTTCATTTGTGAGACGATCTGCTGTATGGGGTTTATCTGAAATAGGTGACAAGGGACTGCCACTTTTAGAAAAATTGGCAAAAGATAAAAATTCAAATGTGAGACGATCTGCTACACTGAGTTTATCTGAAATGGGTGCCGAGGGACTGCCACTTTTAGAAAAATTGGCAAAAGATAAAAATTCAAATGTGAGACGATCTGCTACACTGAGTTTATATAAAATAGGTGCCGAGGGACTGCCTCTTTTAGAAAAGTTGGCAAAAGATAAAAATTCAAATGTGAGACGATCTGCTACACTGAGTTTATCTGAAATGGGTGACAAGGGGCTGTCTCTTTTAGAAAAATTGGCAAAAGATAAAAGTTCATATGTGAGACAATCTGTTGCACGGAGTTTATTTGGAATGGGTAACAAGGGGCTGTCTCTTTTAGAAAAATTGGCAAAAAATAAAAGTTCAGATGTGAGACGATCTGTTGAACTGAGTTTATCTGAAATGGGTGACAAGGGGTTGCCTCTTTTAGAAAAACTGGCAACAAGTGATGATTCAAATATAAGAAAATCTGCTATACTGAGTTTATATAAAATAGGTGACAAGGGGCTGCCTCTTTTAGAAAAATTGGCAAAAAATAAAAGTTCAGATGTGAGACGATCTGTTGTAGTATTGGGTTTATCTAAAATGGATGGCAAGATAGGGCTACCTCTTTTAGAAAAGTTGGCAGCAAGTGATGATCCAAATATAAGAGAATCTATTATATGGAGTTTATCTAAACTGGGGGACAAGAAGTGGGTTCCTCTTTATAGAAAATTGGCAACAAGTGATGATCCAAATGTAAGAGAACTTGCTGAAAAGATTTTAAGTGACCGACAAAAGGGATTCTTACCACCACTCCAAGAGTCTTTTTATCCTTGAGTACGAAAAGAATTTCACATTTGAAAAAAATGAATTCAATAGTGAGTAAACTGGCGTCTCCATTAGGTTCATTAAAGTCAGTATGGAAATTTTTAAATCAACTTAGAAACAATCTTCTTATTAAATACTAATAAAACTTAAAGAGACTAGTATTGCCATTGTTAGCTTGGATACTCTTTCTAGTTATAGGAGTCATAGGAGTCGTCATAGGAGTTATAGGAGTCATAGGAGGGTGTACCATCTAAATTGATATCAAAATAATAAGTTTTTCCATCTTTATTTGTGTAAGGGATGCAAGATTTTTTATTGGAATGTATGTCGATTCCGTTACCCCACCAGCGATGATTTTTTAAACTTCTCACAGTGTTATGTTCTTTGAGAGGGTCTTTTACTTTTACAACTTGTAAGAGACCTGAAAGTTCATTGTCGCCAATAATATTCCGGTTGAAATATCTATATTTTAGATAAGGATCATCTATCAAAACTATCTTCTTGGATTTAGAAGAACTAGAATCTTCATTATCATTGTCAATGACTTTTACATTTAATTGTTCCGCTGTGTGATAAAGAGATTTTGTTTTTTCATAGGCCATTATTTTTTCATAAGCAAGATGCATTGGTAGATGGTTAATATAGGAGTTGTAATAGTTACTAGGAATAAGGAAATGAGAATGCCCCATATCTGAAAGGTTAATATAGTCTGCATAGTTCTTTTTTAAGGCTGCTTCAATATGTAAAATGGTATTCTTAATGAAATTTTCTGTGACCGTTATACCTTTAGAGATTGTTTTACCAGGGGGGATTTTAAAGGCACCTCTCTCACCATAAGTAGGATCATAATACATATGATTAATAAGTCGTTTAGGAGTTTCATACAAACGATAAAATCTTGTTTTTATCTCTAGAAGACTGGAGTACCATTTAAAATCCTTAAAGTTAACAGACAAATCTTTGGAAGATGATTTTGAGCAACGGATTTTAGCTATTTTTATAGCTTGATTTAAATAGTCTTCTTTAGATTGTTTAGTAGTTTGTGAAGATGAATTGCGTTTCTCTATTGAGTTTTGAGCCATACCTGACCAACTGAGGAAACAAAAACTTAAGATAAACACAAAATTTAGATACATCGTTAATAGTATCTTTTCAAAAAATAAGACTTTTCTCAAATTGTTTATTTCTAAAAGGTATTTTTTTAAAGATTATTAAAGAGAATAAGCCAATTGTGTTTCTTAAAATAAGTGCTTTTAATAATAGAGTTAAGCATAAGTAATTCGGATCCTGTTTTATGACAGAGTGTATTGTAAATAGATCTATGGCTGGGGTTTTTTGTGTATTGTAAGTTATTCCTATTATTGTAAATCCCTATATACGAAAGAATCTATGGCTGGGGTTATTTGTGTATTGTAAGTTATTCCTATTATTGTAAATCCATACATACGGAAGAATCTATGGCTGTGGTTATTTGTGTATTGTAAGTTATTCCTATTATTGTAAATCCATACATACGGAAGAATCTATGGCTGTGGTTTTTTTGCAATTATTGGAGAGGGAATGATTTACCTCTAGGAAAAAAAAGTGTAGTCATAGATTATGACAGTTCAAGAGATTTTAAAACAGAAACTGGAAAAGCATTTTCAACCTTTAGTATTAAAGGTTATTAATGAAAGCTCTAACCATAATGTTCCTGATGGCAGTGAAAGTCATTTCAGGGTTATTCTAGTATCTGAGAAGTTTAAAGGTGTCTCTGTTGTGAAAAGACATCAAATGATCTATAAGGTTGTGTCTGAGCAGTTAAAAGATAAAATCCATGCTTTTTCTCAACACACTCTGACTCCTGAGGAATGGGTTCAAAAAGGAGGAGAACTCCCTTTATCCCCTCCTTGTGCCAAAAAATAGCTTCAATATTTTTTTGCAAATCCTTTTTTTAAGCTCAAAATCTGTGTTTCTTGTCTTCAATATTTTTTTGCAAATCCTTTTTTTAAGCTCAAAATCTGTGTTTCTTGTCTTCAATATTTTTTTGTAAATCCTTTTTTTAAGCTCAAAATCTGTGTTTCTTGTCTTCAATATTTTTTTGTAAATCCTTTTTTTAAGCTCAAAATCTGCGTTTCTTGTCTTCAATCTAGAAACAAAATGTCACATTGCACACTAAATTAGGGGTAAGTAGCCTAAGATTCTAAGACTTATATCCTATAGTTGTGAGATATAAAGATAGGTGTTCTTAACTTATGTAGTAAGTGATTTTTTTTTATTTTAAATAAGAAAAACACATGAAAAGCCCTTGAGTTTGCTAGTTTTTTTAGAAATAAGACAAAGTCATCTAAGGCAAATCTATGGTTCAATGATTAGAAAAAAAGAAGATATTTTAGAAAAATAAAATAAAAAAATAATTTTTAGTTTGATAAACAAAATCATTTTTGCATATTCTTATATATATACCAAAAAACAATGGAGGTAATAATGGCTAAGAAAAAAAGAAGAACAGTTAAGAAAAGGGTAGTTAGAAAGAAAAAAGTGACTAAGAAGAAAAAGGTAGTTAGAAAGAAAAAGGTTGTTAGAAAGAAGAAGGTAGTTAGAAAGAAAAAAGCGACTAAGAAGAAAAAGGTTGTTAGAAAGAAAAAGGTAGTTAGAAAGAAAAAAACGACTAAGAAGAAAAAGGTTGTTAAGAAGAAAAAGGTAGTTAGAAAGAAAAAAGTTGTTAAGAAGAAAAAAGGGAAATCTAAAAGAAAGCCCAATTCGGCTTTTATGAAAAGTTTAAAGGTTTCAGCGGCTCTTCAAGCAATTATTAATGTTTCTTCTGTATCTCGTCCTCAGGCTACGAAAAAAATCTGGATTTACATAAAAAAACACAACTTACAAGATCCAAAGAATCGCCGTATGATTTTTATTGATGAAAAACTGAAACTTGTTTTTCCTGGTAAAAAGGTGATCAGTATGTTTGACGTGGCTAAGATGATGGGTAAACACCTCAGCTAGTTGATAGAGTTTTTCAAAAAGAAAAAAAGAGAGAGGCTGGGAAACACAGCCTCTTTTTTTTATTTGTTGGGGTTCTTTTAAATATGAGACTACAAGTTTTTTATTTGATGGGGTTTTTTAAATACTAGATTACAAGTTTTTTATTTGATGGGGTTTTTTAAATACTAGATTACAAGTTTTAAGGACGTTAATGGTTTGCATTTGTAGAGGTTTTTTAAATACTTGCTAGGAGTGTGGATTTTGACTAACATCCAGTTCAGGTTTAAATAAAAAAAATTATATGGCTCAAATTTTATCTCAACAAGAAATACCTTTGATGCGTTCGGCTTGTAAATTAGCGGCTCAGGTTTTGGTTTTTATTGAACCTCATATTCAACCTGGAATCACTACAGAAAAATTAAACCAGCTTTGTCATGATTTCATTTTATCCCATTCTGCTATACCAGCTCCTTTAAATTACAACGGCTTTCCTAAATCTATATGCACTTCTGTGAACACTTGCATTTGCCATGGAGTTCCTGATTCTACCGTTTTAAAGGAAGGAGATATTATCAATGTAGATGTGACTTGTATAAAGGATGGATTTTTTGGAGATACCTCTAAAACTTTTTTTGTAGGGGAAGTTACAGAAAAGGCCAAAATTCTGACTGATTGTGCCTTTCAAGCTATGAATAAGGGAATTGAGGCTATAGAGCCTTATGGAACCACAGGTGACATTGGCTTTGCCATAAATAAATATGTGACTAGAAAGGGTTTTTTTCCAGTTTTAGAGATAGGTGGGCATGGTATAGGTAAAAAATTTCATGATGAGCCTTTTGTTCCCTCTGTGGGGAAAAGGGGAAGGGGGGTTGTGTTGCAACCTTGGAGTTGTATAACGGTAGAACCCATGGTCAATGAAATATCTCCAGACATAAAAGAATTTCCCATAAATAATTCTAGTGTGAAATACTACCACACAATAGATGCAGGTCTATCGGCTCAGTTTGAACATACCATTTTAATTACAGATGGCAGTGATTCTTCCAATTATGAAATTCTAACTCTTCCTGAGTAAAAAATGGCAGTGATTCTTCCAATTATGAAATTCTAACTCTTCCTGAATAAAAGATGGCAGTGATTCTTCCTTATCTTAAATTCTAACTCTTCCTGAATAAAAGATGGCAGTGATTCTTCCAATTATGAAATTCTAACTCTTCCTGAGTAAAAAATGGCAGTGATTCTTCCGATTATGAAATTCTAACTCTTCCTGAATAAAAGAGAGATTAAAAAAGGAAGCACAAAGTTATTTCTTAAATTCTTCTATTAACTTTCTACATAAAAGAGTTTTCTAGCCATATTATATCTTCCTTATCTTAAATTCTAACTCTTCCTGAGTAAAAGAGAGATGTTCTATAACTTAGAAGCAGGGACTTTTATCCTATTATCAACTCTTTTAAATTTATTTCCGTTTCTTTTGAAAAAAAATAAACTCATAGAGCTTCTCTTGCTTTTTCTTTTTTTCAAAGATATATAAAATTTTATGTCAATCTCTCCATCTAAAAATCTGGATTACAAAGTTTGTTCTTCTGCAATGAAGGATAAAAAAGTCTTTCAAGAAATGGCTGTCTTTGGGAGAGAAGAAATCCTAATTGCTGAAAGAGAAATGCCTGGTTTGATGGCTTTAAGAAAAGAGTATGGAGCTTCAAAGCCTCTTAAGGGAGCTCGTATTACAGGTTGTCTTCATATGACAATACAAACGGCTGTTCTTATAGAAACTTTAAAACATTTGGGAGCAGAAATCAGATGGTCTTCTTGTAACATTTACTCTACACAAGATCATGCGGCTGTAGCCATGGCTCAATCAGGTGTTCCTGTTTTTGCTTGGAAGGGAGAGACAGAAGAAGAGTATCAATGGTGTATTGAGCAAACGGTTTATGGTTGGGGTGAACAAGGTTTTAATCTTATTATAGATGACGGAGGAGATTTAACTCACTATATGCACGAAGAAAAACAGTCTTCTTTGATGAAAAAAGTTTTAGGTCTTTCGGAAGAGACCACAACAGGTATTCAAAATTTGGAAAAACTTCATAAAAAAAATCAACTTAAAGTTCCTGCTATCAATGTAAATGATTCTGTTACTAAATCTAAATTTGA
This sequence comes from Bdellovibrionales bacterium, assembly GCA_963692945.1. Lineage (GTDB taxonomy): Bacteria > Bdellovibrionota > Bdellovibrionia > Bdellovibrionales > UBA1609 > JACOND01. Next base: position 722,080 of record OY843585.1, read on the forward strand.
TAATTTATACGGGTGTCGGGAATCTTTAGCGGATGGTTTAAAAAGAGCAACAGATGTTATGATTGCGGGTAAAAATGTGTTGGTTGCTGGTTATGGAGATGTGGGTAAGGGATGTGTTCAAAGTATGCAGGCTTATGGAGCTAGAGTTTTTGTGACAGAAATTGATCCCATCTGTGCTTTACAAGCTCGTATGGAAGGTTATGAGGTTGTTTTATTAGAGGATGTTGTAGATAAAATAGATATTTTTGTAACGGCATCTGGTTGTAAAAGTGTCATTTGCAAACAGCATTTTGAAAAAATGAAACAAGGAGCCATTGTTTGTAACATAGGACATTTTGATGTGGAAATAGATATGGCTTGGCTCCATCAAAACACAGAATCACGAACCATAAAACCACAAGTTAAAATACATAAATTTAAAAATGGAAGAGAAATTATTGTTTTGGCTGATGGACGTCTTGTGAATTTAGGTTGTGCAACTGGACACTCTTCTTTTGTGATGAGTAACTCTTTTACGAATCAGGTTTTAGCTCAAATAGAACTTTGGAAGAATCATAAAAATTATCCTTTGGGAGTTTATGTTCTTCCTAAAATTTTAGATGAAAAAGTGGCACGGCTTCATTTAGATCAACTGGGTGTGAAGCTTACAAAATTAACCAAAGAACAATCTGAGTACTTGAGTGTTCCTCAAGAAGGGCCTTTTAAACCCAAGCCTTATCGTTACTAAGTCATTTGTTTTGTCCTAAGTTTTTTGCCGACAAGTTTCTAGCTTGTGAACAATCAACAACTAGAGAGTTTTTTTAATTTTATTTTGTCCTATGTTTTTGCTTTGTCTAAGTTTTTTGCTTTGTCCTAAGTTTTTTGCCGACAAGTTTCTAACTTGTGAACAACCAACAACTAGAGAGTTTTTTTAATTTTATATTGTCCTATGTTTTTGCTTTGTCTAAGTTTTTTGCTTTGTCCTAAGTTTTTTGCCGACAAGTTTCTAGCTTGTAAACAATCAACAACTAGAGAGTTTTTTTAATTTTATATTTTTTCCACTTACTGATTTGATGGGAGGGCATTTCTACATAACAAACCGTCCCTTTAGAGCCAGTTTCTTTTTTTTGTATAGTTGTTTCCCGACTGAGTTCATAAATTTCATACTCTTTGTCTTTGGGGAAGTAAAGTTCTATGGGTTCGTTTAGATTTTCCAAAATCTCTTTCATTTTTAAAAGAAGATTTTCAAGATTGTAATTTGTTCTAGCACTAATAGAGATGCGATTTTGGCAATGAGAGGGAGTGATCACTTCTGTTTCTGAAACAAGATCTGTTTTGTTAAAAACATAGAGGACTGGTTTTTTATACCAACCAAATTCTTCAACAAGTTCATCTACAACTTTAATATGATTGTGCATTTGAGGATTTGAAATATCAATCACATGCAACAAAACATCCGATGTATCTAGTTCTTCTAAGGTGGCTTTAAAAGCGGAAATCAAATTAGGAGGTAAGTCTCTGATAAAACCAACCGTGTCTGTCATGACAGCACTGGCAACGCCGGGGATAAAAACTTTTCGTGTTTTAGGGTCTAAGGTCATAAAGGATTGGTTTTTAGTTTCCACATTGGATTTTGTAAGAAGATTTAAAAGCGTACTTTTTCCTGAGTTTGTATAACCTATAAGAGAGAACGAGGGGATTTTGTTTTTTCGCCGAACCGATCTATGTTGAGAGCGACTTCTTCTTACTTTTTCTAATCTTTCTTTAACTCGTTTGATTTTTTCTCGGGCTTGTCTGCGATCTATTTCCAAAGCCTTTTCCCCTGGTCCTCTTGAGGCTTTTCGTCCTCCTTGTCTGGAAAGAGAACCAAGCCATGCACCCACCATACGAGGCATTTGGTCCATAAGTTGTGCCAGTTCCACTTGAAGTTTTCCTTCGTGACTTTGAGCTCTTTGTGCAAAAATTTCTAAAATCAGTTGGGTTCTATCTAAAATGGTAACTTTTAAAGATTGTTGTAAGTTACGAGTTTGAACACCTGATAAATTGTGGTCAAAAATCACATAGTTTGGTTTGAGACTGCGAACAATAGTTTCTAACTCTTTTTGTTTACCAACACCGATGAGATAAGCTGGGTCTATGGATTTTAAATTTTGGAAAAACTTTTCTAGAGGATGTAAGTTTGCAGCTACAGCAAGTTCTGTCATTTCTGCGAGGTTTTCTTTAAAAATGGAAGGGGTTCCATTTTTTACAGCACTAAATAAAATTGCTGTTTGTCCTTTTTTAATAAGTGGCAGTGTTTATCTCCTTTTTTCTATTTATAATGATAGCAGGGTAGAGGGAGATTGAAAAGATAAAAAGGATTGGCATAAAGAATTTTGATTGTAAAAGAAGTTTTATTAAGCCATTTTGTAGTTTAAGTTTCAGAAATATTTTTCCATTTTTCTAAATGTAAAGATCTTGTAATGGAAATAATTTCTTTTCTTACATGTTTATCTGGAATGACTTTTTCTAACTCTTTGATGAGCTGTGTTTTTGATTTTTTAGAAAAGGCTTTTTTATAATCTCTTTTTGATAGTGGTCGTTTCATCTCTTTATCCTCTTAAAGTTATTTTATCACAATGGGGTTTATTTACAAAATACTTTTCAGAAAGTCCAGTCTTTGTAGTCATGTTGACTTTTTTAAGATTGAATTGATAATGGGGATAATCAATGTTTGTTTTTAATCATAAGTTGATAACTTTTGGTCTTTCTCTTTGAAGTCATCTATAAATTTATTGACTAAAATTAGAGATGAATATAGGAAGTAATTAATGGAACATATTGTATATTGTATTTGGAACAATAAAGGAGGAGTAGGAAAAACATTCTTATCTTTTACTCTTGCATCTGTTTATGCTCAGAAAAATCCTGATAAAAAAGTATTTGTTGTTGATACTTGTCCTCAAGCTAATCTTTCTGAAATTATATTAGGAGGAAATAGCTCGGGAGCTGTAATTTTGGAAAAATTTATCAATCAGAAAAAAACATTAGGTGGTTATTTTGATTCAAGAATTAGAAAACCACATGAAAAAACTGGAAGTGAGTCAGGTTTTATAATACAAACTTGTGAATATAATAAACATTTGCCTAAGAATCTTTACCTTATAGCTGGTGATCCTAGCTTAGAAATACAGGCTCAGGTGATGAACCAAATTAGTAGCTTAAAGATACCTAATGACAGTTGGAAAAGTGTTCATTTGTGGGTTAAAGACATAATAGGAACGGCACAGGAGCATCATGGAGGAAATACAACTACATTTATTGATTGCAATCCTAGTTTTTCTGCTTATACAGAGCTCTCCATCATTGCTTCAAACAAACTTATAGTTCCTTGCACCAGTGATGGTTCTTCTGCTAGAGCTATAAATAATCTGTTTTTCCTAATTTATGGCCTTGGAAGAACAACATTGCAAAAAGAGTATGAAGATGTTAGTTTTGCTAAAAAATCAGAAACTTTTAATTTATCTAAACCGATTCTACATTCTGTTTTGTTAAATAGATCTACTCAATATGAGAAGAAAGCAAGTAAAGCTTTTGGTGCGGTTATGAAAGAAATAAGGAGAAGGGTGGAATCTATAAAAACAGAAGATTCAAAATTATTTCACAGTGATTTTGATTATTACGATATACCTGATGCACATTCAGTGGCTATAGTTTCTTCTTATCAAGGAAAACCTATAACTCAAATCAGTCATGGGATTCATGAGGTGCATGGGACTCGGCCACAAATAAATAAAGAAAACCTAGATAGGCACAAAAAAGCAATAGATGAATTTGTTTTAAAACTTTAATTTTTAAGTTTTAGATGATTGTCTTTGTTGTGGTATTTTTTTACTCTGTCCATATTAGAAGTCATTAACTTTATGTTGTAACAGTGGTATTTTTTTACTCTGTCCATATTAGAAGTCATTAACTTTATGTTGTAACAGTGGTATTTTTTTACTCTGTCCATATTAGAAGTCATTAACTTTATGTTGTAACAGTGTAAATTAAAATCTGGTGTAACAGTTTTTGATTTTTGTGATGCAAAAATGAGGTTTATTTTTTGGTTTTTAGTTGTTTAGGTTCTCTTTTATCAGGTTCAACATATGTGACATCATTTTGTGGACTGATCTTGTCTAACAGATTCGTTGTGAGCTTTAATTGCACTTTTCACTTCAGGTTTATTCCAAAGTTCTTTTGCTGTTGCTATCCTATTTTTTTTACGGAAAAGCCACCAGCTATAATCTGATTCTTGTTCTTTCTTTCCGTTTAATCCTAGTTTTTTTTTAGAACCATTAAAATAAGCCATAAACATCACCTCTCCGTTTCATTATATAACAAAAGCAAGAAAAAAAATAGAGCAAATTTCTAAAAAATCAACTTCCCATCTTCATTGAGTTTTTTTCTACATACCAGATTAACAAGACTAATAGCTCTTGTGATTGATACAAAAATAAATAGGGTTTATTTTAATGAGGCTTATTTTTTGGTTTTTAGTTGTTTAGGTTCTCTTTTATCAGGTTCAACATATGTGACATCATTTTTTTTGCAGATTTGACTCATATAGACTTCCATATGGCTTAAATGATTTACTTCTATTGTGGTTATCTTACCTTTTATTCCTGTCATATCTTCTTTTATTTCTGTTATATCTTCTTTTATTCCTGTTATATCTTTTTTCATTCCTGTCATATCTTTTTTCATTCCTGTCATATCTTCTTTTATTCCTGTTATATCTTCTTTTAAAGGTTTTACTGTATTATCAAAATGATTTTTGATATCATTGATTATAATTCTTTCTCTTTCATCTCTATATTCTGGTTTTATTCCGTTTCCCATTTTGTTCTCCACTTTGTTGTTTGTATATTTTATTTATACTCTATTTATCGGTAATGTCAAAGTAAAAATAAATTTAAAATTTTTAAAAATGAAATCAGCACAATTTATTTGTGTAGAAGATTTAAAAAGTTTTATGAGTGATAGTGTTATTTTTTTAATTGTAAAAAGAATTTATTAAATGTTAACCTAAAAGATTTAAGTCTGCTTGCTAAATAGCTTATGTAGAGTATTTACTAAAAAGCAATAGATGAATTAAAAAGAACTAAGCAATAAGGAATTAAAAAAAAATTAAAAGCTGGTGTAACAGTTTTTGATTTTTGTGACGCAAAAATGATTCATGGAGTTGGAAACCATTTCAAAAATATTTTGATTGGCACTACCAATAGATGATTTTGTTCCTGAATCTCTAGAACGATAGGTTTGAGGTAGTGTCACTGGTTTTTGATTGGAAGCTAGGGTTCGTTTCCCAAAACCTCCTTGTAAATAAGAACCACGACTTGTTGTTTTGGATTTTGAACTTGAGCCAAAAAATCTTGTTTTCACGGTTTGCCATGTGCTCATTGTTTCGGAGGGTGTTTCTGATGTAGATTTCTGAAGGGCTGAACTGGCAAGATTGTTTTTTGATTCTTCATCTGTTTCCGTCAACTTGTTATCATCATTTATCCCAGGCACTAAGTCTTTTGTTTTTTTGTCGGTGTCTTCAAGACCATCAGGGGTTTCATCGTCTTTGGCCATTTTGTTTCTTTCTTCAAGGAATTTTTTTAAATCGTATGGGTCGCCGCCATTGGGTTTGTAAGGATTTCCTGATGGAGAACTTCCTGGTGATTCAGAAGTAGAACTTCTTACATTATATCCAGGTCCTACTTGAGAATAAGAAGGGGATTGCGAGGGTAACCCATTGTATGAAGAAGAGTCTCCTTCTCCTGAGCTACCACCTGTTAAAGTTCCTGTTGACGATGGTTTATTAGGGTCTTTAGAGTTTTTAGCCAAACAAGCTTGTTCTGCATGACTTTTGGATTCTTTTTTTATTCTTTCTTCGTTTTTTTCGCTTAATATTATCTTTTCGCAACTTGGAAAATGATCTATTGAAGCTCCTTTTGTAATTAATAAATATTCATCCGTTGATGGTTCATACAATTTTTTAGTAGAACTGCTATCAAAAAATTTATCTTTAATTTGTGTTAGAATCTCTTTATACTTTATAGAGATGTTCACAATGTGTTTCTCACATTTAGAGTTTTCATTAACGGCATCTTTAAAACTGGAAACATAAAAACACCTTTTAAATTTGTCACGGAATTGTTCTAGAGCAGTATTACAAGTGTTATGACATTGTTTTACATTAGCTTTACAGATATCTATTCTTTTATTATATATGTTACTTTCTAAAAGCTCTTTATTTTTACATTGATGAGGATGAGGATTTTTTATATTTTTTAAGTAAGTATTAAAAGATTTTTTATGTTCACAGTCTTCTTGATCAAGATTACTGCAACAAGATTTTTTTGTTTCAGGATAGTGACCGCATTTGTATAAAAGAGTGTCGCCTTCTCCCTTATGAGGCTTGAGAAACTTATAGAGTTCTTTTATACAACCCTCCGGTTCGTTGATGTCGGTGTTACATCTTGCTTCTTTTTCCTCTTTAAGTTTTTCGATTTCTTTATTATATTGTTCTAGAAGATTGGTATCGATGTTACAATGATTTATGTATATTTCCATTATTTTTTTAAAATATTCATGTGAACCTACTGTAAAATTTTTAAGTTTCAAACCATCATTAGAAGCAAAACCATCATGGCATAGATCTCTTGATTTTTTTAATTTGTTCCAATCACTATATAGATGTGTTCCTTCTTTTGGTTTGGGTTTTTTGTCTATCTCGTTTATCTGTCTGATTGTATTATCAAAATGTTTGTCAATTTTATCATTACAAAGACGTGTTAATTTTTTAAAACTAGATAAAGCCATACCTGCTGATGGTATCGGGATATCAATTTTCTCCGTATTGTGTTTATAAACTATTTTATTAAAAATTTCTGTAAACTTTCCTGTAAACCTTCCAGAATTATGTTTTATATTTAAATCGTTACAATGTTTATCAAAAAATATTCTATATCTTTGATTTGTGAAAGTAGCACGTTCATCAGTATCCGTATCCAAAAAACCTTCAAAATCTTGCATCTTTTCTCTTATATCGGTTGTTGTTAAATCAGTCTCCTCCTTAAATATATCTTCATCACTAGGACTAGAATAGAATTTTATTGTATTTATCTTGGGACAGTCATCACATGCGTTTGCTGAGCTTATAGATAAAAGACTTATCATGAGAAATAAAAAAGGTTTAAAAATTTTTGTAAAAGATAACATAGCCCTATTATTATATCGTCAAAAATAGGAAAAGGAGTTAAAAAATTTATTATATTTCTATTTATAAATTATTTATTTAAATCTATTTGAATGGATTTTTTGAAATTTTATTAAATTGGATTCAAATCTCATTTAAAAAGTGATTTTTATCCTTTTAAAAGAGAGGAAAAACAAAAACCGTTCAGTTTTTAAACACTTGCTTTTGTAAAATTAAAGAAATTGTATTTATAAAGAAGCTTTTCATTGTGTTTTTTTGAAAATCATTTAATATAAATGAGTCTCATTTTGAGACACTTACAAGGAGGTTATATGGTTTTATGGGACAAGGATGTTTATCGGGAAGGTTTTAAAAAAACTTTTAGTATGAATTTTTTTAAAACTCTTTTCTTGGTATTTTTTTTAATCTTTGGTTTTTCTAGTTTTTCTTTAACAATAGATTGTGAAGATGAAAATCATGTAGATAGAAAACTGCAAGAAAGACCTAAAGATCATCTCCTCTTAGTTATGAAAGCCAAATGCCTGTTATTAAGGGGCAAAAAAGACGAAGCCTTTAGGTATTTAATAAAAGGGAAAGATCAAAAAGGAATTTACCCTGCTTATATGGTGGCCAGATATATAAAAACCGATGGGACTTTTGAAGATATTGACGACCCAGTTAGACATAGTGAAATTACAGATTCAGCTATAGCTTCTTATAAAGAGGTTATAGATCTTATTAAATCCATTCCTAACTATCCTAATGCTATATCAACGGACGGTTCTACAGTGCTTTATGCTCTTTTAGAAAAAGATCATTTATTTGAACTGGCTTCTTTTTATATGATATCAGTAAGTTATTTTGATAGATATTTTTTGCAAGTCATAGATCATCATGCTCAGCTGGAGCATTCTTCACCGGGTTATGAAGAGGGGACAGGGACTGGTGCTCCTTTGCTTCCTGTTATTCGGCATTATCAAGGCCCTGTTTACAGTTTAAATACATTAGAAGAGGTCTCCACTCATTGTAGTCAAAACTCTAATCCCTATAATAAAGAACTTTACGATATATATATAGAACTTTGTAATCATATGAAAAACTTTGTAATGGAGGTTAGAGATTTAGAAAATGAGAGAGCTCATAAAGCACAAATCTGTAAAGATTTTATAAAATTAGAAGGGGAGTTTTGTGAATCTTATTGGAATGCAGTAGGAGAAATCAAAAAGAAGAGAGATATTATTTTAAAAAGAATGGGCGAACTGCTTTCAAAATCTAGCTATTGATTCTCATTTTATAGATAATTGATTCCTATTTCATAACAATTGATTCCCATTTTATAGATAATTGATTCCTATTTCATAGATAGATCAAATTAAAAAATAGAATCTACAAGCCCTCCACAGAGGGCTTTTTTTTATAGATAAATTAAAAAATAGAATCTACAAGCCCTCCACAGAGGGCTTTTTTATTTGCTGAAAAGTTAATTATCCGATTTTTGTATACCATTTTGAAAAGAATAAGCGAGTTGGTTTCAGACTCCAACTATTGATTCCCATTTTATAGATAATTGATTCCTATTTCATAGATAGATCAAATTAAAAAATAGAATCTACAAGCCCTCCACAGAGAGCTTTTTTTATTTTCTGAAAAGTTAATTATCCGATTTTTGTATACCATTTTGAAAGAATAGGCGAATTGTTTTAAAGACTCCAATTATTGATTCCCATTTCATAGATAGTTGATTCCAATTTCATAATAATTGATTCCTATTTTATAAATAGATCAAATTAAAAAATAGAATCTACAAGCCCTCCACCAGACTGTTTTTTTATTTGCTTTACGCCGGAATTGTTCTTTCTTTCTTTCTTTTTTTCTTTTAGATTCTCTTTCCCTCCACAAGAGGGTTTTTTATTTGCTTTTAGTTAAGTTAGTAATATGTAATATCTTTTTTTTCTTTCATAAATAGATAAATTTAAAAACAGAATCCACAAGCCCTCCACCAGACTGCTTTTTTTTATAGATAAATTAAAAAATAAAATCTACAAGCCCTCACAAGAGGGTTTTTTTTTATTTTAGTAGTAGCTCCTATTGGCATGGTTGTTTGGTTTGGTCAAATAACTTTAAATCTATCGGCTGGCAAATCTTTAAATAAAGATACAAATTAAAATGAAGAAAAAAAGAAAGTGCTTAACAAAAGAACTTGAAGATCAAATTCTAAGGGGTGCATAATGAATAGATTACTAATAATTTTGTTGGTGTTTAGTTTTCAAGGCATCGCAGAGGGAAAGACTAACAAGTTAAAGCCTAGTGATTGTGTGTGGTCGGACTATAAGAAAAATAGATTCTATTGCCAAACTGAATATAACGAAAATATGAGATTTGTGGATAAGAGATGTCGCAATGTAGGGGTTGCATTATCTCGTTGTTTTAAGTATCCACTCTTAAATAAAAAGAAATGTGAGAAGATTAATAAATTTATTAGTAAATGTAAAAAGGCAGCCGATAGAAAAGATGATATTGCTAGAATAAGAAGAAAAGAAAGAGCAAGAGTAGAAATAGGTGAAATAGCCGATTCTCTAGAAATATAAATAAACAATAAACCTATTAAAATAAATTAGGCTGTTCTCTTTATAAAAATATCTTGCTCTTCTAGTCGGTCAATCATCTGTTTAACAGACATTTTATTAAAAGGCTTACCTTGTCTATTCCTAATGTTCTTATTGTTTAATTCCACAGCCATTTTAGAAAGTGATAAGTGACTTAAAAGCTTTAAAGAGTTCACTAGTTCTAAGTCGTATCTTTGAGAAACTGAAAGTGGCTTTACTTTAGTTAATCTATCATAATAAAACGATACGATCTAAGTTTTTCATAGGCACAAATGCTTAAAAACCGTTGTAAAATAAGTATATAGAGGTTTTTTATCAATATAGGTCAAAACATCTTAGGTAGTAGAAAACTTCAAAAATTAGCAAGTATTAAGAAGTGTTTTTTAACATATACCTAAAATTAGAACAGGAATATCAATGTTGGAAGTTCCTCTGGTTTCTAAGTCCCAAACAAATTGCTCAAAGTAAGACACTCCAGAAGACATTTCATCAGCTAATTCTTTTAATGGAACTATTTCTATGCCTGCATCAATATGATCCAGATTTTTAAATATAGTCATCTTAGCACAAACATTATAAGCCATAAAAGCATACTTACCAAATTGAACTTCTACACCAAGACGATTTTTTACAAAATCCATATCACGAAAAGCTCCTTGATTTAAAGGCTTAGGATTTTTATGGATTTCTGTATAGTAGTTTTTTGAATATTCACAATTTACTTTAAGAGAGTTCCAACCCAAAGGCGAAAGTGTTTTCTTAAATTGTTCATTAAACAATACAGGGCTATATAACTTTTTGCCTTTCATAGTTTTTTCTTTACTTATTTTCTTTTTACTATTTGATTTTTTAATTTTTTTTATACACGATTCAATTTCTAGTTTAGCATCTAGAAAATTTTTATTTATATAATCTTCACCATTGTTAAAACTAAATTTCCCTGCAATTTTCATTAAAACCATTCCTTTGGAATTTGAGTGATTTTATCAGTCAATTTTGGTTGATGAATTTTTGTTCCAATCTTTCTAGTTTTTAAAACCCCTGCTTTTAAATCTTTAATTCTTAATTTTGCTTCATTACAATAATCCTTATCTTTCTCTATACAAATGCTATGCCTTCTATTTTTTAATGCAGCTAAAGCTGTTGTGCCAACTCCAGCAAATGGATCTAAAATCCAATCTTCTTGATTTGTAAAAGCTAAAACACAACGTTCTATAAGTTCAATAGGAAATTGGCAAGGATGTGATGTTTTCTCAGGATGATTGGCTTTAACATTTGGTATGTCAATAATTCCACTATTAAACTCTTCTCTTATAAGTTCCCAAAAATCAGAAGGATTTTTACCTAGAGGGTTACCACTGGGTAGTCCCTTCTTTTTACCTTTAAAATGTCGTTTTCCTGGATATTTTGAAGGTACTCTAATATCATCAAGATTAAATGTATAACTATCATTTTTTGTGAACCAAAGTAAAGTCTCATACCGACCAGAAAGACGTTTTGAGGCATGCAATCCGTGGTTGAAATGCCAAATGATTCTATTTCGCAGTTTTAAACCTAACTCTTTAAAAATAGGATAGAAATAAATGTCAAGAGGGTAAACTTCCCCCTTATCTACAAAATTACCTACCTGCCAACAAAGACTTCCATTTTTTTTAAGAACTCTACAGAGTTCCTTTATAACTTCCTTTTGCCAATCCAAATAAGAACTAAGACCTATTTTTTTTTCATAGGACTTTCCAAGATTATAAGGAGGAGATGTGATAACTAATTTCATACTTTGTTTATCTATTTTAGAAAGACCTTTAAAGACATCTTCATTGTATATAATAGAATTTAATTTTGATTTATCATCATCTTTAAAAATTGACATTTGTTCCATAAAATTCCTACTTAAAGATATAGATTTTAGTTTTTGATTTATTAGTATAATACTATATATTTAGCTTGTTTAGAATCAATATCTATAAAAAAAATTATGTAGCGTGTCAGGTAAATTTTAATAAAGAGGGTTAATTAAGTTATGAAAATATTTTTATTGTTAGGATTGGTTATTGTTTCTTTTGGTTGTTGGGAAGAAGATTATAATTCTTATTTTCCTCCTGGGCAATCTTTTACATATCCTGATAAGAGCTTATCTGAAATTCAACTCACTGGTGATTATTCTGTATTAGGAACTAAAGAAACAGGAAAGTATAAGGTTACTGAGAAATATAAAAAAATCAAGAAACTACCTAAACGTAAATAAATGGCACAATAAAACAGAATTGAAGATCAAGATATTTTTTTATAGAGTCTATAAACTTATAGTTGAGTGGCTAAACTATTTATCTCAGATGGATATTACAAAACAATTTTATTTTAATCAGCATGTGCAGCTGTTTTTGCAAATTCCATAAGAATTTTTTTACATTTTTCCATTCTCATTTTAATTTTTGTCCTAGTTTTGAAATTAAATTTATTATTTTTTAAATATTCTTCTAAAAATTTTATTTCAAAATGAACTAAATCTATCTTAAGACGTAAGAGATGATTATTTTTAGATAAATTATGTAATTCCCAATTTTTGTTAAAAAAAGGATTTTTAAAGTTATTGTCAAAAAGTTTTTCTGTAGGGATTCTGTTTTTTGATAAAAATTCTATAATCTCATCTGGTAAAAGTATGTCACTTTCTTCTAAAGAATCTAACAATTCATTAATATTTTGAACTCCTTCATAGATTCTTTGTATTATCTTAAAAGGCTCATCTTCATAATCTACTTTCATTTTTAAATCTGGTATTATATGCTCATGCTCTTCTGCATTTTTAATATCTTTCCAATATTCTTCCATATCATTCTTAATAAATGGAAGATTATATTTATTGTCATCTTTATAAAATTTTAGATAGATATCATCATTTTTAGTTTCCTCATTTTCACAAATATTCTTCTGAGAAAAAAATAATGCTATATTTTTACCCTGAGAATCTTTAGAACTTCCATAGATTATACCATGAGAGCCTTGTTTTTTGATATATTCAGATAAAATCTGAGTTGGAACATAATCTGTATGCTCTCTACCATCTTTTTTTATTGGCTCAGATAATTTTGTTGCAAATTCTTGGATAAAAATTAAATCATTTCTTTTTTTCCTCTGATTTTCATTTATATCAAAAAAGCTTGGTATTTCTTCATTGCTTTTTAAAGTTAAATCAATAACTTGTATTTCCTTTAAAAGTTGAAATTCTGCAATATAGGCAAGCCCTTTATGGTCTAAAGAAATTTCAGTTAAAGCCATTTTTTTGTCAAAAGAAGCATATAAAATTGGTATTCTAGGAGGACTCATTCTATTAGAAGTATTCATAATATCTTCTGGTTCTGGAGGGCCCATTCTTCTTAGATCATTTACAATGCAATTACCTTCTGTAAAAGCTCTAGCTCTATATATTTTTATTTGTTTTGTTGGTTTTATATTTTTTTTTAGATCATTTTTTTCTATTATTTTCATTGCTTCTTGTAAAATATTAGTTTGAGAAGAAAAGAAAAATCTCTTTTCTTTTTTTACATAGTTAGAAAAATCATCCCATTTTTTTAAGAATCCTCTTCTATCAATTAGATGTACTTTTCCAAGTTTGCTTTTAATGAGAGTTTTAGCATCCTGAAGTAGTTTTTCTTTCTGAACGGGGAAGTAATTTTCCATGAAATCTGATAATGTTTCAGAGTTATTATTTGATCTAGTTATACAATAAATTTCTTTTAAACAAATAAGAATGTGGTCAATTAGTTTCTCTAAATGGACGGTTTTCTTATTTTTATTTTGACAGTAGTTACAGTCAGAAATTGTTCCATTGTGATTTATGAATTTTTTTAACCCAGGTTCATTTTCTAAGCATATCTCACAACAAATAAGAGACATTAATTTTCTTTATCTCTTGGAGGGAATGGATCATTTCCGTAAGAATCTTTAGAACGAATTTTTCCATCTCTACCGTGGGTTACAACTTCAGATTTAGATATTTTAGCTCTAACAGTTGCACTTTTTATAGCATTTTTTTGAGTATTATGTGAAGACAATACGCGTCCAGAATTTTTTACAGACCAACCTTTTCCTAGTTTTACAATATGAAAGTCTTTTTTAGACATACCTACACCTCCTTTCCAAGTAGATTGTATTATAAATGATCTATTTTTTCAAATTATATTTTAAATTAAGGGAATATAAAAACATTTTTTAAAAAATTTTTCATAGAGATATAAAATCTAATGTTGTATAATAAAGGAGTAAAGAATGCCAAAGACAATAAGTGAAAAAAGAAAAAGCTCTTACGATAAAGGTTGGCATAAAAGAAATAGTGCAATTAAAAAAAACTTACAGAAATAAGAGAAGATATAGATAAGTTTTTAGACCAATTAGAAAAAGGTAAAGAGATAAAATAGAAGTCCTATGAAAAACTTTTATAACTTTTTTGGTAAGGCATATTAAATTTGTTACCTGCAATCTGATAGAAAGCAACCACCATTTCTAGAGCCTACATGTTTTAATTTTATCGTATTCCCTTGATTATCTGTGCAAGCTGTTTTGTAGTTTAATTTTTCATGGGAAACATCAAGACAAATAAAACCTCTGCTATGACTAACTTCACCACCACAATGAAGCCCTTTTATAATTGAACGATTATAACTACCGCTTCTTATAGATATCTGATTCGGAGGAAGAGGGGATGAGTGTGTGATTGGGGTTCCAGCACCTGCAGTTCCAGCCCTTCCATAACTATCGCATTTAATTCCTATTTCAGAGTAGGAATCACACTCACTGAGAGGTTTAAGAGTTAAACAAGCTTCTAAGGCTTTGCTAATGTTTGTAATACTAGCATTTATTACTCTTAAAGCAGCTTTACTTTGATATTTATTGTAAGCAGGTATCACAATAGAAGCTAATACTCCTACAATTCCAACTACGATTAAAACTTCTATAAGTGAAAAACCTTTTTTCATTTTATTATTCCTTTATTAGTTCATTAGTTATTTCTGTTTTTTACTTGCTACATACCCCTATCTAAAAGCCAGGAACAACAGGGGATGGCTTGAACTCTGTCGGTGTAAAAATTTTTGGAAGTGCTGGAGGGTTTCTTCCTCCACTTAATCCTGGATGAGTGTGTGTAGGTGCAGGATGATTGTGTGGATGATCGTGTGCAGGTGTTGCATGAGTGTGTGCAGTTGTTGCATGAGTGTGTGCAGGTGTTGCATGAGTGTGTGCAGTTGCAGGATGAGTGTGTGGAGGTATAGAAGCTAAATTTCTCACAACACCACACCTGTTACTCGTATCGGTAGGGGAAGACTTATAAAGTTCACAACATTGCTCTAAAGTAACTCCCTCATCTAAAGTAAATTTTGAATCATCTCTTTCAAGACTTAATTCAAAGTTAGCCCCTGTGCTTTTGCTTGGGTCTGTAACTTCAATAGGTCTTATCAAATCTTGTGATTTTAAAACTCTTTCAATCTCTTTTTTACAAGCATCATTCGGTCTTGGATCAGGGGGGTTCGTGGCAAGATTGTTTATGGCTAGATAGACTTTCATTTTAGCCCAATCTCTTTTGTATTTTTTTTGAATTTTAGATTGGGATTGAGACTGAGAAACCAAAACACTTCCCATTCCCAGCATAACTATTGTCCCTATTACACTGGCTATTAAGACCGAGATTAAAGTTGAACCTTGAGGGTTGTTTATAGGGGATAAGAGTTTGTAAATGAGAAAAGACTTACATCTTTTGAAGTAAGAGGGGGGGGGGTGAAAATTTTATTTAATGACATATAAATATTATCGGCTAAATAAGAAAATATTTCAAATATAAAAATAAAGAGATCAAATAGTGGGGAATTTTGCAAACTTAAAATAAATTAGCTTGTCCCCTTAAAAACACCTTGCTTTTCAAGCCTTTCAATCATTCGTTTAAGTTATTATTTTCTACTTTACATCTTACTATTTTTAAAATAGGTATAGGGGGTTATGAACCTACTTATATCCTTACTTATGAACCTACTTATATCCTTATTTGTCTTTTTAACTATGGCGACGCAAGCTCTATCGCCTCATGATCTTTTAAACCAAGAACTCATTGAGGCATCTAAGCGTGGTGATAAAGCTCAAGTTGAACAGTTACTTCATAGAAACGAAATCAGTCTCTATGCTAGAAATAGAGAAGGAAAAACGGCTCTTATATTAGCGTCTCAAAAAGGTCGTGCAGATATTGTTGAACTGTTGCTCGCTAAAGGATTTGATGTCAATGCTCATGGTAAAAATGCAGTAAAAACGGCTCTTATATTAGCATCTCAAAAAGGCTATACAGATATCGTTGAACTGTTGCTCAATGCAGGAGCTAATCCTAATGCTCAAAATTTATTGGAAGAAACGGCTCTTATATTAGCGTCTCAAAAAGGTTATAAGAGTATCGTTAAACTGCTGATTGTTTCCGAAGACATTGATACAGAAATTAAGAATAGGTATAAAAACACCGCTCGCATGTTGGCTCTTCAAAAAGGTCATAAAGAGATTGTTCGTTTACTTGATGAGGCAAACGTTAAAAATGAGGCAAACGCTACAAAGAACACAACTAGTTTGGACTCGAGAGACTCGAGAGATTGGTGGAATCCGCAGACCAAGGCAGATGCTACAAATAACACAACTAGTTTGGAACCTAATAAGGCAAGAAAAAGCAATTGCAAAAAATATTTTTTTAGAGCGAACTCTCATTTACAAAAACCTCTGTAAATAAAGTTTTCAATATCACTGAGTGTTAAACTGTTTGAGCTAATAAAAGTGTCTCAATTTATCTCACTAAAAAAAGTGTCTCAATTGAAAAAAGTGTTTCACTGAAAAAAGTGTCTCAATTTGTTTTACTAATAAAAGTGTCTCAATTTGTTTTACTAAAAAAGCCTTAGTTTATTTGATTCTATAAAAAAATTTTTAATTTATGTATGTAATGAGTCATAATTTTATTTTGAACAATAACAAAAGGAGTTAATGATGTTTAACATGAATAAAAAGATTCGTTCTTGCTTTAGAAAAAATAAAGGATTTTCATTGATAGAATTACTTGTAGTTGTAGAAATTATTGGAATTTTAGTTGCTGTGGCTATACCAACATACAATCACTATAAAGTGGATGCCGCTCAATCTTCATTGACAGCCTCTCTACACTCTATCGGGAAAGCTTTTGCTGCTTGTCTTGCATTGAGGTCTTTTAGTAATTGCAACAGTCTATCAGAACTAAAAGTAAGTTGTCCGGACTGTACTAAAGAATCCACTGGAAGAACGGCTATACCTTATTGTGTTGAAGCTAAATTACAGGCAGGAGGAATAAACCATAAGGCATGTATGTCTTCTTCAGGAGGAATTCCTTTAATTACTGGTAACTGGGATAGTCTTTGTAAGAACATGTCAGCAGATTATATTTGTAATGCTGCAGGTAATGGATACAATGCACGATCTTCTTGTAATCAGATAGGTTGTTCTAACCCATCTGAATCTATCCCATCAGGTTCATGTACAGCAGCAGTTACTCGTAAATTCCGTAACTGTGGTGATGACAATAATCCTGAAGCTCGCTCAACGGCTAGTAGCTCTGGTGGAAGTTGTGACACTACAACTGGATTGTGTAGCCAATAATTGACTTATTGAAAGGTGTTCTCGCATTTTTTTGTTTTTAAGTATTTAACCTTAAAAAAGGAATTTGACTTTCTTTTTACAATAGATAAAAATTAAAAAAAACTGTAAGAAAGGAGTTTTTACATGAAAAATCTATTAATTATTGTCAGTCTCATATCCTTAGCATCTTGTGAAGGATTTAAAGAATATTGGAAGGGAGAACCATCTGAAAAGGTATCTGAAAAAAAATCATCTCAAAAGAAATCATCGTCACGAGATGCTTTACTTAGAAAATATGTGGGAGCAGCAGCTGCACTTTTAAAATCAGAAGGACAAACCAAAGCTTTTAAAGCTTTTGCTACACCAACATGGTTTCAAAGTCCAACCTATGTATTTGTTGCAGATTTTAAAGGAGTTATCTATTTTAATGTTAATAAAGATTATCCTAATGGATCCAATGTTTATAATGAAAAAGATTCTAACGGCAAGTTTTTTGTTCAAGAAATGATTCAAATTGCAAAAACTACAGGAAATGGCTTTGTAGAATATAGAATAAAAAATCCAGCAACTGGTAAAGTTGAACCAAAAAGGTCTTTTATCAAAACAGTGGTCTTAAACAACCCTCAACAAACAAAGTTAATCGTTGGTTCTGGTTATTATTACGAGAGTAATACACCTATGGTACCTATCAGTCAGTAATACACCTATGGTACCTATCAGTCAGTAATAAACCTATGGTGCCTATCAGTCAGTAATAAACCTATGGTGCCTATCAGTCATTAATGAAATCATTCCACAGTGTGAAATTAAAATCTCATCACTGTGGAATAAATAAAATCTTCAATATCAAATGTTAAATTGTTAATCTGTAATAAACTAGTGTCTCAATTTGTTCACTAAAAAAATCTTGTTTATCTGATTCTATAAAAAATTTTAATTTATGTATCTAACAACATTTAATAGTAGTGGCGGAGTTTGTGACACTACAATTGGATTGTGTATCCAATAATGAACTTATTGAAAACTGTTCTTGCATTTTTTTTGTTTTAAGTATTTTAAAACTTTTGGATTTTTAGTTAGTGTATGTGTTTCTCTTTCAGATCTTGTTTTTACATTGGGGTCCGCTCCGTGCTTCAAAAGAAGTTTCACCATTTTTTCATTTTCTGAATAAACAGCATTATGTAAAGGGTTCCATCCTATTCGGTCTTGAATATTTAGATTTATTTTTTTATTTGTAAGAAGAATCTTTGCAGCTTCTAAATTTTTTTTATTTACAACCATTTGAACGGCTGAAATTTTAAGTATATTAGTTGCATTTATATCAATATCTTTTCTGGTTATAAGTTGATTGAGTATGTTTTTTTCAGGTCCATCAATCGTAAAAAGCAAGGGCTGTAAATAAGATGCATAGATCAAAGGTGTATTGTAGTTTGTATCAAGTGCATTGACATCTATATCTTTTTGTTGGAGGAGGAACTCCACGCTTTTTTCGCTTGGTGTGAAAGCGGCTAGGTGAAGGAGTGTTATATCGTATTCATATTGATAATTTACATTTAAATTTTGATCTATTAAAAACTTCACGAAGCTTACCTTGTCTAAGGCTGTTACTGTGTAAAGAATTTCATATTTCAAGAGTTCTATCTCTTCTGGTGACATTTTGGCTTCCACCTTGTCTAAAAGATTTTTGAACTTTTCTATATCTCCAGATTCAATCGTTTCTCCTAGTGCCATGAAATCACTTTTGTCCATCTGGATGACAGGTTTATTTTGTGTCATTTCTGGTGTTAAGGCAAAGCTGACAACAGAACTAATGGTAAGAAAAAAGTAAAAGAAAAATCTCATAAATCTCCACCATAATTTCATAAAAAAATGATTTTGACAATAAATAATGCAGTCCTTTATAAATTTTTAAACTGTCTTTCATTATAAGGAGATTTGGGTAAAGCTATAAACACAGAGGTTTTTTAGAAAAATTTTCATTTCTAAATGAAATGGAGAGTAAAATCTTTACTTTTTCTACTTTAAGTTTTATAAGTATTGCCTTGTGAAAAAAATTAGATCTTATTTTTTACATCTTTTAGTTTTACTTTTTACTTCTTTTCATTTGGTGTTAGCAGGTGGAACTTGTAAGTCGGTTTTTGATAAAAATCAACAAGGTAAGAATCCAAAAGCTGGAGAGATTGCAAAATCTCAAGAAAACATAAATAGTTTTGACACTCTTTTATTGCCCAGTGACGTTTTGATTTACGATGGAGAGAAATTTGTTGTAGAAAAAAATAAAGCTGTTGGCATACTTGATGGAAAAATTGTTTTTGTAGGAGAGCGAACCTCTTCTTTGACGGCTAAAAAAACTTATCGTTTAGATCATCATTTGCTTTCTCCAGGATTAGTAAATGCTCACACTCATCTTCCTATGTCTTTATTTAAGGGTTTGGTTGATAATTTACCTCTTAAAGTTTGGCTAGAAGATTATATTTTTCCTTTAGAAGGAGAATTAGTGAATGAGGAGTCTATTCGTATAGGAACTCGGTTGGCTGCTTTGGAATTGATTAAGGGTGGGGTCACTACATTTGCTGATATGTATTTTTACAATAGTATAATGGCTCAAGCGTTGGATCAAGCCGGCTTGAGAGGTATTGTAGGTATAGGGATTCCTAGTGTAGAGAAAGATTGGAAAGATTGGAAAAATAAATTTCTTAAATTGAGAGAGCAGTATAAAGATCATAGTAAAATTGCTTTTGCTTTGGCTCCTCATGCCCCTTATACAGTGAGTACTGAAGACTTAAGGAGTATTGCTGAATTTTCAAAAAAAGAAAAAGCACCTGTATTTATTCATGTTTCTGAAAGCCAATGGGAGATAGACGAGATTCAAAAAAGACATGGAAAAACTCCTGTTCAATATCTTCATGATCTAGGTTTGACAGGTATTCATTCTGTATTTATTCACTCTGTTCATATCAATGAAGTGGATCGTAAAATTTTAGCAGAAACAGGAACATCTACAGTTTATAACCCAGAAAGCAATATGAAAGTGGTGGCAGGAATTTCTCCCGTTGTGGATTTGTTAAAAGAAAAAGTTGCAGTGGGATTGGGAACGGATGGTTCTGGTTCTAACAACAATCTTAATATGTTTGAAGAGATGGGTTCAGCGGCTAGATTGCAAGCTCTTAAATATGGAGGAGTGGATTTTACAGCGATGGATGCTTTTAAAATGGCTACTATTTTGGGTGCTAAGGCTTTAGGGCTAGAAGAAAAAATTGGAACGATTGAAGTTGGTAAGTTGGCGGATTTAATTGCTATTGATATAAGACGGGCAGAGTATATGCCTCCTTATAATCTTATTTCCCATGCTGTTTATTCTGACAATGGTGCTGGAGTTGTTTTTGTTATGACGGAAGGAGATGTTTTAATGGAAGATCGTCAAGTCAAAACGCTTAATGAAGAAGAGATTTACAAAGAGAGTTCAGAAATAGGTCAGAAAATAGAAAAATTTATAGAATCTTTTAAAGCCAACAAGAATAAAGAATAGTTTTTAGAACTTTCAGTTATTTTGAATAGAAAACATTTCTAAATTTTTAGAAGTTCATTCCATTTATAGGGAGTGAATCTCTTCACTAATGGCATGTGTGAAAGGTAAAATTGCAATTTCCTCCAGAGACACCAGATTTGCCATTGTGTGATGACCCTCCTGCACTATCAATGCAAACTCTCAATGTTACTCTGTTAGTTCCTTGGAATCCAAGTTTTTGATATTCTTTTTTTATGGAATTTGGACTTACTATAACGCACCATTTTGAAGGGTCTGAAGTGTTGCTAAGTGTATAATAAGAGTCGATAAATATATGAAAGGTAAAGAAGTTTTTTTCTTTGAAAAGTTTGTCCTTTGCCTTGTTAATTGTGTCCAAGGTAGTTAGATTGATATAGCCTTTATAGGCTTGAGTGGACATAACAGATTCTTGGACTATTAAAACGTTTGATAGTATTTTTTGAACAAGAGATGCATTTTTGTATTTTTGATAGGAAGGAATAGCAATAGCCGTTAAAAGACCTATAATCGCTATAGTTGCAAGCATCTCCATGAGAGAAAATCCTATGTTTTTGGGATTCATTTTTAAAAATGAAATGGATTTTTTGTCCGTTGAAACAAAGTTTGCTTTCATGAAATCTCCTTCTGGTTTGCGACTTAATGATCACTTTTTTAGTGATAGCTATAAATATTATATATCATAATAAATTTAAACTTCTATTGTTTTTTATTTGTTGTTTTGTAAGTTTTAATATATAGGTCAGTTTTGTAAGAGGAACGCTTTCTCAAATCCAAAAAAGAGCAGATATTGTTTTAAAAGTGCAAAAATGAACTGCAAAAGATTAAAACCGAGAAGGGCAAAAGAGGTTCAAACACTAACTGCAAAAGATTAAAACCGAGAAGGGCAAAAGAGGTTCAAACACTATATGAAAAACATTTTACAATTTATTTATGATTTTTTTATATCTTTAAAACTGGCTGTTTTTACTTTATTATTACTGGCTTTTTCTACAGCCATTGGAACTTTTATAGAGTCCAAATACAATCAAGAAATAGCGAACAAATGGATTTACCATTCTTGGGTGATGATGATCATTCTCTCTCTTTTGGCTATCAATTTATTTTTTGTTTTAATTGATCGTTGGCCTTGGAAAAAACGACAAATTGGTTTTGTTCTGGCTCATATAGGAATTTTGATGATGATTCTTGGTTCTGTAATGACCAGATACTTTGGGATAGATGCTGTGTTGAGCGTAACAGAGGGGCAGAGTACTTCTGTTATGAGGCTTCCAGAAAGACAGATTAAAATTTATTCCTCCTTTGATGGTTCTAAATTCACTCTTTTGTATGAAAAAGATATTGATTTTTTCTTTCAGCGACCAACTGAGAAAACCCCCTATAATGTTTTAGTGGCGGATGAGATTTTTCATATAGACAAGTATATGCCTTATGGGAATCCTCGTGAAAATTATAAAAAAAGTTTAACAGGAGGAGAACCAGCCGTTCGGTTTTATTTGGAAGGGAGAATGGGAAAGTTTGTAGATTGGATTCAAATTGAAAAAGGAAAAAAAACCATCACAAAAACCATGGGACCTGTTTTTATCACTTTGACAAAAAATAGAAACTACCAAAAGCAAAAAAAGAAGGAGATGATTTTGTTTGTTGAAAATAATAAATTATTTTATTCTTTATTTTCTTCTTTGAAAAAAAGAATTAAAGTTGGAGAGGTCTTTCAAACTCAATGGATGGATTTTAAGTTTCGTCTTATTGAGTTTTTTCCAAAATCTAAAAAAGAATTTATTTTTTATCCTCAAAAAACCCCTACAGAAAACACACTGCAAGCCATTCAAGTTCGTTACCAGGGTAATTCCTCTTGGATTGGTGAAAACTCTTACACTCGTTTTTATACAAAGGATCGTGTTTATGCTTTTGGTTATCTTAATAAGACCAAATCTCTTGGGTTTGATTTGAAGTTGATAGATTTTCGCAGAACGAAGTATCAAGGAAGTGAAAAAGCCAAAACTTATGAGAGTGAGGTGGAGATTTTAGGAGAAACAAAAGTTATTTCTATGAATGAACCTTTAAAGTATGGAGGTTATACCTTTTATCAATCTAGTTTTGAGGAAAATGAAAGGGGAGAAGCAAAAACTTCTATTTTTTCTGTCAATCGTGATCCCGGACGAATTGTAAAGTATGTAGGTGCTTTTCT
The DNA here is from genome assembly GCA_963692945.1 of Bdellovibrionales bacterium. Classification (GTDB taxonomy): domain Bacteria; phylum Bdellovibrionota; class Bdellovibrionia; order Bdellovibrionales; family UBA1609; genus JACOND01. Next base: position 745,227 of record OY843585.1, read on the forward strand.
CATTGTTGTAGGTATTGCTTTGTTATTTTTGAAGCGAAAGATTTTTGGTTTAAAGAAAAAAATAACAATTTGAATCTTTGGATGGCTTATATTAGGATGAGAAATATTTTATTTATCAAAATAAATTAGGTTAGCGATGTATCCAGTGAAAATACATAAAGAAAAATCAACATTATGAAAATGAAAATTTTATTATTATTTTTGTTTTTCTCTTTTTTTGGAGGAGTGAGTAACGGATGGGCTGATAAAGGGAGTCCTTGGAAGAGTTTAGCGATTCAGCACAATGGGAGAGTGAAACCTTTTGATACTTTTTCTCGTGAGATTTTGAGAACAGTTTATGGTCGGGAATCTTTTGAAAAACGATCTGCTGTTGATGTTGTTTTATCTTGGTTAATCATTCCTGATTATTGGGAGAAACATAGATTTATTCTTATTGAGAAAAATGTTTTAAAAAAATCTCTTGGTTTGAATGAAAAATTAAAAAGATTTTCTCCTGAAGATTTAAAAACCAATCAAAAATTTGCTTTGCAACTGACAGAGTTGCAGTCTCTTAGGCAGAAAAAAGAATCATTAGATGATCACTTTAAAAGTCTTGAAAGTCTGGAAACTAAACTCATTCTTTATGAGTCCATTAAGACATCCTGGCTTTTAAGAGTATCTCCTCAACAGGGTCAAACGCGTTGGCTGTCTCCTTCTGAAATGAAAGGAGAACCTCTCAAGAAATTTCAAAAAGTTGTGGAGAGTTACATTCAATGGGTTTCAGAAAAATCTAATAAGGATGAACATCCAAAAGATTTGGAAGCCTCTCTTGAAGATTTTAAAACTTCTGTTTTTGTAGGAGGTTTGGACAAATGGTATAGTGAAACAAAAATTCAAGTTGAGATTTTTTACAATGCATTGAAGCCTTTTAAAGTAGCCGCTCTTTTTTATTTCTTGTTTCTTCTAGTTATTTTTATGTTATTTTTGCTCAAGCGTATTTCTTTAATGACTTGGTTTTTGCCTTTAGTTGCTCTTGGGTTTTTAAGTCATAGCTTAGGCATGATTTTAAGGTCTTATATTATGTCTCGTCCTCCCGTTTCTAATATGTATGAAACCGTCTTGTGGGTTCCTTGGGTGGCTCTGATTGCAGGTTTTATTTTTTACTTACAAAAATTGCGATTGGTGTTTGTAGCCAGTGTGATACTGGCTTTCTTTTGTCTATTCCTAACCAATACAGCTCCTCAAATTTTAGACAGTAGCTTGCAACCTTTGGAAGCTGTTTTGAGATCTTCTTTTTGGTTGAGCACCCATGTTTTGATTATTACTATGAGTTACTCTTTTTTCTTTTTAGCTTTTGTTTTAGGAGACATGGGTTTGATCTATTATATTTCTCATAAAACAGATAAGCTAAAACTGGTAAAGAAGATGTTTCAACCCATTTATCGTTCTATTCAGTGGGGGGTGATTTTATTGATGGCAGGGACTATTTTAGGTGCTATTTGGGCAGACTATTCTTGGGGAAGATTTTGGGGTTGGGATCCCAAAGAATCTTGGGCTCTCATTAGTTTACTATCTTATCTTGCCTTGCTTCATGGACGCTTTATTGGCTTGGTAAAAGCCTTATCTTTTTCTGTTGCCTCTGTTTTAATGTTTTTTTTGGTTGTTATGGCCTGGTATGGTGTGAATTTTATACTCGGAAAAGGCTTACATTCCTATGGTTTTGGTTCTGGCGGTATTGAATATGTAGGGGGATTTTTTGCTGGACATATTCTTTTGTGCGGAGTGATTGCTCTTCAGCATTTTAAATCTTCTAACTAAAGGTCTTAGTTCTAGAACTTCAATGGGTTTTTGTTTGCCATTTTTCTAAGTATAAAGTAACCCTTTTTTAAATAGAGGATAACTTGATTCATTTAAAAAAAGATATTTTGAAAAGAAAAATAACGGGAGCTTTAGTGTTATCTCTCTTTTTCATCTCATTGGCTCTTTTCATCTATTTGATTACAAATAATAAAATCAGTTTGTTCTACAATGATGGCTATCAACCAGATCAACCTCTTCCTTTTTCTCATAAAGTGCATGCTGGTCAATATAAAATAGATTGTCTCTACTGTCATACAGGTGTTGAATCGACTCGCCATTCTACAATTCCAAGTTTAAATGTATGTATGAATTGCCATAGAACTGTAAAGACAGAGAGTCCTTGGATTAAAAAATTATCAGAGGCTTTCAATGAGGGGAAACCTGTTGCTTGGAAGAAAGTTCATCTTTTACCTGATTTTGTGAAGTTTTCTCATTTTCACCATATTAAAGCCGGTAAAGATTGTAAAACCTGTCATGGTTCTGTTGAAAATATGGAAAAAGTTTCGCAATATAAAAGTTTATCTATGGGTTGGTGTGTGAATTGTCATCGTCAAGCTCCTAACGATGGGAAAGTGTTGAAGGATTTAAAATCTAAGAATCATCAACAAGCTCCTATCAATTGTTCAACTTGTCATTATTGATGAAGAGGTATTGAAAAATGGATCATGAAAAAAAATATTGGTTAAGTTTAAAGGATCTTTCAGAGGATAAAGATTTTAAAAAATCTTTACAAAATGAATTTGTATCTCCTTTACCTTCTATAGAGGATGTAAGTTCTTCTCGTCGTGAATTTTTACAGATTATGGGAGCCGGTTTGGCTTTGACAACAACGGCTTGTTTAAAGAGACCAACAGAGAAAATCATTCCCTATGTGAACCGTCCAGAAGATATCATTCCTGGTGAATCCAATTATTATGCCTCTTCCTATCATGATGGGGGAGAGGGGTTTTCTATTCTTGTGAAAACAAGAGAGGCTCGCCCTATTAAGATTGAACCAAACCAAGAGGCAAAACTGCTAAATTCTAAGGGGCTGTCTCCAAGGGCTCACGCACATATTTTAAGTCTTTATGACCCTGAGAGAATAAAGGGACCTAAGCAAAATCTTTTTAATGATAAAAAAACAAATAAAGAAACCATCAATATTTCTTATAAAAAATTAGATTCTCTTCTTGTTGAAGAATTTAAAAAAGGACAAGTGGCCCTTTTAACTCCAAGGTTGCCTTCTCCTTCTGTTCAAAATCTAATAACGGATTTCAAAAAGACATTTAAAACCAAACATTATGTTTGGGATCCTATTTCTATGGAAGATGTTGTAGAGGCTCAAAAGTTGTCTTATGGTTCTTCTTTTGTTCCAAGTTATAATATCTCTAAAGCGAGATTTATCCTTTCATTGAATTGTGATTTTTTAGGAACTTATTTATCGCCAACAGATTTTCAAAAACAATTTGCATTCACTCGTCGTCCTAGTAAAAACATGAGTCGTTTGGTTGTGTTGGAATCTCTTATGACTTTAACAGGTTCTAATGCAGATGAAAGGCATCGTCTTAGTTCTGTAGATCAAATGTCTGTTCTTACCTTTTTAGCGAATGCACTTTCTAAAAAATCTTATATCTCTCTTCCTGAAAAAGCGAAAAAAATTATAGATAGTTATAAAAACTCTTGGTCTCATCTTAAAATTTCAACTGATAAAATAGAAGAGTGGGCCGATCATCTTGGAAGTAATAAAGGTCAATCTTTGATTCTTTCTGGTGGGCTTCGTTCTCAAACTAAAAATTCTAAAGAAGTTTATATTTTAGTGAACTTTTTAAATTCAGCATTAAAAAATGATGGGAAGACAGTGAACCACTCTCAACATTTTCCTTATGAGTTTGGTTCTTACTCTCAAATGAATCAGTTCCTTTCTGATGTCAAAAAGGGTCAAATCAAATCCGTTGTTATTCATAAATTAAATCCTCTTTACTCCTATCCTGAAAAAGACAAACTTCTTTCTGCTTTAAAAAAGATTCAAGTTGTTTATACGGGAGATCGTATTGATGAGACAGGATTTTATGCAAATTATGTTGTTCCCGACTCTCATGATTTAGAAAAGTGGAGTGATTGGGAGTTTAAGAAAAATACATTTACAATACAACAGCCAACCATTCGTCCTCTCTATAATACAAGAGCTTTTGAAGACAGTTTATTGACTTGGATCAAGTTATCAGGATTAAAAAAAGTACAGGTAGAAAATTTTTACCAGTATATCAAAACCTATTGGAAGTCTAAAAAAGGAAGTTCATTTTGGAATTCTTTTTTGAAAAAAGGGATTACGGGTTCCAACAAAGAGTCCACTTCCGTTACAAGGGCTTTTCGTTCCTCGGCATGGAGTTTTATTAAAAAGGATAGAAAGACTTCTCAAAAATACACTCTAACTCTTTATGAAACCTCTGGTTTGAAGCAAGGAGATTTAGCAAATGTAGCTTGGCTTCAAGAGTTTCCTGACCCTGTTACAAAAATCTGTTGGGACAATTACATTTGTGTAAGTCCTTCTATGGCTTTAAAAGAGTCTTTTAAAGAGGGACAAGTTCTTAGAGTTCATTCTAATGGGAATGTTTTAGAAGTTCCTATCCATATTCAACCAGGACAAGACGATCACACTTTGGCTTTAGCGATAGGTTACGGACATACAAAAACAGGTGTTGTTGCTAATCAATCGGGAGTTAATGCTTATCCTCTGGCTCTTCAAAATACTTTTTCTGGATTAGAAGTTTCTTTTGAGAAAACCAAAGTTGTAAAACCTCTTGCCAATGTTCAAGGTCATCATTCTATGGAAGGAAGAGATATTATTATAGAAACAACTTTAGAGGAGTTTAAAAAAGATTCTTCTTCAGGGCTGCATAAACATCATAAAGTTCCAAGTCTTTGGCCAAAACATAAATACAAAGGTCATAAGTGGGGAATGGTTATTGATTTAAATAGTTGTAATGGTTGTGGAACTTGTATGGTGGCTTGTCAGTCTGAAAACAATATACCAACGGTTGGTAAAAAATATGTTTTAGAAGGTCGTGAGATGCACTGGATCAGTGTGGATCGTTATTATACAGGGACGGCAGAAGATCCTTTAGCAGTTCATCAACCAAGAGTGTGTATGCATTGTGATAATGCTCCTTGTGAAACAGTTTGTCCTGTGATGGCTACTGTTCACAGTGATGAAGGGACAAATGATATGATTTACAATCGTTGTGTAGGGACTCGTTATTGTTCCAACAACTGCCCTTATAAAGTCAGACGATTCAATTGGTTTAATTATGAAAAGAAGTTTAAAGAACCTTTAAATCTTGTTCTTAATCCTGATGTCACTGTCCGTTCTCGTGGTGTTATGGAAAAATGTACTTTTTGTATTCAAAGGGTGCAGGAGGGGAAAGCACAAGCTAAAAAAGAAGATCGTAATTTAAAAGATGGAGATATTCAAACCGCTTGTCAGCAATCTTGTCCAGCCGATGCTATTGTTTTTGGTGACTTAAATGACCCTCATTCCAAAGTGAGCCAAGTTTTTAATGCTAAAAACAGTTATGGTTTATTAGATGAAATGTTAAATACAAAACCGTCTGTTAAATATCGTACAAAAGTTCGTAATAAAAAAAAGTCAATACACTCTAAAAAAGGACACCATTGATTATGGAAAGAGAGCCTTTAGTTTTAGGTCGTAAATCTCTCAAGCAAGTTACAGAGGATGTATCTAAACTTGTAGAGACGGTTCCAGGAATTAAGTTTTTTGGATTCTTCCTTTCTGTAAAAATGTTATTTCTTTTTTATATTGGAATTTTGGTAGCCATAGTTTCTGTTGGAATGGGGCTTATGGGTGTGAATCATCCTGTCGCATGGGGAACAGATATTATCACTTTTGTTTTTTGGATTGGTATTGGTCATGCGGGAACATTGATTTCTGCTATTTTATTTTTGTTTCGTCAAAAATGGAGAACTTCTATTGCTAGAACGGCTGAGGCAATGACAGTATTTGCAGTTTTAACCGCTGCCGTTTTTCCCGTTTTACATCTTGGTCGTCCTTGGTTTTTTTATTGGTTTCTGCCTTATCCTAATCAAAGAGGGTCTCTTTGGATCAATTTTCGTTCTCCTTTAACTTGGGATGTGTTTGCTATTTCTACTTACGCTCTAGTTTCTATTTTGTTTTGGTATATTGGAATGGTTCCTGATTTAGCGGCTTTAAGAGATAGAGCAAAACATAAATTTCGTAAAGTATTTTATGGTTCTCTTTCTTTAGGTTGGAGAGGAACAGGTAGAAACTGGAGTCACTATGAAATGGTGTATCTTTTGTTAGCTGGTTTATCTACACCTTTAGTGCTTTCTGTTCATAGTATTGTGTCTTTTGATTTTGCAACGGCTGGTTTGCCAGGTTGGCATGCTACTATTTTTCCTCCTTATTTTGTAGCAGGAGCTATTTTTTCTGGTTTTGCTATGGTTGTAACTCTCATGTGTTTAGTGAGAGCCTTTATTCCTCAATTTAAAGATTATATCACTTTAAACCATATGGAGAATATGAATAAAATCATTATGGTTACAGGTATGATGGTTGGTTATGCTTATGCTTCCGAGTTTTTTATGGCTTGGTATTCTGGTTCTTCTTATGAACAGTATGCTTTTTTAAATAGAGCTTTTGGTCCTTATTGGTGGTCTTATTGGATTATGGTTACTTGTAATGTTATTATCCCTCAGTTTTTTTGGTTCCGTTGGTTTAGAAGAAATATAAAAGCGATGTTTATTATTTCTATTCTTGTGAATTTGGGTATGTGGTTTGAAAGATATGTCATTATCGTCACTTCTTTACATAGAGATTTTTTACCAGCTAACTGGGGACTTTTTAAATTAACCTTTTTTGATTTTGGAGCTTTAATTGGAAGTTTTGGAATGTTTTTATTTCTATTTCTTATTTATATTCGTACTTTACCAGCTATTTCTATTGCTGAGATCAAACCTGTTTTAGGTGTAGGAAAGGGTAATAAACATTGAGAAAGTTAAAAATGCCAAGTTTTAGTATGAAGAGTTTGTCTCGTTATAAGGCTAAGTCGGGTGTGGCTGGTCTTTGGGAAGAGGAACATTTATTTGTGGAAGCGGTTAGACAAGCTCATAAAAGAAAAATAAAAAACTTTATACCTATAACTCCTTACCCAGTGCATGGGTTGGAAGAGGCTATGGAGATACCTCGTTCTTGGATTCCTTGGGTTACCTTTGTCTTTGGTATGAGTGGTTGTCTTTTTGGTTTATGGTTCACATGGTGGACGTCTGCTGTAGATTGGCCTATTATTATTGGTGGGAAACCTATGTGGTCTCTTCCTGCTTTTATACCTATTATTTTTGAATTGACTATTTTATTTGCAGCTCTGAGTTCTATTGGAGCTTTAATTTATGCTTGCGGGTTGCCTCATATAGAACCTCCTGTTATAGATCCAGCTTTATCTTCTCATAAATTTGGAATTTTTATTCCTGAGGAGAAAAATCAAACCATAAAAGATATCAAACCACTTATTAAGGAATTAAAACCTAAGGACATTTTGGAGACGGAATTTTAAATGAAATTTTTTCTACTTTTTATAGGGATTTTTTATCTTGTTTCTTGTTCTTGTTCTGGTGGAAGAAATCGGACAGATTCAGAGTATATGTTAGATATGATGAAGCAAAGATCTATCAAGGCTCAAGAGGGAACAGATGAGGGGCAGATTTTAATGAAACTTCCTCCTGAGGGAACGAGAGCAAGAAACCGAAGTTACTATCCTTTTCCTAAAAATCCTTTAAAAGCTGATCAACTTAAAAATCCTTTGCGGTTGACACCAGATGTTTTTTCTCAAGGGAAACTTTATTACCAAAGATATTGTATTTACTGCCATGGGAGTCAAGGTGATGCTGGAGAGGGAGCAAGTGTTGCACCTAAGATGATTATTAAACCCCTGTCTTTGATTACAAATAAAGCCAAGTCGTATAGTGATGGAAGAATTTATCATATTATTTATAATGGTCAGGGATTGATGGGTTCTTATCGTACCCAGTTAACAACTTCGGAACAGGTTTTGTTAAGTCATTATGTAAAAGGTCAGGGGGAAGTAAAGTACAAAGGTTCCAAACAAATTTGGTCTCTTGTTCATTATGTTAGATTTTTACAAGGAAAATCTAGGAAGTAAGGGGAAGTCTATGAGTATGCCAGTTATAAAATTTGATTTTTGTGATAAAACAAAAAGAAATTTATCTATTTTTATGTTTATTGGTTTTGTAACTTTTATCAGTGGCTTGTTTTTAGACAGTCAAAGAGTTTGGTTTTCTTTTTTAGTCTCTTCTCTTTTTGTTTTGTTTTTAAGTTTAGGTGGTCTTTTTTTCACAAGCATTCAACATGTGTCTAAAGCAGGTTGGAGCGTAAACATTCGTCGTATTATGGAGGGCTTTGGAGCTTATATACCTATAGGTTGTATAGCCGCTTTATTTTTAGTCTTATCAGGAGATCAGCTTTATGTATGGTTTAACTCTTCCGAAGTGGCTAAAGATTCTCTTTTAGTTCATAAGTCTTCTTATTTGAATCCTATCTTTTTTATTGTTCGGTTGCTGGTTTTTTCTGCCATTTGGATTGTATTTTACAAACTGCTGACTCAATTGTCTTTAAATCAAGATAAAACAGGTGATGAATCTCTTACTAGTAAATCTGTATCTTACTCTATTGCTTTTTTAGCTCTTTTCACACTTAGTTTTACTTTTTTTACAGTAGATACTTTAATGAGTTTAGAGCCTCATTGGTTTTCTACCGTTTTTGGTGTGTATGCCTTTGCAGGACTTTTCCAATCTTTTTTAGCTGCTTTGATACTTTTTATTATTTATTTTCGTAGAAAAGGTTATCTCAAAAAAGAACTTGTAAATGCCAATCATTTACATGATTTGGGAAAATTTCTTTTTGGCTTTACTATTTTTTGGGCTTACATTGCTTTTAGTCAGTATATGCTTGTTTGGTATGCGAATTTACCTGAAGAAGCCGTTTATTATTTACATCGCTCTCAATATGATTGGTTGTGGGTTTCTTTGGCTTTGATTGTGTTTAAATTTATTGTTCCGTTTATTTATCTTCTTCCTCGTTGGGTGAAAAGAGATGAGTCTTCTTTGATTGTTGTAAGTGTTCTTATTTTAGTCATGCAATATGTAGATATTTACTGGATGGTTTATCCAAATTATGATTCAAAGGATATTCATTTTGGTTTTATAGAGGTAGGTGTTTTTATAGGATTTATAGGATTGTTTTTATACACTTTACTTCGTTTTTTTAGTTTACATCCAATGGTGGCTTTAAAAGATCCAAGGCAGAAAGAATCTTTAGATCATCATGTGACTTATTAAAATGGTGCGCCCGAGAGGAGTTGAACCCCTAACCCCTGGATCCGAAGTCCAGTGCTCTATCCAATTGAGCTACGGACGCTTAATGTTTGGACAGTAGAGTGAAAAAAATTCATTACAGGATTTTTTATATCAAAAGAAGATCTTTAATGCTATATTTATACAGTGATACTCTATAAAAAAATATTTTTTAGTTTTTTTTTCATTTTTTTTCTACTTCTTAGTGCTTGTAGCCACTTAAATAAAAACTGTTCAAAAATCAATTGGTATGAAATTGGTCGTCAAGATAGCACCAGAGGGAGCAAATGGGAGGATACTTTTTTAGAAAAGAAACAAATGTGTTCTCTTAGAAAGAATTCCAACTATGAAAGAGCCTATAAAAATGGGTTTGATGCTGGATTGAGAGAATATTGCAGTTTTAAAACAGGTTATATTTATGGTCTTTCCAAAACTAAAGAGCAATCTGGAGTTTGCCCTGGGTCTTTGAAAAAGAGTTTTGTTGATGGCTATGAGGCTGGAACTTATATGACCGAGATTCAAACTCTTCAAAGTGAACTTCAAAAACAAATCAGTCGTTTAGAAAAAAAGATCAGAAACTACGAGAACAAAAAATCATTAACAATGAATAAGCGTTAAGCTAAATCTTTGTTAACTCAAAAATATTATTATTTTTCTTCTTTCAAATTAAAAAATCATCAAGTGATTGCTAGTTGCAAAAGGTCTTTTACTTCTTTTTTATGGGTTAAGTTATTGTGCTTTTCATATCCTCTTAAAAGAATGTTACATTTTTCAGATAAAACTTTTTTAACTTGTGTTTGCTCTTCTTGAGATAGACTTTTATTGGATAAAAACTCTTTTAAGGCTTTAACTCTCCAGTAATCCATAGCTGGATAAGTCTTAGAAAGTTGATCTTTATGACCTCCATATTTTGTCACAAGAGGTTCTTCTACAAAGCCCACTTCATAACGAGAGGTGATTCTGAGCCAGAGTTCATAATCTTCACAGACTGGAAATTTTTCGTTAAAACCTCCAATTTCTTTAAATAAAGACCTTTTTATAAGGGCGGCGGAAGGGCTAATGCAACAAATTTTAGTGGAAGGAATAAAGACTCTTCCTCCTTCTTTCTTATGTTTCTTTTTTTGTAAAAGAAGGCTCCCGTTTTTGATCCAAATTTCATTGCAATGTATGAGAGGTTTATCAGGATTTTTATAAGCATATTTGATTTGTTTTTCTAATTTTTTAGGGTGCCACTCATCATCTGAATCTAAAAAAGCCACCCACTCTCTTTGAGAAAGTTCTAAACCTTTATTTCTAGCAAAACTTACACCTCTCCTTTTTTCAAGAGAGATGATTTTTATTTTATCTGAGCCCCATTCTAGCTTTAAGTCTTTAAGTCCACCATCTGTTGAACCATCATCTATCAACCATAAAATCCAATTTTGAAAAGTTTGGTTTTTAACAGATTGAATGGCTTTTTGAATAAGATTTTTTCTGTTGTAGAAAGGGATAATAATATCAATCATCTTGTGGCCTTTTTCGTTCCTATAAAATATCAGAAGACAGAGAATTTATCTATAGAAAAACTGGCAAATCAGGAAATTTGGCAATGCTATAAATAGGTCATTAGAGGCTTTTTTAAAGTTGAACTCATAGCTTGAGAATTTTAAGTTTTCATTTTGTAAATTCACTTGATATTCTTCAAAATAAAAACTAATACTTCTAAATAAAGAGGATCAGAGATTTTTAATTGTATTTGAGGTTTGTTGTAATGTTTGAAGGTTCAGAAAAGAAAATAGAAATTATTTTTTCACCAAAGAGCTCTTCTCTTCGTTCTTTTCCTGAAAAATTTTGGCAAAATATTATAAAAGCTTGTGGAGCTTCCATCATCTCCAGTTCTAAACTTTCTTTTATTGATTCTTATATTTTGTCAGAATCTAGCTTATTCCTTTGGGATCATCGTTTAGTCCTTATCACTTGTGGTAAAACCACACTGCCTAATTCTTTATTGAAGATTTTAAAAACGATTCCTAAAGAAGATATGGAAATTGTTTTCTATCAGAAAAAAAATGAATTTTTTCCTTGGGCTCAGAAAAGTGATTTTTCAAAAGATGTGCGTGTCATTGAAAAAAAGATTAAAGGTTCATCTTATCAATTTGGTTCTTTGCATGATCATCATTTTCTTTTATTTCATAATCAAGTGGATTACAACTCGGATACAAAGGACAGAACTTTAGAAATTCTTATGTATGATTCATCTTTTGTTACAAGTACTTCCAAGGAAGTTATAGATAGTTTAAAAAAACAACTGGGAACTCTTTTACCTGGTTTTGAAATACAGGATCATTTTTTTCAACCCTCTGGTTATTCTTTAAATGCCGTTCGGGAAAAATTTTATTACACTATACATATTACTCCTGAAAAACCTTTCTTTTATATTAGTTTTGAAACAAATTTTGAATTCTCATCTTCTCATAATTTTATTGATAAACTGATTCATATTTTTAAGTCTAAAAGTTTTGACTTGATTCTTTTTAAATCCATTGGTCAGTCTGGAGAGCATTACAATAACTCTGAATTTTCAAGGAATGCTTTTTATCATCAAGTGTTAGATTGTGGTTATGAAGTTTCTTATATGAATTTTCACCGAATACAAAACACTCCAAGGCTTCCTCAGAGATATAAAAATGGAAAAGATTATCAAACAAATATTTAAAAATTGCAAAAAAGAAAAGAGGTGATAAATGAATGAAAAAGAATGGTTTTTTGAAAAGTATAAAGATATTTTTTCTATGGGATTTAAATTTAAGAAAACTTTATTTGATAGAAAAAGTGAATTTCAAACTGTCAAAATTCTTGAGACAGAAGGGTATGGTCCTATGCTTATCAATGATGATATTATTATGACTACAGAAAGAGATGAATTTATTTATCATGAAATGATAATTCATGTCCCTTTGTTTACACATCCTAACCCTGAGAATGTTCTCATTATAGGAGGGGGTGATGGAGGCTCTGCTCGGGAAGTGTTGAAACATAAAAATGTAAAAAAATGTACAATGATAGAAATTGATTCCGTTGTTGTAGAAGCCTGTCGTGAACATTTAAAGGCCACCTCTCAAGGTTTAGATCATCCGCTTTTAGATTTGAAGTTTGAAGATGGTGCAGCTTACATAGCTCAACAACAAGATGCTTTTGATGTCATCATTGTAGATTCTTCAGACCCTATAGGTCCTTCTGCTGTTCTTTTTGGAGATGAGTTTTATCAAAATGTTCATAGAGCTTTAAAAAAGGAAGGGATTGTTGTTGCTCAAGGAGAATCTTCTTTTTATGAAATAGAAATTCAAAAAAGATTGTTAAAAACAGTTCATAATCTATTTGATAAAGTTGGTTTTTACAATTATGACAATTTAACTTATTCTAGTGGTTGTTGGTCTTTCTTATTTGCTTCTAAAAAATATCATCCCATCAAGGATTTTAGGAAAGAAAATGTTAAAAAATCAGGTATTAAGTTTCGTTATTACAATGAGGAAATTCATCAGGCTTCCTTTTGTCAGCCTCAGTTTATTAAAGAGGCTTTTGAGCCCTTATGGACTTTATAGAGATTGGAGGGTGGGTGAGCATTAGGAATAAGTCTTCTCATTTATCTAGACCTTGTTTAGACCTTCATGGTTTTACAACAGATGAGATTTTTGATAAATTGGACCAATTCATTATAAAAAATCAAGACAAAGAAGAGTTGTGTGTGATTGTAGGTAAGGGGAGAGGTTTAGTGAAAAAAAAGGTTATTGAATATTTGGAGTTAGGAAGATATCCTTGGAATTATGAAAAAATTTATGGTCATCTCAATGAAGGTGCTTTAATTATAGATATGAGTTAAAATGGGAATGAAAAAAGGCTGAAAAGATAGAGGGAAAAATGGACACGATTGAAAAAATAGAAGTTGAAAAATTAGAAAAATTATTTTGGCTAGACCTTGAAATGACAGGTCTTTCTCCAAATGATGATGTTATTATTGAAGCGGCAGCGATCATCACAGATAAAAATCTTAAAGAGTTAGATGTCTATCAAAACGTTGTCAAACAACCAGAAGAAAAACTACAAAAAATGGATGCTTGGAATCAAAAATGTCATCGTAAATCTGGACTCTACTCTCTTATCACAAAAGGGAAGGAGTTGTTCTCTGTGGAGGATGATCTTTTGCATTTTTTGGAAGCCCATTTTGGTCTTAATGAAAAAATTATTTTGGCTGGTAATTGCATTTACCAAGATAGAAATTTTATAAAAAGATATATGACTCGTTTAGATAAAAAACTTTACTATCGTATGTTGGATGTTACAGCTTGGAAAATTATTTTTGAACAAAAAGGAATTATTTTTACAAAACAAAATAGACATAGAGCTTTAGAAGATACAAAGGAAAGTATTAGAGAATTTGCTTTCTATTTAGACAATATGAATTTTAAAAAATAAAAAAACTTAATCTTGATGAAATTGAGTCGGGATTTCTTTATTGGCTTTAGCTCCTAGTTTTTTAATATTTTCTATTTTTTGTATGAGATTGCCTCGGCCAGATTCCAATTTATTGATGGCTGAGTCGTAAGAGTCACTTGCTGTTTTAATCCCTTTTTCTATTTTTGTCATATCGTCTAGAAAGCCTACAAATTTATCATAAAGTTGTCCTGATTCTTTAGCAATTTGTTCTGCATTTTTGTTTTGTTTTTCTATTTTCCAAATAGAGGCAATGGTTCTAAGAGTAGCATACAAGGTGATAGGGCTTACAATGACAATAGATTTTTCCCAAGCCTTGTCAAACAAGCCTTGCTTATTTTGAATCGCAAAAGAAAAAACAGGTTCAACGGGGATGAACATTAAAACAAAATCAGGGGTTTTAAACTCTTCAAGAGAAGTGGTGTATTCTTTTTGAGATAAATTATTGATATGATTTTTTAAAGAAGTAATGATTTTATTTTTATAGTCTTCCTTTTTTTCTTTATCTGTTTCTATTTCATAATTTTGATAATGTGTGAAAGAGACTTTAGAATCAATAACGATGTATTTTTTATCTGGTAGTTTAACAATAACATCAGGTCTTAATTTTTGTCCTTTTTCATTTTTTACATCTAAACCTTCAGATTGCACAAAAAACTCTTCATTTTTTCTAAGTCCTGATTTTTCTAAAATATTTTCTAAGAGGATTTCACCCCATTGGCCTTGAGTTTTTGTATTTCCTTGTAGAGCTTGGCTAAGGCTGCGAGTTTCATCTCTCATATTTTGATTCATGTCTTTAAAACCTTTTATAGTTTCTTGTAAGAATTTTTTACTTCCTTCAAGACTTTCAATAGATTTTTGAAAACCTGTAATATTTTCTTTAAGAGGTTTGATGAGATTTTCTATAGATTTCTCTGAATTATCTTGGTAAGTTTTTGTTGTTTCTTTGAAAATTTTTTGAGCCATAGATTCAAATTCCAGCTTTAGTTTTTGAGCCGTTTCTTCTAAAGTTTGTTTTTTATGTTCCAACTCTCTATCTTTTGTTTTAGATTCTGTTTGAAGTCGTGCATTTTCTTCTATAAGATTTCGTTCCTTTTCTTTGAATTTGTTAGTTTCAAGTTGTAAAGATTCCAAATCTTTTTTTAAAAAATCATTTTCAATTTCTGTTTTGATAGAGTTTTTATTATTAGAAGATGATTTTTTAAAAAAGAGAGTGGCTAGGATAAGTCCTAAGAGAGCGCCAATGATAAGACCTATTAAAAAAGACATTTTATAAAATTAACTTATTTTTTAGACGATAGCAATTACAAAACTCTCGTCCTTCCCTTTTTATTTTTTGAGATTTTTATCGTAAGAGAGGCACTCTTCAAATCTCATTAAAATAAGAGTAGGTAACACTAGAGTTTTGAAAAAAAATATTTACTTTCCAAGTTTTTTATTTTATTTTTAGTAGGTATGAAAAAAGATGTTTTTTACATGCTTTCTCCCATAGGGAATTTAGAGATTTCTTTAGAAGGAGATAGGCTTTACTCTATTCAAAAAGATTTGCGACAAACTCGCTCTAAAAAAAGATCTCATTCCACTGAAACCAATATTTCTAAACGAGTCAAAAAGCAATTGGAAGAGTATTTTAACTCTAAAAGAGATAAATTTTCTATTCCTTTAGCGAAAAGAGGGACAGAGTTTCAAAGGCAGGTGTGGAAAATTCTGCAAAAAATTCCCTACAATCAAACCAGAACCTATAAGGATATTTCTTTAAAACTTGGTTTTCAAACTAAAGCTCGTTCTGTGGGTCAAGCTTGTTCTAGAAATCCTTTTTTGATTGTAGTGCCTTGTCATAGAGTTCTTTCTAAACAAGGTTTAGGAGGATTTGCTTTAGGTTTAAAAGCTAAAAAAACCTTACTTGCTTTAGAAACTTCATAATTTTATGATCCTCTCTCATGCGAAAACCAGCAGTTTTTCTCTAGTTCAAACATAAAACTTTATTTGCGAAAACCAGCAGTTTTTCTCTAGTTCAAACAATTTGCGAAAACCAGCAGTTTTTCTCTAAGCATACCCTCATGCGAAAACTAGTAGGTTTTCTCTAAGCATACCCTCATGCGAAAACCAGTAGGTTTTCTCTAAGCATACCCTCATGCGAAAACCAGTAGGTTTTCTCTAAGCATACCCTCATGCGAAAACCAGCAGTTTTTCTCTAGTTCAAACATAAACCTTTATTTGCGAAAACCAGCAGGTTTTCTCTAGTTCAAACAATTTGCGAAAACCAGTAGGTTTTCTCTAGTTCAAATCATAAACCTATTAAGTAACTCTTATTTTAATGAGATTTGAAGAGCGTCCCTCTTGCGATGAAAAGCTCGTTAAAATAAGAGTAGGAAATACTTTAATTGAACTAGAGTTTTGTTAATGATTCATTTTCTTCATTAAAGATTTAAAATTTGTTTTAAGAAGTTTTATGTCTTCATTTTGTTTTTTATTTTGTGCTTTAAGAGATTCGTTTTCTTTTTTTAGAGAAGCCAGTTCTCTTTCTAGTTTTTTATTTGTGGATGCTAATTTTTTTTCTGTTTGAAGTTGTGTCTCTTTTAGTTTTGCCATTTCTTTTGTAATAAAATCTATAGATTTTGTAAAAGACTCTTTTATCTTTGCAAATGATTTTGTAAGAGCCGACACAGACTCTTTAAGAAAGTTTAGAGTTTTTGTTGTGGAGCCATAAAATTCTTTAAAAGTTTTTATGATAACAGGGATAAGTCCTTGGTAATTTAAACTTAAAGTCTTTTTTGGATCTGAACCTTCAGACACTAATTCGGGATACTGTTCTTGAACCTCTTGAGCAATTAAACCTATCTGTTTTGTTTGAACTCTATGTTTGTCTTTCCAGTAAAAAGTTTTAGGATTTAATTTTAAAAGAGAATGAGTTTGATTTTTTAAATCCTTAATCTTGGTTTTGAGTCGTTTATCAGAGTGATGGGTAACTCCACCGTTTATCTTTATATCTCCAGCAATATTAACGAATTTTGTTCCTGACATATTCCCTTTAATAAGATTTCCGATATTAAGTTTATTGCTGGCATCGGTTGCTGATAATCTCATACCTCCTCCAATCACAATATTATTGCTTCCTGTAGTAGAACCTGATGGTCCAAATTGCGCATTATCACCTAAAGCAATATTATTATTGCCTATTGTATTTCTAGATCCTGCCTCATGACCTATAAAAACATTAGATCCTCCATTGTTATCCGCACCAGCTCGTCTACCAAAAAAAGTATTGTAACCTCCGCTGATATTATTTAATCCCGTGTTATAACCTATAAAACTGTTGTAATTTCCTGTATTTACTTCTCCAGCTTTATAACCTACAAAAGTCCCTTCACTGCCACCTGTTCCAACTTCAAAACCAAAAGCCGTGTGCTTATTTGTACTTGCACCTGTTGTCCCACAACCCACAAGAGTTCGCCCGTCTGAGTCTACCTTGTAACATTCTGGGTCTATACCGCTTCCGCCTTCAATTTTTCCTCCAATCGCATAACATTTTTTATTATTTACAATTTCTTCCCCAACACCTCCAACAACTTTTATTTTGATTTTAATGGGAGCTAAAACAGGAAAAATTTTTTCCTTATCCGTTCCATAATAGACGAATAAATCTAAATATCCATCTCTTGAAGTCCCTCTTACCTCACCCGCTCTAAGTTCTATTTTTTGGATGGTAAGACCATTGTATTCTTTCCAAGTTTCAAAACCAAAAGGAATATTTGTTGTGCGGTATCTAGTCTTGTGAGGGGCGGCATTTCTATAAGTTAAGACATTATTTCTATAGAGAGCATAGATGTCTTGTTTTGTGTGTCTAATATCTCTAAAGTTTAAGTTTTTTAATATTAACGAACAAGCATTTTGGTAAATACAAGTATCTCCTACATTTTTACCTGGAGGTTTAGGACTGTTTAAGGCATTAGGGGGGCAAGTTTCTGTTTGTTCTAACAAATGAATGATATCTTCACTCAGTTCAATAGAATTGCTTTTTTGTTGAACTTTTTTTAAAGATCTCATAAGGTTTACTTGGAATTGAGAAATTCCTAAAATAACAATGGTTCCAATAGCAGCTGCTGATAAAACACCAATGAGGGAAAATCCAGAATTATTAAGTTTTGAATAATAAGTCATTCTTAAAAGATCCTTTATCTTTAAATTTTAGCATATTTTTCTATTTAAAAAATAAATATCTGTAAAATTATATTACATGTGTTATTTTATGTTAAAGTATCAGAAATAATCAATAAGAAGTGCTAATGTTTAGAGGTTCCTTTTTCTAAAACATTGTGAAAAAGAGATTTATTATTGAGATTCAGTTAAGGTTGCACCAATAATACCACAAGCGATTCTTTCTCCAGAATTTCCTGTTGGTTGAGTTTTTAAATCATCTTCTTTTGCATGTACAATAACAGAACGACCTAAAAATTTTCTAAAGTGTCCTGGTAGAACTTTATCATAGAGAGCTTCACCTTTTGAATCAGAAGATAGATTTCCTAAATCTCCTGCATGCTTTTCTGGACTAAGAGGGCCTCCATGTAGAGAAGGGGTTCTCTTTTTATTGAAAAAACTTTTTTTATGTCTATGAGGATGAACTATTAAATGCCCTCCTGCTTTTAAGGCTTTATCTGAACAATCTCCAAATTCATGAACATGAAATCCAAACTTTTGATTCGCTTTCAAATTTGTGATTTTTGCTCTTACTCTTACTTTTTTATGATCTGCTTTTTCAAAAATCACAAAACCTTTTGGGCCTCCAGTATTCACTGGTGTTACATAGGCTTTTCCAGAAAGACCATTTGAGCCACAACAAGATTTTTTAGAATGAGAGCAAGACTTTTTGGAATGAGAGCAAGATTTTTTAGAATGAGAACAAGACTTTTTAGAATGAGAACAAGATTTTTTAGAATGCTTATGATGTTGTTTGTGATCGGAGTGTTTTTGAGTAGAATGCTTGTAGGTAGAGTAACAACTCACAAGAAAGGAAAGAGAAAATAATAAACTGGCAATAAAGAAAGACTTTTGAAACATTTGTAAACTCCTTTTTGTTTAAAAAATAACTTAGTTTCAATTTATAAAGGTATTGGTTTAAAAATTCAAGATATTTCTAAAATTTAAAAAAGGCTTGTATTGAAAACTTAATTTACATATCTTGATATTTACGATGAACATTTTAAACTCTTATTTTTTAGACTTTTTAAAGGTCACAGAACAGAGTGCTTTGGCTTGTTATCCTCTTATAGGAAAGGGAGATGCTCAGGCTGCCGATCAAGCGGCTGTGGATGCAATGAGATTGTATTTTCAAGAACTGCAAATGGATGTTCAAATTGTTATAGGTGAGGGGGAAAGAGATAAAGCCCCTCGTCTTTATACAGGAGAACATCTTGGAGATAAAAATTCAGAGATTAAAATAGATGTGGCTGTTGATCCTTTAGAAGGAACAACTCTTTGTGCTGAAGGAAGAGAGGGTTCCTTATCGGTTATGGCTGTTTCTTTGAGAGGAGGTCTTTTTAAGGCTCCTGATGTCTATATGAAAAAAATAGCTTGTGGTCCAAAAGCGAAAGGATCTATCAACTTAAAGGCTTCCGTTGTAGATAATATCTTATCCGTTTCAAAGGCTTTAAATAAAAAACCAGAGGATTTAGTTATTGGCGTTTTAAAAAGAGAACGGCATCAAGACTTAATTCAGTCTATTAGGCAAACAAAAGCTTGTATTCGTCTTGTTGGAGATGGGGATGTTGCACTGGCTTTAGAAACAACCCTTCCAAATTCATCTTTAGATCTATTGATTGGAACAGGTGGTGCTCCAGAAGGAGTTTTAGCAGCTGCGGCTTTAAAATGCCTAGGAGGTGATTTTCAAGGTCAGTTTCTTTATAAAGATGAGAAAGAGAAACAAAGAGCAGATCAATGTGGTGTAAAAGATTTACATAAAATTTGGACTATGGAAGAATTGGTTTCTGGAAA
This sequence comes from Bdellovibrionales bacterium, assembly GCA_963692945.1. Classification (GTDB taxonomy): domain Bacteria; phylum Bdellovibrionota; class Bdellovibrionia; order Bdellovibrionales; family UBA1609; genus JACOND01. The sequence goes on from OY843585.1 coordinate 764,910, forward strand.
TGTTCTTTTTTATGCGACGGGAGTCACTAAAGGTTCACTTTTGGATGGAATTCATAAAAAAGGAAATCTTTGGGAAAGTCATTCTCTTATTTTGAGTAACCAGGTGAGAAGAGATATAAAAAATTATCATATATAATGTGTTTAATTTTTAAACACCATGGGATTTTTTACAAAATATTTCCTTTTCACTTGTGATTTTGTCTAAAAACTCTTATTTTTACTAAGTATTATGAAATTAAAAAAATATATAATTTATAGCCTTTTCTTATCTTGTTTATTTTCAGGGTTTTTAGGTGTTGCTCAAACAACTGAAGAAGATGAACTGGATTTTTTATTTGGTCTCTCGGGAGAAGAAATCACCTGTGATAATATAACAGATGTTTTTATAGAGTATAATAACACTATAAAATTACTTACGGATGTTTTTAGCAAATCTCTTTCTAATATGTCTGTTTTTATGAATGATGTTCATAAAAAGGGTCAGATAAAAAAATCAGATTGGGCTGCCAAAAAAAGTCAAATTAAAGAAGCGGAAATTATTATGGATGAAAACGCATATCAGATATTACAAAAAGGTGAAGATATTCAGTCCATTTTACAAGAATGTTTAAACCCATAAAAAATCTTTTTTTAAAATCAGTAGGGATATTAAAAAAATTATGTCTCATCTTTTATTTCATAAAACATTAAATTTTTTTAAATCAGAAAATTTAAAAAATAAAAATATTTCTATAGGAGTCTCTGGTGGTTTGGACTCTCTAGTCCTTTTAGATGTTTTACACCAGATTGCTTCTCCTCAAAAATTGAAACTTTCTGTGATTCATGTTTATCATGGAGAGTCTTCTAATCCTTCTTTACAAAAATACCGAAACGAAGCCAGACAATTGGTTTTTAAAACATGCAAGTTTTTATCTGTTCCATTTAAAGAATCGGAGGCTCCTAAAAGAGAGTTAAAAAGTGAAGAGGATTTTAGAGAATTTAGATACGAACAATTTCAAAAAAATCTCAAAGAGGAAGGGGCTCATTTTTTAGCTTTAGCCCATAATAATAATGACATTTTAGAAACAAGACTTATTCATTTAATTAGAGGTTGTGGTTTAGAGGGTTTAAAATCTATGGATTTTTTTGATCCCATTCCTCAAACCACTTTACATGGTAAGGGAGAGGGTTCTTTAATTAGGCCTTTCCTTCCTTTTTCAAGAGAATCTATCTTGGACTATGCTCAAAAAAAGAAACTGCGATGGTTAGAAGACCCTAGCAATCTTGACGAAACTTTTTTAAGGAATTGGTTAAGAAAAAAATGGTTGATTGAGTTGGAAAAAAAAAGACCAGGAAGTTGCTTTCGTTTAGGGAAATCTCTGGCTCAAATTGCATCTTCTTCTGAAAAAAAGGATTTTCTTGCTCATTCTATAACTTTTGAAGGCATTCCTAGAAATTTTTTGAGAGAACTTTCTTTATTTAATCAAAAAAGATTGCTTGTCTTATATATGAAGAGGCAAAATATAAAAAATTATGGTCAATCTCATATTGAAGAACTTTTAAAACATCTTGAAAGGAAAGAGAAGCATATCGTTTTTGATTTACTAAAGAGAAAATGGAAGATAACTCCTGATTTTTTTTATGTAGAAAGTGGTATAAATAAAAATAGTTAGGCATTTTAACTCTAAAATGGTATATAGTGTAAGTTATGAAAAAAATTCAAAAACCAAAAATCAATAACCAGCAAAAGACTTTTTTGTTTTGGATTGCTTTTCTTGTTTTTGGTTTAATCTTTTTCCAATTTTATGAACAGTCAAAGAAGGATAAAGTTAAAGACTTTAACTATCCTAAGTTTCTTCAATCTCTTGAAGCGAAACAGGTTGTAAAAGATAGTGTTATTTTTAATCGGACAGCTCAAGAAATTAAAGGAGACCTCAATGAAGCAGGTGCAAAAGTTTTTGGAGGTGTTCATTTTGTTATTGAAGGAAATGTGGATGATAAAGGTTTTGAAATTTTAAGATCTTATGGAATCACTCCTTCCTATTCTAATAAAGATAATAATTTTTGGACAACAGTTTTAATCAGTTGGTTTCCTATTCTTTTATTATTTGGAGTTTTTATATTTTTTATTCGTCAAATTCAAATGGGAAGTGGAAAAGCTTTTTCTTTTGGAAAAAGCCGTGCTCGTTTAGTGATGGATAAAGGAAGAGCAACTTTTAAAGATGTTGCAGGTATTGAAGAAGCCAAAGAAGAACTTAAAGAAATTGTAGAGTTTTTAAAAAGTCCAAAGCGATTTACAAAGTTAGGAGGGCAAATTCCTAAAGGTGTTTTGCTTATTGGATCACCAGGAACAGGTAAAACTTTATTAGCCAGAGCTGTGGCAGGGGAAGCCAAAGTTCCTTTCTTTACTATTTCAGGTTCTGATTTTGTAGAAATGTTTGTGGGAGTTGGTGCTTCTCGTGTAAGAGATCTTTTCGTTCAAGGGAGAAAAAATGCTCCTTGTTTGATTTTCATAGATGAAATAGATGCTGTTGGTCGTCAAAGGGGTGCTGGTTTAGGGGGAGGACATGATGAAAGAGAACAAACTTTAAATCAATTGCTTGTTGAGATGGATGGTTTTGATAGTAAAGAAGGTATTATTTTAATTGCGGCTACAAATCGTCCAGATGTTTTAGATCCAGCTCTTTTGCGTCCTGGTCGTTTTGATAGAAGAGTGATGGTTAATCTTCCTGATTTAAAAGGTCGGTTGGCTATTTTAAAGGTACATAGTAGGAAAACACCTTTTTCATCTGGAGTGGATTTAGAAAAAATAGCTAGAGGAACACCAGGTTTTTCAGGGGCGGATTTGAAAAATCTTATTAATGAAGCCAGTTTGATGGCAGCTTTTAAAAATAAACTCAAAATTGAAATGGAAGATTTAGAAAGAGCTCGTGATAAGGTCATGATGGGGGCTGAAAGAAAAACTTTTATTATGAGTGATAAGGATAAAAAAATCACAGCCTATCATGAAGCAGGCCATGCTATTGTGGGTATGAGTTTGTCTTTACTGGATCCTGTTCATAAAGTTACAATTGTTCCTAGAGGAATGGCTTTGGGTGTGACTCAAACACTTCCTAAGGAAGATTTACTAAATATGAGTAAGAAAAAAGCACAAAACACTTTGTCCTTTCTTTTTGGTGGTCGTGTTGCTGAAGAGGAGATTTTTAAAGATTATACTAGTGGTGCTAGCAATGATATTGAAAAAGCAACCTCTTTAGCTCGTAGTATGGTTTGTGAATGGGGAATGAGTGAAAAACTAGGTCCTTTGTTTTTAGGAAAACAAGAGGGTAATGTTTTTCTAGGTAGAGATCATAATAAAACTCGTAATTACTCTGAAGAAAGTGCTAAAGAGATTGATACTGAAATTCACTTTTTTATTGATAAAGCTTATAAGAAAGCGAAACAAATTATACAAGAAAAAATGGACTATCTTCATGTGATGGCTCAATCTTTATTAGATTTTGAGACTATTGATTCAGAAGAAGTAAGTATGATTATGAAAGGTAAAAAACTTTCTGATTTAAAAACTTATAGAAAGCAGTTATCAGATAAAATAAAAGAAGAAAGAGAGTCTCATAAAAAAGAAGAAGCAGCTAAAAAGAAAAAAACCAATGATAATTCTGTAGGATCTACAATTCCTTCTCCTGTTTAAGAAAGGTAGCTATGGTTTCTAGGAGTAAAAAACTTTTTGGAACAGATGGTGTTCGTGGTTTAGCCAATCAATACCCTATAACACCAGATATAGCTTTAAAAATAGGTCAAGCTATTGGAATTTTATTAAAACGAAAATACAAAGATAAAAAACACACGGTCTTAATAGGTAAGGACACCCGTATTTCTGGTTATATGTTGGAACAGGCTCTTGCAAGTGGATTAAATTCTATGGGAGTTTGGGTCCAATTAACGGGTCCACTACCTACCCCTGGAATAGGATTTTTGGCACAAAATATGCGTGTTTCTGCTGGTGTAGTTATTTCTGCCTCTCATAATTTTTACTATGATAATGGAATAAAAATATTTTTTGCTGATGGATTTAAAATATCTTCAGAAGATGAAAAAGAAATTGAGAGACTTGTTTTTTCAGGAGATATGGAGGGAGATAGTCAATCTATTGGTAGGACTTGTCGTATTGTTGATGCTGCTGGGAGATATATCGTATTTGCTAAAAGGAGTTTTCCTCAAAACATAGATTTAAGGTCTATGAAAATAGTTTTAGATTGTGCTAATGGTGCTGCTTATAAAGTGGCTCCATTTATTTTTGAAGAGATCGGAGCAGAAGTGATTCCTATAGGTAATAAACCCAATGGATTTAATATCAATCAAGGTGTAGGAGCTTTGTATCCTGAAAAAATAGCAGAGACTGTTTTAAAACATAAAGCAGATGTAGGTATTAGTTTAGATGGAGATGGTGATAGAATCATTATGTCTGATGAAAAAGGACGAATTTTAAATGGAGATCATATTTTAGGAATCTGTGCGATACACTTAAAACATCAAAATCTTTTATCCCATAATAAAATTGTTGCAACTCATTTATCTAATACTGGTTTAGAAGAAACTTTAAAATCTTATGGAATAGATATTTTGAGATCTGATATTGGAGATCGTAATGTTGTAAAAATTATGAAAGAAGAAAATATTACTTTAGGAGGGGAGTCTTCAGGTCATATTATTTTTCTCAACCAAAGTACGACAGGAGATGCTTGTATAGCGGCTTTGAATGTTTTAGCAGCTATGAAAGTTCAAAATAAAAAATTAAGTGAGTTTAGAGATAGTATAAAAGAAAAACCTCAGATTCATTTAAAAACAACTATCAAGCATAAAAAGAAATTAGAATCTTTACCTGGATTTTGTGACTTAATTTCTTCTTCTAAAGAAAAACTAAAAGAAGGTGGAAGAGTACTTGTTCGTTTTTCAGGGACAGAGCCTATTGTTAGAGTTTTTGTGGAAGGAAACACTTTAAATGTTGTTGAGGAAGAGGCAAAGCGAATCATTCATTTTTTGGAGAAAAATCTATCTTAGAAAAAAGATAAAAGTTTAAGATGTTAAGAAAATGGACTATCAAAAACGAAAGATTCATAATTTAGAAGAGCTTAAAATTTTTTCTAAAGATATTGTTCAAGAGATCAAAAAACCTCAACTGCTTTTGATGCAAGGCCCTTTAGGTGTTGGAAAAACACAATGTGTTCATTTTATAAATGAATGTTTTGGTGTTTCTAAAAAAGACATTTGCTCTCCTAGTTTCTCCATTATAAATACCTATAAAAGTCCAAAATCCATTATATCTCATATTGATTTTTTTCGTCTTCAAGATAAGCAGGATTTAGAATCTACAGGCATTTGGGATGTTTTTCTTGATTCCCAAATTGTTTTTATAGAGTGGGCTGATCTTTTTCAAGTGCAATGGCCAGATCATTGGAATAAATTGTTTTTATTTTTTGAGTTCTCCAAAGAGGAAGAAGATGTGAGATGGATTAAGTGGGGAAGTTGTTAAGCCGCTAATTTTTTAGTGTTTGATTTATTAAAGTGATCTAAAACTTGCTGTTCTATTTTTTTAACGGATTGTTTATCTAAGTTGGTCATAGAAATTCCTATAAAAACAAACTTTAATTTATTCATTTCATCTTGAATAGGAATAGCTGTTACATGTTTTGGATATTGAGACCAGCCGATACTATTAAAGAATTTTTGATTAACCTCTGTATCTACAACAAAACCATGATAGGAATGTCCCTTTCCTACAATTTTAAAAATAGAAAAATCGTTTAAGTTGGCTGCTGTTTTTGTTTCCATTTCAGGTTTTATTTCAATACGACCTGACCAATTTTGAAAGAGTAAATCGTTATTTCTACTTTTCAAAATAAGAGATCCTATAAATTGAGATTTGACTTGGTTAAAAAAGTCATCATGATTTTCTTTGTATTTAATAGTAAAATTGGTTTTTGTTAAATTTGTAATTTCTGGGTTTGTTTTTGTAATTTCTGGGTTTGTTTTTTCAGAAGAGAGAGTCACTTTAGGAGGTGCTTCTTTTTGAATAGGCTTTGGAGTTATTTTTGTGATTTCTAGGTTTGTTTTTGTAATTTCTGGGTTTATTTTTTCAGAAGAGAGAGTCACTTTAGGAGGTGCTTCTTTTTGAATAGGCTTTGGGGTTAAATTTGTAATTTCTAGGTTTGTTTTTGTAATTTCTGGGTTTGTTTTTTCAGAAGAGAGAGTCGCTTTAGGAGGTGCTTCTTTTTGAATAGGCTTTGGGCTTACTTTTATAATTTCTGAATCTGTTTTTTCAGAAATTGTTTTTGGATTTAAAATGATTTCTTTTTGTTTAGATTCATTTTTTAGTAAAGGGTTTTTTATTATAGAAGTGATGTGATCTAAGAAATTTTTAGATTTTGTAGATTTGATGGTATTTGTTTTTTTTGTACTACTCATTTGAGAGTACTCCGCTTTTTTGATAAAATCGTCTTCTTCTGAAGGTGTATCTATTGTTATACCTTTCATATAGAAAGGCGTAGATTCTCTTGTTTGATGACTTCTTTCAGGATCGGTGCTTTCATCTGGAGAAAAAGAGATACGTTCTTCCTCTATTTCAGGTAAAGAAGTGTCATTATTTAAGGAAGTAGGTGCTTTTATAGGGATTTCTTTCTCTGTAGATTTTTGAAAGTCTTTTATAGATTTCCAATGCATACGGAGAGCTAAATCTGTTACAAGCACAAAACGATGCTTAAAAGACCAAGACTTATGGTTTTTAGGTTTTTCTAGACAAGCTATAAAAACAGTATCTTCCCATATATAAATAGGTGCTATTTCTTCATTCCATCTGTGTAGATTTTTTACTTTACTCCACTGGCTTTGATTCATTAAATTTTGTTCAAAGAAAGTATTTTGGACAATGGGTATATTGTAAAAATTGGAAGCCCAGTCAAAGTACTTCTTTCTATCAATGATTTTTTGAGTTAAAGACCAAAGTAGAAAACTTTGGTTATTATTTGATTGATTCCAATCTTCTAGGTTTTTTTCAGAAACATTTAAATCAATTGTCCAAGCATAATCTTTAATAGGATTCATATTTATTTTTTCGGATTTTTAGTATAGATTCTTTAGTAATATGTCTCTATTTTTGCAAAAAAAACGAGTTTACCTAGATTATAACGCTACAACGCCTCCTGATAGGTGTGCTATAAGAGCTGCTCAAAAGGCCTTTAGTCATTGGGGAAACCCGAGTTCTGTTTATCAGATGGCTATAGAATCTAAAAATTTATTATGGGAATCTCGTGAAAAAGTGTCTCAGTTTATAGGCTGTCACCCTCTTGAAGTTCTATTTACCAGTGGAGCTAGCGAGTCCAATAATTTTGCTCTAAAAGGCTTATTTGAGCAACATAAAGGAGAAAGAAATGAATTGATTCTATCTTCTGTAGAACATCCAAGTGTTATGACAGTTGCTGAATATCTTTCACAAAAGGGTTTTAAAGTGCATAAAATCCCTGTATCTCGTGAGGGTGTTTTAGACGAAAATTTTTTTGATAAATGTCTCAGTCACAAAACTTTATTGGTGTCTATCATGGCTGCTAATAATGAAACGGGCATTTTAACTTCTCTTCCTCGTTTCATTACAAAAGCGAAAAATAAGGGAGCGTATTTTCATAGTGATATGGTTCAAGTTTTAGGAAAATTGTCTGTGAATGTTAGAGATTTAGATTTGGATTTAGCAAGTTTTTCGGCTCATAAGTGTTATGGATTAAAGGGTTGTGGAGTTCTTTATTGTAGAAAAGGTTTATCCTTAGAAAATTTAATTCATGGAGGTCCTCAAGAGAGGTCTCGTCGTGCAGGAACAGAAAATTTATCCAGTATTGTTGCTTTTGGAGCTGTTGCTAAAAAAAGAAACTATTTTTTAAAAGAACAAGAAAGGATAAGGGAGTTGAGAAATAAAATGGAGCAAGATGTTTTGTCTTCTATTCCTGATGTTGAAATCATTGGTCAAAAAGTTGAAAGATTGCCTAACACCTCTTCTCTTTTCATTCCAGGAGTTGAAGGAGAGACTTTATTGATGAATTTGGATTTGAAAGGTTTTTTTGTGAGTGTAGGTTCTGCTTGTCATTCAGGTAAAATTGATTCTAGTTTTGTACTAACTTCTATGGGATTTACAGAAAGAGAGGCTAGAAGCTGTATTAGGGTGAGTTTAGGTTGTGGAATCCGAAAAAAAGATGTAAATCATTTTGTGAAAACTTTAAAAAATGTTGTAGAAAGATTGAGATTATTAAAGGATTAAAAAATGTTAAAGAAAAGAAAAAAAGTTTTAGTAGCAATGAGTGGAGGGGTGGATAGTTCTGTTGCAGCGGCTCTTTTGAAAGATCAAGGTTTTGATGTTATTGGAGTCACCATGCAAGTTTGGGATTACTCTAAAAATAAAACAGAAGATGAAGGCTATGGAACTTGTTGTTCTAGTGTTGATGTGGCCGATGCAAGATCTGTCTGTCATGTTTTAGGAATACCTTTTTATGTTCTAAACTGTGAGAGTGTTTTTGAAAAAAAAGTTATTGCTCCATTTGTGAAAGATTATCTTATTGGTCAAACTCCGATCCCTTGTACAAATTGCAATACTTTTTTAAAATTCCATTATCTTATTGAAAAAATGGAAGAGTTAGAATGTGACTATTTGGCAACAGGTCATTATGCAAAAATTCAAAAACTTAAAAATGGCAGATATGGTTTATTTACAAGTTCTGATACTTGGAAAGATCAAACTTATTTTCTATTTACTTTAAAACCAGAACTACTTTCTCGCTTGTTGTTTCCTGTAGGCTCTTTAAGTAAAGAAAAAGTTCGTCAAATGGCTGAAAAAAAATCTCTTCCTGTTTTTAGGAAAAAAGATTCTACAGGCATTTGTTTTGTAACTTCTAAAAATTATAGAGATTTTATAGAAACCTATATTCCTGAGAAAGAACTTCCTTCTAAAGGTTTGTTAAAACTTTATCCAACAGGAGAGGTTTTAGGAGAGCATAAAGGAGTTCATAATTTTACTATTGGACAGAGGAAGGGTTTAGGGATTTCTTATTCTTGTCCTTTGTATGTTGTGAAAATAGATTCCAAAAAATCAGAAGTATGGTTAGGGGAAGAAGATTCTCTTTATTTAGATAAAGCAGAAGTGAGTGATGTTCATTTTTTAGATGATATTACAGAGGGTGAACAACTTAAAGTCAAAGTTCGATTCCATGATGTAGGCAGCATGGCTTCTGTTTATAAGCAAAAGGATGGTTGCCGTTTAGAGTTTTTAAAACCTCAAAGGTCTATAACGCCTGGTCAATCGGCTGTTTTTTATAGAGGACACCAATTGGTTGGTGGAGGTTTTATAAGGAAGGGTTTTTAAACTGAAATCAAGTATAAAAATTCAAACTTTTGGTTGTAAAGTGAATCATTATGATAGTGTTCTTTTAAAAGAGCGTTTGTCAAATCAGAAAGTGTCTTCCTTTGATGGAAGGGATGTTTTTATTTTAAACACTTGTTCTGTAACAGCGGAAGCAGGTAAGGAAGCTCGTCGTCAGGCTGAAAAAATAAAAGCCAAACACCCTGATAGTGTCATTGTTGTTACAGGTTGTGGAGCTCAAGTTGAAACTAAACTTTATGAAGATAATCCTTTTGTTGATTTGGTTGTAGCCAATTCTCATAAAAAAGATATTCCTAATATTTTGCAAGACTCTCAGTCGCTGTATAAAAAAACTTTTAAATCCAATATTTTTAAATCTAAAAATCTCTACAGCGATCTTATATCTTCGGAAGAAAACAGAACTCGTTCTTTTTTAAAAATACAAGATGGTTGTAATAGTTTTTGTACTTTTTGCATCATTCCTTTTGCTAGAGGAAAGAGTCAAAGTGTTCCTATTTCATCTCTTGTAAAGTCGGTTCAAAAACTTTCAGAGGAAAATGTGAAAGAAATTGTTCTTACAGGTGTTCATATAGGAGATTATAAAGATGGAAATCAATCTTTAGAAGATCTTATAGAGTGTCTTCTCAATCAAACCAATATGCCTCGGTTAAGGTTGACAAGTCTTGAGCCCATTGAGTTGACAGATAGACTTTTGGATCTCTATCAAAATGAGAGGATGTGCCCGCATTTTCATTTAAGTCTTCAAAGTGCTAGTGACTCTGTTTTAAAATCCATGAAGCGAAAATACAATCGTAAAGAAGTGGAAAAATCTTTTGTAAAAATAGCAAGAAGATTCCCTAAAGCTTTTATAGGTATGGATGTTATTGCTGGATTCCCCTCAGAAAGTGAGAAAGATTTTGAGGAAACTTATGAAGTTCTTAAAGATCATTTATGGACTAAAATGCATGTGTTTCCTTACAGTCCTAGAGAAGGAACTTATGCTTATAGAAGTCCAAGCCTTTCAAGAGCAGAGATTTTACGAAGAGCAGGTTTATTGAGACATCTTAGTGATGCAAGATTTGATGAACATCTTAAAGCACAAGTGGGAACTCAAAAACAAGTGCTTCTTTATAAAACGAATCATCAAAAAGGTCTGAGTAGAGATTATTGGAAAGTGGAGATTCCATCTTCTTCTGTGCAAAAAGGAGAGCATCTATTAAAAATTCAAGATTTTAATGAGAAGACAAAATGTTTGATGGCAGCTTGGAATTAAAAAAAAGTTTCTAAAAAAATTAAGAAGAAGGTTCTTCTTTTAAATTCTTTTTTTCTTCTTTTAAAAAATCAACAGTTGTTGGAATGCTTTTTAAAGTGTCTTTAAGTTTTTGGTTTTCTTGTTCATCTTGTTCATACGGGATCGCCAAGTTTTCTTCGGATAAAGTATCTGTAATCTGATGGAGTTCTTCTTTCTCTTCCACGCTTTCTTCTATTTGTGGTAGAAGTTCAGCAATTTCTTCTTCCGAAGGAAGATCTTTTAAACTGTTAAAGCCAAAAACTTCTAAAAATCTCTCAGAGGTTTTGTAAAGGGAAGGTTTTCCGGGGAGGTCACTTTTTCCAGCAAATACAACCACTTCTTTTTCCATGAGTGTCCTGAGGAGATGGCTGGAATCCACACCCCGAATTTGATCAATCTCTTGTTTAGGGCAAGGTTGTTTATAAGCAACAATAGATAAGACTTCTAAGGAAGGTCCTGATAAACGAAAAGGTCTTTTCTTAAACATTTTTAAAAGATAGTTTTTATTTTCAGTTTTTGTTCTTAATTGATAGCCTTTGTTGATTTTTTCTAGAGTTAAACCTCTTTCTTCTTGTTTGAGAGATTCTTTAAACTCTTCTAAAAAACGCAACATTTCTTGTTGGGAAAACTCTTCTTCAAAAACTTGTAAAAAAGTAGAAATAGGTGTCGGATCAGGGCTAGCAAAAAGGATGCTTTCTATAACTGAAAAAACTTTTTGTTTAGAAGTCTTCATTTCATTTCCTCATTGATTTTGTTAGCCATCCAATCACTTTCTTCATTATCTAATAGGAGAAAAGCTTTTGTATCAAGATTTTTTTGAACTTGAATATCTATATCTGACCAAATGGATTTTTGTATCAATGAAACAAAGCCCAATTTAGAAAGTTCTAAAAGAGAAAGAAAGGTTAGTAAGCGACTGTATTGATGTTTTTTTACAGCACTCAATTTATTAAAACTGATTATTGTTCCTTGTATAAAATTTGTTGCTAGATCTTTAATGTGATTCAGAAGAGAAGGCAGAGCTTTTTTTGTCTTTAAAGGTTTTTTGATATGTTGAGATTGTAGAATTTTGTTATAATTTTGAATCAACAAGAAAGAAGCTTTTTCCCTAGAAATTTCTACCTCATTATTTGGAGCTGCCTTAAGAGATAAAATGTAATGAGATTTCCAAGTCTCTCTATTTAATAAGGGTCGTTCATAAAACAGACTTCCGACAGTTTGGTATTTTTGATAATTGACTAGTAGCCGAACAAGATTTTTCTTTAAGTTAGAAGTTTCTTCCTCATCCTCTTCTTCTTTAGGAAGAAGGGTTTTAGATTTTATATGCATTAAAATGGATGCCATTCGTATGAAGTCTCCTGCATTTTCTAAATCAGGAGATGGTATATCCTTTAAGTGCTCAACATATTTATTAGTGATTTTATAAATATCAATTTTAAAAATATCCATTTTTTGTTTATGAATGAGCTGAAGTAAAAGATCTAAAGGACCTGAGAATTGTTCTGTTTGAACATAGTTGGGTTTGTTAAAGTTGGTTGAGTTTTCTACCATTATGAAATGCCTTTATTTTTAAATAAGAATCTAATTTGTATTTTAAATTTCTCCTTAAGTAAGATTCTAAATAACTGAGCTCATTATAAAGTGTTTGTAGCTAAAATAGCAAACCATTGTGAGCCGTTTATTAAATGATTAGCTATAAAAAAAAGTGGTTTTGATAGATAATGAAGAGCTCCTGAAAATACGAGAAAAATCAAAATAAAAGCACTATAATGTTGTTTGCTTTCTAAAAACATGTTCCAGCGAATAGGTAAAAAACGAGCTAATACTTTTGCACCATCTAAGGGGTGAAGAGGAAGAAGATTAAAGAAACAAAGAAGTAGATTGACAAAAATAAAAACCTCTATCATTTCAAAAACGGGAGCTTTTAAGGTCAAACCTTTGAGCTTGATGATATAGGCAATTCCTAGAAAGAAAGAGCCAATAAAAGCAAGAATGAAATTAGACAGAGGTCCAGCGAAGGCAATCCAAAATAAGTCTTTTTTGGGATTTTTTAAGACTCTCTCGTCAACAGGGACGGGTTTTGCCCAGCCAAAAAAAAGAGGAGAATTAATAAGTAGAAAAAACAAAGGTAAAATGACAGTTCCTATTAAATCTATATGTGCTACAGGGTTTAAAGTGAGACGACCATTATAATAAGCCGTTAAGTCTCCCTTTCTTTTTGCTGTCCATCCATGAGCCCATTCGTGAACACAAAGGGAGAAAAGAAGTGGAAGGTAAAATAAAAATATCTTATATATAAATTCACTGAAATTCATCATGATAAAGGATTTTTACCAGTGAATAAGGTTTTAAGCAAATAACAAAACTCTAGTTCAAACAAGTATTTCCTACTCTTATTTTAATGAGCTTTTCATCGCAAGAGGGACGCTCTTCAAATCTCATTAAAATAAGAGTTACTTAATAGGCTTATTGTTTGAACTAGAGAAAACCTTCTGGTTTTTGCACCTGACTTATAGAACACTGGCAAAAAACAGAGTTTTTCTCTAGCTCACTAAGTAAGAATCCTTTTCTTTTTAGGTGTTTGAGGAGTATCCCTCTCACGACGAAAATCTCCTAAAAAGAAAAGGATATTATAGTTGAACGAGAGTTTTGTATTGACTTTGATTTCTGTAAAAGTCATTTTTAAAACAGTTTTATGTATTTTTTATCTGAAGAGGAACAACTTTTTAAATCCTCTGTTTTAGATTTTGCTCAAAATATTTTACTTCCAAAGGTTTCCGAAATGGATGAGAAGGGAGAGATGTCTAGTGACCTCTTGAAAGAGTGTTTTCAAAGAGGTTATATGGGTATAGAAGTTCCTGAAAAGTATGGAGGTTCAGGAGGGAGTCTCTCCATGTCTTGTTTGTTGATTGAGTCTATTGCTCAAGTTGACCCTTCTTTGAGTGTTGTCGTGGATGTTCAAAATACTTTGGTGAATAGCCTTTTATTAAACTATGGGACGGAAGAGCAAAAACAAAAGTATTTGCCTCCGCTTTGTTCTTCTAGTGTAGGTTCTTATGCTTTAAGTGAAAGTTCCAGTGGTTCGGATGCTTTTGCTTTAAAAACAAGAGCCAAAGAAGATAAAAATGGTTTTATTTTGCAAGGTCGTAAGTTATGGATTACAAATGCTGCCGAAGCGGATGTATTTATTGTTTTTGCAAATGTCCATCCTGAAAAGGGCTATAAAGGTATTTCTACATTTCTAGTTGAAAAAAACTTTAAAGGTTTTTCTGTAGGAAAAAAAGAGGATAAGCTGGGAATCAGGGCGAGTTCTACCTGTGAATTGATTTTAGAAGATTGTTTTGTTCCTAAAGAAAATCTCATCGGATCTCTTGGTCAAGGTTATAAAATAGCTATAGAAACTCTGAATATAGGTCGTATAGGTATAGGGGCTCAAATGTATGGTCTGGCTCAAGGAGCTTATAAGTTAACAAAGAATTATATTAAAGAAAGGGAGCAATTTGGGAAAGCATTAAGTGAGTTTCAAGCTGTTCAGTTTCAATTGGCAGAAATGAGATCTTATCTAGAAGTTATGGGTTTATTAGTGTACAATACAGCAAAAATGAAAGAAGCAAATAAAAATATTGTGAACTCCTCTGCTATTTGTAAATGGTTCACTTCTGTTTATGCTGAAAAAGTTGTCTCTCAATCTGTCAATTTGTTTGGGGCTAATGGTTTCACGAAAGAGTATCCTATAGAAAAGTTTTATAGAGATAGTAAAATTGGTCAAATTTATGAAGGGACAAATAATATGCAATTACAAACAATAGCGAAACAAGAGTTAAAATAATTGAGGAGTTTTTATGTTTAGTGTTTTATTCTTACTGACTTTAGTTTCTTTTTCTGAAGCTTCCAACCTTCCTGATGACCAAAAAGATCAAAAGAGAAATTGGTCTGTAGGTTTATCTCATAGTTTATCCTTTGGTGCTTATTATGAGGCAAGAGCTAAAAATTCTAATGGTTTGTCCTTTTCCTACAACTATAAAGACTTTAAATTTTCAGCGAAAGGTTCTTATGTTTTTGATCCTTTTGGATTTGTATCTGATCCAAGTTATCTTGGTTTAACGGATATTTCATTGGGTGCCTCTAAGCCTCTAAAATCTATGGAGAACTTTTTAGGTTTTAAATGGAATGCTTCTGCAGGTTTGGTGTTACCTACAGCTAAAAAGTCTTTAAAAAAAGGGAAGTATTTTGCTCTTTTTGGTAGATTGTCTCACTATCATAAATTTAAAGATAAATTTTCTTTTGGCTTTAATCATGTTTTGTATTCTGATTCTTATAAATACCGAACAGATGTGTCAGGAAATTCAAATCGTTTAGCAGCCTCTTCTCATGAAGTTCAATTGACTGGGACATTTAACAAGTTAACCCTTTCAGGGACAGGAACTTTTTATATCTACACTTATTTTGCAGACCTTGACCCTGACCCAAATGTCTCAGATACCAAATTAAAGTTTAAAGGGTATCAAGGAGCCAATTTTAATTTGTCTTATATGGTATGGGCTAAACATCATCTTAGGGGTTTTATGGGATGGAGTATCAATGTCCCTATCATTTCTCCTATTTTAACAGGTTTCCCTATTTTTAAGAAAAGATATTGGGTGTATAATCTTGGTCTAAGTTGGGCTATTTAAGTCATTTACTTGATAA
Organism: Bdellovibrionales bacterium; assembly: GCA_963692945.1. Classification (GTDB taxonomy): domain Bacteria; phylum Bdellovibrionota; class Bdellovibrionia; order Bdellovibrionales; family UBA1609; genus JACOND01. Next base: position 780,266 of record OY843585.1, read on the forward strand.
GGTGGTTGTTTATCTTCAATGCCTTTAAGAAAAAACTTGCTTAGTGGTTTTTAACTTCAAAAAATTCATTTTTTTATATAAACTTCTCCTGAAAGAATATTATGGTTTTTAAGTTTTTAGAAAAAGAAGTTTTACCTCATGAACAGGTGGTGTTTTGCAATGATTATAAGACAGGATTAAAAGCTATCATTGCTATTCACAATACAACTTTAGGGATGTCTTTAGGTGGTTGCCGAATGTATCCTTATAAGACAGAGGAAGAGGCTTTAAAGGACGTTTTAAATTTATCTAGAGCTATGAGTTATAAATCGGCTTGTGCAGGGTTAAAAATTGGTGGTGGAAAATCAGTTATTATTGGTGACCCTGAAAAAGATAAAACTCCTGAACTTTTACGCTCCTTAGGTAAGTATGTCGAATCTCTTTCTGGTAAATACACTATTGCTAAAGATGTAGGTATTACAGGAGAGGATTTGAAATACATCGGAGAGAAAACTTCTTATGTTGTTGGAAAACCTAAAAAAGAGGGTGGAGCTGGTAGTCCTAGTTACTTTACAGCCAAAGGGGTATTCCTTAGTCTTAAATTGGGAGTGAAGCTAAGGCTTAAAAAAGATTCTTTAAAAAATATAAAGGTTGTTATTCAAGGTGTTGGTTCTGTAGGAAGAGAATTGATGAAGTTGCTTCTTGAAGAAAAAGCTGATGTTTTTATTTTTGATGTGAGAGATGAAGTTCTAAAAAAAATGGCTGATAAATATCCTTCTGTTCATATCTTATCTTCAGACAAAGTCTTTACAACGTCTTGTGATGTTTTTGCACCTTGTGCTTTAGGTGGAGTTATTAACGATGAGAGCTTGAAAACATTAGATTGTGCTTTAATTGCAGGAGGAGCCAATAACCAATTAAAATATCCTGAAATATCTAAAAAGCTTGCTGATAAAAACATTCTCTATTTTCCTGATTTTATCATTAACAGTGGAGGAATTATCCACGCTTATTCTTTTTTTAAATTTTCAAAACCAACTCATTGGGCTGAAGAAAAACTCAAAGAGATACCAGATACATTAATGTCTATATATAAATCATCTCTAAGTCAGAATATTTCTATTACAGAAGCGGCCTACCAGTTAGCAATGGAAAGAATGACTAATACCAGTTGTTCTGAAGAAGAAAAATTGGTTTTATAAGTTATTGGTTATGGACAGCGACACTCAAAAAAAGAAGATTACAATTCAATCTATCAATTCATGGATTTACCAGAATTTTAAATTCCTATTGATTGTTGTTGGCATTTGTTTATTTTGTTTGATTGCTGGAGGTGTTTTTTTAGAATGGCAAAGTAGCCATATCAAAAAAGTATATGGTGAACTTTATAAAATACAACGAAAACTACAAGTGGCTGGAGAAAAAGCCAATGGGAAGAATTATAGAAAACAAAATAAGGACATATCTTCTTTTTTAAACAAAGCAAAAGATAAAAAATCTTTTGTTTATTCAGAGGATATGAAGTCTTTATCTCAGAAGTATGAAGAGATTCTTAAAAATTATAAAGGTCAAAAGGTAGGTGCTGTTTTTGCTATTGATCTTGCAGACTTTTTTTATTTGAATGGTGAAAAGGAGCGAGCTCTATCTTTACTATCTCTATTTACTTTCCCTAAAAAAAAATCTTCTATTTATCATTTAGTTTCTTTTCAGTTGGCCAATTATTATATGGATGAAAAGAATTGTGAGAAAGCTTTAGCTATCTGGAAACCCCTAAGAACTAATAAAACGGCTGTTTCTTTTCATAAAAATGCTCACCTTCAATCTGCCCTATGCCATGAACAAATGAAAAATTATGCAGAAGCTAAAAAACTATACACAAAAATTATAAAAAATAGTTTTAATGAATTGGATAAAAAAAAGTTCCAAGAATACATATATCTTTTAACCCTTAAACAAAAATTAGAGAATAAGTGATGTTATTTCTTGTATTGATCTTTTTAGTTTTTCCTCCTTCGGTATTTTCTTTTACAGAGAATCAATTTTCTGAGCAACGGCAAGAAAAAACTTCTTTAAATATACAGCACTTATGGTCTGTTGATACGATTAAAAAATCTTTTTTACGACCGGCTTTAGTTCATAATGGTTCAGCTCTTTTAACAGATCAATTGGTGATACAGGGAAATGGCTTTAATGGTATTAAAGCTTTTTCAAAAGACAAAGGTCATTTGGTTTGGAGTTTTCCTATTCAAGGAGGTGTTTTTAGTTCCTTAGAGAGATATAAAAACAGACTGTACTTTGGAGCTAGTGATGGTTTTTTCTATAGTCTTGAATTGAATACGGGGAAATTAGTTTGGAAGTTTTTTACAGGTTCTGAAAATATAGGATCTGCTCTTATTCATAAAAATAGAATTTACTGGACGGCCATCAATCAAAAGTTATATGCCCTGTCTTTAAAAGGTTCTCTGATTTGGGTTTATGCAGGACCTTCTTTAACAAGAGATATTATTTTAAGAGGACGACCTCGCCCCGCTGTTTATAAAAATTTTATTTATATGGGATTTTATGATGGAAGTCTTGTGGCTCTTAATAAAAACAGTGGAAAAGTAAAATGGAAAAGAGTTTTGTCTTCTAAACAATCTATTTATGGGGATTTATCTATAAAGAAATCTTGTCTTTTAGCTTCTGTTTTTAGGACAGGTCTATTTTGTTTAAATCTTTGGAATGGAAGAAAAAAATGGCAAAGCAAAGGGGATGTTTTTATCTTCCCTAAAGGATCCTTATTTTATCAAGTGTCTGACAATCATATTTTTGCTGTGAAAAAAACAAATCGTAAAAGATTATGGAGTGTCACATTAAAATCTCGCCCTATAAATCCTTCTGTTTATAAAAACTATCTTATTTATGGTTCTTCATCAGACAGTCGTATCTATATAGTTCATAAATCAACAGGTCAGCCATTAGCCAATTTTAAATTTGGCCGAGGCTTATCATCTCCTGTTACTGTTGATAAGCAAACAGGGGATTTGTATTTTCTATCTGTGAATGCCTATCTTCATAAAATTCGGTTATCTTCTCAGTCTTTTTAATCAAACAGATTTGTATTTAAACAGAGAGATAAACATGATTCCATAAAGTGGCTAGACCTAGAATTACAAGTGCTGAACTGTAACCTAGATGCATCCATTTACTTAACAAAATGTTTTTCATGTTTTTAACTGTTGGTTTTAAAAATTTTCTGAAGCTCAGCCATAAGAAACATTTAATAACTAATGCCCATCCTATAATAGTGGTGATGAGAGATAGCCCTACATACCAGTCGTTATGAACCGAAATAATGATGGCCCCAAGTATTAGAAACATAGTGGTTACTAAATAACTTATGGTTTCATGAGTTTCTTCATCAGATAGGAATAAATGGATATGGGATTTTAAAATGTTTTTATTGAAGAGTGAGCTAACTCCCCAGAGTGTGAACCCTATACCTAAAACAAGCTCTACAAGTGAATAATGATCTGTTATCATGGATGCCTCCTTTTTTGTGACTACTTATACTATGCCCTAACATTGAAAAAAATGACAAGTTTCAATAGCAAAATCTCCTAAACGGCCATTATAACCTGGGTTTTGCCCGTCATAACGTTGATAATTGTGGAATGTTATGTGTCCAATAAAAAGTCTTTTTCCGTCGCTGCGAGTTGCAAGTTGACCATTCATCTTCACTTCTCCTTTGGAATCTTCAAAGGTCAATACGATTTGTTGTCCATCTATAGAACCATAAGTGTATCTAAAAGGAATAGGGGCTATATTAGGTTTATTGGGTGAAAAAGTTTCAAAATGGAATCTTATATAAGAACCTTCAGGGTTTATAATTATGTCTAGATTGTTTTCTGTAGTTACAATGGGTTTATTGGTTCTGATGTGTCCATCAAAAAACACTCCTCCACTTATACTTTTTGTGCAAGCATGGCTTCCAACTTGATTAGGGTTGATCGTTGTAGATAAAAATTTTCTAAGGTTTATATTAAATTGATTCATCTCGGCTTGTGTTTGACATTTAACAACACCAATTTTTTGTCCAGTAGCTGGTGGAGTAGGGATAGAGGTCGTGGGAGTCGTACCAATTAAAATAGGGTGTGTTCTTTTTTGTGGGGGAGTCGTACCACCTCCTAAAATAGGAGGTAACAGTCCTTTACAGGAAAAGAGAAACAGGGAGAAAAAAAGAATGAAAAATTTCATACTTAATAGTAACCAATTTTTTTTTAAAGATAAAATAAGCTGTAGCATATCCTAACTTCTAGTTAGGAAAACTATACTATTGTCTAAGATGGAAGGAGATTTTTTTTAATTCTTAAGTTTTTACAAATGAAAGTGAGGTTCAAAACGATCCCCCCATTTTTGACTGAATTCCTTAAGTGTTGAGTGGATTTTTTGTAGGCCTATCTGATTTGCATAGTGCATAGGACCTCCTAAGAAAGGAGGAAAGCCTGTTCCAAACATCATCGCAATATCAATATCCTTTTCACTTTCTACAATGGATTCTTCTAAAAGTTTTCTTCCTTCATTGATCATACGGTAAATACCTCTCTTTATAATATCTTCAGATGTAGATAAGGTTTGTCTCTTTTGAAAAAAAGAGATTTTTTTATTGATAAGATAATCTTCCCCTTCATAAATATAAAATCCTTTTTCTTCTTTTTTTCCTAAACCTAAGATTTCCTTTAATTTTTCACTACTTTGTGGGACATCTAACTGCAAACCAGATTTTTGAAAAATAGATATAACATTTGTACAAATATCTAAACCGACTTCATCCATTAAACGGAAAGGTCCCATAGGCAGACCAAATTTATGAGTGTAATAATAATCCACTTCTTTAATATTATTTCCATCTTCTAAAAGCCAAAGAGCTTCTGTAAGATAAGGCATCAACATACGATTAACAATAAAGCCAGGGCTGTCTTTTACAATAACAGGTGTTTTACCTAGAGAGAGAGCCAATTCAAAAAGGCTGGCAAGAGACTCTTTATCACTTTGATCTGTTTTTATAATTTCAACGAGAGGCATTTTATAAACAGGATTGAAAAAATGCATACCTACAAAACGTTCAGGCCAAGGATAAGATTTGGCCAATTCAGAAATGGAAAGAGAAGAAGTGTTTGAGGCAAAAAGAGTTGACGAGTTTAAATGTTTAGCAGCTTGTGAAATAGCTTGTTCTTTAATCTTTTTATTTTCTGAAATGGCTTCAATCACTAAATCTGTATTAGAGAAACTCGAGTCATCTAATTTTCCAGAGAGTTGGAATTTTCTTTGATTCCATTGGTATTTTGTTAAGCGGCGATGTTTATATTGTTTTTTCCACAAGTTGTCGGCATATTTTAAAGCCTTAGAAATAGATTCTCCTTGAATGTCTTTCAAACGAGTGTTGTAGCCTTTGTCAGCACATAGATAAGCAATTCCACCTCCCATAACACCTGCACCTAAAACAGAAATTTGATGGATAGATTTAGTTTGAATAGATAATTTTTGTTTTTTGATTTGATTCATTAAAAAGAAAATGCGAATTAGATTTTTACTTTCAGAAGTTACAGCCACTTCACAAAAAGCTTGAGTTTCTTTTTCTAAAGATTTTTCCAAGTGAGAAGAGCCATAAGTTGTTTGAAGGACTTTTAAGGCTTTTAAGGGAGCGGGGTAAAACCCTTTAGTTTCTTTTAAAATTTTTCGTTTCGCTATCAAAAAGAGGGGAATCTTTAGGATCTTTTCTAATAAAAAATCTTTTAGATTTTTTGGTTTGTATATTTGTGCTGGATGGGATTTCTTTTTTTTATTGAGAATTTCTTTCGCTAAATCTAAAGATCTCTCCTCTAATAGAGCAGAAGGGACAACTTCATGAACCAGAGATTTTTTTAAAGCCCATTTGGCTGGGTAGCTTTTTCCAGTTAAAATAATATCTAAAGAGGTTTTTAAACCCACAAGTCGGGGAAGACGAATGCAACCTCCAAATCCTGGTAGGAGACCCAACTTAACTTCAGGAAGTCCTATTTTGACTTGGGGGGAATCGGCTGCCAATCGGTAATCAAAAGTTAATGCAAATTCTAAACCTCCTCCTAAACAAGCTCCATTGATAGCTGCAATTTTAGAGGCTTGTAGTTTTTCAAAACGATTGAAAATAGAATGCGTTTTTTTAAGAATTTTTTTAAAGTCTTCTTTGTTATCTATGTTTTGAATATCTTTAATATCAGCACCTGCTATAAATACAGAAGGTTTTTTAGAGACAAGAACTAAAGCTTTTAGATCTTCTTTTTCTAAACGAGTTACAAGTTGAGAAAATTCTTCTAAAAGAGAAAGAGATAAAACATTTGTGGAAGATGAAGGGTCATCCCATTCTATCCATCCTATATTTTGTTCTTTAATTGTAAAGTGAAGAGCAGACATAGTATTTTCCTTCAAGATGCATTTTCCAATATAACAGCACCACCTTGTCCTCCTCCAATGCAGAGAGTGGCTAAACCAAATTGAATATTTCTTCTTTTCATTTCTAAAGCGAGTGTGAGGGCAAGGCGACATCCTGTTGCTCCAACAGGGTGTCCAATAGCAAGAGCTCCCCCATTGACATTTAAAATTTCAGGGTTGATTTCCCCTAGAGATTGATCTGTATTTAATTTATTTTGACAAAAAGTGTCTGAAGAAAAAGCTTTTAAACAAGCTAACACTTGAGCTGCAAAGGCTTCATTGATTTCAATAAGACCCATATCTTTTAAACTTAGATTGGCTTTTTTAAGAGCTTTGTGACTGGAGTAGACAGGGCCTAATCCCATTCTTTGAGGTTCTAACCCAGCGAATGCAACAGATCGTATGGAAACTAAAGGTTTCAAACCTAAGGCAAGAGCTTTTTCTTCCGACATGAGAACCAGCATAGCTGAACCGTCAGTGATAGGGCAGGAGTTACTTATAGTGACGGTTCCATATTTTTTGTCAAAGTAAGGTTTCATTTTTCTCATACGATCTTTATTTAAATTGACCCTCGGTCCTGTATCTTTAGAGACCATTTGATAGGTAGAGCCTGCAAAAAGAGTGACTATCTCTTCTTGTAGTTTTTTTTCAGATTGAATCGCCTTTTCATGGCTACTTATTGCAAAATCATCTTGCTCTTCACGACGAATATGAAAATCTCTTGCTAAAACTTCTGCTGTTTCTCCCATTAAAATTCCTGTGAAAGGATCTGTTAAAGCTTCCAAAAGAGCAATACGAGGTTTGAAATCAGATAAACGAAGGGAGGTAAGAGTTTTTAATTTTTGACTGAGAGTTTTTGATGTCATTATTTTTGTCAAAATACGGGATAAAGAAGGACTGAACAGAAAAGGTATTTGAGACATGCTTTCCACTCCTCCTGCAATCACTGTATCCATCATATTTGCTTGTATTTTTGCTACTCCAACGGCTAAGCTTTCTAAAGATGAGGCACAATTCCTATGGACTGTTGAAGCGGAGATGCTTTGATCTAAACCTGCTTTTAAAGCCACAACACGAGCAATGTTAGCAGCATCAGGAAGATTTGCCACATTGCCTAGAATGATTTCGTCTATTTCTTTTTTTGGAAAATCTATTTTTAAAAGGAGTTCTTTTAAATTGTAAGTTCCTAAATCAGCAGGATGAATATCTTTAAATTCTTTTCCTGCCTTCGTGAAAGGGGTTCTCACTCCTTGAACAATAACGACTTTTTTAGAGGGATAGGACATAGGGTTATTATTAAGGATGCCTCTATTTCACTTTTCTGTCAATATAGGTTATAAAGGGAATCATTTTGCATTCAAGAAAGAGATAGGAGTATGAAAGAAGAAGCTCTTAGTTATCATAAAAAGAAACCATCTGGAAAGTTAGAAATCAATTCCACTAAAAAAATGGACTCGGATTGGGATCTTTCTCTTGCTTATAGCCCAGGAGTTGCTGAGCCTTGCAAAGAGATTCATAAAGATGCAAGTAAAGTTTTTGATTACACAGGAAAAGGTAACCTTGTGGCTGTTATTTCTAATGGAAGTGCTGTTCTTGGTTTAGGAAATATAGGTCCCTTAGCAAGTAAACCTGTCATGGAAGGAAAAGCGGTTCTTTTTAAAAAATTTGCTGGTATCAATGTTTTTGATATAGAGATTAAAGCGAAAACGATTAAAGAGTTTGTGAATGTTTGTAAAAATTTAGAACCAACTTTTGGAGGCATCAACTTAGAAGATATAGCTGCTCCTGAGTGTTTTGAAATTGAGACCGCTTTAAAAGAAGAGTTGAACATTCCTGTTTTTCATGATGACCAACATGGAACGGCTATTATTACAGCAGCAGCTTTTTTAAATGCTTGTCACATTCAAGAGAAAAAAATAAACAATGTAAAAATTGTTTTTAGTGGTGCAGGAGCGGCAGCGATCTCTTGTGCTAAACTTCTTATTTCTTTAGGTGCGAAAAAAGAAAACATTATTCTTTGTGATTCTTTAGGTGTTATCTATAAAGGTCGTAAAGAGAGAATGAATTTTTACAAAGAAGAATTTGCTTTAAGTACAAAATTTAGAACTATGGAAGAGGTTTTAAAAGGTGCAGATGTTTTTATTGGTTTAAGTGTTAAAGGACTTTTAAATTCAAAAATGATTCAATCTATGTCTTCTAAGCCTATTGTTTTTGCTATGGCTAATCCAGACCCAGAAATTCTTCCTGAAGAAGCTAAAAAGGCAAACCCTAATGTGATTGTAGCAACTGGTAGAAGTGATTATCCCAATCAAGTGAACAATGTTTTAGGTTTTCCTTTTATTTTTCGTGGAGCTTTAGATGTTCAAGCTAAAAAAATCACTGAAGAGATGAAGTTGGCAGCTGTTTATGCTTTGTCTGAATTGGCGAGAAAAAGTGTTCCTCATAGTGTTTCTAAAGCCTATCAAGGAGAGATTTTTAATTTTGGTACCGACTATATTATACCGAAACCTTTTGATTTAAGAGTTTTAACGAGTCTTGCTCCTGCTGTTGCTAAAGCGGCTATGGAAAGTGGAGTGGCTGAAAAACCTATTGAAGATTTTCAAAAATACATTCAAGAGTTAGAATCTTTTCAAAGTGAAAGCAGAGGATTTATCAGAACAATTATCAACCGTGTTAAAGACAACAACTGTGAGAAAAAGCTCCCTATTATTTATCTTCCAGAAGGAGAAAACCCTAAAATTTTAACAGCTCTTAACACTTTATTTCCTGAAAAAATTATGGAACCTATTTTATTAGGAAGAAAAGACATCATTCAAAAAAAAATGAAAGAGCTTAAACTTTCTAATTTAAAAAATATTAAAATTTTACTTCCAAGAGAGAGTTCTTATTTTGCTCCCTATGCTAAAGAATTTTATAATATGAAAAAAGAAAAAGGTGTTAGCTTTAAAGAATCTGAAACTCTTTTAGGTCAAGCCAATTATTTTGCAGCGATGGCTGTCCATTCTGGTGATGGCGATGCTTTGGTCACTGGATCTTCGGATAGTTTTGTAAATAGTGTTCGTCCTTGTCTTCGTATAATAGGTTCTGGTCAGAGGGAAACTGTGGCAGGAGTGAATCTTGTTTTATTAAAAAATAAAGTTTTATTTTTTGCAGACACGGCTTTTAATATCAATCCTACAGCGGAGCAAATCGCTCATATAGCCATTTACACAGCAAAAATGGCTCGTTATTTTATGATAGAACCTAGGGTTGCGCTATTAAGTTTTGTGAATTTTAGTACTTCAGATGCCGAATCTCCTAAAAAAATGAAAGAAGCGGTTCGCCTTGTAAAAAAATGGAAACCAGAATTAAAAATTGAAGGAGAAATACAAGCTGATATTGCTGTGAATGAAGAGATTGCTAAAGAAATATTTCCTTTGTTTTCTTATGACAAAGGAGCTAACGTTTTAATTTTTCCTAATTTGGACTCAGGGAACATTGCCTATAAATTGGTTCAACAGCTGGGGCCTGGGGAGGTTTTAGGTCCTTTACTTATGGGTGTAAAAAAACCGGTGAATATTCTTCAAAGAACTTGTACAGTAGAAGATGTTATCAACACTTTAATTCTAACTACATTGAAAGTTTATGCTTATCAAAAAGATTTATGATGTTTGTAAAGTGTAGTTTAGTTGTCATTTTGTTGATAGAGTTAAGGATGGATTGACTAGGATGAGATTTATGAAAAAAAATCTTTTGTGTTGGATTCTTTTCTTCTTTTCTGTTTCTGCAGGGGCTTTAACCGAATCAAATACATCCTTTTCCTATACATTGTTAGATGAAAAAGGAGATTTTTATAAGGTCGGAAATTTTGTTGGAGAGAAAGGAAAAATTTTAAAGTATGCAAAATTTGGAGAAAGAGGTTCTAAAGGATCTATTGTTTTTGTTAGTGGTTGGGGAGAAAATGTATTTAAATACATAGAACTTTTTTATGATCTCATTCTTTTTGGTTATTCTCCGATTTACACTTACGATCATAGAGGTCAGGGTTTTTCAGAACGTATTTTAAAAACAGATTCCACTCTTGGTTATGTTGAGTCTTACGATAATTACACTAAAGATTTAAATACTTTTATTGATACTATTGTTTTGCAAGATTCAGAAATGAATCAAGATCGTCTTTTTTTATTGGCTCATTCTATGGGAGGAGCTGTTTCTAGTTTTTATTTAGAGGAGCATTCTAAAAAACAAATTTTTAAAGCTGCTGTTTTTGGCTCTCCTTTGATAAGAATTAACACTCAATTTCCTTATATTGTAGATAAAACTCTTCTTATGGTTTTTCGTTTGAATTGTTTTTTTGGTTACTGCAATCGGCCTATTTGGAATCCTACCGACATAGGTTATGGACCAGAGCGTGTTAAAAATCTCACAGATAGTCAAATAAGATTTGATTTTTACTCATCCATTACTGAAAGGTATCCTAAAATTGTAATTTATGAACCTACTTATCGTTGGATTCTTGAAACTTTTAAAGCGACAAATCGACTCTTAGAGAAAGAGGAAGTTCAAAAAATAAATACACCTTTGCTGATACTGCAGGCGACAGAAGATAATATTGTGTCTAATGAGCATCAGGTTCAATTTTGTAGTTTTATACCTCGTGTGTGTCGCATTCAATCCATAAATGGAAAGCATGAGATTTTCCAGCATAAAGATAAAACGAGGAATAAAGCCATTAAAGAAATGGTGGATTTTTTTAAAAAAAATACTCAATAAAGATTTTGTTAAGAAGATAAAAACCATTAAAGAAGTGAGTGGTTTTTTTTGCAAGAAAGTGGTGAGTAAAAAAGAAGGTGTAAACCTTTTGAACACATGAGAAAAAATTTCATTTCACCCTCAAAATTCCTTATAAAATCGACAAATAACCTTGTTTATGGTAAGTTCTTACTTACCTAAAAAGTGTTTCATTATGAAGCCCTTCTTTTAATAACATTGGATGTTTAAATTGTTTAAAATATATTTTTTATTTCTTATAGCTTTCTCTATTCAACCTGGTTATTCCCAGTCTTCAAGTATTGGACCTGCTGTTGAAGTGGTTGAAATGGAACCAAAGCAGGTTATCACCAAAAAAGTGTACAATACTTTTTTTAAATCTGTTTTAGTAGGTGATGCTTATAAAAGACCTGTCTTAGAGAGTTTTGATTCTGGAAAAAAATCTTTAAATTTAAAAGAAGCCATAAGAGATCAGAGAAAAAAGATGAGGCAAAGCTATAGCATTGCACGGAAAGGGCTTAAAGAAGTTTTAAGGACTCTTAACATTAGCGATAAACAAACATTAAATAGAATTCTTTCAGATTTTTACAGTGAGATGTCTTTTGAAGAAAGGATAAGTATTCAAGAGGATTGGAAGAGTGAAGATCTTCAAAGAAATGAATCTGCTAGAAAATATTTTCTTGATTTTATGAACGCTGTTGAATACCGCTATGGTATTTCTCATTCCGATTCTAGTAAGAGAAAGGCTATTAATTTATTTCATGAAATATTGAAATCTGAAGATATTGGTAGAAAAGAGATTCGTCTTTTCAGAAAAGTTTTATCTAAATTGGGACTGCCACCACAAGCTCATCATGATGAATTTTTAAAAGTATATCTTTTAGAGATGAAAGAGCATCAGAAATCTATGGAATTTGCTGAAGAATCTTCTCAAAGAAAGATTATAGATGAAAAGATTTTAACTCTTATTCAAAAAACTAAAGTTTACTTTGATGACCAACACTTCCGAAATTTGCAAACAATGACAAAATTTACAAATATTATAAAAGGTTTTCCAATGCAATATATTTTATTTCAAGCCGCTATAGGGTCTATGCTTTACAGGGAGAGTATTACAGATCCTCTTTTATATGGAGCGGTCACAAAACCTGGTCAGCTTCAAGAGTTTGCATCTCAAAGTTTGACTCCTTCTGCTGTTATCAGTTTTTTTATTTTTATAGTTATTTCACAAAAACATACGCTTCATCAATATAAAATAGGTCGTCATTTTGATAATAAATTTTTAAAAACCACAGCTCCTTATGCAGGTTTGGCTCTTGGTTTTTTTATATCTTCTTTGGCAATGGAGTTATATCAAGATGCTGATTTTCGTCAATGTTTAGGTTCTTTTGTTTCTAAAGAAAAAGAAAATGGTATTTCTGAAGAAGACAAACACATTAGCTCTTGTGAAGCATCTTATACAAAATGGATTCAAAGTAAGTGGAGTGATTACGCTGTGGACATTGTGACTCTTCTGGGAGCCAGTTGGGTGTCTCATAAAATTGTTCAAACTCTTTTGATGGGAATTCGTGCAACTCCTCACGGAGGATCTTTATTGTCTCAGCTATCTAAAAAAGTGGGGCCTAGGGTTATGGGATGGGCTGGTTTTCTTGTGACTATTTATGTTTTTATGGAAAGCCATCATTGGTTAGATAAGTTCATAGGGAAATCTGTTAAAGAATATTTAAAAGTTAATAGTATTCAAACGAATCTTTTGAAACTGAATCACATGCAAGATCTCATTCAGAATCCTGATCAAGTATCAGATTATTTTCAAGATAAACTTTCATCAAATGATGCAGATGAAATGGGGAATTTAAAAGAAGTAATAATTGAAAAGATTAAATTGATAGGTCGTCAATTTAATAATTGGTCTTTATTGAAGGGTCAAGATTATCAGTGGTTCTTTTCTTTATGGCTACGAAAAACAAATAAGGTGACTTTATTTTATCAGCAATCAAGAGAGCTATTAACCAATCTTTACAATCAATCTACAAATTCTTATGATTTTAATATTGGTGTTATGTCACAAAACCAGTTGCCTCAAAATAAAGGATTTTTAATTGATAAAAATGCATTTGATGAAAATAGAGATCATTATATTAATACCATTTGTTCTGATTCGGCCATTCATCAAGTAGAAATTTATTATATAAAATGGAAAGAGTTTTGTGAAAATCAAGAAAATGTTAATTTAACAGATGAGGATTTAGTATATTTAGCTTATGATGCAACAGTTATTATTTCTGAATGGTTAGATGTTTCGGATGTTTCGGATGTTGATGCTTTATCTTATTTAGGAGAGAAACCAGAGGAGCTTTTATCTTCAAATCCTAACTATTCTTTGAAAGATCTAAATTTAACAGAAAAAATCAACTTAGCTCGGTCTCTATTGAAAGTCATTTATTATTCTGAAGATTCTGTAGAGTTTAAAACTTTGTTTGATAATAATTATAAAAATATTTGTTTAGAGAAATATTCTACCGTTGAAGAGATTGAATCTTGTCAGGTTGATTCTTATTTTCAATTACGAGATAAAATATTAGCATTAGCTATTTATATATTAAAAAAGGAGTTTGATAATCCTTATGCTCTTATGCCTGCTTCGGGAAGAAGTGATTTAGATGATTTAACCCCTTCTAGAATAATAAATCTTAAAAATGCCTTAGGAGATAAAGTGTTTCAAAAAATTGAAATTCTTTTGGCTTTTTTAAAGGTCTATCAAAAAGGAGAAATATTTTTTAATTTTGATATTGAGAATTATCAAGCCTTTAAGAAAGAAGCAGGTAGAATTGGTGATCAATCTGAAGTGGAAAAGATAAAAAAATATCCTTACTTATTTTTTAAAAGTCTGATTTGTAATTTGAAAGGTGATTCATTGGAAGGGCAGTTTGTGGCTCCTCATCTTTTTAAAGACCTATCTTATTTGTGTGAGAAGATTGATTCAGTAAAGACGGACTCGGTGGTCTTTTATCCTGTGATTCATTCTTTTATTTTTTCTGAACCTGTTGAATTTCAATCTGAAAAATATTCTAGCTTATGGCTTCTCTTAGAAAAATATGTGAGAGACCGTTTTAAATCATCAGAAGATTTGCTTGAGTTTTTTGAAGAAAAATCTGAGAAACAGATAGAGGAACTGAGCTCTGAGCATTTAGAAGATTTGAATCATTTGAATAATAATTATTTATTTCCAAATATGGTTAATCCTGAAGTTAGAAATTTAAAATTTTGTGAAGAGATTACAAGTTATTACAGTGAGGAAAATTTAAAATCAGTAGAGCTTAAAAGCTTGGAGGTTTCTTTATTTCAAATTATTTATTGGATCAACAGATTAGAAAAACAATATGGAGTGTTATCTTCAAAATGTGAAATTATAGAAATGTTAAAAGGATATCATGATACTTATATTAGAAATTCAAGTCCTTATATTTATGTTCCTCAAGATAGTGCAGAGTTAGATGAAAAAATTTTGGAAAAGGGTTTGAGTTCAATCAAAGAACTTTACCCTAATATAAATATTCCAGTGTTGGTGAAACCTGAGATGATTTTATCTGTTATTTTAAAGGAGAGTCCTTTTTTCGAAAATCCGGAGAGATTTGCTTATGTAGGGATTGCCCTTAGTCTGCTCCAACAAAATAAGAAAGCTCCTGCAGGTTTTGATAAAGTAGAGTATGCTATTCTTTTTGAGTTGAAATTAATTTTAGATGGTTTTTTCCAACAACTTCATTTTTTAAACATAAGAGAAGATGTGAAAGAAAGATTAGCACCATAGATTTAGTTTTTAGTTGGTGTATGGTTTTGAATAAGTTTGTAAAGAAATTGACTTTACTTGTGGAAAAATGTAACAATAAGAGTAGGCTTCAAGTGAATTTAAACCAAAAATCTAAATTATTAACAGGAAATGTTCCTTTTCCAGATGATGATAGATTTAAATGTCCTTCTTGTAAATTTCAACATAATGTATCGGATATTCGTAGTCAGGTTGAGGCACAAACTAAGCAGAGAGTAGTTTAATGGAGACAAAAAAAAATCAAGATTATTCTTATAAAATGATTCTAAATTCTATTGATTTGATAGATGATAAAGGAGAAATGCTGAATAAATTTCAGAAGATTTCCAAAGAAGCGAAACATTCAGATCTTCTTGTAAAAGAATTAGAATCTTTAGCAGAGTGGAAGAAAAACATAAAACAACCTATTTTCAATACTGGAACTTAGACTGATAAACGAATTATGAGTGTAAGTATTTTAATAAGAAGTCCTTTATTTTTAAAAATTTCTCTATTGACGATTTGATAACAGCACCCAATTCTTTAAGCTACCAAATAAAAGTTATTGGTGGTGGTCCAAATGGTGGTGGTCCAAATGGTGGTGGTCCAAATGGTGGTGGTGGAGCTTACTGAAACTTCAACTTAAAAAAATACTAAATCTTTAAAAAAAATCGCTACAAAATCGCTACAAAAGAAAATTTCTTATAAAACGGAAAGATGTAAATAATAGATATAAAGTTCAATGGGAATGGAAAGGTTGTCAGATGAATGAAAAAACTATGTATAGTCCAATAAAGGCTCTTCGGCTTTATAATTGTATTGATATTTCAGGATTTAACAGTTCTGATAAGGTTGCTTGAAATTTTATTTGTTTCAAAAACTATCCTACTAATAATCGGTAATAATGGGTAATAATCGGTAATAATGGGTAATAATCGGTAATAATGATTGAGAAGACTTCAGAAGAAACCCTTTAAAATCAAGGTTTTTTTTGTATTTAACGCTTCTGGCATCAAATTTGCATAGATAAAGTTAGGAATAAAAATTTTCAAGCAACCCTAAGAAATTATGTTCATTGTTGGACGGAGTTTCTTAAAACAAAAAGGAGATATCAAATGAAAACAATTTTAATAATTTTTACTTTTATTGTGCCAACTTTTTCTGTGGCTCAAGCAGGGTATAACAATTTTAGTATAAAGTCTTACCCAACTCATCAGTTAAGGCTTGTTAATGTAAATGGTGAAATGGATAATAGATTGGATTCTCTTATTACAGAAAATAATTTTGTATCTTCATTGATAGAAAAACAAGTAAAAGAACTTCCTCTTTCAAATGCTAAAGTTAATGAAATCCAAAAGTTTATCAATAATGATTTTGCAATTTATGCACCTACACCTCATTTAGAAAAAGAAATAGAGCGTAAATGGTTTGTATATGAAACTTTAGCATCTATGCCAGGTGGCGGCGGCGGCGGTGGTGGCCCTTATGGTGGTGGCGGTGGCCCAAATGGTGGTGGTGGAGCTTATCAGAATAAATAAGAATCATCTATGAGTGCCAAAACAAGAAAGAAGAGAAAACTTAAAATTTTAAAAAGAGACAATTATCTTTGTGGAATTCATTTATCAGGTTGTAGAAAGGAAATAAGATTTGATGAAGCAACAATAGATCATATCATACCAAAAAATATTCTTAAAACTTTTCCAGTAGAAGATAGAAGAAAAATAGAAAAAAACAATTTGAATTTTCAACCAATGTGTAGTGAATGTAATAATGATAATAAAAAAGGAGAGTTTTCATTAAATGAGCATTTTTCACAACCACAAAAATGTTCTTGTCATAAAATATCTTTTAAAAAAGAAAAAGATAAAATTTATTTAGAAATATATTTTAGAGATGATGAAGAGAATCTATATGGTAAAATACTTTTACCGGAATTTACTATTAAAAAGGAAAAAAATGGCATTGAAGAGTATATTTTTTTCTCATTATTAGGAAAAATAAAACATCAAGAAAAAAACAAAATAGGATTTGGAATGAAATCTCATGGTGCCTTAGTTGAAAAAAATGTCGTTTATTTTCAATTATATGAGCAATATAAAAATAAAAATCCAAAATTAGCTCTAGAATATATTACCGAATGCATTTCTTATGTAAAAAATAATTGGTGTATTTCAAAAGAAGATAAAGAGAAATCTTTAATTTTTTACTTAACTGAAAAATCATTTTTAAACACAAAATAAATAATTATGAAGGATTAATTTCAGATTATGAATATTTAATAGAGCTACAACCCTCCAAATCATATAGATTTAAGAAGATATTCTTATCTGAAATCAACCTTAAATAGTGTTTAATCGTTGGAGAAATCCCATTAATAATTAACTGACATTTATATTGTCCAATAATATCTTTTTGTATTTTCTCGATATCACTTAATGATGTAATAATTTTTTTAAAAAAAATACAATATCTTTTAGGACTATATTCTTTAACTTTGTCTCTAACAATTCTCATTATATGAGGAGTTATAGATTTGTTAAAATTTTTAATAGGTTCTTTATTTTCTAGTTAGTGTTATTAACCATCCCATCAATAATAGTTATCAATGGGTAACTATAAGAAATTTCTTAAATCTTTTTGGCATGAATTATCATAAAATAAACAATGCGTTAAAATCAGATCATTTTTTAATTATTTGATATAACATTCATTATATGTCAATACAGGAAAATATATCTCATTATATACAGCATATTAATTCCTCTTCTAACGAAGCACAAATTAAAACACAGTTTATTATTTTATTAGGGTTGTTATTTCCTGAAAAGAGTAAGCAATTACGCGATTTTGCTCAAGGAACTGAACATTTTATAAAGTATACTACTAAAAGCACTAAAGAAAATAATAGAGGTTTTATAGATTCTTTTTATGGAAATTTAATTATTGAATTTAAATACAAACTACATAGAGAAGATCATGAAAAACAATTAAAAGAATATATTTCGAAAATTTGGTCAAACCAAGAGGAAAAAGAATCTTATATTTGTATTGGCTCCGATGGAATTGAGTGGATTTTATATTCTCCACTACTTAAAGAAAATGAAAATCAAGATTCATTGGATTATAATCGTATTGATCCAGATCATATTAGATTAGTTAAAAATGAAATTTATATTGCTAAAAAAGAAAAGAGCGAAGAGTTTTATCAATGGTTAGATAGAATATTTTTTAGAGAGAATAATTTAAAACCAACGAGCAAGTTAATTTGTACTGATTTTGGTGAAAGTAGTTTTTCTTGTCAATCATCAAAAGATATTTTGCATAAACTTTTTAATCGAGCAAAAAATATAAAAGAAGTAAAAGTTGCATTTTCCACTTGGCAAGAATATTTAAAATACACCTATGGGAATATCATAGGTTCATCTAATTTATTTTTATCTCATACATATTTAAGTGGATTTATAAAACTTTTAATGGCTCATATTATAGCTGATAGAAATGAAAGAAAATTATCTATATCAGATATTCCAGATATTTTAACAGGTAAATTTTTCTATGAACTTAATATAAAAAATTATGTAGAAAAGGATTTCTTTTTTTGGATTAATTTTGGTGAAATTTCTGATGTTGGAATTAAAATATGGCAACCCTTGTTTCATGCCTTGAAGACTTATGATTTCTCTAAAATAAATACAGATTTTCTTAAAGATATTTATCAAGATTTAATCGACCCTGAGGATAGACATGATTTAGGTGAATATTATACTCCAGATTGGTTATGTGAAAAAATAGTATGTAAAGCTTTAAAAAATTTCAATAGAGAAAAAAATGAAAAAATTGCTGATATCACATGTGGCTCGGGAAGTTTTTTAAAAGTTGCTATAAGTTATCTACGTAATAAAAAGTATTTAAATTCTATAGATGAAATATCTAATTCTGTAATAGGCTTTGAAATTCATCCTCTAGCGGTATTTATTGCTAGAACCAATTACATGTTAGTTTTAGAAGATTTACTCCATAGCCTTTCTAAACCATTTACAATCCCAATTTATTTATGTGATTCATTATTAAATAATGAAATGAATCAATCTGAATCACTTAAAGATAATAAATTTCAGATTTCTATTAGTAATGAAAAAATTAATTTTCCAATAAATAATTTATTAACAGATAAAAATTTTGATGAAATTATAGATTATATTGAGAATCTTATTGAATCTATGAGGGAGCAAAAAAAAGACTTCACAGTTCATCAGTTTAATTTTTATATGAAAAATTTTATTATTTCTAAATATAGTTTACATGACACAGTAAAAAGAAGAGAATTAATTGAAAGTTTTTCTAATTTAGCTTTTAAAATATCTAAAAATTATCATGGGAGTTCAGTTATTTTTTATGTTATAAAAAATAACTACCGTCCAGCTTTTATGCGAAATTTTTTTACGACAATTATAGGAAATCCTCCTTGGCTATCATTTAGATATATAGAAAGTGAAGACTACAGAGATGAATTGGAGTATCTTGGTTTAAAAAAATATAAAATAGCACCTAAAGATTCTAATCTTAGAACTCAAATGGAATTAGCAACTATATTTTTAGCTCATAGCGTAGATTACTATTTAAAAGAAAGAGGTGAGGTATTCTTTGTAATGCCTCGATCAATTTATTCAGCTAACCAACATGATGAATTTAGAAATATAAGTTATGATTTAGATATGAAACTTAAAGAAATTTGGGATTTAACAGATGTCAGACCTTTGTTTAAAATTCCTTCTTGTGTAATCATGGCTGAAAAAACAAAAAAGATAAAAATTAAGAATTTAAATGGTGTGATTATATCAGGAAAATTACCCTCTCAAAATTGTAACTATAAAGAAGCTAAAAATAATCTGATAAGGAAAAGTGGATTTTATAATATTAAAAAAATAAATCAGAGTTCTGCAATTAATTTTAGTGATAAATCTTTAGTTTCTTCTGATATAAATATTATCAAACTGGATCTTTATTATAAGAAAAGATTCAAACAGGGTGCTACTATTGTTCCAAGAAATTTTTATTTTATAGATAGTAAAGATTGTCTTTCTAGCAAGAAGGTTGTAACAATTTCCACAAATGAGCATATTAACAAAAATGCTAAATCACCCTATAAAAATGTCTTATTAAAAGGAAGGACTGAAATAAAATTTATTTTTAAAACATGTATTGCAGAAAATATCCTTCCCTTTGCTGTGATAAATCCTTTTTTAGTGCATTTGCCAATTCAAAAGACTCAAAATACTTGGTCTTATATTTCTCCATCTAAAATGCAAAGCGAAGGAAAGATTAATTCAGGAAAATGGTTCAATGAAGTTGAGAAAAAATATCACTCACTTTCTAATGGGAAAATGACATTTTTTGAACGAATAAATTATCATAATGGATTACTAAGCCAAAATCCAGAGGAAAAATATTGGATTTTATATTGTGCGAGTGGAAAACATATGTGTGCTGCTTTTTACGAAAATAAAGATCTATTTTGGGTTGATAGCAAATTATATTGGCATACTCTAAAAACCAAAAAAGAAGCTCATTATCTAGCTGGTGTTTTAAATGCTACATCTTTAAATGAGATGATTAAACCATTTCAAACACAAGGGTTGTTAGGAGAAAGAGATATTCATAAAAAGATACTTGATATAGGTATTCCTCGTTATAATTCAGAAAATGAACTAATTGTAAATATATCGAAGCTGGCAGAAAATTTATCTAAAAAGATTCAAAAATATGTAAAATCTTTAGAACACGTACAATCTCTTGGTCATAAAAGAAATAAAATTAGAAAAAATTTTAAAGAGAGTTTTTTAGAAATTGATGAAAGTGTAGAAAAACTTTTTCAAAGAAAATAATTAAAGATCAACCTCTGTATAAGGAAGGAAAGTATCTCTAGATGCCTTTTCATTTTTAATTTTAGTCTCTCTTTGTATACTATATGCTATAAATCCATTCTTTGTTTGTTTAATAGAGCATTTTATATTTTCTAAAGGTTTTAAAGTAAGAAATCTTCCGTCTTCAATTATATTTTTTGCATTTAATGAGATAGCACGACCAAGTTTATCAACACCTTTTCCGATACCTTGAACTTCATCAAACCATTCAACAATGACTTCTGCTAAATCCACAGTAAACCCCCTATCAAGATAAAATATAGATTTTTCTCAAAGATTTCAAGATTTAAATAAGCACTTTGAAAGCAGAATCTAATAACGGATAGTAGCTATCAGTTAGATGAGTGGACTATTTCAAATTCAGCGGCCTTTCTGAGGGACTATCTAAAAAAAGACTACATTCAACATGTTTTTAAGATTAAAGACCAAGAAGAAAAACCACAGGATATTGAGGAAGAGACGAATTAAGAGGATGTAGACTAAAAGAGCATTTTTAAGACAAAATAACATATTTACTGCCTTGACTTTGGACTAAATGGAACTATCTTGCTCAATAAGTGAAGTGACATCTGCTGCACTTTAATAAAGATCTTTTGGAAGGAAAATTGGAAAAATCAATTCGTAACGATATCTTGAACTTTATACAAAGCCTTCCTTATTGGCAAAAGTATCTTTCAGCATTTTTAAGTTGCTTTAATTAGAGTTAGTAAAAGTAGTTTCTTTACTTTTTAATATAGAAAATTTTTTAAATGGTTTATGAATTTCAGAGTGGGTAGATTTTTTATTTGTTAAACCTAGAGTCTTAAAAACTTGTTCAACCCTTCCTATTCCTGATATGTTTAAATTATTAGAATTTCGGACTTGTTTACTTTTTTTACTCATCCTTATCTCCCCTTTTAAATACCTTACTATCATATATTATCGTCAAATTAAAAGAAAAAAGTAAAGTCTAACATATTATATAGCTATTATAATAAAAAACTTTTGGAACAAGAATGGTGGAGATGACAGGGATCGAACCTGCGACCTTCTGAATGCAAATCAGATGCTCTCCCAGCTGAGCTACATCCCCAAAAATAGAATTAAGTAAGTTTTTATCGGATTTATGTCTAGAGTCAAGCTTTGCTGAATTAAAAGGAGGTTCATTAAATAACTAGGTGAGTGACTAAATTAAACTAAGCTAAACTCTACCTAAAATTTTAAACAATCGGATTTACATCTAGAGTCAAGCTTTGCTGGATTAAAAGGAGGTTCATTAAATAACTAGGTGAATGACTAAACTATACTAAACTAAGCTAAACTCTGCCTAAAAGTTTAAACAATCGGATTTATATCTAGAGTCAAGCTTTGCTGAATTAAAAGGAGGTTCATTAAATAACTAGGTGAATGACTAAACTATACTAAACTAAGCTAAACTCTGCCTAAAATTTTAAACCATCGGATTTATATCTAGAGTCAAGCTTTGCTGAATTAAAAGGAGGTTCATTAAATAACTAGGTGAGTGACTAAACTAAACCTAACCTAAAATTTTAAACAATCTTTAAAAGCACTATAAATAAAGACCATGGTCTTGCTTTGTATTCTTATCATTTATAAAGACTTCAGATTAAGGTTAAAATAAACCCTAGGGCTTTTTGAATGAGAAGGGAGAAATTTATGACTTTAAAAAACTTTAAATTTAAAAGAGTTGTTTTCTTTCTTTTTAGTTTAAGTTTTCTTTTTTTGAGTCATTGTTTAGCAGCGAATTACAATTCTGTTTTGTTGTTTCCTTCTGTGGGTGAGGAGACTTCTCTTCCTGATTCCACTTACTTTTATTTTGATCTGGATGAAAGTCACTATGATCGTTTAGGAGTTGATGTTCCTCTTTATGAAATCAGCACAACAGAACATTATGGAGATGCTCAAGATAGAGATAGTGTTTCTAATTGTGAAGTGGAATACAATTTTGATGATGATGGAGATCCTGAAGATAATTTTTCTGAAAATAAAATTTGTATTTTGGATATTATGGAGTATGACTTGGTTGTGAATGATTTAAGAATTGTTTATAACATTCCAGAAGGAATGTGTAGGTATGTTCGCACCACACCTCCTTGGCATTACAACTATAAAACAGGGGTGGGACCAGGTGAAGTTAGTCAATGTGAACCACCAGAAGCTGGTGAAGATGAAGAATCAACACTAGAACCCTACTATTGTGCTGATACTGCTAATACTACTGATAATCCAACAGGAAGTATAAATCCATCTGCACTACTTTTTTCAGGCCTACCAACAATAGGATCAGAAACATATACATGTCCAGGAATTACAACTGCTAGCGCAGTATGTGCAAAAGAAGTTGAGGATCTTTGTGCTTACAATTATCCTGGGGATGATGGTGAGACCATCTCTTGCTGTTACGGTGAATATGAGATTACTAGTGATAGTAGTACGGAAGAATGGGGAGGTTCTGATGGCTTACAACAATGTTTAGGTGGACCAGGCCGAACAAGTTGGGAGCATCTTAATGATGAAGGTTTCCCTGCAAGACTTATAGAGCAGGTTTCTGAATTTGGTGTAAGGGGAGCTTTTGAAGTTAAAAATTTATTGGATGCAACGGACGGTCGTCCTTATTTTAGTACTCCCACTGCGAATTATCTTAAAGTATTAGATAAAGACCCTGAAGATTTAAGGGATGATGTGTCTAGAGCAAATGACCTCCCTGAATTTTTACAACAACCACTAAACCGTCTTGCTCCTAATCTTTTTTTTGATGTGGAGTGTTTGGATTCAGGTGGTGAGGTTTTACATAAATTGCAGCTTATGGTGAGAGAGTGGAACACTCATGAAGAGTTTATAGAGTTTTATGATTCAGGAGGCTCTGAAGGTCCAGACCCTGATATTGATGGAGAAGAGGGTGAGGAGTGTGATTATGAAGAAAGAGAGGTGTTAGAGGGTGAACCTGAACCTTGTAATGACTCTATTGATTTTGATGATATTAAAAAGCTTGGAAATACAATATTTCCAAATGCTACTTATGGTGGAAGTGGTAATTAGTCATAGTTTTTAGTTGTTTAAGCCTGAATGATTTTTGGGTTAAAAAATTCTAATTGTTTAAATTTGAAAAATCTTATAAGAGTCATTCTATGAAACTTTATATTTACGATCATTGTCCTTATTGTGTGAAAGCCCGAATGATTTTTGGATTGAAAAAAGTCCCAGTCCAATTGATTTGTTTTTCAAATGATGATGAGAAAACTCCTATTTCAATGATAGGGGCAAAAATGGTTCCCATTTTAGAAAAAGGAAAAAAAGATTTTATGCCAGAGAGTTTGGATATTATTTCTTATATTGATAAAATGAATAACAAAACTTTAGTGTCATGGAAAACCAATAGAAAATTATCTAACTGGATGGATAAAAACAGCACACTTTGTTATGAATTGGCCATGCCTCGTTGGGTGAAGGCTCCTTTGGATGAATTTAAAACTCAAAAAGCAAGAAGTTATTTTCAGAAGAAAAAAGAAGAATATATTGGTCCTTTTAAAGATTGTTTGAATAATACAAAAGAGCTTCTTGAAGAGATAACAGAGGAATTAAAAGTTTTGGAATCTATGTTTGATAAAAAGCAAAAGTTTTTTTCCAATTCTTTGAGTGTAAATGATTTTCATCTTTTTGCTTTTTTACGATCTCTTAGTATTGTAAAAGGTTTATCTTTCCCAGAGAAGATAAAATATTATAGTAAGACCATGTCTCAACAAAGCCGAGTGCCTCTTCATCATTCCATTGCGATTTAATATGATTGCAAAACTCTAGTTCAAAAAAGATATTTCCAACTCTTATTTTAACGAGCTTTTCATCGCAAGAGAGACGCTCTTCAAATCTCGTTAAAATAAGAGTTGCTTAACAGGCTTATGTTTTAACTAGAGAAAACCTACTGGTTTTTGCAGGTATTATTTTTGACCATTTTGCCGATGCTGGGAAAATGGTCAGAATGCCTAAAGGAGCTGAAAAGACAATAGATGAACTTATGCTCACTCGCTATGCTAGGCTTAAACCCTGAAGAGTTTTTAAAAATTGAAAGAAAAAATTAAATCGTTTTATAAAGCAAAAAACAAGAGACTTCAATGCTGGGGTTAAAATAGTAGATATTGCTCTTTTAATAGATAGGATTTCTAAAACAAAATCTATGGCTATAGGTCAAATGAGAAAAAGACAGTGGAAAAGTAAAGCAATAAAGCTTGATAAAGAAAATTTCAAGAAAGAATGACAGAAAACTTCTAAAGCAATACAATCAAACACTGGGTATAAATATGGCAAAATCAAATTCCTACAAAATAGTAAATCAAGATCAAGAGCGAACAGAATTGTTTCGCACATCTATTGATACTATTGTTAAAGATTTAGAGGGTGGAAAATAAAACATGAAATCTGATAACAACGATAATAAAATTATCATATATGAAAGCGGAGATGGTTTACCAAAAATTCAAGTGCGACTTGAAGATGAAACTGTTTGGTTAAGTCAGGCACAACTTGTTAAACTCTTCCAATCCAGTAAATCTAATATCAGTGAACACATTAAGCATATTTTTGAAGAAGAAGAACTAGATCGGAGTTCAGTTGTTCGGAAATTCCGAACAACTGCCTTAGACGGAAAAAACTACAGTACGGAGCATTATAACCTTGATATGATTATCTCTCTTGGTTATCGAGTGAAATCAAAAATTGCAACCCATTTTCGCCAATGGGCAACTGCACGGCTCAAAGAGTATATTGTTAAGGGTTTTACAATGGATGATGATCGTTTGAAAAATCTTGGTGGTGGTAGTTATTGGAAAGAGCTTCTTGATCGCATTAGAGATATTCGTTCCAGTGAAAAAGTTCTTTACCGACAGATACTTGACCTCTATGCAACTAGTACCGATTATGAGCCAACCAGAAAAGAGTCCATTCAGTTTTTTAAGATAGTACAAAATAAATTGCATTATGCTGCCCATGGAAAAACAGCTGCAGAAGTTATTATCGAGCGAGCTGATGCAAAAAAACCATTTATGGGACTTCTAACATTTTCAAAAGGTGGTCTTGTTAAAAAAGATATTAAAATTGCAAAAAACTACTTGAAAGAAAAAGAGCTTAAAAAGCTAAATAATATCGTCTCCGCCTATTTTGATCTTGCGGAGACAAAAGCAATGAACCGTGAACCGATGAAAATGAAAGATTGGATTATTCAACTTGATCGCTTAATTCAAGTATTTGATGGAAAAATTTTAAGTAATGCAGGGAGTGTCAGTAGCTCTAAGGCTCTTAAAAAAGCTGAAAGTGAATATCTTAAGTACCAAGTAAAAAATTCTTCTTCTGTAGAAAAAGCCTATCTTGAAACTATAAAGGATGTTCCAAAAAGAGTAAAAAAGAAAAAATCAAAAGTGAAAAATAGAATAAAGAAACAGCAAAGTTAAAAACAAATTTGCAAAAACCAGAAGTTTTTTTCTAGTTCAAACAATAAAATTCTATAAGCGAAAACCAGAAGTTTTTTTCTAGTTCAAACATAAGCCTGTTAAGCAACTCTTATTTTAATGAGATTTGAAGAGTGTCCCTCTTACGATGAAAAGCTCGTTAAAATAAGAGTAGGAAATACTTTTTTGAACTAGAGTTTTGTAAATGGTGATGGCGGCAGGATTCGAACCTGCGACCTACGGCTTAGAAGGCCGTTGCTCTATCCAGCTGAGCTACGCCACCTCAGATAAAAGTATTAACAAATAAATCCCTATCCATTGAATGACATTATTTCTCATAACAATTAACTTACTTAATTGTATAGCAGATTCTCCTACCCATTGAATGACATTGTTTCTCATAACAATTAACTTGCAGTTCTTTTTAATTTACTTTTTGGAAGATTCTTTCCAAAAGATAAAATAATTAAACCTACAATTCCACAAAAAGCAGAGGAGACGGTGACACTTAACTTTGCAAAAGAGTGAGATTCACTTAACACATCAAAACTTAAATTTGTAATAAATAAAGACATTGTAAAACCAATACCTCCTAAGCATCCTACAGCAATGATTTGTCTCCAGTTTACATTATCAGGTAGGCTCGCTATTTTAAGAAGATGAGCTAGAAAAGAAAAAACAGTTATGCCTATAGGTTTTCCTAAGCAAAGACCTAAAATGACTCCATAGGAAATAGGGTTAGATATCCATTGCTCAAGGTTAATACTTTTAAGAGTTATACCTGCATTAGTGAAAGCAAAAAGAGGAAGAATAATATAACTTACATAAGGATGAAATATTGTGATTAAGTGTTTTAAAGAGGCTTCTGTATGATGAACCATTTTACCTAACTCTTTAACTTTTTGAATGGTAGGTTCTTTTCCCTTTAAGAAAGCTCTATTCATGGCATCAATAGCTTGCTTCCCAGTAAATCGTCTGCGATGGGGAATGAGGAAACCTAAAATCACTCCACTTAAAGTGGCATGGATTCCACTATGATAGACACAAAACCATAAGGCAATAGATAAAGCAGCTAACACAAAGGAATTGTGTAGGTTGAATTTAAAGTAGAGTATAATAGATAAACAGACAATAGCAAAGAGGGATAAGAAAGGACCAGAAATGTTTCCACTGTAAAAAAGAGCAATCACTAAAACAGCAAGAATATCATCAATGATAGCTAAACAAAGTAGAAAAATTTTTAAAGCAAAGGGAACCTTGCGAGACATTAAACTTAAAATTCCAATAGCAAAAGCAATGTCTGTTGCCATAGGTATTCCCCATCCTACTTCAGAACTTAAATCTTTATTAAAAAAATAATAAATAGCAGCAGGAACTAAACTTCCTCCTATAGCAGCTATAATAGGTAAAGCCGCTTTTTTAGGAGAAGATAATTCTCCTTCTAAAAATTCTCTTTTGACTTCCATACCAACAACAAAAAAGAAAAGAGCCATTAAACCTTCATTGATGAATTCGTGGAGATTTGTTTTTAAGATGTAAGTCCCTAGGGTTAACACAAAAGGGAAGTGGAGGATGGTTTCATAAATAGATTGCCAATGAGAGTTGGCCATATACATAGCCAATCCTGCTAAGCTTAAAAGGAGAATTCCACTAAAAGATTCAATATTAAGAAAAGAACCAAATATTTTTTTAAAAAAAGTAATCATGTCTTAAATTTTCCTAAATGAATTCCAAAAAATTTTCAAAATATGCCTGCCAAAAAAAATATTCCTAAATGAATTCCAAAAAATTTTCAAAATATGCCTGCCAAAAAAAATATTCCTAAATGAATTCCAAAAAATTTTCAAAATGTGCCTTCCTAAAAAAATATGCCTTCCTAAAAAACCTTCCTAAAATTGACTACAGCTTACTTGAAAAAAATTTCTAATTCAATCATTATATTATGTAAGGCATTATGTAACTTGGTCGGTTGAATCTTAAAGTAAGTCTCTAAAGTAAATGGCTTTTAAGTGAATGAATTCATGGTGTTTTTCAAGTCAGATGGTCTCGGTCGTATATCCTTTTCTTCTAAAGAAATTAAAGGTTTTTTAAGTATTTTTATTTGTTCTAGAAAGGATGTTGTTTCTTTGTAGTAGATGAGTCCAGTAATGAGTTCCTTATTATCCGAGTCATTTTTTAAAAGTTCAGAGGCTTTTTTGAGATCTCTAGGGTCATGTTCTTTCCTGCTCACTTTTTTCAGATAAAGTGTGCTTCCATCCACCAGTGAGAGGCTTTGAACTTCTCCTTCTTTGAAATCTACATTTACACTTGCTTTTTCTTCAATGATATCCAACTCATGAAGCCTCAAATTATTCTCTTTTACAGAGGAGAAACTATAAGGAAAATCCACATTATTTCCATAAGCGATACAAGGAGATATGACATCAATAAAAGCAAAACCATCATATTTAAAAGCAAGTTTTAAAAGATTCACAAGTTGTTTCCCGTCACCACTAAAGGAGCGTGCTACAAAACCACAGCCTGTTTCTAAAGCCAAGCGACATAAATCCATATTGATAAAAGGATTGTTGTCCCGATTTTTAATGGAGCTGTCTTTTTTTGCTGTGGCTGAAAATTGTCCTTTTGTTAATCCATAAACTCCATTGTTTTCTACAATGTAAATCATAGGTGTATTTCTTCTTATAGTGTGTAGAAAAGAACCTAAGCCGATGCTTCCTGTATCTCCGTCTCCTGAAATTCCAATGACTTTTAAATCAGAGTTAGCTATTTTAACTCCTGTGGCTACAGAAGACATACGGCCATGAATCGTATTAAAACCTTGGGACATTTTTAAAAAATAATTTGGTGTTTTTGAGGAGCAACCAATGCCTGAGATTTTTGCTATTTTTGTGGGGTCTAATTGCAATTCAAAACAGGTTTTAATAATAGACTTACTGATTTGGTCATGACCACAGCCTAAACAAAGTGTGGAAGGTTTAGCTCCTTCATAATTTTTTTTATCAAAAGTTTGACTCATAATGGATGCTCCATGAGTGGATGTTCCATGAGCTGATTAAATTGTTGTCTTATGTTTTCACAATAAAAGGGTTGGCCATCATATTGTAAGATAGATTTTAACTTAGGGGCTTCAGATGGGAATTCTCCACTCAAAAGTTTTTTAAGTTGAGCATCTCTATTTTGTTCCACAATAAATAAAGTGGAATGTTTTTCTAAAAAAGATTTTACACTCTCTGGGAAGGGATAAGATCTCACTCTCATGAAATTTGTAGAAACAGATTCTTGTTCTAATAGAAATCTCACTTCTTGAATGGCTTTTTCATTGTTCCCAAAAGTTACAAAAGCCAAAGAGTTTTTTGCATTCCAATCTAGAATAGGTTCAGGAACTTTCTTTTTAGCAGTCTCCCATTTTCTTTTTAATTTATTAAGTTTTTGGGAGTAATCTTTGGAGTCTTCAGAATATTCTGCTTTTTCATTATGTCCTGAACCTCTTGTTAAATAAGATTCCTCAGGATGTTTTGTGCCTGGCAGGCTTCTATAAGAAATTCCATCTTGATCTGAATCTTTATAACGAGAAAAATCTCTATTTTGAAGGTCTTTTTCTGTTAAGATTTTTCCTCTGTTGAGAGGTCGCTCTTTATAATCAAAAGTAGAACTTTGGTGTAAGTTCATTCCTAAATCTAAATCACTTAAAAGAATAACAAGAGTTTGGAGTTCTTCAGCCAGATCAAAAGCTTTTTGACTTAAGGAAAAACATTCTTCTACTGTTCCGGGCATGAGAACAATATGGGAAGTGTCCCCATGAGATAAAAAACAAGAGGAGAGTAAATCTCCCTGTTGTGTTCGTGTCGGTAACCCTGTTGATGGACCTCCTCTTTGGACATTGCATAGAACGGCTGGTATTTCCGAAAAATAAGACAGACCTGCCGCTTCGTTCATAAGGGAGAGTCCTGGTCCTGAAGTGACAGTCATAGCTCTTAAACCAGCCCAACTTGCTCCGATCACTTGAGTGAGTGCAGAGATTTCATCTTCAGATTGAATGATGGCAAATTTCTTTTTTCCTTCTTTATCTTGTTGATATTTATTTGTAAATTTCTCAAAAGTTTCAGCGATAGAGGATGAAGGTGTGATGGGATACCAAGATAGAAATTGGCATCCTGCAAATAAAGACCCTAAGGCAACGGAAGTGTTTCCGTCAATAAGAATAGAATTTTTAGAAAGACTCGTTTTTATTTTTTTAATCTGGTTTTTTTCTAGAGAAATAGGAAGAGGATTTTGTTGTGCGATCTCTTTGCCTTTATTGAAAAATTTTAAATTTATTTCTAACAATTCTGAAGACTTGTGATGATTTTGAAAAAAATCACTTAAAGTTTTTGTGGAGATCTCTTCCTCTATTTTTAACCATTCAGCAAGTAACCCAACATAAACTGTATTTCTTAAAAGAGGTTTGATTTTAATAGGGACATCTTTTGATTCAGAAATAACTTTTGTGAAAGGGAGATCATAATGAGGGCCTTTAAAAGAAATATTAAATTTGTTTTTTTGATCTGTTACAAGCAGCCCTTCTTCTCTTAAATGTTTAAAGTTTTTTGGAAGAGTTTTAGGGTTTAAACTTATAAGGATGTCTGTTTTTGGGTCATAGGCTGTATAGCCTTTTGAGTTTAAGCGAATCTTATAGGAGCAAGGGAGTCCTGCTATATTGGAAGGGAAAAAGTTGTAAGAACCTACAGGGTATCCTGAACGAAATAACATTCGTGTTAAAATTTGATTAGCAGATAGACTTCCTGTTCCGTTGATGGTGTCAATTTGTAAGGATAGATTTTTCATGTAGGGTATCCTGAACGAAATAACATTCGTGTTAAAATTTGATTAGCAGATAGACTTCCTGTTCCGTTGATGGTGTCAATTTGTAAGGATAGATTTTTCATGTAGGGTATCCTGAACGAAATAACATTCGTGTTAAAATTTGATTAGCAGATAGACTTCCTGTTCCGTTGATGGTGTCAATTTGTAAGGATAGATTTTTCATTGTATTGTTAAGGGTTTGTTTATTAACATAGGTCATCCTTTAAAACTAGAGGTTTTTTATTCAAATTTAGAAAATGAAGAGGTTTGTAATCTAGGGATTTATATCTTCTTAGAAATTAAAAGCCATCTGACTTGAATTTTTGAAATAGAGATAGGGGTTTCTTTTTAAGTGTAAGATTTTATATAATTTCTTTTTCTGTTTTTTTACAAACAATGGTTTTTATATTTGACCAATCCCTTTATTTTTTATACACCGCCATGATGCTGATATGTGGGATTAAAGTTTAGGAAGAGTCATGTTATGAACAAAATTTTGTTTATTTTAAATCTTGTCCTTTTTGGAAGTTTTGTCTCTCAATCTTTCTCTCAATCTTTCTCTCAATCTTTCCCTCAATCTTTCTCTCCAGCTGAAAGGCTTCATAATGCTGTTTCATCTCGTCAGTTAGAGGAAATAAAAGATCTTATTCAAAAAGGTGTAGATGTGAACATTCAAAATGAATGGGGAGTGACGGCTCTTCATATAGCTGTTAGTCAAGGGAGTTTAGATATTATAAATCTTCTTTTAGAAAACAATGTGAAAGTGAATCTTAAAGATAAAATTGGATCAACAGCTCTTCATATAGCTGTCAATCAATTGGATTTAGACTCTATGAAAATTCTTATAGCAAATGGTGTAATGGTGAATGCCTTAGATTTTATAGGAGAATCGGCTCTTCATATAGCTGTTAATCAAAGAGATTTTAAAATGACGAAATTTCTTCTAGAAAACGGTGCAGATGTAAATCTTGTAGATAAATTTGGATCAACATCTCTTCATAGAGCTGCTGGTCAAGAGAATTTAGAGATTATGAAACTTCTTATAGAAAACGGTGCCAGTGTGAATATTCAAAACAGATGGGGTGGAACTGCTCTTCATGCAATACATACATTTAAACATCCACACACTATAAAACTTCTTATAGAAAACGGTGCAGATGTGAATGCTCAAAATCAATCTAAAGTGACGATTCTTCATACAGCTGCTAGTCGTGGATATTTAAAACTTGTGGAATTTCTTATAGAAAACGGTGCGGATGTGAATCTTCAAGATAAAAAAGGAGCAACGGCTCTTCATAGAGCTGCTTATCGTGGAGATTTAGAAATCGTAAAAACTCTTGTCCAAAACGATGTAGATACACTCCTGCAAAACCGATCTGGAAAAGCTGCTTTTAAAATTGCAAAAAAACGAAAAAACAAAGAAGTCTTTGATTACTTATCAGAGATTGCTGCTGCTCAGAAACAATCAAAAATCAATACACTGAACATGATGGCATTGAATTGTATTGCTTTGTTTAAAAGGTAGAATCTATAAAAATTTATGTTTTTTTAGAGTTCAAAATATTCAGAATCCTTAGTTTTATTGTGATTTAAAGAGAAAATACTATCTATTTATTTGACATATTTTTTTATTTTTATATATTGAGTGGGAATAAAAACAATAGGATGTGGTTATTATGAAAAAGTTTGTATTCCTTTTAAACTTTATCTTTTTTGGATCTTTTGCTTTCCAAGTTTTTTCTCAATCTAAACCTAAAACTCTAAATGATAGATCTTTAGCTATAGATTTCTTTCAGGCTATTGTAGATAACAATTTGACAGATGTAAAAGCTCTTGTTCAAAAAGGGTTAAATGTGAACATGGAAGATAGTATGGGGGGAACGCTTTTTTATAGAGCTGTTGAACTAGGTCATGTAGATATTATTGAGTTTCTTCTTAAAAATGGTGGAGATGTGAATGCTCAAAATGGTATGGGAGTAACAGCTCTTAAGGCTGCGATTTTTAGTGGCAATGATGAAATTGTAAAACTTCTTTTAAAAAATAAAGAAATAGATATAAATATTATAGACAAACGTAGAGAGACCGCTCTTCATCAGGCTGTTGAAACAGGAAGTTTAGAAATTGTAAAAGCTCTTATAAAAAACGGTGCGGATGTGAATGCTCAAAATGAGATTCAAGCGACGGCTCTTCATATAGCAGTCAATCGTGGAATTTTAGATATGGTAAAAATTCTTGTGAAAAACGGTGCCTATATAAATATTCAAGATCAATGGAAAGCAACAGCTTTGCATTTAGCAGCTGAGATAGGTGACTTAGATATTGTTGAATATCTTATAGAAGAAGGTGTAAGTGTGAATCTTCAAGATAAAAAAGGAGCAACGGCTCTTCATCTAGCAGTCCATAATGGAAGTGAAAAAGTTGTAAAATCTTTTTTAAAAAACAATAGAGTTGATTTGAGTATTAAAGATAAAAGAGGAGTAACGGCTTTGGCATTAGCAGCTAAACTAGACCATCTAGATATTATTAAACTTCTTTTAGCGAAAAGAACTGGTGAACAAGATGTTATAGATTTAGCCCCCCCAGCAATTGTAGAGAAGCCAGATTTTTATAAAATGATTGAGATAGGTGACCTAGATATTGTTAAGTCTCTTATAAAAGATGATACCGATGTGAATTTTAAAGATGCAGAAGGTTTGACGGCTCTTCATCTATTGGCTGAATTAGGTCATGTAGATATTATTGAGTTTCTTATAAAAAACGGTGCAGATGTGAATGCTCAAAGTAAAGATAACGAAACGGCTCTTCATTTGGCTACTATTTTTACAAACACAGAAGCTGTTAGACTTCTTCTTGAAAGAGGTGCTGATATTAATGTTCAGGATAAAATTGGTAAGACAGCTCTTCATCAAGCCATTGATATGAAATCTGTAGGAATAGCGAAACTTCTTTTAAAAAATAAAAACATAAATGTGAATCTTCAAGATAAATTACTAGGAACACCTCTTCATTTGGCTATTATTAGAGGAAATGAAGAAATAGTAAAAATTCTTTTAGAAAATGAAAAAATAGATTTGAGTATTGAGAGTAGGGGAAAAACACCTCTAGATGTAGCGGCTTATTATAAAAATGCAAAAATTGTAAATCTTCTAGAAAAAAATATTGATTTTTTAAAACTTAAAGAAAATTCTCATTTTGTTCGTCCGCCTCTTCAACCTGAAGATGCTATTGTAGATGCTATAGAACAAGATTTTCGTTTTGAAAAAAATAAAAAGGATTCTCATTCTGTTATTCCGCCTCTTCAACCTGTAGATTTTGAAATAAAAACTTACACATTGAAAGATCAATCTGTTTCTGATGAGAAACTTGTTAAAGCTATTCGTAGTCATGATATAGCAACTGTTAAATCTTTTATAGAAAAGGGTGGAGATATAAATCACAAAGTGAGTGATGGAAATTCTCTTATTCGTTTGGCTATTATGCATGAAAGTTTAGACATTGTAAAATTTCTTTTAGATAAGGATGTGAACTTAAAAAATCAAAATGGAGTAGGAGAGTCAGCTATCTTTTCAGCTGTTTATAAAGGGTCAGAAAATATCTTAGATCTTCTTCTAGAGTTTGGTGCAGACCCACATGTTATTGACCATTTTGAAAGAACTCTTCTTCATAAAGCGATTCAAGTTGGTGGAAGCTTAGATACTATCAAGCGTCTTGTTAAAGAAGGTGTGAGTATGGATGCTAAGGATAAGAATGGAAACACGGCTGTTCAGGTCGCCATTTTTGCTGGCCATGTAGAGGCTTTTAAACTCTTTGCAAAAGAAGGTGCAGATTTAGAAGTTCAAAATAAAGATGGCGAAACTCTTATGGATTTTGCAAAAAAAATGAAAAGAGAAAAAATCATAGAGTATTTAGAAAGCAATACATCTACGAAATCTAGTTGTGCTAAAACTTTTGAATGAATTTAAAAATCCACCTCTAAGAAAAAAATCTTGTTTTTAAAGAAGAGTCCAATTGAGACATTTTATTACAAAGGTCTTGAACATTTTTCTTTTCAATATCCATCACTAAATAACCAATTGTTTCATTGGTTGAGAGATATTGATTTTTAATGTTAGCACCTGATTGAGAGACAAAGTTGTTGATTTTGCTTAGGACTCCAGGTTGATTTTTGTGCACATTAGATATTCTTTGAGTGTTTTCAGGTATAGGGGGAAGATGCAATTGTGGAAAGTTCACAGAGTTTTCTGTAGAACCTAAAAAAATAAAATTTTTAAGATTGTCTGAAACTTCTCTAGCTATAGATTCTTGAGCCTCTTCTGTGCTTCCTCCAATGTGAGGTGTTAAAATCACTTTTTTTGTATTTCGTAATGGAGACTCAAAAAGTTCCCCATTGTTTTTTGGTTCTTTAGGAAACACATCAAGAGCAGCTCCTGAAAGATGATTTGAGTCTAGAGATTCTTTTAAATCAGAAATATTAACAACTGTTCCCCGACTTGTATTTATTAACTTAGATCCTTTTTTCATACATTGTAGTTCTTTTTTACTGATAAGATTTATAGTTTCTGAAGTTTCAGGAACATGTAAAGTTACGAAATCTGATTCTTTTAAAAGGCTTTCTTTATCAGAAGTGGGTTTCGCATTTCCTATTGGTAATTTTGTAATGATATCATAGTAGATGATTTTCATTCCTAAAGATTCGGCTAAGATACTAACTTGACTTCCTATATGTCCATATCCAATAATTCCCAAAGTTTTTCCACGAACTTCAAAAGAACTTTTTGCTGATTTTCTCCAGTGTCCTTCATGAATTTCTTTTTGAGAGGTGTCAAAGCGATTTCTAGAAAGGGAGATAATAAAATTTATAACCAACTCTGCAACACTTCGTGTATTGCTATAAGGAGCGTTGAAAACAGAAATGGCTTCTTTACAAGCAGCTTCTAAATCAATTTGATTCACCCCTATACAAAAAGCTCCAATACAAAGGAGGTCGCTGTTTGTGAGTATTTCTTTAGTGATTTGGGTTTGAGAGCGAGAACCTAAAATAGAAACCCCTTTTAGTTTCTTGATTAAATCTTCTGTATCAGGTGCTTGATCTGGACTTTTGACTTTCAAACCCTTTTTTTCTAAAGCGAGCTTGGCTTTAGGGTGAATGCCTTCCAAAAGAAGTGCTGTATAAGGATTGTTTTGATTCAATTTTTTCAACCTTTCTAGATCAAGGTTTTATTATTAACATAAAATTAGAATTTAAACAATTATTACTACCTTAAAGGTCTCTCCTTTTATAAACTACAAAAGGATAGAAAAGGAGTATGTATGTATAAACAATATGGAATGATTCTTTTAGTTTTTTTAAGTCTTGGTTTTGGTTTTGAAAGTTCAGGGAAAAGGAAGAAAAGAAAAAGAACAGCGAAATGGTCGGTTTCTATTTCTAACGGCTATACTTTTTACAGTCAGAAAAAAAGCAGTGTAAAAGGCTTAGAATTTTGGTCTCATTTAGATGGTCAGATGAACACCTATTTTTCTTCTCTGGAAGTGGGAAGAAATTTTGGATCTTATGAAGTTGGAGGTCGGTTGCAATTCCTAGGTCCTTCTTTTGTTTCTCCTTATTTGAAATGGAATATAGTCAATAAAAACAGTCGGACTGCTTTTAAACCTTCTCTTACATTTGGTGTTGTTCCTTCTCATCTTATAGGTGGCTATGTAAAATTCAATTTAGGATTAGCAGTGAATTCTTACTTTGTTTTGAATCCGTTTGTAGGCTTTTATGCTTGGTATAGATTGAAAGATATTATGGAGTATGAAAAGTCCAATTACCATGTCAATGCAGGTCTAAGCTTAAGCATGTATTTTTAGATCTTGTTGGTCAAAAAGTTTAAAAACTTTAAGATTTTCTTTTGTGAGAGGGGCTATGCTTTTTCCTCTGTAAATGATACACAAAACGGAATCCACAATAGCTCCTTGTTCTCTTAATTTTTTCACAGATTGTATCACCTGACCACCTGTTGTAATTACATCTTCTATAATGCAAAGTCTTTTACCTTTTATTTCTCCACCTTCGCAAATTCTTTGAGTGCCATAATCTTTGGCTTTTTTCCTCACAAAATACACGGGAATTTTTGTCTTTAAAGATAAGGCTGTGCCAATAGGTAGGCCTCCCATTTCTAAAGCAGCTAAACCTTCTGTATTTTTTGGAATAAGGGGAATGAGATAATCTCTAATCGCTGATAAAAGTTCAGGAGAGGATTCTATAGTGTATTTATCAAAATACTCTTTAGAGGTGATTCCAGACCTTAAAGTGAAGTTTCCTTGCAAATAACAGGTTTGAAATATTTTTTTTGCCAAATCTGATTTTTCCATTGTTGTTATTTTGTGTTAATTTAACAAAATGTCAACTAACAAATTAAACTTAGTGGAAAGGATTAAAGGGTTTCCAAGTTCGCCGGGTATTTACATTATGAAAAATGCCCAAAATAAGATTCTTTATATAGGAAAAGCAAAATCTCTTCGTTCAAGGATTCGTTCTTATTTTAACGAAAAAAAACCTACTTTAAAAAATCAATTTTTGATTCATCAGATGAAAAAAGTTGACTATATTATGACAGATAATGAGGTAGAGGCTTTTTTGTTAGAAGCTTCCTTAATTAAAAAACATAAACCTCGTTACAATGTGAGATTAACAGATGATAAAAATTATCCCTATATTCGTTGTAGCGTAAAGGACAAATTTCCAAGGCTTTATTTTGAAAGAAAGGTCAAAGACTCAAAGTCTCTTTACTTTGGTCCCTACACACAAGGATTTTTTACTCGTCACATTATAGATTTTTTAAATCAAAATTTTCAGTTACGAGATTGTTCCGATTCCAATTTTAAAACAAGGAGCCGACCTTGTTTAACTCATCAAATGGGGTTTTGCACAGCCCCTTGCGTAAGTTTTGTAGATGAAAAAAAATATAGACATCAATTTCAAAAAGCCATTCGTTTTTTAAGAGGGCAGCATATTCATTTAGCAAAGTCATTGGAAAAAAAGATGGAAGTTTTTTCAAAAAATTTACGTTTTGAGGAAGCGGGAAGAGTGAGAGATTATTTGAAGGCCATTTCAATGATTGATCAAAATCAATCTATCATTCAAAAAAGTGATAAAGACAGAGATGTTGTTGTTTCAAAGGGAGATGAGAGGGGGTCTTTGGTGGAGTTTCTTTATTTAAGAAAAGGGAGATTGATCGGTAGTCGCTATCATTTTTTATCTAAAATTGTTCATGAAGAAGAGAATTTATTATCCTATCTCAATCAGTATTATGAAGAAAATATTATACCCGATGAAATTCTTTTAGATGCACCTATTAAAAAATCTCAGATTAAAATTTTGGAAAAAGTTTTGAGTCAAAGGAAAGGGGAGAGTTGTAGGGTTTATTTTTCTTCAAAAGAGAAAGATTCGTCTTTGATTCAGATGGCTTTAAAAAATGCTGAAAATCATTTTAAAGATGAGTTGAAGCAAAGTGAAGATCATAAAAAAATTCTAATAGAGATACAGCAGAAATTTCACTTAAAACAATTGCCTTTGCGAATAGAGTGTTACGATATTTCTCATTGGAAGGGCTCCCATGTCATAGGTTCTCAAGTTGTTTTTAAAAATGGTCTTCCTTTTAAAAAAGATTACCGTTTGTATTCTCTTAAAAAAGCGACTAAGGAAGATGATTATGCGAGTTTGCAAGAGGTTTTGGAACGTCGTTTAAAACATACGGAGTATGAAAATCCTCACCTTATTTTAATAGATGGTGGTCGTGGTCAGTTGCATGCTGTTCAAAAAACTATGAAATCTTTAAACAGACAAGATACACCTATTGTTTCTTTGGCAAAAGATCGTATTAAAGAAAAAGTTAAATACAGTTCTTCCATCTCTTCTTCTGGTGAAAGATTTTATTTGGTGGGAAGAAAAAATCCTGTTTCTTTTTTGTCCTCTTCTAAAGCGTTTCATCTTTTGTTACATCTTCGTGATGAAGCTCATCGTTTTGCTATAGAATCTCATAGAAAAAAACGAGAAAAAACTTTTTTGTTAGGTGATTTGGATGAAATTAAAGGCTTAGGAGTAAAAAGGAAGAAAAGATTGCTAGATCATTTTAGGTCTTTGGAATCTTTAGCTCAAGCTTCAGAAAAAGAAATCTCTTCTATACCCTTTGTGTCTCAAAAAGTGGCTCGTGAAATAAGACTTTACTTTTCTAAAAGGAAAAAGTAGATTTTTTAGATCAATGTCTTTTAAATCTTTTTATTTGTCAGAGATTCTAGGTGTTAAAAAATATTTATGCCCGAAAGATGTTTTTGATGTTCGTCAAATAACAGGTGGTTTGCCTTGCACTATGCTTGTTGTTGTCAAAGGAGAGATTTCCTTAAAAGAAAATCAGTTGCTTCATAAAATCATGCAGTCTATTGGTTACTCTGAATTTACTTTATTAGAATTGAAGAAGGTCCATTTTTTAGAATCTTTTATGAATTCTGTTGAAAAGGAAAAATTAGCCCATGCTGTTATTTTTTTTGGTCAAGAATTATCTTATAAAAAATTTAAACAAGTGAAGTGTTTAAACACTTATTCTTTAAAGGAATTAGAGGGAAATAATGGAGATGTTCAAACTAGGAAAAAAGAGTTATGGTTGAACTTAAAGCAATGGATAAGTTAAAAAAAATAATTTTTGGAATCCTTTTTTTTTCCAACCTTTTTTTGGGTGTTCATTCTTCTTTAGCTTGCACGGTTGAAACACCTGTTCAAGCAGCCATCACTCCTATCATTTTGGAAATTGTTAAAAAATCTGTAGAAGTGGCTAAAAAAGAAAACTGTTCTTCTGTTTTGTTAAAGATAAACACTCCAGGTGGAAGTTTGTCTATAACACGTCTTATTGTTCAAGAGATTTTAAATTCTCCTACGCCTTTTCTTTGTTTAGTTTCTCCTTTAGGAGCTCAAGCGGCAAGTGCTGGAGCTATTATTTTACAAGCTTGCCATATCAGTGGTGCTTTGAAAGGAACCAATTTAGGAGCTTCCACTCCTGTTTTACTAGGTAAAGACATGGATAAAGAAAGTGATATGAGAAAAAAAGTTATGAATGATACAGTTTCTTTTGTGAAAACTCTTACTCGTTTAAGAAAGAGGAATGAAAAGTTTGGAGAAGAGATTGTAACTCAAGCTAAATCGGTTACAGCCGAAGAGGCTTTTCGTCTAAAGGCTATAGATTTTGTTGGAAATACGAGTCAGGAGTTTTTGGAATTTTCAAAAGGGCGATCTGTTGAAATGTCTGGAGGGCAGACATTGAATGTAAAAGTTGGGGAAATCAGACCCATTCCATTAGGGTTTCGTTATAATATTTTAACTTTTTTTGCAGATCCTCAAATTTTATATCTTATTTTTTTAGGTAGCCTTATGCTTATTTATTTTGAACTCACTCATCCAGGGATAATGATGCCTGGTGTTGTGGGAGGTATAGGTCTTATTTTGTCCTTGATAGGTCTCAACACTTTAAGTGTTGTTTGGGGGGCTGTAGCACTTGTTTTTTTAGGTTTAGCTTTATTTATTTTGGAAATGTTTATTCCAAGTTTTGGAATTTTGGGTGTTGGTGGTATTGTTTCTTTTGTGATAGGAAGTATTTATCTTTTTGATCCTATAGAAATGGGAGGTTATCAACTTCCTCTATCGCTTATTTTTATGGTGTCTTTATTTATTGGTCTTCTTATGTTAGGGGCGGCTTACTTGGCTTTCAAAACTTTAAATCTAAAACGAAATTCTACAGGTATGGGTAATATTGTTGGTGAAACAGGTGAAGTTACAAAAATTTTAGAAGATTCTTCTCCTACAAAAGCTTGGATTATTATTCATGGGGAGAACTGGAAGGTTTCTTCTAAAGATAAATTAAAAGTTGGTGACATGGTTAAAGTTCTTAGTTATAAAAAGATGATTTTAAAAGTAGAAAAAACGGAGGAGGAAGTATGAGTTGGATTTACATTTTAGTTGGGATTGTTTTTCTTGGTTCTATGATTGTTAAAATTTTACCAGAATGGGAGCGAGGAGTTGTTCTTCGTTTCGGTCGTTCGGTTGGTGTTCGTGGACCAGGTCTTATACTGTTAATACCGGGAGTGGAAAAAATATATCGTGTAGATACAAGAACTGTCACAATGGATATAAAACCTCAAGATGTGATCACCTTTGATAATGTGAGTATGAAAGTCAATGCTGTGATTTATTTTCGTGTAGTGGATACGGAAAAATCTATCACACAAGTTGAGGATTATTTGTTTGCTACCAGCCAGTTGGCTCAAACCACTTTACGATCTGTATTGGGGCAATACCATATGGATGACTTGCTTTCCAGTAGAGATAAAATCAATCAGACCTTGCAAGAGATTTTAGATAAGGCGACAGAACCTTGGGGAATTAAAGTTTCTGTTGTGGAAGTTAAACATATTGATTTACCAAAAGAAATGCAAAGGGCTATGGCTCGTCAAGCCGAAGCGGAAAGAGAACGAAGGGCTAAAGTGATTAGTGCTGAGGGAGAATTTCAAAGGGCTGAAAAATTAAAAGATGCTGCTAAAATTATGGAAGAAAGTCCGTCTGCTTTGCAATTGGCTTATCTTCAAGCTTTGACAGAAGTAACAGGCGAGGGGAAACAAACTATAGTTTTTCCTATCCCTATAGATTTATTTAAACCTTTTGTGGATATAATGGAAAAAAAGACTTAGGATTCATTTCTAAAATATCATATATTTTTTTCAAAAAGACTCTCAAATAAAAAACCTGTTGGTTCATAAGAGGTGATTTTATAAATGCCTTTGAGTAACCTTAAATCGTTGATTTTATCTAGCACAACTAAAGATTGAAGACTTGAAAAAATAAGTTTTTGGATGGTAGAACTTTGCCATTGAGGAGCTCCCATTTGAGTCAACATTTCTAACTTCCAAAGAGTTTGTTTGTGATGATTTCCATGAATGGTTCCAATGCTGCCATGATGTCCGCTGGCTAAAGCCAACAAAAGGTCTTTGGCTTCTGGACCACGAACTTCTCCCATAACCAATCTGTCGGGTCGTAATCTGAGGCTTTGTTTCAAAAGTTCTTCTTGATTGATGAGAGATAGAGAGTTTTCAGCTGATGTTTGAGTTAAAAGTTTTGTGCTTACACAATTAGGAAGCACCAATTCATCTGCGTCTTCAATAGTGATGATTCTTTCTGTGGATCCTAGTTCTTGAAGGCAGGCATTCAAAACAGAAGTTTTTCCAGAATTGGTTGGACCTACAATGAGAAAATTTTGCTTTTCTTTGATGATGTTTTTTAAAATATCAATCGCTGATTCAGGAGCCCAACTTTTATCTTGCAATTTTTTAAAGTTCCAAATTATTTTAGGGTGTTTTCTCAAGCTGATATGAAAATCTTTTTTGATAAGAGGGGGTCGGATGATATGAATACGAAACTGTTTCCATCGCCCCTCTGCAAAAGGTTTTTTGTAGTTCACAGTCAGTTGTGATTCGGTTGATAATTTTTCTATAATGTTATTAAAAGTGATATCTGATAAAAAAGAATCATTTAAGATTTTTAAAAATCCATTGGATTCGAAACAGATATGATCTTTATTATTGATAATGATTTCAGTGATGGAGTCATCATGGATTAGATAATTTAAGGGACCATATTCGCAAAATTCAAAAATGATTCTCTGAGCATTTTCTGAAGAGCTATTTTCATGAATGATTTGAGTGATGATTTTTTCTTGTTGATCGTCTAACAGATCTCCTTTTGAAGAGAGCGAATTTTGAAAAAGATAAAGTGTATTTTCAAACTCTTCTTTAAGAGAAGGGGAGTGTTTAAAATTATTTTCTAATTTCATGAGATTCTTTTTTTATAATTTTTGGATAAAGCAAAATCATTTGGGATGTTTTGTATCGGTTGTTGTTTCGGACAATAGAGTTTAGAAAAGAGAAAGAAAAATCAAGTCCTCCTTTTGAGAAAGTCCCTTGTCCTTCTTTTTTTTGATGGTAGATTTTTACAATCTCTTTGTTTTTAACTTTTATTGTGGTTTGTAAAGTTTGAGATTTTATAGGAGGTGGTTCGTCTTTCATTAAAAGGGAAAGAGGTTCAGATATTTCTCCTTTTATT
The DNA here is from genome assembly GCA_963692945.1 of Bdellovibrionales bacterium. GTDB lineage: Bacteria > Bdellovibrionota > Bdellovibrionia > Bdellovibrionales > UBA1609 > JACOND01. Next base: position 823,580 of record OY843585.1, read on the forward strand.
TTGAGTTCAATGGTTTCTTTTTTATCCAGTAAAGCTGTGATTCGTAAGTTGAGTCCGTAGGATTTCCATTGGGTGCTGTGTTGTTTTGTTTCACTATTGTATTGTGAAAAAGGAATTTCTCCTCCATTGTGAATATGAACTTCTTGCCCGTTTTGAGCCAATACGGAAGAGTGATGGATGGTTTTTCCTTTTCCTGATGTTTTCAGTAAGTTTAAAAGTTTTAACAAAGAGCTGAAAGGTAGAATCTCTTCTTTGCTTGTGTGGTTGTTTCCAAAAAAGAGAGAAGAGGAGTTGTTTGTTTCTAAGAGAGCGATTTCAATTTCAATAAAAGGAGATTTGGTAAACCACTTTTCATCATTTTGAATGGTAAGTCCAAAGGGAGAAAGTTTTTTCTGATAAAAAGGCGTAAGTGTTTCTTTTGGTATAAGAGTTAAGGGGAGTTTAGACCATTGTATTTCTGGGGAAGTATGATTTTTAAAAAGAGATTTAAAATAAGCGACAATAACGGGTTCTAAATCTTCTCCTGGTTGAGCTATAAATTCATATTTGATATTGTGATTTTTTGCGAGTTTTGCAATTTGAACCCAGTCATACATACGATTGAGTTGTCCTGTGATTTGAATGATATTCTTTTTTGAAATCATCCAGCTCAAACCCCAAGTTTGTTTCACCTTTTGATCTAATAAAAGAAGATGTTTTTTTATTTTTTCTTTAAGGACAATGATTTTGTGATTTTTTGAACCAAGGATGAGGAATGTTTGTCCTTCTTTTTTTCCTAGAAGATGAAGTTGATTGTTATAAGTGGAAATGGATAAAAATTCTTTATGGCCAACATGAATCACTTTGTCAGAACTTAAGGTGAGTGTCCTTTTTTCCCCTAGAGATAAAAGGATGATTTCTGAATAGCAAGTGAAAGAGTAAAACAAGCTAAGGCTGGCAAAAAGAAATTTCATTCTTTTTATTTTGCAAAAATAAAGGCTTAAAAAAGCTTGTATTTGCAGGTGTTTTTTAGGTTTTTGTTGAAATAGACGAGTTTTGTTCATTCTTCGGCAAAATAAGCTGGGTTTAGATGATTTTAAGCCTTAGAGCTCTCCTAGTCTTTAGTCATTATTTTGATTTGTTTTTTAATATTTCTAAGGAATTCATCCGATATTTATTCTAGAGGTTTCTATTGAGATTGTTGAAGTTTTTTATATTTTTTCCTTTTTTATTTTTTTATAGTGAAACATCTTTTTCTTGGGGGCAGATGCAAGGCTATAATCATTACAATTATGTAGGTTATCCTCAAGCCTATTCACCTTATAATCCCATTCCAAGTTGTCAGTCTCTAGAGTATCGAGCTCTTTTTTCACGACCAGGTTCTTCAAAGACTTCTAAAAAATCAAGGGTTAGTAAATTGGAAAAGAAGATAAAGAGATATGAAGGTTATTACGATAAATACGAAGACAGATTAGAGAAATATACAAAAAAATTAAAAAACTCTTTAAAGAACAACGCTTTTAAAAAATCAGATGGAACAAGTGAAAGTAAGGGTACTGTTGCAAAAGCTATAAAAAAGTACATTCAACATAAAAAAGATAAATGGGATTGTGAGAGTGGAAGTGGGAGCTCAAATCTTATGTTTTATTATCCCAATGTATTTATTTTCTTAAAGGAAGCTCTATTGCCTCAAGCGGAAGCTCAAACTGAAGCTAAAACTGAAGCTAAAGCTAAACCTGTTAGCTTTGCTGATGACACGGTAAATATCACTGTAGATCATAATTGTGAACCGGGTTCTTTTGAAGATGCAAAAGGAAAATGTGTAAAGTTAACAGAGAAGCAAAAGTGTATTAAAAAGAAGGGTTACAGTTGGAATCCCTTTGTAGGAGGAGGAGTATGTATTAAAAACCCTGTTCCTAAAACACAAAGACAAAAGTGTATTGAAAAGAAGGGTCACGGTTGGAATCCAAATACAAGAAGATGTGTTAAAAACCCTGTTCCTAAAACACAAAGACAAAAGTGTGTTGAAAAAGAGGGTCACGGTTGGAATCCAAATACAAGAAGATGTGTTAAAAACCCTGTTCTTAAAGCCCCTGTTTCTGAAAAACCTGTTCTTGAAAAAGAGGAAAAAACGAGCCTTGCTGGAGAAACAAGAGAGATCGCTGTAGATCATAATTGTAAACCGGGTTCTTTTGAAGATGAAAATGGTGAGTGTAAAACAGAGGAGCAAATATGTGTTGAAAAAGAGGGTCACAGTTGGGATCCAGGTATAAAAGCATGTGTTAAAAACCCTGTTCCTAAAACAAAAAGACAAAGGTGTGCCGAAAGAAAGGGTTACAGTTGGAATCCACATGTAGGAAGAAACGGAGTATGTGTTAAGAGTCCTGTTTCTAAAAAAGCAGATGCATCTAGTGATTCTGTTTCTCCTTTAATTTATGGATACGATGGTGATAGTCCTGATGGGAATGCAGATGTAGCAAGTCCAGCAGCAACAGCTCCTCCAAACGAAGACCCTTCTCCTAAAACAAAGATGCAAAAATGTGCTGAAAAAAGTGGTTACAGTTGGAATCCACATGTAGGAAGAAACGGAGTATGTGTTAAGAACCCTGCTTCAACAGCAGCGGATCCAGTAACACCAACAACTCCACCAGAATCAGCTTCAGAAGAACCAGCAGATGCATCCAGTTCAGTAACTCCACCACCAAAATGTAAAAAATCCAAATGGAAAAAAGATGAATATTTTGGAGAAGAGGGTGAGGTATCCGAGGAGTTTTGTGCAGATTATGCGAAAGATGTAGAAGCTTGTAAATTGGCTCTTAAAGGTATCAAAAGAAATTCTAATAAAATAGATAAAAACCGTCGTCATCTTACACATTTTAATAATCAATTATCTAAATTAGAAGATTCAGATGAAGATGAAAGTGAAACAGAAGCTGGTATCAATGAACCTTGTTGGGACTGTTTAAAAAAGGTGAGAAAAATAATGAGTCCTACAAGAGGTCAAAAGTTGGGTCATATAGCAACTCTACTTGGAGGGCTTGCTTTAGGTCATTACGCTTCAAGAGAAGGACGAAGATCTACAAAAGAGGCGAATAGATTAAGAGCTTGGCAGGGTGAACCAGCCTTAGCTAGCAATCATTCCTTAGCAGGTATAGGTGTAGCTTACCCTTTTATATCTCAAGCGGTGTATGGTTTAACAAATCCTAGGTCTTCTGTTTGTAGTCCATCAGTGAATCCTTATGGTAGGCAGTTTGGTTGGCGGTAAAGCAAAATTTTTTCTTAGTAGAAGGGTTTTAATTTATTCAATCCTTAAGTCTTGTTTTTTAGTCATTAAATGGAGTTATTTTTTATTTAAAGTTTCGGATTATAGAAAAAATTTATATACTATTTAAAGAGCTTTTAACCTTAAGGAATAAATTATGAAATATATATTGATTCTCATCTTCTTCTTTCCTTTTTTATCTTTTGCTAATTACTGTTTTGATCCTATGGAGCAGGCGATATTATTTGGAAATCAGCAACAAGGAGAGGATGATAGCTTACAAGGTCAGATAAGACAGAAGAAGAGAGATTTAAAATCTAAAGAAGAAGAGATTAAAAGTAAAGAAGATAAGGAAGAGAAAGAAATAAACGGAAAATCTGATTGTGGTAGAGTCATTAGTACACGTTGTGGTATCGAAAAGTTGAGAGGAAAACTATGGAATTCATTGGATGATGATAAGGTTTTTCCACCAGAGGGAGGAAATCGTACTGATAATGACAAGAGGGATATTACTAAGAAAATATTAGAATATATGGAATCTAAACATAAAGACGAGCCAAAAGAAAGTTGGAATGATGTAAATAAAGATTCCTGTAATCCTAATGATAATCTTGATTATACTGGTCCTGTAACTTCTACTTCTACTGGACCTAGTTCTGTAACTTCTGCTTCTGCTACTCCTGCTACTGCTACCCCTGTAACTTCTAATCCTGCTACTGCTACCCCTGTAACTTCTAATCCTGCTACTGCTACCCCTGTAACTTCTAATCCTGCTACTTCTAATCCTGTAACTTCTACTTCTACTGATGATACTGCCGATTCTGATTCTAATGATGATGGCGATACCATTATTTTTATGAATCCAAATGAGTTACAAGCTATAGATTCTTTAAATATTTCCATTCAAAATTTATTAAATAGTTTTAAAAATCCAAATCAGACAGTTGCGACTTACTTAGAATTGGGATGGAATTTTTTAATTCCTATTGCTGAAGCAACAGCTGTTGATCCAGGTTTTCCTAATATAAACACATTGAAGCAATGTCCAGCTTGGGAAAATAATAATGCTATTGTTACAGGTGATGGTGAGATTGAGATAGACGAATTTTGTGACAAATATGGACGAGAGGATGATGATAGTAAGGTTCAAGAGTGTAAAGATTCTTTGAAAAGCTTAGATGAAAAATATGAAAAGATAGCTAAATATAGAAAAGAGCTGAAAAAATTTAGGAATCAAGAAGATAAATTACATATTGAAATTGATGAGTTGCTGGAAAAGTTAGAAGATGAGGAGGATGATGAAGAAACAGAAGCCAGTGCTGGTTGTATTGATTGTATTAGCGATAGTAGATTAGAGACATTAAAAAAATATCGTGAAATGAATAAGCTTACATGGGGTCAGAAAGCTGGGCATATAGCAACTCTACTTGGAGGGCTTGCTTTAGGTCATTACGCTTCAAGAGAAGGACGAAGATCTACAAAAGAGGCGAATAGATTAAGAGCTTGGCAGGGTGAACCAGCCTTAGCTAGCAATCATTCCTTAGCAGGTATAGGTGTAGCTTACCCTTTTATATCTCAAGCGGTGTATGGTTTAACAAATGGAAATAGACGTAATTATGTTTGTACTGGAGGTATGAATCCTTACGCAGGTGCTTATCAAAACCCTTACGGTAGGGCTTATCAAGGGGGTTTTCCAGGTGCTTATCCAGGAGTATTTCCTGGAGCAGGATTTGGTGCAGGATTTGGTGGCGGAGCTCACTTAGGTTTAGGAGGTCTTGGCGGAATGCCGTTTGGACCAGGATTTGGAGCAGGATTTGGTGGCGGAGCTCACTTAGGTTTAGGAGGTCTTGGCGGAATGCCGTTTGGACCAGGATTTGGTGGCAGAGCTCACTTAAGTTTAGGAGGTCTTGGCGGAATGCCGTTTGGACCAGGATTTGGCGGTGGATTTGGCGGAAGCCCATTTGGTGGCGGATTTGGTGGCGGAGCTCACTTAGGTTTAGGAGGTCTTGGCGGAATGCCGTTTGGACCAGGATTTGGAGCAGGAGCTCACTTAGGTATAGGAAATCCCTATGGCGGATTTGGCGGAAACCCATATGGAGGTTTTGGCGGAAACCCATATGGCGGATTTGGAGCAGGAGCTCACTTAGGTTTAGGAAACCCCTATGGTGGATTTGGCGGAAGCCCATATGGAGCGGGAGGTCCTTTCAATGGAGGTATAAATCCTTATGCTCAATATCAAGCTCAAGTCGCTGCTCAACGATCTCAAGCTTATCAAGCCCAACTGGCTCAACAACAATATCAAGCCCAACTGGCTCAACAACAGCTACAAATTCAAATGGACGCCCAAAAAGCTTGGTTGGAAAAGCAACAATCTATTCAGCAAGAAAGAGTAAGAAAACAACAAGTTATTTCTGGTCTTACTCAAGAGATGTATAAAATTCAACAACAAATCAATTTGGTGGCTACAACTGGAGTGGGTGGCTCTTCTTCTATTCTAGGAGCTAGTTCAGGAAGTGTAAATGCTGGGTTTCAATTAGGAACATCTGGTGCTACAGCTCCTTCTGCAGGGACTCTCTCAACACCAAATACAAATATAAATACAAACCCTGGTGATCTACCTGTTATACAAGCTCGGTAGAACTAATAAAAGATTTTTGAAGAGGAAGAGGTTTTATTATCTATTGTAAGAGATAATAAAATTCCTGTTGTTAAAAGAGCTCCTCCAACAATAAGCCATGTAGATGTATCTTTTTTCAAAAAGTTAAATTTTTTCTGTTTGTTTTTATAAGAGGTCTTAGTGAGAACCTCTTTATAATTTTTGTTATCAAAGGTTTTAGAGAAAGATTCTTTATAGCCTTTTTGTTTCCATAGAGGTTTTTGATTTTCACAATCTTTATTGTAAAAAATTTTTATATTGTTTTTCATCCATTCCGATTTCACTTTTAAAGTTTTGCAATATCCTAAAGTGAGAGGATTTGTTTTTATAGATTGAGTCATCAAATAAGAAATAGGAACAACTCTTGTCCAAGAAGTGTGAGAGGAACTCAAAGCTGTTATACGATAGGAGGATTCTGGAACTTGGATTGTTTTATTTTTCAAAGAAACCCGTTTTCCATTGATGAGAATGATTTCATGGTGAGGAAAGAGTTTTTTTAAAGGAAGAGATAAAAGAGTTTGTTGATTTTGAATCTCTTCTAGTTTTTGAAGTAAAGGAGGTGGAAATAAATTATAATCTGGATGATCTTTTGTAAATTTAGACATGGTGAATTGACTTGCTAACAGGAGCAAAGCTTGTTTTTTAGGAATGTCTTTTTCACTTTGAGATCGTCTTAAAAAAGAATAAAGAATCATTCTTCTTTGTTCTTTATCCCAATCGGCTGAATGACTTAAAGAAGTGATTTTTTCAAAGACTTCTAGTGCTAACTGTATTTCACCAGATAAGTAATGCTCTTGAGCTTGTAAAATCAAATCTTTAAGTTGGAATTTTTTTGTTTCCTCTCTTTTTAAACTTAATAAATGTTTTCCATAACTAATATGATTTGAACCTAAAGAAGTGAGGTGACTTGTAAAGCCAAAGAAAGGGCTTTTTATATCTTTGACCCAAATATCAGATTGTGATGGTTGAGAAGCAAAGATAAGATAAAAAATAAAATACTTTAATGGATTCATTTAAAAATTTTCCTCAATAAGAGTTATAGGTTTTCTTACTCTTTTTTTATGTATTTGTGAACCTTGTTTTTCAGGATTTTGAATAACAGCATAAAATGGTGGAGAATGTTCAAAAAGTTTTTTTACTTCTTTTTCAGGTATTAAAGCCACAAAAAGGCTATCTTCTGTTTCTGGAGGTAAAATTTTAATGAATTTTGCAATTTGTTCTTGAGGCAAATCTGTTTTTATGGAGTAGGAATAGAGATCTACAACGCCATGGGAGCCTATGAGATTGATAATGTCTTTCCCATTTGAAATATCTATAGGTATTAAAACAAAGTCTTTTGGGACTAGAGAATCTATAGATGTTGTTGTAGTTTCTTCTGTATTTTTAAGAAAAGATAAAAAATAAGAGATGACCGATAACACTAAAACCACTCCTAACATAATAAAATAAGATGCGTATGTATTTAAAATGTACTTCATAGATTAGGCCTTAATTTTTTTTGACTGAAAGGCCAATTTGTTTTTTTATAGGAATGATTTTTTTTAGAATGCCAGTTTGTTTTTTTATAGGAGCGACTCTTGTAATTCTTTTTAAATCTATGTTTATTGATTTCTTTATTTGCATACTCTTGAAAGAGATTGACAGTCAATAAGAAACCCAAAAGACAACAGATGAAAAATAAGCTTTCCATAAAAATTTGACCTTGCTGTGATATTAGTGAAACAGTCTTTCTTTCCATTGAGTGGGACTCCTTTCTAAAGTGGCTATACATTGATATTTTGAAAATTTAGATTTATACAAGGGAAAAAAAGGATTCATTGTCCAAGAGAATATGGTTTTTTGTTGATGAGAAAAATGGGGTAGAGGATGATAAGTTGTCGCCTCTTTACTGAGTTTTCTTTTAGAAAGAGCAAGAGGTTTTTTAAAAGAACTTATTTCTGTAACCGATTGAATGTAAGGTTTATTCAAAGATTGTTTTAGATTTTTAAGAGAGTGTTTTTTTACAGTTTGACTTTTCTTTAATAGACTATTTTGTTGATGAGATAAGATTTTTTGTTGAAATTTAATGATAGCAATTTGCATTTTTAATGCGGCTACACCTTTTGTAAGACCTAAAGCCAAAGAAGATTCTAATATTTTTCTTTTTTTATGTAGAGTTAGGACTTTTTTATTTAAAAATAAAAGTTTATGTAAAAGAATCTTTAATTGTTTTTGAGTTGATAGGTTTTCTAAGAGACAAACTTTTTGAGAGAAAGTGATATTTTTAATCCCTAGACTCATTATGGAAAGTCCTAATAAACCTGTCATCATTAAGCCAAAAAAAGGTATAAGTAACACAAGAACAAATCCTTTCTGGTTGGTTATAAATTTTTGAGATTGAGATGGCTTTTTATAAGAATAACTTTTTTGAAAAATTCCCATTCTATAGACCCTTTCCATTCGTTTTGAAAATTCGTTAGTTTCAACTCCTTAAAAGATCCTGTTTTATTTAGTCTTTTTATATTTTTTAAAGTTTGTTGTTTGCATACAGTCATTGATTTTTTTTCTGCTCTACAAATAAGACCTTGATAGAGGCTATGTTCTATCCATAACTTATTTGCAAATATCCAAAATAAAATCACAGAAAAATTTATGGAAATAATTAACGCAAAACTAAATAGAATCATTTCAATAACACCTTGTCCTTTTTTGTTTTTTATAAACTTATCAGTTTGAATTTTCACAGCCTTTCTCTTCTATTTATTTGTTTTTTTGATTTTTTCTTTTTTTCTTTGGAGCTAGCCGCTCCATTCATGAAATTACTAAGGTCACTTTTTTGAAAATCTTTTTTGTTTACACTTTGAGTTTTGGCTTTTTGTGATCGTCCTTGAAGTGCATAAATGGCATTTGCAAAACGAGCTTTGACCGTTTGATTAAGAGTTCTCATAATTCCAATGGTTGCAACTCCCATAAGAGCAATGAGTATGAGGTATTCAATCAAACCCTGTCCTTTTTGGTTTATTTTTTTTGAAAAAGAAAGGTTTTTGAAAAAAGAAAAATTTTTGAAAAGATAATAGGCTCTTAAAATTTTATCCATGACAAGAAAAAGAGTCTTATAAGTTTTTTTTATTATGAGAGAAAGAGCCTTATCCTTTCTTTTTTTTATAAAGAAAAGGATTGAATTTGTTTTTGTGTTGAAAGAAAAATGCATAAAACCTCCTAAGTTTTAAAACTCTATTTTGCAAAATAAAAAGATAAAACACTGGGTTTTTTTAGGTTTTTATTGAGAAAATTGTAGGCTTGTTCGGAATTCGTCAGTTTTTAACAAAATCAAGAAGAGGATTTGATTTGAGTCTTTTCTCTTTTGTCTTTGATATAGACTTTTAAAAGACTTTTATAGGCTTCTTCTCTTAGATTGTATTTTTTTATGATCTTGTAGAAGATTTCTATCTCTTTAAGTTGTAGAACTTTTTTTCTTGTTAAACTTTCAGATTGAACCATAGTCCATCTATATATTGATTGGATTTGGAAGTCTATAAAAAAGGATTTTGAGTTGAATTAATATTTAGAAAAGGCTATGTTGGAAGAGTTTTTTATTATGATCCATTTAGACGGTAAATCTTTAAGTTTTTCTATTCTTGAGAGTTTAAAATCTCGGGTTGTAGAGTTTCAAAAAAAACACTCTGTAGTTCCGGGTTTGGCTGTTCTTTTAGTCGGCGATGATTCGGCAAGCCATGTGTATGTTCGTCAAAAATTGAAGCAATGTTCAAATATAGGTTTTCATTCTAAGTTGAAAAATTTTCCAGCCAATGTAAAGATTTCGGATTTAAAAAAACAGGTGGAAGAGTTCAATAAAGATTCTCAGTTTCATGGAGTGCTCATTCAACTGCCTTTACCCTCTTCATTAAAAGAAGAGGAGGTTTTATCTTGTTTAGACCCTGCAAAAGATGTGGATGGTTTGACTTTAGAAAATAGAGCTCTTTTATGGTCTAATAGACCGCGAGTTGTTCCTTGCACTCCTTTAGGTATTATAAAACTTTTAAAACATTATAAAATTTCCATAGAAGGTCAAAAAGCTGTTGTTGTAGGGCGTAGTCAAATTGTTGGTCTTCCTATGGTTCAGCAACTTCTTTATCATCAAGCCACTGTGACGGTTTGCCATTCACGAACTAAAAATTTGAAAGAAGAATGTTCTCAAGCAGATATTGTTATTGCTTGTGCAGGGAAGAAATCTTTGCTTTCTAAAAAGGATTTTAAAAAAGAGGCTGTTGTTGTGGATGTAGGAATCCATAGAGTGGTTCAAGATTCTAAAACCTATCTCGTTGGGGATGTGGATTCAGAGGGTTTAGAAAATCATTTGAAAGCTTTATCACCTGTGCCAGGAGGTGTTGGCCCTATGACAATTGCCATGCTTTTAGAAAATACTTTTCATTTGGCGGAGCAATTTATGAAGGAGAGTTTATGAACAAGACGGCTTTGTATGAATCTCATATTCAACTAGGTGCAAAAATGATTTCTTTTGCAGGTTGGAAGATGCCTTTTTCTTACTCTAGTCCTAGAGAGGAGCATCTCAATGTCCGAAAGCATGGAGGGCTTTTTGATGTCTCTCATATGGGGGAAATTCGTATCAAGGGTAAGGATAGCCTCGCTTTTTTAGAAACTTTAGTTCCTAGTGATGTTCAATCTTTAACTCAAGGAAAAGCACAATACTCTGTTTTTTGTAATGAAAAAGGTGGGTTGATTGATGATTTAATTATTTACTGTTTCGCGAAAGCCGAGGATTATCTTTTATGTGTTAATGCAGCTACAAAAGATAAGGATAAACAATGGTTGGAGTCTCATAGAAATCATCAAGAAGTGGAAATTCAAGATGAGAGTTCTTCTTGGGGAATGATAGCTGTTCAAGGTCCAACATCTATAAAACTTTGTCAGGAAGTTTTTCCTTCTATTGATTTTTATTCTATCAAAAAATTTCATTTTGAATTTCAAGAAGGTTGTATTTTTTCTAGGACAGGCTATACGGGAGAAGAGGGATTTGAAATTTATATCCCTTGGCAACAGTGTGCGGAGGATTGGAAGAGATTTTTAAAAAAAAGTTCTGATTTTTCTATATTACCCATAGGTTTAGGAGCAAGAGATACTCTAAGACTTGAAATGGCCTATCTTTTATCGGGTCAGGATTTTGATGAATCTTATAGTCTTTTAGAATCGGGCTTATCTTGGGTGATGAAAAATCCTAAAAGTTATATAGGGAAAGAGGCACTTTTAAAACAAAAAGAAGGGTCACAAAATGACATTCAACAGCGATTAAAGGGGTTTATTATGGAAGAACCTTTAGGTGTTCCGAGGAAGGGTTGTCCTATATTATCAGAAACGGGTGTATCTATTGGAAAAGTGACAAGTGGTGCTAAATCTCCGAGTCTTGAGAAAATGATAGGATTAGCTTATATAAAAAGTCAGGAAAAAAATTGTCTTGTGGATATTAGAGGTTCTAAAGTAAAGGCTCATATTGTATCAAGACCCATTTTAAAAAAGGAGAATAGAAAATGAGTATTGAAGAAACGCCAAGGCATCTTATGGTGCCAGAAGATAATTATTATTATACAAAAACTCACGAGTGGGTTTCCTTAGATGATAAAAACTCTATCACTATTGGTATCAGTTATTATGCTCAAGATAGCTTGGGTGAGATTGTGAGTTGGAAACTTCCTCAAAAAGGACAATTCTTTGAGAAAGGTCAAGCCTTTGGCTGTGTGGAAAGCAATAAAAGTGCTAGTGATGTTTATATGCCTGTTTCAGGAGAGGTTGTAGAAATCAATAACAGTCTTACTCCAGGATTGATTAGCGATAATCCTATGGATGAGGGTTGGTTGATTCGTGTTGAAATTGCAAAGGAAGGGGAACTGGCTAGTTTGTTAAGTCCAGCGGCCTACCGAAAAATTTTAGAGGAAGAAGTTAAAAGTTTAGAATGATAGTTTTTGTGAATGAGTGGAGTTGGGATGACTTACTATTTTCAAAAGAGTTAAGAAATTAGAATAAGCCCACGTGGCGGAACTGGCAGACGCGCTAGACTTAGGATCTAGTACCTTTTTTGGTGTGGGGGTTCAACTCCCTCCGTGGGCACCATTTTTAGAAAAACTCCTTTAAATACAAGGCTTTCATGTCTTCAAAATGGCTTTTGGCGTGATTTTGGCGTGATTTTTTTTGAATCAATAAGTATTTTTATTTTTTTAACTATCTTGAAAAATTGCAGAAGCTGTTTTCTCTCCTGTATCTGAACTCAAAAGAGCGATAGTCTTTGCATACTTTTGAGTTACTTTCTGTTCTGTGTGACCAAGGCTTGCTTGAACTGCAGAAAGATTTTTTGTTTCCATTAAAGCAATCGTTGCAAATGTATGTCTTAAGATGTGAGTTGAACGCCAAGGAAGTTTTAATGCTACAAAACCAGCATTGAAAGCTGATTGAATAGCGTTATACTTTAAAAGTCCTCCTTTGCTGTTTGTAAAGACTAAGTCATTTTGAGTTTCTTTTCTCATATCTTTAAGCATATCTTGTAATTTCTTTGGAAGGATAAGTAGTCTTGTTGATTGAGAAGTTTTTGTAACATCATCCAATTCAGGAGTTTTAGTCACTCTATCCCAACCAACACGTCTTACAATCTGAATAGAGCCTCGTTCTAAATCTACAGCATCCCATTTTAAGCCACAGGCTTCACTTACTCTTGTGCCTGTAAGTAACATAAAAGTTGCAAGCTTGTAATAAACATAATTGCTTCTATTTTCTTTAAGCCACTCAACCCATCTCTTAGCGTCTTTTGGTTTAATATAATAATCAGGTCTTCTTGGTTTTTTGTGTCTTAAAAAACAATACTCTTTATGTTTTTTAGTGATAGGAACATTAAAATCTTCATTTAAAAAATTCCTATACCAATTTAAAATAGCTGTTAAACTTTTTAACTCTATAACAAAATTATTTCTTTTTTTACATTTAGCCGTTGGTTTTTGTTTTAACCAATCAATCCATTCAATAATTTTTACTCCTTTGATCTCTGACATTTTTACATCTGCTAAAGGGCTATTGTAAAAATAAACTGAGTGTTGTTCGTACTTTTGAAAAGAATATTTCGTAATGCGAACTTTAGCATTTTTTAAAAACTTATCTACGCACTCCCTAAACTTCATTTGGTCGTTAAGACTTGTCGGACTAGATGTAAACTTATGCTTTTCATTTTCATGCCACAGCATAGCTTCTCTTTTTGTAGTGAAAGTTCTTGTAGAAACACGAACTCCCTCTATATAAACTTCAGCACGATATGAAATGATTGATTTTTTTTGATTTTTTACTTTGTAATTTCTTTTAGTTATTCCCATGTGGTTTCTCCTTTTGGTTTAACCACTTTTCTAAACTCCTTTCTCTAAAGAATTTCTTTCGTCCAATTTGGACGTAAGGAATCTTCTTTAAAGCTATCCAGTTACGAATAGTTTGAGGAGCCAATCTGAAAATAACTGCTAATTCCTCTACTGATATTAAGTTGTCAAAGAGCATATCTCTTGTTTGAGATTTATTTATCTTATCTTTTTTCTCTAAGTTAGACAATAAATTATCACTTTGAGTCATAAGGTCTAATTGTTTATCTTTCATAAAACCTCCAGCATCTTGAAGAGTTTTATAAGCCCCTAATATAAGAGGCTTATAATCTCATTTCTCCATTATTAAAACGGAGTTTTTTCATTCAAATCAGATTTACCTTTTCGGGGTAAAAGAAAATATTCCCCTGACTGATTTTGGAGTTTTAATTTGATGTAAAACCCGTCTTTGTCTTTTCTACTCCAACAAGCTCCAACACGAGTAAAACTCATCTTCTCATCATTTGATTTTTTGTCTGTGTATTTCTCACCACTGACAATGTCATATATCGGTTGACTTATTTTTTTGTTTGGCTTTACGCCTCCTACATTACCCATAATTTCCTCCTTTGTTTTGATTATGGTTTCTTTTTTTTCCTTCTTTTTTATCTTTAACTTTTTACATTTTATCCTCCTTGTTTTAATTAAACTTAATCTTCCCTCCACTCTTTCCTTACTCACTCACCCAACCACTAACCACACCAACCACACTCCCAACCCACCTCCTGACCACCCTCAATTATCGCAAGATGAGTGGGGGTGGTCAGGAGTGGGTATCCTTAAAACTTTAGTGTTTTTAATTGGTTATAAAAAATCTTAAAAAAAGTATTTTAGTAGTAACTTTAGTTCCAATGTAAGATTTTTAATGGGTTAACCAAACTTTAAACAAATCCTCCCTGTGTCTTTTTTTATCAATCAAAATCGCTTCACCAATAGACAATCTTTTAAATACGTCAAACTCAATTTTCATTTCCCGAACTTCTCTTAAACTACCTTTTCCAGTTAGCTCTTCATTTAAATTGGTATCTTCTAATTGATAAGTTTTCTTGTTTGATTTAAAAGTTCCAGCCATTTCGGAAAAAACTTCTACATCATTTGGAATATCTTGTCGGAACAAAATTTTATAAATTGTGTTCCCTAAAATTTGATTTTTAAACTCAAGATTAACCACATCTAAGTCTGAAAGTCCTTGAAAAAAAAGATGAAGAGCCATACGAGAAGATCTTGCCATTTTCAAAAAATCTGCAAAGTCAGAGGTTGCAAATGACCCAAACTCATCAATAAAAATGGGACAAAAATCATAATCAAAAGTTCTTTGACCACATTGAATTTGGTTAGATAGAACTTTTAAATCTTGCACTATCATTTTTCCAATAGACCTAGATAAACCTCCATAGCCGTTTGTGTTCATCTGGAAATAGGCAATTTTTTTATGTTGAAGAACATCACATAAAGAAAGATTAGGTTTCAAGCTATCACTTTTTGGGGACAAAATCTCAGAAAATCTAGGACTATCAAAAGAAGATATTTGGGCTAACAGCCCTGCTAAATCTTCCTTTTTAATTTGAAGAGTAGAGTTTAAAAAAAGAAGCATATCACTTTTTTTATCACTCTTAGATGCTTTTATTTCTTTATTAAGAAATTCAATATAAATTTTATCTGATAAAAGTTTTCTTAATAAATTAAAAGTAATAGTCTTATTTAAAAACTTAAGTGTAGATAAAATAGCACTAAGCCATAAGGCACTCTGAGCTCTATAGTAAGAATGTTCAAAATAAAGTCCGTCAATCAAACGAGCTTTAATTTGTTCTGCTGTTCCATTTTGCAAAGGATTATAAGAACAACTCTCATTAGGAAAAGAGAGAGAAAAAAGAATGAAATCATCTTTTTTTCTATAAAGCTTTGCCTTTTCTCTTATCTCTAAGGTGTCTTCTTTTTGCCCTTTTGGGTCTATGATAATTGCAGGATGATTGTGTTTTAAGGAATGATTAAGTAAAGTTTTTAAAAGAGTTGTTTTTCCAACTCCCGTTGCTCCTGTGACGATTGTATGTTCACACCTTGCTTTTAAATCTAAACATATTGGTTTTTTGTCTATTAGACTTAAACCAATAGGAGTTTTGTTCTTATCTTTAAAAATAGTTTCTAAATTTTTAAAGTTAAGATTTTTTGCCGCTAAATCCTCTTCTGTGATCTTTTTTATATCTTTTTTAATTTCTTGTTTAAAAATATGTTTCTTAATCAAATTAAAAAATAAACTCCAAAAAAACTTTAAAAGTTCTAAAAGTAAATCAATTAAAATTTCAAGAGCATTTGTTAAGAGTTTAAATATCCCCTCAAAAAGTTCTTCAAACGGGTTTAACTCTCTTTCTTTTTTAAAGCTGTCCATTGACCCATTCCTTCAGGTTAAAGTTTCCGTGATAGCGAGAATAAGGCTGTTTTAAATAGTTGTAGTAAGTCACAGCAAATGAGTCTTGATACTCAAAGACTTGTAAAAGACTATCTTTCATCTTCTTTTTTAAAACAATATAAAGGATATGAGTATAAGAAGACCTTAAATAGCTAGCAATTTTCTTCTCATATCTATCAAGACTTTTTAAATTAAGTTCCAACTCAACAGCTAATTTATAACTATCTCCTTTTATAACAAAATCAGGATAAGGTTCCTCAAAGCTTTCATATATTGTACCTTTCAAATTTTTTAGTTCATTTTCATAAAGTCCTTTTTGTTCTAAAAGACGTTCTAGTTTTTCTTTTACTTGAAAAAGTAAAACTTGATGAGTTGCTTTATAAAAAGAGGGTCTTCTTTTTTTATGAATTTTTCTCAAACCTTTTTTGTTTAAATAGATGATTTTTCTATTTGAAGGAATTTGAGAAAAAAGACTTTTCAGTTTTGTCTGATTGACTCTTATCATAGACAAGAAATCATTATTTCTAAGTTTTGATATTTTTTGCGAACAAGCTGAGTCACTTCTAAAAAATTTCTTTCTTATATCAGATAAAAAACAAAATTCTTGATTGCCTACAAAATGAATAATATCTTTTTCTTTTTCACTTAAAATCATTTAACCCTCTTTTTTTACTTTCTTCTTTTAAAAGTTTTTCAATTTTAATTTTTGTTTTTGGATTTTTTAAAGCATTGGATAAAAGAAATTCTATAGGAGTATACTTTGTTATAAATTTTTGTTCCATTTCAGGAGTTAAATTTGAAAGTAACTCTGTTAAAAGAAGATTCCTTATTTGAGAAGGTCTTTTTTTCCAACCTCTAACAAGCAATTTATCACTTATTTCTTTAAGCCTTTCTTTGTCTTTAGAAGTTACATTGAATTTTATAACACTATCTTTTTCCATAACATCCTCCTTTATTTTATGATGATTTTTATAGGTTTAGTTTGTTTGATAACTAAATACTCACTAAGTTCTTTTTTCTCTTTTTCTATAAGGTTTATTTTTTGACTATCAAAAAAATGAAAAGACCTTTTAAACAAAAAACTTAAGTTTTTTGGTAATTCTAAGAAGAAATTAAGAAGTATTTCTTTTAAAAAAGCTTCTTTTTTATCTCCTTGTAAAATAATAGGAAAAACATCAATAGGAATTGTTTTTTCATTTAAAAGAACTTTATTCAAAGAAACAAGAGCGTTGCTTGTATTTTGTAAAGCTTTTATTTCACCAAGAAATAAAGATTTAGGTTTATAAACTTTTACATAAACTGGAAGAGCCGTTTTGTCTGTAGCAAAAACTTCTTTTTCCATATAACCTTTTAAAATTGTTCCTTTTTTAAAAAGAGTGCTACTAGAGTGAATTAAGAAATTCTCATTAAATTTAAACCCTGTTCTTTTCATAACAAAAGACGAGTCTTTTTTCTTCTTCTCTTTTACTATAGGATTTTTAAGATTAAAAATGATTTCAGAGTGAGCATAAAAACTTAATAAAAAAAGTGTTATCATTTGATTCTCCAAGAGCTTTTAAGGATTTTTTTTATATCTTTAGATTTATTGATTTTTATAGATTTATAATGGGAAAAAGATTTTATTTGAGGATGTTTTATTTTAGATTGAAATAACACTTCAACTAAATCATTATGTGTGATTTTTGAAGGAACAATATCAAATATCAAGTAAGATTTTTTACATTTAACTAAAAGATTTGTAGGCTGAGATTTCCATTTTTTTAAAAGAAGATGAATTTCTTTTTTACCCATAGAAACAGATAAATCATTAGGGGAACCTACTAAAACCTTATTGATCTCACAAGGGACTTGTAAAACAGAGATTCTTCCTGCTGAAAGATAGATTCTTAAAGCACTATCTTCTTTTAAAATAACTCTATTGACTCTTTTAAATCCATAAGATGAGAATCCTATAAGAAATAAACTACTTAACTTTAATATCAGATACATAATATCTCCAAGGATTTTTATAATTTCTTTGATTGTTTGATAAATGAATGACTAATTTTTTAAAACTTTTATCTGTTTTTCCTTTTTTAAATTTAATATTTTCAACTTTTATTTCATAAGTTCTATCTGTAATTTCTTTAACCTCTATAATCTGCGTTGTTTGTATGATTTGATTTTCTTTGATATAAAAACTAGTTTTTATAAAATCCTTTCTTTGTTTATTCCATAAAGCATCTGACATCATATCACCTGCTTTTGATATATTTTTATCATAAGAATTTTTATCAAAATTGAGTGAAAGACCTATAAAATGTCTAAGAAAATTTTGAACTTCTAAATTGGTTTCTTTTTCTTTTTTTAAGACTTCAAAAAAACCTCTATCTTTTGTAATAACTAAAATCTCATTTTTTTGATTAAAAATTAAAATACTCATAAAGCTTGCCCATAAAAATAAACAAATAAACAAACTAGATAAAATAAATTCTTTTTTATATAGTTTAAATATCAACATCTTGACCCTCATTGTGTTCTTCTCTATGCTCTTTTATAAAAGATTCTTTTTCTTCTTTTGCGGGGGGCGATGTATTTTTATCCTCGCAAACAAAATCTAACTGATTGTGATCTTCATTAAACAAATTATAATTTTCATTTTTTGTATCTTTAATAATTTCATTATTCAATAAAGAGTGATCTTCAAGTCTAATTCTAGTGTCTTCATTGATGTCCATTTCTAATTGATTTTCCTGAGATTCTTCTTCAAACGAATTGGCTTCAATAGAGCTTAATTTTACATTTTCTTGAAAATTGGAATTTAATTTTTTATGATTCTCATTTCTAAATAAACTTAAAGTTTTATTTAATCCTCTAGAACTTAAAAAAGCTGTTTGTTTTAGTTTATTTCCAATTTGTATTTGAGATATTTTGCTAAATACCCAAAGGGGAAGCAAGACTTTAGCAATACTTGCAGAACTAACAATCACATTATTAGAAAAAGCGTTATCGCTTACAGCAATCACTAAAACAGCAAAGTTTATAGAATGCCAAATCAATGGCCAAAGACCTGCCACTAACAAAAGTAAAAAGAAAACTTTAAGCATATTATACATTCTAAACATTGTTCCTAAAAACAAGATGTAACCTGAAAAAAATCCCAAAAGACAAACAATGACCATATAAATAGAAAAACTAATCCAATAACAGATAATCCCTATCATATCTGTTAAATGCTTAAGTTTTTCAGAAAAAAACCCTCCTTCAAGTTTTATTTCTGAATAAGAAATAGATAAGTCACTTGCAACAAAGTAGGGAATTTGAAGAGTTAGTTTTAAAATATCAGTGAAGAAAAAAAGACCAAGAGCTAAAAGAAGAGTGTCTTTTAAGATATTGATGAAATCTTCTGAATTTTTAAATAAAAGAAAATTCAATAAAATCCTTGTGAAAAAAGCCAATGGAAAAAGAAGCAATATGTAACTTCTTGTTTGATTAAAAACTTCTACAATTTTATTTAGAATAAGACTGTCTAAAGGAAAACTTGTCATATTAAAAAACTCCTAAAAATTTCTTTCTCTTTTTTTTAAAAGATTCTTTTTTTCTTTTAAAAGGATGAAAAGTATTAAATTTTAAAGTTTTTTGATGCTTATTCATATAAGCATATTGATTTTTAACAAACTCTTTTTTTTCTCCTTCTTTTTTAATCTTTTTTCTTTTTTGAGAGACTTTTTCTCTTAAGTCTCTAATGTCTTTCGCTTGAGATTCCTTTAACAAAGCTCTTAAGACTCTATTGGTTTCAAAAGATTGACTTGCAATAATAGAGTCATTATCTAAAATTATTGTTTCCAAAACATTGAAAAAACTTTTAGCTCTTTTTATATAATCATTAAAAAATTTCATTTTATTTTTTAAGGATGATTTTTTATTTGGAGTGAAATCTTTTAAATCTTCAACATAAGAGCCTATCTCTTCTAATGCTTTTAATTCTTTACTTAAATTTTCTAATTCTTCTTCATATTTGAAAATCTCTTCTTCTAATTTTTTAAAGGTTTCTAATTCTTTAAGAAAATATCTTCCCTCTTTTGCTTGTAAGACATAACTATTTATCTCTTTTTTAATATCTAAAACACCTGAGATAAAAGCCTTTGAGTGTAAGGGAACAATTAAAAGTAAAACAAACATTTTAGACATAACTCATCACCTCTAAAGCTTTATCTTCATTGATTTTCAAAACACTTTGTAATTTTTGAATTTTTGTTAAAAATTCAGGATCCGTGTTAGACCTTAAATACTCTCTTTTTGAGAGTCTTAAAAATCCCACTCTTGAACCTATAGAATCTTTTAAGAGAAAAGAAGAGTAATCTCCTTTTATCATCTGAAGATTTCTTATCTTATTATATTCTTCTAAACTTAAACCAAAAGTTTCCATAAATTTTTCTTTTAATCCGTCAGAAGAAAACAAAAACTTAAATTCTGAATTATCTATTAAAGAAGGATTATTATTTATAATTAAATCCCTTGAGTTTTGAGCTACTAGAATCAATGAACCATAGAGTTTTCTTACATTTTTAGAAAGCAGACAGAAAGTTTGAAAGGAGTTCTTAATAAAGAAAGGTGTTTCATCTGATATAAAAATTAACTTTTCATCTGGCTGTTTTGTTAATAGCTTGATTGAAAATTCAGCCATTATAGCTGCTATAATGGCTTTTCCAATTTGTGAGTTTGAAGCCGTATTAATATTTTTGAAATTAAAATAAGAAAGCCTATTGTTTAAATCATTAGTTTTTCCATTAAAAATAAATTCATTTAAACTTCCTTTAATCCATTTTGATAAATGAATCTTTCTTGGATGATTAAACATTTGATAAAAATGATCTAAAGTTTTTTCAGTATTACTTTTTGAAAATTTGATTAAACTTTGATCTAAAAGAATTTTATCTTTTACATCTAAGGAAACTTCTTTATCTTCTAAAAGAAGTTTTTCTATAAAATCTGATAAAATTTCAATCCTATCCTTGTTTGTTGTTAAATATCTGAAAGGATTTAATCCACAAGAATTTGTAATGTCTATATTATGAGTTTTTCCCTCCAAAAATCTCACGGTTTTTGTATGTGACCCTTTGACATCAACTAAGAAAATATGTGCTTTATTGTCAAAATGAAGTGCTTTTACAAGAAGATTGATGAATACAGACTTACCCTTACCACTTTTGCCTATTATGATGCCCGAATGATTAGAATAAGAGGGTGAAAATGGGTTAAAACTATCAAGACTTAAGTCTTTCCTTTGGAAAGTTAAGGCTTCATCTTTAAAGGTGCTTTGACCAAAAGAATAAAGGGGCAAAAAACACTTCAAAACAGAACTTAATTCCAAAAGTTTTGTATGAAAATTGCCACTTGGAACTAAAGCTTTTAAAGAGGGTAAAGCCCCAACACTTTCCTCACTAAAAGTCCCAAGAGAGCTTAAAAATCTTTGAGCAAGGTTTAAATCTCTTACAAGATGTTTTCCTTGTTTTCTTCTCATCACAATATGAACTTCAAAACGATAAAGATTTTCTCCACCAAGTATAACCTTAGTTTGACTAAGCTGTGATTCTTTATATTTTTCAAATGCAACCCTCCCTCGTCCTTCTTCTTCAATTTTAGACTTATGCTTTAAAACTTTATCACTTTCAAAATTTCCTAATTTCTCAAATAAAATATGAAACTCTAAAGGCTTTGGAATATTTTCAAGGCTAGATGCTAAAGTGTGTAAAGAGATAAGATGACTTGATGTATTTTTTAATTTTAATACACCAACAAAATCTTTATTTGTTTTTAATCCAATAGGAATAATTTTAAAAGGTCTATTTATTTGATAAAATTCCTTAAAGTCTTTTATAGGTAGAGACTTTAATTTTTCTAAAAAATTATTGTTTAAACTCTCTAGAATTTCTTTTTCACGACTTCTAACTGCTTCTTCCTTATTAAATAAAATTTCTTTTAAAGATAGTTTTCTTTTATTTTCAAAATGAATGAGTCTCTTATTTAAAACAAAACCTCTGTCTTCTAAATCTAAACTTCTATCTGTTTTAAAATTATTTTCTTTTTTCCAAGATTGAAAAAGACTAATTCTTACTCTTAAATTATCAGGTAGAGATTTTAAAAAACTATCTAACTGATTTTCTAAACTTTTTAAATCTTCCAATTCTAAGTCTAATCCATTGCATGTAAAACTTGTTCCAACAATGCCATTCTCAAAAATCCAAAAATTTTTTCTATCATTCATAAAAATTTCCGTTGATGAGACAATGAATCTTAAACTTTAAATAATCTCTTATAATCCCTCTTCTAAATTTTAAACGAATTGGAATTAAAAATAAGGCTATTAAGAAAACAAAAAAGATAGCTAAAATCTCAAGACCAAGGCTTAAAAACAAAACTTGTAAAAGACTATAAGTTATACTTAAAAAAAGTAAATCATCTAAAGTTAGACCAAAAAAATTAGGTTTGATATTTAAAGTGTGAGAGGGTTTATACATTAAAATATCTTTTAATTGAAAATAGAATAAAACAGACTAAATAAAGCTCCTGCTGAGGCGAAAACCACAGTTCCAATAACAGCACTCATAAGTCGTTCTGTTCCAACTCTTTTAGACCAATAAAAAGTTGCACCTGAAACCATCAACGCTAAAACTCCAACAACAGCTATAATTTCTTTTAAACTTGAACTTGCTTCTTCCACAGAATGAAGAAAGTCACGAGCTAAAATAGAATTTGAGTAAATTATCAAAAACAAATAAAAATAAATAAAATCTTTTTTCATAAAATCTCCTTTAATTTTAAAAAAACATTTGGTTTAAAAATGAAACAAATCACTAAAGTAAGAGTTAATCCAATGAGGACTTTAATATCCATAAACAAAAAAGAAATGATTTGAATAAAACTGACCAAACAACTAAGAGTAATATTCAAAATAAATAAAAGACTTAAAATCTTAAGTGTAATATCTCTATTAGAGTCTTCTTTTCTAAGACTTAACCCGTAATCTATAAGAGATAAGAATTTATCCCTAATTTTAAATAACATTTTCATTGCTCCTCCTTAACTTTCGCTCCCGTTAGTTCAAACATTTTATTTCCCTTTATCAATCTGTTATTTCCAACGAAAACCCATTCCTTATTTCCATAATCTTTTTGAAGTTCGTATAAAGACCATTGCCCAAAATCAATAAATTCTTTAAATTCTTTTGGAATATTTTTTTCAGTAAGATAAGATTTTCCACCTGTTAAGAATTTGATTTTATTTCCCTCATAAGTTAGACCAAAATCTTCTTCTAAAACTTTAATTTTGTTTTCAAGGTCTTTGATTGTTTCTTCTTCACTAAAGAAAGATGAAGAAAGAAGAAGGGCTAGAAAACCTAACCCTCCTCCATATAAAAGTGCGTTTTTGACTTTTTGTTCTTTATGTGTGTAACCAACTGCACTTCCTATTCCAAAACTTAAAATTCCTGCACCAAGTATTTTTTCTTTATGTCTCAAATTGGCACATCCCACCAAAAAGAAAAGACAAATAAATAAAATTTTATTTGATATGTTTTCCATAGCGACCTCCTATACATTCGTTAGAATGATTTTTAGGTCTTCTTTCAATAACAATTCTAGCTCCTCTTTCTATAGTTAGAGGCATAAAACTGATGTCTGGAGATTCAAAATACTTGATTCTTAATTCAAAATAACTTCCTAAAATTAAATTATCATTTCCAGCGAAAGCCATTGCTTTCAAAAAACTTTCTATTGTATGAACACCTGTAAGTTTTACAGGTTGAACTTCTTTTTTTACAATTTCATCCTTAAAACCTAGTTCTTGTAATTCTGCACAGCTAACAGAAAAAATACTTAAACTTAAAAAAATAATCTTAAAACAATTCATCACAAACTCCTTTTTTCTTGGACTTGTGAGAATTACAAATAAAAAAATAAAAAGAAAGGGTAGGGGTTAAATCAACCCTACGTGTGTTGAACCAAGAAGGGATAAATGGATAAAAATAGAGAGTTTCATCTCATCATGGGATGAATAAAAGGAACTCTATAAAGTAAATCTACATTATATTGTCTTTATCAGAATAGTTAAATTTAAATTGTCCATTATTTAATTTACTCTTTTTTAATTGATATCCTTTTAATTTTAAATATTTAGATAAACTAGATAAATATATCTCATCTGGTTCATGATGAACAAATTTAGCTAATTCTCTTCCGGAGCATGTTAAAAAGAGAAAATCTGGTAATACATCCTCTGTTTTAGGTTTAGGAGTTACATATAGCATATAACCATAGTAGGAACCTATTCTTGCTATATTGTAAGTAATATCAGGTGTAACAGGTTTTCCTTCCATTACGTTGAATGGCATAACTAAAGAAGCTTCAACTAATATAGAAATTTCATGATGAAATGGAAAACTTGGAAGTGTCTGATTTATTTTGTCTGTATAAAATATACAACCATCTATACTATATTTTAAGAATCTATGAAAAAGATTAGCTTCTTCAGAAGTTAAATTGCTAAGAACTGACATTGTTCTTTTAGAAGTATTGGTTGTTCCATTTATTTTTCCATCTAAAATTTTAGCCCAAATTTGTTTTAAATCTTCTTCACTTACATCTTTACATTTATCTATAAAATTTCCTACCCAACTTGGTTCCATATTTTTAATATTTTCTTTATTTACATTTTTTGTTGCTTTTAAAAATACATCAGTTACATTGTTTTTTCTGGTTTGTGGTAATGATTCTATAATTTCTTTTGTTGAAGAAGGATTAAGAATAATAAGATTTGTATTTTGGATTGTGGACGTAGATTTTTTTTGGTTAATCTCAATTTTAAAAAAATTTTTGAAGTTAACTACTAGGCTGTCAAATACTTTGCCAATAATACTAAAAACACTCACAGAATAAATTTATAATATAAATTATTTCACAGGCTGATATGGGCCACCACCACCCCCACCTGGCATAGATGCTAAAACTTCATATACAAACCATTTATACTCTACTTCTTTTTCTAAATAAGAATGAGGAGCATAAATCAAAATATCATTATTATTGATCATTTTTTGAATTTCATTAACTTTAGCATTTGAAAGAGGAAGTTCTTTTACTTGTTTTTCTATCAATGAAGATACAAAATTGCTTTCTGTGATAAGAGAAGCAAATTTATTATCCATTTTATGATTTACATTAAAGGGTCTTAACTGATGAGTTGGATAAGACTTTATACTAAAATTGTTATATCCTGTTTGAGCCACAGCAAAAGCTGGCACAATAAAAGTAAAAAATATTAAAATTGTTTTCATTTTGTATCTCCTTTTTGTTTTGATGTTCCAATTCTATCACTACAACCAATGGAAAAAACAGGAATATCTCCCTTACACTCATCGTCATCAAGAACTTCTTGTATCTTTCTATGCATTTCTTGATGAAGATACATAACTTTTTTCATTCCTTTTTCATTGAGAAACTCCGTCCAACAATGAACATAATTTTTATTAGAATCAGAAGGTTTGTATTGCTCAACCAAAAACATCAAATGATTTTTTATAAGTTTAAAAGAAAGAATGGTGTCTTTACTTCGGTCTATAACTTTATAATAACCTTTCTCATTTTTTTTTATAATTTTATTTTCTTCAAGACTTTTCAAACCATCAAGAGCTAACTCTCCAAAATGTGTTTGAACTTCTTTTTCTGTAATGCCTTTTTCAGAAAAAGATAAAACCCAACATAAATAGGAGTATTTGTCATAAAGCAGAGTCTCAACAGATTCCTCTAAAGGATTAAAATTTCTTCTTTGTGTTGCAACTTGCATAGGTCTTAAATCTCTAGGTATAAACTTTTCAACTTCAGGAACAAAACGACTAATTTTTAAAATAGTTTCTAAACTTGGTTCAGAATAACCATTTAAAAGCCTATTAAAAGTCGTAGAAGAGACACCAAATTCTCTTGAAAGAGAATTTTCACTTGTTGAAGGATTCTTCTTTTTTCTATCTGAAACATAATTTCTTAGGATTTCTTGAAAATTCTCATTCATAACTTTACCTATCTATGCAAACTTGATGCTAGAATTAAATACAAAAAAACCTGTTATTTGTCAATATTTAGACAGATTTATCCGTTAAAAATGTAGAATTTACAATATTTTTAAATTTACTAAGGGTGATAAGGTGGATAATGGCATTCTGTTTTTTCATCATATACAACCATTTCCCTACGAAGAGGATGATCTTTAATTACACTTTCTTCCCTTAATTTTTTTTGAGAATCAATATTTCCAAATTTACTAAGAAGGATTTCTTTTTTGTCCTCCAATTTTATAGTCAGAATTACACTACTTTCTTCATAATAAGGAATATAGGCTGCCACATAAAATACAGGATCATGCTCAGATTTATCCTGTCTAAGCCTTAAAAAATCTTCTGCAAGTATTTTACCAGTTTTATCATAAATACGCACTTTAAAATTTTTATCAAAAATAGGTTCCTTGTTTTTCTCTTTATTGTAGCAATAGCTTGATCCTGCATATCTAAATTCTTTTTTTAAAGGATCATATTGACTATTAATACTAATCTCTTGTAAATCCTTATCAGGATAGACAATAGGTTTTGGTGGATTTGGATTTTTTAATATACAACTGCAAGGTATAATAACCAATCCTAACAAAAATATTTTCATAACTTATTTAATCCCTTTCCAATAATTTTTGTCAATCTCATCTTCTTCTTTCTTCATCTGTTTTTTTTAGCATTGCTTTTTCTTTTAATAAGAGGAGCTTTATAAAGAATCCTTCTATTAGAATTTAAAATCCTAATACTTAAATCTTTAATTTTTGTATCTTTTGTCTCTTTTGGTAATTCAAAAGCTGCTGTGATGAGTGATATAGGAAGCACTTCTGTCTTTTCGGTTCTATCTTTATAAATTGTTCTTATTCTCATTTTGAAAGCAGGTCTTTCAATTGTTTCAAAATCATCTCCATGTCTATCAAGTTTAATAATCAAGTTAGGAATATTTTTATGTTGTCCAACTGAAAAAGAAGGTGTAGTCAAATCAGTTTTTAAAATTTCTTGTTTAGGAAGAATAATTTTATCTTTAGTTTGGTCATAAAAACCAGTTATGACAATTTTATTATTACGTACTATTGATCTACCAAATAATTCTGTTGTATTAGAAATTACAGCACCAAATCTTAAAAGAGCAGAGAATATTTTTTGAAAAGTATCTCTATCTATCCATTGATCTAAAATTCCTCCCCTATTATTCATAATACTCCATTTATTTTTTACAAAATTAAAAGAAGATCCATTATTCCAAGAATCTAAACCTCTCGCAATTTGTTGGTTATGACACAATATGGGAGTTTGACCTCTAAACTCCTGACATAATTCTGTATGTTGTTTTTGATCATATTGCTCTTTTTCTTGCCCTAAAGTATGAGCCAACTCATGAGCTATAGTTCCTTGATTTTTTTGGTCATCTGAAATAAATGTAATATTCCAACTTCCACCTAAAAAACCACTTTTATATCTCCAGTCTTGAAAAATAAAATATCTCCAATACTCCCAATAAGGTTGTATTACAAAACCTGCAACAGCACGTCTCTTTTTATCAACTTTATTGTGAAAAAGAAAATAATTTTCTGGAACAATAGCAACAAATTTATCCAGTTTATGAGCTTGCCTATGTTTTTCTAAAATATCAATATCCCTAAGGATACCTATAGTCTGTCCACTTCTTTTGTGATAACGATTATTATCACAAGAACCAGAAATATAATTTATAACTTTAGTAGTAACTTTATTTATGGGAAACATAGAGGGTATGTATCTTTTAACTTCTTTTGAACCAGCAAAATCGGTTACAATTTGCAGGGAGGAATAACCATAGCTTGTGCATCTTTTACCTCCGTATATTCTTGTAAACCCTAGTTTTAAATCTGGGGTTTTTATAATTTTTACTCTAAAAGACTTTTGAATAAAACAACTTGTATTTTTATCATAGTTTATGGGAAGAAGAGTAACTATGATGTTTAAATTCATTTCTCCATTGTTTAAAATATTTTCTCTCATAGGAAGAGGAATAAATTTAAATTTACCTTCTTTTCTCAGACTTCTGTTATTAAATAGACAACGATTGATTTGAGAAATTTCCATTTGTCCGTTAAAAGGTTCATGAAAACATCTATTTTGAAAATTATTAATTCCAGGTATCTTTAACCCTACTATAAACAATTCATTTTTATCCATACCTTTCCTATCCAATTTGATTAAAACTCCAGCTGGTTTGCCTTGAACTAAGTCATAGTTATTATAAGGTAAAGCTGGCTGTTGATTCATAGGTTCTATTTGAGGAGCTTCTACGGATTGATAAACCACAACAGATTCTATTTTTGGCACATTGATAGGGCATTTTTGTGAATTGCTTGACTGAGCAAGTTTTAAATTATTTGTATTTCCAGCTACATTTCCAGTAGAAGTGGATGTTTTAGACTGAGTGGATGATTTGCTTGATTCTTTTAAATTTTTATCTGGCTTTTGAGAAGATTTACTAGGCTTATCTAAAAGAGCTTTAGTTCCTAAAACTCCTGCTCCAGCCAAAGCACCTGCTCCTAAAAGAGCAGACGAACTGGAACTCTTTTTAGAACTAGCAGATTTTGGATTTTGATTCTCAGCTAGATTAGCGATTTGAGCAGGGATATTTGTTTCCGCTTGTCTTGTAGCAGCTTGTTGTTGCTCTTTAAACTTTCGTTTTCGCTCTTCAAACTTTTGTTGGGCTTTCTCCAACACTTTTTGTGCTTCTTTAGCTCTTTTAGCCTCTTCAGCTTTTTGTGTCTCTTCAACTCTTTGATTCTCTACTTGCTGTTCGCTTTTGGCTCTTTCACAAATTTGAAAAGACAAACGGTTTAAACCTTGTGTGGTTTTTGATTTTTCAATTTCTTTACATTGGACAATATCTTTTGGTTCAATGTCTTTTTTAAAAAGAGACACTTTGTCTAAACTTTGTTCTTTGTATTTTTTGGAAACCTCTTTCATCTCTTTCCAACAATCTGAGTTGCTTGTTGTTTTTTGAGATTCTTTTAAAACAGAATCTATAGTATGAGGAAATCTAATATTAAAACATTTTTTAAAATTTGTTTTAAAGTTTAACAATTCCTGATTACAATCTGTCTCACAATTTTCTATCCCTAACTCACATAAATTGGATTGTGTATTGAATAAAAAACTTGAAAGCTTTGATAAATTATTAGACTGACAACTGCCCCCTGATTGTTGAACTAAACCAAGACTATCTTTTTCAACAGATTGAACGAAGGTTTCTGCATAAGAGTCATTACAACTTGTAGGATTAGCACAACAATTTTTATAAATATTAAGTCGCTTCTCACATATATTGTAAATACTCTCACTATTATCTTTATCTAAAAGATTGTTTTTTAAATGATTCAAACATTCCTTATCTACTGTGCAACGATAGGAATTATCAATTTTTTTAGCAGGTTCTTCCCAGACATCTGGAGGAGACTCGTCAAATGATGTAGCTATTGAGTTGCCTACAAAGAGAATAAAGATTTTTAATAAGATAAGTTTCACATCTAATTATCGGTGTATTTTCTAAAAAGCTAAAGGGTATTTATGATGAATGTTCTGATTTTTAAATATCAATCTTTAAACTGTATTAAATAGAGACATAAGTGTTAAAAGATTGAACAGTATGAAAGGGTTTTAATGGAGATGGTAAATTCCTTTATAACCTCTCTTCATTAAAGTCCAAATAATTCCCCATTCCATTAGTGGTTATTGTATCAAAAGAACATACTTATGCAAAGCATCAATCACAAAATATTGTGGAGGGTAATGTTTGGATATTTATAAGTATGTTTATTATTCTTAAAAGATCAAACTGTTAGTCTAGAGTAATCTTTACTATACAAGATTTCATTTTGCTCAATGAACTTCTTTGTAATATCATTTCATATGATACATTCAAAATTATAAATATAAGAATCTTATGGTAAAAAATACATTTATAGATTTATTTTCTGGCATTGGAGGCTTTAGATTAGGTTTAGAAAAAGCTGGATTTAGATGTGTGTTTTCATCTGAAATAGATAAACATTGTAGAATAGCGTATAAAAATAATTTTGGGGAAACTCCTGCAGGAGATATAACAAAGATTCCTTTAACTGATATTCCTGACCATGAAATATTGGCTGGCGGATTCCCATGTCAATCTTTTAGTATTTGTGGAAAAAGAAAAGGATTTGCAGATAAAAGAGGGGATTTATTTTTTCGTATTTGTGAAATCATTAAATTTAAACAACCTAAAGTAATTTTTTTAGAAAATGTGAAATACCTAATGTATCACAATGGAGGAGCAACTTTAGATTTGATGCTATCATCATTAAATGATTTAGGCTACCACATAAACTTTAAAATTTTAAATTCACTTCACTTTGGAGTACCTCAAAACAGAGAGAGAATTATTATCATAGGAGCAAAAAAAGGTTACTTTAATTTCAACTATCTAGAATATAAATTAGACTTTAATATTAAGCTTCTTGATTTTTTAGATAAAAAGGGAACTTTTGAGTATCTGAAAAAAAAGGAATACACTTTAATAAAAAGCCCCACCCGAAAAAAAGACTCAGGGTTGTTTTTTGTCGGTTATAGAAATAAAGGCATATGGAAAAAAGGTATCAGACCAAATACAAAACATCTTTCCAGAGTTCACAGACAACCAAATAGAATTTACTCTGCTCTTGGAACTCATCCAACAATACCCTCTCAAGAACCATCTGGTAGATTTTTTGTCTATATACATGAAGAACAAAAAGTGAGAAAATTAACAATAAAAGAATGTTACCGTATCATGGGATTTCCAGACAATTTCAAAATATATGAAAAAAAACAGGAAGCCTATAAACAAGTAGGAAACTCTATATGTGCCCCTATGGTCTATAGAATAGCAAAACAAATCAAATCTCAAGGACTATTAAAGGGGAGGGTGTATGAAAAATCACAAACAACTATTAGAAACAGTATTCAGCAAAGCTTCAACTTATGATACTTTCTCTATTCCTGAAACAATTAAAAACAATTTAATCTTAATAGCTGACAACTCAAAAAAACAAAAGGGTGTATTTACTGTTTTAACTACATTGCTTATTCATAAAATATATGACCCTAATCAAGACATTAGAAAACACCAATCCGATATGAACAATGGATTTTCTGGCAGGAGTATAGACACACAATATATTACACCAACTCTTAAAAAATTGAACCTTCCTGCCATGGCAGAAAGTGGCTGGTTAACACGCTCTCTTGAACAACCCTATCCCTATGATTTAAAATACCGAGGAAAAATCCAAAATCAAAAAGTTAAAAAAGCTTTCTTAGAGATAATTGACTATATTCAGAATAATCCCAAAAAAACAGAAGAATGTTCCATTTTTTTAATTTATTTAGCACAGAAAATTATAAAAAATAAAATCAATATAACAAAATTAAAAAATAAAGAAAGTATAGATATTGAAAAAATCATTTCCTTTTTAGATAAATGTTTTAATTATCCATACAAAGAGCGTGGTGGTTCAAAAATACCAGTGATAGCAATTTACAGTATTTTCATGATTCTAGTAAAAGAATTAGAACGTTACAAAGGTTGTAAATTAAAGCCACTTGGAAGTCACACAGCATCCGACAGAACTTCTAAAACTTCTGGTGACATTGAAATAGTAAATATACGCAATTCCCTTGAAGAATCTATTGAAATAAAATTTGGCAAGACAATAGATCCTCATTTAATCAGAAATATAAAAAATAAAATATATACATATAACCCAAAAAGATACTGTATATTCTCAACTAAACCTATAAGAAATAAAAATGAAGTTTTTCAAATTGTATCAAAAATAAAAAAAGAACACGGATGTTATTTAATTCTCAATGGCATCCTTCCTACACTTAAATATTATTTGAGATTAATTTCATCTAAAAAAGCTTTTTTAAATAATTTCTTTACAATGATTATGGATGACTCTGAGCTACAATCCATACATAAACAAGTTATTAAACAATTAAAAGAACAATTCTTTAAAGAAGAATAGATACTTGTTTTAGAAATCATTTTATTAATCTGCTAAATCTTCCTTTTAATTTGAAGATTATTGGTATCTCTACTCTCTAAAAGGTTTTCTAAATCATATATCCAATAGTAAGTTGAACCATCATCAAAACTCATAATCTCTTCATCTTCTTCTAAACTAGAAATATATTCATCTTGAGCTAAATCCCAATCACAAGGACTTATTTCTTTTAAAACCTCTAGAGTGTTGAGTTTAAGCCAACCCACTTGCACTTCATCTTGATAACAATCTTCTATCATACTTTCAAAAACTTCTTTTTCATCTATAGGTTTAAGTTCTTTTTTGAGAATCTCATCAATAACCCATTCTGTACCATATTCAACGCCTACACCTTCCAGCAATCTCATATTGTCATCACTTCCACAATGAAGACAAAAAGCATCTTTAACTTCTTCATAGCAAGGGTAACAAAAAGGCTTTGATAGCTTAAAAGCTAAACCTGTTAACTGTTTTAAAATGATTTCTTTTTTATTCATAGTGTTCCTCCTTTTGATAATGAACTTGTTTTTCTGTCATTTACCAAAAACGAAGAGAATGCTTTGCAAGATTAAAATTGGGGGAAACCAAAGCGAAGCGAATGGGGGAACCGATTTTGATCTTGAGGACAACTTTTTCAATCCTTTAAAAAATAAAGATAAAAATTGTTCGTCAAAGTAAATGAACGAAATTTTAATGACAAGATACAAAAACAAGTTCTAAAAGGGAGTTATAAACATAAAAAAAGTTCTCTAAAATAGAGAACTTTTTTGAAGGTTAGTTACAGAATGTTTCTACCATTTATGGCGTGATTTTGGCGTGATTTTCTAGTTATGAGAGGTTATGAGCAGTTACTAGCAGGATGAAAAGTGTTTTGGTTACTTGATTTTTTACTTATTTTAACTCTTTAAAATCACTTTTTCTAACCCTCCGTGGGCACCATTTACAAAACTCTAGTGTGTACCTTTCTTATTTTCTGACCTTTCATCGTAAGAGGGACACTCTTCAAGTTCAGAAAATAAGTAGAGTTTCATAGAGAAAAACTGCTGTTTTTCGCAACTCTGGTTTTCGTAAGAGGGACACTCTTCAAATCTCGTTAAAATAAGAGTTACTTAATAGATTTATTGTTTGAACTAGAGTTTTGTTTTAATGACAAGATACAAAAAAAAGTTCTAAAAAGGAGGATAAAAATAAAAAAAAGCCCTCTACATAATAGAGAGCTTTTTTTAAGCTTAGTAATAAAGATATATGTTTTTCTTTAGAATTATTTTAAATTAGGGAACAAAAACCATTCCTTTTTTTATTGCTTGTTCTTTAGAGAATGGAAGTATTGTGTACTTATTAAATTTAGCCCTTTGAAGATTAGCCCCTTTAAGATTAGCCTTTTGAACCCTAGTAAGATCAGCCTTGGAAAGTTTAGCCCCTTGAAGATGAGCCCCTCTAAGATAAGCCCCTTGAAGATTAGCCTTTGTAAGATCAGTGTTTTCAAGATCAGCCTTTGGTTTTATCTTATATGTTGTTTGTACTGTTATAGTCTTCCCTATACCTTGAAAAGAAAACATTATTAAAATTGCTATTAGTTTCTTCATTTGGACTCCTTGTTATTATTATCGGCTGACTTCTTTAGGTTTTTTAATTGAGGTCTTTAAAAATCATTCTACACTGATTTTTATTATTTTCTCTAAAGTTCCAATCATTTGAATACAATATAGGTTCTACTTTTTCTTTAGCTCCTGTGGCAGAGAAGAGAGGTTTGCGTATAATAAATTCAATATTGCGAAGAAATGCTACAGCCGTCTCTTTATCTTTAAACTCAAAGTCTATTGGTCTTTTGTTTTGCATATTACCCATCGTTTCTCTAACGGTATAATAACGTTCTTCATAGGCTTTTTTGGATTCAAGAGTTTTCCCTTTGATTGTATTGCTGGCAATAAAACTTTTACTTGTTTTGGGAGGTTTAAAAGGTTTAAATTTTTCATTTTCAATATAAAAATAGATTCCTATGATACTAAGTAGAGTAAGAGAAGAAATATCTATTACTCCCAGTAGATCAAATAGGACTGACGCTTTAATAAAAAGAGTTATTTTGTCAAGTTGAGGATCAGGGTTTGCCAAATATCTTTCCATAGCCTCCATTCTATCCATTTTTTCCTTTTCAAGATAGTGTATTGGAGATGTTGATTTTTCTAATTTATTATAGGCTTTTTTCAAAGATTCCTCACTCACTTCAAATTTCTTTTTTTTGTGAGTTTTGATGTCAAATATCTTAGGTGAAACTTCAAACTCTATGGTTTGTCCATCGTTGATCCAGCGTTGACTCACAATGTAGGTTTGCCCCTCATTGACTTGATGAGATTCTCCCTTCGCAAATTGGAATGGAATCAAACTCAATATATAAAATAAAAAAATTAAGTTCTTATTTTTCATAACTAAGACTTTCTCCTTTTCAACATTAAAATGGATTACATTATGATCAAAAAAATAAGGAAACACTATCTTTTTCAATGAAAGTGAAATTTTTTCCTGTATTTATATGTAGATATTCCAGAGATCAACTTGCATTGGTCTTAGTAAAGCGTCATCAGATGAAAATAGTATTTAAAACAACCCTTATGTCATTGGGGCGATACGATGCCTCATCTTTCAAACAAATTTTGGATTGGGATAATAAACTAGAAGAGGCTTTTATTAGAAGTAGTATCTAAGATTAGCTGATATAACCATTGAATCTCTTTTATCTAAAACTTGCACTAAATCATTATAGTAGGTGTCTTTTGTTTCTGTATAGATATTCCAGTTGTATCCAAGATTTACATTCAGTCCTAATTTCCGACCTAAACCAATATCAGCACCTGTATTCAAACCAGCATCAAAAGATTGTCTCCATCTTTTTATAGCAATATCATTTTCAGGGTTAGCATCGCTGATTAATTCTCCTGTTTTTTGAACAATAAACCATCTACGAGCAACAAGAGAACCTGAAACTCCAGCATAGGGTTTTATACGACCTTTAAGTGGTGAAAATTTAACAGCCATAGCAACAGCAGGTTGAGCCAAACCTTCACGAACATTGTGATTGTTAACATTATTGCCTGTAACAGGAATGATATAATGTTCAGAGTAAAAAATATTTAAATCAAAAATAAAATTACCGTGACCATAGCCTCCAAAAGAAAAAAAGAAAGCGGGAGAACTGGAAGAATTAATATTTTCAGCTCCTGGATACTGGACAGAACCTACAC
Organism: Bdellovibrionales bacterium; assembly: GCA_963692945.1. Classification (GTDB taxonomy): domain Bacteria; phylum Bdellovibrionota; class Bdellovibrionia; order Bdellovibrionales; family UBA1609; genus JACOND01. Next base: position 858,642 of record OY843585.1, read on the forward strand.
CAAGAGATATAAAAGCTCTATTAAACCAGTGCATACCATAAAAAGATCTTTGTGATTTTTGAGATGTAACATTTTTCAAATTTGAACTTGTTTTATTTGATGACCGACCTTTTGAAAAAAGTTTATTGTATCTTTTTTGTTCATCTTTTAATCTTTCAGTTTCTAATTTTTGAATAATAGCATCTTCTGTATCTAACTCAGCATCTTCTCTAGCGGAGCGTAGTTTTTTAGATTTGGAAGGAATTAAAGATGGAGCGGTTATATTTTGGGCTTTATTCTTATTGATAATAACAATATCGCTTTTTTTTGCCCCATAAGATGGAAATAAAAAAATAGATAAAAAAAGAACAGAAAATAATTTAATCATAATAAAGCCTCCTATTTGCTCTATAAATTTTAAATAAAAATACTGTTAAATACAAGAGAAACTCTTAGAATAAAACCTTTAAATAAATTCTATTTGATGTTTTCTTAGGCTAAAGTCTATATCAGGCAGAGACTTGGTAGAAGAAAAATTCTTGACTATTTTGGACTTGTTTTTCACATTAGACTTTCCCTAGCCTCGGTGGCGGAACTGGTAGACGCGCTGGACTCAAAATCCAGTGAAGTTCGCTTCATGGGAGTTCGAGTCTCCCCCGAGGCACCATTTTTAAAAAAGCGTATTTAAATACAAGACTTTCATATCTGAAAAATGGTTTATGGCGTGATTTTGGCATGATTTTTTTTGAATCAATAAGTATATAGATCCCTTTCTTTTAAACTTGAATTTGCTTTTTCCATAGCATGAAGAAAGTCACGAGCTAAAATAAAATTTGAATGATTATCAAAAATAAACAAAAACTTTTTTATTTTTAAGTGGATTTTGTAGTTTTTTCACTTTTTAAAAAAATTTAGTTTAAAAATGGAACAAATCAACCTTGATTTATAATTTACCAAAAATATACTTGATTTTTTTTAAGAATAATTGTAAAAACCATTCATTATAAAGTTAAAGGGGGATTTTATGAAATTATTAATTGTATCATTATTATTTTCAACTATGGTAACTTCTTTGCCAGCTACGGCTTCGGTGGAAGCTACATCTTCTTCAGTTTTAGAAACCACTGCTAATAAGGTAAGGTTTATTTTTTATGGTCATCTAAATAAAGATAATAAAAAATACTCCATACTTATGAGAGACAGTACAACTCCTCTTATGAGAGCTTCTATTAGGAAATATGCTTCTATTAGGAAATATCATGAAAAGGAAAAACACCTTGAATTGAAATTAGTGTTGTCTCAAAACCCAGATCCTAATGTTCAGAATGCTAATGGAGATACGGCTCTTCTTTTGGCTATGAAGAATGCTTATGACATGATTATTACGAGAAGAGTTGACGACCCATGGTCTGCACTTTTTCTTCACGAAAAGATTGCTAAACAGTTACTCAAAGCAGGAGCAGATCCTCTTATTCAAAATAATCAGGGAGAAACCGCTCTTACATGGATTACGGAAACTTTGTACCGGATACCTACAGGTAAAGCAGGAATACTTCCATCTCGTTTGTACAATCTTATTTATATGATGGGAAAAGAGTTAGTGAAGCAAAAAAAATTATCTCCTCTTATGGAACTTTCTGTTTCCCAGATATATAAAGGTGATGAAAAAAAGAAAAGAGATTCTGTTGAACAGTTACTCAAGAAAGGGGTGGATATCAATTCTCAGAGCAATGAAGGATATACGGCTCTTATGTTAGCTTCCATGTTTGATTATGGTACTGTTGTAGGTGCAAACCACTTCGTTGAATTCTTACTAGAGAAAGGAGCAGATCCTAATTTGCAGAACAATAAAGGGGATACAGCTCTTACATTAGCTGCTATGATAGGTAATGAATCTGTAGCTGAAAACCTTATCGATAATAAGGCTGACTTATATATTCAAAATAATCAGGGAAAAACCGTTTTTGATATAGTTCGTAAGGGTGATAAAACTCTCCGTAATTATTTAGCCTTTGCAAAGCAAAAGAAACAGAATAATAAAGATCCTAATCTTTGTCAGAAAAGCTTTTTAAAATAATTTTTTAATTGTTTCCGAATACTTAAGGGGTAAGAAAGTTTCAGCTGGTTGGTTGTCTAAATAATCTCAATGATCGTTAAAATTTCTACTAAATGAGGGAACTATTGGTGTGCCTGAAGCGACTTGAACGCTCACATTCAAAAGAATACTAGGCCCTCAACCTAGCCTGTCTACCAATTCCAGCACAGGCACAAAAAATTAACCATTGCTATCTTAAACACTTTGACATCTTTTGTAAATATCCTATAGTATTTCCCAGAAAGAATTTCTTAAGAGAATAAAAGAAGGAGTAGAAATATGAGAATCAGAAATTTTATTTTAAAAGGACTGGTCTTTACGAAGGCTGTTTTTTTTAGTTCTTTCAGTTTGGCAAATGAAGCGGCTCAAAGACCTTCTGGTTTTGAGCAATTTGTTCCTTTTCTTATTATAGGCTTGGTTTTTTACTTTCTTCTCATTCGTCCTCAACAAAAAAGGCACAAACAACATAGTAGTTTTCTTTCTCAAATAAAAAGGGGTGACGAAGTTCTCACAAATAGTGGTATTTTTGGGACTATAGAGGGGTTGACAGATCAGTTTGTTGTTCTAGAAGTGGCCGAAGATACAAGAATAAGAATTTTAAAATCTCAAATATCTTCTTTTGCAAATAATAGTGATAACAATAGGAAAAAAGAGAATTCATAAGATCTTCTTTATTAAGGTATATAAAAACAAATGATTGAAAGTTTAAAAGTTAGATTTATCATCATTGCGGTAACTACAATATTAGCTATTAGTTACTTAGTTCCAAATTTTGTATCTCTGGAAAAATACTCTTGGTGGCCTTCAAAAAACAAATTGATTTATGGATTAGATATTCAAGGAGGTTTGCATCTGGTTCTTTCTGCTAATGTTAATGAGATTATTCATGAGCGATTGCTTCGTTTGCAAAATGATCTTACAAAAGAACTAAAAAAAGCATCTATAGATGTAAATTCCACTTCATTAAGCAATGAATATCCCTATATTCTGAGTTTGTCTTTAAAAAAATCTTCTGATTTAGACAAGGTCAAAAGTATTATTAAAGAATCTGATGATACAAGCTCTATTCAAATCCTTAAATCTTATGGGACTAAGCTGACATTAACTTACTATGAAACTCGCATAAGAGAACTCAAAGAAAAAGCTATAAACCAGTCTATTCAAGTTATCAGGAATCGTATTGATGAATTTGGTGTGAGTGAACCTCTTATCAATTCACAAGGAGGAGATCGTATATTGGTGCAACTTCCAGGTGTTGAAGATTCAGAAAGAGCAAAAGATTTGATTCAAAGGACAGCCAAATTAGAATTTGCTGTGGTCAATGAAAAATTCTCTCTTGAAAAGCTTATGTCTCTTATTAGTAAAGCAGAAAAAAGAGGAGGCTACTCCTTAGAGTCAGGAGATATCACTTACAGGGAGTATGTAAAAAAAATCAATAAAGATTTGAAAAAGGATATTCCTAAAAATCATCGTGTTGTTTTTGAAAAAGCTCCTTCTGTCACTCAAATGAAATCTGGAAAAATTCCTTACCTTATAAATATGGAAAAGAGTGTGCAAGGAAGTCTTTTAGAAGATGCCAGTGTAAGTTTTGATCAAGATTTTAATAGACCTCAAGTTTCTTTTAAATTTCAACCTGTCGGGCGGAAACTTTTTGGAGATTTAACCAGTCAAAACATTGGTAAAAGATTAGCTGTTATTTTAGATAATGTTTTAAAGTCAGCTCCTACAGTTCAATCTAAAATTCAAGATCAAGGTCAAATCTCTCTAGGCCAAGGCAACTACGAAGATCTTTTTTCAGAAGCGAATATGATTGCTACCACTCTTAGAGCAGGTTCTTTACCTACAAGTTTAGAACAGTTAGAGGAAAAAACGGTGGGACCAACTTTAGGGAAAGATTCTATTGATAAGGGTAAAAAAGCAGGAATTATTGGATTGCTTTTAGTGATATTTTTCATGTTGGTTTATTATAAAACTTTAGGTGTTGTTTCCAATATTTGTCTGTTGATGAATATGTTTTTTCTTTTATCTCTTTTATCTTCTTTGTCGGCCACTTTAACTTTACCTGGTGTGGCTGGTATTATTTTAACAATTGGTATGGCTGTGGATGCCAATGTTATTATTTTTGAACGAATTAAAGAGGAGTTAAGAAAAGGTGCCAGCTTGAAGTTGGCTGTTCGTGATGGTTTTGGAAATGCTTTTTCAGCTATTGTAGATGCTAACGTAACAACAGCCATTGTATGTTTTGTCCTTATCTATTTTGGAACAGGACCTATTCGTGGTTTCGCTGTAACTTTATTTTGTGGTATTTTAACATCCCTTTTTACTTCTATATTTTTGTCCCGAACTTTATTTGATTTTATGATTGTAAAACTAGGTTTTAAAAAGTTGTAGGAAGGTAAAAAATGTTTCAAATTAATTTTTTAAAAATATCAAAATTTCTCACACCTCTATCTCTATCTCTTTCTTTGATATCTTTAGCCATTGTTTTAATTTTTGGATTCTCCTATGGGATTGATTTTATTGGAGGTAACGAAATACAGGTTCGTTTTCAAAAACCTGTAGAGATTTCAGATTTAAGGAATCGATTAGCATCTGCTGGAGTTGAGAAACCCAGAGTTCAAAAATTTGGAACAGAGAGTGAATTTTTGATTCGTGTTGAAGTTCTTAAAAATGAAAAGAAAAATAATAAACGGCTAAAACTTTTAACTTCAACTTTAAAAAACAATTATCAAGAACAAGGAGTTGAAATTAGAAGAATTGATTCTGTAGGGCCTCAAATTGGACAAGAGCTACGAACAAAAGGTATTTTAGCAGTAGTGTATAGCCTTTTAATGATTCTTATTTATCTTGGCTTACGATTTGATGCAAAATACGCTCCTTCAGCAGTGATCTGTTTATTTCATGATGCCATTATAACCATGAGTGTTTTTTCTATTTTTAGATTAGAATTTAATGTTCAAACTCTGGCTGCTATTTTAGCAATCATAGGTTATTCTCTTAATGATACCATTGTGACTTTTGATAGGATAAGGGAGAATCAAGGTTTATTTGGAAATAAAAAATCCTTTTTTGACCTTTGCAACCAATCCATCAATGAAATGTTATCCCGAACTTTACTTACTTCTATTACAACATTGCTTGCAGTTTTCTCTATGTGGGTTTTTGCTGATGGAGTCATTAAAGATTTTGCTTTCACTCTTGGATTAGGGGTTCTTATTGGAACTTATTCTTCCATTTATGTTGCCACTCCTCTTTTAATTTATATTGATAAATTGTTAATGAAACCAAAAGAAGTCTAAGGCTTATTGAAGTTTTATATTTCTATTCTATTCAAAGATTTTTAAATGAAAAAATAATATTTCAAACTCCTAAAAAGAGTTTTTACAATTTTTCTTTTTCTTTTTATTCATTGCCTTTTTAAGAATTTGAAGAAGTTTGGAGTTTTGTCCTTCTTGAGCAATTTGTAAAACAGTTTTTCCTTTATCGTTTTCTATTTGTAAATCTACATTCTTTGTAAAAAGAAGTTGAAGGATTGTTTCTTGTGAGATTTTTATATAGTTTGTCTCAGAAATATTCATAGCAAGATAGTGAAAAGCTGTATTGTCTTTAGAGTCTACTGCATTTAAATTTGCACCTTCTTTAGCTAGAATTTCCGCTAAAGCATATTTTTCATATTTAACAGAAGAGAGGAAAGGAGTTAGTCCTGTTTTATCTTTTGTTTCTATATCTGCACCATATCTAAGAAGAATATTAACCATATACTGAGCTTCTGGTTGATGAGTGGCATAGTAGATAGGGGTTTGTCCTTCAATATCTTTTTGATTTAAATTTATGTTTTTGACATGAGTTAGAAATTGCACCACATTTGTATGGTGACGAATAACAGCATGATGGAGAGCCGTTTGTCCCAATTTTGTTGTTTCATTTACATTTGCACCTTTTGATAAGAGGAATTTTATTAGGCTTATGCTATCTGTGTTTAAAGTCACATAATGAAGTAAATTGAGATCTGTTTTATCCTTTCTATTTATATCCACCCCTTCTTTTAGGAGTGCTTTTTTAATGTTATCTTTTATAGAGTCATTTTTTTGCATCTTTTGAGCAGTGTGAGGATCAAGTATTTTTTGGAGTTCTTCCAGGTGTTGTCTGGTGGCACTATTTGTTTTTTTGTAAAATATTGAACCCCAGTCTAGACTTTCATTTTCATTTGCGTTTGCATTTTCTTTATTTTTATCAATAGATTTTTCAACGGAAGTTTCTTTTTTGAAATCAGAGTTTTTTGAATCATTAGCTAATACAGGAGTATGAAAAAAACTGAGAATAAATAATAAGATAGAATATTGCATAATTATTCCTTACATAATGTGTAAGCCTTGTATCTATATATAGAATGAACAATAAAGTCAAATAAGTAGGTCTTTATTTTTTCTTGAAAAAATAGGAATATTTTACATTTTTAAGAGAAAAGTTGAAAAAATAAACAATAATGTTTTAAGATCTCCCTCTTATGTTGTGGTTTTTATTTTTTTCTGTATTTATGTCTTCAAATGCTGAAGCAAGTTGTTTAGATATTTTTAATTCTAATAAAAAATCTTCCAAACAAAACACAAAACAATCTCTTGAAAATTCTCAACCTTATCTTGAAGGCAATCTTTCCAGTCATTTTTATTCAAAGAGAGAGCATTTTATAGAAGAGGCTTTAATTGATTTTAGAGATTTTATAAAAAAAGGAGAAAAATTTGATATTAGTAAATATCAAGAGTTTGATAAGATGATTGGTTTTTTTGATCAAAGCACTGAGGCTTCTCGTATGATATCAAAAGTGTTAGTAGCAGAGATTTTAAAAAAAGAAAGAGATGAAGATAAATATTATGATTTTCAAGAATATACAGGTTTTGGAGATATCTTTCCTCGGTGGAATCCTATTTTACAAAAAACAAAATCATTAAATTCTTCTTCACTGCAAAAAATAGAAACAATCATTCCTAAACATTACCAGAATCAAATATTACAAATTCCAAATTATAAATCCAATAGATTCGCTTATCTTAGAAATGCTAATAAATTGAATCTTATAGGACATGTATTATGGGTCTTAAAAAATGAAGATGCAGAAATTTTTTTGCAAACCACACATTTTAATAAAAGTGCTAAAGGAGCTTATTATCTTACTCTTGCTGTGCTTGAAAGCCATCTTTATCATGGCCGATCTATAGAGCAGGTTATAGATTATTTAGAAGATGGATCCGCTCTTCTAACATCAGCTCTTTTAAAAGAAAAAGATATTCATAGGAGAGCTTACTATCAAGATAAGTTGATGAAGACTTTAATTTTACTTGTCTTTGCCCATAAAGAAAGGAATATTAAATTAGAAAATAGATTAGCAGAGTTGGAATCAAACAGTTCATCAAATAAAAAGAGTTTAGATTTACAAAAAAAAGATTTGATAGAAAAAATGAAATACCACAAAGAGGGAGTGATAACTTCTTTGATAGAGTATTTTACTTTAGCAAAATACTCTCAAGTTCATGAAAATACTCTTATTTCAAAGTATGGTCTTTCAGTAAATAAAATAAGTTTTAAATATAAAAATCAAAGGCATGGTATTTTCTTAAATTCTCTAAGCTCAGAGTGGACTAAAAGTGATCTTAAGGAAATGAAAACAAGAAAAACTGATGATGATATGGCCTTGCCGTTACAGCTAATGACGAACCTTAAGGAGATGAAAGCAAAACAGATGCATTACATTCCTAGTGTTGAGAATCTTAAAAATACAATATTTGTTGAAAAAAGGATTGATGAATATATAAGAGAAAAAGATTTATCTGTTCCTGATCCTAATTTAGAAAAGAGATCTCAAGATACAATAAATCAATTTATTAAATGGGAGCAAGAAAATAAAACCCCTTATCCCAGTCGTCTCCCGACTAAAAATAAAAATCTTTTGATAGAAGTTATAAAAGATTATTCTAAATATATAAATTCTTTAGACAAGGGTTTAGAAAATGAGCACACTCTAAAGTATCAAGAATTTAATAAAGTTTTAACTTTACTGAATTCTAAACTAGGTCATTCCAAACCTCTTTTGGAGTCTTTAGCTGGACATATATTAAAATTAGAACGTTCAGAAAGAATTTATAAGATAGGTTTCTTTTTTAAAAACAAAGAACATTCTGCATCTAAGAAAAAGAAACTTGAGAAGAGGGTTTTAGAAAATTATGAATCGTTTTTTGATAAATGGGGAAAAATTTTTAAAAGCAAACTGACGCCTATTGAAAAAGAAATTTACTCTAATACACTTAGTTTGTTTGGACAGATAGGGTGGAAAGCAAGATTGAAATCATCAGAAGATTTTTTAAGGATTACTTTTGATCAAGAAATCACTATGGGGTCTTATTATTATACTTTAACTTTAATTGAGAAATATTTTGAGAAGAATGAAGGGGATATTCGTTTTATATCAAATGTTTTAAGTGAAACAGAAATATTATTAGGTAGTGTTCTTTTAGCCTCGGAAGAAGGGGAAAAACATAGTGCTTATTATATAGATAAGCTTATGAAGATTCTTATTTTACGATCTTATATCAATTACGAGGGTTTCTTAAAAGAACATAAAAAATACTATAATTTAAAAGATAAAAATCAAAAAGAGAGTTGTGCAGGAGAATGTCAAGTCTATTTAGATTGGTCTGAAGATGCTATTAGAGAATATCTTTTATTTTCAAAAATTTCTGGTATGGAAGATGTTTTTAAAGAAAAATATAAATTGTCTTCTGAAGGAATTCATTTACCTAAATTTGTTTCAGGTAATAAAGATTAAGAAAAACTAAAAAATAAAAATATATTTTTCTAAAGAAGTATTTTCTTCCTGTTTACTTTCCTCTTATGGTTTTTCTTGACAAAAATCATTAAAATAGAGTTATAATATAACTTAATGAAGCAATTATTTATTTTAACTGGTTTTATTCTTTCAATGACTTTTGGGTTAAAAGCCTTTTCATGGACTACAGCTCCTCCTTACTTTTATACAAAAAATGAGCAATCTCCTCTTAGTAATATTATGCCAATTAATGAATCTTTTTTTACTGCCATAGCTGAGGGAAATATAAAAGTTGTTGAAGAATTTATAGAAAAGAATGGCTGTATAAATAATGAAAATATTGATAAAGAGCGAACAGGAGGAGAGTTAGTAGAGTATTATCATCGTAATTCCCCTCTCCATTATGCCATTCACTATAAGCAAACAGAGGTAGCTCGGCTTTTAATAAAAAACGGAGCTGATGTGAATATTAAAAATATGTTTAAGAAAACTCCACTGTTTTATGTCAAACAACTAAAAGATGTAAAGTTGCTAATAGAAAATGGAGCAGACCCCAATGCGAGAGATCAGGTTGGATTAACTTTTCTGTATCGTATAGGTAGTCATATAGAACCTATAGATAAAGTAGAAATAGCAAAGTATCTTATTCAAAATGGAGCTGATGTGACTATTGAAAAATATGGATACACTCTTCTTTATACTATTAAAAAATCTGGCTACTCGACCAAAGAACTCATTGATCTTTTAGAAAAAGCAGAAAAAGAACAAACTGCAGCTAAAGCAAGAATCTCAAGATGAGACGAATCATCAATAGGTAAAAACCTTATATTACAAGAACTTTCAAAAAAGAGTGAAAATAACTAAAGGTTTTTAAGTCTTTTCCGATGATAATTAAAGTATGCCTTTTAAAAAAAGTACTTTCCTCCTATGTTTGTTTTTCTTTTCTGATGCAGGTTTTTCTTTTGATGATAGCAGTTACAATGGGAATTATTATAATTTTGAATTCAAAACAGAGAGCGACTATAGCAAAGAAAGAATAGATAAAGCTCTTGCCTGTTTTGATTTCACTTGCCTTGAAAATATTGAGAAACAACTTAAAAAAGATAGCTACAATAACCTTTATAAAGATTGTAAAGAAAAAGAAAAGGAAGCAAAAAATTGTTGCCATACAGGCTCTTGTAAATTTGAAGATAGTGATAAAGCGGATAATAGAGTAAATTATTTTCATTCTCTTAAACCTCAATCTCAAGATGAATGCAATCAATACTTAGATGAATTTTCTACAGACAATACAAACCTTTGTAAATCCGACTCTAAATATTGTGTAGAATCTTGCAATGATTCTCTTAGAGATTTAAAAAATAATTTTCTTCAATGTTTTAACAGTGAAATTAAAGAAGAAGATATTAAAGGTCTTTTTAAAAAAGCAGAAGAAGATGCGAAAAAAGAAAATTTAAATCCTGAAATTAAGAAATGTTCTGAAAAATTAAGTGCTATTTCCAAAAAATATAAAGAATTGACTCTAAATAAAAAGACTTACCTTTCTAAAGAATCCAATGCAAAAGAAATTACAGTTTGTAATAAATTAGAATCTAAACAAAAAGATATTTCTGAAAGATTTATGAATCAATTTAGATTTTTAAATTGCAACCAACATTCACAAGATTCCCCACAAAATCCAGAAACTCAAGGAGAGCAAGAATCACAACAAAGAGGAGAGCAAGAATCGCAACAAAGAGAAGTGAGAGATAGAGCAAGTCTAGGAGGGGCTACTGCTATTGCTGGAGGGACTTTACTTGCAGGAAGTGTTTTAAATGCCAATTCAGATAAAGCCAGACAAGATGATTCTTTAGATACAAAAATTCAAGAAGAAAATAAGATTTTAGACACAACCAAGACAGATAAAAACTCAAAAACAGAAAAAGAAATTGCATACTTAGCAGAAGTCAAAAAGATAAATGATGAAATAAATGAGGCTATTAAAAATAAATATCCAGATTCTTCTGTAAGGAAAAGTCGTAGTGCAAGTGGATCCTCGTTGAGTTCCAATACTAAAATAGAAAGAGATGTGGCTGAAACAAATATACTAGATAGAAAACGAAATATGGATAAAAAGATAGAAGAAGAACAAACTTCTTTTATTGATAAGGTTAAAAAAATGGGAAGATATATGTCTTTTCAAAGTAAGAGAGGTTTAATGGCTCTTAATAGATTAATGGGTGGAAAAGTTCCTTTTTTAAAAGATGTTACATTATTAGAAGAAGATGAATTTTTAAAAATATGTCCTGATTTAATTAGCCAAAAAGTTTTTCAGTCCGCCGAAGCTCCACAAATTGAACCAAACATTACACTTGAAGAATTAAAAGCCATTGCAGATAGTAGATACGGGGGTTATATTAAGCAAGCCTATGAAGATTATTTAAAAACAGAGGTTTATAATAATTATGACCTTCTTATGAATAAACCATCGGGTGTATTCATAGAAATGGAAAGCATTGCTGATATAGAAAAAATAGATGATTTTGTAAAGGATAATTTAAAAATATCTCTTGGTCTAAAAATAAATGAAAAAGATTTTAATATAACTTGTTTAGATTCTCTTGGAAATCCTCAAACAAGTCATCGTGAAAAGATGGATATAAAAAATTCAAACTGTGTTTCTTATTTAAAAGATTTTGATAAAGACAACAAATTACTTAAGTTTACTCCTTTACCAACAGATACAGGAGAGGTTTTGAGTAGCAAGGGAAAACACTTTCTAAAACTTTCTTCCAAGATTCAAATTCATGGACAAGAAATGGAATGCCCTTCAAAGTTAGATTTTTCTATAACTATGCATCAACCTAGATCTTTTGATATATGGTTTACTGGGATTACAAGCAAAACATGTGGCTATGGAGAAATTCAAAGTGATGATGTGGAGGAATTTGCTAACTCCTTAGAAATAACAGAGGCTTTTCCTAAAATGTTTCCTGTGGCTAAAGATCATCAAGGAGGGAGTTATGCAAAAATTATTAAAAAAAATAACAAAACAGATTTAATAAATGGAGATTGCACAAAACCAAATAAAGGAAGTTGGAGTTGGCTTGTTATAGGTAATCCATTACCAGAAGGAGCATTTAAAGATATCAAAAGTGCATTAAAAAAAATTAGATTACGAGGAAAGGATCGTATAAGTCTTATTGTGCCAAGAAAATATCTGGCATTTCATAAAGTAAGGGCTCTTGGAGCGGTGTTTACTAATATATACAAAAAACGTTCTATTTTTGCAGGTTGGACGAAAGACACATCATTTCAAAGCTACAGAGTGGCTATTACAGATCAAGGCTATCAAGATAAAGGTGTGATGCTTCACGAATTAGCCCATACCTTTAATCAATTGAAAGAGTTTTATTTTTCACCTGCTGATCCTAAAACTGATAAGCCAGACAGGTCTTCTTTTTGTCATAACTTTATAGGAGGTGGTAAAAAAGAAACCGAGCTTAAAGATAACAATAAACCTTATGTTGGTTTAAATCACAGCTCTCCTTATGGGCCTTATGAGCTTATACCTTGTCCTAGTTTAGAAGTTAGAGGACTTTATAAAGACCAACAAAATGATTGGATGGCTTTAAATCAAAAAGGGACAATTATGAACAATCAGCCAGATTTATTTGATGGAAATGGTAATTACCAAAGATGGATAAGTCGTGAAACTTATCAAAAAGTTTTTGCAACCCTTTATCCTAGAAAAGGCTCTAACATACTAGGTCATGGTGACCCTATATTAAAAAATAAGCCCTTTCAATCTCAACTTAGAAATCCAGCAAATGCTCAATGTAAACAATTGCTGTTTTCTAGTATTTATGGAAATCAAAAAGCAACAGGTAAAGAAACAGGAACTCTTGTTGATACGAGTATTGAACTCAATAGCAAGGCTTTAACAAATTCTAAATCTATAGATAAAAGTAAAGTTCCTTTTGGGGAAGTTGCACCCAATACAATCAAAGTTCAAATTAAAAAAGATTTTAAATCACAACCTGAACAAGAAATTTTATTTAATAATACATCTTCTATAGAGTTCTTTTATGAAGGAGGTAGAACTAAAAATGAAGTTTCTAATGTTTCCCCTCTGGTTGTATCTGAAGTTTTATGTGATGTTGCTGCAAATTATATAGTTTCTGTCATAGAAACTTTAGACAATGGGAAGAGTCATCATCTTATAAATCCAATTTCATTTAATATAAAAGACAAAAGTGTTGAAGATAAACCTACTAAGTTACCTATAGTTGCATCTCAGTTTTATAATATAAATAGATTTAAAAATATACAAGCCATACAGAACTATTTACAACAATCTATAAATAGAAATGTAAATCCTTATGCTATACCTGTTCTTGACAAATATGGTAACACTCTTTTACATCAATCTATAATATACAACCGACCAGACCTTATAAATAAATTATTGAAAAAGAATAACAATTGGATTGGTCAAAAAAATAAATTTAATGAAACTCCTTTAGATATTGCAAGGCAAACTAACAATCAAGAGATAATCAAACTTTTAGAATCTTTTTCTAAGCAAAAAAGAATATATAAACCAGTGGCTCCTAGATAGAAAAAAGTAAGATTTCTTTTTATTATATTCTACTAAAAACTTTTAGTTATTTTCACTCTTTTTTGAAAGTTCTTGTAATATAAAGTTTTTATCTATTGATGATTTGTCTCATCTTGAGATTCTTGCTTTAGCTGCAGTTTGTTCTTTTTCTGCTTTTTCTAAAACTTCAATGAATTCTTTGTTTGGATAAAATGAACCTCTAGCACTTTCTAAAGAGGTTTCTCCAAATTCTCCTGTAGGTTTTATGGTCACATCGGCTCCATTTTGAATAAGATATTTTGCTATTTCTACTACATCTATTGGTTTTATATAACCCTCTATACGATGTAGAAAAGTCAATCCAACCCGATCTCTCGCATTGGGGTCTGCTCCATTTTCTATCAGTAATTTTACATCTTTTAGTTGTTTGACATAAAACAGTGGAGTTTTTTTAACCCTATTTCTAATATTTACATCAGCTCCTTTTTTTATTAAAAGTTCTGCTACCTCTGTTTGCTTATAGTAAATTGCATAATGAAGAGGGGAGTTGTGATCAATGTGATCTACCAAGTCTTCCCCTGTTTGCTCTGTTTGCTCTTTATTAATATTTTCATTATTTATACAGCCATTCTTTTCTATAAACTCTTCCACAACTTTTATATTTCCCTCTGCTATGGCAGTAAAAAAAACAGAATTGATTGGCTTAAAATGCCTCCAAGGAGTTTGCTCATTTTTTGTATAAAAATGAGGAGCACCTGTAGTCAGTGAAAAAGTTTTTAACCCAAAAGTGATTGAAAGAATAAAACCAGTTAAAATAAACAGAAAGTTTTTAATGCTCATTTTTGTATTATACAATAAATTCAGAAGTTTTATCAAATAAATAATTTATTATTGAAATAAGTTTAAAATCATCTTGAGATTCTTACTTTAGCTGCAGTTTGTTCTTTTTCTGCTTATTAAAAGAAGTTTTATCAAATAAATAATTTATTATTGAAATAAGTTTAAAATCATCTTGAGATTCTTGCTTTAGCTGCAGTTTGTTTTTTTTCAGCTTTTTCTAAAAGCTCAATGAGTTCTTTATTTGGATAAAGTGAACCTCTAGCAATCTCTAAAGGAGTTTCTCCGTATTTTCCTGTAGGTTTTATACTCAAATCGGCTCCATTTTGAATAAGATATCTTGCTACTCCTACTTTATCTATAGGTTCTATATAATCCTCTATATGATGTAGAAAAATAAATCCAACCTGATCTCTCGCATTGGGGTCTGCTCCATTTTCTATAAGCAATTTTACATCTTTTAATTGTTTGACATAAAACAGTGGAGTTCGTTTAGCCTTATTTATAATATTTACATCAGCCCCGTTTTTTATTAAAAGTTCTGCTACCTCTGTTTGTTTATAGTGAATGGCATAATGGAGGGGGGAATTACCATAAAAATACTCTACCAACTCTCCTCCTGTTCGCTCTTTATCAATATTTTCATTATTTATACAGCCATTCTTTTCTATAAACTCTTCAACAACTTTTATATTTCCCTCAGCTATGGCAGTAAAAAAAGCAGCATTGATTGGCATACTATAAGGGTGTTCATTATTTATATAAAAATCAGGAGGAGCTGGAGTGAATGAAAAGGCTTGTAACCCAAAAGTCATTGAAAGAATAAAACCAGTTAAAATAAATAATTGCTTCATCAAGTTACATTATAACTCTATTTTAATGATTTTTGTCAAGAAAAACCATAAGAGGAAAGTAAACAGGAAGAAAATACTTCTTTAGAAAAATATATTTTTATTTTTTGAACTTTTAAAGTTTTTTAACAATTCTTTTGTTTTGTGTTTCAAAATGAAAATTTAAACCTTTAGTTATTTTCACTCTTTTTTAAAAGTTCTTGTAATATAAGGTTTTTACCTATTGATGATTCGTCTCATCTTGAGATTCTTGCTTTAGCTGCAGTTTGTTCTTTTTCTGCTTTTTCTAAAACTTCAATCAATTCTTTATTTGGATAAGATGAACTTTTAGCGCTTTCTAAAGGGGTTTCTCCGAATTCTTCTGTAGGTTTTATACTCAAATCGGCTCCATTTTGAATAAGATATTTTGCTATTTCTACTGCATCTATTGGTTTTATATAATAACTGTCTATACGATGTAGAAAAGTCAATCCAACCTCATCTCTCGCATTGGGGTCTGCTCCATTTTCTATCAGTAATTTTACATCTTTTAGTTGTTTGACATAAAACAGTGGAGTTTTTTTAACCCTATTTCTAATATTTACATCAGCTCCTTTTTTTATTAAAAGTTCTGCTACCTCTGTTTGCTTGTAGTGAATGGCATAATGAAGAGGGGAGTTGTGCTGAATGTGATCTACCAAGTCTTCCCCTATTTGCTCTGTTTGCTCTTTATTAATATTTTCGTTATTTATACAGCCATTCTTTTCTATAAACTCTTCCACAACTTTTATATTTCCCTCTGCTATGGCAGTAAAAAAAGCAGAATTGATTGGCTTAAAATGTCTCCAAGGAGTTTGCTCATTTTTTGTATAAAAGTAAGGAGGAGCTGTAGTCCATGAAAAGGCTTGTAACCCAAAAGTCATTGAAAGAATAAAACCAGTTAAAATAAATAATTGCTTCATCAAGTTACATTATAACTCTATTTTAATGATTTTTGTCAAGAAAAACCATAAGAGGAAAGTAAACAGGAAGAAAATACTTCTTTAGAAAAATATATTTTTATTTTTTAGTTTTTCTTAATCTTTATTACCTGAATTTGTTTCATGGAATAAAGATTAAGAAAAAAGTGATTTACAGAAAATGGTTTTTTTAATGAAGTCAAATAGAGAGCAGAAAACATGGCTTAAAAGCAGGATTTTTTTGCTATTCCTATATAGATAATGTTCAACAAAAAGTTTTAAATCCAAAGTTTTTAATTAAAACAAAATAATAAATATCTCTTGATTCTGGTTTTATTATTTGATATGAAACTCTAGCAATGAGGGCTAGAAGCCCTCATTTTTTGTATGACTTGTAGAGGATTGATGACAATAGATCTACAAGAGAGGTGATGTTGTGAATATAGAAAAGTTAAAAGAAATAGCTAAACAAGCTGGTTCTCAAAATGGATGTCGTGTGTATGATTTTTACAGACATAGGGATCGCTTGCAGTTTTTTATAGATAAACCAAAAGATGAAGTGAGTTTAAAAGATTGTGAAAATGTGTTTCATAGTTTGAAATTTCTTATTCGCACAGAGTTTCCAGAAGTTTTAGATCAAAAGAGATTAGAAGTTTCTACCCCTGGGATTGAAAAGCGATTGAGGGAAGTTTGGCATTTTGAGGAATCCATCGGTAAAACTATTAAAGTTATTACAAACTCTCCTGTTGTGTCTTGTGATGAGAGAAGTCAGAAAAACATTCGTTCTCAATCCGTTACTGCAAAATTGGAAGCCATTTTGCCTGATGAAATTTGTCTTAAAGAGACTTATAGGGAATGGACAATACCATTTTCTAAAATTAAAACAGCTCATGTTGTATTTTTATTGCCTAAAAAAAATAAATCAGTTAAGAAATCCGTAAAGTTCAATTCAAAAGTTAGTCAAACTAAAAAAAGAAAAAAGAGAGGTAAGAGCGATGACTTTAGATCAACAATCTAATCTAAAACAAGTTATAGATTTAGTCAGTAAAGATAAAGGTATTGATAAAACAATAGTTACTAGAGCGATTGTCCTAGGTATTTTAGGAGCTATTCGTAAAAAATATGGAACTTACAGAGACATTGAAGCGAAGTACAATGTAGATGCTGGAGAAATAGAGTTGTTTGAATTTAAACAAGTTGTTCAGGATAAGGAAATAGAAGACGATCTTATAGAGATGAAATACAGTGAAGCCATTGAGTTGGATCCAGAGGTTCAAGTTGGAGAACAAATCGGAACTTCTTTGGATATACAAGATTTTGGTCGTATTCATGTTCAAACAGCCATGCAGACCATGTTTCAAAATCTTAAAAAGGCAGAGCATGATATTATTTTTAATGAATTTGAAAAAAGAAAAGGTGAAATTGCTAGTGGTGTAGTGAGACGAGTTGATCCTGGAATGATTGTTGTAGATTTGGGGAAATCAGAAGCTTATATCCCTAGAAAAGAACAAATACCTGATGAACAGTATAAATCTGGTGATCGTATTCAAGGGTATCTATCAGAAGTGAGACAAACGACGAAAGGACCTAGAATTATTATGTCTAGAGCTCATGAACAGTATCTTATAAAACTTTTTGAAGCTGAAGTTCCTGAAGTTTATGAAGGAATTGTGAAAATTGTAGGAGCAGCTAGGGAACCAGGTCAAAGAGCCAAAATGGCTGTTTATAGTACAGACCTTGCCGTTCATCCTGTAGGAGCTTGTGTTGGAGTCAAAGGAAGCCGAGTGCAAAATATCACTCAAGAGTTAAAAGGTGAACGAATTGATGTGATTATTTGGGAAGAAGAACCTGTTCAGTATATTTGTAATGCCTTAGCTCCTGCAAAAATTTTAAAAGTTCTTGTTGATGAAGATAATAAACAAATGCAAATCATTGTGCCAGATGACCAATTGTCTTTGGCGATTGGAAAGAAAGGGCAAAATGTTCGTTTGGCTGTTAAGTTAACGGGTTGGAATTTGAACTTGGTTTCTGAACAACAAAAAACAGAAGCCATTTTTAATTTGTCACTTCTTCCAGATGTTACAGAAGAAGATGTTCAAAATATTTTTCAAAGTGGTTATCCTTCTGTGCAAAAAATTTCTGAAGTTTATTATTTAGATATCCAAGCTATTCCAGGATTTGAATCTTCTGAAAAAGCAAAATCTCTTATTAAATCAGCTAAAGCTCTTGTCAATAAATACGCTGAAGAAGGAAAAGAGTTTCCAGAGAGCATGGAGAAGAAGAAATCAGACGGCAATAGGAATTTAAAAGAAAAAGCCGAAGAGATTTTAAAACGAGAGTTGGCTCAACTGGATAATGATTCTATTTCTGAAAAGGAAAAGGATGTCAAAACTGAAATGAAAGCAGAAAGTTCTGAAGGGGAATCCAAAGAGGAAGAAGTGAAAGCAGAAAATTCTGAGGAGGAATCCAAAGAGGAAGAAGTGAAAGCAGAAAGTTCTGAAGGGGAATCCAAAGAGGAAGAAGTGAAAGCAGAAAACTCTGAGGGGGAATCCAAAGAGGAAGAAGTGAAAGCAGAAAGTTCTGAAGGGGAATCCAAAGAGGAAGAAGTGAAAGCAAAAAGTTCTGAAGGGGAATCCACAGAGGAAGAAGTGAAAGCAAAAAGTTCTGAAGGGGAATCCAAAGAGGAAGAAGCGAAAGCAGAAAATTCTGAGGGGGAATCCAAAGAGGAAGAAGTGAAGGCAGAAAATTCTGAGGAAACAAAATAGAGTATTGGAGAGCAAGAGTAATATATGTCAGATAAGATAAAAGTTTATGAATTGGCTAAAACTTTAGGAGTTAAGAGTGTATTTTTAATGGATAAAATCCGTAAAGAATGGAATCTTCCTGTCAAAAGCCATATGGAAGTTTTAAGCCCTGAATTGGTTAAAAAAATTGAAAAAAAATTCTCTTTGGAAAAAGAATCCAAAGACACTAAAACCAAAAAGAAGAAAAAAATTGTTAGAAAAGTAGCATCTAAAGGAGCTGCAAAAAAAATAGTATCTAGAAAAGAAACATCATCTGTCAAGGCTCAACTTGCTACAGATGCTAAAGATAAAACAGCATCGGCTACAGAGAGTGTAAAAAAACCACAAGCTGCGAAAAGTCAAATTATAAGGCGACGAAAAGAAGATCAGAAGGAAATACAACCTATTGATTTAGAAAAAACACCTAGCGATCAAGATTTATTATCTAAACAAAACAGTATCATCTCTCAAAAATCTAGATCTCCTGCAAAAAATATTATATCCGATTTAGTTTCTGTTAAAAAAAGTGATTCTTTGAAAGATATTTTCTTAGATGTTCACAAAGAATCTGTGGAAGAAAAAGAAGATCATAAGAAGCAATCTAAAAAACCTTTAGTGGAAAAAGAAGTTGTTAGTAAATTTAATTCAACAGATTTTCGTAAAAGAGAAGTGATTTTTCAGCCAAAGAAAAAACGAATTCTTGCTACTGGAGATTTTAAATCTACTCAAATCACGACTCCAAAAGCTCATAAGAGAATTTTAAAAGTTCATGGAGAGATGAAGATAGATACAATTTGTAAAAAAATTGGAGTTAAGAGATTCGTTCTTATGAAAAAAATCAAAGCGGAGGGAGTGGATACAAAAAATTTGGAAGTTTTAGATTTTGAGACTATTTCTTTAATCGTTTCGGAGTTTGGTTTTGAAACAAAAAACACTCAGAAAACAGAACAAGATTTATTAAAAGTATCTGATAAGTCTGTATCTGAAAATCAAGTGGATCAAAAGACTAAACCTCCTGTTGTAACAATTATGGGTCATGTGGATCATGGAAAAACCACTTTATTAGACGCCATTAGAAAAACAAAAGTTGTAGAGGGAGAAGCGGGGGGAATCACTCAGCATATAGGAGCCTACTCTGTTCCTTTTGGTAAAAATTTCATTACTTTTATAGATACACCTGGTCATGAAGCTTTTACAGCGATGAGAGCAAGAGGTGCTAAAGTAACTGACATTGTTATTATTGTGGTTTCTGCTACAGACGGAGTGATGCTTCAAACAATAGAAGCTATCAATCATGCTAAGGTAGCAAAAATTCCTATTATTGTAGGTATGACAAAAATGGATGCTTCAGGTGCAAATCCTGATAAAATCAAACAACAAATGTCTGAACATGAAATTGTTTCTGAAGATTGGGGAGGAGACACTAGCTTTATATCTTTAGCAGCTCTTAAAGGAGAAGGTATAAAGGAACTTTTAGAGCAGATTGATTTAGTGGCAGAGATACAAGAACTTAAATGTCATCCAAAAAATTTAGCACAAGGAACTGTTTTAGAAGCAAGAGTAGAAAAGGGAAGAGGTTGTGTTGTTAGTTTTTTGATACAAGATGGGACTCTTCGTTTAGGAGATAGTGTTGTTGTTGGACAACATTCTGGAAAAATTCGTCAAATGAAAAACGATCAAAATCAAATCATCAAAGAGGCTGGACCTGGCCTACCTGTAGAAATCATTGGATGTAGTGATTTACCTCAAGCTGGAGATGTCTTTAATGTTATAAAAGATGAAAAAGCGGCTAAAGAATTGATGAGCTTACGAAAACAGCAGCAAGAAAGTGAGATAGTAACAGCTCCTCTATCTATAGAAGAGCTGCTAACAAAAACTTATACAGATGATGCCAAAAAAGAATTGAATTTAATTTTAAAAACAGATGTAAGAGGAAGTTTAGAAGCTCTCAAGTCAGGATTAGATAAATTAGTAAGTGATAATGTTTCTGTTAAAATGGTTCACACCGCTGTAGGTTCCATTACAGAAAGCGATGTTTTATTAGCATCTACAGTTGGTGGTGTTATTTTGGGTTTTAATGTCCGACCTGACAGCAAAGCTTCTAAAATGGCTAGAGATAAATCAGTTGATATGCACACTTATTCTGTTATTTATGAACTGTTAGACCAGGTTAAGAAAATGATGTTAGGTCTTCTTGAACCAGAATATGTAGAAGAAGATTTAGGAAAAGCAGAGGTTCGTAACATTTTTCATATTTCTAAATTAGGAACAGTGGCTGGATGTTATGTGACAAGTGGACAAATCACGCGTAATAGTTTTATTCGTCTTGTTCGTGATGGTTTATTAGTTCACGATGGTTCCATATTAAGTTTAAAAAGATTTAAAGATGATGCTAAAGAAGTTAGTTCTGGTTTAGAATGTGGTATAGTCATTGAGAATTTTAATGATGTTAAACCTAAAGATGTTTTAGAATCTTATATAAAGAAAGAAATTTCTAGAACTGAAATTTAAATTCTTTTTCAACCAAGGGTGCAGAATGAGAGATTTATTTCATGGAATATTGCTAGTCAATAAAGAAAAAAATTATACAAGCCATGATGTTGTTCAAAAAATACGGTATTTACTCAAACAAAAATCTGTTGGTCACGCTGGAACTTTAGATCCTATGGCTGAAGGTTTGTTGGTGATTCTATTAGGTTCAGCCACAAAATTAAGTTCTTACTTATTAAATGCAGATAAGAGTTATGAATTAATTATGAAATTTGGTTTAGTAACAAATAGTTACGATACAGAAGGTGAAATCATTAAAGAAGAAAAGGTTTCTTTGCAAAAAGAGATTATTCAAAATACTTTAGAGCAGAATCTAGGGAAGTTAAGTTTAATGGTTCCTAGTTTTTCTGCAGTTAAGGTCAATGGTAAAAAACTTTATTCTTATGCAAGGGCTGGTCAATTTGTTGAAAGACCTGAAAAAACAATGTCTTTTTATGATCTTAAAATTCATAACATCACAGAAGATACAGCAAAGGTCTTTGTTTCTTGTAGTAAGGGGTCTTACATTCGGTCTTGGGTTCATCACATAGGTGGGAAGTTAAAAGTTGGAGCTTGTTTGATGAATCTTAAAAGAGTTTCATCAGGTCATTTTTTAATTTCTAATGGTCTAACTCTTTTTGAACTGCAAAAGAAATTAGAAACCAATAAACCAGAGAGCAATAAAGATTTAAAAAATATTTTAAAAGATAGTTTTTTATTTCCCTCTGAATCTCTTCCTCAATTTCCTCTCTTTGAATTAACAAGGCGAGATATAAAAAGGTTATTGCAAGGTCAGATTCCTGAATACTTAATAAAGGAAAGCCAAAACGATCAGATCAAGGTGAATCAGCAGGGTTTGTCTCAAGTCTTGAAAGTAGTAGAAGGAGATTCTTTAGTGACTCTTTTAGAATTAAGACCTTTTAAAAAAATAAAAATTTTAAAAAACTTTCCGGTTGTTGACCATTGACGGTAGAATTATGAAATCCAATTTTTTTATGGAACCTTTTAAAATAAAAACAGTTGAGCCTATTTATTTGACAAATAGGGAGTATCGTAAAAAAGTTTTAAAAGAATCTTATCTTAACTTATTTTTTATAAAAGCTCAGGATGTAACCATTGATCTTTTGACAGATTCAGGAACAAGTGCAATGAGTGCAAAACAATGGGGGGCTTTGTTAGAAGGAGATGAGTCTTATGCTGGAGCAAAAGACTTTTTTGAATTTGAAAAAACAGTCAAAGACCTGGTCGGCATGGAATATGTTATACCAACTCATCAAGGTCGTTCTGCTGAAAAAATTCTTTTAGAGTCTTTAAAATCTACAGGAGAATATATTGTATCAAATATGTTGTTTGATACAACAAGGGCTAATGCAGAAAATATAGGGTTTCAAGTTTTAGATTTGCCATGTAAAGAATTATACGAGACTTCTAAAAGTTATGACTTTAAAGGGAATATTGATGTTTCAAAATTAGAGAAAGCTTTAAAGGAGAAATCTGTTGCAGGAGTCATTTTAACAATCACTAATAACTCAGGAGGTGGTCAACCTGTTTCTCTACAAAATATTAAAGAAACTAAAAAGATATGTAAAAAATATTCTGTTCCTTTTATTTTAGATGCTTGTCGTTTTGCTGAGAACTCTTGGTTTATTAAACTGAAAGAAATATCTTATAAGGACAAAACTCCTAAAGAAATAGCTAGGGAGACTTTTCAGGAAGCGGATATGTGTTTTGTGTCTGCAAAAAAAGATGGATTAACTAATACGGGAGGCTTTATTTGTGTAAGAGATTCCAAAATCAATGAAGAATGTAAGAATCGCTTAATTTTATCAGAGGGGTTTCCAACTTACGGGGGCTTAGCAGGGCGAGATCTATCTGCAATTTCTATTGGTTTAAAGGAGGTTTTGGAAGAATCTTATCTTAATCATCGTATTTCTTCTGTGGCTTATATTCATAAAAAACTTTCAGAGGGAGGGGTGCCTTTAGTGCATCCTTCTGGTGGTCATGCTATTTATATTGATGCTCAAGCCTTGTTACCTCATATCCCTGTGTCGGCCTATCCAGGACAATCTTTTGTTTCAGCTCTTTATGAATATGCAGGTATTCGTACTTGTGAGATAGGTTCTGTAATGCTTGGAAAAACTTTGGAAAATGGAGAAAAAGTCTATGCTATTCAAGAGTTAGTGAGATTGGCAATACCTCGCAGGGTCTATACTCAATCTCATTATGATTACATTTGTGAGTCCATTCTTTCTTTTGTAAAAACGGAAGCCCCTAAGCTCAAGGGTGTAAAAATTGTTAAGGAGCAACCTTTCTTAAGACATTTCACAGCTCATTTTAAATGGGTTTAATTCTCTTCTATGAAAAATACTATGGACATTGTTGTTATTTTCGTTTAAGGTGTTTTTTTCAGTAAAAATCCTATTCCATTTAGGAAGGGTAAAACAGGAGAAGTAAAACATTGTTCATGTCAAAAGAGAAAAAGAAAGAGATTGTAAAAAGATTCAAAAAAACATCTAATGATACAGGAAGTTCCCCAGTGCAAGTTGCTTTATTGACAGAAAAAATAAAAGAATTAACAGAGCATTTTAAAATTCATAAAAAAGATTTTCACTCTAAGAGAGGTTTAACTGCGATGGTCAATCGTCGTAAAAAAATCCTAAAATATATGCAAAGAAAAGAAGGTAATGATTATAAAAAAACTGTGAGTGATTTAAATTTAAGGAAATAAAAGATTTAAATTTCTTTTTATGTTTGTTCATCATTTTATTCATATCAAAAAGAAAGGTTGGTTTTAAATGTTTAAAAAAGTATCTTCACAATGTGAAATTCAGGGTCAAACGATCACTGTTGAAACAGGTTATTTAGCTCGTCAATCGGATGCTTCTGTTTATGTAAGTTGTGGCAATAATCATGTTTTAGTTACAGCCGTTTCTTCTAAAAAAGAGTCAGATTTAGATTTTTTTCCTCTGACTGTTGAATATCAAGAAAAGTTCTACTCTGTGGGTCGGTTTCCAGGAGGTTTTTTCAAAAGAGAAGGTCGTCCTAGTAGTGAGGCCATTTTAAATGCTCGTTTAATTGATCGTCCTATTCGCCCTTGTTTTCCAGAAAACTACAAAAATGAAACTCAAGTGGCAGCAATGATTTTAAGTTCTGATGGAGCTTTTCCTGTTGAAGTTTTGGCAGGAATAGGAGTTTCTACAGCTTTTCATATCAGTGATATTCCTTTTGGAGGACCTGTAGGTTTTTTAAAAGTTATATTAAAAGATGGTGAATATATCCTTAATCCTAAAGAAAGAGAAGATAAAGAAGAGGCTGATCCTGATATGGAATTGATTGTGGCAGGAACGTCTAAAGGTCTTTTGATGGTTGAAGGTGAATCTCAATTTGTTTCTGAAAAACAAGCTTTGGAGGCTTTAAAATTTGCTCATAAATCTATGGCACCTCTTTTTGAAATGCAAGAAGACCTCAGGAAAAAAACAGGTAACAGAGCAAAAAGAGAAGTGGTTAAGCAAGAAGAAGATAAAGATTTTTCAAATAAAGTAGAAAACTTTATAAAATCTGATATGGAAAAGGCTCTTCAAATGAAAGATAAAGTCCAAAGATATGAGGCTTTAGATGAATTAAAAACAAAAGTTTTAGAAGAGTTTGTAAAAGAAGATTCAGAAGAGAATTTAAAAAAAGAAATTTTGAAAGTTTATGAAGATGTGAAATACAAAATGGCTCGTCACATGATCACAGATAAATCTCTTCGTATTGATGGGCGAAAAACAGATGAGGTTCGTTCTATTTTTTGTGAAGTGGATGTTTTACCAAGAGCTCATGGTTCTGCTGTGTTTACAAGGGGTGAAACTCAAGTGTTAGGAACAGTTACTTTGGGAACTGGAGAAGACGAAAAAATTGTTGATGATTTATGGAATTCTGGTCGGAAACAATTTTATCTTCATTATAACTTTCCTCCTTTTTGTGTAGGAGAAGTGGGTCGTTTTGGAGGTCAAAGTCGGAGAGAAATAGGACATGGTTTTTTAGCTGAAAAAGCCTTAAAGTCTGTTATTCCTTCTCACGAAGATTTTCCTTACACTGTCCGAATTGTCGGTGAAGTTTTAGAATCTAATGGTTCAAGTTCTATGGGGACAGTTTGTTCAGGAATGATGTCTCTCTTAGCAGCTGGTGTTCCTGTGGCTGATACAGTGGCTGGAATTGCTATGGGTTTAATTAAAGAAAAGGATAAAGTCGTAGTTCTTTCTGATATTTTAGGAGATGAAGATCATTTAGGAGATATGGATTTTAAAGTGGCTGGATCTGAAAAAGGAATCACAGCTCTTCAAATGGATATTAAAATAGATAGTATTGATTTTCAAACTATAGAAAAAGCCTTAAACCAAGCTTTATCTGGACGAATTCACATTTTAAAAGAAATGAAAAAAGTTATATCCAAACCTAAAGAGCTTTCAGATTATGCCCCTCGTATTCAAATGATGAAAGTGAAACTCACAAAAATTAGAGAAATCATAGGTTCTGGTGGTAAGACCATTAACGGAATTATGTCTGAGACAGGAGCAAAAATTAATATCAATGACGATGGAACCGTTTTTGTATCTTCTGTTTCTAAAGATGGTGTGGATCAAGCCATTAAAATTATAAATGGTATTTGTGAAGAGGTGGAAGAGGGAAAAGTTTATGAGGGAACAGTGACGGGTATCAAAGAATTTGGTGCTTTTGTTGAGATTTTACCTAAAACTTCAGGTCTTCTTCATATTTCTCAAATTTCTAACAAAAGAGTAGAGCAAGTGACGGATGTTCTTAAAGAAGGTGATAAAGTTAAAGTTAAAGTTTTAAATGTGGAATCGAATGGTAGAATACGGTTAAGTTCTAAAGTTTTAGAAAACTCTGGAATGTCAGCTGAAAATAGAAATTAGACAAATCGCATCATTAACCCATTCTATTTTAAAGAATTTAACTATCTTTTTTTCAAGTTTTTGGCTTATGAATCTTGCCCTTTTTTAATCCTTAAAATGGAATTATGATCTCATCTCTAAAATCACTTTATTTTTTAAAAATCTATTAGTTATTTATTCTTTACCTTGAAAAATCTATTTTTTTTATGAGATAAAAAGAGAGGAGGTAAAAATGCAAACAGAAACATCTTTAGAGTTACAATCTTTAAGTGAAAAATCTATTCGCTCTATAAAAGTGAAGGTTAAAAAATTATCTCATTTTAAGGGGAAATTACCAGAGTATAAAAGTCAGTGGGCTAGTGGTTTTGATATTAGAGCTTGTTTAGAAAAACCAATGACATTGAAGCCAGGGGAGAGGGGATTGGTTCCTACAGGTTTAAGTTTTGAAATACCTTTAGGTTTTGAATTGCAATCTCGCCCTAGAAGTGGACTTGCTTTAAAAAAAGGGTTAACAGTTTTAAATTCTCCTGGAACCATTGATTCAGACTATCGTGGGGAAATAAAAGTCATACTTATCAATCATGGGCTAGAGGATTTTATTATCAAGGATCAAGAAAGAATTTCACAGCTTGTGCTTTGCCCCGTTTATCAATCTGTTTTTGAGGAAAGTGAGACTTTGAGTGAAACTCAAAGAGGAGGTGGAGGATTCGGAAGTACTGGCGTTTAGTTTTTCTTTCTCTGTTCTTCAATTTTCTACTCTTAGGTTTTCTAGCCGAAGGGGAATCTTCTAGAAGAAATAAATCTCTCGTTTCTAGTCAATCTAAAACAATCCGTCGTTCTTTATCTTCAAAGCAAAAGATTGTTTTAAAATCTCTAAAAAACAAAACCTTTAAAAAGTTAAATTTAAAAATAGGAGATGTTATTTACCTCTTTAATGGAAAGCCTTTGTCTTCTCAAACCGAGTTTTCAAAGAAAATACTTCTTGTAAAAAAAGGTAAAAAGTTTTCTATTAAATTAAAACGAAAAAATAAAAATTATATACTGGTTTATAAGAAGATTGGTAAAAATTATAAACTTATTAAAAAATCAAGATTAAAATCTGTTAAAAAACATCCTAAGATGAAAGTTAAATCACATCATGTTTCTAAATCAAAAAGAAACGTTCTTAAAAAATACAAAAGCCATTTGCAAAACGGTTATGTTATAGTTCCTGAGGGGTTGATTTATAAGCAACCTGATTTTGATGCAGAACAAATCTTTTATTTTAAATTAGGGACGAAAGTACTTATGTCTAAAAAAATCTTTAGTCCTCCTCATCGCTTTGGAACTTTTTATAAAGTGTTTATGAAGAAGCCAAAAAAAATAGTGGGTTATATTTCAGAGGTGGATGTTATTCCTGAGTACAATAGAAAAGTTAAGAATCAATTAAATCTTAAGTACAAACTGTTGGAGAAGCAATTGAATAAAACGGGTCGTTTGAATCTAGAATCTTTAAATAAAGTGGATGGAAAAAACAGATTCACATATGATGATAAACCAGTTGAGGATAGATTTTCCTTAAGCAACTCTTCATCATCTAAATATTATATTGGTTTGTCTGTTGGTGGAAGGTATAACTCTAGAAATCCTAAGTTTTCTATTAATGATCTTTGGCTGGGATTAAAATGGAGTGGAAAAGCTCTATCAGGTATAGAGATGGATATGAATTTTAACTTTGTTCCTTCCCATTTGCCGATTATTTTTGCTAAGAAATGGTTAAACTATAAGAATCTGTCCTTTTGTCATATAGATATTCTTGCAGGATATCCTCTTGTTGCTGGTTATAAATATGTTATTTATATTATGGGTGGATTGCAGTTAGATTATGATTATGTTCAGTTGAATCAAAAGAAAATCCCTGAATGGACTCCAGGACTTGTTGGAGCCTTATCCTTTGTTAAACCCATTGAAAAAAGATTTGCTTTTAGAATGGATTTAAAAATAGATTATGGATTTCAAGAAAGAGTGACAGGTGGTGCATTGGCTGCTTTTCAAATTGGTTTTTAACATGGATATTATTAAACATTTATCAGAAGGGACTATCAGTCAAATTGCAGCTGGAGAGGTTGTTGAAAGACCTGCTCATCTTGTTAAAGAACTTGTAGAAAATGCTTTAGATTCTGGAGCTAATGATATTGAAGTTGATTTTGATGATGGAGGTCGGTTTGTTAAGGTTAAAGATGATGGACAAGGTATATCTAAAGATCAAATGCCTTTAGCTCTTGCTAGGCATGCCACAAGTAAAATATCAGAGACAAATGATTTATGGAAAATTAAAACTTTTGGATTTCGTGGTGAAGCTCTAGCTAGTATTGCCTCTGTGAGTGATTTAACTTTAATCTCTCAGGTTTCTGGAGAGACTTTATCTTATAGATTAAGAAGTGTTTTTGGAAAAGAAGAAGATATAGAAACGATTGGAGGGAATCGAGGAACGACTGTCATTATCCGTTCTCTCTTTGAGAATGTTCCAGCGAGATTTAAATTTTTAAAAACAGCTTCAGGGGAAAGTACAGCTATAAAAAACACTTTAAAAGCCTTAGCTCTTTCTCATCCTAAAATCAATTTTCGTATTTTAAATAAAGGTCGCTTGCTTTTTTACTGGCCCCCTCAAAAGAATCTTTTAGAAAGATCAAGGCAGGTTTTATCTATGGAAAACTTGTATTTTACAGAAGAAATAAGAGGTGCTTATAAAGTTTCTGCTGTTGTAGCTGCTCCCAATAACACTTTAAAAAATAGAAGGACAAATTGGCTTTTTGTATCTAATCGTTGGATAGAATGCCGAGTGATACAAGCGGCTTTAATGTCAGCTTATAGAGGGTTACTTATGCATGGAGAGTATCCTATTGCTGTTGTAAAAATAGAAGCTCCCAGTGAAGATATTGATGTGAATGTACATCCTTCTAAATCACAAATTAGATTCAAAGACTCTTCTTTGATTTTTAAACTGGTTGGATCTTCTGTGAGAAATCTTTTAGAGCAGGCCCCATGGGTTAAAAAAGTCACCGAAAGGAATTCTTTTAAAAAAGAAGAAAATCTAACATTTGATAGTAAAAAATTTAATCAGACACAATTTCATGTTAAGAAACCTCAGTTTGAAAATCAACAAAATCAATACTCTAAAGAGGTTTTGTCTCAATTGGCTTGGGAATCTCCAAAACAAAGATCATCAGAGCAAAGTGCAAGTTTAAAAGATCAAATGTCTTGGTCTTCTTTACAAGTGTTGGCTCAATCTCATTTGACTTATATCATTTGTCAGTCCGATCGTTCTTTAGTGTTTATTGACCAACATGCCTCTCACGAAAGGGTGTTGTATGAAAAACTTTTTAACTCATGGAAACAAGGTGGAATTGATATTCAACAACATTTAGTTCCTTTTAGTTTGGATTTAGAAGAGGACCAATTAGAGGCTTTACTTTCTTTGAGGGAAAACTTAACAAAAATGGGAGTGTCTATAGAGCAAATGGGGCCTACCGTTTTAGCAGTTACATCCTCACCTAGTGTTCTTAAGGAAACGGCTTTGCAAGAAGGGTTATTGTATTTGGCTAAAGAGGTTACGCAGACAGAAAATAGATTTGCTTTTGAAAGAGCTGTTGCTGACTTATGTGCAACAATGGCTTGTCACTCTGCTATTCGTGCTGGACAATCTTTGAATGAAAAACAAATGAAAGAGATTTTAATAAGTATGGATGAGTTTCCTTTGTCCAGTTTTTGTCCTCATGGACGTCCTGTTTTTGTAGAGTATCCCATTTCTTCTTTAGAAAAAGATTTTGGTCGTATCGTCTAATTTTTTTTATGAATTCTCTTGTTTTTCTTGTTGGAGCGACTGCTGTTGGTAAAACGGAGTTGGCTTTTCAGCTGGCACAAAATACAAAAAGCTCTATAATAAACTCTGATAGTATTCAAGCTTACAAGGATTTGAATATTGGATCTTCTAAACCTGATTTTACAAAGTATCCTGATGTACCATGTTTTTTATTTGATATTGTATCTGCTCCTCATGTTTGGACAGCAGGAGATTTTCGGAAAAAAAGTTTAGAAGTTTTACATCAAGAGATTCCAAAACGATCTGTTTTCATTGTTGGTGGTAGTGGTTTTTACATTCAAGCTTTAGAAAAAGGTATGTATGATTTAAAACCCATTCCTCAAAGTATTAAGAAAGAAATAGAAATATTGAATAGAGACAAAGGTTTGGATTTTTTATACCAAGAATTAAAATTAAAAGATGCTAAGTTAGCAGAAAATATCAGCCCTAAGGATATCTATCGTATTATTCGTTCACTTTGTATTATTAGAAATGAAAATAAATCTCTTTCTCAAATAAAAAAAGAATTTACTCCTTTCAAATTACCTTGGAAGTATAAAAAAATTGGTTTGAGTATTTCCAAACAAGAGTTGTTAAAAAAAGTGGAGGAGAGAACTCGTCACATGTTAGCAAAAGGTCTTATTGAAGAAGTAGAGGAATTGGTTAAAAAAGGTCTAGAGGATTGGAAGCCTTTACAAAGTGTAGGTTACAGAGAAGTATCACTTTATTTAAGAGGTATTTTAGATAAAGAGAATCTTTTTCAAGAGATTGTTAAAAACACTATGTTACTTGCTAAGAAACAAAAAACTTGGTT
Source organism: Bdellovibrionales bacterium (assembly GCA_963692945.1). Classification (GTDB taxonomy): domain Bacteria; phylum Bdellovibrionota; class Bdellovibrionia; order Bdellovibrionales; family UBA1609; genus JACOND01. The sequence continues at coordinate 889,603 of OY843585.1, forward strand.
TCAAAAGGATGAGGACATAAAATGGTATGATTTTACAGAGGATTTATCAAAAATTCAAAAACATCTTTTCTAGTTGTTTTTATAAAACCTTTAAAGTAAGTTAGGTGGATTATGAAAAGTATGACAGGCTATGGATTTTCCACTTTAGGAAATAAGGAATTTAAAGTTTTTATTAGTGTTAAATCTGTCAATTCTAGGTTTATGGACATTAAATACTATTTGCCTCCTTTTTATTCTTCTATGGAGTCTGAGTTTCAAAAAATACTTTTTGGAAAATGTTCAAGAGGGCAGTTTTTTATTCGTGTAAATAGGATTCCACAAATGCCACCTTCTTCTTTTGTATTACAAAGAAACAAAGAGCAGGCTAAAAAATGGAAAAATCTTTATGAAAATTTGTCAAAAGAATTAAAGATAAGAAACAATTTAAATGTTACGGATCTTGTCAATCAATCTGGTGTTGTGAATGCTATTGAAAAACCTGTTTCTCTAAGTGTTAGTGAAAAAAATAAAATAAAAATGACCTTTCAGCAAGCTCTTAAATCTTGTCTTAAGGAAAGAGTGAGAGAGGGTGCTGCTCTTAAAGTAGATATTTTAAATCATATTCGGTCCATTCAATCTTATTTGAAAAAAATAAAAAATTTATCGGATAAACAACAAAAAAAACATAAAAATACCAAAAGTAATGGAGAGTTTTCTGAAACAGGAGATATGAATGAAGAGATTGTTCGTATGGAGGAACACCTTAGATATTTTAAAACTATTTCTGAAAGTCATCAGTCTATTGGAAAAAAGATGGATTTTTATGTGCAAGAATTGTTAAGAGAAGTTAATACATTAGGTTCAAAGTCTCAAATCTCATCTCTAACTAAGTGTGTTGTTGAAATTAAATCTATTTTAGAAAAAATTAAAGAACAGGTTCAAAATATTGAGTAAACAAAGTATCAAAGGAGTTTTTATTGTTTTGTCTGGACCAAGTGGTGTTGGGAAAACTTTATTTTTAGAAAAAACTTTAAAAGAATACTCGCAATTTAAAAGCACAGTCACTTATACAACTCGTCCTCTTAGAATGCAGGAAAAAGAGGGGGATCATTATTACTTTATAGATTCCAAAAAATTTCAAAAAATGCGTCATGAGGGTCAGTTTGCAGAGTTTGCCAATGTTCATAAGGAGTGGTACGGGACTTCTTATGATGAGATCTCTAGGATTTGGGGGAGTAAAAAATCTATCGTCAAAGACTTAGATGTTCAAGGTGCAAAATCTATCAAAAAAATATACCCTCATGCTATCACAGTTTTTATTTATCCTCCTAATATGGAAGAGTTGAAAAAGAGGCTGGCAAAGCGAGGATTTAATGATATTAACAATTTAAAAGAAAGGCTTGCTTCTGCGGAAAAAGAGATGGCGGAAGGAAGAATCTATGATTTTAAGATTATTAATGATGACTTTGAAGAAGCTTGGAAAGAGTTTAAAAAAATTATTGAAAAATCTCAAAATTTATAATATATAAAAACTTTACTAGGGGGAAGAAAATGGCTCGTGTTACTGTTGAAGATTGTTTGAAAAAAGTTCCTAATCGTTTTGAATTAGCGGTTTTGGTTTCTAAAAGAGTGAAACAACTTTTAAGAGGGGCTCGTCCTTTAGTTGTCTCTAAAAATAAATATGTTGTAAATGCTCTTAGAGAAGTTGCCGCTGGTAAAGTTTATTTTAACCGTAGTCGTCGTATAGATTTTGATAATAATAAGAATTAAGATAAAGTCATTTGTTTTTTTATTTAAAGAGGTAGTAGTTTTGTGACCTTAACTTACGATGTTTTAGATGTTGCTAAAGAAAAATCACAAAATAATTTAACTATTGATTTTGTAGGAATTCAAGGATTAAAAATTCCTATTAAGATAAACAATCAATGGACTGTACCAGCTAGATTATCCGTTTTTACTTCTTTAGATGACCCTCATGCTAGAGGAGTGCATATGTCTCGTATGTATTTGGCTGTTCATGATTATTTTGCTCAACAGACTTTAAAGGTTTCTGAATTAAAAAAACTTTTAATGAAAATTGTGAAAGATCAAAAGGGGTTGTCGTTTTCATCTCGTATTGAAATTTCTTTTGATTGGCCTATAGAGAGAAAAGCTTTGAAGAGTTCTATTTTAGGTTGGAGATACTATCCTGTTTTTATCAGAGCGGATTACTCTCAAAAAACAGATGATTTTGAATGTGTCATTGGAGCAGAAATCACATACTCTTCCACTTGTCCTTGTTCTAGTTCTTTATCTCGTGAGCTCATCAAGTCAAAGTTTGTAGAGCAATTTTCTAAAAAAGAGGTGATAAGCAAAGAGAGTGCTGTTGAGTGGCTTGAAAATAAAGAATTTTTAGTAGCAACACCTCATGCTCAAAAAAGCACTGTCAATTTTAAATTAAAAATGAAGTTAGATGCAGTAGATGAATTTTCTATTTTAGATTGTATAGATAAAATAGAAAGTATCTTAGGGACTCCTGTTCAAACGGCTGTTAAACGGGAAGACGAAGCCGAGTTTGCCAGATTGAATGCAAAACATTTAATGTTTTGTGAAGATGCTGTTCGTAAAGTAGGTGCTTATTTTAAGCAGGAAAAAAATGTTTTGGATTACATGATAAAAGTTCAACATGATGAAAGTCTTCATCCTTTTGCAGTGGAAAGTTATATTGTAAAAGGTGTTGAAAAGGGTTGGAGAGCTTAATTGCTTTCCAAAACACAAAATAAAAAGCTTTTAAAAGATGGTGTTCACGTTTTTGGAGCTAGAGAGAATAATCTTAAAAACATAAATGTTTTTATCCCAAGAAATCAAATCACAGTCATTACAGGTTTAAGTGGTAGTGGAAAATCCACTTTGGCTTTTGACACCATTTATGGTGAAGGGCAAAGACGTTATTTAGAAAGTCTTTCTATTTATGCAAGATATTTTATAGATCAAATGAAAAAACCAGAGGTGGATGTTATTTATGGCTTGTCTCCTAGTATTGCTATTCATCAAAAGACAGTCAGCCACAACCCTCGTTCAACTGTTGGAACGGCAACAGATATTTATGATTACTTAAGACTCCTTTATGCTCGTTTAGGGGAGGTCTTTTGTCCTAAACATGGTGTTTCTTTAAAGTCTCAAACTGTAGAAGAAATTGTAGCTGATATAGAGAAAAATTTTCAAGGCAAAAAACTTTTTATTTTAAGTCCTATAGCAAGAGGAAAAAAAGGAGAGTTTGTAAAAGAAGTGAATTACTTTCTTTCCTTAGGATTTGATCAAGCCAGAATCAATGGAAAATGGTTAGATTTAGGAAAATTTCATAAATTGTCTAAAAGACAAGATCATCACATTGATATTTTATTGGACCGATTAACAATAAGTAAAAAATATCAAGAAAGAATTTATGAATCTGTGAAGTCCGCTCTATCTCTCAGTGATGGTTATGTCAAGATTGAAGATGGTAAAGAGTTTGAAAAAAGCTACTCTCTTAAATTTTCTTGCCCACTTTGTGATTATAATTTTGTAGATTTAGAACCTAAGTTGTTTAGCTTCAATAGTCCTATGGGAGCTTGTTTTTCTTGTAATGGAACAGGTCTCTCCTCTAGGGAAGAAGATAAGGAAGAAGATGAATTTGAAGAATACAATCACAAGGTTTGTTCAGAGTGTGAAGGTTATAGGGTGCGAAAAGAAGCTCTTAATGTGAAAATCAATGGTAAAAACATTGCAGAAGTAAGTCATCTCCCATCAGAAGATCTTTATAAATTTATAAAATCTTTGAAATTTAAAGGATCAAAAAAAATAATTGCTAATAAAATCATTGAGAAACTTTTATTTCATTTGTCTTTTTTAAAAAATTTAAGTTTGGACTATTTAAGTTTAAACCGATCTCTTTCTACTTTATCAGGAGGGGAGGCTCAAAGGGTGAGGCTTGTTTCACAATTATCATCTTCTGTCATCGGAGTTTTATATGTTTTAGATGAACCAAGTATAGGATTGCATCCAAAGGATCATGGCCGTATTTTAAATATATTGGAACGTATTCGTGATAGAGGGAATACAGTTGTTGTAGTAGAACATGATGCTGAAAGTATTTGTCATGCTGATAAGGTTATTGATTTAGGTCCTGGTGCTGGAGTTCATGGTGGTCACCTTGTGGCTGAAGGAACTCTTACAGAGATAAAGAAAAACAAAAAAAGTTTAACAGGGGCTTACTTGTCTGGAAGAAAAACTATACCTCATTATTCTAGTTCTTATACAAATCAGAAAAAAAATTTAGAGTTTCAGAAATTAAATGAAAATAACTTAAAAAATATTGATATCAAAATTCCTTTAGGCTGTCTTGTGGGAATCAGTGGAGTCTCAGGTAGTGGTAAAAGCACTTTAGTGAATAACATTATTTATCCAGTTCTATCAAATCATTTAAATCATACAGAAAGATATGAAGGTTCTCATGGAGGTGTTAAAGGGTTAGATTTTGTTGAAAGAGTTTTACAGATCAATCAAAAACCTATTGGTAGGACTCCTCGTTCTAATCCTATTACTTACATTGGAGTTTTTTCTATGATAAGGGCTCTCTTTTCTCAGTTGCCAGAATCTCGTTTGAGAGCTTACACGCCTAATTATTTTAGTTTCAATGTAAAAGGTGGTCGTTGTGAAAATTGTATGGGTGCAGGTTCTATTAAATTAGAAATGAAATTTTTGGCTAATGTCTATACAACTTGTGAAATTTGTAACGGTAAAAGATATTATCCTGAAATTTTAAATATTACTTATAGGGAAAAAAATATTTCTGATGTGTTAAATATGACTGTATCAGAAGCTGAAGAGTTTTTTAAAAATCACAAATTCATACATCATAAATTAAAATTTTTAAAAGATGTTGGTTTAGGTTATATAAAATTAGGTCAAAGTTCTACAACTTTGTCAGGAGGGGAAGCTCAAAGAGTTAAATTATCTAGAGAGTTATCTAAAAGGACAAAAGGTCATACGGTTTATATTTTAGATGAACCTACAACAGGGCTTCATTTTCAAGATGTAGAAAAATTAATAAGTCTTCTTCATCAATTGATTGAACAAAAAAATACAGTTTTAATTATAGAACATAATTTAGATGTTTTAAAATCTTGTGATTACTTGATTGATTTAGGTCCTGAAGGTGGTAAAAGAGGAGGCTCTATTGTTGCTAAAGGAACTCCTCAACAGATTATAAAGAATCAAAAGAGTTATACAGGTTTGTATTTAAGAAAAAAAATTAAGAGCTAAAGATAATTTTTGAGTAGAGTTATGCATAATAAAGTATATGAAAATTTAAAATTAGGTTTTATAGAAGTCATTAAAAAAATGAGTTATAAAGAACCAAAAGAGGAATCTCTTTCTCTTAAAGACTTTTGGTTTGAATGTGAAGAGTTGGCTTTAACAAGATTCTACGATAAGAGTGAGAGCTTCTCCTCCACCTAAGCAAATAGAGGCTACTCCTTTCTTTTTTTTATGAGTTTTTAAAGCATGAACTAAAGTTGTTAAAATACGAGCTCCACTTGCTCCTATAGGATGACCTAGAGCAACAGCTCCTCCGTGAACATTTAGACGATCTGCTGGGATAGGGATTTCTTTTGAAACAGCCATAGCAACAGCACTGAAAGCTTCATTGACTTCAAAAAGATCAATATCTTCTGGTTTTAAATCAGATTGTTCAAGGGCTTTATTGATAGATGAAATAGGAGCTGTTGTGAACCAATGTGGGTCTTGTGCAAATACACTTTGAGTTATAACTCTAGCTAGAGGTTTTAATTTGTATTTTTTAACGGCCGTTTCACTTGCTAATAAACAAAGAGATGCTCCGTCATTGATTTTACTGGCATTAGCAGGAGTGATAGTTCCCTCTTTTTTGAAAATGGTTGGCAGTTTTGATATTTTTTCAAATTGAACACGGCTTGGTTCTTCATCTTCTGAAATGATTTTTGTTTCTTTTTTTGTTTTAATAGTTACAGGAGTGATTTCTTTTTTAAACCAAGATTCTTTTTGAGCTTTTAAAACTTTTTCGTAACTTTTCTTGGCAAACTGATCTTGTTCTTCGCGACTGAGCTTATATTTTTCAGCACACATTTCACCAATAACTCCCATATGTTGATTGTCATAAGGATTGAGTAGTCCATCTTCTAAAATACTATCTTTAAGCTGAATATCACCAAGACGAAAACCAGAACGAGAGTGATTTAAAAGATGAGGGGCTGAACTCATAGATTCTTGCCCACCGGCAATAACGATATGTGCTCTTTTGAGTTCTATGGAATCGCAAGCCATCATAATAGCTTTTAAACCAGAACCACACACTTTATTGACAGTTGTACAAGGGGTTGAAGGATCTAAACCTCCATTTAGAGCTGTTTGTCGGGAAGGGGCTTGTTTAGAGCCTGCTGTTAAAACCTGTCCTATAATACACTCATCAATCCCTTGCACAGGTATATTTTTTTCTTTTAGAAGGTCTTTTAAGACAATAGCACCTAGCTCTGGGGCTGAGAGAGAGGATAAGGCTCCTTGAAATTGACCAATGGCTGTTCTTTTAGCCTCTACAATATAAATAGAAATAAGCCCTCCGGATTGAATCTCTGGAATTTTACCCAAAAAAGAAGTATTTTGCAAAGAACTTAAACTAAAAATAACCTTGATTTTAGTTAGATGTGAATTTAGTTTGAGTTCAAAGAAGGTAAGAAAAGTATGAGGTTTTTTAAAGGTTTTTCAGGTTGTAGGGTTTTGCTCTTCTTAGCGGTAGTCTTTTCTTGTATTTCTTATGGAGAAACTAAGGTTTTTTTAGCCAAAGACATTCATTCTATCAAGGTTGAGGGTGTTAAGATGAAAGTCGTTTTCAAATATAGGGCTTCTAAAAATTTTCAAATTGAGTGGAAAAAGGATTCTTTTTCTATAAAAATTAAAAAAGCCATTTTAGAGATTAAAGACCCCTCTTATCAATCTAAAAGTTCTTGGGTGTCTTCCAATCTTTTTTCAAAAAAAGAGATGACTCTAAAAATTATAGGTCCTAGCAAACCTGTTTCTATTTTTGCAGCTGATGTAAATGGTTATTTCACAAAATGGAAGAGTCCTGTTTTTATATCTGCTACTCATAAGTCTAAAGTTTCAGGGAATCAAAATTCCTCTTCTTGGAATTTATTTTCAAAAGATTTGAATTTGAATTTGAATCGGCATACAGGTCCTATTCATTTTAGAGGATTTTCTTTAAAAGCTAAATTGCAAAAAATTTCAAAAACAAAATCTTATTTTTATTTTAATGATGGATTATTAAAAATGACAGAAGGTTCAGGAGATATTTTTTTTACTACAGATAGGGCTAAAATTGATATTAAAAAATTTGAAGGCAATCTTGTAGGAACCACTCAGTCTGGTTCTGTGAATGTAAGTGTAAAAATAGATAAAAAAATTGATATTTTTTCTAAAGAAGGAGATCTTCGTTTTTATTTTAGAGAAACAGGGCCTCGGTTTTTTGCCTATACAGAAAGGGGAAAGATTTATGCTCCCAATTATATGTATAAGGAGTATTCAGGTAAATCTCTTAAGGTGACAGGTAGAATGAATAAAAATAAAAAACAAGGGAGAGTTTCTTTAAAAACAGATGTAGGGAGTATTTATGCTTACTAATAAAAAGAAGGTAGAATTATGAGTGCAAAAAAGAAAATCAAAAAAACTAAAAAAACTTCTTTAAAAAAGAGAGTTGCTAAAAAAGTAAAAAAGACTGCGATTAAAAAGAAGAAGGTGGCCGTTAAAAAAACTTCTTTAAAAAAGAGAGTTGCTAAAAAAGTAAAAAAGACTGCGGTTAAAAAGAAGAAGAAAATGACGGTTAAAAAAACTTCTTTAAAAAAAGGAGTTGCTAAAAAAGCAAAAAAGGCTGTGGTTAAAAAGAAGAAGGTGGCCGTTAAAAAAACTTCTTTAAAAAAAGGAGTTGCTAAGAAATTAGGGATTCAAAAAACTATACCTAAGAAAAAAGGAGATGCTAAGAAATTAGGGATTCAAAAAGCTATACCTAAGAAAAAAGGAGATCAAAAAAATAAAGAAATAGGTCTTAAAAAAACACAGGTTGTAAAATCAAGAGTTCCTGTAAAATTAGCAGCAAGAGAAAAAGAATTAGAAACTATTTTAGATAAAGAAAAAGAAAATAAACAGGTGTTAAGAGATATACAAGGGCGAAGCTATTGTTTGGTTGAAAGTTGTGATTTTCCATCTGTTGTAGAAGGGTATTGTCGCCTTCATTACTTTGCAGGTTGGAAAGTTATTCTTCAAAGAAAAAAATTATTAGAAGAGAATTTTTTAGAAAAAATATTTTTGCAATTTCTAACGAAACACTCTGGTGCTATTTTAGAGTATTTATTTAAAGATTTAAATTCGGATAAGAATTTTTCTTCTGTTATGAAAAAAATTGAGGATAATGGAGATTTTGATATTGAAGATGAAGGATTATTGTATTTGCTAGATGAGTAAAAGAATTAAAAATGTTAAGTTCTAAATCCATTCCATCTCATTCTCAAAAAACTAAAAATTTTTATATCTCTACTTATGGTTGTCAAATGAATGTCAATGATACAGAGAGGATGGTTTGTCTTTTAGAAATGTCAGGTTGGGCTTTAGTTCCTCAACCAGAGATGTCTGATCTTATTATTATTAATTCTTGTAGTATTCGTGAAAAACCTGTTCATAAAGTTCATTCAGAAGTAGGTCGTTATAAAAAGTTAAAGAAACAGCATCCTCATTTAAAAATTGGTGTAGCTGGTTGTGTGGCACAGCAAGAAAAATCCCGTCTTCTTAAACAGATACCTCTTATTGATTTTGTTTTAGGAACAGATTCCATTGACGAGTTGCCTAGCATTGTCAATCGTTTAGAAAATGAAGAAAAAAAAGTTGTCTCAGCTCGTCAAAGACCTAAAGATCCATACTATGTGCAAACACTTATTGGAAATCCTAAAGTCACAGCTTTTGTGAATATTAGTAAAGGTTGTGATAATTTTTGCACTTTTTGTGTTGTCCCTTTTACAAGGGGTAGGGAGAGAAGTCGTCCTGTGAAGCATCTTGTAAAAGATTTGCAATCTCTTTATGTGAGAGGTGTTCGTGAAGTGACCCTATTGGGACAAAATGTGAACTCCTATCATTCAGAATGTGGTGCTGGTTTTGCTGAATTGTTGGAAATTTTGGCTACAGAAACAGATATTGAGAGAATACGATTTATAACCTCTCACCCTAAAGATTTTAATGAAAGTCTCGTTGAAACTATGGAAAAACATAGAAATAAAATTATGGAGTATGTGCATTTACCTGTTCAATCAGGAAATTCAAAAATATTAGAGAGAATGAATAGAGGTTATACTCGTGAAGAGTATGTTAAAAAATCTCATATGATTTTAGAAAAAATGCCTGGTTCTGTTTTATCTACAGATTTGATTGTTGGTTTTCCAGGAGAAACAGAAGCACAGTTTGAAGATACATTGAGTTTGCTTGACGAAGTGCCTTATGAAAGTCTTTACGCTTTTACATATTCTGCTCGTCCTTTTACAAAAGCAGCCTTATATAAGGATGCTGTTCCTGAAGATGTAAAATCTAGTCGTCTTAAGCGGTTACAAGAAAAACATACAAAGATTGCCTTTTCTTTAGCTAAAAAATATAAAGATTCATTATTATCTGTTTTAGTGGAGAAAGAAGATTCTAAGACAGGTCTTTTTATGGGGCGTTCCACTCAAAATAAGTTGGTTTATTTTTCTGGAAGTGTTAGGGATATAGGTAAAACAATACCTATAAGAATCAAAAAGGTATATGCATTAACATTTTATGGAGAAAAGGTTGTATGAAGCAAAAAGAAAAAACTAAAGAGAAGACTACAAAAACAAATTGGATAGAAGTTGCTCCTTATGGAATTGTTGGAGGAATGATTCCAGAAGCTTCTACAATGCTTTTTAAAAAAAAACATGGCGAAGGGCATTTTATTGTTTGGTTGTCGGAATTACAAAGTCGGATTGCTATTGATCAGAATTTAAATAAAGAACAGCCTTTTTATTTTGCTCAAAAAATTTTAACAAAAATACAATCCACTCCTAAGAATTGTTTTTTTATTAAAACAGATCAAGGTCGGGATATTGTTGTTGTGACTTTTAAAGGTTCTTTAAAACCCATTCGTTTTTATGCTGATGAAATCATTTCTTTTTGTATTTTAAATAAATGTAGATTTTTTTGTACAAAAGATTTTTTTAAACAATCTCGTCGTGAATTGCCTAGTCGGTTTAAGCAAAAAGTTTTAGAGCAAAAACCTATGTATTTAAATTAAAACTAAGAATCAAGGGAAGGTTTAGAGATGTCCAAAACAGATGGAAAAAAAGTTTTTACTTTTGACGATATCTCTCTAGTTCCGTCTTATTCAGAGGTGTTACCAAGTGAGGTTGATATTTCAAGTTCACTTGGTAAGGGTTTAACTTTGTCTATGCCTATTATTTCTGCTGCTATGGATACGGTAACAGAACATAAAATGGCTCAAATTATGGCTCAAAGAGGTGGATTTGGAGTCATTCATAAAAACATGAGTATTCATTCTCAAGTGAAAGAAGTTGAAAAAGTTAAAAAATATGAAAGTGGTATGATTTTAGATCCCGTCGCTTTATCTCCAGATCATATTCTTCAAGAAGCCAAGGATGTTATGTTTGAACATTCTATTAGTGGTATTCCTATTACCAAAGGTAAGGAATTGGTAGGGATTATTACAAATAGAGATCTTAGATTTGAAACTGATTTAGGGCAAACTATAAATAAAGTTATGACCACTAAAGATAAACTTGTAACAGTACAAAAAAATACAACTTTGGAAGAGGCTAAAAAAATATTACATAAATATCGTATTGAGAAATTACCTGTTGTAGATGATCAATTTCATCTTGTAGGTTTGATTACTATTAAAGATATAGAAAAAGCAATAACCTTTCCTTTAGCCAATAAAGATAAGCATGGCCGTTTATTTGTAGGTGCAGCTATAGGAACTGGTAAAAATTTTTTAGAAAGAGTTGAGTCTCTTGTTAAGGCGGGGACAGATTTAATTTGTGTAGATACAGCCCATGGTCATTCTAAATATGTTATGGAATGTGTTCAAGAGATCAAAAAAAACTATCCTAATATTTTTATTATGGCAGGAAATGTTGCTACAGCTGAAGGGACAGAAGACCTTATTAAAGTAGGAGCAGATATTGTAAAAGTAGGGATTGGGCCTGGTAGTATTTGTACCACTCGTATTATTTCTGGAGTAGGTGTTCCTCAAATCAGTGCCGTGATGGAGTGTTCTAAAGCGGCTAAAAAATTAGGGAAAACGGTTATTTCTGATGGAGGTGTTAAATACTCTGGAGATATAGTCAAAGCTCTTGCTCTAGGTGGATCTGCTGTTATGGTTGGTAATTTATTGGCTGGTTCTGATGAGGGGCCTGGTGAAACCATTTTGTATAGAGGACGAACTTATAAAATTTATAGAGGTATGGGAAGTTTGGGAGCGATGAAAAAAGGTTCTAAAGATCGTTATGCTCAAGAGGATGTTTTGAATTTATCTAAGTTAGTTCCTGAAGGTATTGAAGGACGAGTTCCTTATAGAGGGTCGGTCAATGCTATTTTAGATCAGTTGATTGGAGGATTACGTTCTGGTCTAGGTTATACAGGATCAAAAAATATGGAAAGTCTTCAAAAAAATGTGAAATTTGTCCATTTAAGTTTTCAAAGTTTAAGAGAGGCTCATGTTCACGATGTAACTATTACAAAAGAGGCTCCTAACTATCGTATGGAGTGATCATTTTATTTTCTACTGATAGGTTAAGAGAGAGGATTTTTTAATGCAACAAGGATTTTTGATTCTTGATTTTGGTTCTCAATACACTTGGCTTATTGCTCGTCGGTTTCGTGAATTGGGTTATTATTCAGAGATTGTGTCTTATGATGAGTCTTTAGAAAGTATTCGTCAAAAAAAGCCTTACGGAATCATTATTAGTGGAGGTCCCTCTTCCGTTTTAGAAAAAGATTCTCCTCAACAATCTATTGATGGACTTTTAGATATAGCTCCTGTTTTAGCGATTTGTTATGGAATGCAACTTGTAGCACATCAAAAAGGAGGTCGGTTATCAAAATCTGAAATAAGAACTTATGGTAAAAATAAAATTTTATGGGAAGAAGATCTTATTCTTGATAATAAAAATCAGATAGTATGGATGAGTCATGGTGACTCTGTTGAGGAACTTCCCCCTAAGGCAAAACTTTTAGCTAAAGATGAAAAAGGTCTTATTGTTGCTTTTTCTATGGATAGATTATGGGCTTTCCAATTTCATCCAGAAGTGAGTCATACAGAAAAAGGTTCTAATCTTTTAGAATCCTTTGCTAAGAATCTTTGTAAAGCTTCTTCAGGTTCTTGGAATTCAGAAATCATTCTGGAACATTTAATAATAAAATTAAAAAAACAAATTCCGATTACAGAAAATGTTTTTTGTGCTTTAAGTGGCGGAGTTGATTCAACAGTAACAGCAACACTTCTTACTCGTGCTTTAGGTCAGGAAAGAGTGCATAGTGTTTTTGTTGATACAGGTTTTTTACGAAAAAATGAATACAATGAAGTTTTGGATATGTATAGAAGTTTAAAAATCAATGTAAAAGGTGTTAAAGCAAAAAATCTATTTTTGTCAGAACTAAAAGGAGTTACAGATCCTGAACAAAAAAGAAAAATTATAGGAAAAGTCTTTATAGATATTTTTAAAAAAGAAATGGGCGATTGTGTTTGGTTATCTCAAGGAACACTGTATCCTGATGTTATTGAGAGTGTTTCTCCAAAAGGTCATGGAGTGACTATTAAATCTCATCATAATGTTGGAGGGTTGCCTAAAGATTTAAATCTTAAATTGGTAGAACCTTTAAGGGAATTGTTTAAAGATGAAGTTCGTAAGATAGGAACAGAACTCAATATTCCGAGTAAAGCTTTAAACCGTCATCCTTTTCCAGGTCCAGGGCTAGCTATTCGTTGTCTTGGAGTTTTAGAAGAAGAGAGATTGAATCTTTTGAAAGAGTCGGATGCTATTTACATAGAAGAACTTAAAAAAAATAATTTGTATGATAAGATTTGGCAAGCCTTTTGTGTCTTACTTCCTGTAAAAAGTGTTGGAGTTCAAGGAGATGATCGTACTTATGAAGAAACAATAGGGTTAAGGGCTGTTACCTCTAAAGATGGTATGACAGCAGATTGGTATGACTTTCCTAAGGAGGTGTTACATGAAATTTCTCATCGTATTACTAATGAAGTTCAAGGTGTAAATCGTGTTGTGTATGATATTACAACAAAACCTCCTGGAACTATTGAGTGGGAATAAATAAAATGTCTTTTGTTCATCTTCACGTTCATTCTCATTATTCTATACTTCAATCTTCTTGTACAGTTTCTGACCTGATTGATAAGAGTATAGAATATAAAATGGATTCTGTAGCTCTTACCGATTATGGTAATATGTTTGGTAGTCTAGAATTTTATTTTTCAGCATTAGATAAAGGTATCAAGCCTATTTTAGGTTGTGAGATGTATTATGTTGATGATTGTCTAAAAAAAAGTAAATCTAATAATAATTTTAGAAATCCTATGGAGGGATATAAAACCTTAGTGCTTTTAGCAAAAAACTTAGAAGGCTATAGAAATTTATGTCGTATCAATACAAAGGCTTACCAAGAAGGTTTTTATTTTGTTCCAAGAGTGGATTATAAAGTTTTAGATCAATACAAGGAAGGCCTTATTGCTTTAACAGGAGGTCAAAGAGGAAGAGCATCTCATTTCTATCATAAAAAAGGAAAAGATCATGCTGTCCAAGAAATAGATAAGTTAAAATCTATTTTTAGAAAAGATCTTTATTTAACATTTCATCCTAAAGGTATAGATAAACATTTGGAATACAACTCTTTTTTAGTGGAAACTTCTAGAGATAAAAAAATTCCACTCGTATCTAGTAATGACGTTCATTATGTGAATAAAAAAGATTCTATTGTTCAAGATGTTCTTTTTTGTATAGGAACTAACAGAACATTGAGTGATAGAGAAAGATCACGATTGGGTGTTTCAGAATTTTATTTTAAAGATTCTGATAAGATGTACAATATGTTTAATGATTCAGAATTTTCTCAAGTCTATAAAGAGGCTTGTGACAGGACTTTGGAAGTTGCAGAACAATGTTCAGTCCATTTTAAAGTTAAGGATAAAGAGGGTAATCCTATTTACCATCTTCCCAAATTAACTCAGGTAAAAAGTGCAAAAGGTTTTAAAGATCTTGCTGTAAAGGGTTTAGAAAGGCGATTTAAAGAAGCAGATATGAGAGGGGAGTCGATTTTAGGAGAAAGGAAAAAAGAATACAAAGATAGATTGCAATATGAATTAAAAATTATAGAAGATATGGGATTTATAGGTTATTTCCATATTGTTCAAGATTTTATTCATTGGTCTAAAAATCAAGGGATACCTGTAGGACCAGGGCGAGGTTCAGGAGCGAGTTCTCTTGTTTCTTACAGCTTAGGAATTACAGATCTTGATCCTATGCCTCTTAACCTTATTTTTGAAAGGTTCTTAAATCCAAAACGAATCAGTATGCCAGATTTTGATATTGATTTTTGTCAAGATAATAGACCTAAAGTGATTCAGTATATCAATGAAAAATATGGTGCAGATTGCACTTCTCATGTGATCACTTATGGTCGGTTGAGTGTTAGAGCAGCTATTAGAGATGTAGGACGTGTTTTGGGGTTGAGCTATTCAGATGTTGATTATATTGCCAAACTTATTCCTGATATTTTAGGTATCAACCTATCGGAGGCTTTAAAAAAAGAACCGAGACTTCGCTCTTTAAGAGAAGAAGATCCTCAAATTGAAGAGCTTCTAAAATTGACTGGAATGTTAGAAGGTTTAATTCGTCATGTAGGAATCCATGCAGCAGGTATTATTATTGCTGATACGCCCATTGTTGATTATGCACCTCTTTATAAAGGGCCAGATAATGAAAATGTTATTCAATATGATTTAAAACATACAGAAAAAATAGGTTTAGTTAAATTTGATTTTTTAGGTTTAAAAACTCTTACTCATATAAAAGAAACTATAAAGTTTATTGAAAAAACAAAAAATATAAAAATTAAAATTCAAAATATTTCTTTAAAAGATAAAGGTATTTATCAAATTATGAGTCAAGGGGATACCATTGGAGTATTTCAATTTGAGGGTCATGGTATAACAGATCTTTTGATTAAAGCACAGCCAACATGTTTTGAAGATATTGTTGCTATTAATGCTCTTTACAGACCAGGTCCTATGAGTATGATACCTTCTTATTTAAATAGGAAAAAAGGTCGTGTTCCTGTGAATTATATTTTTCCAGAACTAGAACCTATTTTAAAAGAAACCTATGGAATTATTGTGTATCAAGAGCAAGTCCAACAAATTGCCGTAGAAATTGCTGGTTACAGTTATGGAGAGGCTGATGTTTTAAGACGTGCTATGGGTAAAAAGATACAAGCAGAGATGGCTAGACAAAAAACGCGTTTTTTAGAAGGAGCAAAGAAAAAGAATTATGATAAAGCACGATCAGAGGAACTTTTTAATCTTATGGCAGAGTTTGCTAAATATGGATTCAATAAATCTCATGCAGCGGCTTATTGTGTTTTAGCGGCTCAAACGGCTTGGTTAAAGTTTTATTATCCTGTAGAATTTTTTGCTTCACAGTTAAGTATTGATCAAAATGATTCAGATAAGTTAACAACTTATATTAGAGATGTAAAAAAACATAACATTTCTATTATTTCTCCTCATGTCAATACATCGTCTTTTCGGTTTTCCATTGAAGATAATAATATTCATTTTTCTCTTGGAGCTATAAAGGGTGTAGGAGAAATAGCAGCTCAATCTATAGAGCAAACAAGACAGTCTTTACCGAATAAAAAATTCTCAACTCTTGAGGAGTTTTTTGAAAACATTGATTTTAAAAAGATCAATAAAAAAACTTTAGAAAATTTAATTAAGTCTGGTGCTTTAGATGATTTTGGTTATGAAAGAAAAGAAATATATGAAAGTATTGAAAAATTTACTAGGTATTCTTTTAAATTAAAAGAAGATAAAGAGACAGGACAGCAAAGTCTTTTTAGTTCTAAATTAAAAGAACAAGATAGTGTCAAAATATCTCCTGTGAAATCTTGGACAGAAAAAGAGAGGCTATTTTTTGAGAAGGAAGTTTTTGGTTTTTATTTGAATAATCATCCTATGAAATTTTTAGAAGGTTTAGAGAAATCCTTATCTTGTGAGAAAATAAAAACTTTAGAAAATTTAAAGAGTGTATCTCAAACTGTTCAAACTTTAGGAATGGTTCAAAGTCTTAAAGAGGTTATTACTAAGAAAAAAGGAAGAGTTATGGCTTTTGCTAAATTAGAAGATCATTCTGGTTGTTTAGAGGTTATATTTTTTCCAGATATTTATGAAAAATTTAAATCACTCCTTTTAAAGGAATCAGAGGTATTGTATTTTAAAGGTAATATACAAAACGAAAAATCTATCAATCGTTTAATTGTAGAAAATGTTAAGTCATTAGATGATCTTTTAAGAAATATAGCAACTGTAAAAATTCAAATAGACCCTACTATAAAAAAGCAAGATTTGAACTATCTAAAACAGATTTTAATAGATAGTAAGAAAGGAAGTTCTCATTTATGCCTTGAAACTTATATTCCCACTAAAAAAACTTTTGTAGAAATTGACATTAAGGGGGTTGTGCATGATATAGAAGTAAATCACAACTTGTTGGAAAAAATGTATAAAGTATTAAAAACAACAGAAAAAATACATTTTTCTTAGTAAAAGGATAGATAGAGTGTTGTATAAATTACTTTTTGGATTTTTTATTTTTTTCTCTTCTTTTTCTTTATCTCAAAATATAGAACAGATTGAGATTGAGATAAAAACTAATGAAATCAATAGAAGATTGATAGTGGAAAAATCTGTAGATGAAGTTTCTAGGAAATTTGTTAAGAGTTTTTTAGGGGAAGATAAGTTTAATAGTGAAAAACATAAGATTGAAAAAAATATTATAAAAAACAAAAATAGATACATTTTATTTACAAAAATGAATAAATCTATTGAACAAAAAGATGGGACTTATCTTACTAAAATATTTATAGGATTATCTAAAGAGAATTTACAATCTCTTTTAGTTGAGCACAATTTGTTTTATACTTCTCAAGGGGCTTCTTGTGTCCTTCCTGTTGTGGTTTTTGAAACAAATTTAAAAAATAAAAAAAATAATAAGAAATACAAATGGTGGAAAGAATCTTTTGGAAAAGAAAAAAGTTTGTCTAAAAATTTAGCAAAGATATTTTATACTTTTTTGAATCAAGAGATGATTAAGGGTGGGTTTTATAGTTTTGATCCTATTTTTTCTAGAGCTTATGAATCTATACCAAAAGCTTTTTTACCTAAAGGAAGTAGGACTAAGCATTTTATGAAATTATCTAAATTTTTAACTTGTGATATTATTCTTTCTGGGGTGGTTAAAATAAGTCAGCTTCAAAAAGATTCTTCTTATTTGAGTGAGTTATCTTTTATAGTTTTTAATATACAAACCAAACAAAAATTATTTAAATTTAAAGAAACTTTAAATTTGACAGCTTCTAATAATAAGATGAATTTAGAACAACAATTTAAATCCAAATTATCAGATGTATTTAACAGTATAACATTTCAACTATCTTTTTATAAAAATAGAGGAACTTTGGATTTGAATCGCATGATAATCAGTGTTCAAGGTCCATTAGATTATTATCAAAAAGAAAAGTTTAAAAAATATCTTTTACAAAATATTCCGTCTATTAAAGGATTACAAGAGCGACTTTTAGCTTCTAATAAAATTGTTTATGAAGCAGAAATTTCTGAAAGTGTTTCTAAACTAGTTACAGATTTAAAGAAAAAATCAAAAAATCCCTATTTTAGTATTCAAATAACTGGTTATAATAAGAAGCGATTGAATATCTACGCTAAAGAAAGATAGAAAAAGGCTTCTTTATTTTAGGTAAAAAATGTTATTACAATCTGAAAATTTTAAAAATGAAATATCTGAGAAAATTGTTTTTGATAAAGAATGGTTAGGTCTTGTTGATTTTCAAAAGAGTTTGAATCGGCAAGAAGAGTTAAAACATTCTGTTAAATCTGGAAAATTTTGTTTTTTAGGTTTTGAACCTAAAAATTCTATTATTACAAAAGGGTTAAGGTCTGTTTCTGAAGATATTTTATGGAGTAAGGAACAGCTTAAGAAGCACTATATAGAACAATTAGAATTACAAAGAGGTGGGCAGGCAACACTTCATACTCTAGGACAATTGGTTTTATATCCTGTTGTTTCACTGCCTTTACTAGGAATAAAAATGAAAAATTTTATTCTTGCCTTGGAGTCCATCACTCAATCTTTGTTTTTAGATATGGGTGTATCTACGAAAAGATTAGAGAAATACTCTGGTCTTTCTACTTCTGTAGGAAAAATAGCTTTTTTTGGAATACATATTTCAGAAGGTGTTAGTCAGCATGGATTATCAATTAATGTTTTTAATGATTTAAATTTATTTTCCTCTATTAAGAGTTGTGGACTGAGTCATCGTATTCATGATAGTTTATTTTGTCAGGGAATTGACATCACTCCCAAAGAATTATTTTATAAGTGGGTGAAGAAAGCAGAACTATTTTTTATAAATGAGATAGAGTAAATACTTATTATGAAAAATTTATCTTTTTGTAATTGCATTAGATATTTTGTGAAGTGTTTCATTTGGATGGTCACTTTGAGTATTTGTAAAATAATGGGATATAGCTCAGTTGGTTAGAGTGCTACCTTGACATGGTAGAGGTCGCTGGTTCGAGTCCAGTTATCCCAACCATTTTTGATTTTTTATTATAGGTTACAGTTTTCGTTTTGTAAAATGAAATTCATATCACTCATAAGGTTATAAATAAAATTTGTAACTTCTGTCCGATTTCTATTAGATTCATAATTTTTATTCAAATAATAAGAGAAATCATCTACAAAGAATTCCGCTACATGAAGTCCATAGAGTTGGTGGTTAAAATTATAAAACAGCCCTTTTCTCATTAAACAAGAAAACTTGGAACTGACGGAGCAAGGCAGAGAAAGTTTAGATTTTAATTCAGTCATATAGTTTTTAAAATGTTTACTCGCAATTGTAATTCCTCCATTGTAAGACCAGTAAGCAAGAGTCCATTCTAATTTATTTTCTACATTCCGGAAAATTGGAATTTTTGTCATGCTTATCTTCGAATCTTGTTTCAATTGCCTGTAAAGACTAATGAGCTTACCATTTTTATTTCTTTCAATTTCCTCTTCATCTTTAAATATATAAAATTTTGTATTTGTAGATCGATTGTCAAATACAAGAACCACTTCATTTAATTTTATAGGTAGTTGTATATCTAGTTCAGACTCCATCCATTGATATCTCTCTTTCTTTTTTATAGAAAGTTCAAGTATTCTATGAATATCCGTTTTAAGCCATTTGATAAGAAACATTG
Source organism: Bdellovibrionales bacterium (assembly GCA_963692945.1). Lineage (GTDB taxonomy): Bacteria > Bdellovibrionota > Bdellovibrionia > Bdellovibrionales > UBA1609 > JACOND01. Next base: position 909,200 of record OY843585.1, read on the forward strand.
AATAGAAAAAACAAGAGAATGGATTTTTAGTAAGTTTACAATCTATTTGGTATATATCTTTTTTGGTAGTAGTAGATCGAATAACTAAATTATCCTGATAATGAGGACAATTTTTAAGAAAATTTCTAAAAATAGGATTTCCTCTTTGAATTTCATGATTGACTGTTTTTATTCCACTAACAGTCATTTGTCCATAGCAGCGAGCTCCAGTGTAGCTTCTTATATTTGAAACAAAACCAGATTCATGGTTAAAAAGCGTAAATAAGTTTTTAGGGGGAAGATCAAAGCATTTAGCCATCTCATGAAATATACGGTTAGTATTTGTTATATAGTTTTCATCTAAGCAAGGTCTTCGTGGATAGATGTATTTTTCTTTACATTTTTGGGAATTTCCTTCTTCAATGCATGTAGTGACTTTTAAATTTGTTTTAACCCATGTTCCATCCTCTTTTTCTTCACAATGGATGAATCTTTTTCTAGAGGCTTTTGAAGTTGCTTTTTGAGCACTTGTTAGGAAGCAACCATTATTAATTTCAGAGGAGGTTGCATTTGAAGGTAGAGAATCCAATAGTTGTTGTATAAAAGTATCTGTATTGGAAAAAGGTGAAGCTTCTTGATTTCTCCAGTTGCATTTCTCATAGTCTGAAGCCATTGCTGGCTGAGTTAAAATCAAAATAAATAAAAAATAAATTTTCATAAATATAAACCTTTCTTTTAATAGACCTTAATCTATAGTGACAGAAGTGAGATTGAATTTTTAGAAATTCATCATAAAAAATGAATTATAATCCTTTAGTCTAGTTCATTAGGGAAGACCTCAGTTCCTTTATTGAAAGTCCTAGCATTTAGTTAGAAAGGGACTATTTTTTGTCACAACAGGAAAAAAATTCATTTTCATTGAAAAGAAATGGTGTTTTTTTATTTTTTGATCATAATGTAACTCTAGTCTTTAATGTTATGAAATTTTTTATTGTTCTTTTTTTATTGAATTTTTCTCTTTTAGCAAAAGCTCAAAATTTTACATCTCAAACGACTCAATCTCAAGATGAGCTATCTGTCCATAAGCCAACTGAAGTTCTTGAATCTGATCTTTTACAAGCAGAAAAATCTATATGGCGTATAGAAACTTTTTCTGGCAGGGCGACTGGATTTTTTATAGATTCAAAACATTTTGTGACCAATCTTCATGTTATAGCCAATGTACAAGACTCTGATATAAAACATATTCGTTTATCTCAAAAAGACAATCCGTCTGTCTTTTGGGTAAATAAAGTTCTAGCTGTATCTGTTTTATATGATCTAGCCATTCTTGAAACAGAAGAATCTTCAAGTCATTACTTGAGCCTAAGAGAGAACCCAGTGGAAACAAGTGAAAATCTTTTTATATCTGGTTATCCTTTCGGTTCTTTTAAAAGAATTGGAAACACAGGAAATATTCATCATGAGGATGCTCATATGTTTTCTTATTTTATAGATCATTCTTCTTTAGAAGGTGCAAGTGGTAGTCCTATTTTAGATAATGAAGGACATGTTGTTGGAGTGCTTTTTGGAGGGACTCTTTATAAGGTATCAATAATAAAAATAAAACATCTAAGAGGTCTTATTGTTGGTGATATAGGACGAAACTGTAATGAGGAAAATTTCATTAAATGTCAAAAGAAATCTTTTAATCAATTTAAAAGTTATGCTTATAAAAATAATTTTCTTGCTCAATACCAATTGGGAGCCATGTATTATTATGGTGAAGGAGTGGAGCAAGACTTTGAAGAATCTTTTAAATGGATTCATAAATCAGCCATGCAAAATCATCCTCCCGCTCAATATTTGATAGGAAAAATGTATTATTATGGTGAAGGAGTAGAGCGAGATGTAGAAGAATCTTTTAAATGGGTTCATAAATCAGCCATGCAAGATTATTATCTTGCTCAATATTTTATGGGAAACATGTATTATTATGGTAAGGGAGTAGAGCAAGATGTAGAAGAATCTTTTAAATGGTTTCACAAATCGGCTCAACAAAACCATCTTCTTGCTCAATACCAATTGGGAATCATGTATTATTATGGTGAAGGAGTGGAGCAAGACTTTGAAGAATCTTTTAAATGGCTTCATAAATCAGCCATGAAAGATCATCCTCCCGCTCAATATTTGATAGGAAAAATGTATTATTATGGTGAAGGAGTAGAGCGAGATGTAGAAGAATCTTTTAAATGGGTTCACAAATCGGCTCAACAAGATTATTCTCTTGCTAAAGGAATCTTGGAACTGATGTTGCATGACAAAAAAATGAATCAAACCTCAGGAAAATCTGCTATTTATTGAAAAACCTCTATTTGTTTTTAATTTTTAATAACTAGCATTGAGTTAAAAATTAATCTTATTTTTATCATAATAGGAAAAAAATTCATTTTCATTGAAAAGAAATGGTGTTTTTTATTTTTTGATCATAATATAACTCTGGTTTTTTTAATGTTATTAGGAAAAAAGAAAGGTTTTAATGTTATGAAATTTTTTATTGTTCTTTTTTTATTGAATTTTTCTATTTTAGCAAAAGCTCAAAGTTTTGCATTTCAAACGACTCAATCTCAAAATGAGATATCTGTCCATAATCCAACTGAAGTTCTTGAATCTGATCTTTTAGAAGCAGAAAAATCTATATGGCGTATAAGAGTAAATTTTTTTGAATCGGCGACTGGATTTTTTATAGATTCCAAACATTTTGTGACTAATTTGCATGTTATAGCAGGTGCACGAGACTCTAGTATAAAACGTATTCGTTTATTTCAAAAAGACAATCCATCTGTTTTTCGGGTAAAGAAAGTTCTAGCTCTATCTGTTTTACATGATCTAGCCATTCTTGAAACGGAAGAGTCTTCAAGTCATCACCTTAACATAAGAGAGAACCCAGTGGAAACCAGTGAAAATCTTTTTATATCTGGTTATCCTTTCAAGTCTTTTGAAAGAATTAGAAAAACAGGAAATATTTACCATGAGGATGCTTATGTGTTTTCTTATTTTGTGGATCATTCTTCCTTAGCCGGTGCAAGTGGTAGTCCCGTTTTAGATAATGAAGGACGTGTTGTTGGAGTGCTTTTTGGAGGGATGCCTTATTTTAAATCAATAATAAAGATAAAACATCTAAGAGGTCTTATTGCTGGTGATATAGGACAAAACTGTAATGAGGAAAGGTTTAGTAAATGTAAAAAGAAATCTTTTAATCAACTTAAAAGTTATGCTCTTAAAAATTATCCTGCTGCTCAATACATATTGGGAATGAGGTATTATAATGGTGAAAGAGTAAAGCGAAACTTTAAAGAATCTTTTAAATGGTTTCACAGATCAGCCATGCAAGGTCATCCTGTTGCTCACTATCAATTGGGAGTAATGTATTATAATGGTGAGGGAGTAGAGCAAGATTTTGAAGAATCTTTTAAATGGTTTCATAAATCAGCCATGCAAGGTTATTTTATTTCTCAATACATATTGGGAATAAATTATTATGCAGTAGAGAGAAAATTTAAAAAATCCTTTGAATGGCTTCATAAATCAGCCATGCAAGGTTTTCCTGCTGCTCAATACGAATTGGGAAAGAAGTATTATCGTGGTAAGGGAGTAGAGAAAAACTTTGAAGAATCTTTTAAATGGGTTCATAAATCAGCCATGCAAAATTATCCTGTTGCTCAATACGAATTGGGAAAGAAGTATTATCGTGGTAAGGGAGTAGAGAGAAACTTTAAAGAATCTTTTAAATGGTTTTACAAATCAGGCATACAAAGCTTACCCTCTTGCTTAAAAGTTTTTAAAACTCTAGTTCCATTTCGAAAACTCTAGTTCAAACAATAAATCTATTAAGTAACTCTTATTTTAACGAGAATAGGGAAAAAATTCATTTTCATTGAAAAGAAATGGTGTTTTTTATTTTTTGATCATAATGTAACTCTATGTTTTTAAATGTTATGAAATTTATGAAATTTTTTATTGTTCTTTTTTTGTTGAATTTTTCTCTTTTAGCAAAAGCTCAAAATTTTGCATCTCAAACAACTCAATCTCAAAATGAGATATCTGCCCATAAGCCAACTGAAGTTCTTGAATCTGATCTTTTACAAGCAGAAAAATCTATATGGCGTATAAGAGTAAATTTTTTTAAATCGGGGACTGGATTTTTTATAGATTCAAAACATTTTGTGACCAATTTTCATGTTATAAAAGATACACGAGACTCTAATATAAAACGTATTCGGTTATTTCAAAAAGACAATCCATCTGTCATTCGAGTCAAGAAAGTTCTAGCTCTATCTGTTTTACATGATCTAGCCATTCTTGAAACGGAAGAGTCTTCAAGTCATTACCTTAGCCTAAGAGAGAGCCCAGTGGAAACAAGTGAAAATCTTTTTATATCTGGTTATCCTTTCAAGTCTTTTGAAAGAATTAGAAAAACAGGAAATATTTACCATGATGATGCTTATGTGTTTTCTTATTTTGTGGATCATTCTTCCTTAGCCGGTGCAAGTGGTAGTCCCGTTTTAGATAATGAAGGACGTGTTGTTGGAGTGCTTTTTGCAGGGAATCCTTATAAGGTAGTAATGATAAAAACAAAACATCTAAGAGGTCTTATTGCTGGTGATATAGGACAAAACTGTAATGAGGAAAGGTTTAGTAAATGTAAAAAGAAATCTTTTAATCAACTTAAAAGTTATGCTCATAAAAATTATCCTGCTGCTCAATACCAATTGGGAACCATGTATTTTAATGGTGTTGGAGTAAAGCGAAACCTTAAAGAATCTTTTAAATGGACTCACAAATCAGCCATGCAAGGTCATCCTGCTGCTCAATATTATTTGGGAATGAAGTATTATCATGGTAAGGGAGTAGAGAGAAACTTAGAAGAATCTTTTAAATGGGTTCGTAAATCAGCCATGCAAAATTACCCTGCTGCTCAATACCAATTGGGAATGAGGTATTATAATGGTAAAGCAGTAGAGAGAAAATTTAAAAAATCCTTTGAATGGCTTCATAAATCAGCCATGCAAGATTTTCCTGCTGCTCAATACGAATTGGGAAAGAAGTATTATCGTGGTAAGGGAGTAGAGAAAAACTTAGAAGAATCTTTTAAATGGATGCACAAATCAGCCATGCAAGGTCATCCTGCTGCTCAATACCAATTGGGAATGAGGTATTATAATGGTGAAGGAGTAGAGAGAAACTTTAAAGAATCTTTTAAATGGATTCATAAATCAGCCATGCAAAATTATCCTGCTGCTCAATACGAATTGGGAAAGAAGTATTATCATGGTAAGGGAGTAGAGAGAAACTTAGAAGAATCTGTTAAATGGATTCGCAAATCAGGCATACAAGACTTATCCTCTTGCTTAAAATTTTTTAAAAAATAATGTTTACAAAAACCAGAGTTGTGAAAACCAGTATACGAAAACCATATGCGAAAAACAGAAGTTTTTCTCTATACAAAAACCAGAGTTGCGAAAAACCGTATGCAAAAACCAGTAGGTTTTCTCTAGTTTTAAATCTTTTATTTTCACGAGATTTGAAGAGTGTCCCTTTTACGATGAAAACTCAGAAAAGTAATGAAGCGAAAAACAGAAGTTTTTATCTAGTTCAAACATAAGTCTATTAAACAACTCTTACTTTAACGAGATTTGAAGAGTGTCCCTCTTACGATGAAAATCTCGTGAAAATAAAAATTCACACACGAGAGTTTTGTAAATGGCGGGCTCAATTAGACGAGTTTAGAACTGTTTGTTTGGAGTTATTTGCCTCTTAAAACAGTAATTTTTAGATTATTTTGCAAAAAGATTATGATCCAACAAATCAATAAAAGCAATGGGTCACAACTATCGTATATAAAATCTCCATTATTTGCGAATTAAATACTATTTTAACTTTTTTAATCAAAGAATTGACTCCTTGATCTTGACTTAAGATCTGTTTGTAGTAATTTCTTATTAACTTTTTAAGGCTTTACGCCGATAATTAAGTTAGTAATTCATCCCCAAGCGACTTGTCCTTTCAGTAGGCCTTGCTTGGGGTTTTTTTATTAATATGAGCTTAAAATCCACTATTTTTTATTTTGATGTCCAAAACTTATTTAGAACTGCTAAAGCTTGCTTTAATAAGGATACAGTTACTCATCCAAATTTTGACCCTGTTAAGTTAGCTAATTGGGTGTGCGCTAGACAGCACTTAAAATTAAAAAATATTAAATTTTATACAGGCGTCCCTCCAAAATCTAGAGATCCATTATGGCATCATTTTTGGAGTAAAAAAATAGCCTCTCTTAATAGAAATAGTTTAGTAGAAACATTTGTAAGAACAACAAGGTCAAGGCCTGTTAAGTGTGAAACCTGTCTAGAAGAAAAGAATGCCACAGTTGAGGTAGAAAAAGGTATTGATGTAAGGATTGCTATAGATATTGTAAGAGACGCTATTGATAAGGAGTCAGAAGCTATTGTAATTTTTAGTCAAGACCGAGACTTATTAGAAGCTACAAAGGAAGCTAAAAAAATAGCCAGAAGTCAAAAAAGACAATTAGACATGTACTCTGTATTCCCTGCCTCTCACATACCTTCACGCAGAGGAGGGCTTAGTAACACTAAGTGGATTTTTTTAACAGAAAAAGATTATAAAGGATGTATTGATCCCGCAGATTATAGAGAGATTTTAAGAAAATAAAAAAACTATATAAGTAAGTTAGAGTGTCATCATAAAAAATGAACCGTTTTTTGTCATAATAGGAAAAAAACTCATTAAAAATGAACTGTTTTTTTGTCATAATAGGGAAAAAAATTCATTTTCATTGAAAAGAAATGGTGGTTTTTATTTTTTTATCATAATATAACTCTGGTTTTTTTAATGTTACTAGGAAAAAAGAAAGGTTTTAATACTATGAAATTTTTTATTGTTCTTTTTTTGTTGAATTTTTCTCTTTTAGCAAAAGCTCAAGATGATCTATCTGTCCATAAACCAACTGAAGTTCTTGAATCTGATCTTTTAGAAGCAGAAAAATCTATATGGCGTGTAAGAGTAAATTTTTTTGAATCGGGGACTGGATTTTTTATAGATTCAAAACATTTTGTGACCAATTTGCATGTTATAGCAGATGCACGAGACTCTAGTATAAAACGTATTCGTTTATTTCAAAAAGACAATCCATCTGTCATTCGAGTCAAGAAAGTTCTAGCTCTATCTCTTTTACATGATCTAGCCATTCTTGAAACAGAAGAATCTTCAAGTCATCATCTTAACATAAGAGAGAGCCCAGTGGAAACCAGTGAAAATCTTTTTATATCTGGTTATCCTTTCGAGTCTTTTGAAAGAGTTGGAAAAACAGGAAATATTTACCATGAGGATGCTTATGTGTTTTCTTATTTTGTGGATCATTCTTCCTTAGCCGGTGCAAGTGGTAGTCCCGTTTTAGATAATGAAGGAAGGATTGTTGGAGTGTTTTTTGGAGGGATTCCTTATTTTGTATCAATAATAAAGATAAAACATCTAAGAGGTCTTATTGCTGGTGATATAGGACAAAACTGTAATGAGGAAAGGTTTAATAAATGTAAAAAGAAATCTTTTAACTGGCTTCACAAATCAGCCATGCGAAATCATCTTTTTGCTCAATATAAATTGGGATTGATGTATTATACTGGTGATGGAGTAGAGCAAGATTTAGAAGAATCTTTTAAATGGCTTCACAAATCAGCCATGCAAGGTCATCCTGTTGCTCAATATTATTTGGGAACACAGTACTACTTTGGTTTTGGAGTAAAGCGAAACTTTAAAGAATCTTTTAAATGGATTCGCAAATCAGGTATGCAAGGTTATCCTATTGCTCAATACATATTGGGAATAAGGTATTATAATGGTAAAGCAGTAGAGAGAAAATTTAAAAAATCCTTTGAATGGCTTCATAAATCAGCCATGCAAGATTTTCCTGCTGCTCAATACGAATTGGGAAAGAAGTATTATCGTGGTAAGGGAGTAGAGAGAAACTTAGAAGAATCTTTTAAATGGATGCACAAATCAGCCATTCAAAATTATCCTGTTGCTCAATACAAGTTGGGAAGAATGTATTATAATGGTGAAGGAGTAGAGAGAAACTTTAAAGAATCTTTTAAATGGTTTTACAAATCAGGCATACAAAGCTTACCCACTTGCTTAAAGGTTTTTAAAAAATAATGTTTGTGAAAACCAGTAGGTTTTCTCTAGTTTTAAATCTTTTATTTTCACGAGATTTGAAGAACAAAACCCTTCATGCGAAAAACAGAAGTTTTTCTCTATGAAACTCTACTTATTTTCTGAACTTGAAGAGTGTCCCTCTTACGATGAAAGGTCAGAAAAGTAATGAAGCGAAAAACAGAAGTTTTTATCTAGATCAAATATAAGTCTATTAAACAACTCTTACTTTAACGAGATTTGAAGAGCAAAACTCTATATGCAAAAACCGTATGCGAAAAACAGAAGTTTTTCTCTATGAAACTCTACTTATTTTCTGAACTTGAAGAGTGTCCCTCTTACGATGAAAGGTCAGAAAATAAGTAGAGTAACACTAGAGTTTTGTAAATGGCGGAGAGAGGGGGATTCGCCTACTACATTCGTTCGCATCCAGCTCACTCATTGCGTAGGCTCACCTCAGTCACTAAGAAAAACATCCTGTTTTTCTTCCCTGTATCACTTACTCCTAAAGTCGCAAGTGATTTGCTCCTAAAGTCGCAAGTAACACAGGTCGTTCCTTCGTTTCGAATCCTGCACCAACTCATTCAACAAACAAGGCTAGAGAGAACAAAAAACAGCAAAGTTAAAACTTTACTTTTTTTGTTCTTATAGGTTTTGATTGTGTTTTGTAAATGGCGGAGAGAGGGGGATTCGCCTACTACATTCGTTCGCATCCAGCTCACTCATTGCGTAGGCTCACCTCAGTCACTAAGAAAAACATCCTGTTTTTCTTCCCTGTATCACCTGCTCCTAAAGTCGCAAGTAACACAGGTCGTTCCTTCGTTTCGAATCCTCAACCTCTACCTATTTAAAGCAGTAATAAATTAAAAAAATAGAAAGCATTCGCTTCCCCTTTTTTTAATTTAGTAAATATTTATTTTTCCGTTTAAAATGGCGGAGAGAGGGGGATTCGAACCCCCGAGACGGGTTACCGCCTATACGCTTTCCAAGCGCACGCCTTCAGCCACTCGGCCACCTCTCCCTTTTGATTTTCTACAATAAAGCGTCCTTTTTTCAAAATCTCCTCTTTTATAAAAATCTACTAAACAATTTTTTACAATAAAGGGCAATACTCTTTTTGAGCCTGAACTTGGACAATCTCTCTTTGAGGAAGCAATAACCCTGATAATTGTTTTCCATAAACACAGCCTGAATCTAAACCAATCGTTTGATTTCTAATATTTAAACCTTTTAAAGCCCAATGACCATAAACCACAAGTTTTTCATTTTTATAGAAGTCATACCAAGGGGGATTGTTTTTATCTGTAATATCTTTTCCTACCCCATCCCAAGTTCTTATATACATTAAAAACAAAGGGTCTGTATCTTTTGGATGCTTGTTAGGGATTAAACCTCCATGGACAACAAGAAAATCTTGTTCTTCAATATAGAAAGGCCAAGTTTCCATCCAGTTTATCCACTCTTTTATTTTTGCTCCCATTTCTTGTTTAAGTTGTTCAAGAGGAGGTCTCATTTTATGATTTTTTTTGACAGAATTAAGAAAATGATTTTCATGATTGCCTCGAACAATTTCTACACCTTCTTTTTTAACCCATTCTAACATTTTCAAAGAGTAGGGGCCTCGGTTGATAACATCTCCTACAAGGATAAGCCTATGGCTTGATTTATGATAATTAACTTTTTTAAGGAGTTCTAAAAATTCAAAGTAACAACCATGAACATCACCAACTATAAAGACTTGTTTAGAATCTGTAGATTGTTTCATTCTACTCTCATCTTAGAATTATAATGAGTTTTAGAAAAGAGAATTTTTTAATCCATTGAATTGTAAATAAATTGTTTTATAAAAAATTTTGGCAAGAGTTTATGAATAACGAAAAATATCAAGCTTTCACATGATAAGCCTTGTTTTTTAGTTATTTGAATAAAAAATTAGAAAGAATAAGAAAGGGATAGATTGATATCAAAATTATCAGAATACTTACCATTAGAGCTATACATAGCAGGGCTTATTCTGTAAGTAAACCCCAAATCAGTCGCCAAGCGTTCTGGTAGAATCCACGCTTTCAGCCCCGCATTGGCATAAATTGCGTTAAGCCATGTTCCTTTCTTAGGAACGTTCATATCAGAATCACTTTCTTTTTCTTTTATTATAGAATCAGTTTCTTTTATTGTAGAATCAGTTTTTGTGTTCTTTTTTGGTTCAATAAAACAATCTTTATAGTACTGTATGTCTTTTACATCTGTCATACATTGAAGAGTTCTAGTAGATAAAGAAGCATAGGGCTCAAACCTACCTTTTTTATAACTTACAAGTAGAGATGCTTGTAGAGAAAAAGAATTATGATCTTCACCTTCTCCACGGAGATTTTTAAGAAAATTATAAGATAAGGTTCCAGCTTCTCCAGAAATAGAAATAAAATACTCAGCCTCATCTTTAAGTTTTTTGTTTATGAAGTTATACTTTCCATACAACCCTAAAAACTCATTATAATAACTATACAAACCGAGACTCATATATTTAAACCCAATCTCTGTATTATCATGCAGTCCGTAACTATAAGTTAATGTATCCGTAAGTAATTCTAATGATGAAGATAATTGAAATTGTAATCTATGTTTAGATTTTTTTAGAGTATAAGCTGTTCCCTGACTAACCATCGCTGGTGGAGTCTGAATGAGATAACGAGGTCCAGTGAAAACCATTGTCATCATAAAAAATGGAGCTAGTCCCAATTGTAGTAAATTTATCATTTTTACCGACCTTTCTTTTATTTAGATTATGTCATAGTGGATTATTTTTTTTGAGATAGCAATAAAATATTAGAAAATAGTATTTTATATGCTGTCTATAATGAAATATCTTAAAATGGTGTTCTTAAATCTGGGTGAGATATATTCATATAAGATCTTGAAAAATTCAAGTGTTCTTAAAGGTGGGTGAGATATATTCATATAAGGTCTTGAAAAATTCAAGTATTCCTATTAGTAAGAGTTTATGGATAAAACAGATCAAATTCCTAAAGCCTCTAAAATAAATCACACTCATGAAAAGTTTGGAGATAAAAGAGCGGACTCCTATTATTGGTTACGAAAAAAAGACACTAAAGAAGTTCTCAACTATCTTGAAGAAGAAAATAAATACACTCATCATACTTTAAAGCCGTTAGAAAGTTTAAAAAATAAACTTTTTAAAGAGATGAAATCTCGTATTCCAGCCAATTACAATACAGAGCCAGTCTCTTATGGGAAATACAAATATTACACTTCTTGGGTCAAAGGAAAAGATTATGCTATCCATAAAAGAATCTATAAAGAGACTCAGAAAGAAGAAATGATCTTAGATGAGAATCTTGTTGCAGAAAAATCTAAATACTGTGACATAGGAAATATAGAAGTTTCTAATAATCATAACATTTTAGCTTACTCTATAGATAACAAAGGAAGAGAGATTTATGATATTTATTTTAAAGATTTAAAAACAGGTAAAAAGTTAAAATATTTTATATCAGGAGTTACTTCTGATTTTATTTGGGGTAATGATAATCAAACTTTTTTTTATGTTCAACAAGATTTACAAACTTTGCGGAGTTTTCAAGTTTATCGTTTTAATATTTTAAATGGTCAAAAAGATCTTATTTATGAAGAGACAGACACTCAATTTTCAGTGATTTTAAATAAAACTCTTTCTGAAGCATTTATTGTTATCGTAAGTGCCAGTTCTGAAACTTCGGAATGTTTTTATTTACCTGCAGACAAACCGAGAGAGGATATTCGTCTCTTTGCTAAGAGGGAAGAAAAGCATGAGTATCATATTAATTATGGAGATGGAGATTTCTACATTTTAACTAATAAAGACTCTGCTTTTAACTTCAAACTTATGAAGGTTCGCTTTGAAGAAAAACAAATGGGATATTCATCTGAAACTTGGGAAGAACTTGTTCCTCATAGAGAAGATGTTTTTATTGAAGACTATGAAGTTTTTGAGAAATTTATAGTGTTAGAAGTTAGGAGTAAAGGTCGTCAAGAATTAGAGATTTTAGATAGAGAGACAGGGAAAATACATAATGTTGTTTTTAATGAAGAGATTTACTCTTCCGAATTAGGTAGTAACTATGAGTATTTTACAGATTTTTTGAGAATAAGTTACAATTCTTTTATTCAACCTGAGATCATTTATGATTATGATGTTAAAAAAAAGAAACTTCATTTTAAAAGACAAATCCCTGTTGAAGGGGAATTTAAATCCGAGAACTATATTTCTAAAAGAGAATTTGTAAAGGCTAGAGATGGAACTCTTGTCCCTTTATCTCTTGTTTATAAAAAAGATTTAAAAATTTCAAAATCAACACCTGTTCTTCTTTATGGTTATGGTTCCTATGGGATAAGTATAGACCCTGCTTTTAGTTCTTCTATCTTTTCATTGCTTGATAGAGGATTTATTTATGCTGTAGCTCATGTTCGTGGTGGGGCTGAATTAGGGAAAAAATGGTATGAAAATGGTAAAGGTTTAAAAAAGAAGAATACTTTTTATGATTTTATAGATAGTGCTGAGTTTTTAATTGATCACTCTTACACTTCTTCAGAACATCTTTATATCATGGGAGGCAGTGCTGGTGGTCTTTTAATGGGTGTTGTTTTAAATGAAAGACCTGATCTTTTTAAAGGGGCTATAGCTTCTGTACCCTTTGTGGATGTTTTAACGACGGTTTTAGATGAAAGCATACCTTTAACTACAGGAGAGTATGAGGAGTGGGGAAATCCTAATGAGAAAGTTTGTTATGATTATATCAAATCTTATTCTCCCTACGATAATGTTCAAAGAGCAAAATATCCTCATTTACTTATAGACACAGGTTATCATGACCCTAGGGTTCAATATTGGGAACCAGTCAAGTGGACGGCTAAATTGAGAAATTACAAAACAGATGATAAATTACTTTTGTTATTAACTTATATGGGAACAGGTCATTTTGGAGATACGGGTCGTTTTGGTCGTCTAAAACTTGTTGCTCTCTACTATTCTTTCTTTCTGGGTTTAGAACAAAATATTTGGAAAAAATAGAGCGTTCATAAGACTAAAACACTGAAAAAAATACATTTTTAAGGTATCTTCCATCAATTCAAAGATTTTTTTGATGAAGTGCTTCAAAAGTGGCTTTTTATGAGTGTTTTGTCTATTTTTAATGGCTTTTTGAGGCTATTTTGGAAGAATTTAAAAAAAAGTTTAAAAATATGAAAACTCTCTAAAATAGGATTGATTTTAATGAATTCAGCTAGATTGACAGAATCACTTACTGGATTAAAAATTATCCGAAAAGCTTGATAGGAGTTATTTTTCTTGATATTCAGGATTGTCTCTTAAATTATAAGGTTTGTATGAAATATAAAGTTATTCTTTTTTGTCTGTGTTTATCCAATTTATCCATGGCTAAAACAGCTGTTGTGGATTCAAAATCTGGCCAACCTTTAAGTGATAGTTCTTTATTGAGGACGATCAATAATCAAAATACTTTAGAGACTTCAATTGTTAACCCGAGTCATTCTTCTTTTGGTTCTTCTATGCTAGAGATTGGTTTTGAATATCCTCTTAATTTTGGAACACATGTAAAATATTATGTAAGTGAAAATTTTTATAGCCGGCTTGGAGTTGGTTTTATGGCAGAGTTTTTTTTAGGATCGTTTGCTAAGTTGATGCCTTACTTTGGTTATTTAAATAATCATGAAACTTCTCTTATATCTGAGATTTTTAAAAATTCTTTTTATACAGATTTGAGACTGGGTTGGTTTCCCTATGCTCAAAGTGCTAAGGGTGGACCTTATGTAGAACTAGGTGTATCAGGTATGTTTTTGGGTCGCGGAAAGGTTTCTGGGTTTACCTTGTCTAAATCTTTAAACTTAGAAGATTTGGATAGTACAGGGTATTATTCTTTAAAAACAAATGCTTACAATGGAACTTTTCATATTGGTTATCAAGTTCCTTTTGAACGTTTGAAAATAAATATTGAAGTTGGAATTATTAAGATACTTCATACTCAGTTAAAGCCCTTTGATTCAATAGACACTAAACAATTGAATGTAGCACAGAAAGAAAAATTTCAAAATTTTCTAAAAGAAAAAGGTTGGATTTTTCCAACAATATCTGGTTGGATCGGGTTCTCTTTTTAAGTCTTAATAAAAATAATTTTTATAAATTTAGTATTTGATTTTTCATAATAAGATAATCTTTTATTTTTTGATTTTCTTTGCTGGGAAATTGGAAGTTTTTAACGGAAAAGGGTTTGTTCTTTGAACTCACAATGATAGTTGTATTGTTGTTAAAAAGAGAGCCTATATACTTAAGTAAGGATTGCTCTGGAGGGGCTTGAAACAACTTTGTTTTAAAATACTCTTCTGAAACAATAAAACGTAAAGGCTTATTTGTGTAAAGGCTTAAGAGATTTTTTAAAGATTCTAAAGTGGGTTTTTGTTGAATTAAAAGATAAGAATTTTGTTTGCAGATTTCTTTAATTTGTTTTGTTAACAAAGAAGGTTGCTTAGTAGATTCTATTTCAGACATGACACAGATAAAGAGATGTTGTTTTGTTATTTTTTTTAACTGAGCTGATTTTTGTATTTGTTGAATAAAATTTTTATTTCCAAAAATAAGAACTACTGATTTTTCAAAGATAGTATCTCCAATAAATGGACTTTGCATAAGTGGTGAGAAGAAAGCCAGTTGAGAAAGATTTTGTTCTAAAAGCATTCTATTCATTAAAACATTTGGAAAATTTTTAAGAGAGCTTCCTGAACAACTTATACTATTGATTTCAATACGAGAGGAGTGTAGATTTTCTATAAGAGAAGAAATAAATTTCTTTGGATATTTATGGTAATGAAAACAAGCATAAATAAGATTAACTCCTAAAATACCTAAAGATTCATGTTGTTGCAATCTTGTCTTATCTAAGCAATTCACATGAAAGATAATCTCATTAAAAGGTGCTGAGGCTTTGGTTTGAAATCTTAACCCCATCCAAGCATGGTGAGAGTTTAAAGATGGCCCTCCTTTTTTATTAAAGCTTGTGACAGCAGTTGTAGCAAAAGCAAAAAATTTTGTTTTATCCCCCTTTGTTTTTTTTAGTCTTTTTTCTAAAAGTTTATATTCATGGTGAAGCATAGTTAGGAGACGATCTTTGCAGACATAGCGATTTTGTTTGCCATAGATTTCATCACTAAAAGTCATATCATAGGCAGACATGCTTTTGGCTATAGTTTGGGAGGCTAACCCAGCTTTGAAGAAATAATTAACGGTCTCTTGGCCAGCACCAATCTCTGCAAAAGAACCATAGATAGAGAGGTCTTTATTTATTTCAAAAGATTTTCCAATAGTTGTTTGTGAATTCATACAGTATTTATCCTATAAAGTTTCTAGGAAGACAACCAACATTTTTTTAATTTAGTCTTTTTTTAAAAGGCGATGGAGAGGTTTTCCAACAGTTGATCTAGGTATGTCTTTTACGAAATTTATTTTTTTAGGGATTTTGTAAGGAGCTAGATTTTTTTTACAGTAGGTTATAACTTCTCTATAATCAAGACTCTCATCTTTCTTGATAATATAGGCTTTTATGGATTCAGAAGAATGGTTATCCTTTATTCCAATGACAGCAGCATCCTTAATTTTGGAATGAGCTGCTAAGACACCCTCTATTTCATTTGGATAAACCTTAAGGCCTGAAATGTTTATCATGTTTTTTTTCCGATCTTTAATATAGAGAAATCCTTTTTCATCAATACAAGCTATGTCTCCTGTTTTGAGCCAGCCATCTTCAGTAAAAACAATTTTATTTTCTTCTTCTTTGTTATAATAGCCAGTCATTACCTGAGGTCCTTTAACCTCTAACTCTCCATCTTTGCCGATAGGAAGTTCTAAACCATTCGGATTTACAATCCGAATGGTTGTTGATGGTAGAGGAAATCCAATGGAGTTATCTCTTGGATTTTCTAGATCGTTACAACAAACAACAGGGGAGGCTTCTGTAAGCCCATAGCCTTCCACAATGTAGGTGTTTGTTATTTTTTTCCATATTTTTTGAGTGTTGCTTTCTAAAGCCATACCTCCAGAAACAAAAAACTTCCAAGTTGAAGTGTTTATATTTTGAAACTTAGGATGAAGAACCAATGCTTTGAATAAAGTATTAACTCCTGTTCCTATTGTTATAGGATATTTTTTCATAATAGAGATGAGTTTAGGAATTTGCCTCGGATCTGAAATAAGTATATTTTTAGAGCCATAGAGGAATAATAAAACTCCGTTCACTAAAAAAGCAAAAATGTGATAAAGGGGGAGAGGGGCTAAGACGTATTCTTTCCCTTTTTTCAAACTGGAAGAAAGCCAAAGTTCGCATTGTTTAAGGTTGGAAAGAATATTTTTTTGACTGAGACAGGCTCCTTTAGGGGTTCCAGTTGTTCCACCGGTGTATTGTATAAAAAGGATGTCATCCATTTGCTTTTTTTGAATTTGAAAGGGATGTTTAGATTTAAAAGACAGAGCTTTAGGAAATAAGATGCTATTTGGTAGATTATAAGGTTTTGATTTTTTTTGTATGTGTTTAAATACAAAATTTACAATTTGTTTTTTTGGAAAACTTAAAAGATCTCCTGGCTCTGTAACTAGAATCGTTTTAATTTGAGTTTCTTCAATAACTTTTTCTAAATTTTTAGCACAGCTAGAAAGAAGTATAATGGCTTTGACTTTTGAATCCTTTAATATATGAAGAGTTTCCCTTTGTGTATAGATAGGATTAATATTGACAACGGTTAATCCAGAGATAATAGAAGCCCAAAGACTTACAGGGTATTGAAGAATGTTAGGCAGTTGAATAGCTATCTTATCCCCTTTCTTCAGACCTTTATCTTGTAGATAAGAGGCCAGTTGAAAGGATAAATTTTTAAGTTGAAGATAGGAAAGCTCTTTGTCAAAACTGATATAAGCTGTTTGGTTCTTGAAAGTTTCACAAGCTTCAAAAAATAAATCTATAATATCTTTAGTTATAGGAGGGATTTCATGGGGAATATTTTTAGGATAATTTTTTAACCAAATTTTATTCATTGTAAGTCTCTTTCTTTAAGATTTGTTCTTTAGTATCTATAGTGTATATTATTGGTTGTCCTGTGTTTATTTCCAAGGAAAAAATGTCTGAATCAGAAATTTTTTCTAAATACTTAATCAAAGATCGTAAGCTATTTCCATGAGCTACAATTAAAACGGATTTATTCTTTTGAATTTGAGGTAAAATAAATTTTTTCCAAAAAGAAAGAACTCGTTTTTGTGTTTCTTTCAAACTTTCTCCTCTGGGAAACTCTTGAAGATCTTTATAAATTTCCTTGTCAGTTGGTTTTTGAGGTTGTGATAGAAGAGGTGGCTTTGTATGAAAATCTCTTCTCCATTTTTGAACCATTTTTTTGCCGTACTTATCTATCATGGTCTGCTTGTTTTCCCCTTGAAGTTTTCCATAGTGCTTTTCATTGAGTTGCCAAGACTTTGTGACAGGTATAGTGAGGTTCAATTCCTTAAGAATATAATTTAAAGTGGCAATGGCTCTTTGTAGGGCAGAAGTGAAAGCTAGGTCAAATGAGATGGCTTTTTCTTTTAACAAAACTCCTACTTGTTTTGCTTCTTCTATGCCTTTTTGACTTAGCTCAATATCTGTCCAACCTGTAAAAAGATTTTTTTGATTCCATAGACTTTGTCCATGGCGAATTAAAACTAGATTATCTTTTGGCATAAGATTCATTCTATAGTATATTTTTTTTTTGACAATAATTATTAAAAAAGTCCTATAGAAAAATGAAACCTATAGTCTGTTCCTATTTTAGGTGGTAATTTATATCCAATATCTAATCCAATAGGTAAAATAAAGGTTTCATATCTAAAGCCAATACCAACGGAGTGTCCATATTCTGTTAATCTCTTTGTTTGTCCTCCTAGAAAAATCATACCAGTATCATAAAAAAGGAGTCCTTTTAAATTGTTAGAAACAGGAAACCTTAGTTCTAATTTTAAAAGAGCATAACTGTTTGTTAATACTTTTTCTATTTTGTTATCTAGACTTAATTTTAAAGATTCGTTTGCTGTTTTAATAGGAGCCACTTTAGAACTAGGTATCCTTTCTCCTTCAATATTTCCATCATAACCTCTAATGGATGTTTGCCCTCCTAATATAAAAGCACGACTTACAGGTATGGTTTGTGTGGCTTTTATCAATCCACTTTTTAATGCGAGTGCCAAAGTGTAATGATCCATAAAATTATAATAAAGTTGTTGTTGAAAATAAATTTTCCAAAAATCAACATCTGGAGAACTTGCTAAATAGGGAGAAGCCCATTCCCCTGAGATAGAAAACAAAGACCCTTTAGTCGGATTAAAAATATTATCTCTATTATCCCATTTAAAAGTGAATCCTGAATTTCCAATGCGTTGTAAATTTTTAGGACATTTCTCATTGATACAATCTTCTTTTCGGGTTTCAAAATTAAATAAATTCCATGTTAGATTAACATGATCTCCTATCGTTTTATTGACAAAAAAACTAATTTGATCTTTATGTATGACATTGATTTTTTCCTGAGAGTAATTAAAAATATCTTTAGATTTAGAAACACTTATGTTTCCTTGATAACCTTTTCCTAGGATAAAAACCTCTTTATATCTTCCTGATATTTCATACTCTAAAAAAGAATTGATATTTATTAAGTTGATTTGTCCATTTGTTTTTAAGAAAATACCTCTTCCATATCCTAAAAGATTTCTATGGCTGAATTCTGTATAAGACCTTGCTGTTACACCTCTTTCTGAAGTTACACCTATTCCTCCTCTAAAAGAGCGAGATTTTCTTTCCTTAAGGTCAATGATAACATCTATATTAGTGTCAGACACCTTTTGATAGTCTATATCTATATGAGAAAATAACTCTGTATCATGAAGGGTCTTTTTAGAATCGTTTATTTTATCAGAAGTTAAAATATCTCCATTTTTAAATTTTAGAAGATTAAGCACTAGGTTTTTTTTAACTTTATATAGTCCTTTAATAGTTGTATGGGAAATGAAGTTTTGTTTTCCTTCATCAATAATGAAAACAAGATTAGCATACAGTTCTTCTTGTTCATATTTTATAATATTTTTTCTGTTTATAATTTTTGCTTTTAGGAATCCTTTTTTTTTGTAAAAACTTTCTATACGCTCTATGTCTTCTTCTAAATTTTTTAAGTTAAGAGGGGATTGAACTTTTAATTTCATGTGAGATAAAATATCTCCTATAGGTATAGAATAAAATTTCTGTAAATTGATGTCCTTTATAATAGTCAAAGGACCTTCCTCTAAAGAGACTTTTATGGTTGCTAGATTTCCATTAAAAATAATACGATCAGGATGAATTTTACTTTGTAAAAAACCATTGATTCGTAAATGATTGAGTAAGTTTTTATAACCTTTTTCTAAATCTTTTTTATTATAAAAACCTTTCTTAATGAGAGGGGAACTGTTATTTCTAATAAAATGAACATATTCTGAAGAGGGTTTTGAGAAAAAACCAGAAATTATAATTTTGGCAATACGGATACGAGGACCTTCTTGAATATGAAAATAAACCCACTCTTTCCATTTTTTTCTTTTAATAGTTTGTTTAATATCAACATTTGGAAATCCTTTTTGTTGATAAATAGTTTTAAAATTTCTTTTAACTGTTTCATACAAATGGACTCCTAGTTGAGTCCCATCTGTTTTAATTGTTTGTTGAAGGTATTTTTTTGTTAAAAAATTATTTCCTTTAATGATAAATAGAGTTTTTACAGGATTTTTTATGATGTATTTGTCATTGACTTGCACAATATGAAATTTGAAATAATTGTGTTCAACAAGATATTTTTCAACAGATTTTTTAGAGATTTTCTTTTTATGAAAATAGTTATTGATTTTTTGTTGTAGATCTTCATTGTTTGTTCTAATTTGTTTAGACGATATAGAGTGATTTTCTCCAAAGGAATAGAGGCTAGAAGTTAATAATATTGCAATAAATAAAATTATTTTTTTCATTTTAAAAATCAAAACTAAACTCAAAATCTAAACCCATTTTTTGCTTTTCACTAGAATCAATTTTTATATGCTCTATGTTTTCCCAGAAAGTGGTTAAAGAGATGGAAGGTTTTAAATCATATTTTAATCTGATATCACTTGTAGGAAATTCTTCAATCGTTCGGCTAAAAGAGGTTCTTAATTTATCAAACCAGACTTTTTTTAGAGCAATTTTTGTAACAGGTTCATTCAAAACATTAATTTGTGAAGAGATATTTAAACCTAAACCTAGTTTATTTTTTAACTCTTTATTGAGAGATTGATTTAATAAAAAAGATCCAAGGAGATGATAAGAGTAATCCGTTACATTTTCTTTAACATTTGCATCAAAGTATTTAGAATTCACTCCAAGGGTCAACATGGATATAATTTCTTTTTCATCAATAGAAGGAGAGCTTTCTAAAGAAAAATTTAGATTTTTAGCTAAACCATTCACCGTTAAAAAGATTTTATATTCTGTTAAAGTTTCTTGATTGTTTTCAAGTGTATCAATAGATTTTGCTTTAAATAAAGTTTGAGATTTTATATTAATAAAAGGGTTGTCAGGTGGGGAGTTTTTGAAGCCTACAGATCCAGAAATAATTTTAAATTCTTGATCTCTAAATAGGATTAAATTGTCTTCTCTTGCTGTTGAAATATTGAAATCTCCTGTAAGAGAAGGTGATTGTAAGGTGCCAAAAATAGATGAACTGCCTTCAATAGATGAGTTTAAAACAGAGTTATTGATAGATAGAGGTTGTTTTGTTTCTATTTTAAATTGGAGTTGAAAAGGTGAGAATTTTTTAGATTTTTTTTGTCCTGTTAAAGAATAGTAGTTTGCTATGTTCATTTTTGTATTTGAAAAATTTTTTGTAATTGTTCCAGAGTTAATCATGTAATGACCATTTAGAAGATAAGGATATCTGTTCCCTGTGATTTTTACAAATCCATCTCCTTCTGTTGAAAAATCTTTAGGTAGGTTTAAATGAATATTTGAAAAATTGAAAAAAAGATCAACTGTTGGAGGATTTATAAAATTATAAAGGATATAACCACTTCCTGAGCTAGACCCTAAACCTATAGAGCTTTTAAATTTAGAAATTTTTATTTTTGTATTATTTATTTGAAGAGAAGAGTTGATGTTAGAGAAATCTGGCAAAGTGTCTATAGAGATAGTTCCATTCTTGATTTTTACAGTTCCTTGAGGATTCCATTGTTTTAGATTTCTACTTGTTATTAAATGGGTTTGAATATTTCCATCTAAATTGTTTAGGGCAGGAAATAATATAGAGATAAAAGATAACGAAGTGTCTCCCGATAAGAGCAATTGGTTATCTTTTTTTTGAATTCTAAATTTTTTCCGATTGTATTGAGAGAAAGATACAGGGTCTAAGAGCCAAGCTTCTTTTGAAAAAGAAATAGAAAAAGGTTTTTTGCTTTTTAACCATTTTTTTTCTTTAAAAAGGAAAAAGTCTTTTATGTGTAAATGCCCTTTCCAAAATCTACTTTTAGTTTGGCTGATAAATAAGTTGATATTTCCTTTTAATCTTGAATAGTAGTTCTCTGTCGTTTCTTTCTGATTTTTTGCTCTCAGTATTTTTATAAGGTCAAAATTAAAAAAGTCTCCATGGATAAAGATAGGTTCTTGTTTTGAAAAAGGATAGTAGAATTTTTTAATTAAAAATTTATTGATGATATTTCCAGAAAGAGTTAAGCCTTTTTTGTTAATGCTTATTTTAGCTTTTGTGTCCTCTACAGAAAAAGTGTAGAGAAAAGCATCTGAAACACTAAATTCTCCGACTCCTTTAGGATTTTTTAAAGCACCTAGAATTTTCATATTAAAATTTAAAAATCCCGATTGTTTAAAAGGTAAAAAGGAAGTTAATAAATTTGAACTTTCTATAGATAAATTTGTTCCTTTTACAGTTAAGTTGAAATTTTTGTTAAAATCTCCTGAAGCTGTAATGAGTCCAGAGCCTTTTGTTAAAGAGAGGTTTTTTAAAAGACCCTGTCCTTCTTTTGAAGAAATATCAAAGTCAACTCTTTGAAAAATTTCTTTTTGAATATGCGTATTAAAGAAATTTCCAGAAAGATCAAAAGAAAGATTTTTCTTAGAGTTCCAAGGTTTTTTTATAAAAAAAGCTGCTGTTCCTGTTCCTTTAATATCCAGAGGCCATTTAATATTTGCTTCAATGGCTTGCTTAATATCTTGAATGTCTATAAAGGAAAAGGTTCCTTTGACAATCGATTCTTTTTTATTGAAATCTATAGAACAATATCCTTGAAAATGACTTTTTCCAGGAATAGATTTTATGTTTTTAAAAATGATTTTTTGATTTTTGAAATTAAATTGGCTGGTGATGGTTTTTAACTTGTACTTTTCTATTTCTAATAAGTCAGAATTAAGATAACCTTTTGCTGTAAAAATTCCTTTATTCAATTTAAATAAGCTGTTTTCTAATTTGATAGATCCTTTTAAATCAAGAGGTGTATTAAAGGCTATATCTCTATTTAATTCAGCAAATCCATCACCGATTATGGTGAGAAGATTTGATGAAGGTTTGTATTTTCCTATAATTTGGAGGAGAGAGCTGTCTTCTTTTTTAGCTGTAATTTCAAAGTTAAGTATTTTATTTTTCCATTCTATAGATAGATCTGTATCCATCTTATAAAATGAGATTATTCTTTCTTTCCAATTGGTTATATCTATTTGAGGAGATTGACTTTTTATTTTACAATCCACATACAAATCAATATTTCCTATGCATTTAACAGTTCCATTGATATCAGCTATTACAGGTAAACGAATATCTATAGTATCCTTTAAGAAAGAAGAGGCTTTTAAATTGCGAACTTGCAAGGATAAATTGTATTGTATAGGAAGAGAATTAAATAAAATTTCCACTTTATCAAAGTTAATAAAGGATAGGGAATCTATTTTTATAAATCCTTGATCTATAAGAGCTGTTTTATTTAAAAGACGTCCTTTAGCGGAAAAAGATTTATAGGGTTTATTTTTAAATATAAAATCAGAACTTTGAATCTGAAACTGACCTTTGTAACCCTTTTTTTTGTTAAACTGTATATTCAAATCATAAGAGATGAGAGAAGTGATATTTATATCTGTCTTTCCAAGAATTTTTAAAATTTGATTGATTGAAGAAAAGGGTATTTTCCCAGAACTTTTTAATTTGAGATTTTTTAGCCCTCTAGAGTTAAGTAAAATTTCCAAAAAACTTGTTTTCACGTTTAAGGTGTCATTAGATAAAGTCATTTTTTCTACATAGATTCTGTTTTTTTCAATAAGGCCTTTTGATTTAAGAAAAAAGGAATTTTCTTGGTTAACAAAAACTTTTTTAATTGAATTTGTAAAGTAATAACCTTGAGAACTTTTTCTCTGAATATCCCAATCTATATCCATGAGTCTTAGAGTGTTGTCTTTATGAGTTAAAGTGAGGTTTGTATTTTTAATGATTATTCTTTTTATAGGAAGATTAAAATCTGCAGGACGAGTTTTATAGGTTTTTTGTATGTTATTGTTAGTTTGAATATTGAGAGTTCCATAATCCATTTTTACTTTTGATAGCATTATGGTTTTTTTTAGCATCAGGGAAAGTAAGCTGGGGCGAATATTTATAGATTTTACAGTTTGTGCTCCATTTAGAATTATAAAAAAATTATTTTTTTTTGATGTAGATAGGTTGGTATTTTCTAAAGTCACATTCTCTAAATTTATACTCATACTTAAAAGTTTAAAATTCAATTTCTCCCAATGGATTTTTAAGCCAATTTGTTTCTGAAAGTTTTCTACTAATGTTTGAGATTTCAAATGGAGGAATTCTTCTATTTTTTTATTGATCTGATGTAAGCTGAGAGGTGTTAGAAGGAATAATAAAAGTAGGAATGTCAAAAGTAGGAAAGTTTTTTTCATTTTTAAAGAAGAGATTTTTTTTAGAATCAAAGAGAATATAGGTTTCAATGTTTAGTCCATTTCTCTAATAAAGATTGAGCATTTTTATAATCAGGTTTAACTTGTAAAATGCTATTAAGATGTTCAATGGCCTCTTCTTTTTTGCCAAGATAATATAAGGTTTGAGATTTTGTATAAATTAAAGGAAAAACAGATTCAGCATCTTTCATTTGGTTTAAAAGTTGATTGATAAGATCAAGACTTTTTGTGTATTGACCTGTTTCCATAAGCCAATCCAGATAAAACCAGTAATCAGAGAGGTCTTTAAGTTTTGTAGTTAAGAGATTTATAGCTGCATCAGGCCACCCTAAAAAATAAAGAAAAAGAGATAAATTTTTAGTTTGTTCTTCTTTTTTTTGTGATAGTTTTTGTATCACTTTAGACCATCTCTGTTTAAGGTCTGTATTTTCTGGAATGAAATGAGATTTTTTTGTATCAGATACACGGTTTTTATACAGAGCCATTTTTTGATCTGTAACAACTTTTATGGCTCTTCGTTCCTTTATAGATTGTTGTAGATCTTTGTATTTTTTATTTTTTGGGTCTTTTGCTAAAAGAGTTTGAATGACTTTACTTTCTTCATCTATTAAACCTTGTGCTTTTAAAAAATCAAGAGATTCTAATAGTTTATCATCTTCAGAAGTATTTCTTTCTTTTAAGTTTTCTAAATAGATGTTCAAATGATTAGAAAATTCCAAAGAATATTCTGCCCATCTTTGACAAGAAAAAATAGACGGATGCTTTTTCGCATAATCTTTTAACCAAGTGTGATACAATGTGTTTGCTTCTGATTTGTTGATTTTAACCTTTGATTTTATAACTAGAGGTAAAATAAAAGTCCAAGCAATAGGCTTATGATCTTTTAAAAGTTCTCTGGAAAGTTCAAGTGATTTTTTATGAGATCCTGAGTTGTAGAGAAATTGACTGAGAGATTCTAAATCAGAATGATTTTTCATTTTACTAAGAATTTCTGTAACGGATAAGTTTTGTTTTAAATAGAAAGCCATTTGTCTTTCTAACTTAATTTGAAGAAGATTGTTTTTTAAGGGGGTTGATTTTTTACTTGTTGTTTCTTTCAATGTAACTTCCGTCTATAGTATTGATTTTTAATTTATCTCCTTCAGCAATATGAAGAGGAACTTGCACTACTAAACCTGTTTCCATTGTAGCAGATTTTGTTGTATTAGATACAGTATTTCCTTTCAATCCTGGTTCTGTTTTTGCAACGGAAAGCACTAGACTTTTGGGAGTTTCAATGGAAATGATTTTATCATTAAAACAACAAGCGGTTACTTCTAAAGATTCTATCAGGTAGTATTGTGCATCTCCTATTACAGATGGGAGAATGGGTAGAGTTTCATAACTTTCTTTATCCATGAAGTAAAAAGCATCTGCGTCTTTGTAAACATAAGAGAGGGCTTTATAAACAATATCTGGAACAGCAAATTTTTCTCCAGATCTAATGGTTAACTCTAAGTTTGTTTGTGTTAAAAGATTTTTAAGTTTTGTTCGTGTGAATTGATTTCCTTTTCCAGGTTTTACATGTTGGAAATTCAAAATCACATAAGGTTCTCCTTTGAGCAGAATCTTTAAACCTTTTTTAAAATCACTTGTTCCGTACATGTTAAGAGTTTTTCTCGTTTTCTTGATTATCACTCCATCTTTCAATGCGTGATAAAAGTTTTTGTAGTTTTTGTAATTTTTGGGATTTTTTATCGTCTGTAGAATTTTGAGAGGGTGGGTCTTTTTGTTGATTCTTTGGTTTTTTAATCCCGTTTTTTTGTTGATATAGAATTTTTTCTAAATGTTGAATGGTTTTTTTAGCTGTTTGATTCCAAGGTTTTATAAAAGAAACCATTTTAAAAGCTGCTAGAGTTTTTTCTAAATTTTTTTCTCCTCTATAAATTTCTCCAAGGAGTTGGTAAATTTGATGATTGTCAGGGCTTAACTCTTTGGCTTTATTGAGGGTTTCAAGGGCTTTAGAGGTCTGACTTTGATCTTTGTAGATTTTTGCTAATAGAATGTAGCCTGTGGCATAGGTAGGGTTATGTTGAATGCCTTTAAGGCAGATTTCCTTCGCTTTTTTAAATTCTTTTTTTAGACGATAGACTTGAACAAGAGGGCAAAACACTTTAGATTTTGGATTTTTAGCCAATATAGCCTTGTATTTTTTTATTAGAAAAGGATTAAATAAATCCATATTAAAAATTTGACATAAAATGATTTAGTTGGACAAGTCTTTTTCTTAAGGTATTCTTAAAAAGCAGCTATGAACTTAGTCATTTTAGGTATTGATCCTGGAACTATAACTACAGGTTATGGTATTATTCTTTTACAAGGTCATCAAGTTGAATGTTTAAATTATGGTGTGATTTCAACTCCTAAAAGTTCTAATCTTTCACAAAGAGTGCATTATATTCATAGTGAGTTAAGAAAACTTTACAAAAGATACAAACCTCATCATACGGCTGTAGAAAAAGTCTTTTTTGGTAAAAACCCAGAAGTTGCTTTTAAATTAGGACATATTTTTGCTGTGTGTCTATTGGAAAGTGAGTTGCAGGGGAGTGATTTTTTTGAATATGCTTCTCGTTTTGTTAAAAAGAGTGTTACTTTTTCTGGAAATGCCTCAAAAAGCTTAGTTCAAGAATTTGTGACAAATGTGTTTTCTTTGAAAAAAGACCAAAAATTAGATGCAACAGATGCTTTGGCAGTTGCATTATGTCATAGTCGTTACTGTCAGAGAATGAAAATTCAAAAACGATTAAAAGAAGTTGCTTTATGATAGGTTTTTTAAAAGGAAAAGTTCTTTTAAAACAGGGTGTCAGCCTTGTTGTTGATGTATCTGGTGTGGGTTATGAAGTTCAAGTTGCTAAATCTATCGCTGAACAATTAGCTCAAGGTTCTTTTGTTTCTCTTTGGATTTATACCTCCATTCGTCAAGACTCTCTGGATCTTTTTGGTTTTTCTCATATTGAAGAAAAAAGCTTGTTTTTATCTTTACTCAAAGTGAATGGTGTTGGTCCTAAGATGGCTTTAACTATTCTCGGATCTTGTTCTTTGGAACAGTTTATTCAAATGATTAAGGATGAAAATCTAAAAGCCTTGACCGCTTTACCTCGTGTTGGAAAAAAAATGGCTCAACAAATAGTTTTAACTCTCAAAGAGCAAGTTTCTCATACTTTGATCGGAAAAAGTAAAGACAGTCAATACAGCCATCAGCTTATAGGAGCTTTAGAATCTTTAGGTTTTGTTCCTTCAGAAATTAGAGATGTTTTAAGTAAGATAAAATGGGAACAAAATTTACAAAAAGACCTTGAGCAGGCTTTGACTCATTTGAGATCTTCGTAAAAAAAAGGATAAGAATGTCAAATGATTCACTTTTGAATATTGATGAATTTCCAGAGGAAAAAGAATCTGAAAACACTTTACGCCCTAAAAGTTTTAAAGAATTTCCTGGGCAAGATAATGTTAAAAAGAAATTACAAATTTTTGTAGCTGCCGCTTCTCAAAGAGAAGAACCTTTAGATCACACCTTACTTTATGGTCCTCCTGGTTTAGGGAAAACAACTTTGGCTCATATTATTGCAGACAGTTTAAAGGTTCCTTTTTGTGCAACTTCAGGTCCAGCCATTCGTAGAAAAGGAGATTTAGCGGCTCTTTTAACAACACTTCAACCGAAAAGCGTTTTATTTATAGATGAGATTCATCGTCTTAGTTCTGATATTGAAGAGTATCTTTATAGTGCCATGGAAGATTTTTTTATTGATATAGTTACTGGAGAAGGTGTTGGAGCTCAGTCCGTTAGATTCAAATTGAGTCCTTTTACTTTGATTGGTGCAACCACACGGACAGGTCTTTTAAAAGCTCCATTTAGAGATCGTTTTGGAATTATAGAGCGATTGGAGTTTTATGATGAGTCTTCTCTTTGTTCTATTGTTCAACGATCCGCACAGATTTTGAATTTGAAAGTTACAGAAGGAGGAACTCAAGAAATTTCTAAGAGAAGTCGGGGGACTCCTCGTATTGTGAATAGACTTTTAAAGCGTATAAGAGATTATGCTCAAATTCAAAAAAAAGAAGTTATAGATGAGCATTTAGCAAGTTATGCTTTGAAAGAACTTGGTGTTAATAAATATGGATTGCACGGTATGGATATGCAAATTTTAAAAATACTACAGGAGAATTTTTTAGATAGGGCGGTTGGTATAGACACTTTATCTGCCACTATCAACGAAGAAGTTGATACTATAGAAGATTTTTATGAACCCTATTTATTAAGACAAGGTTTGATTCAAAAAACTCCACGAGGCCGTATTTTGACAAAAAAAGGAAAAGAAATTGTTGCTTCTATTTTTCCTGATAGTGTAGAAAAGAAGAAAAAGAAGCAAGAGAAATTATTTTGATTATTGGTGTTCCAAAAGAAATTAAAAACTCAGAATATAGAGTGGGTTTAACAGAGACTAATGTTGGTTCTCTTGTGGAAAAAGGTCATAAAGTTTTAATTCAAAAAGGGGCTGGAGAAGGTTGTCAAATTTTTGATGAAGCTTATAAGAAAGTAGGAGCTCATTTAGTTGATACTCTTTCTGAAGTTTATAAAAATTCAGATATGATAGTGAAAGTTAAAGAACCTCTTGTAGAAGAGTATGATCTTTTTAAAGAGAATCAAATCTTATTTACTTTTTTGCATTTGGCAGCTGAATCTAAACTCACAGATGTTTTATGTTCTAAAAAAGTTAAAGCTGTTGCTTATGAAACTATAGAAAATGAAGATGGAGAACTGCCTCTTTTGAAACCTATGAGTCAAGTTGCAGGAAGAGTTGGTCTTCAAAATGGAATTTATTATCTTCAAAAACACAATGGAGGCAAGGGGGTTTTAGCAGGAGGTATTTCTGGTGTAAAACCGGCTCATATTGTTATTTTAGGAGGAGGAATGGCTGGAATTCATGCGGCTATGATGGCTGTGGGATTGGAAGCTAAAGTGACCATTTTAGATATTAGTGAAGATAAGTTAAAGTCTTTAGATCAGTTTTTTGGAGGAAAAGTTAGTATGTTGTTATCCAATAAAGAGTCTCTTTCTTCTATTGTAAAAGAAGCAGATCTGTTGATTGGATCGGTTTTGCTTAAGGGTGAAAAGGCTCCAAAATTAGTGACAGAAAAAATGATTCAAACCATGTCAAAAGATAGTGTTGTCGTTGATATATCTATAGATCAAGGAGGTTGTATAGAAACAGCTCGCCCCACATCTCATGAAAAACCAACTTATAAAGTTCATGATGTGATTCACTATTGTGTTCCTAATATACCAAGTTCTGTATCTAGAACTTCAACTTATGCTTTAACAAATGTGAGTTATCCTTATGTGTTAGAGATTGCTGAACAAAATTTGGAAGTTGCTATTAAAAATAATTTGGGACTGAGTAAGGGGTTAAATACTTATGGGGGGCATGTGACTTATCTTCCTGTTTCTAAAGCTCTTAATAAGGAATACAAATCTTTTCAAGATGTAGGTTTTCTCTAGGAATACCCTCATGCAAAAACCAGTAGGTTTTCTCTATGAAACTCTACTTATTTTCTGAACTTGAAGAGTGTCCCTTTTACGATGAAAGGTCAGAAAATAAGTAGAGTAACACTAGAGTTTTGTAAAACAGGCATGGTTTTTGCATATAGTTTATGGTAAACTAAAAAAAGGAGAAATAATGAGTAATAAATCTACTGTTTTAGAGGCTAAAGCTTATTTTGCAGAAATTTGGAAACTTTTCAACGAGCAAAAAGAGTACGATAAACAAACGGCAATGGAGCGAAAAGAATATGAAAAAAAAGCAGCAGAAGATATTAAAGAGCTCCGAGCTAGCCTAAAAGCGACTGACCTAAAATTCAATGGTCACTGGGGTAAGTTGATGGAGACTTTAGTTGAAGGAGATTTAGTGAAACTTCTAAAACAAAAAGGTATCCAAGTTGATCGGACGGCAACAAATATACTGAAAAAACACGGGGAACAACAATTTGAATTTGATATTTTAGCTTTCAATGGGGAAGAGATCGTTGTTGTAGAAGTGAAAACAACTTTAGATATTAAAGAGTTGAATTATTTCATTAAGAAATTAAATAGAGTTACGGATTTTATGCCAGAATTTAAAGGTAAAAAAGTTTATGGAGCCGTTGCGTATTTAAAAGCCAACCAATCTTCTGACAAAAGAGCTGAGAAAGAGGGTTTGTTTGTGATAAGAGCGACAGGAAGCAGTTCCAGTATTGTTAATAAGCAGAGTTTTAAACCCAAAGCTTTTACAAAACTCTAGTTCTTTCCTTTTTATTTTCACGAGATTTGAAGAGCAAAGCCCTTCATGCAAAAACCAGTAGGTTTTCTCTATGTTAAAACTTTCATTTTCACGAGATTTGAAGAACATCTCTCCTGTGATGAAAAGCTCGTGAAAATGAAAGTTCACACACTAGAGTTTTGTAGATGTCTTCTCAAGACGATTTACTCTTTTGAGAAGTGAATTTAGATTCTCTTTGAGAGATTCATTTTCTTTTTGAGGGTTCACGAGTTAAAAAGGTTTTACCTATGTGACTTCTTAATTAGCGAAACAGAGAGAGGATTCATTCTCACGCAAACAAAAAAATTTTATATTCCTGTCTATTCTATGTACAAAAAAACCCGACTAAGATAAAGGAAAAAAGACTTTCTTGGTTTATACAAGATCATCCAGTTACTTATAAAAACAGAGAATATCAAGACCAGTTTTTTGGCTTGAACATTCCATTGACTCTATTGGGAAATTGACTTTCTTTTAAATGACTTTCTTTCAACCTTAAGGTCTTATTTGATATTCTTCTTAAATCCATATGAGTTTCCACCTTAAAGGGTGTAATGACTACTATTTTCTTCCTTAATTTGTTCCGAGCAAATCTAAGAGGCAATTTTAAATCTGTATCATTTGACAATAATACTACATAGTCCACGTTTCCCTTACAACAATCATATATAATATGTGTCGCTATATTAACATCTGTTTCTTTTTCTTCGTGCTTAGGAAATTGAAAGATACTTCCTCTTAAAAGGCTCTTTATTTGCTCTAAGTTTTTAGAGTTCCCTTGCAAAATAGACAATCTTTCTATTTGGTTATTTTTTATTTTTATATGTCTTTTTTTGAACTTACCATAAACTATTTCAACTTTTTGAAGAGTCCTTAGAGCAGTTAACCATACATTCTGGTTTTGTGTTGAGTTTGAAAATGGAGTTTTAGCTGTAAAATATTTTATTTTAATTATCTTATTTAAAGAAGGATCTAAAACAAGGCTAATAAGTTTCTCTATGTTAAGCCATTTATAGGGAGTATCTTTTAATGAATAATAGAGGTTAAATCCGTCAATATAAACAATGGTATTAGAAGTAGGGAGCATAAATATTTGGCCATAAAAAAACGAAGGCGATCTTTCAATCGCCTCGCACCTCCCAGCCGTAGCCGAAGAGGGAAATCACTACTAGTATATATACACTAGATAAAAAGTCAAATCTTATCTTCTTATCTTAATTTTAACATATTTACACTATATGTTATCGGACTATTATCTGAAAAACTTAAGTTTTTCTCTAGAAATACCTTTTGCGAAAACCAGTAAGATTTCTCTAAGCGAAAACCAGTAAGATTTCTCTAAGCGAAAACCAGTAGGTTTTCTCTAGTTCAAACATAAGTTTATTAAGTAACTCTTATTTTCACGAGATTTGAAGAGCAAAGCCCTTCATGCGAAAACCAGTAGGTTTTCTCTATGAAACTCTACTTATTTTCTGAACTTGAAGAGTGTCCCTCTTACGATGAAAGGTCAGAAAATAAGTAGAGTAACACTAGAGTTTTGTAGTTGTCTTCTCAAGACGATTCACTCTTTTGATAAGTGAGTTTAGATTCTCTTTAAGAGATGTATTTTCTTTTTTCAAAGAAGTGAGTTCTCTTTCTAGTTTTTTATTTGTAGATGCTAATTTCTTCTTTGTTTGAAGTTGTGTCTCTTTTAGTTTTTTTGTCATTTCTTTTGTGGTGGTTTTTACATCATCTGAAGTTTGTTTAAGTTTAATTTTTGTTTCTTCAATTTGACTTTGGCTCGCTCCCAACTCTTTTTTAACAGTTAAAAACTCTGTTTGAAAAGTCTTTTTTAAATCAGCTAGAGATTTTGTAAGAGCCGATACAGACTCTTTAAGAAAGTTTAGAGTTTTTGTTGTGGAGCCATAAAATTCTTTAAAGGCTTTTATGATAACAGGAATAAGCCCTTGATAGTTTAAACTTAAAGTCTTTTTTGGATCTGAACCTTCCAACACTAACTCTGGGTATTCTTTTTGAACCTCTTGAGCAATAAGACCTATCTGTTTTGTTTGAACTTTATGTTTGTCTTTCCAGTAAAAAGTTTTTGGGTTTAATTTTAAAAGAGAATGGCTTTGATTTTTTAAATCCTTTATCTTGGTTTTGAGTCTTCGGTCTGATGATGTTTCTGGGAAAAGCCATGCAGGAAGAGTAGGAGAAGACACATTGGTATCCAAGGTGAAATAATCTGAAATACGTCCCGGAGTAGTAGTAGATTTTTTAACCTTTAATTCGCCATCTATAATCAAATCCCCATGTATTGTAACTTGTCTTTCATCAACTACAACAGGGGCAGTTTCATACCTTAAATTCCCTGTGATTAAACCACCGATATCTAGTTTGTAACTTTCATCTTCACAAGCAACAGATTTACAGCCAGATCTATGTCCAATAGCAATATTATTACTTCCAGTTTTGTTTAAAAGACCTGCAAAGGATCCAAAAAAATTGTTCTCTCTTCCAGTTGTGTTTCCAGTACCTGCAAAGAATCCAAAAAAACTATTCTTATGTCCACCTATGTTTTGACCACCTGCAAAGGATCCAAAAAAATTGTTCTCTTTTCCAGTTGTGTTTCCAATACCTGCACCACTTCCAAAAAAACTGTTACTATCTCCAGTTTCGTTTGTATAACCTGCTTCATATCCAAAAAAACTGTTATTATTTCCAGTTATGTTTGAATAACCTGCACCACTTCCAAAGAAATTGTTATACTTTCCACCTATGTTTGCACGACCCGCTTGATTTCCAAAAAAACTGTTATTATGTCCACTTGTGTTTGCACGACCTGCAAGGTATCCAAAAAAACTGTTAACACCTCCAGTTGTGTTTGAAAGACCTGCACTCCTTCCAAAAAAACTGTTCCACTTTCCACCTGTGTTTTCATGACCTGCTTTATAACCCACAAAAGTATTCCCTTCACCTGTGTTTGTTGAATTAAGTCTTTTTGTTGATTTCCCTGCTCCAAAACCAAAAGCCGTGTGCTTATCTACACTTACCTCTGTTGTATCTCCACAACCAACTAAGCTTAAACTTAATTCACCTGTAGAATCATCTGTCACTTTATAACAATTTGGATTCCCACTCCCACCAACAACTGCATCACCACAAACATTTTTAGCATAAGTCAAAGTGGTTGTATCAGCTATGATTAACTCTACCACTTTTTCCACCTCTGTTTTTCTGGTTGCATGAGTAGTAGCTGGTAAAGCATCTATCTGTGTCTGTATATTTGTAGGAAGACCAGACTTCCCATCTGCTTTATCAATAATTTCTTCATAAAAAAGAGAACAGCATTGAGTGGCTTTTACTGGAATATTAAAATCCCATTCTGAACTCAAAGTTCCTGTCCCTCCTGTTAAGTGAATGATTTTAGGTCTTTTTTCATCTGGCACAGCTGTTTTACAATCTATTAAATGTTTATCGGTTGCTAAATTAGGATCACACTTCCTAAAATTAAATGTCCAACCTGTTGGTTTATTTGGAGTATAACTATTTAATATGCTTAAACATTTTTTACCAGCCTCTGTGTTTGTTAAATTATCTTCACTTGCAAACCTGTCTATAATGGATTGAGATTGAATCACTTTCCAAAGTTCAGTATTAGAATCTTTTATTTTTTTTTGTGAAGTGGATTGTTGCATAATAGATGTCCCAACTCCTAAAATAACGATAGCCCCTATTGCCGATGCAATAACAACACTAATAATAGCAGAACCTTTTTGATTTAAATAAGAAGGGTTGTTGTTTTTTAAAAGAAAGGAAAGTTTGTGAAATAAAAGAAATTTACATTTTAAAAGTAAATG
Organism: Bdellovibrionales bacterium; assembly: GCA_963692945.1. Lineage (GTDB taxonomy): Bacteria > Bdellovibrionota > Bdellovibrionia > Bdellovibrionales > UBA1609 > JACOND01. Next base: position 943,598 of record OY843585.1, read on the forward strand.
GGGGGGGGGGGTAGAAAGATTTTTTTAAAATAAAAAAGAGATTTTCTAGCTCTAGATTTAAAAGCTTTTTTCATAGATAAATTATGAAGAAGGTTTTAAAAAATATCAACCCTAATTTTTCTAGAAGAAAGTAGGGCAAGTAAAGAAAAATCAGCCTATCTAATTTTTCTAGAAGAAAGTAGGGCAAGTAAAGAAAAATCAGCCTAAAACCTATAGTTTAGTCACTCACCTAGCAAATTAAGTCAAAATCTAAAAAACATTACCATTTGGAATGGCAGATTTTTTCAATCTCTTCTTGAATGGTTTTCACTTGTGGAACCGTGTTATTTTCTAAAATAGGGTTTAAACCTACACCTGGTAATTGTTTTCCAGCCAATACAGAAGGTGGAGCAAGTAGATGATAAAATCCTTCTTGAGTGGAACGATAAGCTAGATGCTCTCCAAAGTTAGCCACTTCAGTATCTTCATTAACAAATAAAACGCGTTGAGTTTTTTCATAGGATTTTTTAATCATTTGCCAGTCATAAGGGTAAATAGAGCGTAAATCTATAAGTTCTACACTGACATCTACATTTTTAATAGCTTGTTCACAAAGATGAAGGGAGCGACCAAAACTAACAATGGTTATATCTTCTCCATGTTGTGCAATCTTTCCTTTTCCAATAGGCACCTTGTATTCTTTAAGTTTGGGCCAATCTGGTTTCCAATTTTTTCGTTCCTCACCAATAGGAGCGTCAATCCTCTTTTTAAGCTCTTTTTCATCCGAAGGTTCTCCAGGTAGGAGTTCTTTAGATTTTACTCTTAAGAGAGCTTTAGGCTTTAAATAGATAACAGGGTTAGGGTCTTCAATAGCTGATAGTAAAAGCCCGTAAGCATCCAAAGGGTTAGAAGGAGACACAACTTTCCAGCCGGGTATTCGCACAGCCCAACTGTCAAAACTATGACTGTGATAAATAGAACCATGAATACCAGCTCCATTAGGTGTCATCAATACAAGTGGTAACGAAAATTGTCCATGGCTACACCATAAGTTGTTTCCTGCTAATTTTAAGAGATCTATTGTGTTGAATATATAATCTGTAAATTGAATTTCAGCAACGCACCTTTTTCCAGTCATAGAGATGCCTATCGCTGTTCCTACAATGCCTCTTTCATCAAGAGGAGTGTTCCAAGTGGTTTCTAAACCTTGTGTGGCTGTAAAGACACCTCCTAATGGAGGGCCAACATCTTCACCAAAAATATCTTTTAAATCTAAATGCTTTTCTCCATAGTGAAGAGCCATTCGTATTGCTTGTACCATGTTTGCCATTTAGAATTTTCTCCAGTTTGCATTTTCATTGTTTGAATAAATATGATCCCAAATGCTTTCCTTTTTAGGGGAAGCTTCTTTCATAACTTCTTGTTGGACACTTTTAGCCTCTTCCTTATATTTGTTCCAAGTGTCTTTGATGATTTCTTTTGTTAGAATGTTTTCTTGAAGTAATTTCTTTTCAAAATTTTTAATACAACAAGGTTCATTTGTGTAGTTAGCTCCCGAAGCGGAAGAGTGTCCGTAGAGACGAGAGACTTTAGCTTCAACACAAATTGGTTTTCTATTTTTCCTTATGCTTTCCATTTTTTCTTTGAGGACTGTATAGCTTTCTATAGGATCATTTCCGTCTATAACCACACTTTCTATTTGAAAAGCTTTAGCTCTATCAATGATTTGTTTTTCCCCATGTTGACTGGAGTAACTTGTTGAAATTCCCCAAGAGTTATTTTGAACAGTGATTAACAAAGGGAGTTCTTTATTAGGTCTGGAAGCCCATATTAAACAAGTTGCAAAGTCACTTTCATGTGTTCCAGCATCTCCTCCTGTGACAACAGTGAGATTTTTATTATTTTTTTCTTTGCTTTGAACATAGGCTGTTCCTATTGCCATAGAGTATTGAACACCAATGACAGAAGTCACAGGTGGAACATTCCATTGAGGGAGACTGTAATGATTTACAAAATTTCTACCCCCAGACGATTGATCCGTTGCTTTGTTTAAGATAGTCCTAAAAGCTTCTTTCATAGTTAATCCCATAGCTATAAGAGTCGGGAGGCAACGATAATGCAAATAAAGCCAATCATGTTTTAAGCCTTGTCCTTTATCAATCAATAGTCCAAGGGGAACTGAAAAAGCTTCTTCTCCAGGACCGCCAATCCAGAAATAACCCAGCCCTTGTTTGTAGATATGTATAAGTCTTTCTTCAGTGACACGAGACTTCACCATTAGATCATAAATTTTTAAACAAACTTCTTTAGAAAGAGTATTTTTTGAAGTCATTGTTATTTTTTTGGTAATCTAGCTTTTTTTAATAAGACTGTTTTATGAAGGGAGGCTAGGTCTAAAGCTATATTTGCAGCCTCTTGGACATCGGCTCGTTTTAGATATCTTTCCTTACTTTTTTTAGAGTTATATAAGTCTTCTCTATCTACTATATCTTCCATATCATCATCTTTTTTATTTAAGACTTTAGAAATTTTTATACGCTTTTTATTTTTTGATTCTATTTTTTTTATTTGTGCAAGGATTTTTTTAAAATCTTTGTTTACAGCCACTCGTTTTTTTGAAAGAAGTTTTAAGTAAGAAATTGTTTTTGAGCTAATGGGTTTCCAGTTTTTGTTTAATTGATTAGAGAAAATTTCTTTTGGAGGGGATTTAAAGTCTGCAATACTTTGTTCGGGAAGAGTGTAATCTAGATTTTTTTCACCTATATCATTCAAATTAAAGATACTAGGTAGTGAAATATCGGAAATAACTCCTCGTTTTTGAGTGGATTTTCCACTAGGTATAAAGTAAAGTCCAACCGTTGTTTTTAAAGCTCCTAAATGATTTCTTAAGTGTTCAACAGATTGAACGCTTCCTTTTCCAAAAGTGTGATCACCACCAACGATAACTGCTCTGTTGTAATTTTGTAGAGTTCCTGAAACAATTTCAGAAGCACTGGCACTCAATCGGTTCACTAAAACAACAAGGTCTCCTTTATAAAAAATTCTTGGATCTCTATCCATTAAAAGAACTGGGCTTTTATAATTTTTTTCAGATTGTTTAACAACATTGCCTTCTGCAAAGAAAAGACCTGCTAAACTAACAGCTTCATCTAGAGATCCACCTCTATTATTTGATAAGTCTAATACTAAAGAAGAGATTTGTTTTTTCTTTGCTTTATTGAGAAGGTTTTTGATATCTGTTGTTACAGACTTTCCATATCTTCCTGAACCATAAAAAGAGGGAACTTTTATAATACCAATAGTGTGAGAGTGATTCTTTAAAGTTTTCTTTACATAGTCAATAGAGGCGGCTTCTTCTACAAGATCTACAGTGCTTCTAATGATCTTCACTGTAAATATAGATTTTTGCTTCTTTTTGTTTTCTCTTAAAATTTTTAAGTAAACAGGTGTGCCTTTTTTTCCTCTAATGATAGACACAACGTCTTCTATTCTTTCCCCAAAAACATTTATTAACTTTTTTTTAGATTGTTGTCCAACGGCTAAAATTTTATCTTTTCTTTTTAGTTTTTTAGATTTAAAAGCAGCCCCTCCAGGAACTAAGTTTTCTATAATAGTGTATCCAAAACGGGAGCTTAAAGTGGCACCAATACCTTCAAGAGATAAATTCATTGAGATATTAAAGTCTTCCACTTCTTCACGGGTTAAGTAACTGGAATGGCTATCTAAAGATTGAGCAAAAGAATTGAGATAAAGAGAGAACCATTTTGTTGGTTTGCAAGATTGGAAACTATTATTGCTTTTTTTTATGCATTCTCTAAGTTCTTTAGGGTTGAGTTGAGGTTTCCAAGATGTAACCTGCTTAGATATATTTTTAAAAATATGGAAAATATGATTGATAGATTTTTGCAAATCATTTTCTATAAGGAAGATGTTAGCCACTTGATATTGAAGATAAGCTTCCATCAATCTGTTGGCTTTTCTTTCTGATGAGGGGTAGGTTTTTTGATCTTCATCTAAAATGTAAGTGAGGTTTGGTTTAAATTTAAAATTCTTATCAAGATATTTCTTTGCAAAATCCAATCTCTCTTTTACTCTTTTAGAATAGATATTGTAAATATGATAAAGATCAGAGCAGTTTCTATTTTTTATATTTGATAGTAAGCGATGATTTCTTTTTTCAATGGATTTTATATCAGATTTTAAAAAATAAATTTTTTCTCTATCAAGATCTTTTAAAAAATTATTTAAAACTCTTTTTTTAATTGTAGGGGTGATTTTAGAGTAGAGAATGTGATTTTTTAAGAACTGATCTTGAATGCTATTGATATAACGACAAGAAAGGTTACCGAATCCTTGTATGGGAAAGAGAGTGACTAGAGAAATGAAAGGTAAAAAGAATTTAAAAATGAACATGACTATTTATTTTACAATAGAATTATAAGGAAAAGGGTACATATTATAAATTTTTAATAAAAATCCTATATAAAGTCAAGAATCAATCATTTGGTAGATGTTCTTTTTTGAGATTTTTTTCTTTTTACTTTAGATTTTTGGGGTTTAGATTTTGAGATTTTAGTCTTGGTTTTTGAACCTTTGGTCTGTTTTGTTTTTTCTTGCATAATCTCCAAAGCTTTTTCTAAGTCTAAACCACTAGGGTCTATTTCATTTGGAATACTATAGTTTTTCTTCTTATAGTTTATATAGGGTGAAAAACGCCCTTTCCCTTTCATTATTTTAATTTGATCTTTTTTGTAAGTTATAGTTTTAATGGCAGCAACTTGATTTCGTCTATGTTTCTTTTCCTTGGAGAGCACCTCTAAAGCTTGTTTGAGATCTAAAGATAGGAATTCTTTATTTGACGGGATAGAGCGAAAGTCTCCATCGTGGACAATATAAGGGCCAAAACGACCAATGCTTTTTTTAACTTCTTTTTTTGTCTTAGGATGTTTACCTAAGACTTTTGGAAGACTAAGTAATTGGAGAGCTTGTTCAAGAGATAGCTCTTCCAATAGAATAAATTTTGGAACAGAAACTCTTTTTTCTGCTCCGTCTAATTCTAGGTAAGGACCATATCGCCCTGTCTTTAGAAAAATTTTCTTTTTTGTTTTAGGATCTATTCCTATAGAATCAGGTTGATTTTTAGTTTTAATAATTTCATGGAGTTTTTCTATAGTGATGTTAGAAAGATGAGAGTCTTCAGGTAAAGAGGCTTTCACTTCTGTTTTGGCTTTTTTTTGACTGATATAAGTTCCAAAGCGACCCACATGGAAGGTGATATCTTTAAAAGGTTTAAAATGAAGACTTCGGCTTTCTTTTGGGTCAATATTTTTTTCTTGATTATCAACTAGGTTTTTTAAACCCGTTTTTCCTTTGTAAATAGTGCTTAAATATTTTTTAGAGTCTGTTTTACCAAGAGCTATATCATCTAAAGTCTCTTCCATTTTAGAAGTGAAATTTAAATCCACATAATTAGGAAGGTATTTGCTTAATAACCTAGTTACAGCAAGGGCTGTAAAAGTAGGTACTAAAGTTTTATTTATTTTTTTAACATATCCTCTATCTTGAATAGTACTAATGATAGGAGCATAAGTTGAGGGTCTTCCAATGCCTTCTTTTTCTAGTTTTTGAATCAATGAAGATTCATTATAATAAGGAGGGGCTTTTGTTTCATGGCTTATAGATTGAATCTCCTGGCAAGAAAGAGAGTCTCCTTTTTTAAGTAAGGGGAGCTTGATTTGATCTTCTTTAGGGTTTTCTTCATCTTGATAAATCTGGTAAAACCCGGGAGAGACAATCACAGTTCCAGAAGCTGTAAAAGTAGAGGATGCTGATTTGATAGTCAGGCTTGTTTGTTCTTGCTTACAGTTTTTCATCTGACAAGCAAGGGTTCTTTGCCAAATCAATTGATAGAGTTTTAATTCTGGACCACTAAGATGAGTTTGTTTTGGGGGATTAAGATTTCGACCAGAAGGCCTGATGGCTTCGTGTGCTTCTTGAGCTCCTTTACTTTTTGTTTTATAAACACGAGTGGATTCATACAATTCTTTTACCCCATAAATTTTAGTGATGGCTTTTCTAATACCTTGAATGGCTTCTTTAGAAAGGTTTGTAGAGTCCGTTCTCATGTAAGTGATTAAACCATTTTCATAAAGCCTTTGAGCTATAGACATGGTTTGACGAGCCGATAAATTAAGTTTTCGGTTAGCCGCTTGTTGAAGAGTAGAAGTGATAAAGGGTGGTTTGGGTGAACGAGAGATTGGTTTTTTTGTAACTTTTTCTACTTCCCACTTTTCTTTTTGTAATTTTTTTTCTAATTGAAGAGATTCTTTTTCTTTAAGATGTAATAAGTCTTTCTTTTTTAAAACTCCCTTGTCATCAAAGTCTTTTCCTTCTGCTATTTTTTTAGAGTTGTAAGATTGAAGATGAGCAGTAAATTTAAATTTTTTAAAAGAAAACGACCCTTCTAAACTCCAATAAGGGGTTTTTACAAAATGAAATCTTTCTATTTCTCTTTCGCTAATTAATTTTACAGCTGTAGATTGAACACGTCCTGCAGAAAGACCTCTTGCTATTTTTTTCCAAAGGAGTGGAGAAATAGTGTAACCGACGAGTCGATCTAAGATTCTGCGAGCTTCTTGAGCTTGAACTAAGTTTGTATCAATTTTTCTAAAATTTTTTAAAGATTTTTCAATAGCTTCTTTTGTGATTTCATGGAAAACCATTCGTTTAGTAGGGATTTTAGGCTTTAGAATTTCTACTAAATGCCAACTGATGCTTTCTCCTTCACGATCTTCATCCGTTGCAAGAATAAGTTCACTGGCTTGTTTCAGTTTGTCTTTTAATTTAGAAACAACTTTTATTTTTGAGTCAGGAATGCAGTAGATAGGTTCAAAATTATCACTTGTATTTACACCTAAAGATTTCCAAGGTTTGTCTTTGTATTTTGCTGGAATTTTTTTTGCTGACTCTGGAAGATCGCGAATATGACCCATACAAGACTCAATCATATAATCTGAATCTAAAAAGCGATGGATTGTTTTTGCTTTAGTTGGTGATTCTACAATCACTAATTTTTTCTTTTTCATAAGAATAAAACATAGGTTGTCCCTTTTAAGCTTTCAAGTTATTTATTTGAGAGATTCTTTTTCTTTTCTTAAGAATGAGAGGAAATGATTTAAAATTAAAGACTTTTTACTTTTTTTAACGGTATCTATGGACAATCAGTCCTTTTGTAGCTAAACCTTGAGGTGAAAAACCAACTGTAACACGATCTCCCAAAACCACTTTTATGTTGTAACATCTCATTTTTCCACAAAGTGTGGCCATAACCTCAATTTCTGGCTTATCTAACTTAACTTTATAGACACCACCTGCACGAGTATCAATCACTTCTCCATCAAATTTTGTTAAATCACTTTTAGCCAAAAAAAGCCTCTATTTATAATTGGAAATTAAATTTTTTGGACCACTTTCAAATAAAACCTCTAAACGATTATTTTTAGAAGATAAAATAAAACCCCAGCCAAAAGTCTTATGTTGGAGGCCGCTATGCGTCTCAAAGCTTTTTTCCATACTGTATGAAAAAGTTTTTTGATTTTTATATTCTTGATACAGAGTTTCCCAATTTACATTTCCAAGATTAGGAAGATGTACTTTTGTTGAAATGGTTTTTTTAGCGAAATCTTTTTTAGGAGGCTTTGTTGCTTTAGCAGTTACTTTATTTGATTTTTTAGGGAGTGTCGTTGTCTTAGCAGTTGATTTAGCAGTTACTTTATTTGATTTTTTAGGGAGTGTTGTTGCTTTAGCAGTTACTTTATTTGATTTTTTAGGGAGTGTTGTTGCTTTAGCAGTTACTTTATTTGACTTTTTAGGGAGTGTCGTTGTCTTAGCAGTTGCTTTAGCAGTTACTTTATTTGATTTTTTAGGGAGTGTTGTTGTCTTAGCAGTTGCTTTAGCAGTTACTTTATTTGATTTTTTAGGGAGTGTCGTTGTCTTAGCAGTTGATTTAGTGGTGAGTTTATTTGATTTTTTAGGAGGTTTTGTTGTTTTAGCAGTTGCTTTAGCAGTGGTTTTCTTTGATTTTTTAGGAGGCATTGTTGCTTTAGCAGTTGATTTAGCAGTTACTTTCTTTGATTTTTTAGGAGGTTTTGTTGATTTAGCAGTTACTTTAGCAGTGGATTTCTTTGACTTTTTAAGAGGCTTTGTTGTTTTAGTAGATCTGAGTTTTTTATTGCTCTGATTCTTTTTTACTTTTTTAGTTGTTTTTTGCTTTGTAGTCATATTTCTTTGTTAATATATATAGATTTGAAATCTAATCAAGAATTTTTTTATTTTGAAAAAAATTACTTTTAAAAGTAAGTTAAACAAGCATGAAGCATAGAAATTTAAACCTGTTTTATATCACTACACCAATTTATTACGTCAATGATCTACCTCATGTAGGGACAGCTTATACAACCATTTTAGCAGATATTTTCAACCGTTATCACCGTCTTTTTGGTAAAAAAACTTTTTTTTTAACGGGAATTGATGAGCATGGCCAAAAATGTGAGCAAGTGGCTCAACTCAAAAAAATGGATCCACAGCTTTACTGTGATCAAATGAGTGCTCAATTTCAAAAAACTTGGAAATCCCTTCATATTGATTATGATCTTTTTTTGAGAACCAGTTCTCTTCAACATCATGAGGTAGTTCAAAAGGTGTTAAAAATTTTATATGACAAAGGGGATATTTACCCTAGCACTTACAAAGGTTGGTATTGTGTGAGTGAAGAGATTTTTTATATGGAAAAAGACCTTGTTGATAAGAAATCCCCTACAGGTAAGGAGGTCATTTATCTTGAAGAAAAAAGTTATTTTTTCAAAATGTCTAAATACCAACAATCTTTACAAAAGCATCTGGAGGATAACCCTGAATTTATTAAACCCTCTTATCGTCAAAATGAAATCAAAGGGTTTTTAAAAAAACCCATTCAGGATTTATGTATCAGTCGTCCTAAAAAAAGAGTTTCTTGGGGAGTGGAATTGCCTTTTGATAAGGATTATGTGGCTTATGTATGGGTAGATGCTCTTTTGAATTATGTAACAGGTGTTGCCTATTTGCGAGATGAGAAAGAGTTCACAAAGTGGTGGAAAGAAGCAGGGGCTGTTCATTTTCTTGGTAAAGATATTTTAATGACTCATGGAGTTTATTGGACTTGCCTTCTTATGGCTTTAGATTTGCCTCTTCCTAAAAATCTTTTTGCTCATGGTTGGTTATTGAATGAAAGTCAGGAAAAAATGAGCAAATCAACAGGAGAAAAATTAGACCCTTTAGAACTGATAAAATTTTTAGGTGTTTCAGAACTCCGTTACTTTTTAGCTCGTGAAATACCTCTGGGCAATGATGCTCATATTTCTAAACCACTTATGGTGCAAAGAATCAATCAAGATCTGTCAGATCAATTGGGAAATATTTTAAGTCGCCTTTCTCGTTTGGTAGAAACAAATTATGATGGAAAAATCTATAAGCCTTCAGGTCAAGAAGGAGAGATTTTTAAAGATCAAGCAGAAAATCTTTCCAAGCAAGTGAAAGAAGATATTGAAAATTTTAAATTGAATCAGGCTTTAGATAAAATCAATGAAATTCTTTCCAAGGTGAATCGTTATTTAGAGCAAGAAACTCCTTGGAAAACAGTGAAAACAAATAAAAAAGAAGCGAGTTGTGTTTTATACAATTCTTTGGAAGTGTTAAGAATTTGTGGAGTTTTATTACACCCTGTTATGCCAGAAAAAATGACAAAACTTCTTGGTGTTTTAGGGGAAGAGGTTTCTTTAGACTCATTAAAATGGGGTAGGTTACCTTTAGGAAAAGATTTAAAGCACTCAGAACCTTTATTCCCAAAAATTCATTTGTAATAAAATTTTTCATAGTTTTGAGAGATTTTTTTATTCCCAATCATTTCTATTTTCTAGACGATTTTGAGATGGAATATGGTTTTGTTCAGCGGCTTTTTGATACCAGTAAAAAGCTTCTTTATTCATATCATATTCATAGTCATGTTCATAGATATCACCTAATTCATATTGAGCATAAGTGAAGTTTTGTTTGGCTGCTCGTTTCATCCAATAGATCGCTTTTTCATAATTTTGAGGAACTCCCTTCCCCTCAAGGTACATACGACTTAATTCATATTGAGCTATGGCTAAATCTTGGTTTGATGATTTTTCATACCAATAAAAGGCTCTCTGATAATGTCTAGGTATATATTTTTTATGGTAGTAGATATGTGCTAATTGATATTGAGCATAAGCAGAGCCTTCCTCTGATAGTTTTTTAAGTTTTTGAATTTCTCTTTCCATGTAAAGGTTTAAATTAAAATAATATCTGACTTTCTCTTCTAGAAGATTTCTGAGGTTATCTATTTTTATCATACTTAACATGTTATGACTGGATATAAAAAGGATTCCAGCCACTTGGTTTTTTTCGTCTAGCACAGGAGAACCACTGGCTCCAAGCCAAATTATATCTTGATTAACAGGAAAAGTGTAGAAGACTTCATTGTTATTTATGAGAGGGCCTGTTTTTTCTGCTATTGTAAGGAAGCCTTTAGGGTAACCTATTACAGAAAGTTTCTCCGTAGGAAGTGGTTGTTCCTTTTTTAGTGTTAAATAATTTTCAACCTCCCCATCTATTTTAAGGATTGCTAGATCATGTAGGGAAGATATTTTTTGAATACTTTTTGCTTTTAATTTTTGAGGGTTATTGTCTTGCGATAGAATAATGTGATCAATACGATTTCTTTGCGATAAGTTATCTAAGATATGGAAATTAGTAACAAATTGATTTGGACTTATGAAGAATCCAGTTCCTTGTGTGGTTTGACTGTTTATTTTCCATATATATTCTTTTATATTTGGTGTAGTGGTTTTTGGAGTTTTGGAAAACACTGTATTGCAAGTAGAGATGGGGGGGGGTGTAGCAAAAGAAATATTTGAGAAAAGAAAATATAAAAAAACAAAAAATATCATGGTTCAATAAATATCCTTCAAAGAATTCATTTTAGCTATTTTCTATTTTTGAGAAAGATGATTCTCAATAAATATTAAATCTACCTTAATTATTATGACTGTACTTTATCAGGCAAGTAATATATAGAAAAAAATGTAGGTCAAAAATCTTCTATTTTTTGAAATTAAGAGAAATAGCCTGTTTTTACATTAAAACCAGTTTTTCATTTTAAAGAAATAAATGGTTTTTTATAAAAAATCCTTATAGAAATATTAAAAATTTAATAGTTTTCTAAACTTAAGCTTTGATGAGTGGCTTGTATAACAGAAGCGATACGAATTACAGATTGAATGGCTTCCACAGTTAGACCTTCTTGTTTTAATTTTTGACTATGGCTTTTTAAACACATTCCACAACCTGTAATGGCAGAAATGGCTAGGGAATAAATTTCAAAATCTTTAGAATCCATTCCATGTTTAGTCATCATAGTCATTCTTAATCCAGCTGGTCTTTTAGAAAGCTCATCATCTTCTATAAGATGAATAGATCTGTAGTAGATATTATTCATGCCCATTAAAGATACAGCTGTTTTTATTCCCATAATATCTTGTTCAGAAAGTGTGGTTTCACTTGCTGAAAGGAGCTGTTTTACAAGAAAAGCATTTCTTACACTCATAGCAACACTCAGTGCTGAACCTAAAATTTGTTTTTCAGACAAGCCAGGAGATGCGTCAGGAGTTAGGACATTCCCTAAGTTGATACGAATGTCTTTCGCATAGTCTTTAATAGATTCTTTGATAATATCAATAGACATTTTAAAGAGTTTTTTCACCTTTTTCCCAATTGCATGGGCAAAGCTCATCCGTTTGTAGAGCATCTAAAACCCTTAAAACTTCTTTTGGGCTTCGTCCTACATTGAGATCAGTGACATAAACAAAACGAATGATTCCATCAGGGTCTATAATGAAAGTTGCTCTTTGAGACACTCCTTCATTCATATCTAAAATACCTAAAGAGGCTGAAAGTTCTCTTTTAATATCTGCAAGCATAGGAATTTCAAGACCTTTTAAACTTGGTTCATTTGCTCTCCAAGCAAGATGAACATATTCGGAGTCCACAGAAGCTGTCAGAAGTTGAGCATCTCTTTCTTGAAAATCCTTATTCATTTCATTAAAACCTTTTATTTCTGTAGGGCATACAAAAGTAAAATCTTTTGGATAAAAAAACAACACAAGCCATTTGTCTTTATAAGATTTATTACTGATTTCTGTGAAAGCTGTTTTTGGGTTTGTTGATACAACAGCTTTTAAATTAAATTCTGGTAATTGATCTCCTATTCCTAGCATTCTTCGCCTCCTTTTTTATATGGTAAGGTTAAGCACACTAACAAAGAAACTTCATAAAGAAAAGAGATTTAATGAGATTTTTTTATTTCAAAAAATAGAAATTGATTTTTTTGTGTAGGACTAAAATTGTTATCGCTGACAAAAACAAGAAGTTGTTTTTGAGGTCCAATAGAGGGGCCTAAAGTCATACCTTCTAAGTTATCAATTTCAAAGTTTTTTTCTTCTTTTGAAGACCAGAGAATCTTTTTGGAGCAGGGTATAAATTCCTTGAGATTTTTCTTTTTTAAGAGATTCAATGCTTTTTGACAATTTGTGAAAAATAGAAGAGTAAAATTACTTTTCTTTTTGTCATTGTAAGCCCTTTCTAAGGTTAAGAAAGTCTTATTTTCTAAGAAAATAATTTCTGTGAGGCCAGTTAAGGGGTTAAGAATGTAGGGGTATTGGGTGATGAGTTTTTTATTATTCATTTCAAACTCACTCAGTCGAATCCAATTTTCTTTATAACTCTTTAAATCTTGAAAGAGAGGGGCTTCTGTCGCAACCCATAAAGTGTTAGATTGATTATCTAAACTTAAGGATTCAAAACCTTGATTTGCTTGAGCTCCAAAACTTGAGATTCTTTTTGGATCCCAAAAAACGGCAGGAGTGGGCCAAGAGTTTTTCCACAATCCTTTTTGGCTAAATTGGAAAATTTGTGTCGGATCAGGTTTTTTAAATATTTGCTGTCCCTCAGAGGCTATAAAAAAGCTTCCATTTTTTTCTATATCCAAAGCTTCAGAGTCCATATTAAAGGGGAGGGGTTGCCCTTTAGAAGTGTGTAATAAGATATGATTTTCTAGTTGAAACTGATAAGTTGTTTTCTCTTTTTTTACTAATGAAAATCTATAAATACGATGGTTTTTTTTATCATCTGATAGAGCAAAAAACTTTTTTGTTTTAATATCAAAACTTAAAGACGATAAACCTCCTAATGAGAGTCCTTTAAACTGTGTGTCATTTTCAAAAATTTGTTCATTGAGAAGATGAACTTTAAAAGGGGGTGGTGTTTTTTGAAAGAGATAGCATTTTGTGAGTATTAGGAAGCCAAGTAGTAAGCAAGCCCTAAAACCTAATTTCATCGTGGTTTTATATTAGAAAAACTTACTTTTAAAAGTCAACCATCTATCTTTTAATTTGAAATTTTTTACTCTAGTCTTTTTCTGAAAAGTCTATAGTTCCAAAGCAAACGCTATTGGCTTTGAATTCAAAGAATCTTGAAAGACTACCAAATTCCATGTTGGTTATAGTTCCTAGCACCTTACCTCCGAAACCGTCATTTTTATCTAATAGTCTATCTTCTTCTTTTCCATAAGCATCGTCAATATCATCAGCAAAATCCAAGATTTGATCAACAATGATGTCTTTGGCTTCTTCAATGTTGTCTCTATATTCATCTATTTGGTCTAAAGCTTGGTCGTTACCTTTGTGCTCTTTTTCTAATCTATCAAGATTTTTTTCAGCCTGACAAAGAGGTTTTAAACTGTCATCAATGGCTTTTGCCATACAGTTTTTTAAACTTCTAAGAGGATTTCGTGCCTTAAAGAGCTTGGCTATAGAATCACTGACAATGTGAACACTTGGAACTCCCGATTCATAATCTCTACAATTGCTTGAAACTTTAATTTTAGCTTTCTTTTGAATCTCTTCAAGATCTAAATCTTTTATATCCTTTAAAGTGAATTCAGGGACTTCCTTATCTGGTCTTGGTATCGGTTTTCCATCCCTTTTACGATCTTCATTGTAATTTATGCGTGAACAGCTGGATAAGCTGACCAATGAAAACAAAATAAAAATTAAAGATAAAAATTTCATAATTAACCCACTATTTTAGTCTATAATCATTATCGGTATGGATAGTCCTATTTCTTAAATATCCTTAGTTTATATTTATAAATAAAAATGAAAACACAGGACAAAAGACTGAAAAAAACTATATACAAAAGGTTTATTTAGACTTAAGTATAGAAAACATATGCCAGCTGCTGTTGTTATAGGGTCTCAATGGGGAGACGAGGGAAAGGGTAAGGTTGTTGATATTTTTTCAGCCCAAGCGGATTATGTGGTTCGCTATCAAGGTGGTTCCAATGCAGGACATACATTAAAGGTTGAAGGTCGTGAAATCATTCTCCATTTGGTCCCTTCAGGTATTCTTCACTCCAAAGTCATTTGTGTTATTGCTTGTGGTGTTGCTTTAGATGTTTTAGCAATTTGTAAAGAAATAAAAGCTCTTCAGTCTTTAGGATTACTTTCTTCTTCTCATCAACTATTGATTTCTGATTCAGCAACATTGCTTCTTAGTTACCATAGAAAATTGGATCAAGCTCGTGAAGAATGGGCTGGTCATGAAAAAATTGGAACGACAGGAAAAGGGATAGGTCCTGCTTATGAAAGTCGTGCAGAAAGAAAATCTTTGTTATTTTCTGATCTTTTTGAGAGTAAAGATGTTTTATATCAAAAAATAGCGAATGGACTTAAAGAGAAAAACTTTCTTTTAGAATATTTTTACAAGAAAGAGTCTGTATCTATTGAGTCTATTTTATCTGAGGTTTTGGAGTGTCGTGAAATTTTAAAGTCTTATAGATGTAAAGACACTTCTTTAGAAATTTACAAAGCTCTTCAAGATGGAAAAAAAGTTTTATTTGAAGGGGCTCAAGGTAGCCTTCTTGATGTTTTACATGGCACTTATCCTTATGTAACAAGTTCTTCCACTTTAGCAGGGGGGGCTTTAACAAGTTGTGGTGTTGGTCCTAAAATGATCAATAAAATTTTAGCCATTACAAAGGTTTATACAACAAGGGTTGGTTCAGGTCCTTTTCCTACAGAATGTAGTGACACTGCAGAAGGTGAATACCTTCAAGAAAAGGGTCGTGAATTTGGTGCTACCACAGGTCGGAGAAGACGCTGTGGTTGGTTAGACTTGGTGGCTTTAAAATATGCTATTCGTATCAATGGCATTACAAACTTAGCTTTAATGAAATTAGATGTTTTAAGTGGTTTGGATGAAATTAAAATTTGTACCTCTTATAAAATGAAAGGCCAAGTGACTAAAGAATTTCCTAATTTATCTAGTCATTTGCAAATGGTAAAACCACAGTATCAAACTTTTCCTGGTTGGACAGAGGATTTGAGTCAAATACGATCTAAAAAAGATCTTCCAGTTCAAGCGATTCAATATATAGATTTTATTTCAAAAGAATTAAATGTTCCTGTAGATGTTATCTCTGTTGGCTCTAGCCGGAATGAGACCATTTGGTTAGAATCTTTATTTGGAGATTTATAATTTTCTAAATTTGAAGATTTAAATTTTTTTTATCCAGAGCAACCCTTTAGTCTTAATTTTTATTTTAGTTTTTCTTTGCTTTTTGAAAACATTGATTTTTAAAAATGAACTCTGATAGACTTAAGTTAATGCTTCGTAAAGTTCAAATCACTTTCTTAATGTTACTTTCTTTTACTATTATTGTAATGGGTGGTTATAATTGTGCTCAAAAAATTTCTTATCCACCTAGTGTGCCTATAGCTGTAGTTCCAGACAACCAACTAGCTTCCGAGCCAGCGGATCCCTATGCAGGTCGTCTTCCTGAAAAACCACTTGATAATCGTTGCAATCGTTCTCAGTATAGTGATTTGGAAAAAAGATATGGAGCTTCCGCTTTTGTTAGAGTGGATGCAGGAGATTTCATAGATTTTCGCCTTGGTTTAGATACAAATTTTGATGTCAATTGTAAGCGTATGTATCTAGACATGACAGAAAAAAGCAGATCCTATAAAGGAGAGTTAACAATATCTTATGAAGAGAATAATCAAATTAAAGTGGAAACTTTTAAAACAGGATATAATAAAGAAGAAAATAAATACAATGAATGGGATGGTAGGGATAAAACAGCTAGTAGTTCTGGTAAATTAGATTCTAAGTTCTATGCTATTTTTGAAAATTCTTTTGCAGCTATTATTCTTCAAATGGACAAGGTAAAACTTATAGATGATAGAGATGGCGAACAAAGAATGGTAGGTTCAGGAAAGATTTGGTATAAAATGTTTAGAGCTTTTGCAAATGACTATGATGTTTGTTACAGATCAGGAACTTATATCTCTAAATCAAAACGATCAGGTCGTAGGCCTAACACAAGATGTTGGTTTCTCAATGCGGGCCCTCATAGTTGTAAACCTGAAGGGGTGAACTCTGGAGTTATTGATTTAAAAGATCGTGATTATGAGTGTTATGATAAATTGGGGACATTTGGGAATTTAAATGTTCGCGAAGCTTTTAATGTTGGTGATGATGAATTTCCTTATTAAAAAAAATAAATATTCAGGGAGGTAGTTTATGAAGTATTTTTTAGTGTTAGTGTTCTTTTTATTTCTGGTTGATTGCGGTAGTGATAAAAAAACAGATGTTATTACCCCTGGTACAGGTTCTTTTGGTTCTTTAGCTTTTTCAAAAATCTGCTCGGGAGGTTCTTTTCAAGTTTATAAAAAATCAGTTGTAGGTGCTGTTGGTCCCTCTCAAATTAATAGTTTACCTGTAGGTGCTTCTGTATCTGTTAAAGGTGTTATAAATGATTCTCCTTGCCATTCAGGTAGTGTTAAATTCACTTGTGAGGGAACGGTTGCTATTGATACGAATAGGGCTATAATTTGTAACACAGGAACGGTTCAAGGGGGAGTTGGTTCTTCTCTAACTACAACAACAACACAAAGCTCTAGTTTGATACCTAATCTATTACAGCAAAATACGGAATGTAATCCACTCACTCATTCTTGTGGTACTAACATAAACCCTCTAACAGCTCATGGTCATGGTTATGGTTCTGTGAATCTGATTCAGGGTCAAGTTCATACCTATGACAATGGAACTAAAGCTTATGTAAATATTGAGTTTCCTCGTCCTAGGGGACTTTCTGTTCATGGGAATTGTTCAACAGGATTCGCTTGTTGATTTTATAGTCATTCTTTTTTAAAGTTATGTTATTAGATCAACAAGATGATTTTTTTAGAGATCTTTTATTTAACAAACAATATTCTGAAAACACTATCGCTGCTTATAGGAGAGACTTATTTATTTATCAAGAATTTTGTAAAACAAAAAAGCAAATTTCAGAATTTTATCAATATCTTACAAAAAAAAATTTAAGTCCAAAATCTCAAGTTCGTATTATTAGTTGTCTAAGAATGTATTTTAAATATTTACAAAGTTGTGGAATATCTACACCTGATATAAATATTTTAAAATTTCCTAAGTTAAAAAAGAAGTTACCAAAAATTATCAGTATCAAAGAATTTAAAGCTTTATTAGAGGCTTCTAGAGAGAAAGATAAAGTTTTAACCATTCGCAATCATCTTGTATTAAGTTTTTTATATGGTTTAGGTTGTAGAGTGAGTGAATTGGTTCATTTGGATTTAGAGGATTTTAATGCTACAGAATCTTGGGTGAATATAACAGGAAAAGGGAATAGACAAAGATTGTTACCTCTATCTAAAGACCTCTATGAACTTTTAAATTTTTATTTAAAAGAATCTCGTCCGTTGGTTGTTAAGACAGAAATGCAGGCTTTGCTTTTTAATAATAAAGGAAATCGTCCTTCCCGTATAGATATTTGGAGATGGCTTAAAAAATGGTCTCAACAAGCAGGTTTTGATGATGTTAAAAATCCCCATTCTTTTCGTCATGGATGTGCTACGGGATTGTTAGAACGAGGGGCTGATTTGAGGAGTATACAAAAACTACTAGGTCATCTCAATATTCAAACAACTCAAATTTACACTTCTGTTACTTCTAAGCATTTGAAAGAAACTGTTGATAGATGTCATCCATTCTCTCAATCTGAAACTTCAGTTGAAGATTGATTTTTTAGAAGAAGATTTAATTTTTATCTTCAGAAAAAAAATTGATTTTTTTTAGATTTTTACAGGTGTCATTTTGATCACATTGAGAGGAACCTAAGGGTCTTATAGGTTCTTCAACTGCGATCATTTCATATATAAACTCTGGAAGTTTAAATAAGGAGTTATTTAAAATAGTGAAATTTTCTTGTTGCAATTGTTCTGAGTAATGATTGATGCGAACTTCTTTTTCTTTTCGTTGTTGTTTTTGTTGAATAATAATTTTTTCTGAAAATTTTTTATGAACTTTATATTTAAGTTCATAGGCACAACGAGAGCATAAAAGGTTCAGTTGAGTCTTGATAGTCCCTTTGATCTTATAGGTTGAATCTCCTGTTGGTTCTATATGAATGCTTATATAGTAATCATTATCTTCTATCAACTCTTTTAAAATTTGGTTTAAATCTTTAGATTGACGATCAAAGTGGAACTCCAAGCCTTTGCTTGGGATATTTTTAAGTTGAATATTCAAATTTTTCATAACCTTAACTTTTGATTTAGGATTAATTTAGATAAATTACACATTAAAATCAAGATGTTTGTAGAAAATTCATTATTAAATTTACAATTTTTTTTTTATTTGTAAAACTATATTTAGTTTTATGATTTTCCCTAAAAAAACATTTGAAGAGAAAAGACAGGAGTTGAAAGATAAACTTAAGAGTCAAAAATGTCTTCGTTTTGTTGGGGCTTTTTCTCCCTTAGTGGCACAATTGATTGAAGAAAAGGGTTTTGATGGAGTTTATATTTCAGGTGCTGTGGTTTCTAATGATAGAGGATGGCCTGATGTAGGTCTTACCACTTTGAATGAAGTGGTTGATAGAGCGTCAAATATTGCTCAAATTTCTTCTTTGCCTTCTATTGTTGATGCAGATACAGGTTTTGGAGAGTCTATGAATTGTGCTCGTAGTCTAGCAGAGATGGAGCAGAGAGGGCTTGCTGGTTTACATATAGAAGATCAGGAGTTTCCTAAAAGATGTGGTCATTTAGATAATAAAAAATTGATTTCTATGGAGGATATGGTTTTAAAAATACAAAGTGCTGTTAAGGTGCGTAGAGATAAAAATTTTTTAATTATTGCCAGAACAGATGCTAAAAGTGTTTCTGGTATGGAAGAGGCTGTAGATAGGGCTAAGGCTTATTTAGAAGCAGGAGCGGATATGATCTTTCCTGAATCTTTATCTTCTATAAAAGAATTTGAGGAATTTCGTTCAAAAGTATCCACTTTTTTAATGGCAAATATGACAGAATTTGGTAAAACAGATATTATTTCTCATAAGATTTTTAAAAAAATGGGATATGATATTGTTATTTATCCTGTTACCACTTGGCGTTTAGCTCTAAAAGCTGTAGAAGATGGTTTGGATATATTGTTTAAAGATCAACAAGAGAGTTTATTGAGTCATATGCAAACACGAAAAAGACTTTATGAGTTACTTGACTATGAAGGGTATAAACTTTTTGACAAAGAGGCTTTTAACTTTAAAATAAGTAAGGACAAAACTTAATAGGGAGAAATATGTTAAATAATAAAATATCTAAAGGTTTAGAAGGAATCATTGTTGATGAAACAAGAATTTCTAAGGTTATTCCAGAAACCAGCCAACTTCTTTACAGAGGTTATTCTGTAGCAGATCTTGTTCAAAAATATTCTTTTGAAGACATTGTTTATTTACTTTGGGAAGGGGAGCTTCCAACAGAAAAGGAAAAGGAACAGTTTTCAAAAAAAGAAAAAAAGAAACGACCTTATTTAGATAAAGATTGTATTGTTCTTTTAGAATCTATGAAAGATTCTCATCCTATGGATGTTCTTAGAACAATGATTAGCTATTGGGGGGCAAAAGGTTTTTCTTGGGATGAAACTTCAGAAGAAAGAAAGGACAAGGCGTTAAGGTTTTTAGCGGCGGCTCCTATTTTTATAGCGGCTCATTATAGATTGAGGAAAAAATTAAATCCTATTTCTCCAGATACCAAACTTTCTTTTTCTGAAAATTTTTTAAAAATGTGTTTTGAACATATTTCATCTCCAGAGATGGTAGATTTATTTGATAAGACAATTATTCTTTACGCAGAGCATGGATTTAATGCTTCTACTTTTACAGCCCGAGTGATTGCATCTACAACTTCAGATGTAGGAAGTGCTGTGACAGGTGCTATTGGAGCTTTAAAGGGGCCTCTTCATGGAGGAGCGAATGAAAAAGTTATGGAAATGATGAAAGAAATTGAAGAACCAAAGAAAGCAAGGGATTGGATTTTGAAAGCTTTAAAAGAGAAAAGAAAAATCATGGGATTTGGTCATAGGGTGTATAAGAAGCAAGATTCTAGGGTGGCTGCTATGTATGAATGTGCAAAGAAAATGGCAGAGATAAAAGGTGAAGAGAAGTGGATAGAAATCTACGATATTTTAGTTCAAACTATGCAAGAAGAAAAAAACATTTATCCTAATTTAGATTTACCAGCTGGTCCTGCTTACTATTTAATGGGTTTTGATATTGATATGTTCACACCTTTATTTGTTATGAGTCGCATTTCTGGTTGGTGTGCTCATATTATAGAACAAAGAGATAACAATCGTATCATCAGACCTCTTAGTTCTTATAAAGGTCCTGAACAGAGACAAGTTTTTTAAAAGAATAAATACAAAACTCTAGTTCAAAAGAACCCATTATGTATTAGACTGAAAAATCTAAGTTTATTTTTACAGATTAAAAATGGAAAAAGAAGACAGTACTGTTTCATAAAATTCTATAAAATAAATAAACTCTTTTTGTTTTAATTTGAGGAAAGAATTTATTCAAAAACAATTCTATCCAATAGGTCTATTTTTTTATCAGTAAATATTATATTTTTAGCTGGAAGTTTTTTTGAATAAATTCTTTGTTTTGTATCTTTTTTTATTATAACAATTTTCTTTCCTTTTTCAAGATGAGGAAGAGCTACAACAATAGGATAAGTGATTAACTCTTCTGTAGTGGATTGTTTGTTAAAAGAATCAATAAATTCAATACTTACTTTTGTAGAAATTTCTATAGAATAAAGTATTTTGGAAAAATTATCTAAAATTTGTATTTCTAAATCTCCATTAGGATTTGAAGGAGTTAAAATCCCCTCTGCAACATATTCTAGCTCTGGTTCTATAAAATTTTGTTTGCTATATAGACTAGAAAAAATAATAATTTCTGGATCCTGCATGGGATCAGTTAAAGTTTTTAAAGATTTACTGTAAGTATCTCTATCTATCCATTGCTGAGAGATGTTTGAAGAATTTCCCATGATACTTACTGATTTTTTCACAAAACTCCAATTTGAATAATCCTTCCATTTTAGAGAACCATGAAATCCCTCAAATTTATTAAAACGAAAACAATAATCTGTTTTTTGATGGAATTTACAAATATCATTGACTGATAGTTGTTTAAAACTTTTTTGATAAAATTCTTTTAACTGACCTAAAAGATGTCCCAGTTCGTGTAGAATTGTTCCCTTACCAGCTTGATCTATCCTTATAAAGCCTACATTTTCTGTTGTGGCTGGTGATTTTGTAAATATAACAAAACCTCCAACATTTTCTTTGTTTATTTGTTTGAAGTAATCTTTGGAAGCCACTGCAAATAACTTACTGAGTTGTTGTTTAATTCTTAATTTTTTAAGTGCCATTAAATCTTTTAAAATATATTTTGTTTGATCTGTATCAGACTCTTTTAAAGTTATAATTTTATCTTTAGATTCAATGAATGCAGCATCTCTTTTACTATCTTCAATTTTAGAGCTCTGTTTTGTTTTCATAGATTGATTTAAAAAAATCCATTGAGGAACATTATCTCCTTTATCAGGAACAGGAAAAATCTTCTTTAATAAATTAAAATCTAAAAGAGAGTCATTTATAAATGACTTCCAAAAGGGAGTGGAAAAAGAAAGGGCTTGTTCCATTAAAACAAATCCTATTTGTAATTTTCTTGTTTTATGAATATTAAGAGTCAATGAAGTATTTAAACGGTCATTGAAACAGTTTTTATCATTTTTTAATCCAAAAGATATTTTAAAAAATCCTTCTTTGTTTAAAACTTCACCTTGATTCATAGGAAATATAACAATTTGTTTTAAAATATCTTTTTCATTGAAGTCATTTAAAGTGAAATGACAGTTTATTGGGGTTTTTTTAATCTCATCAAAACATTTAGGTTTATAAGTTTTTTGATTGATAGTTATTGTTGGCTCTAAAACTTTATCAGAAAATACATTTTCTCTTTTTTTATAAGAAAGAACCATAACAGCTGGTTTATCTTTTGTTAAATCAAAAGATTTGGAGTTGTTTTCTAAATCTATCTTTGGAGAAGGAACAACTTGATAAATCTCATAATCCACTATTTCAAATAATAATTTATTAATTTTTGTCGTTATAGAAAGGTTTTGATTATTTGAAAAGAAAGAGTCATTCATAGAAAATAAAATATTTTTTGCTTTGGAAGGTATTTTAATATTGGTGCATTTTTTAGAATCCACTGGAAAATCAAAAGGGATGTCTGTTGGAAGTTTTGAAAATTTTGTTTTAAAACTAATTGGACTTTTCAAAACTTCATCTTCTAAAGGAATGAAATTTCCAAATTCATCTGTAAATACTCCTAATAGTTTATTTATTTGATTGTTACTAGAAGAAAATCCTATTTCTAAAACATCACTTTTTGCTGCTTTTATATCTTCCAAAGAAATAGAAGTTGGTTTTTCAGTTTGTTTGTCATGGAAATAATCTACAAATAAATAAGTTCCATTTGGTTTAATATTTGTTGTTAACGCTAAAAGAGGGTTTGAAAAAAATAAAAATATCAAACTGCCAAGTAAAATCATATTTTTGAAAAAAGGGGTTTTATATTCTTTTAATCTTTTTTGTAAAAACATAGTAAAAGCCTCCTGCTTTCTTTACATACAAAATCTTTAGTTTAAATTCTCTAGATAAGGCTTAACTTTTAAATCATTTTGACAGTTTTTATTAAAAAAAGACTGCCAAGTATGACGGATAATCTGCTCTGAATTTTTGGATTGCATTTCTATTTGTTTTACAATGCTTTCATTTTTTTTAAGACATTCTTGAGAGTGAGTCTTAGTTTTTTTAAATTCTAAAGTACATTTAAAAGTCCAATAAACACGATTGCAATCCTTATTTGAAAAATGGTTTTCAAATGGTGAATTTTCTGGCTTTCTATCTTTTGGCACATTATCTATAGTTTCAAATTTCCCCCCATCTATCTCTTCACTTTTATCTGAGTCTTTTGAAGAGCTACAACTTAAGATATTTATTATAAATAAAACTAAAAAAATATATTTCATAGAAATTCTTATTCTACACAATGATATTAAACTGTCTAGCTTTTCATTTTTAAAAAAATAAAATCTGTTAAATCTTAAAATTTGCTCGTAAAAAAATAAATTAGAATTATTTAAATTAAACATTCTTTATAAAAAAGTTTTTTTCATCTCACGAAAAATGTCTCAAAATGAAACTATTTTTTATTCTAGACTAAAGCTTAGTACTTATTTTTCAGATCATTTTTTCGTAAAAAAACTCTTTGTTTATAGGTTTTTTAAAAGAATATCTAATTTTTCATAAATATTTTTGTTTTATTTTGAGATATTTTTTCAAAATAAAATAAAAAACAATTTTATTTTTAAAAAAATTATGATTGAATTATTTCTTGTGTAAAATTTCATAAATAAACAAGGAGGTTTAAAAATGAATTTTTTTAAAAAATATGGTCGGATTGTTTTATGCAATCTTTTTTTGATTTTCTGTGTAAGTATTGCTCAGTCCCAACAATCACTTTTTCAAATGTTTTCTGTAAAAGTGAATCCTAGAGGGACTTATTTAAGAACAGATCGTGATGATATCACTCGTATATATAATAACCAAGGAAGAGTGACTAGAACTTTTCGGCCTCTAGGGGCATCTTCTTTTTCTTTAAGTAGTCGCTCCATTATGCCAGGGGATTTTTTGCAACTTATGTCAAAAGGAGAGTTTGTTTTTGTAAGAAATGATAATTCTTCAATAAGCCGAGGTATGTTAGGAGTTTTTGTAGATTCAGATAGAAGTTTTTTAAATCCAGGGGAAGATAGTGATGAAAATATAGGAACCATATCTCTTCCTAGTTTCAATAGTGGTCGTTCTACGGATATTCCTCAAGATTTTTATATTCCATACAATAGTGATCAATGTGTTACTGTTCAAGTCCCTGAAAATGCTTCCAGAATCTTATTTAGTGCTAATGATGCTTTTTTTTCAGATAACCATGATCCAGACGGAGATTTTAAAGCAGATATCTACATAAATAAATTAGATGTGGGTGTGGCTTATGCCAATCCTATGCAATCCATATTTGCACCACAATTAAATGCCTCACAAGGTTATTATGAATGGCCTTATGATTTAGTGGCAAAAAAAGCTGCTTTTGTACAAGCAGGGTTTGATAAACTTTCTTCCAATATAGATAGTAGTATGACTTTCAATCCTGTTTTGAAAATTGACGATCAAGTTTATACGGATACAAAATGTATTATTAATAAAATTGAGAGTAGCTGTTCTTTTAGAGCTTCTGATTTTGGAGATGAGGAACAAATTTATAGAGTGTTTGTTATCCCTGAACTTACTTCCGGAAGACATAAAGTAGAAGTTACTTTATATCCTGAGATTCCTTCTGTTTTTTCTTCCTGTTTTGAGGACAGTGAAATGCATTTTAAAAGTTTTGAAGTTCTAGTTCATGACATTCAAGCTCCACGAATTGCTATAGCAAAAACTCAGTGTATGGAAGATGCAGATAAACCAGATGCAAGTAAGACATGCAGTTTAAATAATGCAGATTACAATAAATTTACTAACAGTAGAAGAAACTTAGAAATTAATTTATTTTCAGCAATGTTTCCTGTTCCTGATAAAGAGCAAATATTTTTTAAGTTGACCCATACGTCACTTTTTGACCGAATAAATGATTTTTTTAATGCTATTTCAAAACATCTGAACACTCAAACAAACGATGAAGACAGTTTAAGCAGATCGATACGTTTAGCATTGAATATAAATGGACTTAATCTAAGAAGAATACTATCTCGTGTTGATTATATAGTAGCTATTGCAACACCAATTTTTTTTACTGATGTTCTTGGACATACAGATGCTGTAGGTCTTTATTATGATGATGAGACTTCTAAAGTATCTAAAGTTGGTCTTGTTAGATCCGATCAATTAAATACAGGAACTATGCTTCATGAACTGGGGCATGTTTTAGGACAAGGCAAAGATTTTTATGATGGTAGTGCCAGTAAATGCACAAAACATGATCTAAAAATAGCAATGAATGATAGGGAAGAACTACTTTGCAAAGATCTTAAACCTTTTGAAGGTTATAATTCCTTAGCTAAAGAGTATGTCTATGAAGAAAACAGCATTATGGGAGCTGCCTTAATTGATGAAGAAAATCAAGTTAGAGATCTATGGATAGATAGAGATACCTATATCACTGCTTTTAACACCTTAAAAAATCCAGCTCTTGATCCAGAATTAACTATTGTTTCTGGTATTTATGCAGGAGGAAGACTCTTTAACGGAAGAGTTAACAACTATGGAGCAGGATTGCTTGAACTTCTTTCTACACAAGGAGATTTGAGAGTGATGTTAAAGGATGCTCAAAATAATATTCTTTCAGAAGCTAGGGCTTCCTCAACAGGTCAAGTGGAGATATTAAGAGCTGGAGGTGGGGAATCTATGGATCTTTCTGTTGTTCCTGTTATGGTGGTTTTGCCTTATCAAGCAAGAGCCAGCCAAGCTGTAATTATGAAAATGGAAGCAAATGGAAGTGAGACAATGATTTTTTCTAAAACTCTTCGTCCAGAAACAAGTGCCAGAAATACCTTGCTCTCAAGTCATAATCTTTTTTCTACAGAAAAACCTCTTCCTAAACTTCAAAAACCCCCAGGAGTTAATCTATTGGAAAAATCAGCTGTGAATGGAACATCTATTACTTTTTCTAAATTTATCTATAATCCAGCCATTCGTATAGAGTTCAATTACAGTGCTTGTAAAAGTAAACCCGATGCAGGAGATGGTTTGTCTCTTGTTTTTGGGAAAAACCCAGAAGATTATTCGGTTTCTCTTCCAAGAGGTAATCAAGGAGTTTTGTTTAATGGGGAAGGCTTTTCTCTTCATTTGGATATAAAAGCAGGTCGTCTAGTTTTAAAAGACGGAAATGGAAAAGTCCTTAAACGTGTTACTCATCAAGTGGCTACAGGTTGTAGTGAATTTCAAAAGTTAAAAATTAGGATAAATGAAGATGGAACATTTCATCTTCTTCAAGGAAAAGATATCCTTTTGACTTACCAATTAACATCTGAACAAAGAGTAGCTATAGAGTCACAAGCTATTGGTTGGAGTGCTCACTCTTCAAATAATGGTCAGTATAGAGTAAAAGGTATTAAAATAGATAGTATTCCCTTTCCAAGAGATGAGGAGTAAAGTAGAATAAAGAAATAGATTTTTTAACTCAAAAAAAAAGGAGAGAATTTGATAAATGCATCTAAAGTTATCACTCTCTCCTTTTTGATTCTTTTTGGAGTTGAAGCTTTTTGTTGTAGGATAACAGTTACTGTTATGCAACGAGCTGTTTTTGCTAAGGGATCTTCTGAATCAGAAAGAGCAAAAAGTTCTATTGAAAATATAAAAAAACTTCTTAAAAAAGGAATAGATATAAATTCACAAGATAATTATGGAAAAAGAACAGCTCTTCATATGACTGTAGCTACAAACAGCAAAAAACTAAAAGAACTAAAATTTTTACTAAATAAAGGAGCCAATGCAAATATACGAGATCATTATGATGCCACCCCTCTTCATCTGGCTGTAGCTTATAAGAATATGAAAAGACTTTCTACTCTTGTGCCACATACTTATACAAAACATATTAAAACAGCTTTATCTTTTGCAAAAGAGCAAAAAACTTTATTAAAATCTATGGGTTTAAAAAGATTTAAGTTGAAATATCGAACCAGATGTAGACGGAAAGTGGTTCCTTTTAATAGATCAGACTCTCAATATAATCAAAAAATCAAAGAAGAATTAAAAAAGAAACTGGAATCTCTTGGTATAAAAGACATAGAAGTTAAGTATAAACCATATGGAGTATTTTCATCTATAGTTTATGACTCTATTATGGATCGCCAGGGAATGTATAAAATAGATGACAAAGAATTAAAAAAGAAAAGAGAGGGTTACATCAAGAAATTTGATGAAATCATTAAAATCTTATCGGATGAGATAGTTTATAGAGAAAAGCTAAAAAAGGAAAAGACCAAAAAAGAAGAACAAAAAAAAGAAAGAAACTAAAAAATAAAAATATCAAACTAATTCATCTTAAGCCTTTAAGTAGCAAAGAAGCTATTTCATCAATTAGAGTGTGGAATTTTTCTTTTTTGCATAATTTTAAATTTTCCTAAATAAACAACTAAAGTTTTTTTGATATTTTTCCGATATATTATTTTAATGTCCTTTAAAAGTCTTTTTCTTCTTCTTTTATTTTCCCCTATTTTAAGTTTTTCTGAAAATCTTGTGATGTTCCCTGAAAGCTATAATTTTATAAAAGAAAAAGCTTACTCAAAAAAAGATAAAGAATATCTTTTTGAAATGGGAAAAATATTATGAAATATATTTTATTTGTTGCTTTACTTTTTCAACTCTCTTGTAAAAAGAATCAAGGGATAAATGATGAGTCAGAAGAAATCCGAAGATACATTGAAGCCAATAGACTTTTTAAAACCATAGAAGAAGCTCAAAAACACCTTGAAGCCAATAGAAAGTATGAAATGGTTAAAGGTTGCAAGGTGATAGAACGAACTCGCATTATTGAATCTGGTATATTTATTGCCATAGATCCAGTAGGTGAGCTATTAGAAACAAACAGAGTATACTTAACAATACTTGATGATCTTGTAAGATCTGTTGTGTTTGGAGACACAAAAGCTGTAAAATGTCTTCTAGATAAAGATCATGACCCTAATTCAAGAAGTAATACATTTGGAGCAGCAAAACTACACTCAGCTCTTTTTTGGGCTATTGTTCAAAATTTTCCTAAAATCGTAAAACTTCTGATAGAAGCAGGAGCCGATGTGAACGAAAAAAATGAAGACGGAGTCCCTTTTCTTTTAGAAGAAGCAGAATTCTTAAAACATACAGAAGTGGCTAAAATCCTTAAAGCTCACGGAGCCAAAGCAAGAAAACCAATTCGTTAAATAATTTGTTTAATTGATTTATGGAATCATTTTAACAAAAATGGTGGAGGGAGTGATTTGCCTACTACATTCGTTCGCATCCAGCTCACTCATTGCGTAGGCTCACCTCAGTCACTAAGAAAAACATCCTGTTTTTCTCTGGTTCAAACATAAGCTGTTAGTAAGATGCAAAAAACAGTAGTTTTTCTTTAGTTCAAACATAAGTCTATTAAGCAACTCTTATTTTAACGAGATTTGAAGATCTTATCCATAAGCGAAAAACAGCAGTTTTTCTCTAGTTCAAACATAAGTCTATTAAGCAACTCTTATTTTAACGAGATTTGAAGATCTTATCCATAAGCGAAAACCAGCAGTTTTTCTCTATGAATACCTTTCTTATTTTCTGAACTTGAAGAGTGTCCCCTTTTACGATGAAAGGTCAGAAAATAAGAAAGGATACACTAGAGTTTTGTAAAAGAGTGTCCCTTTTACGATGAAAAGCTCGTTAGAATAAGAGTAAGAAAATATCTAAGTAACTGAACTAGAGTTTTGTAAATGGTAGCGAGGGATGGACTTGCCTACTATATTCGTTCGCATCCAGCTCACTCATTGCGTAGGCTCACCTCAGTCACTAAGAAAAACATCCTGTTTTTCTTCCCTGCATCACTTGCTCCTAAAGTCGCAAGTGATTTGCTTCTAAAGTCGCAAGTGATTTGCTCCTAAAGTCGCAAGTGATTTGCTCCTAAAGTCGCAAGTGATTTGCTCCTAAAGTCGCAAGTGATTTGCTCCTAAAGTCGCAAGTGATTTGCTCCTAAAGTCGCAAGTGATTTGCTCCTAAAGTCGCAAGTGATTTGCTCCTAAAGTCGCAAGTAACACAGGTCGTTCCTTCGTTTCAAGTCCTACAACCTCTACCTATTTAAAGCAGTAATAAATTAAAAAAATAGAAAGCTTTCGCTTCCCCTTTTTTTAATTTAGTAAATATTTGTTTTTCCGTTTAAAATGGTAGCGAGGGAGGGACTTGAACCCCCGACAAATGGATTATGATTCCACTGCTCTAACCACCTGAGCTACCCCGCCTATGCTTTTTTCTTAACAAATTTTAAATCAAAAAGCCATATTTAAAAATAGAATAAAAGTTGTATTTTTTTTAAAATATCTTGTAGAATGATTTTAATCACTTATGGTTACTACTATTAAAAATACATTTTTACTTGCTTTTTTTCTTTGCTGTAGCGCTGCCTGTGTGCATGTTTCTAAATCTGGTAATGTAAAACTTTATCCATCTTCTCGTGAAAAAACTTGGAAGGCTTTGATTTATATTTTTAAGTCTTATCCTATTAAAACTATTGATATAGAAAAAGGTTATATTGAAACCAAAGTTTTAAAAGGTTCAAAATATTGGACAGCCCCTCATCAAAAAAATATAAATACTAATGGGTTAAGTGCCGTTATTAAAGCCTATTTATTTTATGACAAACCTTATTCTAAAGTAGAAATTCGGAAAACTATTTTTAAACAATCTACTTTTTTTTCTGATCCTGAAATCGTAGATTCAGATTTTTTAGAAGAAAAAAACATACTCTATCGTCTTAAAAGAGAACTCTTTATCAGAAAGGTTTTTGACAAAATTTCCAATTAGCTAAGGCTAACTCTTATTTTAAAAAATAAACTCCTATAGATTAATATTTTCAACTAATGTCTTGAAAAATAAGCTTATAAGAAGTAAATAAGATGCACTAAAAGAAGTTGAGAAGGGTTTAATAGTGTCATTTACATTTAATACAGTTACAGAAATTATTCATGCTTTAAAATCAGGTCAATTTGTTATTCTTGTTGATGATGAAAATAGAGAAAATGAAGGAGACTTAATTATAGCTTCTGATTTCATAACTCCTGAAGCTGTTAATTTTATGGCTAAAGAAGCAAGAGGTTTAATTTGTGTTTCTTTAGATACAGAGCAGGTGAAAAGATTAGATCTTCCTCTCATGGTTAAAAGTGAGGATAATGTTTCTCCTCATAGAACGGCTTTTACTGTTAGTGTAGAGGCTTCCAAAGGGGTTTCTACTGGTATTTCTGCTAAAGATAGAGCTCAGACTATCAAGGTGGTTTCCGACCCCAAATCTCAAAAAGAAGATATCATTAGTCCCGGTCATATTTTTCCCATACAAGCTCAAAAAGGGGGAGTTTTAAAAAGAGCAGGTCATACGGAAGCAAGTGTGGATTTTTGTAAATTGGCCAATTTAAATCCTTCTGCTGTGATTTGTGAAGTTGTGAATATGGACGGAACCATGTCTAGAGCCCCTGAACTCTTTAAATTTGCTAAAAAACATCAAATTAAAATAGGGACTATTGAAGATTTGATTAAATATAGAATGGCTCACGATTCTTTAGTTGAAGAAAGAGTTCAAACTTCTTATCAAACGGGTTTGGGGAAAGATTGGACAGCTCATGTTTTTTATGACGAGATCAATGATAGAGAGCATCTTGCTCTTACAAAAGGAAAAATCAATCCTCAAAAATCTGTTCTTGTTAGAGTTCAGACTTCTTGTATAACAGGTGATCTTTTTCAAGATGAATTTTTATCTACAGGTTCCTATATAAGAAAGTCTCTAGATTATATCAACGAAGAGGGAACAGGTGTTTTTGTCTATCTTAGAATGCAAAATACGATTTCAAAGTATTTGGATTATCATAAATTACAAAAAGAAAAATTTGATTCAAAAAGAATTTTTAAATCAGATAGTAAAGATTATGGAATAGGAGCTCAGATTTTAAGAGCTCTTCATATTTCTAAAATTCGGCTTATTACTAATTCAAAAAGTAAAAAAATTGGTCTTAAAGGGTATGGGTTAACAATTGAAGAGACGGTTCCTATTATTGAAGATGAACATGGCTTTCAATTTATTTCTAAAGATTCTAAATAATAATGAGTAAAAAAATAGCTATAATTTGTTCACAGTTTAATAAAGATCTTGTGGAATCTTTATATAAAGACGCCTCTGCAGAATTGATGCATTCTATAAAGAAAGTGCAATTGGATGTTTATTGGGTGCCAGGGGCTGGAGAAATTCCTCTTTTTACAAAATGGATTATAGAGCAGAAAAAGTATGATGGTCTGCTCACTTTAGGAGTTATTATTCGTGGAGAAACCACTCATTATGATTCTTTATGCCGAATTTTAGAAAAATCTTTGTGGGATTTACAAAAAAAGTATTCATTGCCTGTCATTTTTTCTATTCTTACAGTAGAAAATAGAGATCAAGCCTTGTATAGAATTCAAAAAGGACGAGGAAAAGAACATGCTAAAACATTATCTCAAATGATAAAACTTAAGGAGCATCTTTAATGAAATGGAGTGAGTTGTATTTAAAGACTTTAAAAGAAAAGCCTTCAGGAATTTCTATGTCCAGTCATGCTCTTCTTATTCGGTCTGGCTATATTTATAGTACCAGTCAAGGAAGTTTCACTTACAATACTTTTTTTTTAAGAGCCATTCAAAAATTTGAAAAAATAATAAGAGAAGAATTGGAAAAGCAAGGGGCTAGAGAGATTCTTATGCCTATGGTTCAACCTAAAAAATTATGGAAAGAGACAGGTCGTTGGAATAAATTTGAAGGCTTGCTTCAAAAAATGAAAAACAGATCGGATCAAGATTTTTGTTTAGGTCCCACTCATGAAGAAGTGATTACAGATTTTGTAAGGTCATCCTTGATAAGTTATAAAGAAATGCCTTTCAATCTTTATCAAATACAAATTAAATATCGGGATGAAATACGTCCAAGATTTGGACTTATGAGAGCAAGAGAATTCATTATGAAAGATGCTTATAGTTTTGATAGAACAAAAGAAGAATCAAATCTTAGTTATCAAAAAATGTTTCAAGCTTATACAAACATTTTTAATCGGTTAGGGGTTAAGTTTGTTGTTGTTCAAGCAGATACAGGTTCTATTGGTGGAGATAAATCAGAAGAATTTCATGTTTTAGCTGATAAGGGTGAAGATGTGTTGTTTATTTCTGATAAAAGTGATTTTGCAGCCAATCGTGAAATTTGCCCTTCTGTTTTAAAAACAAACGAAGAGGTGCAGCAGCAAGAGCAAAAAACAGTTGAAAAATTTGCAACTCCAAATATTTTAACCATTTCTTCTTTAGCAAAATTTTTAAAGTGTAAAGAAAAAGACCTTGTTAAGATACTGTTTTTTATTTTTTCTAAAAGTTCTTCTTCAGAAAAAGAATGTGTAGCCGTTTTATGTCAAGGGGATGATGAGATCAATCCTATTAAACTTAAGAGAGAATTTTCTCTTTTTGAAACTCCTTATTTAGCAGATGATAAAGTCATTCAAGATATCACAGGAGCTTTACCGGGAAGTTGCGGTCCTTATAAATTAAAAAAAGAAACATCTATTTATGTAGATCATAGATTAAAAGGAAAAAGTAATTTTATCACAGGAGCTAATGAAGATGGATTTCATTTTAAAAATGTGAATCTGGAAAGAGATTTTAAAGTTTGTCAGTATGGAGATTTTTGTTATGCCAAAGAAGGAAGCACTAGTCCTGATGGGAAAGGCACTCTTAAGATGTATAGAGGTATTGAAGTGGGACATCTTTTCTATCTTTCTGATACTTATTCTAAAAAAATGAATCTGACTTATTTAGATCAACAAGGAAAAAAACAATATATTGAGATGGGTTGTTATGGATTAGGAGTTACTAGAACTCTTCAAGCTCTTGTAGAGCAAATTCATGATGAAGATGGAATGATATGGCCAATGGCTGTAGCTCCTTTTTATGTTCATATTTGCCTTATTGATGAATCTAGTCCTATAGTTTTAAAATCTTTAGAAGAAATTCTTAAACTTTTAAAAGAACAAAATTTAGATTATTTTATTGATGATCGTAAAGAGCGAGCTGGCATCAAATTTAAAGATGCTGATCTTTTAGGTCTTCCTATTCGTTTAAGCTTAGGAGAAAGAGATTTAAAAGAATTAAAAATAGAATTTTATATTAGAAAAACAAAATACAAAGAAAAAATAAAAATTAAAAGCTTAAAAGAAAAACTTTTACAAAATTTATCGTGATGAATTTTTAGGCAAAACATGAAAACCAATAGGGATGCCTTTTAAATTCCAATTTTGTTTGATTTGATGAATTACAAAGCGGCGATAAGACGGTGTAACGCCTTTAGGGTAATTGGCAAAAGCAATAAAATCAGGAGGGGTTTTGTGAGTTTGAGTGATATAATAAAAATTGACATTACTTGTTCCATAAACAGGGGAAGGGGCTTTTCGTATTGTTTTAGTAAAAAAACGATTTAATTTGGAGGTTGGAATTTTTACATTCATTTTATTTTTTATATCCGTAATAACATTAAACAGTTTTTCTTTATGATAAGCCGTCTTAGCACTTATAAAAACAACAGGTAGATCAGAGCAAAAATGGAAAGTTCTTTTGAGTTCTTCTTTTTTTTGTTTTCTTTCTTGTGGATCTCTTTTTTTAACAAGATCCATTTTATTAACTACAAGGATAACAGGTTTTCTTTTTTCAAGACACAATTGAACAAAGCGAGTGTCTTGTCGGCTTGCTCCTACGGTTCCGTCTATAACAAGAAGAACAATATCAGATTTATCTATTGCAGAAAGACTTTTAGAAAAAGAAATTTTTTCTCTCTCTTCTCTGTTTCCTCTTCGTGAACCTGGATTATCAGAGATAGAATATTCTTCTTTATTTTTTGAAAAGAATTCTGTCACTGTGTCTAAAGTTGTTCCTGCTTTAGAGCTAACAATCATTCGTTCTGTATTAAGAATTTGATTGCAAAGCAAACTTTTTCCACTATTGGCTTTTCCAATAACAAAGAGGGAAGTGATGTTCAAGGAATCTTTTTTGGTTATTTCAGAATTAGAAAATTTCTTTTTTTGTAAAATAATCCATTCTATCACTTCATTTACACCAAAATTTTGTTCTACGGATCCAGAAAGTATTTCTGTAGATAAATTAAAAAAATCGGATGCAAAGAGATTTGTGTTTTTAGGGTTATCTATTTTATTTACAAACACAGTAAAAGGTTTCCCTGTTTTTCTTATCATTTCTATGACTCGAGTGTCTTCTGGGTGAACACCAACCTTTCCATCTGTGACAATAATAAATACATTAGCTTTTTTCATTGCCATTTCAATTTGTTGTTGAATTTTTAAATAGAGTTCACTTTTTTCTTGTTGTTCAGGAAGGCCTCCTGAATCCATAATTTCAAATGCATGCCCCCACCACTTTACAGGTTCTTTTAATACATCTCTTGTAATGCCTGATTCATCAAATACCAAAGATTTTCTTTTTTTTGCAATTCTATTAAAAAGAGAGGATTTACCTACATTTGTTCGTCCTACGATAAGAGCTTTCATATTTTATATCCTTAGTTGGAAGGTATCTTTAATTTAGTAATAGCTGCTTTAGCTGCTATTTGTTCAGCTTGTTTTTTTTGAAGATCAGATCCAGACCCTACATGGTCTTTTTTTATAAAAACATCAACATAGAACATTTTTTGATGATGAGGTCCTTCTTCTTTTTTAATTTTGTAAATAGGTAGTGTTTTATATTTTTTTTGACACCACTCTTGCAGGGAAGATTTGTAATTTAAAGAAGGGGAGTTTTCATTGATTCTTTCTTCAAAAAGTTTTTGAATGATTTTCTTTACTGTTAGGAATCCAGCCTCTATATAAATAGCCCCAATGTAAGCCTCTAGAGTTCCTGCTAGTATCCTCTTCCCTTTATCTACTTGTATGCCAGTTTGAATGTAATGGTCTAAATTTAAGCTGAGTGCGATTTCATAAAGAGTTTGACCATTTATAAGTTGAGCCCTTTTTTTTGTTAAATCACCTTCATTTTGTGTTGGGAATTGTTCCATCAATTTATCAGCAATAATTAAATTTAAAACAGCATCTCCTAAAAACTCCAACCGTTCATTGTGACAACTTACATTTTGGCAACTCTTATGAGTCAAAGCCTCTTGGAGAAGATTTTTATCTTTTATTTCATAATTTAATTTTTGATTGAGAGATTCCATTTTTAAACCTTAATTAGAATTTATAAAGGCTATGACTTTAAGTGTCAAAAAGTTATTATAAAAAAAGCCAAGTTGGAATAACTTGGCTTTTTAGAGTTATATTTTTAAATTTTAGTAAAAATCAAAGTAGTATCCAAATCCTGCCATTAGATTCACATTATGGGATAAGGAACTGAAATTAAAACTTGTAGGAACAGCAGCAAGGTATTCAAGTTTCACTATAAAAGGAGTTCGTTTTGCGACAAAAAACTTCATAGAGGTGTGAACACCAAGTGTAAGTTCTGTACTGCCTCCTCCTTTAGCTCCTAAGGACATACCAAGAGCAGGGATGAATTTTACTTTTCCACGGTTTTTGATAAAATTGTATTCAGCCAAAAGACCCCCTGAGTAATCAGAGATGTTAAAACTTGGGAGAATATTAAGTCCAAGGTTAAAATAAGGCCCAACTTCTATACGCCCCTTCCAATTGTAAGTGTAGCTTCCCCCAGTAGAGAGTTCGGCTTGTCGTGTAGGATAGACTTCCGCTGGAAGTTTAAAATCAAACCTAACACCATGCTCTCTTTTAATGTAACGGTATTTCTTTTTTGCTAGAGAGGCTTCAGGTAAAGCAAAGAAAAAAGTAGCAATTAAGCTTAAAAATAAAAATGATTTTTTCATAAAAACTCCTTTATTTAATATAATCACTTTAAAACTATATTTTAGGAATTGCAAAAGATTTTATTTGAAAATTAGAGTTAAAAATTGACACCAAATATCAAAAGCGTGGTTATTGTATCCCCATAAAAGCGATACCCTTTAACTTCGGGTGTGTCTGGATAAATCAATCTATCAAAAAAGGTTTTATTGGTTGGAATATTAGGAGTTATTTTAATATTTGATAAATCCGTATTTTCATTCTGTAAATTTGTGTAAAGATAAGCCATTTCAAACCCCAAATAAGTTTTTTTAATAAAAGGGACCTCTACTCCTACACCCAGCTTAAATCCAATAGATGTAAAATCGGAAAGGGTTGATATATCTGTATTGTTGAGGGTGGAAGGTGGTTGCCGAACATTAGATTGTGGTGTTGCTCCAGGGAGATTGGTTGGAATATTTTGTTTGTTGCTTACATCTTTAATATTAGGATTTGTGATTTTAAACCAAAAAGGGCCAAAAATAATATAAGGATTTAAAAATTCAGCAACACTTTTAGTGAGTTTTTGCTTGTTAAAATAGTATTTAAAATCAAGATTCATAGTAGAAAAAAGATCTGTGATACTAAGAATACTATTATAGTGAGAGTGAGGGAATAGACCTCCTATATGTAAAGCAAAATTTAAATCAAAAAAGAATCCAATAGAAACACCTATAACTCCAGGGCTATCCCCATAGATTTGTCTCATATTGAAAGTGATTGCTTCATAACCTAAAAGAACATTTATATTTAGGGAGCGACCCTTTTGAAAAAAGTTGATGCTTTCTTGCTCTGTGACATTGTCTTGAAATTCTCCATAGTCAATAAAAGGATCAAAAGCCGTTATCTCCTTTTCGGCCACTAAGAATCTTTGAGATTTTAAGAGGTCACTTCCTTGAGATGAGAGAGGAGTAAAGAGAACAAAAAACAATGAAATCAAAAACATATCTTACACTTAGTATATAAGAAAAAAGAGAAGTGTGAAAGATAACTCACTTTTTTTTGAAAGAATAATAGTATATATCTCTAATATGAGAAGAAAAATAAATTATAAATCTTCAGGGGTTGATATCAATAAGGCCAATCGTCTTGTTTCTTGGATCAAAAAAAGCAAACCTTTTTCTGAAGATTCTTTAGGAAGTGATTATGCTTCTTTGTTTTCGTTGCCTCTAAACGAGTATAAGGAACCTGTCATGGCCTCTTCTACAGATGGTGTTGGGACTAAAGTTAAGATATCTAGTTACTTTTCAGATTGGAAAGGTTTAGGTCAGGATTTAGTGGCCATGTGTGTTAATGATTTGATTTGTGTAGGAGCAAAACCACTTTTCTTTTTAGATTATTACGCTTGTGGAAAATTAGATATTCAACAATCTAAAAGTTTTTTTAAAGGTCTTTACAAGGCTTGTAAAGAAGCCTCTTGTGATTTAATAGGAGGGGAGACGGCTGAGCTTCCAGGTCTTTACAAAAAAGGAGATATAGATTGTGCAGGTTTTGCAGTTGGTATTGTAGAAAAAAAATCTATTTTTGGACCTCATAAAGTTCAAGAAGGGGATGATGTTATTGCTCTTGCAAGTTCTGGATTTCACAGCAATGGTTACTCTCTTTTACGAAATGTATATAAGTCCACTAGGGATTTAAATAAAAATAAAAAACTGTTGTTGGAACCAACAAGGCTTTACAGTTTTTTACAACCTTACTTTCATCAAATATCAGGACTAAAATCTATGGCTCATATTACAGGTGGTGGTTTAGATAATATTTCTCGTATTATACCTAAGGGATTGTTTTTACCTGTGAATCCTTGGTCTGTTCCCGGGCCTTTTTTAGATGTAAAAAAAAGGTCTCAAATGACCTGGCCAGCTCTTTTAAAAACTTTAAATTGTGGATTAGGTTTTGTTCTTATCCTTAGAGATAAACAGGAGTTTTTCAAACAAAATATTGTTCCAAAAGAGGAGGTCTTTTTTTTAGGAAAAGTGGAAAGATCTTTAAAAAAATCTTCTTGTCGTTGGAGTTTAAGTTGGAAGGCTATGGACAAGAAAAATAATGTTTGATGTTACCTTATTTAGCTCTTTTTGGCCTAAAGGTCTTTTTCTTTCTCAACAACTATCTAAACAGGGAAAGAAGGTTTGCTATGTTGATCTTCAACAAGAGGCTTTAGCCCCACTAGGTGTTTTTATTCAAGAGAATCCTAAAGAAAAGGTCTTTTTAGAATCTTTGGGTCTTCTTTTAAAACAAAATGAAGGTTTTTGTCTTTTAAGCTGTGAAGGGGGCTGGTCTTTTCAGGAAATAGATTGGCAAAATATGTCCGCACCTCTCTTTCAAAATTTTAAAAATAAAGAATTAGGAGATTTTAAAAATCATTGGCTGTCTTTTTTGTCTAAAAATTTAATGTCTCGCGTTTTTGAAGGAAATCATTTTATTGCATCAGAAGAGGGTTTGGATTTTTTTTCTGATTATTTTTTGTTTGAAATGACTTTAAAACAAAAAAACCAATTTAAACTGGACTATCCTGATATTCACTATGTAGAGACTTCCTTAGAAAACATTCAAGTTCTTCAAGAAAAATCACAAGCTTCTTTTTCTATAAAAGGTGAAAATATAGAAAGCCATCAATTTTTATGGCTGGCTGATGATGTGAGTTTGTTAAGCCTTTTTTCCTCTAACAAAATCATTTCTCCAGAATGGGAGTGGAAATCCTTTTCTTTTGAAGGAAATCTAGACAATTATGGTGATATTATTCCTTCCCATTTTGTGTCTTTAAAAGACTTATCATTGCCTTGGACTCATGATAATTTATTAAGTGTTTTTTATAGAGACCCCCATTGGGAAGTTTGGTTTAAACAAGCTTATTCTAGAGAGGATGAAGACTTATTGGAACTTATTTTAAATCATTTAAATCAAATCTTTAAAGAAGCTGTGTCTTTCAAGGTGATACCTAAGAAGTATTTAAAAAGTTTTTGTATTTATGGAGAAGATAAATTGAAACAAAAAACAGTTTTGCCAAAAAATGTTATGCTTCCTAGTGTGAAGGATGTTATTCAAGGAGATCTTTTAAGCCAGTTGAAGTTTGAAAGACAACTTTTGGAAAAAGGAGCGTTTAGTTAATGATTGAAAGATATAGTCTTAAGAAAATGTCTTCTCTTTGGTCTCTTGAAAGCCGCTTTTTATATATGCTTAAAGTAGAGCAGGCTGTGGCTATGGCTCAAGGAGATTTAAACATTATACCTAAGAGGGCGGCTCAAGCTATTCAAACCAAGTCTAAAATTTCTGTACCTAATATTTTAAAAAGGGAGAAAAAAACTTGTCATGATGTGACAGCCTTTATCAATGAAGTGGCTTCCTCTTTAGGTGATGACGGAGCTTATGTTCATTATGGTTTAACTTCTTCCGATGTTTTAGATACGGCTCTCAGTTTGCAAATTAAGGAAGCTTCTGAAGTGATTCATGAGAGTGTGAAAGAATTAAAAAAAACTTTAAAGAAGATAGTTCAAGATCACAAAGGCACTTTGTGTTCTGGGAGAACCCATGGGATTCATGCTGAACCAACAAGTTTTGGTTTTAAAATTTTAGGACATCTTGTGGAGTTGCAAAGAGTGGAAGAAACTTTTAACACTTTTGTCAATCAATCTTTGGTTATAAAATTAAGTGGAGCTGTAGGAACTTATTCTTCTTTATCTTTTAAAGTTGAACAGAAGGTTTGTAAACTTTTAAAACTCAAACCAGAGCGTGTTGCCACTCAAGTGGTGCCAAGGGATCGCCTTGCTAGACTTGTATTTTCCTTAAGTCTCTTCGGTGCCTTTTTAGAACGATTGTCTGTGGAGCTAAGACATTTACAAAGAACAGAAGTGGGTGAGGTTTTAGAAAATTTTAAGCAAGGGCAAACAGGATCAAGTGCTATGCCTCATAAAAAAAATCCTATCTCTAGTGAAAATCTTGTAGGAATAGCAAGGATTCTTAGATCTTATGTGAATCCTTCTTTAGAAAATATTTCTTTATGGCATGAGAGGGATATCAGCCATTCTTCTGTTGAAAGAGTGATTCTTCCAGATGCTTTTATTCTTGTTCATTATGGATTGGATCGTATGACAAAGCTGTTAAAAAATTTACAAGTTTACCCTAGGAGAATGATAGAAAATCTATCCCTTTCTCAAGGACTTATTTTTTCTTCTCAAGTTTTAAACGGCCTTGTAGGAAAAGGTTTATCTCGTGAAAAATCTTATGCTTTGGTTCAAAGTATAAGTCATAAAATAAAAAAAGGAGAGCACTTCCAAGACCTTCTAAAGAAAAACTCTCAAGTGACTAAGTATTTAAATGCAAAGGAGATTCAAAATATTTTTTCAGGTCAGAAAAATCTTAACTCCTTACTTGCTCATATTGATAGAGTTCTTAAAGAGATTTAAATGGAAACAAAAGGAGATTTGATTTACGAGGGAAAAGGGAAGAAAATCTACTCTGTGCAAGGGAGTGTGGATCAAGTTATTTTATTTTTTAAAGATGATCTCACAGCTCTTCAAGGTCGGAAGAAAAATACTTTTGTAAAAAAAGGGGAGATTTGTAAAACAATATCTTCTATTGTTTTTAAATACTTAAAAAAAGAAGGTGTTTCTGTTCATTGGCTTAAAGATATAAATTCTTTAGAAAGTCTTTGTTTAAAAGTAGATATCATTCCTTTAGAAGTTGTTGTTAGAAACCGATTGGCAGGAAGCACAGCTAAACGATTAGGGTTAAAAGAAGGAGAAGCCATTCCTAATTCTCCTCTTTTAGAATTTTATTACAAACGAGATGATTTGGATGATCCCTTTGTGAGTGAAGAACAGATTGTGAAATTATCTCTTATAAAGAAAGTTTCTTTTTTACCGCAAATTAAAGAGATGGCTTTAGTCATCAATGAAAAGTTAAAGTTCTTTTTTTTAGAGTCTGGGTTAGAGCTTGTAGATTTTAAAATGGAGTTTGGAGATTTTAAAGGAAAACTTTTTTTATCAGATGATATCAGTCCAGACAGCTGTCGGATTTGGGATAAAGACACGGGATATCGTTTAGATAAGGATCGTTTCCGAAGAGACTGGGGAAAGGTAGAAGAAGGCTATCATAAGATTAAGGATAAAATTCTTAAAAGATGGAACCAAGAATTAGAGGATAAAAAGTAATGATTAAAGTAGGAGTGAAAATTCAATTTCGTAAAGAGGTTTTAGATACAGAAGGAAGAGCTCTTTTAAAACTTTTTCAAACTCAAAAACTACCAGTCAAAGAGTGTTGTTACGGTAAATACATTGAGCTTCATATTAACGAAACGGACAAAAAAAAAGGACTGGATGTGGCTCATCAGATTGCTAAAAATATTTTATCTAATGAATTGATAGAGACTTTTGAATTAAAAATCATTGAGTGAAGAGGTTTAGATTTTGAAAAAAACAGGTGTTCTTCAGTTTCCTGGAACCAATTGTGAAAGAGATGTTTGTAAGTCTCTTAAAAATTGCAATCCTGTTATTTTATCTTGTTTTGATTCTATAGATATTCAAAACTATAAAGCTTTTATTATTCCCGGTGGCTTTTCTTATGGAGATTATTTGAGGTCAGGTTCTTTAGCGGCTCAATCTCAAGCGATGAAAGATGTTATAAGAGCGGCTCAAAAAGGAGTTCCAGTTTTAGGCATTTGCAATGGATTTCAAATCTTATGTGAAGCTCAACTCCTTAAAG
Organism: Bdellovibrionales bacterium; assembly: GCA_963692945.1. Lineage (GTDB taxonomy): Bacteria > Bdellovibrionota > Bdellovibrionia > Bdellovibrionales > UBA1609 > JACOND01. The sequence continues at coordinate 985,504 of OY843585.1, forward strand.
GGGTTTTATTAAAAAACAAATGGGGTCGGTTTATAGATCGTTGGTCTTCTTTAACATTACAAAATCAAAATGAATTTTTTGGTGGAGGAAGTATCAAACAAGTTTGTTTGCCTGTTGCTCATGGAGAGGGTCGTTATTATATTTCTCAAGAAGAACTTAAAAGGCTTTGGGATGACAATTTAGTTTGGCTCACTTATGATGATAATTTTAATGGTTCTTTAGAGAGTATAGCAGGAATTATGAATGACACAAAAAATGTTGTGGGTTTGATGCCTCATCCAGAAAGAGCGATGGAGCTGTGGATGGGTGGTGTTGATGGTCAAAAGTTTTTTCATTTTTTAGAAAGTTTATGATCATGGAAAAAGAAAATCTTTATTTAAAAAAACATTTAAAAGAAGAAGATTATAAAAGGTTACAAAATCTTTTAAAACGCAACCCAAAAAATATAGAATTGGCATTGGCTGTTGCTTTATGGAATGAGCACTGTTCTTACAGAAGCTCTAAAATTCATTTAAAAAAATTTCAATTTCCTACAAAAAAAGAAACAGCGGCTATTGGAGAAAACGCAGGTATTGTAAGTGTAGGTCAAGGAGAGCGAGTGGCTTTTAAAATGGAAAGTCATAACCATCCCTCTTACATCATTCCTTATCATGGAGCAGCCACTGGGGTTGGAGGTATTTTAAGAGATGTCTTTGCAATGAATGCTCGTCCTTTAATGCTAGCCGATTACCTTTGTTTTGGTGATCCTGAAACAGCTAAGGATAACCATTTGCGTGTTGATGGTGTTGTTCGTGGTATTGGAGATTATGGAAACTGTATGGGAATACCAACACTGAATGGTCATACAGAATTTTCAAAATGTTACAATGGTAATATTTTAGTGAATGCTATGGCTTTAGGTTTTTTAGGTTCTAAAAATAAAGAGATGAGTTCAGGAGCTAAGGGGGTTGGTAATTATGTTGTCTATGCAGGTTCTACAACGGGAAGAGATGGTGTTTTAGGAGCTTCAATGGCAAGTGCTTCTTTTGAAGAAGAGGTGGATAAGCCCACTGTTCAAATTGGAGATCCTTTTTTTGGTAAGCAATTGATGGAAGCCTGTCTTTCAGCTATGAATCAAAATTTAATCGTTGCTTGTCAAGATATGGGAGCAGCTGGCTTAACTTGTTCAAGTTTTGAAATGGCAGAAAAGGGATCCATAGGGTTGAAACTTCATTTAGATAAAGTTCCTTTAAGAGATCAAACTATGAGACCAGAAGATATTTTATTGTCTGAAAGTCAAGAACGAATGCTTTTTATTTGTGAGCCTTCTAAATGGGAAGAGTTAAAAAATATTTTTAATAAGTTTCAGTTAGAGATTCATATTTTAGGAGAGGTTTTAGATCATAAAGAGATTGAAATTTATTGGAAAGATAAGTGTTTGTTAAAAGTAGATCCTACATTATTTACAAGTGAATCTCCTGTAGAAGATCGTCCTTATGAGTTTCCAGAGCCAGCTCTTAGAGTTTCTCCAAAAGAGTTTTATTTTCCAGAAAAAGAACTGAAAAATATTTTGCTTAAAGTTTTAAAAAGTTCTAATGGGAGAAGTAGGAGATTTATTTATGAGCAATACGATCAAAGGGTTGGAACAAATACAGTAAAAGACTCTTCTTATCCTCTTGCCATCATTCGTCTTCCAGAGAGTGGAAGAGAGCTAGGTGTGGCTTTAGGTTGTCGGGTTCCTCTTATGGAAACAGATGTAGAACAAGGAGCTAAGGATTCTATTTTTTTTCCAGCTTTAGAGCTGGTTTTAAGAGGGTTCACTCCTTGGGCTGTAACCGATTGTTTGAATTTTGGTAATCCAGAAAAACCAAAAGTTATGGGAGAATTTGTTTTAAGTGTAGAAACCCTATCTAAAGCTTGTGAGATTTTAGATACACCTGTTATCAGTGGAAATGTTAGTTTCTATAATGAGAGTCAAGATGTTAATATCACTCCCACACCTTCTATTGCTATGATAGGGCTTAAAGAAAATTCTCGTAAAATCCCTCAAAGTGGTTTTGTAAAGAAGAAAGAACAAGTTTATCTTTTAAGTTCTCATCAGTTTTGGTTTCCAGGCTCTATAAAAGATTTTTTTCCTCAAGTTAAAAATAACAATCAGGCTTTTGGGTTCTTACAAGATGACCTTGTAAATCTTTTTATAAACAAGATGAAAGAGTTACAAGAAAAGGTTGAGTTTTCTAGTGCTAAGCTTGTAGGAAAATTTGGTATTCCCTATGCTTTAGCTCGTATGGTTTTAGAAAGAGGTGTTGGTTTTACCTTAGAAAAAGATTTTTCCTTACCTCTTTTAGGAGAAAGATTATATGAAGTGTTGGTGAGTCTTTCTCCTTCAGAAGAAAAGAATTTTAAAAATGAGGTTAAAAATCTAGGTTTAGATTGTGTCTTAGTAGGAAAAACAGAAGAGAATTCCTATCTTACAATAAAAAAATATCAATGGTCTTTAGAAGAATTGCAAGAGGCTTATTATTGTTCTTGGGAAGATATAAGTTTATGAGTTGGAAAGATAAATGTGCTGTTTTTGGAATTTGGAATCATCCAGAGGCTTCTTTTTTAACTTATTTGGGTTTGTATGCTCTTCAACATCGTGGTCAAGAAGGAGCTGGTATTGTTTCTTTGAATAAAGGTCAACCTATCTCTTTTAAAAATCTAGGTTTAGTGGGAGATGTTTTTTCTCCTGAAAACTTACAAAAACTTTCTGGTTTAGCAGCCATTGGACATACGAGATATTCTACAACAGGTTCTGATGAATTAAAAAATATTCAACCTTTGACGATGAAAACTTCTTTTGGGTTTGTTTCCATTTCTCACAATGGAAATATTGTAAATCATCGTCAAATTCAAAAAACAATGAAGAGTGGAAAAGAAGTAAGCAGTAGTGATACGGAATGCATTTTTTCTCTTTTAAATAACTGCAATCAAAGTTCAGTGGATCAGGCTTTAAAAGAAAATTTATCAAAATTAGAAGGAGCTTATAGCCTAGCCATTTTAACAAAAGATTCTTTAATCGCTGCGAGAGATCCTATGGGGTTTCGTCCTTTAGTTTTAGGACAAAAAAAAGGAGCTTATGTTGTGGCTTCTGAAACTTGTGCATTTGATCTTATAGGTGCTACATACATTCGTGAAATTAAGCCAGGTGAAATTTTAACAATAACGGATAAGGGGTTAAAATCAGAACAGATTTCCAAACCTTCTAGGTTGGCAAAATGTATTTTTGAACATGTTTATTTTTCTCGTCCAGACAGTTTCGTTTTTGGTAAAAATGTTTATGAATGTAGAAAAAAAATGGGCATGTATTTAGCTCAAGAGCATCCTGTGGATGCGGATTTGGTCCTACCTGTTCCTGATAGTGGAGTGCCTGCTGCCATTGGTTACTCTCAGGAAAGTGGCATACCTTACGAAATGGGAATCATACGAAATCATTATATCGGAAGGACATTTATCCATCCTTCTGATTCTATAAGAAATTTCAAGGTGAAGATAAAGTTAAATCCTCAGCAGCATTTGGTTGAAGGAAAGAAAATTGTGGCTATTGATGATTCTATTGTGAGAGGAACAACTTCTAAGTCTTTGATAGAAGTTCTTCGTCAAGCGGGAGCAAAAGAGGTGCATTTAAGAGTCTCTTCACCTCCTATTAAAGGGCCTTGTTATTATGGTGTAGATACTCCTTTAAAGAAGCAACTTATTTCTGGGAATCATAAAAGCGTTGAAGACATTAGAAAGTTTTTAAAAGCCGATTCTTTAGCTTATCTTTCTTCTGAAAATTTAATTAAAGCCAGTGGAGGGGATTCAAGTCATTATTGTCTTGCTTGTTTTAATGAAAAATATCCAACTCCTTTGTATGAAGGAGATAGTCTATGAAATTAAAAAAAGGTGATACTATTGATCTTGTTGCTCCTTCTTCTTTTCCTTTGAATAAGAATTGGTTAAAAGGGCTTAAAATTTTAGAAGAGTGGGAATTGAAGATTCGTTTTCCAAAAGATATGATTTCCCCTTGGATGTATCATGCAAACACGAATCAAAAACGAACAAAGTTTTTAGAACAGGCTTTTAAAAACTCTACATCTAAAGCCGTTTGGGCTATTAGAGGAGGTTATGGGTTACAAAAAGTAATGCCTTCTTTTGTTAAATCTAAAATTCAAAAGAAACTCTTTATTGGTTTTAGTGATGCTACAGCTTTACATATTTATTTAAATGATATTTGTAAGATGCCCAGTTTACATGCTCCTTTTGTGGCAGACCTTCCTTATTTGTCTAAAAAAGATTTAAGAATGTTAAAAAGTATTTTATTTGGAGAGCAGAAAGAAGTTGTATTTTCTGATTTAAAATTACTCAATAAAAATCTAAAAGTAAAAAAATTAAGAGCTCCTATTGTTGGTGGTAATCTAACTCTTTTAAGCACTTCTTTATCTTCTCCGTGGTTTCCTAAAAATTTAGACAAATGTTTTTTATTTTTAGAAGATGTTAACGAAGAAGATTACAGGATTGACCGATCTCTTCATCAACTTTTGTTTTCTGGAGCCATGAAAAAAGTTCAAGCCATACTTTTAGGATCTTTTACTCCTTTAAAAAAGAGAGATTTAGAAAATAAATTATTAAAGTCTTTTTCTGATTTTTCCAATACACCTATTTTTACAGGACTGCCTTGCGGCCATATCTTTAAAAACAGCCCTTTGCCATTGGCTAAAAATTCTGAAATAAATTTTCAAGATAGTAAAGCGACTTTACGAGTTACATCTTTTTAATGAGTGTTTTTAAATTAAAAGTTAGAGTATCTATTTCTTCTCCTAAATTTTGTGATTTAGAAATGAAACAAAAAGATTCTATTTATTTTATGGGAATTTGTGGGACAGCTATGGCTTCTTTTGCTGTTTATTTAAAAACAATGGGTTTTTTAGTCTCAGGAAGTGATGCCAATGTTTATCCACCTATGTCTTCTTTGTTAGAGCAAAAAGATATTTCTATTTTTACTTATAATAAAAACAATTTATCAAAAAAAATAAAACTAGTTATTGTTGGAAATGTTATACAAAAAATCAATGAAGAGATTCAAGTTTTAGAAGAATTACAAATACCTTATATTAGTCTTCCTGAATTTTTAGAGCAAACCCTATTAAAAGATACAAAAAATATAGTGATTGCTGGGACTCATGGAAAAAGTACAACCACTTCTCTTATGACTCAAATCTCTCAATGGACTCATAAAGAGGCTGGGTTTTTTATTGCTGCTTTATCTTCAAACTTTCAAACCTCTTTTCATGTTACAAACAAAGAATGGTTTATTATTGAAGGGGATGAGTATGACACCGCTTTTTTTGCTAAAAGGGCTAAATTTTTTTATTACAATCCTTTTGCTCTTATTTTAACAAATGTTGAATTTGACCATGGTGATATTTATAAAAATTTTGAAGAGGTGAAAACAACTTTTAAAAATCTTATTCAAAAAATGTCTTCTGACAATTATCTTGTGGCTTGTTTTGAAGATGAGACAGTGAGAGCATTAGCATCTTTTTCTAAAGCTCAGGTTATTAGTTATGGAATGAATAAAGGAGATTATCAAATTAAAAATCGTCAGATTTTAAAGAATCAACAAGTCTTTGATATTCATTATAAAGGTCAAAAAATAGAGACTTGTTCTTTAAATTTATTTGGAGAGCATAATGCCCTTAATGCTTTAGCAACGATAGCCTTAAGTCACACTTTAAAATGGCCTTTAAAAAAGGTTGTAGAGGCTTTAAATCATTTTAAAGGTCTTGAACGAAGACTTCAAAAAATAGGGGAATACAATAAAATTTTATTGTATGAAGATTTTGCTCATCATCCAACGGCTGTAAAAGCGAGTTTATCTGCACTAAAGGAAAAATTTCCAAATAAAAGGTTGGTGGTTTTATTTGAACCTCGTTCTTTTACTTCTCGTCTTAATGTTTTTCAAAAAAATTATAGTGAGGCTTTTTATAAAGCCGATGTTGTTATTATTTCTAAACCTTTTGATACTTCTAGAATTGAAAAAAACAAACGGTTTTCTGCAAAATCTTTAGTTAAGGATTTGAAAGAAAAAGAAAAAATAGCTTTTTATGGAGAGAGTATTGGCTCCATTAAAAAACAACTTTTTTCTTTGATTCGATCTAATGATGTGATTGTAGTTATGAGTAATGGTTTTTTTGGAGGAATATTGAAACAGATTAAAAAAACTTTGCAAAATCAGTAATTATTCCTTGTTTGTTTATCAATTAGAAAAGCAAATTTGTAATGTAACACCTAAAAAATGATTGACTGACAAGATATTTTAAAAAATATCGCGACATCTAGAAAGAAAAGAAGTTTCATTTCTTTCATTTGCACTAGCCTTGTTTTCAAGAAGTTTAACAAGTTCTGGATAACCTGTCCCACTTGCTATGTGAAGAATTGTATAGCCATGTATGTCTTTAGCATGGATATCAGCACCGTGTTCAAGAAGAAATTTAACAGCTTCTAAACGTCCATTAAAACTTGCTTGATGAAGAGCTGTATGGCCAGATCTGTCTTTAGCATTAATATCAGCACCGTATTCAAGAAGAACTTTAATAACTTCTGAACGCCCATAAATACTTGCTATTTGAAGAGCTGTTCTTCCACTTTCATTTTTTATATTAGGATCTACTTTTACTTTTAAAAGAAAAGATACTTTTTTTGTATTTCCATATCTAGCCGCTTCATGAATCTCTTCAGCTAGAACAAGAGAATTAAAAAGAGAAAAAATTACAATTAAAAAGATTTTTATAATAATTTAGCACCTAAAAAATGATTGAATGACAAAATATTTTAAAAAATCTCGCGACATTTAGAAATAAAAGAAGTTGCACCAAGCTTGTTTTTAAGAAGTTTAACAACTTCTCGATTTCCTTTCTTTTTTCTTGCTTCATAACTTTTTGCTTCTTGAAGAGGTGTATAGCCATATCTGTCGTCTGTAGCATGAATATCAGCACCTTTTTCAAGAAGAAGTTTAACAATTTCTGGATTTCCATTAAAACTTGCTCGATGAAGAGCTGTATCACCAGATCTGTTTTTGGCATTGATATCAGCACCGTGTTCAAGAAGAACTTTAAGAACTTCTAAATTGTCCATTAAATTTGCTTCATGAAGAGCTGTATTTCTATAGTTATCTTCGGCATTAATATCAGCACCGTGTTCAAGAAGAACTTTAACAACTTCTGGATCTCCTTTAAGACTTGCTTGATGAAGAGGTGTATTGCCATATTTGTCTTTGGCATGGATATCAGCACCTCCTTCAAGAAGAACTTTAACAGTTTCTAGATCTTTAAAACTTGCTTGATGAAGAGCTGTCTTTTCATCTTTACTATCTTCGGCATGAATATCAGCATCGTATTCAAGAAGAAGTTTAACAACTTCTGGAGAACCTAGATGACTTGCTTTATGAAGAGCTGTTCTTCCGTCTTTGTCTTTGGCATGAATATCAGCACCGTGTTCAAGAAGAACTTTAACAGTTTCTAGATCTCCTTTAGAACTTGCTATATGAAGAGCTGTATGGCTATATTTGTCTTTTATATTAGAATCTACTTTTGCTTTTAAAAGAAGAGATACTTTTTTTGCATCTCCATCTCTAGCTGCTCTATGAATCTCTTCAGCTATAACAAGAGAATTAAAAAGAACAAAAATTGAAATTAAAAAGACCCTCCTATTTAAAATGAAAAAAAGAAACTTCATAATTTACCTCCTTGTTTAAAATGGTTCAATTATTTAACTCTATTTTAAGAGATTTGCAAGGCTTTTCTTATAAAGTATAATTTTTTTACATAGAAATTGATAAATTATAGAGAAATTGGCTTAAATTCTATTGGCTTAAATTCTATTCCTATTAAAAAAAATTTGACTGACAAGATATTTTAAAAAATATCGCGACATTTAGAAATAAAAGAAGTTTCATTTTTTTTATTTGCACTAAGCTTGTTTTCAAGAAGTTTAATAAGTTCTGGATAAGCTGTCCCACTTGCTATGTGAAGAATTGTATAGCCATGTATGTCTTTAGCATTGATATCAGCACCGTGTTCAAGAAGAAATTTAACAGCTTCTAAATGTCCATTAAAACTTGCTTGATGAAGAGCTGTATGGCCAGATCTGTCTTTAGCATTAATATCAGCACCGTATTCAAGAAGAACTTTAATAACTTCTGAAAGCCCATAAATACTTGCTATTTGAAGAGCTGTTCTTCCACTTTCATTTTTTACATTAGGATCTACTCCTGCTTTTAAAAGAGTAGATGCTTTTTTTGCATTCCCCTTTCTAGCCGCTTCATGAATCTCTTCAGCTATAACAATAGAACTAAAAAGAGAAAAAATTGAAATTAAAAAGATTTTTATAATAATTTAGCACCTAAAAAATGATTGAATGACAAAATATTTTAAAAAATCTCGCGACATTTGGAAAGAGAAGAAGTTTCATTTCTTTCATTTGCACTATCACCTTTTTCAAGAAGAACTTTAGCAACTTCTTGATGTTCATTAAACCTTGCTTGATGAAGAGATGAGATTTTAAGAAGATCTTTAATAATTATTGAATGAAAATTTTTTGTAGGAGGTCTAGAAGGTAGAGTGTCATAATCTATTCCAGGAAGAAGTTCAGCAACTTCTGAACGTCCGTAATAACTTGCTGCATGAAGAGCTGTACTGCCATATTTGTCTTTAGCATTAATATCAGCACCTCCTTCAACAAGAACTTTAGCAACTTTTTTATTTTTTAGATAAATTGCTTCATGAAGAGCTGTAGTGCCATATTTGTCTTTGGCATTAATATCAGCACCTCCTTCAAGAAGAGCTAAAAAGAGAAAAAATTAGCAACTTCTGGATAATAATTTCTAAAACTTGTTATGTGAAGAGCTGTATAGCCATATTTGTCTTTGGCATTAATATCAGCAAATCCTTTAAGAGCTTTAGCAACTTCTGGATAATAATTTCTAAAACTTGTTATGTGAAGAGCTGTATAGCCATATTTGTCTTTGGCATTAATATCAGCAAATCCTTTAAGAAGAACTTCAACAATTTTTAGAGATCCTTTAAAACTTGCTTTATGAAGAGCTGTTCTTCCTTCTTTGTCTTTGATATTAATATCAGCACCGTGTTCAAGAAGAACTTTAACAACTTTTAGATCTCCATAAAAACTTGCGTTATGAAGAGCTGTATTTCCATATTTGTCTTTAGCATTAATATCAGCACCGTATTCAAGAAGAACTTTAAGAGTTTCTAAATCATCGCTAAAATGAAGAGCTGTATTTCCATATTTGTCTTTTATATTAGGATCTACTCCTGCTTTTAAAAGAAGAGATACTTTTTTTGCATCCCCATTTATAGCCGCTTCATGAATCTCTTCAGCTATAACAATAGAACTAAAAAGAGAAAAAATTGAAATTAAAAAAACCCTAGTTAAGAATGAGAAAAGAAACTTCATAATTTACCTCCTTGGTTAAAATGGTTCAATCATTTAACTCTATTTTAGAGAGATTTTCTAGTTTTTTTTTATAGAATGAATATTTTACACAAAATGTACTTATTTTAACGGTAGATATTACTTTAATTAAGATTTTTATAATAATTTAACACCTAAAAAATGATTGACTGACAAGATATTTTAAAAAATATCACGACATCTTATTTTACAACAGAAGAAGTTTCATTTTTTTAATTTGCACTAGCCTTGTTTTTAAGAAGTTTAACAACTTCTAAATGACCTTTAACACTTGCTATGTAAAGAGCTGTATAGCCATATAGGGCTTTAGCATGGATATCAGCACCGTGTTCAAGAAGAACCTTAACAATTTTTAGATGTCCTTTAGAACTTGCGTTATGAAGAGCTGTATTTCCATATCCGTCTTTGGCATTAATATCAGCACCTCCTTTAAGAAGAACTTCAACAACTTTTGGATGACCTTTAGAACTTGCTTCATGAAGAGCTGTAAGGCCATATCTTCTGCCTTTAGCATGGATATCAGCACCTCCTTCAACAAGAGTTTTAACAATTTCTAGATGTCCTTTAGAACTTGCTTCATGAAGAGCTGTCTTGCGAGATCCGTCTTTGGCATTGATATCAGCACCTTTTTCAAGAAGAACTTTAACAACTTCTACATACCCATAAAAACTTGCTTGATGAAGAGCTGTATTGCGAGATCCGTCTTTGGCATGAATATCAGCACCTCTTTCAAGAAGAATTTTAACAATTTTTAGATGTCCTTTAGAACTTGCTTCATGAAGAGCTGTATCGTTATATAGGTCTTTAGCATTAATATCAGCACCTTCTTCAAGAAGAATTTTAACAATTTTTAGATGTCCTTTAGAACTTGCTTTATGAAGAGCTGTCTCACCATATATGTCTTTTCTATTAGGATCTAATCCTGCTTTTAAACGAAGAGATACTTTTTTTGCATTTCCATCTCTAGCTGCTCTATGAATCTCTTCAGCTATAACAATAGAACTAAAAAGAGAAAAAATTGAAATTAAAAAGATTTTCATAATAATTTAACACCTAAAAAATGATTGACTGACAAAAACATTTTAAAAACTCTCACGACATTTAGAAACAGAAGAAGTTTCATTTTTTTGATTTGCACTAGCCTTGTTTTTAAGAAGTTTAACAACTTCTGGATGACCTTTAAAACTTGCTCGCTGAAGAGCTGTATTGCCATATTTGTCTGTAGCATTAATATCAGCATCGTATTCAAGAAGAACTTTAACAATTTTTAGATCTCCTTTAAGACTTGCTTCATGAAGAGCTGTATTGCCAAATTTGTCTTTAGCATTAATATCAGCACGGTATTTAAGAAGAACTTTAACAACTTCTGGAGAACCTAGATAAATTGCTGCATGAAGAGCTGTCTTGCCAATGCTGTCTTTAGCATGAATATCAGCATAGTATTCAAGAAGAAATTTAACAACTTTTAGATCTCCTTTAAAACTTGCGTTACGAAGAGCTGTATTGCCATATCCGTCTTTGACATTAATATCAACACCGTATTCAAGAAGAACTTTAACAATTTTTAGATCTCCTTTAAGACTTGCTTGATGAAGAACTGTATTTCCATCTTTATCTTTTGCATTGATATCAGCACCTCCTTCAAGAAGAACTTTAACAGATTCTGTGTTTCCTAGATAAATTGCTGCATGAAGAGCTGTATTTCCATCTTTATCTTTGGCATCAATATCAGCACTTCCTTCAAGAAGAACTTTAACAATTTCTGAACGTCCGTAAAAACTTGCTTGATGAAGAGCTGTATTGCCATGTCTGTCTTTAGCATTAATATCAGCACCTCCTTCAAGAAGAACTTTAACAACTTCTAAATAACCTTTAAGACTTGCTTCATGAAGAACTGTATTGTCACCATATCTGTCTTTAGCATTAATATCAGCACCTCTTTCAAGAAGAAGTTTAACAACTTCTGGACGACCTTTATAACTTGCTTGCTGAAGAGCTGTATTGCCATATCCGTCTTTGGCATTAATATCAGCATAGTATTCAAGAAGAACTTTAACAAGTTCTGGAGAACCTAGATGACTTGCTTTATGAAGAGCTGTTCTTCCATCTTTATCTTTGGCATTAATATCAACACCTCCTTCAAGAAGAGCTTTAGCAACTTCTGTGTTTTTTAGATAAATTGCTTCATGAAGAACTGTCCTTCCATATCCGTCTTTGGCATGAATATCAGCACCTCCTTTAAGAAGAATTTTAACAACTTCTAAATAACCTTTAGAACTTGCTTCATGAAGAGCTGTATCACCATATTTGTCTTTGGCATTGATATCCGCACCGTGTTCAAGAAGAACTTCAACAATTTCTGAACGTCCGTAATAACTTGCTTGATGAAGAGCTGTTCTTCCATTTTCATCTTTTACATTAGGATCTACTTTTGCTTTTAAAAGAGTAGATACTTTTTCTGTATTCCCATCTCTAGCCGCTTCATGAATCTCTTCAGCTAGAACAATAGAACTAAAATGAAGAACTAAAATGAGAAAAAGAAACTTTATAATTTACTTCCTTGTTTAAATGGTTCAATTATTTAACTCTATTTTAGAGAGATCTTCTAGTTTTTTCTTATAGAATGCATATTTTACACAAAATGTATTTTATTTTAACGGTAGATATTACTTTAATTAAGATTTTTTTTAATCTTGTTAAGATTTCTTTAAGAAATCTGATTTTTCTACTCTTTTTTTACTATTTTATAGGACTTTATAGTATAAAAAATGAAGTTAGATTCATTTTATTTTGAGGTTTATTTGAAGATAGTTATTTATTTTATAGTTTTTTGTTCTTTTTTAGCTCAAGGAGAGAAGAGTCTGGAAATGGATCAAATAAGTCTTGAGCCAGTAACAGAGATAAATATTAATACAAGCAAACCGTTTCGTACTTTTTGGAAAACAAATTTTAAAATTAATATTTTTTCAGATCGTTCTACATCTAATTCTGTATTAAGTAATGAAATTTATGGAAAGGTGAATTGGGATATTTCAGATAGATTGTCTTTTCACACTCAAAGTTTAATTATTGGAAGAAGTGGATTCACTCAATCTATTTATGATAGAGCAGATAGAAAGAATGGTTTTTATCTTTTGGATGGTTATTTTGATTGGGAAATCACTCCAGAAATTTTCTTTAAAATTGGAAGTATTAAACAGGATTTTTTAAAAGCTCCACTTTTTATTACTGATAAAACTTTTCCTAGTTTGGTGCAAAATCTTACGATTCCTTTTTCTGAAAACTCTAAACTTTCTTTTATATTTCAACAGTCTATTCCAGATAATGCCACTGAAACTGTAAAGCGAGAGACTCAAATTGTAAGGTGGACACCCTTATTTTTAACTTCAACGGCTTTTCTTGATTTGGATTCTATTTCTTCTTGGGATATATCTTTAGAAGAAAGATTAACAGGTTTTTATTTTACCAATTTGTCAGCAGCTGTTGCTGAATTAGGAAGAATAAGAGGAAATACAATTGATCTTACTGGTAGTGATTCTCGTTTTAAGTATAAATTTTTAGGATTACATAATAGTATCAATTTAAAAGCTACTTTATTAGAAGATTGGGTTGTAGAGTTTGGTGGAGATATTTTATTCAATGTGCTTGCACCAGATACTTTTAATCAAGGTGAAAGGTTTTATATGGCTATCTATCATAACTATAAAAATTATGCAGAAATTAAAGCCTCTGGTGAATACTTTGCTAATCAATCTGATACTTCTGTGGCTTACTACAATAGTGAAGTTTATGGTCATAACAATAGAGTTGGAGGTTTGTTAAAATTGCAAACTCACCTTTACAATTCAGGGATTACTATAGGTATGACTTATGTTTATAGCCGACCTATTAATCCAAAACGATCTTCTATTGGAGTGTCAAATTCTTTTGCTATTTTCTTTGGGACAAATTATGTATCTATTTAATCAAAAAAATATAATCCTAGTTTTAAAATCTCTATTTTGTTTGACTTTGATTTCTTGTGTAGGAAAAGAGAAACAGATTCTTTCAGACACGGAATACGCTTCAAACGCTCCGTTTATTGTGGAGCAAATCACAAAAGCTGAAAATTCAGTTAAATCTATTAATTTTATTGAAAAAGATGGATTAAAAAATGCTTTTATTGTGAATCTTTCAACCTGTTTAAAAGATTCTTTTAAAAAGGATAACTCTATACAAGAGACCCCTTTTGTTATTGAGTATGAAACCAATTTTGATAATGATGGAAAAACAGGTAAGAGAATAGAAAGAGTAGAAGTTACTTCTGATGTGAATGGTTGTATCCGATGGGAAGAAGAGTATAAATATAGATATGTTATTAAGCCCAAATGGATTGTCCTTACGAGAAGCATTAAAAAAGAAGAGGGGGGTTATTCTGGTCAAGTTGAAATTCCTTTGGCTGTAAATCCTTGGTTGAAAAGTAGTAATGAGGAGTTTCCAGAGGTTTTAGATTTAAGAAAAAATTATTCTGAAAAATATTCTATCTTTAAGAAACTTCCTTATGAAAAAAAGGGATTAGAGTATTTATCCAGGAATGAAAGTTCAGAGTATCCTCAATTATGGGCTCCTGAGATAGGTTTACAGATTGAAACACAATTGCCAAAATTATCAGAGGAAAAACGATATCAAAATCCTAAGGAGTTATTAAAAAATTATCAATCCCTTTGCAATAGTGAACTTAAGGAAAATTGTTACAAACGGCACTTTAAACTCAACTTAACTATTCCTCTTCAATTGCGAACCTATGGGTTACAAAAAGATGTGGTGGATGAGATTGTCAAAGGAGGGTCTTATCATGTGAAATTACAATTGCTCGCTATTCCTGATATTAATAAGAAGTTTTATCGTATACATGAAAATATTTGTGCAGAAGATATTCATATTAGTAATTCAGCAGATAATAGTTATAGAGCAAAGAGCATCAATATATCTTGTGATATTCCTATCTCTTATTTTAGCCAACATGCCAATTATAAAATTGCTGTAGAAATTGATCCAAAAGTAGGTCTTCCTTTTACAAAATTTCAAGGGATTTATACAATCAATTTATCTCAAGAAATTAAAAGTGGATCTCTTTATACTTATAATATTGATAGCAGTTTAGAAAATGATTATACAAAGATTCCTGTAAAGACTCCAATTATACAAAATAGAAATATTAAATACATTTATGATGCTATTAACAACAATAGAAAAAAGATCTCTCGTGAAGGCGCATCTTTTTCTGAAGATAAACAATTATCTCGTTTAGGATTTCATTCCGTTCATTTGGATGTGGAATTAAAAAAAATGACATTTGCTAATGTTGAAAATGATGAAAATTGTTCAAATAATGAATCCGTTGTAAAAAGAAGAGTTAATTTTATTGGGAAAGCTTGTATTAAGGATGTGTTGACAGATTATAAAAACAAAGGAATAGCCTTTAGAGTTTTTATAGAAGATGAACAAAATGGACACAAAATAAGAGAAGTGTTTTCTGATACTACGAAAAGAACAATACCTAAAGCAGATGCAGAAGGGTGTATATCTTGGCCTGATTCTATAGAGCATAAAAACTTTGATAGGCAAGTTTATATGCCTAGAAAAGTACATTTTTTATCGGAAGAATTAAATTTATATGGAACTGTTGGTGTTGCAGTCACTCCTTGGCAAAGAGCCTTTCAGGCCTATCAAGATATTTCTCAATTGAGTCGTGATGAGATACGAACAGATACTAAAGGTGTTAAGAAGCCAAAATTGATTGTTAATCAGTTTAAAAGTGTTAATTTATTTCCTTCTTATGTATTAGATAAATTTTTAAATATCCATTTATTTCATAGTTTGTATTTCTTATTTCAACCTTTTATATTAAGACATGATAATATTGCTTTAGGTAGAGAGGGTAGAGCAAGAGAGGTTTTACGAGATGGTTATTATATTTTACGAGTGCTTCTTTTAAGAAACCCTCAGGAGACTGGAGATTTTTCTCGGGTTGTAAAACCTGAAACTGTTGAGAATGTACGAAAGTCTATCTTGCTTAGAGAACATAATAAAGATAATCAGTATATAGAAGAGATTGCAAAGGGAGATATTAAAGGGCAATATATCACTCATATTGATACAGTGATTAAGGCAAAAGCCAATTTCGTTAATGTTTATGTTCCTCTTCATTTTACAAAAGAACAGTTTTTTTATTTGGCCTCAAGAAACTTGATATCTATTCAAGTTATTCCTGTTGATCCTGAAGGATTTAAATTTAAAGAATTGAATGAGCAAAGAGAAATTTGTGAAATTGATTTTGATAAAACAGAATGGAAACCATTTTTTGATCATGATCTTATTGTGAAACCGTCAGTAGGGGTTTTTCAAATTCAAAACTGGACAAATTGGAATATTTTACAACCTATGAATGAAGAAAAATTCAATACGGACATGATTATAGATGCAGATGAAGAAGGTAAGAAATACAGACATTTTACATTATCACAAGATTCTTCTAGTGTTGATATAAAGCCAGCAGAGATTGAGCCTAGTGTATTACAGCAAGGATATAATGATTGTGTAGGTGAGGAATCAGATGGGGAGAAATTTAATATTGAATCTTGTCATCCTTCTAAAGTTACAGATAAGAGTGAAATTACTATTGAGGGATACTATCAAGAAAAAGTTGAGAAAATTATATTAGAAAAAGCAAAAACAGTGAAAAAAGATATTAGTTCGGAAGATCTTATAGATAGTTTTGCTGAAATAAATGCCTTAAAAGTTGTTAATTTAGGAGAAGAAAGTGGGAATAAATTTTTAAAAAATTTAAAATATTCTCATAATGAAACTTATCTTTTGGATGAGAATGGTACTATTAATTACAAAATTTTGGATTTTATTTCTAATAAAAAAATAAAAAAAGAAATGGAACAAAAAATTGAGAAAGATTGTGAGATGTCATCTCTAACATCTTTTCTTTTAAAATACATGATCACTGAAGCTTTAAAAACCTGTATGAGTGAATCTATAGAGGGTTACCTTGTTGATTGGATAAATCAGCAAAGTGAAGATAAAGATGTCCAGCATGAAAAATTTAGAGATTTTCTAGATGAACAAGTCAGTGATTCTGAAATTACACATACATTCAAATGGATTATGCAGAAGCAGGAATTGCCTAATGCATTATCTTCTTTGTTATTAGATAGAGTCTCTCTCTCTTTAGAAACCGTTATTGATAAAGGTGTTACTGATAAATATCAAAAAGAGATAGAAACCTTAACTTTTGGAAAATCTTTATGTGGATTTTGGTTTAAATCTTTTTTTGAAAAATATTTAACATCTCAACAAATGAGAACAGTTTATACAGATTATATTAAAAAATTTGATTATTATAAAGTTTTAGAAAATGAGAGTTTACTTGATACTGAAAAAGGTGATTTTCTTATTAGTTTTATGAAAATGCTTTCTGATGGAGAGACGATGGGGGAAAGAGATCTAAAAAAATGTCATCTCAATTATAGTCAATGTGTTTTTTTAGATCATTGTAAGTTAAGGGATCATACTCGTCATTCAAAATCTTATTGTAATAAAGTCTCAGGGTTAGAAGATTTAAGTTGTTTAAAAGTTGTAAAAGAAGAATGTAAAAAAAATCCATCCACTTCTATTTGTCAAAAAAATATAGAACCTAACAGGTGTCATTACTCTTTAAATCATTTTTGTGGAATCAATTCCAGTCATAGTATGTGTCAGAGATACTACTCAAGATGTTTAACAGAATATTATTCTTGTACAGATATTCCTACAATTAGAAAAGATTTTGAAAAATCTAAAAATGAGATAGAGTTATTTCGTATGCAACCTAGTCAATCTTTATTGGATGCCTATTTTGATTTTAAATTTTATAAGTCTAAAAATGTTAAATCTCCTCTATTAGAGAGTTGTTTAGAAAATCCATTTCGTTTTTTTCAATTAGAATCTAAAATGTTCATTGAGAAAATATCTGATGATTCAGCTACTTATGTGGGAGGGTTTTCAGGGAATCTTGTGGTGAGTGGAAGTTTTTCTACAGGTTCCTATATGAATTGGACTTCCCAAAGAGGCTCTTCTTTAGGTTTGAAACATGGGACGAGTCTTGGTTTTGGATTACTTGGTTCAAATATTACAGCCATGGAAGTGAGTCTTTCTAAAAATGTTTCTTCTAATATCTCTAATAGTGGTCGTAGAGCTATAGATATAAGGGTTGGTGAAGGAGCTTTTTTAGTTATTTCTAGAGCCACATTTGATATTAATGTTACTAAATTTAAAAAATGTTTAGTTATAAAACCAAATCCACAGGCTTTTTTTGGTAAACTTGTAGATGGAATATGGGAACCTTTTGACGATGATGTTTGGAATGATGATTTTACAAGAAACTCTTATAAAAAAATTCTTATATCTCGTCCAGGATTGATGATTTGTAGTCCAAAAAAAGAGCTGGATGAGAGTGATCCTGAAACAATAAGAGAAAATTACTATTACATTTCTCAATCTATGGTTGATCCTAGTAACTCTCAATTTTTGAATTTATATGATTTAGCAAATAGACCTTTTATGGCTGTTTTAAGAGGGCGAAGAGAGTTTCTGAATTTCTTTAATGGAATGAAAATAGTTATGGAAGGAAAGTCAGGAGATGTTGATAAAAATGCTCTTCATAATACTTTACCATCTAATATGTTTGGTGAATATCCTCATCCTGTTGAAGAAGCTTTATCTTTGAGTCTTGCTAGAAGAGAGTTTGGAAAGACAGGATTTTATCCAGGAGTTTTTACTTATGCTTACTCTAGAGACAATTTCAATCGTGAGTTAACAAAAGATAGTGCTTGGATGAGTAAATTGTTTAAATCCTATGAAAGTATCAATTATGGATTACCTTTAGTTACACCTTCTGAAAATAAAATACCTACAATTTCTTATTGATTTTTTTGCTCTATAATTTTTACAAATAATCAGGAAAAATTTAAATTATAAAATACTTTAAATGATTCTTTTAAATCCTTGAAATAATTATTTTTTTTAAGATTATTTTTTATTCAAATAATTGTCTAAGCTGTATTTTCCACCACCAGCACATACAAAAAAGAGATAAACGACAGCATACAAAATAGCTAATTCTTTTTTTGCAAAGGGATCTGGTCCATGAGTGATAAAGGCAGCCACCAACATTGTTATAAGGATGGTTACAGAAGCCCATCTTGTTAAGAGGCCAATGGCTACAAACAAGGCAGCAAAAAATTCTGAACCAACCACAAGTAGGAGGCTTAAGGTGGAACCGAGTCCTAAAGGATCTACAAAATTAGGAGCTATATCATTGAAACCTATGAGTTTCCCAAAACCATGTCTTAACATTAAAAGAGCAGCAAGAACTCTAAAAATAAGCCATCCTCCGTCTTTGAGTTTTTTCTCCCAATGATTTCCTAAATTTATTCCAAGTAAGAGTTTTTTATTCATAATCCCTCCTTTTTTGTAGGATTTTATTTTTGAATAATAATAGTGTTTTTATTGTAGGAAATAGTTTTTCTATTTGTCTAAAAAAAACTATGGAGCAATATGTCTTTTATGAAAAAAGCATAGCACAGGACTTATTTTAGAGAAAACACGATAAATAGAGGATTTTAAGTTAGCCTATATGAAAAAGACTGAAATAACAGAAGAGATTTGACTTTAGGAGCAGGGAATACAGGGCATAAAATCTGTGTAAGATTTTATGTGATAGAAGTAAGGACTTTATTTGCCAAGATGTATTAAGTTAGTTTAAAAGCATATTAGTTTAAGCATTTTATGCGGGTGTAGCTCAGCTGGCTAGAGCGCAACCTTCCCAAGCTTGAGTTGTGGGTTCGATTTTTGTGTTCAAGTTGTCCCTGTGTAGCCTGCGACTTTAGGAGCAGGGAATACAGGGCATAAAATCTGTGTAAGATTTTATGTGATAGAAGTAAGGACTTTATTTGCCAAGATGTATTAAGTTAGTTTAAAAGCATATTAGTTTAATTATTTTATGCGGGTGTAGCTCAGCTGGCTAGAGCGCAACCTTGCCAAGCTTGAGTTGTGGGTTCGATTTTTATGTTCAAGTGTTCCCTGTGTGGCCTGCGACTTTAGGAGCAGGGAATACAGGGCATAAAATCTGTGTAAGATTTTATGTGATAGAAGTAAGGACTTTATTTGCCAAGATGTATTAAGTTAGTTTAAAAGCATATTAGTTTAATTATTTTATGCGGGTGTAGCTCAGCTGGCTAGAGCGCAACCTTGCCAAGCTTGAGTTGTGGGTTCGATTTTTGCGTTAAAGTTCCCTGTGTTGGCTGCGACTTTAGGAGCAGGGAATACAGGGCATAAAATCTGTGTAAGATTTTATGTGATAGAAGTAAGGACTTTATTTGCCAAGATGTATTAAGTTAGTTTAAAAGCATATTAGTTTAATTATTTTATGCGGGTGTAGCTCAGCTGGCTAGAGCGCAACCTTGCCAAGGTTGAGGTCGTGGGTTCGAATCCCATCACCCGCTCCATTTTGAGCAATAGATTTTTGATAGGAGCATTTCCTATCATTTCAAAATAAATTGCTTCTTAAATAACCATCATCTCTAAAAAATTAATCTGATGCTATGTTGTTTTTAATAGAAACTCTGAACTCAAATGCTCTTCTTGAATCTGATATTCATTAGGTAAGTAAACATAGCTTTGTATATCCATCTTATCAAGGTGTTGGCACATTAAAGGACCTACATCTTTCCAGTGTAATTTTCCTAAGCCACATCCTAACGCTGGAAGAGCTATGGATTCAATTTTTTTATCTTTATAATTATCTACTAGCCACTGTAATCCTTTTTTAATTCCGTCAATAGGAGAGGATTCTTTCCAGTGATTTTTTGTAGGAAATAAAAGAAACCAACGGTGGCCATTTTCTGTAATAGTTGCATTTGAATTCTCCATAAGTGTCATTTCAAAATTTTCATTTCTTTTATAAAGAACAGGTGTTCCCATTTTTAATGTTTTATTTCTGCACAAATCTTGATAATGAACATAGACATCAGGAAATTGATATTTTGATCTCGAAGCTAAGCCTTTCCCCATAACACCAACCGTATTAACACTAATGGTAAATGTTTGCATATCAGAAAAAAACATATCTCCTTTTACCAAAGTAATGTTTTTTGAAATTTTCTTTTGATAATCAGGAAGAAAAAACATTCTGGGGGAGGGGATAACATTTATAGGACCTATAAACTCTTTTTTAATTTCTTTTGATATTTTATCATTGGCAGTATAAATCGCTACAATATATTCTTTTGGTATTTTTTCTGGCACTAAAAGTTCAGCCATAATTTTTCGTTTAGAATCGTCTGAATTATTCCAGTAATCTTTTTGAAATTGATCTTTGGTTATTTTTTGTAATCCATTATCTATATCTTCAAAAAATTCTGTGTCTGAAGATGCAGCATTTCCATCTGTAATGCCAGCATTTTCTATTTCAATGATTTTAGGATCAACTTGTATAACAATAATATTTTCTTCTTTGTGTTTTCGAATCACAGAATATAACATAGGGTTTCTGACTTCAAAGTAAAGATTAGCATAATTCCATAAAGATCGTTCTCTAAATTTTTTATTTTTTCTTATTTTAATGATGTCTTTGTTGTGAATGGATTCAAATTTGATTTTTTTAAAAAAATTGAATATACTAGCTTTTTGAGATCGTGCAAATATACCATTTTCTAAAATAGATTTCAGATTTTTTCTGTGTGTAATATAATAAAATTGTTTTGGCCTTTTCATGATATCAATGCTCTTTAATAATTAATGTAATATGTTTTTTTATGCAACCATTCCAAAACCGAATACCCTTTATAAAGCTCTTCTATGGCTAAATCCTCATAAAATTTCACCATAGAAGCTGTAGGCTTAGGAAACTCAGCATCTTCAATATTATCAATAATATTCCCTTTTCAATGAAGCAAAATGAACTATGGGGCATTGCATAAAAATAAAAAAAAACCTAATGTTTTCAATGCTTATAAGGGAAAAAGGTTCACCCCCCCCCCCCGATTTTTCGTTTGATTTTTTTAATAACTATGTACAAAATCTGATTTAGATCTTTAAAAAAGGAGAGAGTTATGAAATTTATGTATAGTTTAAAAATTTTTATTTTATCTGTTTTTATATTGCCTCATTTTTTTGTTTATGGAAACAGTGATGAATCTAAAGAAATTGAAACATTTAATGTAGTAAAGGAACGGATTTATCAAACACTAAAGTATGGTGATGTAAAAGAATTTGAGAAAGTGATAAGTGAGAACTCAGACTTGCTTTCTAAAGATCATATAAAACTTTTGTTACAAGAGTTTGTAGAGAGTGACGAGTTTTTAAAATTAACTATTGATGACAGAGCAAATTCTCCTACAGGTAGGGGTCTCTATACTACAACAGCAAATGCTATAGCAGCTTTTTATGGTATAGGAGCTTTCGCAGTTGTTAGCACTGTATTTAGTCCTTATATTGATTTTGAAGGTTTTTTAGGAATGTCAGGATATTTAGCGGATCTTTCAGAAGTAGGTGTTCTAGTTATGCTAACCTTGGTACCAATATACAACAATTCATCACTACATACATTCCTCAAAAGAGCATTTATAGATAGAAATGTTTTACCAAAGCTATCATCAGATATAGAAAGGATATCACATATAAATCAGTTTAAAAAAGTAAAAGATTTTTACAAAGACAAAAGACAAAAATGTAAAGCCGTTTTTTCTTCGTCTTAATGATTTACTTTTTTTTAGTACTCAATATTTGTTAAAGTGAATTTTTTTGTTCCAGCTAATAAAGGTTCCATTACATTGCGAACAACTTTTTGAGGGCTTATATCTTCATACCCATGAAGTCGTCCACATTGAAAGCAAATAGATTGTCCTGTTTCACGGTGAACAAAGTACCGATAGAGTCCTTGATGAGTGTTTGCTGTTGGCATTGTTAAACCCGGCACATCAGCAAAAGAAATAGAAAATCTCTCTTCCCAAATATGAGAGAGTTTTTTCCTAAACTATCTAAAGCTTGGCTGATACCTAAAACAAAATGTCTTTCTGGAGATTGATTGGAGCAGTTATAAAAAAAAGGAAGCCTATAGGCTTCCTTTTTAAAATCAATATTTTATTGAAAAAGTGAATTGTTTTTTTATCTTTTACTTACAATTTCATCTCTCTCTTCTACAACTGGTACTCCAGCACTTAAACCTAAACGATTGGCTCCATTTACAAGCATATCTGATGCTGTTTGAAGATCTTTCATTCCTCCGCTGGCTTTGATTTCCATATGGTCAGAAATACTGGCTCTCATGAGTCGTACATTTCTTACAGTAGCTACTCCTTCAGAAAAACCAGTTGAGGTTTTTACAAAATGAGCTCCAGCTGTTTCTACGATTTGTGAAGCAGTAACAATTTCTTCTTCAGTCAATAATCCTGTCTCTAATATAACCTTAACTGGAAGTGGAGTTGCTTCTACGACGGCACGAATGTCTTTTTCCGTGTATTCAAAATCTCTATCTTTAATAGAACCTACATTGATAACCATATCTAATTCGTCTGCTCCTTTTTTATAAGCATCTTTTGCTTCAGCCACTTTACTAGCTGTAGTAGGAGAACCTGTTGGGAATCCTATCACTGTAGCAATGAGAGGTTTATGTTTGTTTTCTGACACTTTGTCTAGCATGTTTTTTACAAGAGGAACGCGACAAGGGCTTACACAAACTGCTTTAAATTTGTGGAGTAAAGCTCCATCAACAAGATTTTCAACATCTTGTCTAGTAGATTGAGGTTTAAGGACAGTTTGATCCATAGTATCTTCAATATTGTTTATGACTGTATCTTTTTTTATATTTGCTTGTTTTGGCTCTGTTTTATCTACAGCTCTTATAATTTTTTGAGCATCGGCTTCAAAGGTTTTTTTACAAAATTTACTAGCTTGAACGGCAGGGGTTAAGACAATAAGGCCTCCCCATAAAAATAAAGTTGTTTTCATAATTTTCTCCTTATATTTATTTTTTATGTGAAGGTTATACTCTTTAGTTTTTAAAAAATCAAGAAAAAAATAAGTTTTTGAGGAAAGTTCTAGAAAATGATTAAACTATAGTGTTTAGGCTATTTTTTCTCTGAATTGAGTCATAATAAGAAAGACTAATAACTTCTTTATCCCAAGTTTTTGCATTATCTTTTTTTGTTTTCTTTTATATAAAATTTAATTTTTTAAAGTATTTCTTTATTTAAGCCATACAATTAGTTTAATTTAGTGAGTATTAAATTCTTTATTACAGAAACATAAAAAACCTTGAAGCATTTTTTCACTATGTATTTTAACATGCTTTAACATGTCTTCATCTTTTATTTCTGAACCTTTTAAGCCACTTCCAGGGTTAGAGATCATAGAAAAACCTGTTACTTCGGCTCCAGCATGTTTTAAAGCAATGGCTTCCCAAACTGTGGACATACCTACAACATCTAATCCCCATTGAGCAAAAAGTTTTATTTCTGCTGGAGTTTCTAAATTAGGACCAGGAACGCAAATATAAGTTCCTTCTTGGACATGAACTCCTGCCATTTGAAGTTCATTTATAATTTTATTTCGTGTGTTCTCACTGTAAATTTTTTCCATATGTGGGAATCGATCTCCTAAAGGTTCTCCATTATGATCAGTGGGGTTGGGTCCAGTTAGAGGACTTTTTCCTGTAAAATTAACATGATCTTTTAAAGCAATGATAGTTCCTATAGAAAGGTCTGATCTTAATCCTCCTCCAATATTTGTTAAAGTGAATTTTTTTGTCCCAGCTAATAAAGGTTCCATCACATTGCGAACAACTTTTTGAGGACTTATATCTTCATACCCATGAAGTCGTCCACATTGAAAACAAATAGATTTTTCTGTTTCACGGTGAACAAAGTATCGGTAGAGTCCTTGATGAGTGTTTGCTGTTGGCATTGTTAAGCCCGGCACATCAGAAAAAGAAATAGAAAATCTTTCTTCCCAAATATGAGAGAGTTTTTTCCCTAAACTATCTAAAGCTTGGCTGATACCTGAACCTAAAACAAAATGTCTTTCTGGAGATTGAATTTTATGTTTTTTATATTGTTCTTTTAAAAAATCTGCACCTGTTTGTGATGTAAAGGAATTTTTACATGTATTTGGAATTCTATCTATAGGTTTTGCATTTACAAATGTTGAAAAAGAAATAAAACTAAGAATGCAATATAAATAAAAAAAATTTATCTTAAGCCTTTTTATTCTTTTGAAAAATTCTATTATTGGTTTTATCATATCATCTCTAGATTTTATAATTTCTTACAAGGTTCTTTATGAGGAAAAAGATTTTCATATATTTGACTTTTAGAAGTTCCAAGCGATAAGAGTGGAAATAGGAATATACAGATTAAAAAAGTCTTAAAATTAAAGAGCGACATTACGAAGAATTTGACCAAAAAATAGGCAAAAAATCAAGAATAAATTGCAAAATAGGGAGTTTTTTTCAGAAATATTCAAAAAATTGATTATTTTTTAAGAAGAATCACATGAGCTTAATTGTAAAAAAAGAAAACTATTTTTTTTTGAGGGTTTTTTTAAAATCCATTTTTTCGTTTTGTGAAATCTATAAAACAGTTTCAATAAGTTTAGGTATTTCTTTAGGGGAGGATTTAGAAAAACCAATAGCTTGTATGAAAAATTCTTCAGCTTCTTTAAGAGAGGATTTTTTACTATAGTAAAAAATAGCAAGAGGATGTCCTTTCTTTACATAATCTCCTAAACGGACATTCATTTCTATACCCACATTATGATTTATAACATCTTCTTTTTGTAATCGTCCGGCACCTAAGAGAACAGAGGCCATACCTATATTTGTAGTGTTCATGCTACCGATATATCCATCTTGAGGAGCAAGAATTTGACGTTTGGTTGAAGAGTTTTTTGGCAACTTGAGTTGACAAGTCCCTTGAGCTTTACACATTTTTTCAAATAATTCAAAAGCCAATCCACTTTCTAAACTGCTTTCAGCCATAGCGTAACCATGTCTAAAAGTTTTAACTTTATTTGTTATGTGAAGCATACGAGCTGTTAACTGTAAACTGAGTTCTTTTGTGCTGTTGTAATAATCTGCATGTTCAGCAGGAATTTCATTTTTTAAGATAGTTAAAACTTCTTGGACTTCTAAAGAATTTCCAATAAATCGTCCAAGAGGTTGATCCATATTAGTAATAAGACCAAGAAATTTAACATCATTGTATTCAGCAATATGTTTTAATTCCTCTGCAAGTTGAATAGCATCTTGTTTGGTTTTCATAAAACCACCAGAACCAAATTTCACATCCATTACAAGAGCATCTAATCCTTCAGAAAGTTTTTTACTCATAATACTTGCTGCAATAAGAGGTTGAGAACTTACTGTTGCTGTTACATCTCTTAAAGCATAAATTTTCTTATCTGCAGGGGCTATGTTTTCAGTTTGCCCAGCTATAAAAACTCCAATTTCTTTTATTTGTTTTTTCATTTCTTTTTCAGAAAGATTGATATTAAATCCTGGCAAGCTTTCTAACTTATCTAAAGTTCCACCTGTGTGACCTAACCCTCTTCCAGAAATCATAGGAACTGCAACGCCACAGGATGCACAAAGTGGTGCTAAAATTAAAGAGACTTTATCTCCAACACCTCCTGTACTGTGTTTATCAACAATGGGTATATTAAGGTCTTTAAAATTTAAAACTTTTCCAGATTGAGTCATGGCTTTTGTGAGAAAACCTGTTTCTTCTCTAGAAAGTCCATTCAAACGAACAGACATAGCCCAAGCAGACATTTGGTAGTCAGGAATTTTTCCTTTAGTGAAAGCTTGAACAATATAAGAAATCTCTTCTGCACTATGAGATTTTCCTAAGGCTTTATTGTCAATCAATTGTACCATATCAAAGGTTTTTTTACTGGCAAAAGTATCTGAACAAGGACTCGCAAAAGAAACAGAGCTTAAAAAAGAGATTAAAGGAATCCATCCAATATATTTTAATAACAACTTCACTTCACTCCTTGAATAACCATAAAAAAACGTAACCAATGTGTACAATAAAAAAACTTTAAAAATCAATAAAAAACTCTAAAAATCAATAAAAAACTCTAAAAATTAATAAAAAACTCTAAAAATCAATAAAAAACATTTACTTTTAAGTTGTTTTTTTGTAATGATTTATTTTTATTGTAGGGAAATTTAGTAATGTTTAGTAAAAAATCTTTATTTGTATTAGGGCTTATTTGTTTTTCTTATTTGTCTTATTCAAATTCCTGTTTAGATACATTTAAAAATAAAGACGAAAAAAAAGTTGTTAATCTTGATATTTTTAAAGGTAATGATATTAGAGGGGTTTTTTCAAAAGATTTTGATTCTGATTTTGCTAAAGATCTAGGGAAATCTATTGTATCTTTTTCTTCAAATGAATTATCTATTTCTAATCCAAAAATTTTAATAGGTTATGATGCTAGATTGAGTAGTCCTGAATTAACAAAAGCTCTTTCAGAGACTTTACTTAAACAAGGTGCTACTGTATCTGTGGTTGGACTTATTCCTACTCCTTTAGCTTATTTTTTACTTCATCATTATGACTATACGGCTACAGTGATTGTAACTGCTAGCCATAACCCTGTTGAATACAATGGATTTAAAATTATGTTTAATAATAAATATGACAGATTTAATGTTATATCAGATATAAAGGATATTTTTAAAAATAAAGACTTTTTACCAAATGAAGACTCTGGCGAAATGGTGAAATTAGATCCTTATACTCCTTATATTAATTCTTTAAAAAAGGAATTTCCTAATTTAAAGCCTATTCCTTTTGTGGTGGATGCAGGAAATGGGTCTGCAGGGCTTTTGGCAAAAAAAGCATTTAAAGCTTTAGGTCTTAACCCTCACTATCTTTTTACAGAGCCTGATGGGACTTTTCCTAATCATCATCCTGATCCTACAAAGGAATCAAATTTAAAAGACCTTAAACAGAGAGTAGCAGAAACTGAAAGTGTTTTTGGAGTAGGGTTTGATGGAGATGGAGATAGATTAGGTATTGTAACTTCAAAAAATAAATTTATTCAATCGGATGAATTTGCTTATATGTTTTTACCAACTCTTTTGGGCGATCCTAAAAATTCTAAAACCCTCATAGCGGATGTTAAAGTTTCAAACTGGTATTTTGAAAAAGCTCAAGAGATGAATGCTAATGTCATTACATCTAGAACAGGGTATAGTTTTTTAAGGGAAAATATGAGTAAAAATAAGGCTTCATTGGCTATGGAGTTGAGTGGACATATTATGTTTAATGATCGTCCTAATAGGGGATTTGACGATGCTCTTTATAATATTTTACGATTTATAGAGTTAATAGGAGATAAAAAAGGATCTATAGAAAGTCTTTTGCCTAAAGTAAACACTGTAAAAACTAATGAAATAAGAATCAAATTAAATTTAAAAGATATTAAAAAATCTTTAGATTATTTAAAAACTCATTTAGATACAACCAAAGAATCTTATCTAGATATAGATGGAATACGAGTTACAAGAGGCGATTCTTGGTTTTTAGTTCGTCATTCTCAAACAGAAAATGTATTAAATCTTCGTTTTGAATCTTCATCTGAAAAAAAGGTTTTAAATTTGATTGAAGAGATTTCTAAAATTATGAACATCAAAATTCCTAAAGAAGAAATAGACATCTATCATTAATTACAAAACTCTCGTTCTTCCCCCTCCTTGTTTTCTGACCTTTCATCGTAAGAGGGACACTCTTCAAGTTCAGAAAACAAGGAGGGGATATTCCTAGAGAAAAACTACGGTTTTTCGCATGGGTAAGTTCTTCAAATCTCGTTAAAATAAGAGTTACTAACAGATTATGTTTGAACTAGAGAAAAACTACGGTTTTTCGCATGGGTAAGTTCTTCAAATCTCGTGAAAATAAAAGATTTAAACATAGAGAAAACCTACTGGTTTTCGCAAACGGTTTTTCGTATGGATGATCTATTCAAATCTCGTTAAAATAAGAGTTACTAACAGGTTATGTTTGAACTAGAGTTTTATTATTTGAACTAGAGAAAAATTTCTGTTTTTCGCAAACGGTTTTTCGTATGGATGATCTATTCAAATCTCGTTAAAATAAGAGTTACTAACAGATTATGTTTGAACTAGAGTTTTATTATTTGAACTAGAGAAAAACTTCTGTTTTTCGCAACTCTGGTTTTTGTAGATTACTTTTTCTTAAGGAATTTATTGTTGTACTGATCAATGATTTCTGCATCATCTGGTGCTGCTTCATTATCCGTTAGTTGGGCTGTCGGAGCAGGTTGTAGAGATAGAGGGAAAAATCCATTTTCCGGATCTTGTTTCCATGCTGATCCTGCTATGGCTTCATAGAGAATAAGTTGAGCATTTCCAGTATCTGAGTCAACCAATGCAATCCCTGATTGCCAGCTACTATAACCTCCTTCAGTATAAGCAACGGATTTATAAGTAGAGGTTCCCACATTTACAGTTCCTCCTAAGATACTTGGTTGATGAGAATCTCCTATTACACTTTGTTCAACCGCTTTTGCATGGGAAGGCATTCCTCCCTTAGCTCCGTTTGCTCCTTTATGTCCATGGAAGTGTAAGTACACTGGATTGTGTTGAGGACCTACAATAAAAGGTTCACCAGTTTGTAGAACTTTTACTCGGTTTGGATCTACAATATAAAGATTACTTTTCATTTTTTTATGCTGAAGTTTAGGTTCTAAACCATCATGAAGTGTTTTTCTATGGTGGTTAAACATATATTCAAAAACATTTACATTTAAATGAGATCTAGCAAAAAGCAATTCAATAAGAAATTCTCTGTTAGGCATATCTTTTATAGCATCGGGATTGTCTAAAAGATTTTCTATCCAATAATGATGATTACTATCAACAAGTACAATATTTAAATCAGGAAATTTTTGTAAAAATCCATTCATAGTTTGTATAAGACCTTCTATCTCATCTTTTATATTCAATTCTCCTCTTTTGTATTTCTCTAATTTTGAATTTAATTTATGAGATTCATGATGATTATGAGAACTCCCGTCAAGAGCATCATGAAGAACTAAAGTTTTAATATTGTGGGTTCTCATAATGTCTTCATGCACTTTTAAAAGAAGTTGATTGGCATTATAATCATGGAGATCTCCAGTAACCATAGTGTCTATGTTTCTTTTTATTATTTTGTCATTAGTGTATAAATGATTTAAATCTATAAAACCAGGTATCTGATTTTGTTCAACAGAAGGGTCTTGTTTTGAATTGCCAAGATATTTTATAGGACGAACATAGAAAAACCCTGGAAGTCCCCCTTGATTTGGTCCAGATTTTTTATCAGCTAATTCAAGGATTAAGGCTCCCATAGCATGACGATTTTTTGCTAATTCACTCACTCTCAAAGAGGCTGGATTTTTAGAAGGGTAGAGGGGAGTTGTAATAGATCCAGGAGCCCATAAACCATGAGTGATATCTTTATTATCTGCTGTAGCGACAGTTTGATAGCGTTGCTGAGGACTACCTATAATCTGAATTTGACCTCTTTTTCCCTGACTATAAGTATCTAGAGAAGCAAAAGGATTTGCATTTTTAGGCATGACAGGAAGAGCCCAGATTCTTAAATAATCACTAAAGTTTATAGTGTGAGTCACAATACGTACTTTATCTGGCATACTCAAAAGATAAGGATCAATTCCATCTGTTTGTCCATTAACAGGAAGAAGTATAATAGGGACTTTTTTTCGTGTTGCATATTTTAACAAGCTTTCAAAAAAGTCTCTGTTTGTTGGAATTCCTGCTGTTACAGTAGAAACAATAGCTCCTTTGGCTTGCAAAACCATATCTGCTGTTTGTTGATCCGATTCTAGACTAAATTGATTGGTGTCAATGTAGTTGAGAAAAGCAGAAGGAGTTAATTTTTTTGCTAGCATTTCTACTTCCTCCATTCCATTTTCAAAAAGAACAGGAATATGTGCTTCTGATTTTTTATTAAGAGAAACCTTATTTCCTAACATAACACTCAGGTGAAGTTCTTTTTTTAAATATTTTGGTAAAATGTTGTTGTCTTCATCATGTTTTTCTACATACACCTGATAAAGTCTTTTGATGTCTGGGGTTTTGTTTTTCCATTTTATGTCATCACTTTTTATAGAAGCTATAAAAGCTTTTGCTATACTTTTTTTTAATTTTGTAATGTATGTTGGATTTTCTTCTTTGACTTGATTCCAAAATATCATTGGAATAGAATCACCAATCAGTTCTTCTAATTTTTGTTTCGGCATTTTTAAAAATAAAGATATATCTCTAATACGAGGTATAACTAAAGTTTTACTAACCATAGTTAATATAGCTAGTTCAGCTTTTTTTAAAATATTTTGTGAAGTAAGGGTTTTATCAGCAGTCAAAAGGGCTGCTGAACGTAAAGCGGCTTGCTGTAGGTTTATTTTTGCGGTTGCATTTTCTTTTGATGCAGGAGGTGTTGTATCTTTTGCATCTTTTGCGGTTGCATTTTCTTTTGATGCAGGAGGTGTTTTATCTTTTGCATCTTTTGCATTTGCATCTTCTTTTGATGCAGGAGGTGTTTTATCTTTTGCATCTTTTGCGGTTGCATCTTCTTTTGATGTAGGAGGTGTTTTATCTTTTGCATCTTTTGCATCTTCTTTACTAAAAGTGTCTTTACATTTCTTATTTTCTGCATAGGAGGGAAAAGCCAATAATATAAGAATTAAAACTAAAGTTTCTTTCATGATGCTTTGCCTGTGAAAGTATTCTTACAATTTTTTTCATTTGTTTCATTTTCATCAGCTGGTTTAAAATTTTCAGTATTAACTAACATTTTTCCAGTTTTATTATTATCTGTTTCTTTATTGTTAGCTTGAGAAGGGTTGTTTGATTCCTTTGTTGGTTTTGTGCTTTTAGGTGCTTCCTTATCAGCCTTTTTTTTAGCAATTTTTTTATTATTGTTTTTATATATTGAAGAGATACTCCTAGTTTGACTGGTTTGTAAATATTTTATATTGAAACGATTGATGTTTTTTGGATGCATGTTTAATTCTTCTATTAATTCTACATCTGTTATAGGTCTAAAAAAACCATTATTAAAAACAAGAATACGATAACCATCAAAAGTTTTATCATCTTCTATATACTTATCTCGTCCAGCATGAATAAATACAAATTTTATTTTGTGCCTATATAAATTTTCTTGAGAGGATTTTTGTACTTTTTTAAAAAGTGCATCGGCGTATTCAGGATGGTCTTCAGCTACAATCATAAGATGTTTGTTCTCTCTTTCTCCTTGGATAGATTTTTGTTTTTCAACATGAATAAAGCCTTTTCCTTTATTTCTGATAGGTTTAAGAGAAAGCTGTTTAACTTCTATATCAATAGCTCCTACTTTTTTATCAAGCAAGGTTCGTCCATATGTACGACTATCTACTGAACTTAAAGCATGAAGTCTGAATTGGTGAGAAATTTGGGTTAAATGGTCGTTTTTTAAAAGAGTCTCAAAGAACTGATCAAAATTAGCATGGTTTTGTGCTCTTGCTGTATGTATGGCTAAGTCTCCTTTTAACGGATTTTTCATGAGCCAAGATGCGATATCATAGGTTAAACCATAAAAGTTCTTATTAGTTTTTTGCTTTTTTTGCCTGTCAAAAGCTAATAATAAATCTTCAACGAGATAATTTTTATTTTCATGAAATCTAAATCTGTCATAAGAGGTGGATTCATTTATTGTATAATAACCAGGGATAATGGTTAGAGGGCGATCTTTAAAAAGAAAATCCTCTTTTAGTTTAACTTCTTCCAAAGTTTTAATTTTTCCCGCTAAGCCTAAAAGATGTTCCATTTGATGAAATTCTTCAATAGTGATTGGGAAGGAGGAAGGTATTTTTTCATGTATTTCTGTGTATTGAATTGCACTGTGTAAAGATTCTATTTTTTCTAGTATGTAGTAAGGTTGCCAAGGACTGTTAATCTCAGACATAAGCGTTCCATCAAAATCAGTAACAAGAACAGTATGACCAGCGTACCCATCTCCTTTTTTACCAGCAATAGCTAATGGAATAAGGGTTACAATAAATAAAAAAATAGTTGTTCTAAACATATATAACTATAAAGCCTTTGATATTTGGCTAAAGTTAAACTTATATTTATGTCTTCAGTAAAGAGTTTTATAGGAAATTTTAAAATATCTTAACATTTTATAGAAACATATAGTCATTTTGATTTCATTTAAAATGACTTTTGACCTAATTTAAGAGAGCTTAGAGTGTCTAAATATTTTACGCATCAAATGAGTAAATTGTAAAATCATTATATATAGTATAAGTTATAGTTATAGATAGTGTTTCTTTCTTATTTTCTGAACTTGAAGAGTGTCCTTTTATGATGTTTATGATGAAAACTCCTAAACTAATTTGCGAAAAACAGCCGTTTTTCTTTAGTTCCATTTCCAAAACTCTAGTTCAAATGAATTGTTAGGGAATCATCTTATCTCATCAAGGAGTTTGAAGAACGTCCCTTTTGTGATGAAAACTCCTAAACTAATTTGCGAAAAACAGCCGTTTTTCTTTAGTTCCATTTCCAAAACTCTAGTTCAAACATAGGTCTATTAAGTGACTCTTATTTTAACGAGATTTGAAGAAGATTTTATAAGCGAAAAACCAGTAGTTTTTCTCTAGGAATACCTTACTTATTTTCTGAACTTGAAGAGTGTCCTTTTATGATGTTTACGATGAAAGGTCAGAAAATAAGAAAGGTAATAAGAGAGTTTTGGAAATGGGGCGATCGACGGGATTTGAACCCGCGACAGCCAGAACCACAATCTGGAGCTCTACCAGCTGAGCTACGACCGCCGTAATTTCATTATGTAAGTAATGTTTTTACTTTTACAACTCCATTTTTAATATCTAGCACTAGGGCTTTTATCAAAATGACTTTTAACATTGTTTCTTTTATTTTCAAATTTTCAGATAAACTCCTATTTTTTTTTAAAACTTATAAATCTCTTAAACAAAAAACTCATTCTTTACTTGCATGAATTTCTTTTTTTGTATGTTTTATATAGCATTTATGACCAGACTTATAATGATAGGCACAATTTTTTGAGCAAGTTTTATAATAAGCTTGTTTTTTTAAACAAATAGAACAAACTATAGCTTTTTTATAACAATGGTTGCAATCAATAGAAAGATTTCCTGGTTGACCACAATGAGGGCATAGGGAATATTTTTTAGAA
Source organism: Bdellovibrionales bacterium (assembly GCA_963692945.1). Classification (GTDB taxonomy): domain Bacteria; phylum Bdellovibrionota; class Bdellovibrionia; order Bdellovibrionales; family UBA1609; genus JACOND01. The sequence goes on from OY843585.1 coordinate 1,019,319, forward strand.
GGATGTAGATTTTGATCTAAAGCAACTCTGTGATCAAAAACAAAGCACTCTCCTTGAAAATGGGAATTAGGATAATGTTCTAAGTAACTCAAAATTCCTCCCTTTAATTGATAAATATTTTTAAACCCTTTATCTTCCATAATTTTGAGAGCTTTTTCACAACGAATCCCTCCTGTGCAGTAAATCAGAGTGTCCTCATTTTTATCTAACTTAAGATTCTCTATTTTTTGTGGAAATTCTTTAAAAGACTCTATTTGAAGATTCTTAGCTTGATTGAATTTTCCTATATTTACTTCATAAATATTTCTTATATCTACAATTTGAGGATTTTTATTGATTCTATTTTCCCATTCTTCAGCTGTTAGATGACGATTGGTTGATTCTTGTAATTGTGGATAAACTTTACCAATCTTGATGATTTCTGGTTTGATTTTGATGGATAAAAGTTTAAAATTCCATTTATTAGAATAAGAGTTTTTATAAATAAAATCTTGTTTAAACAAGTTGTTAAGATAATCTTTATATTCTTCTAAACTTTGTGTTTCTCCAGAGAAGGTGGCATTAATCCCTTCTTCTCCTATCAATATAAGACCTCTAATTTTTAAGACTTGTCCTTTTTCTTCTAATTTTTTTTTCAAATTTGAAAGAAGATTTTTGGTGATAGGAAAAAACTTATAAAAAGATGTGACTTTAATCATAATAACTTTTATATATAAAAACCCTAAGACTTTCAAGTTTTAGAATAAGTTTATGAAAATCTTAGAAATTAAAAATTTAGTTAAAGATTATGGTTCTCTCAGAGCTGTGAATCAAGCTTCTTTTGATATTGAAGAGGGTGAGGTTTTTGGTCTATTAGGTCCTAATGGAGCTGGAAAAACAACTCTCATTTCTACCATAATGACTTTGGAAGAAATCACAAGTGGTCAAATTCTTGTTGCTGGACATGATGTGCAAAAAGAACCTAGGGTTGCTAAATCTTTAACCGGTTTTATGCCTCAAGAGCTCATCATTCATGGTTATTTTACGGTGAGAGAAGTGGTTCAATTTTATTCTGGTTTTTGTGGGGTGAAACCTTCTTTTGAAAGAATAGATTACCTACTTAAAAAACTTTCTTTATGGGATCAAAGAAATCATAAAGTGAGAACTTTAAGTGGAGGTATGAAGAGACGGCTTCTAATGGTTAAAGCCTTAGTTCACTCTCCTAAATTACTTTTATTAGATGAACCAACAGCAGGAGTAGATATCAATTTGAGAAACATGATTTGGGATTATGTGAAAGAGTTAAAAAAAGAAGGGCTTTCTATTTTATTCACTACTCACTATCTAGAAGAGGCTGAACAACTTTGTGATAGAGTGGCTTTTATCTATGAAGGAAAAATAAGACAAATGGGGAAAACAAAAGATCTTATTTCTGATCTTACAGCCCGAAAAGTTTTTATTCATCTTAAAAAACCCTTATCTACCAGTCCTAAATACCATATTGGTAAAGAAAAAGAGTATGATGTGTTTTTACTACCTTATTCGTTAAAAATAGGGGAGTTTATTCAAAGTCTATCCTTAAATATTACAGATATTTTGAATGTGAAAATTAGAGAAGGAAATTTAGAAGATGTCTTTAATAAGGTTTTGGAAGAGTAATGGTTAAAAGAGATTTAAATTGGACGCCTTTTTTATTTTTTCTTTATAGAGATATAAAGCGATTTTATAAAGTTAAGGTTCAAACTATTTTTACACCTTTAATCACTCAAAGTCTTTATCTTGTCATTTTTGGTATTAGCCTTGGTAAAGTTGTTAGAATCAGTGAGCATTTTTCTTATTTAGAATTTATTATTCCAGGATTGATTTCTTTAGCAGCAATCAATCAATCTTTTCAAAATGGTTCTAGTTCTATTTTTGTCATGAAAATAACAGGGGAAATTATAGATATTAAAAGCACGGCTTTAAGTGTTCAACAAATTATTTTTGGTGTAGCCCTATCTGGTCTTTTAAGAGGAGTTATTGTCAGCCTTTTAACTTTATTTGTGGGAGAACTTTTTCATTATTTTTATGAAGGCTCTTGGTTGATTGTTTCTAATATCTATTGGCTTATGGTTTTTATTTGTTTATCCAGTTTTTCTTTTGCTATGGTTGGTTTGTCTATAGGCATAATATCTAAAAGTTTTGATCAAATTGGAGCCATCAGTGGTTTTATTATTGTTCCTCTTATTTATCTAGGGGGAGTGTTTTTTGATCTAGATAAGCTTTCTATTTTTTGGCAAAAACTTTCTATGTTCAATCCACTCTTTTATTTTGTGAATGGAATCAGATATAGTTTTCTAGGAATATCTGATGTGCCTGTTATTCAATCTTTCGTTTTTTCTTTATTAAGTCTTGGATTAACTTACTTTGTTGCATATATCAGTGTTTCAAAGGGTTCCTTTCAGCGGTCCATTTAATTTTTAAAAAAGTAAAAAAAATCTTGAAAAGCAAACAATAAGCATATACATAGTCTTAGGAGAGATTTTTATGGTAGTAATAAGGTTATCTAGAGTGGGTTCAACTCATAACCCAAAATATAGAGTGACAGTAGCAGATTCTAGAAAATCAGCTAAAGGTCGTTTTATTGATCAAATAGGTTATTATGACCCTTTGCAAGATAAAAAAATTACTATCAATAAAGACAAATATGAAAGTTGGTTGCAAAAGGGAGCTCAAGCTAGTTTGACTGTGAAAAATCTCTTTTCAAAATTTAATAAACAAAATACAAAAGGAGTATAAAGTGAGTACAGAAATAAAAGACCTCGTTACAGATCTAATAAAAGGTTTAGTGAATGAGCCTGACGAAGTGGAAGTTACAGAAAACGAAGGTGATAAGACTCTTGTTTTTGAAGCTAAAGTAGCTAAAGAAGATATGGGAAAAGTCATTGGTAAAAAAGGTAAAACTATAGAAGCGATCAAAACTATTGTTGTAGCCTGTGGTGCTAAACAGAAGAAACGTTGTATATTTCAAATAATTGACGAAGAGAATTGATAGTAAAGAGCCTGCCTTAAAAGTAGGAATTGTATCAAAGCCCCATGGAATTAAGGGGGATCTTTTTATACAACCTTTTAATAAGCTTTCATCTTGGCCAAAAAACTTGGATATTATTTTAATTGGTAAAGATTTTACTTCTTTTGAAGTTGAATCTTATCAATCTCATAAAACAGGATTTCTTTTTAAATTAAAAACTATAAACCATATTGATCAAAGTGAACCTTTAAAAGGTGAATTTGTTTACCTATATAAAAATATTTTTTTTAGTCAAAAAGATGAATCCATTTACTTATCTGAACTTCTAGGCTTTCAAATAGAAGTTTTAAATAAAAACTTAGTGGGGGTTATAAATTCATTTAAATCTACAAAATTTCAAGATTATCTTCTTGTGGATACTTCTCATTCTAAAGAATCTCTTACCATTCCTTTTGTTCAAGATTATATTCAAAAGATTGATTTTCTTCAAAAAAAAATTTTGTTAGATCTTCCTGAAGATTTTTTAGAGATTTTTAATGATTAAATTTCAAATTCTAAGTCTTTTTCCAAATTACTTTCAATCTACTTTAGAAGAAGGGCTTGTAGCTAAAGCCATTAAAAATAAACTGATAGAGATTCATCTGATCAATCCTAGAGATTTTTCTAAAGATAAGGCAAGAAGAGTTGATGATTATCCTTTTGGAGGTGGGGATAGTATGATTATGAGTTACCAACCTCTTGAAAGCTCTTTAAATTCATTAGAAGATAAAGGGCGAGTTGTTTTTTTAACCCCTTCAGGAAAGTTATGGGATCATGAAAAAACAAAAAATTATGCTAAAAACTATAAAACTCTAACACTGATTTGTGGTCGTTATGGAGGAATAGATCAGAGGTTTATTAAAGACTATGTGGATGAAGAGGTGTCTATTGGAGATTATGTATTAAATGGTGGAGAAGTGGCTTGTTTGGTTTTGTTAGAAAGTCTATTTCGTTTTATCCCTGGAAGTTTAGGAAATGAAAAATCCTCAATGGAGGAGAGTTTTGAAAAAGAAGGTCTTTTAGAATGTCCTCAGTGGACAAGACCTCAAGATATAGGTTTTAGCTCTATTCCAAAAGTTATACTGAGTGGAAATCATCAATCTATAAAACAATTTAGATACTACAGTTCCCTTGTTATCACTTCTATAAAAAGACCAGATTTATTGAAAAAAAATAAAAAATTATTAAAAGAATTACCTATAGCTCAAAAAGAACTAGCTCAACTTTCTTTGGAAGATCTTCAATCCTTAAATCTTCATCCTAGAGACCTAAAACTCGTCTTGACCTGATAAAAAGCCAATGGTAGGACTTAGATCTTATGGATAAAGTTCGTGAAATCATTTTAAAAAGACATCCCATTAAAAACTTCTCTGTTTCAGTAGGAGATACGGCAAAGGTATCTATAAAAGTGAAAGAGGGGAGTAAGGAAAGGATTCAGATTTTTGAAGGTGTTGTCCTTAAAATCCAAGGAAAGGATTTTGATAAGTCCTTAACAGTTCGTAAAATATCTAATGGGGTAGGGGTGGAAAAAACAATTCCTTTCTCTAGTCCTAATGTTACAAATATAGAAGTTGTTTCTAAGGCCAAAGTCAGACGCGCTAGGCTTTTTTATCTTCGTGATCTTAGGGGGCGAGCGGCTCGTTTAAATAGTAAAAAATTTCAAAATCTTAAACCAGTTATAGATCAAGTGGATGTAAAAACTTCTGATGAAGCATCATCTAATCCACCAACTGAAAAAAACTAATTTTTTGTTTTGAATTTACTGTTGCTAGGAATAAGCAAAAATCTCCTTTAAATTCTTCAGATAGCATGGAGCCTACTTTTTGTAATCTCCTTTTTTGTTTTAAATTTAGAATTTTTTCCAAGATAAAATAATGATTTAAAGACTTAACCTCTACTAAAATATGAAGATTTTTCTTTTTTGCAATAAGATCAATTTCAACTCCAAAAAAACGGTTATTTCTACAAACAATTTCCCAGCCCTTTTTTTCTAAATAATCACTAACTAAGGTTTCATTGATATGACCTTTAGAGGAATTCTTTAACCCCTGAGAAACTTTTTCTATGGATGTAACAGGGTCCATATTCTTGGATGGCTTTTTTATGTTGTTTTGTCGCATAACCTTTATGTTTTTCAAATCCATATTCTGGATATTTTTTTCCATAGGAGAGTAGAATCTTATCTCTTTCTGTTTTGGCCATAATTCCTGCTGCCATAATAGGAAGAGCTCTTCTGTCTCCTTTCACAAGGGCTGTTTGACTAAATTGAGGAAAAGATGGAATGGTAAACTTTCCGTCAATGAGTAAACGCCCTGATGACACCTTTAAATTTTCAACAGCCCTTTTCATAGCTAAAAGACTAGCTTGATGTATATTTAAAGTTTCAATCTCTTTAACACTTGCAATTCCTATGCCAAAAATATGGTTCTTTTTGATTTCTTTGGCTAAATTTTCTCTTTGTTGAGCTGATAAAAGCTTTGAATCTTGAAATGGTTGGGAAAAATTTAAAATAACAGCACCGGCAAAAACAGGTCCAGCTAGACAGCCCCTCCCAGCTTCATCTACACCAATAATGGGTTGAGGGGAAAGTTTGAGATAATCAACGAGTTCATATTTCATTATTTTTTAAATTTCAGTCTGAGTTATCAGTTGCATTTAATTTTTTAAGCCGCTCTTGGCTCCATATAGTTTTAAAATAGATATAACCTCATCTGATTTTTTCCCACGATAAGCGTAATCAAGAGGTGTAGATTTTTCATGAGTCATAGCATTGACATCCGCTCCTTGTTGGATAATAAATTCTATAATCTCTGAAGACCGACTAAAATAGGCTGCATAGTGAAGAGGAGTTTCTTTGGAAAGAGTTTTTGCATGTATGTCTGCACCGTTTGCAATAAGAATTTTTAGAACTTGTAAAGTGCTTAGATTTCCCCACTTCTCACTAGTAAGGCTATAATGAAGAAGAGTGATTCCACCTCTATATGTTTTGTTTACATTTTTATCAGAGAAACCTATATTTTCTATATTAAGTAAAACAGTTTTAGGAAAGAGATAATTATCAACGGTGTGATTTGTAGCAGAGACATAACTTATATGAAATAGTAAAATAAAAATAGTAACTAAATATTTCATAAACTTTCCTTTTTTATTGATAATATAAAATAGAAATCAGTTTAATTACAATATGTTTTTTTGAACTAAATCGGCTTGGCATGTATACATTCCCCAAAAAAAATATCCAAACATTTTAAGAGATTTATTTTCTGCATCGGATCGAACCCATGCAAAAAAAGAAGGTGATTCTGGCGATTTTTTATCAGCTTCTATATTCATATAATGAAAATCATTTGTTTCTTTTAGTCTGTGATTTTCATCAACTTTAAATCTTTCTATTTGAATAGACCTATGTTGTTCACTATGGAAATCCTGACTTACAGAGGGGTTATCAATTTCATTTTCAACCATAGATCCAAAAGATAAATTCATGTAATAATCGTTTTCAACTTTTTTAATATAGACATTGATTTTAGAACCAAAAGGAAATGAGTGTACATAGTAAGTGTCACAAACGCCATAGTAATAGCTATTTGAAAAATCAAATTTCATTTTCTGTCCTTTTTTGTAATCATCAAGAACTTTTAGAGAACGAGGACTGCATTCTTGTTTTTCATAGCATAAAGTCTGAAAGTGTCTTTGTGTAGCCATATTATTTGCTAGAGTTTGAAAAGAAGTTAGGTAGAAAAAAAGAGATATAAAGAAAAGGATAAGGAATGATTTCATGGTTTTTATTATATATTTAGAAAGAGGAAACATCTAGAATTTTTTGGTAAAAAGGGTAAAAAGATATAAGGTATCAATATAACTAGATATTTTAATGTAAAATTTTCATTTTTGAGAATGGATAGACTGATTTTTATTGGAAAACTTCTTCTAAATTTTTTAAGACTTTTTGTTTAAAAAGAAAATTAGATAAAAGTTTTGTTTGATTTTTTCCTTTATAGAGAATGTAAAAAGGGATGCCACTTTGTCCATAAGAATTTAAAAATCTTGTAATGTAAGGATTTCTATTTGTCCAATCTCCATAGTAAAGTTTGACATTATTGGTTTTGAATAAATGTTTCACTTTATCATCATTAAAAATGCGTTCATTGATTTTACAAGTGAGGCACCATTCAGCACCTATGGATACAAAGACATTATATCCATTCTCTCTATCTTTTTCTATTTGCTCTTTTGAAAAGGATCGCCAAGGCAATCCTTTTGTATGAGCTATTGGTAAAATGTGTTTTTTTCTTCTTTGACTATCTATAGATTGATTGAAGTTCCATTGAAAAAAAAGAATAGAACTTATGAGAAGAACTGAAAATGAAAGAATAGCTTTTTGTAAGTAAGACTTTTTCATTTTATTTTGAATCCAAATAATCAAACCTACTAAAGGAAATATAAAAAGAGTGATGAGGAAAACTTGAAAGTCTAATTGATTAAAAATAAGATAAATAAACCATATCACTGTAAGAAAAAGAGGAATGGATAAAAAAGATTTTAATCGATCCATCCATTTTTTAGGAGTGGGAATGTACTTAAATAATTTAGGGAAGAAAGAAAGAAAAATATAAGGGAAACTTAAACCTAAACCTAAGAAGAAAAAGATTATAAAAATTTCAAAAGCATTTCTAGAAAAAGCAAATCCTACGGCAGAAGCCATAAAAGGAACAGTGCAAGGGGAGGCTGCTGTAGTGGAAAGAACTCCTGTTATAAAATGAGAAAAAGCTTTTTCGTTTTGAAAATTAACAGATACATTTGGAAGAGAGATAGTAAAAAGATTGAGAAGATAAAAAGCCATGCAAATAAATAAGATAGAAAGCAATGTAACAAATAAAGGAGATTGAAGATGAAAGCCCCAACCTATAGATTCTCCTGCTTTTTTTGAAATAAAGATGAAAAAAGCAAGAGCTAAAAAAGATAAAATAACACCCATAACATAACTTAAATTAAGTTTAATGATTTGTTTTTTAGATTGATGAGCTAGTTCTAAAGTGTTGTAAAATTTTAGAAAAATAATAGGTAACACACAAGGCATGATATTTAAAAGAAGTCCACCTAGAAAAGCCATGAGAATAAACCAAAAAAGTCCAAAGGATTTTTTTTCATAAGAACTAAAAAGAGAGGCAGAAAGAGTGTCTTGTTTTTTATAAGATAATAATCCTGATATTAAAGGTAGGGAAGAAGATGTTTTTTTTACTTTAAAAGAGCAAGAGTTTTGAGTTTGATACAATAAACTTGGATCATTAGAAGAAAAGTCTTCTATAGAGTTTGGAAATAAATCTAAACATTCAAGATGTTCTTGAAATTTAAAATGAATAAATAAAGAAGAATCCTTTTGTTCAAAGTGACTTTTTATATTTAAATTTTTTATTTCATATTTCTTCCATTTTTCAAATATATTGTTATAAAAATTTTGAATTACAAATCTATCAGCAATTTTTAAATTGAGATAGAGGGTTTCTTTTTTAGAAATACAAATATCTTTACAAATAAAAAAATCTAACTCCAGAGAAATTGGAATTTTTGTTTTGGAGTAATGTTTATCAATAAAAAGTTCAAAAGGTATTAGAGCCTCTTTTTTATAGATAAAACTAGAGTATTGTTTTTCTCCAATTTTATAGGAGTAACGTTCTGGGCGAGGGAAGGGTTTAGAGGAAATGGTTGTATGTTCTGGGAGATTCCAGTCTGCTTTTAACACTTTTCCAAAATCACCAGGGTAAGACCAGTAGGTGTACCATGTGGGTTTGAGTTGAATCCATAAACCAATAGGAATGGGCTGTCCTTTTTCTACTTCCTCAAAAGGAGTTATAAGTTCTATTTGGTAGGGGTTTCTATCTGCCAATAAAGGATGAGAGAAAAATAAAAGAACAAGTGTATAAAAAATAAAATGTTTCATAATATAGGATCTTTATATAAATGAAATTATTACATAAAACATTCTATTATGACCACTGAGAGTTCTAGAAATGTTATTGACAGTATCTAAATTCTTATGATAGCTAATGGTCTCTGACGCGGGGTGGAGCAGTCTGGTAGCTCGTCGGGCTCATAACCCGAAGGTCGCAGGTTCAAATCCTGCCTCCGCAACCATTTTACACGGAAAAACAAATATTTACTAAATTAAAAAAAGGGGAAGCGAATGCTTTCCATTTTTTTTAATTTATTGCTGCTTTAAATAGGTAGAGGTTGAGGATTTGAAACGAAGGAACGACCTGTGTTACTTGCGACTTTAGGAGCAGGTGATGCAGGGAAGAAAAACAAGATGTTTTTCTTAGTGACTGAGGTGAGCCTACGCAATGAGTGAGCTGGATGCGAACAAATATAGTAGGCAAATCCTGCCTCCGCAACCATTTTACAAAACTCTCGTTCTTCCCTTTTTACTTTTTGAGCTTTCATCGTAAGAGGGACACTCTTCAACCTCAAAAAGTAAAAAGGGTATTCCTAGAGAAAAACTGCTGTTTTTCACATGGGGGGACACTCTTCAAATCTCGTTAAAATAAGAGTTACTTAATAGGTTTATTATTTGAACGAGAGAAAACCTACTGGTTTTCGCATGGGTGAACACTCTTCAAATCTCGTTAAAATAAGAGTTACTTAATAGGTTTATTATTTGAACGAGAGAAAACCTACTGTTTTTCGTATCAGGGGCGTTCTTCAAGGTTAGAAAACAAGTAGAGTAGGGGAAGAACTAGAGTTTTGTAATTTGAACGAGAGAAAAGCTTCATTTTTATGACAAATCCTATAAAAAATATAAAAAAATAAAGTTGACTTTATTTCTCTATAAAAATAAGAATAACTATTAAAAATAAAGGAGGTAGTATGAAAAAAATACTATTAATAATGAGCGTATTGGTTCTAACATCTTGTGGTGATCTCTTGAGTATGTTAGGTTTTGGTCCAGATTGTGATGGTTGGGGTGTTCCAAATCTTAAGGAATTTGTTGAAGCTGATCAAAAACAAGTTTCAAGTACACCTAACAAGTTAAATGCTTCAACAGTTCAATCTGATGTCTATTATCAAGCTACACTACATAATTTTACTGACAAAGATCATATTGATTATAGGCTTTCTAAAGTAGATGCTAAAGTTGGTGATGATCTAGGTTTAGTAACTACAGGAACAGTTTATGTTGGATTTGTAAGATTTATTCCTAAGAAATCAGGAACATATGGTTTCTGGGCTGATACAAGAGCTTGGATTGAAGTGAAAGAACAAAAAACTAATATAAAACCAAAGGTTCCTGCTTACGAAACTTACTGTGGAAAAGATAAAAAAGAAGATTCTTATGATACAGTAGATCGTTATAAAAAAGTGGTTTATGTTAAATTAGAAAAAGACGAACCTTATACAGTTGGTTTTTTAAGATCTCAAGGTAAGTTTGTTCGCTTTGCCATTGAAAAACCGTAATTAAATATAGAGTTTAATTATAATAAATTAAAAAGGGTTTCTGAAAAGAAACCCTTTTATTTATCAACAGAATAATTATTAAAATGCAAACATGTGATCTTCTTTATGGTTATATTTATCTTGATAAATTAGCACAATCTATTATAGATACTTCTATTTTTCAAAGATTACGCTCTATTCAACAACTGGGGTTTTCTCAATATGCTTTCCCTTCTGGTATTGGCAATCGGTTCACTCATTCTTTAGGCTGTAGTTATTTAGCTGGTAAAGCCTTTGAATCTATTTTTAATAAAGATTATGCCAAATCCCTTCCTCTTAAAGAGAGTAAGAAAAGAGAGTTTAAAAAAGTTTTACAAATTGCCGCTCTTCTTCATGATATAGGTCATGGTCCCTTGAGTCATTCCAGTGAGTGTCTTATGCCGAAACTAGAAGATCTTAAAATTCATAAATATTTTAATACTCAAGCTACAAGACAAATCTCTCGTCATGAAGATTATAGTGTTAAAATGATTATGGAAACTGAAATATATGATCTCCTCAAAAAAGAAAATATAGACCCTCAAGCCGTGGTACAACTTATTCATCAAGAGTCTTTTGGTGCTGAAGATTTTTTTAAAGATCAAGGTATTTGTTATCTACCTCTTTTACAACAAATTATTAGTTCTGAATTGGATGTAGATCGTATGGATTATTTATATAGAGACTCTATATATTGTGGAGTAAAGTATGGGTTGATAGATTTTAAATGGCTTATTTCTCATTTTGATAGTCATCGCGAAAACAATGACATTTTTTTATCTATAAATAGTAAAGCTCTTTATACTATTGAAAGTTTTATCTTAGGACGACAGCATATGAGAATGATTGTCTATTTTCATCATAAATCTGTTATCTATAATGAGATGTTAAAAAAATATGCTAAAACCTCTCATTGGAAACTTCCTACATGTATTAAAGAATATTCTTATTTTACAGATAGTCATCTTATAGATAAATTGAGAGAAGAGAGTGAACGAAATGATTGGGCTTTTCGTATTGTTAATCAGAAGCCTTATATAAGGCTTTATGAGTACAATCGTGTCAATGAAACTAAAAGAGAAAATAAAGAATCTTTTAATTGTTTAAAAGAATCTCTTGAAAAAGAAAATATTTCTTATATAGAAATAAATTCTAACAAAAACGCTATCAAGCCTTCTAAAAAAATAACTCCCTATCCTATTTTTTTAAAAAATGATTTGCTAAATACAGTTGTAAATCCATTTAAAGATTCTAGTCTTTTTAATAAAGTTGAAAGACAAATTGATAGAATTTATGTTGATTCTAAAGAAATGGAAAGATCTAAAAAATTCCTATTCTGACAGTCCGTCAGTTTTTAGATCAATAACTATTAAATTTCTAATTTTTTAAGATTATTTTTTTGCTTAAGTATTATTTATGAAGTTTTTTTCTTTTGTTAGAGATGATTTTGTTTTGAGTCCCGTTGAAATTCAAGTGAATCTTTTACCTGGTCTTCCAGAAGTAAAATTTAGTGGGCTTGTAGATCTAGCTATCAAGGAAAGTGCCACTCGTTTAAAATCAGCTTTTCGTAAATCAGGATTTCATTGGCCTAATAAACAGCAAATCATTATCAATGTATCTCCAGCTTATATTAAAAAAAGCAGCTTAGGCATGGATTTGGCTTTAGCCTCAGCCATTTTATGGAAAACCTCTCAGGTTGATTTTTCCTTATACAATACTTCTCATATTTATACTTATGGAGAAGTTGGTTTAGATGGAGATATTGTGGCTCCTGAAGATTGGAATACTTTGCCTCTTAAAGAGACGGATCTTCTTATTACAGGACTTTCTAAAGATGAAAACTACAGAAAAAACAACTACTTAGCAAAAACTCTTAAAGATATAGATAAAGCCATTTCACTTCCTGTTAAAAGTTGGAAAACTCAATTAAAGAAACCAGAAATACCAGATATAAGTTTTTCTGAATCGGCTGGTCTTATTTTAAAACTTGTGGCAGCAGGGGAACACAATCTTTTGCTTTGTGGAGAGGCTGGTTCAGGAAAAACCACTTTGACAGAAAATCTTTATTTCCTTTTAGATCCTCCTAATAAAAAAAGCTGGGAAGAATCTAAAAGTCTTTTTAGAAAAGAGACTACAGGTTGGAGGCCTTATGTTAACCCTCATCATACTACAACTTCTTTATCTATGGTTGGAGGAGGAGTTCCTTTGTTTCCAGGTGAAATATCAAGAGCTCACGGAGGGTTGTTAGTTTTAGATGAATATTTAGAATTTCATTCTAAAGTGCAAGAGGCTTTAAGAGAGCCTGTTGAAAAAGGACAAATAAGACTTGTAAGAAGAGGTAAAAGCATGGTTTTTCCAACCCAGTTTTTATTAGCAGCAACTAGTAATCTTTGTCCCTGTGGGGATTATATACCAGGAAGAAATAGTTCTTGTGCCTATTCTTTAAGAAGATGTCAGTCTTATTTAGATCGTCTAAGTGGTCCTATGTTAGACCGATTTGATATTTTGGCTTTTTCAAATCAATGGAAAGGGGAGAGAACCATTTCTCTTAAAAGTCTTTTTCAAGACTTACAACAAGCCTCTCAGTATAGGCGAGAAAAAAGAAAGCAAGAAGTTTTAAATGGTCAATTAAGTCTTAAAGATTTAGAATTTATGTTAAAAAAACAGGATTTACAACATCTCCCAGAAACATCCTCTCATAGACGAAAAAGAGCCTTACTTCGTGTGGCTAGAAGCTTTTCTGATTTTCAAGGAGAAGAAAATATCAGCTATAAATCTATTGAACAGGCTTTTCCATTCACAATAAAGAACTTTTATTTTTTAAAAAACAGAATGTTGATAAATTAGAAATTTTACTTTAATCTCTTTTTATATTCTCTTTTGGTGGCGTGGCCGAGCGGTTAGGCAGTGGATTGCAAATCCACGTACATCGGTTCAAGTCCGGTCGCCACCTCCATTTACAAAACTCTCGTTCAGTTACTTAGATATTTTCTTACTCTTATTTTAACGAGCTTTTCATCGTAAAAGGGACGCTCTTCAAATATCGTGAAAAATAAAAGGTTTGAACTAGAGTTTTATAAAATAGTTTGATCTAAAATCATGAGCATTTGATTTATATTTCTTTGATTTTGTAGATATATTTTTTTGCCATTATTATAATCTTTTTGAGCCGTTGTTTTATTTATCCCTTTTACAATTTTATATTTAAAAAGATACCCTTCTGTTTTCCATTTGCTGTTATTTGCACGTTTAAGAAACTCTAAAGATTTTTTTGCATCTTTTTTTGCATCTTTGTAAATTTCGTAATCTGACTTAGCTATTTCTTCATGAATTTTTGGACAGTCTATACAATTTTCTTGTTCTTTTTTTGATTCTACTTTTGGTGGTTCTGCAAAGGCCATGCCATTTACCAAAAATGTTAAAATAACCAATGCTTTCATGTAAATCTCCTTATAGTTTTTATACATATCTTATCATCGTCATTATTATTTTATAACTTTAATTTTTTAGAGAATCGCTAGGTGAGTGACTAAATTCTAGATTTAGAGAAATTGATTTAGCTTTGAAAGAGGAATATTACTTTGTTCTTGAGTTTTAAGATTTTTCAATCCTATAGTGTTTTCCTGATTTGAAAGTTCTTTTTCTCCATAGAATAAAGCAATAGAACAGTTTTTTTGACTGATCCGTTTCATTTGTTTAGAAACATTTCCAGAAAAATGATAGTAAACTTTATGACCATCTTCTCTTAATTGATAAGCAATTTGAAAAGCTTTCTTTTGTGCTTCACTTCCTGTAGATACAATGCCTATCACTTTCTCTTGTTTTTTAGAAGATTCGCAAAGCAATATTAAACGTTCCAATCCAGCACCCCAGCCAACAGCCGGTGTGTCAGCTCCTCCAAGAATCTTAATAAGAGAATCATATCTTCCACCAGCTAAAACTCCTGACTGTGATCCAAGATGAGGGCTAGTAAATTCAAAAACAAAATCATTGTAATAATCTAAACCACGAACCAATTTAAAATTTTCTGTAAAAGGTATTTTTAATTCCGACAAATGATTTTTTAGATTTTCATATTTTGTGAGAGATTCTTTTTTTAAATTCTCTATTAAAAGAGGGGCTTTTTTCATAATCTCTTGATCCGATTCCTCTTTAGAATCCCAAATTCTTAAAGGATTTTTCTGGAATCGCCTTTGACTATCAGGACTTAATTTTTGAAGGATAGGTTTTAAAAATTCTCTTAACTGATTTTTATAAGTTTCTCTTTCTGAAAGATTTCCAATGCTATTGATTTCAAGAGATATTTTATTTTGAATTTTAAGTTTTTTCATAATAAGCCAAGCCATGGATAGTATTTCTACAGTTGCTTTTTCATCATCTGTTCCTAACACTTCAACACCTAGCTGATAAAATTGACGAAATCGTCCTTTTTGTGGTCTCTCGTGGCGAAACATAGGGCCATAATAAAAAAACTTTAAAGGAATTTGTTTATGTAATTTTTCTGTAATAAATAGTCTAGCAATGGAGGCTGTTCCTTCAGGTCTTAATGTTAAATTTTCTTCCCCTTTTTGAAAACTATACATTTCTTTATTAACAACATCAGAACCTTCTCCTAAAGTTTTAACAAATAAATCAGAATTTTCTAAAATAGGGGATTCTATTCTTTCAAAACAAAAAGACTTTATAACTTCAATAGATTGAGATAAGATATCATCAAAATGAATGCAATATTCAGGTAATCTATCTGGAAAACCTCGCACTCGTTGTAAGGTTTTTGACATTAAGAATCCAAATTTCTACTGACAAAATCCCAATTCACTAAATTCCAAAAGGCTTCCATGTATTTGTTTCTAGCATTTCTATAGTCAATATAGTAAGCATGCTCCCAAACATCACAAGTTAGAAGTGCTTTTTGTTTAGGGTTGGTAAGCGGAGTTTCTGCATTAGGAGTTTTAACAATTTTTAAAGATTCTGATTCTTTAACGAGCCAAGCCCAACCCGAGCCAAATTGAGTTAGAGCAGCCGTCGTAAATTCTTCTTTAAATTTATCAATAGAACCAAAAGATTTTTCTAGAGATTGACTGAGATCTTTTTGAGGATTCCCTCCTCCTTTGGGAGATAAGCTGTTCCAGTAAAAGGTGTGATTCCATACTTGAGCCGCATTATTAAAAACTCCTCCTTTAGAATTTTGAACAATCTCTTTGAGAGTGGCTTTTTTTAATTCTGAGTCTTGAATCTGTCCATTGAGTTTATCAACATAAGATTTGTGATGTTTTCCATAGTGAAACTCTAAAGTCTCTTCAGAAATATGAGGAGATAAAGAAGATTTAGAATAAGGTAATTCTGGTAGTGTTATAGACATAGATGCCTCCTTTTATTGTTATATAAGACCATTATGTTCATTTTTCTTAGATAATCAAGAAAAGAAAAATCTACTTGTTGAATTTTATGAGCTGACAAAATGAGTCTTTAATTTTACTTTTTATAGAGATTAAGTTTAACTAATTAAGTTGAATTAAAAAAAGATTATTAGTATAATGTTTAACCTTTTTTGTGAGTAATAACTAATGTTTCAAGTAGAAGAAAACTTATCTAAAAACCCTAAATGGCTTGAGGTTAAAGAAGTCCTTAAAGGACTTTCTAGTCAAGGCTATCAAGTTGTTTTAGCTGGTGGTGGGGTTCGAGATTCTTTGCTTGGTCTCATACCAAAAGATTTTGATATAGCCACTTCTGCCAAACCAGAGGAAGTCTTGAAAGTTTTTCCAGAGGCTAAAAATATATGGTCAAAGTATGGAAATATTTCCATTCCTTTCAAAAAGTTTAAAGGGCATGTAGATGTTACAACTTTTAGAAAAGAACTCTCCTATCAAGATGGAAGACATCCTGACGGTATTGAATACGCTTCTATAGAAGAAGACGCGCGACGAAGAGATTTTACAATCAATGCTTTATTTTATGATATGGAACAACAAAAAATTATTGATTTTGTGGATGGATTGAAAGATTTGGAAACTAAAACTTTACGAGCCGTAGGGGATTGCAAAAAAAAATTTGAAGAAGATCATTTGAGAATTTTAAGGGCTTTGAGATTTTCCCATCAGTTTGGTTTTTCTATGGAGCAACAAATGCAAGAAGCCATTTCTTCTTCCTATAAAAAACTTAGTAAAATCTCTCAAGAAAGAATCACTAGTGAATTGTTCAAAATGCTTTCTGTTGGAGAAATAGGAAAAGGATTGAATCTTTTAAATCAATACCATGTTTTAAATTTGGTATTTCATCTGCCAAATGCATTTGTAAAAAATCCTCATTTTTTTTGGAAACAGAAATTTTCTTTTTGTAGTGAATCTTCTTATATATGGACTGTCGTTGGACTTCCTTACTTTCAAAAAGAAGAAACCTTTAAGTTTTATTTGCAACAATTAAAGATTTCCTCCCATGATATAAAAAAGAGTTTGTCTTATTTTAAATCCTTTCAAAATTTAGTTTCTTCATCAAGTTCTTTAGCAAATCAGCTCAAATCCTTAAATCCTTATTTTGATAAAATAAAAGAACTGTCTTTGCTATGGTGTAAAGGTTATCAAATAGAAAGCCAAAGTCTTCACACTCTTTTTAAGAAATTCAATCAAATGGGAGAGTGGCCAAAACCTCTTGTAACTAGTAAAGATCTTTTTACAGAGAGTTGTTTTCCAAAAATAAAATTCAGTTATCTCTTAGACAAAGCTTTTGATTTACAAATAGAAAACCCACAAAAAAGTAAAGAAGACATTTTAAAAGATTTAAAAAAATATTACTTAGAGGAATCTTGTTGATCTTTTTTTTGAAATGTTCTGCCAGAATGGTTTCTCCAATTTTTATTTGAATCTTGAGAGTATCTATCTTTCCATTCTTTAAAAAAAGAATCTCGGGAATGTTGAATGTCTCCTTTTTTATTAAAAATAGGATATTTTGTTCCAAATAAAAAATTCATAATTTTTTTCATATTAATAATGTAATTGAAATCTTAAATCTTGACAACTGTCTTTTGTTGATACTTTATAAGGAGAAATGAATCGCAATCAAAAGATTATGAAGCATTTTCCAAATCACTTTTCTTGGAAGGAAAAATACAGAAAAATTATATCTTTAGGAAAAGAACTTCCAGACTTTAATGAGGAAGATAAAAAATCAGAACTGTTAATTAAATCTTGTCAATCTAGACTATGGCTCAAAGCTGAATTAAATGAAAAAGGAGAAGTGGTTTTTACAGGAGATAGTGAAGGTCTTATTTCAAAAGGTTTATTAGCCATTATGATTGCTTTTTACTCTCATCAACCAGCCAGAGATATTTTAAAATCAAAACCTTTGTTTCTTGAAGAGTTACATCTTGATCAGTATTTAAGTCTTAAAAGAACAAATGGTCTTCAAGCTCTTATTGATCAAATAAGGAATTACGCAAAAGCTTTTAGTCTTCTTGAAACAGATTAAATAGCTATAAATTAAAAGCATAAAATAAAAGAAATTTTAATCCTACATGGCATAAACGCTTTAACAGCCTTTAAAAAAGCTTAAAATCTGAAATTTTAAGTTTTTTAGTGCTTTTTATTAAAAATCAGCCTTAAAAGCCTAATAAATAAGTGTAAAAATACCGATTAAAGTCTTAATGACTTCTTTTAGAGAATTTCTTTTTATAACTTGTTTTATAGGGGTTTTTATATCTTGTAGCCCCATACAATATGTGGCTATTGATGAATCTGTCTATACTTCAACGAATTTAGCACCTACTGTTCCTGTTGAAAGTGAGTCTTTTGAAAATCAGGATATAGGTCTTTTCAAAGATAATAATGAACATATTGATAGGTGGATAAAGTATTTTGCAGAAGGTCATGGAAGACAATCTATGAAGAACTACCTAGAACGTTCCAATCGCTACATAAGTCTTATGAAAGGTATTTTTAAAGAGCATGATTTGCCAGAAGATTTGGTTTATATTGCTATGGTTGAATCAGGGTTTCAGTCTTCGGTTGTAAGCTCTAAAAATGCCGTTGGTTATTGGCAGTTTATAGAATCTACTGGAAAAAGATACGGCTTAACAATCAATAATATTATAGATGAGAGACAAGATTTTGTTTTAGTCACTCAGGCTGCTGCTAGATATCTTAAAGATCTTTATGAGATGTTTGAGGATTGGAATTTAGCCATAGCGGCTTACAATGCAGGAGAGGGTAGAGTAAGCAAAGCTCTTCACAATAGTTTTCATAAAGACTATTGGTCTTTAGTTGAGAATAAAAAATTACCTAAAGAAACTTCTCAGTTTGTTCCTAAAATTATAGCCATGAAAAAGATTGCAGTTCACCCTTGGAAATACAATTTTTCTAATCTCAACTACTATGAACCTTTAGATTATAGCTCTGTAAATATTTCCAAATCTTTTTCTTTGAAAAATCTTGCTGAAGTTATAAAGGTTCCTCATGAAGAGTTATTAGGTTTAAACCCTAAATACAAACAAGATATTGTTCCTTTATTGAATGGGAAAAAAATAGAGATTCGTATTCCTGCCAGTATAGCCTTTATTTAATTTTTAAATACGATAAGCCGATATTTTATTATATGAAAAAAATCATTCTTTTTAGCTTAAAAAGTTTTACCTACTCTTTTATATTTTTTAGTTTATTTGCAATTTCTGTTTTATAGGGTTTCTTTTTCAGCATCATCATTTGTTGGTTCTTCTGACTTTTCTTTTACAGTAGATTCAACAGATTCTTCTTGAATGGGTTCCAATATTTCTTTATCAAGAATAGATTCAACATCTAAATTATCTATAAACTCTGTCGCTGAATCATCTTGTTTCTCTAGGTAGGCTTCTAATTTTTCAATAAGTTCCTCTAGTCTTTGATATTTTAAACGGACTTGTTCTTGATCTTTTTTGATTTGAACCTCTATCTCCAAAAGTGCGTTGTATTTACTTACAATATCTTTATGCAATTCAGATATTTCGTTATAAGACCGATTGGCTACTAATAAATAAAGGACAGCTCTTTTAAAAATTTCATTTTCTTCTTGATCTAAATTTTTCTGCTCCTCATTAAATCCACAACTCATCAAAAAAGGAATAAGAACTAATAAAAATAAAATACTGATTTTTTTCATTTGGAACCTCCGTATCTGTAAAATTTAATAAAGATTTTTTTTAATTTCAAACTCTTATTTTAAAAACCTTGCAAACATTGAAAAAAATTAAGACAAAGGGTTTAATTCAAATAAGGAAGCGGATTGATAGGTTGTTTTTTATACATCAATTCAAAATGTAAATGACTGCCTGTGGCTCGGCCTGTTTGCCCAACCGTTCCCAAAATATCTCCTTTTGAAAGCCTTTCTCCTTCTTTAACTTGTATGTGATGAAGATGAGCATAGAGAGTGGACCAAAATTTAGAATATTCAACAATAACAGTCTTTCCATACCCTGTGAGCCTTCTTCCTGCATAAACAACTTTTCCAGAGTGACTACTTAGAACAGGAGTTCCTGTATTCGCTTTAAAATCTAAACCTTGATGAGAAGCATTCCAAATGGGTGCAAATTTTTGACTGATTTTAACTTTTTTTAAAGGCCAAGATAATGTAGGGGCAGGGGAGACAATCAGTGATGAACAATAAACAAAGTTAAAACATAAAAGAAAACAAATAAAAAGTTTTTGCAAATTATAATTCATAGAGTGAAAAATTTTTACAGAGATTATTGACTTCTTTTTTTATATGGAGAAGAAGACTTTCTTTATTATGATCTTTTAGAATTTGAGAAATCCATAAAGCAATTTGTTTCATTTCTTCTTCTTTCATACCTCTAGTTGTTAGAGCAGCAGTTCCTAATCTAATACCACTGGTTATAAAAGGAGATCGTTTTTCATTTGGTACTGTGTTTTTATTTACAGTTATATTTGCTTTGTCTAAAGATTGCTCAGCTTCCTTTCCAGTTAGTTTTTCATCAGATAGATTTACAAGTATGAGATGATTGTCAGTTCCACCAGTGACTAACTTTAAACCTTTATTTTGTAGATGTTTTGCAAGAGTTTTAGCATTTTTTACAACTTGACTGGCATAAGTTTTAAATTCAGGTTTTAAAACTTCACCAAAAGCAACAGCTTTAGCCGCTATGACATGTTCTAAAGGTCCTCCTTGTATTCCTGGAAAAATTTTGGAATTTATTTTTTTAGCCAGTTCTTCTTCAGAACATAAAATAAGACCACCTCTTGGACCTCTTAAAGTTTTATGTGTTGTAGAGGTTATATAATGAGCCCAAGGAACAGGGGAGGGATGAACTCCTGCAGCCACTAAACCTGCAATGTGAGCCATATCTACAACTAATTTTGCTCCTACACGATCTGCAATTTCTCTAAAGGATTTGAAGTCAATAGAACGAGGGTAAGCACTATAACCTGCAATAATAATTTTGGGTTTTTCTTTTTTAGCTATATCTTCAATTAAATTAAAGTCTAATAGTTCTGTTTTTGGATTGAGCTTATAAAATACAGATTGAAAAAGAGACCCTGAAAAATTAACAGGTGAACCATGAGTTAAATGTCCTCCATGAGTTAAGTCTAGTCCCATTATTTTTTCTTGAAGTTTTAACTCTGATAAAAATACAGCCATATTTGCTTGAGAACCAGAATGGGGTTGAACATTAGCCCAAGGAACATTGAATATTTCTTTTGCTCTTTCAATGGCAATCTCTTCACACTTATCAACAAATTCACAACCTCCATAATAACGTTTATAGGGATATCCTTCTGCATATTTGTTTGTTAAAACAGAACCTTGAGCTTCCATAACCGATTGAGAAACATAGTTTTCAGAAGCAATCATCTCTAAACCGTTTACCTGACGATGAAATTCTTTTTGTATCCATTGATAAACCTCTTCATCTGTTTGATTTAAAAATGTGAAATTTGTCATTTTATTTTTGCAACCCTTTTTTTATAAACAGAGTTATCGTCAAAATTTGTTTCTAAGAAAGTATCTAAAATATTTAAAGATTTTTCAAGATGTAGAAATCGTCCAGGTAAGCATAAGACGTTGGCATCATTGTGTGCCCTTGCTAACCTTGCTATTTCTTTATCCCAACAAAGAGCGGCTCTTATGAATGAAATTTTATTAGCTTTCATACACATGCCTTGACCTGTTCCACAAATAAGAACTCCAAATATTTTACCTTGTATCTGAAGACATAATTTTTCTGCCCAATCTGTATAGTCTGTTCGGTCTTTTGTAAAGGGACCAAGGTCTTTCCAATTGATACGAGGTCTATGAGTTTTTAATAAATTTTTTAGGTCAAACCCTGCATGATCACTAGAAATTAAAAGTGGTAATGAATAAGTCACTTAGTTTTTGTTTTTTTTTATATATTCAATAAGGTCTTTTAATTTGGAAAATTTTTCTGCTTCTTCATCCGGTATTTGCAAATTAAAAGATTCTTCTAAAGACATCACTATTTCTACAAGATCAAGACTATCTGCTTTTAAGTCTTGGACAAGATGATTTTCAGGGGTTACTTTTTTAGATTCTAAATTGAGTTGTTGTGATGTGATTTCTATAACTCTTTTTTCAATATCCATACTTTTACCATACATTAAGTGTCTTAAAGTAAATTATTAAATTTTACTTCTAAGTAGAAGTATTAACTCAATGTGTAAGTGATTAACCTAAGATTTGACGATTTTTATAATAGCCACAAGATAAACAAATATGATGGGAACGGATAGGGGATCCACAATTAGAACATTTTCCAACTCCTTCAAAAGATAAGGCTCTATGAGATCTTCTCATACCACGTCGAGAGCGACTCGTTCTTTTTTTGGGTACTGGCATAGTTTATTACTCCCTATTTTTTAGGAATCTAATTATTACTATATCTATATTATGCTGAGCAAGGAAAAAGAAGAATAACTAAAAAACTAACTTAAATTTCTTACAGCTCTAAAAATTCTTTATTTTTCTTATATTTTAGCGATTTTTTAAGATTTTATGATGAAAAAGTAATCAATGTGTATGGTTTTTATTAAATAAGTATAAAAGTCTAATAAATGCTTGATTTATAAGATTTTAGTGCCTTAGCATTAAAGAGCGGGGGGCGATGTATTTTGCAGGGATGCTTAAAAAGCTTAGGATTTGCTTACATCGCCTTTTTTTTATCTCTTATAAAAATATCTTGAAGTTTATTATTTATTTAGGTATTACTATTTAAATTATGGCTAAAAAAAGTTCTATTGCAAAAAATAAAAGAAGGAAAATTTTAGCGGAAAAACTTGAACCTATTCGTAAAGAATTACGTACTAAAACTTCTAACATAAATCTTTCTCCAGCTGAAAGATACATAGCTTCCGTTCAATTACAAAAACTTCCTAAAAATGGTTCTCGTTGTAGAGTTGTAAATCGTTGTAGTATAACAGGACGATCTCGTGGAAATTATAGAAAATTTGGTATCTCACGGTTAGTATTTAGACAATTAGCTCATAAGGGTCTCATACCGGGAATTATAAAATCTTCTTGGTAGATTATTTTCTCCATTTTAAATCTAATATAGGTTATTCATTTGAAACTTATTGTTACAGCTACAACTAGACAAGAGTCTTTAACACTTCAAGTTGCAAAGATAATTCAGGGTCTTTACAAAAAATTAGAAGAAAGTGTGGAAATTCTTGATTTAAAGGAAGTCCCTTTTTCTAAAATTATAAACAAACCTTATCTCAAAGAGTCTTTATCGGATATTAAACCCTATCTTGATAAAGTGGCTCAAGCGGAAGCACTTATTATTATTTGTCCAGAGTATAACGGGGGAATGCCTGGTCTTATTAAACACTTTATAGATCATTGGCATTATCCTGAATCTTTTGTATTCAAACCAGTCTGCTTTGTTGGTTTAGGTGGTAAGTTTGGAGCTTTAAGACCTGTAGAGCAGATAGAAGATATTCTTTTATACCGACATAGTTTTGTTTTTCCAATTCGTGTTTTTATTCAAAATATTCAAAATGTTTTGGTTGAAGGTGAGTTAAAGGATGAAAGCATTCAAAAACTTCTAAAAAAGCAGGCTTATAACTTTAAAGAGTTTGTAAAAGTTCTTAAGTCGGCTCGTTTTTCTAATCCTCTCTTTTGAAGGAAAAGAGGAGTTTGATAAAAAAATGAAAAACTTTCAAAAAGAAAAGTCATTGTTTTTGGATCAAGAAAATTGGCTCAAAAAATAAAGGGATGAACTTTATAATCCTTAAATGCTACTGCATCTCTAAAAGCTTTATTAACGGGAGGTTGGTTTGTGATCTTTCTAATGAGAGGAGTGGATGCCATAATATCACTCATCTTAACTTTTTCAAATATTCTAACACATTTGTTTAAAGTTCTTTTAGGTATTGAAAAATAATTTGAAAGTTTTCTATTCTTTTTTAACATAGAAAGAGGAGTGTTACCTTTATTATCTTCTATATGAAGATCAGCACCTTGTCTAATGAGTAGTTGGATGGCTTCCAAAAATTCACTTTCAACAGCCCAATGAAGAGCTGTCTTTTTATAGTTATCATAACCATCAATAAAGATGTCGGCTTTTAAAAGAAGTTTGATAGATTCTAGGCTTTTTAATTTAACAGCTACATGCAAAGCGGTTTGATTGTTTTTATCTCTCTCATGTATTTCAGTAGTTAATAAAAGAACAGACAATTTTTTTGTATCTCCAATTGTAACAGCTTTATGTAGTTCTGAAGAATGTGCAAAAGAACTTAAAACGAAACAGAGTGAAAATGAAACTGTTTTTATTTTGTATGGTATTAAAGTCATAGATAACCTTTTTGTTAGAGATTCCTTTATCATATATATCTAGTTTTAAAATGATTACAAAGTTTAATGAAACTTTTTGTAGAATTTTCTGGTAGATCAAGGAATTGTTCAAGAAACTGTAAATATTATCGTGTCTTTAGAACATTCTAATAAAGAAATAGATGATCTTATTTCGTTTTTACGAGATAAATAAACTATAAGGTGCAAAAACATGGCATAAATAGTGGGGTTTTTCTGTGTTAATTATCAATGAAACATAATAATACTTATCGGGGATTTATAACCAAACACCAATCTTGGACTACCAACTACATATCCGTAATTGAACATCCCATCTATTTGTTTAATTAAACAACTCTTTTAAAAAATCTTTTAAATTTTCTAAATCTATGTAAAAATATTCTTTATGAAATACTTTCTATTTATTATTATCTTCTTTTCTTTATTCTCTGTTAGAGCACAGGATCTAACAATACCAGTCAATAAAGAGGAAATGTGTACTTCTTTTAGTGAATTTAAATCTTGTCTTGAAACTAGCTTATGGTCTTTTTTCTGTTATGGTCATGAAGTTAGGGCAAAACAATATGTATCTGTTATTAAAACTTTGGCCATAAAAAAAGGATACAAAGAAAGATTAAAAAGAATAAAGAATACATTAGATAATTGTTCAGATATAACTTGTGTTAAGAAAAACAGTATAGAATCTATGAATGTATCTGAAGAAATTGCTGAATGCCATTCTCTTTAAAATAGTCCCATATCAATTATAATGCATGTTATAAGACTAAAGTGACATTTTTAGTGATATTTGTATTGCTCAAAGTCTATATCGGATATTAAAATTACTATCAGTAAGTCAAAAAAGTAAGGAGCCGTAAAATGAAATACATAATACTCATTTTTAGTTTTTTCTTAGTTGGCTGTCCCAATGTTAAAACAAAAGATTTTAAAACAGAAGTCTGTAACAGTTATAAAAAAAGCTATGATTGTTTTCTTGTTGCTGATCCTGTTTCTGGAGGAAGTAGTTGTGCAAAACTTATGGGGGAAACAATACAAAAATATAAGTCAGAACTTTTAAAATTGTACACTCCAGAAAAGATACAACAATTGGATAAGGATACAGATGTTTGTGTAAGTAAAGTTACATCTGTAGAGCAGAGAAAAGAATGTACTCTTTTATACTTACAAAAATTTATAAACCTGATGGAATGTTAACTCTTATGTTTAATAAAAATGGCTTTATTTATTTTAGTTTTCTTTTCTTCTCTTTTCAAACTTTTTCATCATCGTCTATGACTTGTGAAAATATACCAGAATTTATAGAAGATACAAAAGCATTTATGGAAGAAACTAAGTCTAATAATAATGATGTCTGTGATAATTTGAAATTTGAAAAAGAGTGTAATAATATTGATTCTGACTTCTGTAATTCTATTAGGGATTCTCGTGAAGATATGTTTGACTATATGGCTATTTCAATAGATATAACCGTTAGTATTACCCATGCCTATTCAAACAAAATAGATAGTTGTCTTAGACCTTCTTGTAGTAAATATCAATCCGAAGAAGTTTTTGCAGAAAACTTTTATAAATGTATCTGGAAATATTCAGATCACTACTCTAAAGATCATTGTTCCAAATAATATTAAATGGAGATTTTTATTTTGAATTCTTCTTTTGCCGTTTAAGGTATAAATTTTTCCAATTAAAATAATGGGCATATAGTAAATCATAGACAATTTTTATTCTTTAGGTTTTTTATTATACTCTTTGACAGCTTTATTATATTTTTTTAAAAACTTTTCGTGTTCGTCAACAGAAATTCTATACTCATCATCAATATCTTTAAACCCTTTTTTTTCTTTATAAAAATCTTTTTTTGATTTTATGTGTTTAGTAACAGCCTGTTTATATTCATTAGGAGCTTTAGGATGTTCAGACAAGTTAGAATGGTTTTTTTAAAAGAGTTGTTTAATTAAACAAATAGATGGGATGTTCAATTACGGATATGTAGTTGGTAGTCCAAGATTGGTGTTTGGTTATAAATCCCCGATAAGTATTATTATGTTTCATTGATAATGAACATAGAAAAACCCCTATTTATACCCTGTTTTTGAAACCCTACTAATTTATTTATCTCGCAAAAACGAAATAAGATCATCTATTTCTTTATTAGAACCTTCTAAAGACACGATAATATTTACAGTTTCTTGTGTTAAATTTTCAATATTTTTAAACAATTGAACTGCTAAGTAACGTACTTTTCTACTTTCATCTTGAAGAAAATAAACCAATTCAGATTGAACATTTGGATGAAACCAATTTAAAGAGCTTATATGGTTCAAAACACTTCTTCTTATCTTCTTATCCGGCTCTTTATAAAATTGACTTATTCTATAATAAATACCCAAGTCTTTTATTTTCATTTGAGATAAAGTTTCTAAAGTAAAATACAAAATAGATAAATCTTTCTTTGATTCTAAAAGTTTATAAAAATAATCTAAAGTAAAATCTGAGAGATTCAAACTGCTTTTGAAGGATGCAATTCCATTTTGAAAAAGATTGCGATTTTCCAAATTCTCATGAATATAATAAACGATATGACTCATAGCCTTTTCACTTACAATATTCACTTGACTAAAAGAAGACAAAATACGCTCAGCCAATTTTGTATCACTATGATTTAAAATCTCAGCCAATTTTTCTTGTATATCTGCATGAGGTGTTTTTATGAATAACAAAGCATCTAAAGCTTCATCTCGTATCCAAGGTTCACTATGGTTTAAAAAAGTAGCCATTTTAGCATGAGTACTATAATTTGTGATTGGACTTTGTCCTAACAATCTTAAAGTATAAAAAATCAACCCGTTATCGTTCTCATTTAAAAAGTTTGAAACTTCTAAAGCAATGTCATGTTTAGGTTTTATATGAGCTAGAGTATTAAGAGATTGATAACAAAATGTTATTTTATCTTTTCTATTATCATAGCAAAAATCAAGAATTTCTTGTTGAAGATGAGGAGATTCATATTGTAATTTTTCTAAAATAAGTAAACTCCAAATATTTTTAATGTAACCTTTTGGTAAATCCTTTTCTGTAAAGAAAAACTTTCTTTTATCTAATTGATTATCCGCTATAAGTAAATTAATAGACATGTAGGATTCACTGTCTGGATTTTTAACTAAACTTACAATGCTTTCCTTCATTTTTGTTTTTAACTCTAGATAATCTATCCACTGAAATCTTTTTAAAATATTCAAATAAACTATTTTCATATAAGGAAGATGGTTGAGATGCTTATAGAAAGATTTAAATTTTTGAGAAAAAGTTTCATTGTTTTTCAAATTACGAAATATCTCTCTCCCCTCCCCTTCTACCATTTTACTTTGATAATTTCCTAAAAAATGTTCTATAGCAAAAAAGGCAGAACCTGAGTTATCTGATTCAAAAATATTTTTTAGAGATTCAGCTCTTTTGATAAAAGGAACTTTGTTATCAAACAGAATACATTTATTTTGAAATAGAATTTGATCCTTTATATCCTTAGTAATTAAAGGTAAATAAGCTTGACTAATTGTTGTATGTTTTAAATTTGTAAGTAACTCTGTATTTTCTTTACGTTCGTAAGATTTATTATGAATGTATTTATAGTAACTTCCATATCGTTTATTGATGGATTTAAAATAATTTTTTAAAGAACCGCTGATATGCTTTCCTAAAGGACTTAATTGATCAAAACCATAAATTGATTTTGATCCTGAAAATATAAAATTCATACGCTTATGAAAAGGAGCTCCTAAAGGAGAATAACGAGCCGCCACGACTCTTTCTGCTGTTTCTCTTGCCATACCATCATCTAATAAAACTTTGAGATACTGTTCATAGGTTCTGGTATCTTTTGTTTTATCTGACAGGGTATTGCATCCAAAAAGAAAAATCTCTTTCACATTTGAAAGAATTTGCGAACAAGACTTGTTACAGGATTGCTCTTCAAGTAATTCTGTAGGTAATGTGAACCCAGACTTCCCAAAAAAAGTTCCACCAAAATGACCAGAAATAACTAAGATGTCACATTTGTAATTTTTTTTACAGGCATCGTAAAACCAATGAGAGTCATGAGTTTTATAATGTTCTTTGTTTTGTGGTAACAGCTCTACAAATTCAAATTTTTCAGGAGATAAATGCTCTTTAAAAACTTCTATCTCATCAGCAGAATTAATAGTAATAGAACAGACTTGGTATTTAGCAAAAGCAGGAAAAGAAAAAAGGAAACAATAAAAATAAAAAATCCATTTTTTATTTAACATAGGAAATCAACCTTTAAGTTTTTACTATTTTAAAAGGTTTTTTCTTTGAAGTCTTTACAAAAGAAGATATTAAGAGGATTTAAAAAATATTCAGACTATAGGCTGGCTTACACAAAGCATAAAAACCCTTAGAAAAAGCTTATTTTTTGACAATTTTTTAAACTCTTGGAACAATTTGACTAAAAGAGGCAACAAGTGACTAGCAACTCAGAAAAAAAACTAAAACCTGAAGACATTTATACCTCTAATGCCTCAATAAATTCTATAACTAAAAAAACAGATGTTTATGATGTTATAAATTCTGAAGACTTAGATCTACTTTATAAAAAAAATGCTCAACTTCTTTCTCGCCTTTCTTCTACAGGAAGACAAAATGGCATTTTACAAACTGAAGTTTGTTCACTCTTAGAAGAAAAATCAAGATTAGATGTAAAAAATAATTTTTTAAAAACTAAGGTGGATAGTCTCAAAGGGCAGATTTCTCTTTTTGCTAGACAACAAAGAAATTTTAATGAACAGTCTTTGCGACTAAAAAAAGAATTGAAAGGGTTAAAAGTGAATGGCTTTAAACTTATCAATGAAAGATCTGACATTATCAAAAATCAAACAGCCAATCAAAAATTGGCTCACTATATGAACTACCGTGAGAGAGTGAAAGAAGCTCATAAGAAAATCAAAAATCAAATCTATAAAGTAAACTCTCTCATTCAAGAGAAAGAGAGTGAAATTTTATTGTTAACAAAAAAAGAAATGGTTTATGTCAATCAAATTAAAAATTTAGAAAAGCAATATTTTGAATCTAAAAAGATACAAGAAAATCAAGAAAAAAATCTAAGTCAATTAAAAGCTGGGATGGAATCTGAAAATAATAAAAAACAACACTTCTCTCAGAAGGAAGAAGATTTACATAATCTTGTTCAAATTTTAAAACATCAACAAGAAGACCTCTTAAAGGAAAATGAATCTTATGAAAATCAACTTCATCTCTACCAATTCTATCAACAAGAAAATCAAACTTTATCTGAAAACTATAGCCATTTAAGAACCATTGTATCTCAACAAGAAGAAGGGTTTAATCAAACCTTAATGTCTTTTCGTAAAAAATATATGAAAATTCATAAAGAGTTAAAATCCAAATCCAAAGAAGTAGAAATGAACTCAGCAGAAGTTTTACGATTCAAGAATTTATTAGAACAAAATCAAAAAAACTTTGAAATAGAAAAAGAAAATTTAAGAAAAACATTAAATTCAGAAAAACAAAATGAAATACATACTTTGACTACAGAATTGAATATTAAAAATAAATCTGGTCAAGATATTGCTCAACAGTTACAAAATCTTAAAAGCAAACAAAAACAAGAACTTGCTAAATTACAAAATACCTATTTAGATGAAATTCAATCTTTAAAATTAAAATTAGAACTCCAATCTTCCAAATTCAATGAAGTCAAAGAGAGATCTATTCAAAATGTCAAAAACGAATATGAGTCACGAATAAATAATCTTGATATTTCTTATAAAAAAAGGCTTCAACATATCAGAACAGAAATGGAAAATGATTTTTTAAATGAAAGAAGGCGTTCTGAAATTTTTAAATCTATGAAAGAAAAACAAATGAAAGAAATAGAAACTCATTTAGAGCAACTGCAACAGGAAACTCATAGGTTAAAGACAAGTCATTTTGCTTTGGAAAATTCTAATAGAGAAATGACGTTACGAATGAAAAAAGAAATATCTAAGAATGAATATTTAATCACACAAAATAAAAATCTTCATAGTTTATGGCATCAAATCCAACAATCTTTAGAGAAAAAAGAACAACAAATTCAATCCCTACAAAAATTAAATAAAAATCTTAGTGTATCTTTTAATGAAACTCATTCAAAAAAGACACAAAAAAAAGAAGAAGTAAATTCTCTTAGCTTTAAGAATACATCTTCCACAAAAGATTTAACATTTGTTTCACCTTCTTCTGAGAAAAAAGATTCAATAGAAGATTCTTCATCAACAACGAAAGCCAATGACATCTTAGCAGGTATTCATTTTGATTAGTTAAAAAGCAGAAATGGCTTCTTCTTCTGTTCTATAAACAGAAAGCCCTTCATTGTTTAAAATTTTTTCAAACTCTGAGCTGGCACAACATACTTTTAATTGATTTTGTTTATCTACATTTTCTAAAGTTTTAGAAAAAACATCTACACCTATAGAACCTACAAAATTGAGAGAGGTTAAGTTAAAAACAATTTTTTTCTTTTTTAAGTTTGAAAAACAAAAAGAACTGAGGCTATCTACACCACTTAAGTCCAAAATCCCCTCTAAATCTATAAAAAATATATCTTTATTTCTACGAATTTTTGTTTTCATATATAGCTATTATAGCATAAAAAAAGTGAGAAAAATAGAACCTAGACCTTATGATAGAGAATAAATTAAATCTCTCTTGAAAAATGTTTTTTAACCTCCCAAAAGGTTCCTGTGGATGTGTCTTTTATCTCAATCCCTAAATCTTCTAATTCTTTTCTTATCTTATCAGATGTTTGAAAATCCTTTTTATTCCTTGCACAACTTCGTTGTTCTAACATTTTATTCACATGACTTCTAGTCAATCCTTTTTCCTTTAAAAGATAGTCATCTAGATTTTTCAAAAATTCCTTAGGAGGTTCTTGAAAAAGGGATAGCATTTTTCCATATTTTTTAAAAAACAAAAGCAACTGTTCAGAACACCAAGTTTGTTCTTGAAGAGAAGTAAGTTTATCTTCTAAAAGAAAAGCAAATTGATTGATTACAGAGAAAAAAGAAGCAAAAGCTTTTGGTGTTGCAAAGTCATCATTAAAGGCATTAATAATTTCTTCCTCTGCTGTTTTAATTTTTTTTTGAAAATCCGTATGCAGTTTCTTTTTTGTTGGATTGGATTCTAAAATATTTTCAGCCTTTACAAAATAAGAGTAAACTCTTGCAAGTGATGCAATAGATTGATAAATGGTGGTTTGAGAAAATTGAACTTGTGAACGGTAGTGACTTGATAAAATAAGATATTTAAAAATCTCTCCCGGATATTTTTTTAAAAACTCTCTCATAGTCATAATATTACCTAAAGATTTAGACATCTTATCCCCTGCTGTAACTATCATATTATTATGAATCCAATAACGGACATATTTTTTATTACAAATGGCTTCCGATTGAGCTATTTCATTTTCATGATGAGGAAAAATTAAATCTGTTCCTCCACCATGAATATCAATTTCTTGACCTAAAAATTTATGTATCATGGCTGTGCATTCAATATGCCATCCTGGACGTCCTTTTCCCCAAGGACTATCCCAAGACCAATTTTCTTCAGGTTTGCTTTTTTTCCATAAGCTAAAATCTAAAGGGTCTTTCTTTTTTTTGTTTACATCTACTCTCGCTCCAACTAAAAGATCTTTTATATTTCTCCCACTTAAATAACCATAGTCTTTAAAAGAACGAACAGAATAAAAAACATCTCCATCTGCTTCATAGGCTATCCCAAGTTGAATGAGACTATCAATAAGAGTGATTATTTCATGAATAGTTTCTGTGGCTTTAGGATTTGCGGTATGAGGTCTTAGTTTAAGATCTTTAAAGTCTTTCTCAAATTCTTGGATGTATTTTTTGGAAATCTTATCTGGTGACTCATTTTCCTTTTTAGAGCGGTTTAAGATTTTATCGTCAATATCTGTAAAATTATAAATCAATTTCACTTTATAATCTAAAAACTCCAACCAATTTCTAAGAAAATTGTAAAAAACAGCTCCTCTAAAGTTTCCAATGTGCAAATAATCATAAACTGTAGGACCACAGCAATATATTTTTACAAAAGGAGAATCAATAGGGATAAACTCCTTTTTCTTTCTCTCTGCTGTGTCATAAATTTTAAGTACCGATTTTATCATTTTCCATCATCTCCAATAGCCGATACAGGACAACATTCTAAAGCCTCTTTACAATGTTCCATCTCTTCAGGTGTATGAGGTTGTTTATAAACAAAAGCATAGCCTTCTTCTTCATGAAGCTTAAAATGATTTTCTGCTGCTAAAACACAGGCATCACAATTGATACACTCCCTATCTACATAGAACAGTCCTGGAACATTTTCAGAGTATTTATTGTTTTTATCAGCCATAACAATTAAGTATCATAATGGTTATTTCTTGTATAGTTATCAAGGTAAAAAAAGCTTTCTTTTTAGAAAAAAAACATTTACTATTTTTCTAGAAAAAATTTAAAATGATGAAGTTAAAAAAATACAATCCATCGGAAATAGAAACGAAGTACCAAAAGGCTTGGTTAGAAAATAACACCTATGCTTATAAGCCTGGACTAAGTAAAGAAAACAATTTTATTATAGATACAGCTCCTCCTACAATTTCAGGGTCTTTACATATTGGTCATGTTTTTAGCTACACTCAAACGGATGTTTTGGCACGCTTTCAAAGAATGCTTGGTAAAAATGTTTTTTATCCTATGGGTTGGGATGATAATGGACTTCCTACAGAAAAAAGAATCCAAACTCTTTATGGTATTTACTGTGATCCCATGAAAAATTATGAAAAAAACTTAGTCGTAGAAAAACAAACAAAGAAAGTTCCTCTTCGCCCTGTATCCCGTAAAAATTTTTTAGAAATTTGTCATCAGCAAGTCTTAGAAGATGAAAAAAAATATAAAAAACTATGGTCTCATATAGCCTTATCTGTTGACTGGAATCAAACTTATGAAACTATTGGGGCACATTCTCAAAAAATCTCACAAAAATCTTTTTTAGATCTTTATGAAAAAAATCTAATTGAAAATCGCTTTACCCCTGTATCATGGGATGTGAATTTTCAAACGGCAATTGCCCAAGCAGATATTGAAGATAGAGAAAGACAGGGTTTTTATCATGATATTCGTTTTGAAGTAAAGGGAGGGGGGCAATTTACGATCTCAACAACTCGCCCAGAGCTTCTAGCAGCCTGTGTTGCTGTAACAGCTCATCCAGAAGATGATCGTTATAAAAAGTTCTTTTCTAAAACAGCCATCACTCCCCTTTTTGGAGCCGAAGTTCCCATCATTCCCTCCTCTCATGCTGATCCAGAAAAAGGAACAGGTATTTTAATGATTTGCACCTTTGGAGATATGGAGGATGTTCATTTTTGGCAAAAACATTCTTTACCTTTAAAACAAATTTTGACTTCACAAGGACGATTAAAAGAAATTTCTTTTCAAGAAGAAATTTTTAAAAGTGTAGATTCAGAAAAAGCAAAAAAGTATTACGCAACCCTTTGTGGTTTAAAAGTTTTAAAAGCAAGAACACAAATAGTTGATCTTTTAAAAGAAGAAAATGTTTTAGTTGGAGAACCAAAAGCAACCACTCAATTTGTAAAATATTATGAAAAAGGAGATCAAGCTTTAGAATTGATACCAACCAGACAATGGTTTATAAAAATTTTAGATTATAAACAAGAATTGATTGAATATGGTAAAAAAGTGATTTGGCACCCTCCTTCTTTTTATAAAAGATATGAGCAATGGGTTGAAAATTTAAATCAAGATTGGTGCATTTCTAGGCAAAGATTCTTTGGTGTGCCATTTCCTATTTGGTATCCTATCCATTCTAATTCTGAAATTGATTATAAAAATGTTCTCTTAGCTTCTCAACTTCCTACAGACCCTATGAAAACGGCTCCTAAAGGCTATAAAGAAGAACAAAGGGATAAAGCCAATGGTTTCACAGCAACTCCTGATGTTATGGACACTTGGGCCACCTCTTCCCTAACTCCCTTCATTAGTAGTCACTGGGTTTATGATTTGAAAAGACATAACGAACTATTTCCTGCAGATTTACGCCCACAAGCTCATGAAATTATACGAACTTGGGCTTTTTATACTATTGTAAAATCTTACTTTCATACAAAATGCCCTCCATGGAAAAATATTGCTATCAGTGGTTGGGTTGTAGATCCCAATCGCTCTAAAATGAGTAAATCAAAAGGAAATATTATCACTCCTGAACAAACCATTAAAAATTATTCTGCAGATGCTGTTCGGTATTGGGCAACAAAATCTCGTTTAGGCCAAGACACTGTCTATGAAGAGAGAATGTTTAAAACGGGTCAAAGACTAACAACAAAAATTTTTAATGCTGCAAAATTTGTAAATCTTCAAGTGGAAGATCAAAAGTTCTCTATTAGTTATTTAAAAAACAATATAAATTCTATCACTGAGCCAGTGGATCAAAGTTGGTTGGTAAAACTTGAAGTCCTAGTGGAGCAAGCAAGCTCTCATCTTAAAAATTTTGAATATTCTTTATCTCTTGATCTTATAGAAAAAACTTTTTGGATCTTTTGTGATAACTATTTAGAACTTATTAAATCTAGAACCTATCAGCTGAAAGATAAGCCAGAAGGACTTTCAGGGCTTCTCTCTTTAGACTATAGTTTGTATTTGTTTTTAAAACTTTTTGCTCCTTATCTCCCCTATATTACAGAAGAGGTTTGGTCTTGGAGATATAAAGAAGAACAAAATTCTATTCATAATTCTAAATGGCCTACACCTCTTATTTCTGACAAAAAGTTCACTTCAAAAGAAACTATAGAACTTGCTTTTTCTATTTTAGAACTCATACGAAATGAAAAATCCTCTCAACAAAAAAGTCTTGCCACAGAAGTTAAAACAATTTCTATTACTATCCCCTCCAATAAAATAAAGTTATTTCAATTTTGCAAACAAGATATTCTTAAAGCAGGACATATTCCAGAAAAGGCTCTTACCATTTTAGAATCTAAAGACAAAGAAGAAAGTTATAAAATATCTCTTACTTTATAATTTTATTGATTTAATAAATAGCGTAATTTATTTTTGGATTTTATAAAAAACAAACACTATACACAGTAGATAATATAAAAATTAAATAAAACTCTTATTGATTTAATAAATATTTTTAAACTTCATTATCTTCTAAGAAATCAAATCAGTTACAAGATTCTTTTAAAGAATTAACAACTTTTTTATAAGCACTGTAATAACATTTAAAGTCTCCATCATCACATGCTGATGCAGGATTATCACTCTTTGAAGGGCTGGAATCATGTTTTTTATTGGAATAATAATGTTTTATTTCATCTCTAATGGATGGATCTTTATCTTTGCTAAAAAATTCATCTGCATTTAAAGCCTTATCAATTTCATCTGCTACGGCTTCCTGTTGATCGGATGGAATATCAACATTGTTAACAATTCCACTTGTATAACCTATCTCCATAATTAATAAAAAAGCTTGTTCTGGTGGACTACAAGTATTGACAGCCTTTAAATAAGCGTCTTCAGTAGTTACTGAATCTTCTTTAATATTTTTATGACATTTTGATTCTTCATCATATATCTTACAAAACAAAGATTTGTATTCTTTAACAAGTAAAGAAGGAATTTTTTCAGGTTTTGCATTTTGAACCAGTCTTTCCAAGCCACTAGCTATTTCAGATTTAGTTCTTGAATCCTTATTCTTACAAGATGTTATAGTCATCGCCGTTAATAATAAAAATATAAGTTTCATAAATACTCCTTTTTGAATTGTATTTCTTATTTCAAGATATTTGGTTAGTCTATCTATAGAGGATTTTTTGTCAATAATAAATTAAGACATAGCATCACTTAAAAAGATGTTTTAGATATTTTCAAACTAACTTATAAGATTAAAATTCATTCTTTCTAGCTAAAAAAACAACTTTTTTTATTTGTTTTTAAAAAATTTTATGCTAAGTTCTTTGCTTTAGAAAAGTGTTAAATTAAAGGGGAAAAATTATGAAATTCATTCTTATGTTGGTCATTTTATTGGGTTTAAACCCTTTCTTCAGTTTTTCGGCTGAAAACAATAATGTGGAAAGAATACAGGTTACAGGGTCTCGTATTAAACGAATTAATATTGAAGGACCTTCACCCTTATTGATTTTAGATAAAGAAGATTTAGAAAATTCAGGATACAATTCTGTAGCTGATGTTTTAAGAGATACAAATATAGCTCCTTTCGGTGTAGCTCGTGAAAGCACAGGAGGTTCTATTGCTGGTGAAGCCTTTACAGGAGTTCATGGTGCAAGTGCTCTTATTTTAATCAATGGGCGAAGAGTTATAGAAGATCCTAATGCGGAAGCCGTTGATCTTCATCTTATTCCTATATATGCCGTTGAACGAATAGAAATCATTAAAGACGGTTCTTCAGCTATTTATGGCTCTAATGCTCTAGGTGGAGTTATTAACTTTATCATGAAAGAAAATTTTTCAGGAACAGGATACTATGGCCGTATCTCCCCTACTCTTTATCCCTTTTATAAAGGGGGTCATCGTTTAGAGGGAGCCGTCGTTTGGGGAAACACCCATCCAAGAGGGTCTGTTACAGGTGCTTTACAATTTCGTTTGAATGATAGTATTTTTGCATCAGATAGAAAATGGTCTATAGAAAATATTAGCCCTACGAGCGTTCACCCTGCTATACATTTTGAAGATAGTAGGATTTCTATTTCAGATTCTTGTCCTGTAGAAAGTAGAAAAGAAACAGAATGTTCCTATAATTTTTCAGAATACATACATACATTGCCTCAAATTGCTCAGTTTTCTGGATACATTCAAGGAGACTATAAGTGGAAAGGAATGAATCTTTACTCTCAAATTCTATCTTCTTATAAAAGAACTTCTTACCAATACCCTCCTCAACCAGGGGCTATTCCATTAGATTCAGGACATAAATTATCTACTCATACAGGTGTTAAAGGAAGACTCATTTATCGCTTTAAAGAATCGGGGTTTAGAATGTCATTAACTGATTATCTAACAATGGATACAGCTTTTGGAGCTAAAGGTTATCTGTCTTCAAATTGGGATTGGGATGCAAATGTAAAAATATCTGGAACCTATAAAAAAGATAATTTCTCAGGACTTCTTGTTAAAGATACAATTATAAAATTAGTCAATGAAGGAATCTATGACCCTTATAATTCAAGCCAAAGAGATTTGAGTGAGGCTATGTACAAATCTATAGATCATAATTCTTCTGTCCTTTTATCAACGGACCTCATTTTTTCTGGAAACATAGGAGCTGTTGATACAGCTTTTGGAGTTCAACAATTCTATAAAAATTATACAGAAGAAGCAGATCCTAAAGTTAAATCTGGTAATATTTTAGGAAATGCAGGCTCGGATGGTTCTGGATCAAGAAAAATAAGTTCTTTCTTTGGAGAAGCGACTTACTCTCCTTTTGATAGTTTTGAGATTCAATTAGCAGGTCGTGGAGATTATTATTTTGATTTAAATAGACTCGCTGAAAGCGAAAAGAATAAATCCAATGGAGTTGATGAAAGCGAAGATAATAAATCCAATGAACTCGATGAAAGCGAAGATAATAAATCCATAGGAGTTTTTACTTTTAATCCAAAAGTGGCTTTTAGATATCAACCCAGAGATTCTTTTTTATTGAGAGGTAGTATAGGAACTTCCTTTACTGCACCTTCTTTACATAGCCTTTATGGATCAAAATCAGAAGGATTTAGTAGGGGTCTTATTGATTACATTGCTTGTTTCAATCAATTGAAAGCATCTGGAGATATTTCTGATTTACAAGAAACTCTTGTTAAAGATTTTCTTGCAGATCAACAAGAAACTATTGAGAAAAAGGATTTACCACAAGAATCAAAAACAAAATTAGAAAAACTAGTAAATGTATTTTCAAAAAGAGAATACTGTAACGACAGGCAATATCATGTTGAAATTAAAAATAATAAAAACCTAAAAGAAATAAAAGGTCTTTCTGCTTCTTTAGGCTCTGTTATTCAAATCAATGAAGATATAAGCTTCACCTTAGATGGATGGTATATCAAAACAAATGGATCTCCTGGAAATGGTATTAGTGAGGACACCATAAAAGTAGAGTTAAAAAAAGGGAAAGATTTTGTTGCTAAACAAGGAATCATTATCAATAGAGATTCAACAAATCCATACAAACCTATATTAAATTCTAGAAGTAAGGAAGGCTTACCAGGTATAGATGCAAAAACTATAAATATGTCAAGTTCTGAAATTTCTGGCTTAGATTTCGCTTTGTTGGCCTTCTTACCTGATATTCATTATCGTGGTGGAAATTTTTATGTAAAAGAAGAAGGGAGTGTTATTTTTTATTCTAAATCTGAAGGTTTTCCAGGAAGAGGTTTTAAAGATAACATAGGTAAATTTGGCTTGCCTCGTTGGAGAACGGCTAGCACATTAGGTTGGAAAAATAAAAACCATAACATGGCTTTCAAACTAAATAGTTTTGCTTCAGTGACAAAACTAAATAATCAATTAGAATCTTTACCTATGCATCATCGTTTGGATATATCTTATCAATGGGCTATAGACTCTAAAACCATTGTAAATGCTGGTTGGATAAACATTTTATTCAATGACCCTCCTATAGATAATACGATTAAAAACGATCCACAAATTGATGAAGATCTTTATGAAATCCGTGGCCCTCATTTTTATGTGGGATTCAAAAAACTAATATAGAAATGAAATTATTAATATTATTTTCTTTTTTCACAGTTTTTTCTTCTTCTGCTAAAAAAAAAGTTTTTGATAAAATAGTTAGTACACAAAAACAAAGTGAAAAAGAATCTATAAATTCTCAAAATAAAATCAATATCTTGGACAATGAAACTCAACAATTATTACAAGAGTATCGTCTTTCATTAAAAAAAATATACAATACTAGAAAATACAATGAACAATTGAGAGAATTTATAAAAAATCAAAAAAAAGAAATGATTTCTTTGAGAAAACAAATAGAGCAAGTTAAGGACACTAGAAAAGACATACTTCCTTTGATGTTGAGAATGTTAGATTCTTTAGAACAATTTATAAATCTAGATACACCTTTTTTACTAGAAAAAAGAAAAGAAAGAATTGCAAAACTTAAAGAAATTATGAAGAGATCAGATATTTCTGTTAGTGAGAAATATCGTCGTCTCTTGTCAGCCTATGAAATAGAGAATGAATATGGACGAACCATCTCTGCCTACAAAGGAAAACAAGAGATTAAAGGCAAAGAGTTAACGGTTGATTTCTTAAGGGTTGGACGTATCGCTCTTATTTATCAAAATCTCAATAAGAAGCATCTAGCTTATTGGGATAATACAGAAA
Organism: Bdellovibrionales bacterium; assembly: GCA_963692945.1. Taxonomy (GTDB): domain Bacteria; phylum Bdellovibrionota; class Bdellovibrionia; order Bdellovibrionales; family UBA1609; genus JACOND01. The sequence continues at coordinate 1,059,087 of OY843585.1, forward strand.
AAAGTTGGAAAAAACTTTCTAGATCTTATAAAAGTTCAATCTCTAAAGCTTTAGCTATTGCTAAAAAACAATTAGCTCCTGATCTTCTAAAAGTTCCTGTCCCTGCTCCACAAAAAGAAGTGACCCTATGAGATATTTTTTATTTATACTTTTTATTATTTCATTCTCTCCTCTTTCTTTAGGAAAAAATAAAGAAATTAAAAATTTAAGTGATCTTCTAAAAAAAGTTCAACAAGATCAAATTGAACAAAGACCAGAACTTAAAAAGCGAGAATTGAAATTTTTAAAGAACCGTAATAAACAAAAAATCTTATTGAATCAAATTAAATTAGAACTTAAAAAAGAAGAGTTGATTATGCTATCTTTGCAATCTCTGTTTGATAAACAAGAAAAGGAACTCTCCGATTTAGAAAGTCGTTTAACTTTAGCCGTAGGAACTTTAGGTGAATTGTTTGGAGTTGTAAAGCAAACCTCTAGAAATCTAAAAAATCAGCTAGAAGATTCTATTATTTCAGCAGAATATAAAAACAGGGAGAATTTTCCAAATCAGATGGCTCTTAGAAAAAAATTACCAATCACTTCTGAATTAGAAAAACTATGGCTACTCATTCAACAAGAAATGACAGAAACAGGAAAAATCAGCCGATTTCAAGAGGAAGTGTTAACTCCTAATGGAGATAAAAGGACTCAAAAAATTGTTCGTATTGGAGCCTTTAATCTTATTTCTAATGGAAAATATTTAAATTATGAACCAGAGACAAAACAAATTGTAGAATTTTCAAAACAAGCCCCTCGTCGTTTTCTATCTCTTGTTGATGATTTAGAAGAAGCAAAAAAAGGATATCATCCCTTTGGAATTGACCCTTCTAGAGGATCTCTGCTTTCTCTTTTTATAAAATCCCCTAGCCTTCTTCAAAGAATTCATCAAGGAGGAATTGTTGGCTATATCATTCTTCTTCTTTTGATTTTGAGTTTGATTTTTTCAGGAGAAAGATTTTGGAGACTTAGAATACAAGATAAACTTTTAAAAGAACAAATGAATACAAATAAGATACTAGAAAATAATCCTTTAGGAGATATTAAAAAAGTTTTTGAAGAAAATAAAAATAAAGATATAGAAACTTTAGAGTTAAAAGTAGAAGAAGTGATTGGAAGAAAAACTTCTCACATGCAAGAAGGACTAAGTACTTTAAAAGTTTTAGCTTCTATTGCTCCTCTATTAGGTTTATTGGGAACCGTAACAGGTATGATTTCTACTTTTCAAAGTATAACTTTATTTGGAACAGGAGATCCTAAACTTATGGCTGGAGGTATTTCTCAAGCTCTTGTAACGACTGTTTTAGGTTTAGTGGCTGCCATTCCTCTTATTTTAATTTATAATTATCTTTCAACCAAAGCACGAAGTCTCATACAGGTTTTTGAAAATGAAAGTTTAGGATTTTTATCTGAAAAAACAATACAAAAAAAATGATGGGTTTTTTTGAAGAAATAAATATTTTTATGGAAAAAGGAGGAACCACCTTATGGTTTATTCTCCTTACTCTTTTAGCTTTTTGGATTCTTGTTTTAGAAAGATATTATTTTTTTAAATACATTTATCCTACAAAAGAAAAAGAAAAACAAAACTCATGGTCTCAAGTTACAAATAAAGACTCTTGGTTTTCACAACAACTTCGTCAAAAATTTATTTCTGAAATCTCAAGAGAATTGAATCAGTTTTTAACAGCCATTAAAACCCTTATAGTTCTCTTTCCTCTTTTAGGACTCTTAGGCACTATAACAGGTATGATTGCTATTTTTGATATCATGTCCTTCACTGGAACTGGAAATGCAAGGCTTATGGCGAGTGGGATTTCTATGGCTGTTATTCCCACAATGGCAGGAATGGTGGCAGCTATCTCTGGGCTTTATTTTAGCAATGATTTAGAAAAAAGATCTAAAAAGAAAATAGAGTATTTTACCAAAACATTAAAGTTTTAATATGAGAAAAAGGTTTAAAAATTATCAAGAAAGCGAAGCAACTATAGAGTTAATGCCTCTATTAGATGTTGTTTTTATCCTTCTTATCTTTTTTATTGTGACCACTTCCTTTGTAAAAGAGTCTGGTATTGATGTTTTAAAACCAACAGCAAAAACAGCAGAAAAAAAAGAAAGAGCTAGTATTTTTATAGCCATCAAAGACAATGGGGAAATATGGATTCAAAAACGAAAAGTAGAGCTTGGTTCTGTTCGTGCAAACATTGAAAAACTTCACGCTGAAAGCCCTGAAGGTAGTGTTGTTATCCAAGCCGATAAAAGATCTCAAACAGGTGTTTTAATACAAGTTATGGATCAAATTCGTGCTGCTCATGTTGAAAACATTTCTGTAGCCGCTCAACCTGATGGCTTAAACTCCTTTTAATTTATTCTATGAAAAATTTTAAATTTTTTATAAAATTCAAAAAATCTAAGAATCAATTAGAAAATATTTTTTACACATTAAAAAATGTTCTAATTGATTTTATTAAAAAATACTATTTTATTTTAAAATCTCACTATTTAGATTTCCTTCATAAAATTTTTAAAGGCAAGGAAGAGATTTTATATCTTTTTTTAAAAACTTATAAGAACTACATCTACCCTATTTTAGGAGGGATTTTTTTAACTTTAACTCTATTTTATATAATGACATTACTTATTTCTCAAAAAAAATCTCTTTCAAAAATAAATACAGATAATATTTTTATAAATTTTTTAAGTTCTAAAGAAATAGATGAGTTGAAAACAAAAGATCGCCGATTGCCTCAAAAACCAAAAGAAATTCAAACACCACCTACAACACCCAAACTCAACACTCAACCAAACACACCTCAGAAGCCAAAATTATCTATTCCTCAACAATCTTTAAAATTACCAAAAAGTATTTTAAATAAAAATAGTTTTTCTATTTTTGGAAATGATGCTGTTCATTCTTATGGGGATTCAGAGGTCACACCCATTGTAAGAATTGAACCCAATTATCCAAGAAAGGCAGCCATAATAGGAGCTGAAGGTTTTGTTATCTTACAGTTTGATATTACAGCCTTTGGAACAATTACAAATATCTCTATTTTGCAATCAAGCCCTCCTCAAATTTTTAACAACAGTGCTATAAGAGCTTTACAAAAATGGAAATACAAACCAAAAATTGTGAACAATAAGCCTGTTATGCAAAAAAATTTAAAGGTGCGATTAGATTTTAAACTAGAAAAGTAAGGAAATAAGAGTATGATAAGGGAAAAACAATGAAACTTTTTATTCTATTTTGTTCACTTTATGCCAACTTTTTTGTTTGGACTGGTTTTGCAAATACCGATGCTGTAAAGGCTAGACCTATAAAAAATAATTTTACAAAAAACACTCAAGCCATATCTCGTATCAAAAAACAATCTTCAGGCTTAATTTCAGATAAAGTTTATAAATTTATGGAACGCGCTTATGACCTTGCTTCTACAAAACAATATGCTGCTGCTCTCAAAGTCCTTAAAGAACAATCTCAAAAAGATTATATTAAAAAAGGAGAGAAAGCACAAATATTAAGAACCATTGGATTTATCTATGCTCAAAAAGAAGATTACAATTCAGCTATAAAATATTTATATAAAGCCTTAGAGACTAAAAAATTATCTTATGATCTTCATATTGGAACTTTTTTCACTATAGCACAGATTACAATAATGTTAGGAAAACACCACAACGGGCAAAAACTTTTAGAAGAATGGTTTTCTATCACTGATAAAAATAAACCTGAAGCTTATATTCTTTATGCCATTTGCTTGTTAGAAAAAAAACAATCTAAAAAATCTTTAAAGTATGTAGAAAAAGCAATTTCTATGACCAATCAACCTCAAGAAAATTGGTTGAAATTTGCTCTTTCTTTTTATCTTAATAATGGAAATTATAAAAAAGCAAAAACTTTGTTGGAGAAGCTTGTGGCTCAATTCCCTACTCGCCCTGTCTATTGGAAACAACTTGCAGGAGTTTACATTCACTTAAATGATAATAAAAAAGCTTTAATCACTTTAGAGCTGGCTCATAAAATGAATTATCTAAATACAGAAAGTCAGTACCTTAATTTAGTAAAACTTCTTATTGAACAAGACATTCCTTTTCAAGCTGCTGAATTATTAAAAACCAAAATAAACAATAAGCTTTTAAAAAATAATGCAAAAAACTTAGAATTGATGGCTGATGCTTATCTTATATCTCGGGAAAGAAAAACCTCTTTATCTATTTTCTCTAAAATCTTTAATCGTTCTAGATCACAAAAACTTTATTTAAAATACGCTTATATTCTTCTTCAAGAGGAACTTTGGGTACAAGCAGAAAAAGCTTTTAAAAAATCTTTAACTCTTAAAAAAGAAGTTAATAAAATAGATAAAATTTATTTAGGTTTAGGTATTTCTTTATTTTATCAAAAAAAATATGAAAAATCTTTAAGCTCTTTTAGAAAATCTTTTGAAATAAATTCAGAACAATCTGCTGCTTTTTATTGGATACAACATGCAGAAACAATACTCAAAGAACAATCTCAAATTAAGATATAAAATGTCTATTAAAACAAAATTAAGTGTTAACATTAATAAAATTGCTACCTTGAGGAATGCAAGAGGAAAGAACATCCCAGACCTTTTAAAAATGACTAAAATAATTATTGAAGCCGGTGCTGAAGGAATCACTATTCACCCACGTCCTGATGAAAGACATATACGCTATGCTGATGTGATTCCATTAAAAAATCTTATTAAAAAATATAAAGATGTAGAGTTTAATATAGAGGGCTATCCTTCCAATAAATTTTTAAAATTGATTGAGGATGTTTTACCTCATCAATGCACTTTAGTCCCCGATCCTCCTGATGTTTTAACTTCCAACGCTGGTTGGAAATTTGTAGATAACAAAACTTTATTAAAACAAACTGTTGAAAATTTTAAAAAATTAAAGATTCGTTCCAGCTTGTTTTTAGATCCTTTTTCAATGACAGATACAGAGTGGGAGGCTTTAAAAGCCATTTCACCTGACCGTGTAGAACTCTACACAGAATCTTATGCTGAAAATTGGAACACTAAAAGAGAGAAAGAAGTGCTTTTTGAATATAAAAAGACAGCTTCAAAAGCCTCTCAACTTAAAATTGGAATCAATGCAGGACATGATCTCAATCAAAAAAATTTAGCAAAATTTTTAGAAACTATTCCAGAAGTTAAAGAGATTTCTATCGGACAAGCTCTCATTGCTGAATCTCTAGAAGAAAGCTTAGCTTCTGTTGTTGGAAAATACCTATCTATTACAAAACTCTAGTTCAGTTACTTAGATATTTTCTTACTCTTATTTTAACGAGCTTTTCATCACAGGAGGGACATTCTTCAAATCTCGTGAAAATAAAAGATTTAAACATAGAGAAAAACTCTGTTCTTTTAAAGAGTCTCAAAATTGAGACACATTATAAATGAGTAAAAAACCTAACATAAAGAGTTTTAAAAAAATAGTAAAAATAACTCAAGTTTTTGAAGTCATTTCCGATGATAATCAAAGATATGCCTTTTAAAAATACTTTTTTCTTTCTTCTCTTAATTTTCTCTATTTTAAGTTTTTCTGAAAATCTTGTGATGTTCCCTGAAAGCTATAATTTTATAAAAGAAAAAGCCTATTCAAAAAAAGATAAAGAATATCTTTTTGAAATGGGGAAAATACATTACTACGGAGTGAAACATCAAGGAACAGGTGAACTTTTTATAAAACCTAATATGGCGAAATCCTTAGAAGATTTTAAAGAATCCTATGACTTGGGTTACAAAAAAGAAACAGCTCCATTTATAGCTCATATGTATTTTTATGGGACTGATGATATAAAACAAGATAAGAAAAAGGGTCTTAAGTATTATGAAGATGTCTTAAAATATGGAAGTTCAAAAGATAAAGACGAAGCCATTAGCATTATAAATGAAAATCAAGATGAAATAAATCGTATTCAGCCAGATTTTTTTAGAACAACAGAGGGTTTACCAAAGGAACAAGATTCTTTTAATCCTACTACAACACCTAGACCTCCTACACCTCCATTTGATTCTATTATAACGACACCAATACCTGAAAGAGTGCCACAAAGCGTTCCACCAAAAAATCTATTCAGTCCTCCTCCTAGTCACATAACTAAAGAACAATTTATTGAATTTAAAAATACATTTGAACCTTACTTAGACATTCAAATAGCAAAGGCAAAAAAATTCAAAGCCTCTCTTGCTGGAGTTCCTCCAAATAATACTACAATAGCTAATTTGCAATTATGGCTCAGTCGAGTCGAGACAATTAAACGGCAATTAAATGTACCTAATCGCCTAGAAGAATACAATCGCTTAAAAGAAGAATTATTAAATTTACTCAAAACATCTCCTTTTGCAAGTATATTGAGAGGAGTTCAGGTCAATTCTTCCATAGGATCAGGAAATGGTTTTTTGTATTCTTCAAAATACGTTATTACCAATTATCATGTAATAAGTGATAAAAGTGTTAAAAAACAGGCTCAAACAGGTCAAATTATGAATATCGAATTGATAAATAACAACAAAAGAAATGTTAAGCTTATCTATTATGATTGTGACAATGATTTAGCTCTTCTTGAAGTTCAAGGAAATCCTATAACAAATGAAGATTTATTAGAACCTTCAGAGAGAACATATCTTCAGCAACTTGCAAAGTCAGGCCTTGTAACAAAGAAAGATATAAATACAATGCTTCAATCTCAGTTAGATAAAACCATTCCTCTAACCTCCAATGCCCAAAAAGGAAGTGTTGTGGAGTATTTAAAAAGTGATTTAAGTGTTATTGAATCAGGAAAAGTTATCTTCTTAAATAATCACTATGGTATTTTAAAGAATACTAATATTGTTAAGGGATATAGTGGTGGCGGAATATTTTATCAAAATGAGCTGGCTTGCATAACTCAAGGAGGTATAACAATACAAAATTATAGGAGAATCTTATGTATTTCCTCCTCTCAAATTGAGTCCTTTATAAACAAAAGAAACCAACAACCTGAAAAATTTTGTAAGTGTAAGAATTTTCTTCTCATTTTCAAAGCGATTGAAGATTATGCAAATAGTAAACCTCTAAGTTATGTAGTCTCAGCTAGAGATTTTCTATTACAAGCTAGTAAAGAATCTATTAAACTTATGATTAAGGCTTTTTCAGGAAAACGTATATCTAAGACAGTAGAACGAAGGATAGAGTATACAATTAAAGTGTTAAATAGAAAAGCAAAGAAAAAAGACCCTAATCATCAAGAACCTGCAGCTAATGTATGCAGAGATTTTTAAAACAAAGGATATGAATTATGAAAAAAAAATTTACTTCTTTTACAAAAATTGATAGGTTAAAAATATTATGAAATACATGTTATTTATTTTTATATTTACTGGAAGCTTATTTCAATTTTCTTGTAAAGAAGATGAAGAGATAAATGCTAATAGTCCTTTTAAAACATTAGAAGAAGCTCAAAAACACCTTGAAACCAATAGAAAGTATGAAATGGTTAAAGGTTGCAAGGTGATAGCACAAGGACCCGCCAATGTTATGCCATTCATTAACTTTGATCCAATAAATAAGCTGTTTGAAGATAATGATGATTACTTAACAATACCTGATGATCTTGTGAGGTCTATCGTATTTGAAGATGTAGTAGCTGTAAAATGTCTTCTCGGCACAAGCTATGATCCTAATACGAGAAGTATTTCAATATTATCATCAGCAATACCACATTCAGCTCTTCATTGGGCTGTTTCTAAAAATAACCCTGAAATCGTGAAACTTCTGGCAGAAGCAGGAGCAGATGTGAATGAGAGACATGAAGATGGAATTAATTATTTGCTGTTTTTTGCTGAGGGAGAGGTAAAAGAAATCCTTAAAGCTCATGGAGCTATAGAATAGAATCTAAATATTTTTTTATAAATTCAAAAAATTTACTTCTTTTACAAAATTTGATAGGTTAAAAATATTATGAAATACATTTTATTTGTTGCTTTACTTTTTCAACTCTCTTGTAGAGAAAATAAGAAAACAACTGATGATAATCTTTTAAAAGAACTAGAGTTTTGTTAACTTGCTTTAGGTAATTTTTTCTCTAATTTTAAAATATTTTTATTTATAGATCTATAGAGCAAAGCAATATTTTTCTTGAAAAATCTCTGTTGAGCAGGATAAGTTTCTGAATCATAAATATCTTTAAATTCTTTACATATACCAATTCGTTCTTTATCCCAAATTTCAAATCCTTTTAGAAAGCCATTTCTTACATCTTTTTTTAAAAGATTTAGTAATTTCATATCCTGTTTTTTAGTTTTATCTCTAACATTCCACCATATTCCTATACGAGGACGATCCGTAGCTCTAAATGCTGTGAACCAAGAAAACTCTTTAGAGGGTGTAATATGTATGCAATTGTTTGCATTATGTTTTATATAAAAATTATTTCCAAATTCTTTTATTAATTTATTAAAAAAAAATTTATTTTTAGTTTTTTTACTAGACCAATTTGATGGATGACAAGTGACTTTAAATCTAGGGAGAGTATTAGATTGACCTATTTGAAATTTCTCTACCTGTACACCAAAAAACTCTATTCCTGACCCATGTTGATTAAGCCAATCTATAACTTGTCTATGTTCCAGTGTTATTTCATTAAATAACCATACAGCTGTTCGAGCTGATGATTTGATGGCATAAGTTAAAACTTGCCCTAAGTGTTTATGATCTGTTTTTTCCAATTGATTTTCAATGATGACTTCACTCCCATTACTTTGATCAATAGCGAATAAATCTACTTTATAAGAACCTATTGGTTTTTCTGTTTGAATATCTCCTAAATTTTTACCGATAGACTTTCCTAAATAATTTAGATTTTTTGGTTTTGATAACCATTTGGAAAAATCAGTTTCCTTTTCCCATTCTTTTCTTAAAGAAATCTCTTTTATTTTACCATATTTTTTAGACATATTTTATCCTTTTCTTATGAACTCTATCGGTTTTGTTTTGAAAAAGATTAACAAAATCTTTATTGCAAAAAATAAAAATTCTTCTAGAATGAAAGAATGTCTGTTGAAATTATTCAAATACCCGTATGGGAAGATAACTATATCTATCTTCTTCATGAAAATATTTCACATAAAACAGCTGTGATTGATCCAGCAGAAGCCTTTGCTGTGAATGATTACTTAAAAAAGAAAAATTGGAATCTTGATTTTATCTTCAATACCCATCACCATCCTGACCATATAGGAGGTAACCTTCAACTTAAAAAGAAATGGGGATGTAAAATTTATGGCTATAAAGAAGATGCTCATAGAATATCAGGTATTGACAAGCATCTTGAAGACGAAGAAGTTTTTTCTTTTGGTTCTGTTGATTTTAAAGTGCTATTTGTTCCAGGACACACCTTAGGTCATATTGCCTATTGGTCTGAAACAGAAAATATTCTATTTTGCGGAGATTGTCTTTTTGCTATGGGCTGTGGAAGACTTTTTGAAGGAACACCAAAGCAAATGTTTTCCAGCTTATCTAAAATCAAACAACTGCATCCAAAAACCCTTATTTATTGTGCCCATGAATACAGCTTAAAAAACGCTCAATTTGCTCTCACAATCAACCCAGAAAATCCCTCCCTGAAAGAAAGAGCAAAAAAAATAGGACAATTCAGAAAGAAAGATAAGCCCACAGTCCCATTCACTCTTCAAGAAGAACTTCTGACAAACCCCTTTTTAAGAGCCAAAACGACTGAAGAGTTTGCCAAACTTCGCTCTCTTAGAGATGAATTTTAAAAAAATCCATTTTTTTATAGACCTGAATACACTTTTTCGTATAAAAAAGCTCTTATGGCAAAGAAAAAAGGTATAAAAATTATCACTTTAGAATGCACAGAGGCTCGTAAAGAAGGCAAACCACCTTCTCGTTATACAACTACAAAAAACAGCCAAGAACATCCAGAAAGACTAAAAAAGAAAAAATACAATCCTTTTTTAAATCGTCACACTTTACATCAAGAAATAAAATAAATTTACAAAACTCTTTTTCAAAACTCTAGTGTTATCCCTCCTTGTTTTCTGACCTTTCATCGTAAAAGGGACACTCTTCAAGTTCAGAAAACAAGGAGGGATATTCATAGAGAAAACCTACTGGTTTTCGCATGAGGAAAACTACTGGTTTTCGCAGGAGGAAAACTACGGTTTTTCGCATGAGGATCTTTGTTTTTCAAATCTCGTTAAAATAAGAATTACTTAACAGGCTTATATTTGAACTAGAGAAAACCTACTGGTTTTCGCATATAAGTCTTTGATGTTTGAACTAGAGTTTTGGAAATATTCTTAGAGAAAAAAAGATGATTTAATCTATTAAAGATTTTCTATATTTCTAGACAACTTAAATATTAAATTTTAATATAAAATCTATGACTTATTTTATAAACTCTCTCAAATGGGAATATTTAAAACACTCTCAATCTATCAAAATATTTTTAATAAAAAATATAACCTACAAATTTAATTTTTTTCTTATGATGATTATTCCTGTCTCTGTTTTCTTTTTTATAAAATACAATTTATGGGTTTCTATCTATGAAATCAATTCCGTAGAAATTATAAAAGGTTATACTTTATCAAAAATGATTAAATATCAATTTGGCATTTTCCTCCTTGATCTATTTGTTCGTTCTCATTTTTTTAGTCAAAATCTTTCAACAGATATTCGTTTAGGAAAAATCTCTTCCTTTATCCTCTACCCTTTTCATTTTATAAATTATCAACTCTCTCAATTTATTGCTAATAAATTTTTACAACTCCTTATAGGATCAACAGCTATTCTTACTGCTTTATTATTTAAAGTTATAGAAATTGATAGTTTTTCTGTATTTATTTATTTCTTACTTTTTGTAATAATAACAAGTATCTTTTGGTTTTTCATTCAAACTATTATAGGTCTTTTTGCCTTTTGGATAGATGAAACTTGGAGTTTAAATGTTTCCTTCCGATTTATAACTGCTTTTTTATCTGGAGCTTTTATTCCTTTAGATCTTTATCCTGAGCTCTTAAAAAATATATTGATATGGACTCCTTTTCCCTATTTAGTTTATTTTCCTGTAAAAATACTAATGGGAGATGAAGTCCCTATTCTTTTTTGTGTCTCTATTCTCAGTGTGTGGACTTTGATTTTAATATTTATAGCTCTATGGGCTTGGAAGAAAGGTTTAAAACTCTATACAGGGGCAGGCATTTAAATTGAATAAGTATTTTTCTATTTATAAAGAATATTTTAAAACAAGCTTAAGTGAGGTTATAAGTTTTAGACTTAACTTTTCCCTGCAAGTTATTATGAATATATGTTTTTTAGGAACCTTCTTTTTTACTGCAAGTTTTATTTTTAACTATATAGAATATATAGGTTTTTGGAATAAAATAGAGTTTTTCTTTTTTCTCTCTTTTCTTTTTATGTTGGATCAGATTCATTATGTGGCTTTTAGTCATAATTTTTGGCAATTTAGTGAAGATGTCCGTTTAGGGAATTTTGATTTTCATCTACTTAAACCTGTCTCTAGCTTATTTATTGTTTTTACTCGCGAGTTAGCTATTTCTGGTTTAGTAACTATAGTTTTTTCCTTTATCTTATTTGTTTATTTTGGCTGGAAGATTGATTTAACAATCCTTTCGTGGCTTAGTTTGCCCTTATGTCTCTTTGTATCTCTATTTCTTCTATTAGGTATTGAAGTGTTAATTTCTATATTTAACTTTATCACTATAGAGGGGGCTGGTATCAATCAAACTAGAATACAGCTTCAACAACTTTGTAGATGGCCTGACTTTATCTATAAAAATCCTGTCCGACTTTTTATGATTCCTGCTTTAGCTATCACTTCTTTTCCTGTAAGGTTTTTATTAGATAATAGCTATTGGTCTTGGTTTGCTTTTATGATTATAGGAACTCTTATTTTATGGATTTTTATTTATTGGCTATGGTTAAAATCTATTAAACTTTATGAATCCTCATCTAGTTAAGAACTCTAGTAAAATAGTAGAAAATAAATTGACTTTCAATCTATAAAATTTAATCTAATAAAATGCTCAAATGTGAAAATCTTTCTAGAGAATTTAAAATCTACAATAAACCCCCTGGGTTAAAAGCTTCTATTAAGTCTTTCTTTAATCGTAGTTATTATATCAATAAAGCTGTATCAAATTTTAATTTGGATATAAATCATTCTGGCTTGATCGGTCTATTAGGACCCAATGGTTCAGGGAAAACAACTTTAATGAAAATGTTTACAGGAATCATTATCCCCTCTTCAGGGACAGTCCAAGTTTTAGGAGAAACACCTAGTCATAGAAAAAATCATTTTAAAAAAAGCATTAGCTTGGTTATGGGACAAAAATCTCAACTTTGGTGGGATATACCTGTTATGGATTCTTTTCTTCTTTTTCAAAAATATTATGAAATTGAAGAATCTCAATTTAAAAAAAGAGTTAATGATCTAGGAGAAAGATTAGATACAATAAAGTTTTTTAATATTCCTGTTCGTAAACTTTCTCTTGGAGAAAGAATGAAAATGGAACTCATGGCATGTCTTCTTCATGAACCAAAAGTTATTTTCTTAGATGAACCAACTATTGGTTTAGATATAAGCTCTCAAAAAAATGTAAGACAATTTTTAAAAGATTATTATCAAGAAAAAAAACCACTTATCATTTTAACCTCTCATTATATGGCCGATGTAGAAGCTCTTTGTGAAAAAATTGTTCTTATTATTAAAGGTGAGAAAAAATTTGATGGAAGTATAGAGGGATTTAAGAAAAATTTTAAAAAAGAAAAATCAATTGTTTTTAACTTTCAACAAGCCATCAAACTATCTAATGATAAAGATTGGCTAACTCCTTTTCCTCATGAATGGAATAGCTATAAAACTCAATTAAAAATCCGTGTTCCTGAAAAAGAAATGAAAGAAATCACTATCAAGGTTTTAAATCACTTTCCTGTATCTGATTTTCATACAGAAAAAGTAAGTATAGAGGAAATTATGGATAAGGTTTCTTCTAATCCTAATCTCTTACATCAATAAAACTTTTGTATTGTTCATTTGAAAACAATAGAGTGGTGTAAAAAATTAGGGAAAATAGATAAAAAAAAAGCCCTTGGTTGCCGTCCCCAACCCCGAGAGGTTAAGTAGGCTTCCTTGGACTATCTATTATATTAACACAATCTTGAAAAAAGTCAAATAATTTTTTAAAAAAAGGACAATTAGCTTAAAAGCTTTATTTTATAGGCTTTCTAGAAGATTAAAAAAAGAATTTTTATAAAAGCGTGATTTATTTAATAATTTAAAATGACTTTTTAGGCTTTAATTTTGGTGTGTACTAAAGAACTCTAGGTAATCAATCTAGTTATTTTTAATATGTACTGGTTTAAATTTATCACTACATTCAAAAAATGAATTCAAAGCATCTCTATTTTCTTTAGTTTTTGGAAATTCTACAGACATAATTTGAGTTTTTTCCCAAAAAAGGACAGTTAGTTGTTCATAAACCTGGACTTCAATTATGTCATTATTTTCATATATAGTACTAATTTGTTTTCCAGGTATCTGCCAAAGACCTTCCTTTCCCCATCTAAAAACATAGGAAGATATAGTTTTTGGTTTGTGTAGCATAAGATTACAACCTTTTTTGTAATAAATCCCCTGTTCTGCAAAAGAAATTACAGGTTGAGTAAGAAAAAGTAAAAGCACTAGGTATTTCATAATTTTTTAATTTTTAGTATTTTTTTTCAATATAGTCAAATATATTCTTTTAAAAGTAGTATTAAACTCATAAAAAGTCCTTTAAAAATAGTACTAAACTCATAAAAGACCTTTATTTATAGAGATTTCATCACTTCCATTTAATAACAATCGGAGGATTTGTATGTTGATATCTATGATTCAAATTGGAAGCATTTATAAAAGTAGTTTTACCTTTTTTAACTTTACCATAACCTTCATGAATATGACCAAAAGCATGAACTTTAGGCTCCACTTCTTTCACTTTTTTAAATAACTCTTTACAACCTGTTTTTAGACCTTCTTGATTTTTATCTAAAACACCATGGGGTGGTCCATGTGTTATTAAAAGATCTGTATCTAATGGAATCATATCCCAATGTCTTTTTATCTCTTCCCCTCTTTCTCTATTGAAAGCCCAATTTAAAAACTCAGGCTGAATAGGAGAACCCCAAATTTTGATTTTTTCAATCTCTACACCTGAATCATTGAGATAAATAGCTCCGGAGGAAGTTATCATTTCCTTAGCCTGAAAGGCTCTTTCATCTTCAAAAGGCCTGTCATGATTGCCAGCAATAACAATTTTGTATTTATGAGGTAAGGCCTTTACAAAATCAGCAAAATTTTGAACATCTGATAATTCTCCCCTAGGACACATATCTCCACAAAAAATAAACAAATCAGCATCAGGGACATCCACTTCATAATGTTTTCCATGTGTATCAGAAACAAATACAATCGTTAGAGTGGAAGACTTTTTTTCCTTAGAGTTTTTGTTTTTATCTCCATCAGAGTGACTTAAAAAAACCATAAATACTCCTAACCATAATAAATTTTTAATATGCATTACCCTTACAACCCTTTAAAATTGGCTTTTCTCTTGCTGATAAAAGCCTCTATACCTTCTCTAGAATCTTCATAATTAAAAAGGTCTCCAAATTCTTTGGCTTCTAACTCCAACCCTTTATCTATAGAAAAATCTCGGCTTTGATGAATGAGTTTTTTAGATTTACTTATAGCTATAGGAGCTCTACTTTTAATTGTTTGAGCCATAGACTCAGCCGTTTTAAGTAGATCTTTTTTATCAACCACCTTATTTGCTAAACCCATTTCAAAAGCTTCTTTTGCTGTGTAAAAATCTCCTGTAAAAATCATTTCTTTCGCCCTATATAAACCAACAGAACGACTAAGCCTTTGAGTTCCTCCAAAAGCAGGCAATAAAGATAAAGATACTTCAGGTAAACCTATTTTAGTTTTTGTTTCCATAATTAAAATATCACAAGATAAAGCCAGTTCTAATCCTCCACCAAGAGCAAACCCTTGAATAACAGCAATAACAGGAAAAGGTAAATCTTCTATAAGAGAGAAAACCCTTTGTCCTTTTTGCGAAAACCTTTTAGCATCTTCAGGTGTTAAGGAAGACATCTCTTTGATATCTGCACCAGCGACAAAAGCCTTATCTCCTGCCCCTTGAACAATCAAAACCCTAATCTGTTTGGTATCTAAAGTTTTAACAAATGATTCTATCTCATCTAAAACTTTTACATTAAGAGCATTTAAAGCTTTAGCTCGGGAAATCGTTAAATATCCCACTTGTTCTTTTATTTCAAATTGAAGAGTATCAAAAACCAATTTTATCTCCTCACTAAGATGTACTTAAATTAGAATAAAATTTCAACTTAATTTATATAGAAATCTTATAATGAGGGCTTACTTTCTTAATTTAAAACAAAAACACATGTTTCTTAAGTGATACTATTCTTTAATCATCTAAAGAATGAAATTGAAGTTTTTTATAAATTTAATTTTTATTGACTTTTTTTAGTTCTTGGAAAATATGAGAAAAATCTTTTTGATCAAATCCTTTTTCAAAATGTTCTTTATACATTTGATAAACTCTAGTTCCCAATTCTGCTTTTTGCCCAGTCTTTTTGATAGAGTTAAAAGCTAAACTTAAATCCTTTAACATAAGTTTAACAGAAAATCCTCCTTCATAATCACGAGAAGAAGGCACATTATCCATAAGATTAGGATAAGGATTGTATTTTTCTAAAGACCAATTATTACCTGAACTCGCTTTTAGAATTTCATTCAGTTTTTTAGGATCTAAACCTAAGGATTCTCCAAGAGCAAAAGCTTCGGAAGTTCCTATCATATGAATTGCAAGAAGCATATTATTACAAATTTTTACAGATTGTCCATCACTTGCTCCACCAGCATGAAAAATATTTTTCCCCATAATAGAAAAAAAGAATGTGGCTTCTTCTAAATCTTTAGCATCCCCTCCTACCATGAAGGTCAAAGTTCCTGCCATTGCCCCTGCTGTTCCTCCAGAAACAGGAGCACATAAAAGACGAAGATTTCTTTTTTGAGATTCCTTATAAAGATCTGAACAAGTCTCAGGGTCTGCTGTGCTACAATCAATAATTAAAGTTTTATCTGATAAAAGATCAAATAGTTTTTCTTTTTCTAAATAAAGTTTTTTCATTTCAGGACTGCCAGGCAACATAGAAATAACCACACTCACTTTAGAAGCTATCTCTTCTAAATGAGCACACCATTGACCTCCTGCCTTTTCAAAGTCTTGTTTGTTTGTTGTCAGTAAATCAAACCCGTAAACTTGTAAATTTTTTTTTAAAAGATTGTGAGCCATAGGATAGCCCATATTTCCTAAACCTATAAATAAAACACTTTTATTCACAGTTATATATTACAAGTTGTCCAAAGGATTTGTCCATCCTGATAAGCTTTTAAAATGTTCTTGAATCCAAGAATTTTTTAATTTTTTAACATGATCTGGATTCCAAATAGGAGCACCTGTTTTATCAATGAGTAAAGCTCTCACGCCTTCTTGAAAATCAAAATGACGAGCATGTTGCATAGCCATAATAAGCTCCATTTTAAAAACTTCTTTTAAACTTAAGTTTTCTCCTCTTTTCAATTGTTCACAAATAACACCTCCAGAAGAGGGGGAACCTTTAAGAAAAGTTTCTTTATTTTTTAACCATTTTTTATCTTCTAGTTTTGTAGTCTTAAACTTTTCATAAATAACTTGTATGTTTTTAGACTCAACCAATTGATAAATTTCATCTCTGTATTTTTTGAGCCAGTTTTCTTGATCTAAAGAAAATGATTTTTCTTCTTGAAAGTCTTTTATTTTTTTATCAAACTCCTCTTTTCCTGCAAAAGAAAGAGAAAGTAAAAAATCAAAAACTTCTTGTTTGTGTAAATCTTTAAAAGCCAGTTGTGAAAAATTTAAGAAAAGAGCTTCGGCTCCATTAAATCGGCAAGCTGTTAAAGCTAAATAGAAACCAAGATTTTTTTCTAATTGACTTAAAAAATAACTTCCTCCTACGTCAGGAAATAATCCTATAGAAATTTCAGGCATGGAAAACAAACTACTTTCTGTAACAATGGAGTGAGAAGCAGCTACAAAAAGTCCTAACCCACCTCCCATAACAATTCCATTCCCCCAGAGAACAATAGGTTTTGGATAAGTATGCATTAAATAATTCATTCTATACTCATTCTCAAAAAAAGATTGAACAAATAAACCGGGGTCTTTATTTTGTTTTCTACAATTTACAATTCCATAAAAAAGTTGTTTAACATCTCCGCCAGCACAAAAAGCTCTCTCTCCTTCTCCATGTATAAAGACAAGAGAAATATTTGGATTTTCTTTCCATTTTTCTAAATGATTTTTTAAATCTAAAATCATATCTGAAGTTAAAGCATTAAAGGCTTTAGGGTTAGCCAGCTTCACTTCAGCTACAAAAGATCCATCGGATTTTTTATGTTCTTTAAATAAAATTTTATTTGTCTGTTCCATAATTTATATAAGTTATTAAGAAAACACCAAACTATTCTCTTCTAAAACTCCACGAGAAATTATCAATCTCATAATTTCATTTGTTCCCTCTAAAATCTGATGAACTCTTGCATCTCTCATCAATCTTTCCAAAGGATATTCATGAGTGTAACCATAACCTCCATGTATTTGTATCGCTTCATTGCACACTTGAAAACATAAGTCTGTTGCTAATCTCTTAGCCATAGCACAATAAAGGGCTGCTTGAGAATCTTTTTGATCCAATTTAAAAGCAGCTAATCTAATCATTTGCCTTGCTGCCGTAACCTCTGTAACCATATCTGCAATTTTAAATCTCAAAGATTGAAATTGAGATAAAGTTTTTCCAAACTGCTCTCTTTCTTTCATATACTTTTGACTGTGTTCCACAGCTCCTTGAGCTGCCCCTACAGAACAAATACCAATATTAACCCTTCCACCATTCAAACCCTGCATAGCTATTTTAAAACCTTCTCCTATCTGTCCTAAAAGATTTTCTTTAGGAATTTCTACATGATCTAAATTTATGATTCGTGTGGGTTGAGAATTCCATCCCATCTTTTTTTCATTTTCTCCAAAACTGATTCCTTGACTATCAGAAGGCACAACAAAACTAGAAATACCTTTAGGTCCAGATTCCCCTGTTCTTGCCATTACAACTAAAATCTCTGTATCACCAGCACCAGATACAAAAGCCTTCGTGCCGTTTAAAATCCATTTAGAACCTTTTTGTGTAGCCGAAGCTTTTAAACTGGCTGCATCAGAACCTGACCAAGGTTCTGTTAAACAATAAGAAGATAAATGCTCTCCACTTGCCAACTTAGGTACAAATTCTTTCCGAGTCTTTTCTGATCCAAACTGATCAATCATCCAAGCCGTCATATTGTGAATGGAAATATAAGCCGTAGTAGAGGGACAGGCTGTAGCCAGTTCCTCAAAAATAAGTGTGGTGTCTAAGCGAGAACAAGACAATCCTCCTACATCTTCTTTTAAATAAAGACCACAAAATCCCATTTCTGCTGATTTTTTAATAACCTCTTTAGGGAAAATTTTTTCAGCATCCCATTTGGCTGCATGAGGTGCAAACTCCTTATTTGCAAAATCTCTGGCTAAGATTTGAAAAGATTTTTGTTCATCCGTTAAATTAAAATTCATAGCTAACTTATATTGATAGTCATATTAGGGGATTCTTTTTTCTCTTTAACCCAACGAGATATGACGGTTTTGGTTTCTGTGTAAAAACGAACAGCTTGTTTTCCATAAGCATGGAGGTCTCCTAAAAAAGACCCTTTCCAACCTGTAAAAGAGAAAAAAGGTAAAGGCACAGGAATAGGAATATTAATTCCTACCTGACCCACTTCCACTTCATGTTGAAATTGACGAGCCGCTACTCCCGATTTTGTAAAAATAGAAGTTCCATTTCCAAAAGGATTTTGGTTGATTAGACTTAAGGCTTCATCTAAATTTTTAACTCTCATACATAAAAGCACAGGTCCAAAAATCTCCTCTTTATAAATCTTCATTTCAGGAGTCACCTTATCAAATAAAGTAGCTCCTACAAAATTTCCTTTTTGCCACTTTTTAGACTTATATGTGGATCCATCTAAAAGCATTTCAGCCCCTTCTGTTTTGCCAGATTGAATCAAAGATAAAACTCGCTCCTTAGCTGGAACACTAATTAAAGGACCAAAGTCACTTTCTTTATCTTTCCAACTACCAGGCTTTAAAGCCGATAAAGACTCTTTTAAATCTTTTATCCAATCCCCTGCTTCGGCTACAAAAACCCCTACACTGATGGCCATACATCTTTGCCCTGCAGCACCACAAGACGCCCCTGCTAAATGACGAAGCACCTCTTTTTTATCTGCATCAGGCATTATAACCATATGATTTTTTGCCCCTGCAAAAGCTTGGACTCTTTTTAAATGTTGAGTTCCTTTACGATAAACATGTTTTGCAACAGGAGCTGAACCCACAAAAGAACAAGCTTTTATATCAGGATGCTCTATCAAATAATCAACTTGTTGCTTACCTCCATGAATAATATTTAAAATAGCCTTTGGGAAACCAACTTTTTGAAATAACTCTGCAAGTTTATTGACCGTCATGGGATCATGTTCTGAAGGTTTTAAAATAAAAGCATTCCCACAAGCAATAGCTAAAGGAAACATCCAAAGAGGTATCATTGCTGGAAAATTAAAAGGTGTAATACCTAAGCAAACTCCTAAAGGCTGTAGATAAGAGTGTGTATCAATAGAACGAGAAACATTTTCCACAGTCTCACCCATCATAAGTGAAGATATATTACAAGCTTGCTCAACAACTTCTATACCTCGCCAAACATCTCCTTTAGCATCTTCAAAAGTTTTTCCGTTTTCTGCACTTAAAATTTTAGCAATAGAATCTTGATTTTCTTTTAGAAGTCTTTGGTACTCAAAAAACAATCGTCCTCGCTCTGGAATAGGAACTTCTTTCCATTCTAAAAAAGCAGATTTCGCTTTTTGAACGGCCTGATCCATTTCCTGTTTAGTAGCATAAGGAACATAAGATAAAACTTCTTGAGTAGAAGGATCTAAAACTTCTTTTTTTTCAGAAGATGAACTAGATACAAACTCTCCATCAATAAAAAGGGCTACATCTTTAACCATAATTCTAAAAAAGTGTAATAAAAATTAAATATAAAATCAATTAAAATTCTTTTTCATTTTTGAGTAGATTTATTAAGATTCAGGTTCAGAAACAGAAGTAGTAGTAGAATCTCTTTTTGCAACAGATAGGTTATCTTCTAATACCTGTTTTAGACATTCTTGATTTTCTGAAGAACTTTGACTTTCTTTAAAAAATCCACATGTTTCAATTTGAGATTCATTCAAACTAAAAAACAATTGAATCCCTTCAGAACGTTCAAATGTCTTAGAAGAGTCATTAGCCCCTTTAACAATATTCAATCCTAGTTTTTTGAGAAGAGATTCAGAGGGAACAATATTGAGAGGCAATCTTATATCATATCTTCGTGTATAATCTGGATACCATTGATTTAAAAGTGGAGACTCTAAAATATAATTCATAAAATCTAAAAACTCAATAAAAGAATAATCTAATTCTGATTGTAAGTTAACAGAGCCAAAAAAGTTTTTTTCTAGTTCTGCAGACTCTGATAGTGATGCCATAATTCCTTTTTTTCTATCTTTAAACTTTTCTCCTAATCTATCAGATAATTTATAAAGATTACTTTTCTTACTCTCAGATAAAAAAGAAGTTTCTTTAGATATAATATTGTATTCTTTAAAACCATCGTTTGAAAGATCAAGAAAATAAAATAAGGCTTCTTGATAATCCTTTTGATTTAAAATACTTTTTTTAAGATCCTTCTTGTTTTGAGATTCATTAAAAACTTTATCTGCATCTTTATTGGACCAGTTAGAGTTTTGGACCATCTCTTGACCCTCTCCCTCATTCTCTTCCGCTTTCAACATCTCTTGACCCTCTCCCTCATTCTCTTCCGCTTTCAACATCTCTTCATATCTGACTGATAGAGAACCCGTACTATAAAATATAAAACCATAAGGGCTTATAGATATATTTCTAGCACCTAAAAGCATATATCTAGCACAACCGTCACCACAAAAACCTAATATCTGTAAATCTACTTTTTTCTCTTTAAAATATTCACCTAAAGCCATAGCTACTTCTACATCAATTCCACTAAAAATATTAAGACCAACTTCTTTAATATTATTTTTTTCTAAAGCTTTATCAAGTGCTTTTATCACTTGAGCTGGGTTCTCTTCAGACTTAGAAATCTCTAAAGTCGTATAGTCTTTAGACCCATTTTTTAACATAAACTGTATAGATTCACTTTGGTTATAGAGTAGGACGGTAGCCAGTTTTTCAGGCAAGTTTTCCAACTGGTTAAAAATATAATTTTCTAAAGATTTTATATAGTTGGTAGGCATTGAATACATTATAGTGAAAATAATTTGAGGATTTAAAGTTTGAAGAGATATATCTCTTATAAACTGATCAGACATAGGTGTATCGTTTTTAAACCATGAAGATTTTAGTAAGGCCTTATCAACTAGATCTTCAACCATTTGATTGGTTTCCTCAAAACTCATTTGCTTTGCATCTTTTATAACTTGCTCGCTAGGATTTTGTTTGGTTTTTTTGTAGGATTCTGGTTCAGAAAAAGCCATTCCAGAAATGAAGATAGTGGTTAAAAGAACAACACGAATGATAAAATTAAAAATCACATAAACCCCAAGATGTTAAAATTAACTATCTCTTATATTATTACCTGTTGTATATTATTTACTTATTAAAAAAACAATACATTGTGTAAAAAACAGACTTAATTCTTGATAAATCAGACCTACCCCCCTCTCTTCCATTAGATTTGATTATATAAGAAATAAGATTGATCTGGATTTTAGAAAATGGAAAATAATTTTTAACTTCATTCATCTACCAGAAATAGATAATTCAGGCACTAAGAAAGAGGGAACTTTAAAAGAGCCATTGTAATAAAGGCTATCTTTTGCAACCCTCAAAATATTAGAAAAGATATCTATCAAATTTCCAGAAACTGTAAACTGACAAATGGCTTGAGCTTCTCCTCTGTTCCATAAAAAACCTTCTGACTCAATAGAAAAATTTCCAGAAACAGGATTATAACCTGCCAAACCTTTTAAAAAATCAATCACGATAACTTGAGGGTATTCCTTTAAAAGATCATCAAAAGAGCTCGTCCCTTCTTTCATAATTGTATTTGTAGGAGCTACGACAACCATTCCATCAGCAGATCTAGAAGCTTTAGCCGTGTGAAGTGTTTTTAAAAATCTCGCTGTAAAAGAATTGGTCAAATAATTTTTAATAACTCCCTCCTCTACAAGAGTTGTTTTTTGAGAAGAAAAACCTTCCTCATCAAAAGGGGTTGAATTGAATCCCCAAGAGACAAAAGGATCATCATATAAGCTAAAAGAAGAAGATAATTTTTTCTTATTTAAAGAATCTTTTAAAAGAGATAACTGTTCGTAAATTGTTTTTCCATTTAAATGGTTTAATAATAAAGAAACCAATGTCGCCGCAGCTTGACCCGATTGAAAAATAACAGGATAACAGTTTGTCTTTGGTATAGAAAAGTTAAGTTTTTTTAAAGATTTAGAGGCTGATTCCTGACCTATTTTCTCAAAATCAACAGATTTATAATTTCTGGAAGTTCTATGAGACATGCCCTGAGATCTCTGATCTTTATCAATAGATAAAGAGTAGCTCATAGCAAAAACACTATTGCTATGGTAAGAACCCTGTGTTTGTTTGTTATTTCCGAAAATACAAGAAGAGTTCTGATCTCTACAAATATTAATAATAGGGGTGATTTTATCTCCTAAAGATAAAGCCGCTTGATCCATACTTTTTACTTTTTCTATTTTTTCTGATAAATCTATAGAAGACATTTCAGAATCGTAAATCATTTTATCCATATCTATATATTTTTGATCAACACTTAACTCCCCTTTCTCTTCTCTATCTGATAATTTTAAACTGTTAAGAGCTTGGGCATAACACTCCTCCAGACTTTTTTTAGAAAAATCCTTAGAGTAAGAAACTCCAAATTTATTAGAAGCTAAAAGTCGTAGTGTTAAATTTCTATCTTTTGAATTGGAGTAATTTTTTAATTTTTGTTTTTCAACAGAAATGGTATTGTATTTTTGTTCGCAAGCATAAAAATCAAAAGACACTCCATCTTTTTTAGAAAGATAATGAAATTGGTCTAAAAAAAAATCTAACTCTTTTTGACCAATCATTTGAAAGAACCCTCCTTAGAGTCCGATTGACCACCAACTGTAAGTTTTGAAACTAAAATCGGAGGTTGACCTACGGTTACAGGCACCCATCCACTTATAGAGCCACAATGTCCAGGACTTAATTTTAAATCTTTTCCAACTTTTTTAATTTTAGACAAAGTATCCAATCCATTACCTATTAGGCTAGCTCCTTTAACCACTTTATCTAACTTTCCATTTTTAATGAGACGAGCTTCAGTGACAGCAAAATTGTAACTGCCTGTTCCAGGAGTTACAGAACCTCCACCTAGAGATTCAGCAAATAAACCAAAATCTATATCCTTAATCATATCTTCTAAACTCGATTCACCAGCGGCTATATAAGTGTTTCTCATTCTTGAAGTAGGAGGGTATTTATAATTTTGTCTTCTTGCACTTCCAGTTATTTTATAGCCCGTCTTTTGAGAACCTATTTTATCTACCATATAATTTTTTAAAACACCTTTTTCTATAAGAGTTGTTTTTTGAGAAGCATTCCCTTCATCATCTACATTTAAAAATCCATACTCCCCTTTAATAGTTCCGTCATCATAGGCAGACACACAAGAGTTAGAAATTTTTTCTCCCAATTTATCTGCAAAAACTGATTTTTTATCGGCTACAGAAGTTGTCTCTAAACCATGCCCACAAGCTTCATGAAAAATAACTCCCCCAAAACCATTATTAATAATAACAGGGAAAGCACCAGCAGGAGCTTTATCTGCTTTTAAATTTTTTACAGCTTGTTGTCCTGATTTAACCGTTAGCTCTCTCAAAGAATCTTCTGAAAAAGAAGTTTGAATTCCAGCAACTCCCTTAGAAATAAGACCTGTTTCTTTTTCTCCTTGATCTTCAGCAACAGACATGACTTTAAACAGTTGATAGGGACGAGAGTCAAAAGATAACAAACCTTCTGAGTTTGCAATTTGAACTCTTTTCTGATTACCAGTGAGACTCAAAATCACTTGAGAAATAAAAGAATTTGTAGATCGTAAATCTTTATCTAACTTTTGAAGAAGTTTTTTTCTATCTTCAAGACTTTTATCTTGAAATTTTTTTGGAAATTCATAAATAAAAGGATTTACAAAAGGCTCTTCATCAAGTAATGGTTTTTGAATTTTTCTTGTTTTAAGAGAGGAAAGATTTTTTACAAGTTGAATTAAATTGTTTTCATCAAGATCGTTTGCATAAGTGTAAAGTTCTTCGTTCCCGTAAAAAAGTCTTATACCTACACCAAAATCTTTTCCAGAAACATAAGTCGCTTTAGAATCTTTTAGCTCCATTTGATAGGCCAAAGTTTCTTCAGCATAGACTTCACAAAAGTCTGCACCAGCAGATAAACCTGTATTTATAATATTAGATATTAAACTCTTAGATAGCAACATCATTTCATTTAGCCATAATCTTTAAAAAAAGTAAAGTTTTTAAGTGGTCACTCCACCCGTCACTTCTACAACAGCACCATTAATATAAGAAGACTCTTCAGAACATAAAAAAAGACAAGTGTTAGAAATATCTTTTACTGTTCCTAAACGAGCCAATGGAATTTTTTGTATTAAGGAGTCCATCACTTCAGAAGGTATATCTTTTAAAATGTCTGTCTGTATAAAGCCAGGAGCAATCGCATTCACCGTAAAACCTTTTCTCCCTAACTCTCTAGACCAAACTTTAGTAAACCCTATCACACCAGACTTAGCAGCCACATAGTTGGTTTGTCCAAAATTTCCATAAAGAGCAACAACACTAGATAAATTTACAATTCTTTTAAATGCACTTTTCTCATTAAAACTTGATAATAAACTTTTAGTGACATAAAAAACTCCATTCAGATTGGTTTGTATAACCTCTAGATACTCTTTCTCTGTTATTTTAGATAAACTTTTATCTCTTAATATCCCTGCGTTATTAACTAAAATATCAATTTTAGAATCTAAACCTACAGCTCCTTCTTGGCATTCTTTAAAAGAAGAAACATCTCTTTTTTTTGTAACTAAAGAAGGATTGTTTAAATCTTTTTCTAATTGTTTTAATTTATCTTCTGAATAATCCCATACAATAACAGTGGCTCCTGCTGAAAGAAAATCTTCCACAATTTGCCGACCTATCCCCTGTGCCCCACCGGTCACTAACACTTTTTTATCTGTAAAATTAAATTTGAGAGAGGCCATTTAAATCCTTTGCTATATTTTTTTCTAAAGATTCTACGGTTCCTCCACCAATTTCAAGAAGCTTAGAGTCTCGCCAAAATCTTTCCACATTGTATTCTCCCACATAACCATAACCACCTAAAACTTGTATAGAACGATCAGCAACTGTTTTTGCCATTTGAGAAGCTATAAGTTTAGTTGCATCCGTATCCAATCTTTGATTTTGAGATTTATTTTGCATTTTTCGGGCCACATCATAAACAAAAGTTCTCACTGACTTGTATTCAGCATAACTTTGAGCTAAGTGTTTTTGTATCTGACCAAATTGACGAATAGACTTTCCAAAAGATTTTCTCTCTGAAGCATAACGATTCATATCCTCTAAGCAACGACGAGCAATTCCTAAAGACATGGCTGCTAAAGTCAATCGTTCCACCTCTAAGTTTTTCATCATATGTACAAGAGATTCACCTTCTTGACCAACAAGATGAGTTTCAGGAACCACACAATTATCAAAAACTAGCTCTGCTGTATTGGAAGATCGCATTCCTAATTTGTCTTGAATTTTTTGACCAACAGAAAAACCTTTAAAAGATTTCTCAACAATAAAAGTAGAAACTTTCTCTCCTGTTTTAGCATAGACCAAACAGCAATCACAAGGCGTTTTGTTTTCATCCAAACTTCCGTTTGTGATCCACATTTTACGACCATTGAGTAGATAGTTGTTTCCTTTTTTTTCAGCCTTTGTCTTCATGGCCAAAACATCCGTTCCACAATCTGGTTCGGACATAGCCATAGCTCCTATTTTTTCACCCCTACAAAGAGCTGGAAGAAGTTGTTTTTTTTGCTCCTCATTTGCATTACGATAAATATTATGAACACACAAAACACTATGAGCTAGATAGGCTAAACAAAAACCGGGATCAGAAGAACTTAACTCCTCATGAACTAAAACAGCTGCCGTGAGATCCATTCCTGAACCACCTAACTCCGTTTCTTTCACTAATAAACCTAAAAGACCTATTTCCCCTAATTTACGAAAAATCTTAAGATTAAATTCTTCCTTTTTATCAAACTCAAGAGCTTGTCCTTCCAGCTCTTTTTTTACAAAGTCTGAAACCATTTCACGCAAAGCTTTATGCTCAAGGGTAGGTTCAAAAAGAGATAAATCATTCCAGCTAGACATATAAAATCATTCTAATTCAAAAACACTTCTATAAACAAGACTAGTATTAAATAATTTTTTTGGAAAAAACTAGTTTATTCGGTAATAAATAAGATTTATTTAAAGTGTTTTCTGAAATAATTAAGACATCTTTTCCTTTGTTATGACAGGCTGCTAAGCGGAAATGACCTGAACGAAGCCCTCCTAAATACCACCTTGTATCCCCAACATAAACAATATCAGAAGTATTTGCTTTCATTTTATCAGCCATTTCTTTGGAGATAGAGATGTGATTTGGATCAATGCTATTATTAATTTCTATTTTTAAATTCTTTACTCTTTTCCCCCAGGCCAGATTAGGTTCTCCCTGTTTAAAAGCCTTCATAGCCTCGTCAATAGTCCCTATTGTGTAACCCAAAAACCGCTCCTTAAGAGCAGGTTCCGTAAATAAAGTCACAAGGATGCCTGAGAAAGCTGTGACAAGCATACCAAAAAGAGCTCTAAAATAAATAGGGTCTCCCTTAGGAGAACCATAAACAAAATCTCTTAAAGGATAAATCCATTCTGGAAAAAAGAGCGTTAAAAAGCTAAAAGATACTCCCGTCACTAAAGCAATATTAGCAGCCTTACTATTAAACCGATTCCATAAAATACCTAAAAGTAAAGTGACTACAATAGAAGGAATGATTATCATAATACCTTTATAGTGAATGGACATTAAGGTTCCTTTTTGTTGATAAAACCAAACCACTAAAAGCAATCCTAAACCAGTTGAAACAATAGAAGCATATCTAGCAACACGAAGATAATGTTTATCACTCGCTTTAGGTTTTATGAGAGGCTTATAAATATCGTAAATACCAATGGCAGAAGCGGCATTGATTAAAGTGTCAATGGTTGACATAAGAGCAGCAAGTAAAGCCGCTAAAATAAAACCTAAAACGATAGGGTTATCTTGAACTACATACCAAACCACAGTCACAAAAGTATGAAAACTATCTTCTATTTGTAAAAAACTTTGATTGGCAAGAGCTTGATTGAGAGATTCTTGCTTAACCATAATGGACTTTCCTAACCAACCAATAGAGCCTACCACAATCGCTGATAAAGGCAGAGAAATGAGAACATTTGCGAAACCTGCAAAACGAGCTTCATTAACACTTCGGATACTTAAGTATCTCATTAAAAATCCTTGGTTTAAAAATACAAAAGCAATACTGCCTGCCACAGCATCTCCCCAAAACATACCTACAGAATTAAAATAAGGGTTTTCTCTAAAAGGAGCAAAAGGGATACGATGCTCTAACGGGAGGTAAGAAAAAAACTCTCCAAACCCTCCAAGCACATAAAGACCATAACCAAAAGCTAAAAATCCAATAAAATAAAGAAGCAAGCCTTGAACAAGGTCTGTAAAAATAACAGCTGTTTGCCCACCTAAAGTGACATAAGTTCCTAAAAGTAAAGTGATAAAAGGTAAAGTGTAAAGTGGAGAAAAGCCAAAAATACCTTCAAAGGCTAAACCTATAGTGAAAAGATTGTAACCTATATAATAAAAAATATAACATAGTAAAATAAAGACTGTGATGTAACGAGCTGATTTATTAAATCTTTTTTCAAAATATTCTGGAATGGATTTGATTCGTGAAAAATAAATGATAGGAAGCCAACCAAAAAAGAACAAAGGAACGATAAACCAGTCGTTCATATACCCCATTGCACTACTCATTCCTGTATTAAAGCCTTGTTGAGAGTACTTGAGGTAGCTGTAAGAACCTATACCTGTTGCCATCATACTAAAAAAAGGAAGCCACCACGCAAATCTTTGACCACTAAAAAAGAAATCATGAATACTAGAACTGAATTTAGAAAAATAGATACCAAAAAAAGTGATCATTAAAAAATAACAGGAAACTATTCCTAAAATAATTAACAAAGTTGTGCTACTAAGATTTATACCAAAATTCATACTAACCTTTTTATTTTAAAATTTTGTTGGAAAAGATACAGATAATAAAATCCATAAACCATGCATAGAAAAACTAAACATCAATCCACAAAATACAGCCACCACCCAAAACCATTCCTGTCGTTTTCTCAAAGAGAGTTTCTTTTTTGAAATTGAGAACACACTAAAAGTTGGTAAAAATAGAGATAATAAAATCCATAAACCATTTTTATAGAGTTGGACAAAGAATATTATTACAAGGAGGTATAGAAACAAAAGCAATACTTGCCGTGGTTTCATTACAAAAAAGTTTTTTCTGATGAGGTTTTTTGATTCTGGGAAAATAAATAACAAGCTAAAACTAAAAAAAAGTCCGCCCATGCCATAGGTGTATAAATAGCTCAACCAAGGGCTCTTCTCTCCAAGAATTTCAACTAAGTAACGAGGGTAGTAATAGACAAGTCCTATTACAAAAAATAACAATAAAACAGCAAGGAAAAACAATTTATTTTGAATGTTTTTAGTTATCATATTTAACCTTTATCTAAATCATTTTTTTTAGTTTATTTGTAGTCTTTTTTAAGTCTTTTTAAAGACCTAACATCTCTTTTTTTCAAAAGCAATAGGATATACAAAACTCTAGTGTGTGAATTTTTATTTTCACGAGATTTGAAGAACTTATCCATATGCGAAAAACCGTAGTTTTTCTCTAGGCATACCCTTTTTACTTTTTGAGGTTGAAGAGTGTCCCTCTTACGATGAAAACTCCTAAACTAATTTGCGAAAACCAGTAGGTTTTCTCTAGTTCAAACATAAGCCTATTAAGCAACTCTTATTTTAACGAGATTTGAAGAGTGTCCCCTTTTACGATGAAAAGCTCGTTAAAATAAGAGTAGGAATTTACCTTAACTGAACGAGAGTTTTGATTTTACAGACTTAAGTACAAAGCACAAAGTTTAATAATTTATTAAACTTGACTCTACCCCCCCCCATTTAAAACTAGTAATAATTAACCAAAGAAAGGAGAAAATTATGAAATATTTAATACTATTAAGTTTATTTTTTTGCATACAAGTTTTTGCAAAGAAACCAAATCTGTCGGACCTACCTGCTGTAGGTGTAGGTGGATATGGTGGTGCTGTGGTTACCAATAAGGGACTTCCAGGTGGTGGATATCCTGCAACTGGGAACGAGAGAGATATTAGAAAAGAACAGTTACAAAGAAAGTATGATATTGATCAAGCCTATTTTCTAGGTCGCTTAGATACGGTAACAAATAATTTGAAAAGTCTTAAAAAAGCAAATATAAAAAGATACCGTATGGGAAAAAATCTTTTTCAATATAGCATGAAGAACCCTTTTTCAAATAAGGAGATTGCTAAACGAGATTTCAAAATTCTTGAAAAAAGATACAGAAGTCTGAAGAAAAAGATAGGAACAATAGAAAAGATCTTAACACAAGGCCTGGTAAATTAAAGAAATAAGCGTTAAGAAAAGAAGTAAACGTTAAGGTTGTAAAACTTTAACGGTTATTTTTACAAGACTTAAACAAAACTCTAGTTCAGATCTAATACCCTTTTCTTTTTAGGAGATTTTCGTCGTAAGAGGGACACTCTTTTACAAAACTCTAGTGTTACCTTTCTTATTTTCTGACCTTTCATCGTAAGAGGGACACTCTTCAAGTTCAGAAAATAAGAAAGGGATTCATAGAGAAAACCTACTGGTTTTTTTTGCATGTGGTAATCTTTTCAAATCTCAAAAAACAAAAAAGTCTTTCTAGGGAAAAATGGAGTTAACGAATTGGTTTTCTTGCTTTGGCTCCATGATCTTTAAGGATTTCAGCCACTTCTGTATGTTTTAAATTTTGTGCTTTTTCTAAAAGGAAAGGAATTCCGTTTTCATTTTTTTCGTTCACATCTGCTCCTGCTTCTATCAGAAGTTTTACGATTTTAGGAAAATTTTTAAAAACAGCCCAAAAAAGAGCTGAGTTTGGTCTTACTGATGATGATCCAAATGGATCACTTCTTGAATTAGGGTCATGACCTTTATCCAGAAGACATTTTACAGCTTCTGTGTCTCCAAATACGACAGATCTCGCAAGATCATCAGGTATTGTTAAAAGACGATCATTTTGTATCACCAACTCAACTGCTGGATCTATGGCAATAAATATACCAGATTCAATAATGCGAGTTCGTTCTATCACCTTGCAACCTTTAACCATTTCATACTTTCTATTGGCTTCAAGATATTTTTTGGTTTCTTCTAGAGTCATGTTTTCATTTTTTTTCAGATTGTCATCTTCTTTACAAGAAAGTTGAAACAAGCTTCCAATAAGTATAAAAATAAATAAAATATATTTCATAAGAATAACCTATCAAATTTTGTAAAAGAAGTAAATTTGTTATCTGCTTTATGAAAAGGAATGTATTGCTCACTCTATACAAGTAGGAGTTTTTATCTATTTTGTATGAAGTTTTTTATTCAGTTGTAGATGTATTGTCATGAAAAAAATTATTTAACGAATTGGTTTTTTTAGTGTAGCTCCATGAGCTTTAAGGATTTCTGCTATCTCTCCATCAGAATGTATTAACAGAAAAGAATCTCCTTTATAATCTTTCTCATTTACGTTCGCTCCTGCTTCTGCCAGAAGCTTTACGATTTTAGGGTTATTGTTAGAAACAGCTAA
The DNA here is from genome assembly GCA_963692945.1 of Bdellovibrionales bacterium. Lineage (GTDB taxonomy): Bacteria > Bdellovibrionota > Bdellovibrionia > Bdellovibrionales > UBA1609 > JACOND01. Next base: position 1,090,512 of record OY843585.1, read on the forward strand.
ATGAAGAGCGGAAGGTGGTACTCCTGCTGATCCAAATGGCTGACTTTTTACATTAGGGTCATGACCTTTATCCAGAAGACATTTTACAGCTTCTACATCTTCAAACGCAATAGACCTCACAAGGTCATCAGGTATTGTTAAGTCTTGTCTATTTTTTTCCAATAGCCTGCCTACTGAATCAAAGTCAATAGATATACCAATCTGAATATTACGAGTTCGTTCTATCACCTTACAACCTTTAACCATTTCATATTTTCTTTCAGCTTCAAGAGTTCTTTTAGCTTCTTCTAGAGTCCTAAACCCTTCTATCCTTGGTATTTTATCTTCTTTACAAGAAAATTGAAATAAGCTTCCAATAAATATAAAAATAAATAAAATGTATTTCATAATGGTTTTAACCTATCAAAATTTGTAAAAGAAGTAAAAAATTTTTTCATAATCTATATCTTTTTTTTAAAAATACTTACATGCATTAGCTGTAGGTTCTTGATGATTAGGGGTTTTTTTCTTTTCTTTTGTATTTAAGTTTTTAATTCTATTTTCAATGTATTTTTTCATATCCTTAAATCTATTTATTCCTTCAGCCTTACTCATAAGTTCAATAGATTCTTTACTAGCTTGTAATAAAAAAGCTCTAGCTGAGACCATAATCTCTATAGATTTACTGTTTGTATATTTATTAATTGCTCCCAAAATAAGAAGTAAATTCTTACACTTACAAAATTTTTCTGGCTGAAGATTCGCTTTCTTTATAAATGGCTCAATTTGATCAGAGGAAATACATATAGATTTTATCTGTCCTAATGGAATCTTTCTTTGTGATCCTTGAGTCACACAAGCCACTTCATTTTTATTAAATACACCACCACCACTATATCCAGGGACAATGTTAGTTTCCTTTAATTGACCATAGTCATTATTTAAGAAGATAACTTTTCCTGATTCAATAACACTTAAGTCACTTTTTAAATATTCCACAACACTTCCTTTTGGAACATTAGAGGTTAAAGGAATGTTTTTATTTAACTGAGCTTGAAACATTTTATTTATTTCTTCCTCTGTTACAAGACCTTTTTTTGCAAGTTGCTGAAGATATATTCTCTCTGAAGGTTCTAACAAATCTCCATTTGTTATAGGATTTCCTATAATTTCAAGAAGAGCTAAATCAAGATCACAATCATAATAGATAATATTAGCTGATTTCTTTTTACCAGATGTTAATGTAATAGATACACTTTGACCTGTTTGAGCTTGTTTTTTAACACCTGTATTGTCACTTATTACATGATAGTTTGTAATAATGTATTTTGATGAATACAAAAAGCCATTTCCAGTTCCTGCGATTGAATTGACCCTAACCCCTCTCAATATACTTGAAAAAGGAGATGTTTCAAGCAATTCTAAGAGCTCTTTTTTTAATTTTTCAACTTCTTCAGTTTCTCCTATGTCTTTCATAAAAATTATTTTTCGTTTAATTTCTTCTGCTCTGCTAAGCCAGATTTGTAAATTTGCTTTTGCAACATCACTTGGAGCTACTTGAGCAAAAAAGGCTTGTAGTTTTTTTGCCTTTGCTATTTGAATGTCTAAGTAAGGTTCAAATGTATTTTTAAATTCAATAAATTGTTCTTTAGTTATCTTAGGAGGGGGAATTAAGGAGGGATTTATACCATTTTCAGGGACACTTTGTGGGTTTCTCAGATCAGGTATAATTTGAGGTCTTGTCGGTGTTGTTGGAATTGGATCAGGAGAAGTCGGTGTTGTTGTAAGAGGAGGATCAGAAATAATTTGAGATGTAGGTGTCGTTATAGGAGGATCATAAGGATTAAGTCTATCTGATAAACCCTCTGTTGTTCTAAAAAAATCTGGTTGAATGCGATTTATTTCATCTTGATTTTCATTTATAATGCTAATGGCTTCGTCTTTATCTTTTGAACTTCCATATTTTAATACATCTTTATAGTATTTTAAACCCTCTCTTTTATCTTTTCTTACACCCTTAGCTCCATAAAAATACATATGAGCTATAAATGGAGCTGTTTCTTTTTTGTAACCCAAGTCATAGGACTCTTTAAAATCTTCTAAGGATTTCGCCATATTAGGTTTTATAAAAAGTTCATCTGTTCCTTGATGTTTCACTCCGTAGTAATGTATTTTTCCCATTTCAAAAAGATATTCTTTATCTTTTTTTGAGTAGGCTTTTTCTTTTATAAAATTATAGCTGTCAGGGAACATCACAAGATTTTCAGAAAAACTAAAAAAAGGGGAAAATAAAAGAAGAAGAAAAAGACTTTTAAAGGACATTAAAATAATATATCGGAAAATTATCAAAAAAACTTTAGTTGTTTATCTAGGAAAGTTTAAAAAAACTATCTTAGTGATTACTTTAGATTTTAGATCGTTCAGTTTTTGAACGATAATTTCATTTAAAAAATGAATAAAGTTCTAAAGAATATATAATTTCCTACAAAAACAAGTTCTAAAAAGGAGGATGAAAATAAAAAAAGCCCTCTCAAAAAGAGGACTTTTTATTTATTAAGAAAGAGATGTGCTTACCTTATTTTTGGTCTGAATCTCTTGCCACTTCTTGCCAATGAGTGCTATTCTTTGCCTTTAAAAGTGTTGATTTACTTATGTTTTATTGAATTTACAACGCTCCAAATTTTTCCTACTCATTGAGGTTTTAAAAAAATTTACAGACTTAAGTACAAAGCACAAAGCTTAATAATTTATTAAACTTGACTCTACCCCCCCCCATTTAAAATAAAATATAACATAATTAAACAAAGGAGGAAATTATGAAATATTTAATACTATTAAGTTTATTTTTTTGCATACAAGTTTTTGCAAAGAAACCAAGTTTGTCGGACCTACCTGCTGTAGGTGTAGGTGGATATGGTGGTGCTGTGGGTGGTGGATATCCTGGAACTGGGAACGAGAGAGATATTAGAGAAGAAACTTTACAAAAATATTATTCTAGTCAAGTATTTGATTGGGGGGGTCACGTAGAAACGGTAAGAAACAGTTTGAAAAATCTTAACAGAGCAAATGATAAAAAATACCGTCAGGGAAAAAAATTATTTGAATATAGAAAAGCGCAGAAATTTTCAAACCAGGCACTTGCTAGAAAAGATTTAAAAGATCTTAAAACAAGCCACTACAACGTGAAAAAAAATATAGCAAGAATAGAAGATATGTTAAAACGACTAGATGCGCGTTAAGTTTTTACAAGCTTAAGGTTTATTCTAACAAGATTCAGATAAGAGTTAAGGTTTTACAATCTTAACTCTTATTCTAACGAGATTTGAAGAGTGTCCCCTCTTACGATGAAAGCTCCTAAACTAATGTGCGAAAACCAGCAGGTTTTCTCTAGGAACACCCCTCCTTATTTTCTGAACTTGAAGAGTGTCCCTCTTACGATGAAAGCTCCTAAACTAATGTGCGAAAACCAGCAGGTTTTCTCTAGTTCAAACATAAGCCTATTAAGTAACTCTTATTTTAACGAGATTTGAAGAGCGTCCCTCTTGCGATGAAAAGCTCGTTAAAATAAGAGTAGGAAATATTTTTTTGAACGAGAGTTTCAAAAAAAAAGCGACGAAGAAAACTCCGTCGCTTTTTCAATATAAAGTTGGCATCTTGCTACTCTCCCTTAAGGCAAACTTAAAGTACCATCGCCGTTGGTGGGCTTAACTGCTGTGTTCGGAATGGGAACAGGTGTTACACCACCGCTATTGACACCAACAATCTGTCAATCTTAAATATTTTGCTCTATAATTTACAATATAATTATAGAAACAAACAAATGTATATCAATTCAAATCATTCTTAGCTTTTATCAATTGAGCATTTTCCATTAGAAATCTTACGACTTATTAGTATGAATCAGCTAAACACATTGCTGCGCTTACACGTTTCACCTATCAAGCTCCTAGTCTCGAAGCTGTCTTTAAAGCTTATGCTTGGGAAAATTCATCTTAAGGTTGGCTTCCCACTTAGATGCTTTCAGCGGTTATCCATTCCGAACATAGCTACCCTGCTGTGCCACTGGCGTGACAACAGGTTCACCAGAGGTTCGTCCATCCCGGTCCTCTCGTACTAGGGACAGCTCCTTTCAATTTTCCTACGCCCACGGAAGATAAGAACCAAACTGTCTCACGACGTTCTGAACCCAGCTCGCGTACCTCTTTAATTGGCGAACAGCCAAACCCTTGGGACCTGCTACAGCCCCAGGATGAGATGAGCCGACATCGAGGTGCCAAACACCGCCGTCGATGTGAACTCTTGGGCGGTATCAGCCTGTTATCCCCGGAGTACCTTTTATCCGTTGAGCGATGGCCCTTCCACTCAGAACCACCGGATCACTTTGGCCTGCTTTCGCATCTGCTCGACTTGCTTGTCTCGCAGTTAAGCTCCCTTATGCCAATACACTCAGCACCTGGTTTCCAATCAGGTTGAGGGAACCTTCGCACACCTCCGTTACTTTTTAGGAGGCGGCCACCCCAGCCAAACTCCCCACCTGACAATGTCCCTCATCCAGATAATGGATGGAGGTTAGAATTCAAAATCAATAAGGGTGGTATTTCAAGGTTGACTCCACCAGAGCTAGCGCTCCAGCTTCAAAGTCTCCCACCTATCCTACACATATTTATTCTAAATTCATTGCCAAGATAGAGTAAAGGTTCACGGGGTCTTTCCGTCTTTCCGCGGGTACTCAGCATTTTCACTGAGAGTTCAATTTCACTGGGGATTTGGTTGAGACACTGAAGAAGTCGTTACGCCATTCATACAGGTCGGAATTTACCCGACAAGGAGTTTCGCTACCTTAGGACCGTTATAGTTACGGCCGCCGTTTACTGGGGCTTCGATTCTCTGCTTCACCGAAGTTGACAAATCCTCTTAACCTTCCAGCACCGGGCAGGCGTCAGGCTGTATACATCATCTTGTGATTTCGCACAGCCTTGTGTTTTTGGTAAACAGTCGCTACTCCCTGGTCACTGCGACCCTCCAAAGCTTCACTCGCAAGGAGCTACACCTCAAAGGGCACACCTTCTCCCGAAGTTACGGTGCCAATTTGGCGAGTTCCTTAACCAAACTTATCCCAATCGCCTTAGAATACTCATCCTACTCACCAGAGTCGGTTTAGGGTACGGGCCATCTTCAAAACACAACGAAGTTTTTCTTGGAACCATAGCTGTTTCCACTTCCGGAGACGAGGTCTCCTCGCATTCACTCCTGAGAGTTGTGGTGCGGATTTACCTACACCACCTCTTGCAAGCTTACACCTGAATCCAATAACAGGCTGGAAATACTTAGTCCGTCACTCCTTTGCTATATATGAAGACGGGTAAGGGAATATTAACCCTTTGTCCATCGATTACACCATTTAAGGTCTCACCTTAGGTCCCGACTAACCCTGGGAGGATTATCCTAGCCCAGGAAGCCTTGAGTTTTCGGCGCAGAGGTTTTTCACCTCTGTTATACGTTACTTATGCCAGCATGATCACTTGTGGTTCGTCCACTTGTCCTCACGGTCAAGCTTCAGCCTAAGCCACAAAGCTCCTCTACCACTGTCTAAAAGACAGTCCATAGCTTCGGTACCATATTTAGCCCCGTTAAATCTTCCGCACAAAATCACTAGACCAGTGAGCTATTACGCTTTCTTTAAAGGATTGCTGCTTCTAAGCCAACCTCCTGGTTGTATAAGTAATTTTACATCGTTTCACACTTAATATGGATTTGGGGACCTTAGCTGATGGTCTGGGCTCTTTCCCTTTCGTCACAGGACCTTATCATCCCATGACTGACTCCCGAAATAACTATCTACGGCATTCGTAGTTTGGTTGGGTTTGGTAATCTGGTAAGATCCCTAGCCCATTCAGAGCTCTACCTCCGCGATAGAATGTTTCGAGGCTATACCTAAATATATTTCGAGGAGAACCAGCTATCACCCAGTTTGATTAGCCTTTCACTCCTATTCACAGCTCATCCAAGAAGGTTGCATTCTTCACTGGTTCGGGCCTCCACGTAGGGTTAACCACGCTTCACCCTGGCCATGAATAGATCACCGGGTTTCGGGTCTAAAGCCACAAACTAACGCCCTATTCAGACTCGCTTTCGCTACGGCTACACCTCTTTCGGCTTAACCTTGCTTGTGACAATAACTCGCTGGCTCATTATGCAAAAGGTACGCAGTCACCCTTTCATGCATAGGGCTCCTGCTGCTTGTAAGCGTACGGTTTCAGGTTCTATTTCACTCCCCTTTCGGGGTTCTTTTCACCTTTCCCTCACGGTACTAAGTTCACTATCGGTCGCCAATGAATATTTAGCCTTAGAGAGTGGTCTCCCTAAATTCCCAACGAATTTCTCGTGCTCGATGGTACTTGGGATACTTTCTGAAGATTAGATTTTTTCGTTTACAGGGTTATCACCTTCTTTGACAGACCTTTCCAGATCTTTCTACTAAAATCTAACTTTATAACTTCATGAAGCTTTTCTGGAAGCTTCTGAAAGTCCCGTAACCCCTTCTATACAATGACCAGAATCTTTAACATACAAAAGGTTTGGGCTGTTCCCCGTTCGCTCGCCGCTACTGAGAGAATCTCTTTGATTTCTTTTCCTGAGGGTACTGAGATGTTTCACTTCTCCTCGTTTGCTCAATGGGAGCTATGTATTCACTCCCTTGTGTTGGTTATACCAACGGGTTTCCCCATTCGGACATCTCCGGATCATAGTGTGTGTGCCACTTCCCGAAGCTTATCGCAGCTTACCACGTCCTTCATCGCTTTTTGACGCCAAGGCATTCTCCATACGCCCTTAATAATTTCTAAATAACGTCTCTTGATAAAATTTTTATGCCAAGAATGATTTGAATTGATCAAACCATTTTTTTCCGCAAAAAATGATAACAAATTGTTATAATTGTTTGTTTCTTTTATATAATTTACACTATTCAATTTTCAAAGAGCAAAAATCTTATGAGATTTTGAAAGAGAAATCTACTGAAGGGCCTAGTCAAAGTCAACGACTATTTTAAAGGCTTTCAAGCCTCAACATTGTGGATAACTTAAAAGGAGGCTTTGACTAGTAAATAAGGTATTCTACAATTCATTCGTTTTTTAGGGAGCAACTTTAAAATACCAATCCCTTTTTAAATTAAAAACCCTGTTCTTTGTCTTACAAAAGAGCTTCTTATTCTTAACTCTTTTAGAAGTTCTTTCTATTGAGATGGGGAATAAATTCAAAATAAGGTCTAAATCTTAACAATTCACACTTTATACTTTAAAGCTTTAATTGTATAATTTTTTTATTAGGAGGCTTTATGAGACCAGTAACTTTATCTCTTTTTTTGTTTATTTTATTCATTCCAGCGACAACCCTATCTGCTGAAAAAGTTAAAAAACAAGAATCTTTTTTACAAAAAGTGGAAAACTTTTTTGGATTATCTTCCACTAAAAAAACAAAGGATCCAAAAAAGATAAAAGAATCTGAGACAACAGCTATTTCCTATACAGATAAAAAAGATGTTGTTGATTCCAACTACTATAGAAAAATCAGTTCTAAAGCTATCAAAACTAAACAGGATAATCTTATCAATGCCATGTCTAACTCTTGTGATCCTAATGAAAGTCCCTTTGAAAGATTAAAAACTTTTAAATCCAATCTCATAAAATTAAGAAAATATTTAAAAGCCATTAGCACTTCACCCAAAGTTGATCTTGATCAACAGATGCAATCTAAAGATATTTATTTACAAATCAATGAGGAAAATGTTCCTTTCTTAAACATTATAGATGAAGAAGGTGCAACTATAAAAGACAAGGTGTTGGCTTTAGAAAAATTTTTCTTATCTTATCAAGGTTACTATATTAAAGATAAAGAAAGTGATTTAGATGACTGGGCAAAAACAATCGTTAAGGGAATAACTTGTATTGATGGCCAATCTCTTTAAGACAATACAAGTGATTTTATGAAAAAAATACAAAATACTTTATTACTGCTTTTATTCTCTAACACCCTTGCTTATTCTGAAGTCAAAATTCCCTACGAACAATGCAATTGGACAAATAAAGACTATACGGAACACATCATAGAAAATTCTAAAAAAGTCTATTACACCGAAGAGGAGACTGAAGCTTGTATAGATTGTTTGTATCCATCTCCAAAAGAACAATCTCGCTTTGATAGTTTTATGAGATCCTTTGTCAATGCGGATAAATCAAACCAAATTCCAGAAATTTGTTTTTTCGCTAGTTCTATAAGATCTACGGAAAAAAAAGGAGGGAAGAGTTCTAGAAATTACTATTACTGTAAAGAACCTACAAGTAAACGCCCATCAAGATCCATGACTGTTTTTAACCCTGACAAAAAAAGAAACCAAAAAAAATGGGCAAGAAGAACTTGTCTTTCTAAAAATTATATGGATATGACAATCCAATCTTTCAATTACATGACAAATTGTTTTGGCATCTCAGATTTAAAAGAAAAAAAGGAACTGTTTACAATTTTCAATCATGAATCTTCTTTTATTCTAAACAATAGAAGTGAAACAGATGCAAGATGCTATGGCCAGTTAACAGAAGATGCTATTGATCAAATGGATAAGATGATTTATAGTAAAGAGAAAAGCCATGAACAATATACCGTTTTCTATAAACAAGCTTTAAAAAACTGTCCTGATCTCAAAGAAAAATTAATTATCCCTAAAATGATTATAGAAGAAACATCGGCAAAACCATCTACTACTAAACTTGGAAAGTTACAGGACAAAACAGACCCAACTTGTAGAGTGAGCCAACACCCTCACACCTGTTTTTTCTATTCTATATTTCACTTTGTATCAAATAAGGTTAGGTTTGAAAGAAATGTCAATTTTGTAGCCAACGAAATACCTTATAAAGAGGATGAGAAAGTGGTTACTAACAGAGACGCCTTAATCAAAGATTTCAAACTACCTATTACATTGACAAAGATTCTTCGTGTAAAAGGAGTTTTTACAAAAAAAAATGGCAAGAGAGTTAAAGCAGATTGGATATTTCAAGATGATCATGCACTGTATAAAAGTATAAAAAATCTAACTTATGATCCTCAACAAATAAAAGTTCAAAAAATAGATCTCTATAGAGATAGAGATATGGATAAAATCAATACATTCACTACACATACGGCTCATAACGGAGGGGCTTCTGTTATAGTTAAGCATTTTGAAGAATTTATAAGAAAGCAAAAAGAACAAATTTCTGTTGCCTCTTTTTGCGATAGATTAAAATCTTCTAAACTTAAAATTTGTAAACATAGAAAACAAATTATGAATTACCAACCTTTAAGTTTTAAAGATTTTTCAACCCCTTTTTCTGATCATCTAAAAGCAAATTACGGAAAAGCAGGCACCAGCTCAAAAAGAAGATTAGAAGTAGGGAATTTCTATAAACACTTACTAAAGAATAAAGATTATCTAAAAAATAAAGATAACTTCTTAGCCAGCCAACTCACAAGATTACACAAAAACAATCCCAATGTTTCTCCTGAAGATATAGAAGCTTTTGTAAAAGAAAGCAAAAAACAATGTTCTGATTTTTAAATTTTATTTTTGGAAAAAAGTTTTTATTTTTTCTCTTACTTTTTTATAGTTAGTTATCTTTCCAGCAACTTTTGGTTGATAAGCCTAACTTTCCTCTGATTCTTTGGCATTTCCCCTCAGATAACAAATTAGCAAGATTTTTATTAGAAACATAGTTAATGGCTTTTCTTCCATTTTCATCTTGAATGCCTACATCGGCTCCTGATTTTAGCAACAGTTTAACAACCTCTATATGTCCTCCAATAGAAGCCCATATCAAAGCTGTTTTTTCCTGTTGACCTTGAATATCTACATCTGCTTCTTCTAAAAGTAACAGTTCAACAAGCTCTGGATGTCCTTGACTAGAAGCATGCATTAGAGCTGTATTCCCATAGGTGTTTTGACGATTTACATCTGCTTCTTCTAAAACCAACAGTTCAGCAATCTCTATATGCCCTTCATTAGAAGCATGCATCAGAGCTGTTTTTCCATTTTTATCTTGAATGTCTGCATCTGCTCCTTCTAAAAGTAACAGTTCAACAATCTCTATATGTCCTTTATGAGAAGCCCATGTCAGAGCTGTATCCCCAGATACATTTTGACGGTTCAGATCCTTTTCTTCTAACACCTTTAACTTTATCAGTTTTTTAACAATATCTACATCGCCTTTTTCAACAGCCAAAAAGAAGATTTCTATCTTTTCTTGAATGATCTCTGAAATATCTGCATAAGTTGAAGTGACTACAAAAGTAGTAAAAAAGGATAATACTAAAAATAATTTTTTCATAAATACTCCTTTTAAGGATGTTGAACCATTCACATATTGAGGGATTTAAAAAATAAAATCAAGATAGAAACCAAAAAGTGCAAAAATTTCAAAAAGAGCTAAAAATTAAAACAGGATTCCTTCTTTTTTAAACTTAGGACAATGATTATCGGTTTTTAGAAAATTTAAGACTAAATATCACTTTCCTAGCGGGTCATAAAATTTCTTGAAAAAACCAATAAATAGATATAAAATAAGATATTATGATAAGTGTATCTCCAGCAGCAGCAGAGCATATCGATTACCTCAAAGGTAGAGATAAAATAATAGATAATAAACCTCTTCGCATTTCTATAAAAGAAGGGGGTTGTTCTGGTTTTTCTTACAAATTAGATTTTGACAATAAAAAATTAGAAACGGATAAAGAATTTACTTCCAATGGTGTTCATTTGGTGATTGAAGCAAAAAGTCTCCTCTATCTTATGGGAATGGTTTTAGATTTTGATGGTGGACTCAATGGAAAAGGGTTTGTGTTTTCAAACCCCAATGCCAAAGACACTTGTGGTTGTGGCTTCTCCTTTGGAGTGTAATTACAAAACTCTAGTGTGTGAATTTTTATTTTCACGAGCTTTTCATCGTAAAAGGGGACACTCTTCAAATCTCGTGAAAAATAAAAGTTTTAACATAGAGAAAAACTTCTGTTTTTCGCATATGGGTAAGATCTTCAAATCTCGTTAAAATAAGAGTAGAAAAATATTTAAGTAATTGAACTAGAGTTTTGTTTTAAGATTTATTCAAATTTTTTTTCATATCTTTAATATCTTCATCATCTTCAATAAGAATATCACTTTTAGATTGAGCTTCAGCAGCATTTTTCTTTTGAGTTCGCTCTAAAAATTGTTGAGAAATCTTTCCTTGTTGAGCTCGCTCTTCTTGTTCTTTTAAATCAATAGTGACATTGCCAAAACAATAAAGCTGGCAAGCCAATCGTCTTTGATCTACATAGTGTCCCTGACCAATCAATTTAAGTTCTTTAGTTGTTGGTGGAAAAACATTCATATCACCTTCTTTTAAAAATACGCGACAATCTCCACAAGTGCACATACCATTACAAGAAGATTGAATCTTTATTCCATTCTCCCTTGCCAATTCCAAAAGATTTTTATCTGAATCAACTTCTAATTCTATATTTTGTGGTAAAAACTTAATCTTCATAACATCACTTCACCTTTACTTTTACAAATTTTCTTTTCCCAGAACTGAGTAAAAAACTATCTCCAACTTCTAAATTTATTTTTTGCTGAGCATCTTTTATTTTCTCTCTATCTTTTTTAATAGCCCCTTCTAAAACTTGACGACGAGCTTCGCTGGTAGATGAACTCAAACCCGTCTCTTTTATTAAATGACAAATCCAAACCTCTTTAGAAGCTTTCATTACTTTTTCTGGTATATTGTCTGGCAAACCTCTATCTGAAAAAATACGAAGAAACTCTTCTTTAGCCTGTTTGGCTTGTTGATCTCCATACAAACTATAAACAACAGACCAAGCCAAAAGCTCTTTTTGTTCCTTAGGGTTAAGCGTCTTCTCCTTCATTTGTTGCTCAAATTGAGAGTCACAATATCCTCCTGTAAGAACCTTCCAATATCTCATCAGCAATTCATCAGAGATTTTCATCATTTTACCAAATACATCTTTTGGAGAATCATTAAAAGAAATGGCATTACCTAAACTTTTAGACATTTTTTGTATCCCATCTAAACCTTCTAATAAAGGCAGGGTTAAAACACATTGTGGAACTTGGTTAAAGTGACTTTGCAACTCTCGCCCTAAAAGCAAATTAAATAACTGATCGGTTCCTCCTAATTCAACATCCGCTTTTATCTCTAAAGAATCATAAGCTTGAAGAACAGGATAAAAAAACTCATGAAGCCCTATAGGTTTTTCAGATTTATATCGGTCTGAAAAATCATTTCGCTCCAACTGACGAGCCACTGTCAGTTGAGATGCTATTTCTATAATAAATTTTCTAAGAGAAATTTTTTCTAACCATTTAGAATTGTATAAAATTTTTGTTTTTTTAGAATTGAGTCGTTTTAAATAGTTTAAAAGATTCTCCGTTTTTATATCTATATCTTTTGGATTTTCAAAGTTTTTTTGTGTCACCTGTTTGATATAAGTTTTAGCATTTTTCTTAGCCTCTTTTTGAGATAAAAGAGGTCTTGTTTTATTTTGCCCAGAAGGATCACCTATACAAGCCGTAAAATCTCCAACAATAAAAATAACTTCATGACCTAATTCTTGAAATTGACGAAGTTTATTCACTAATACAGAATGACCTAAATGAATATCAGGACGAGAAGGATCAAACCCTGCCTTAATTTTTAAAGGACGATTCTCTTTTAATTTTTTTAACAACTCTTCTTGTTGAATAAAATCAACCACACCAGAAGAAATGATTTTGAGCTGTTCTTTTGGATCTAAAAATTTATAAGACATTTTTTATCTCTGTTTTCAACGAGCATGCTCTACAATACGATATTCTCTCACAACACTCACCTTCACTTCTCCTGAAAGATTCATTTCTCGTTTGATTTTAGATGCAATATCTCGGCTTAACATAGACATTTGATGGTCACCAATAACTTTAGCTGTATCTACAAGAACTCGTATTTCTTTTCCAGCTTGAATAGCAAAACTCCTTGCAACTCCATCAAAACTATTTGCAACGGATTCAAGGTCTTTTAATCGATTCACATAACTTTCTAGTAGAGATCTTTTCGCTCCAGAACGAGCACGAGATAAATTGTAAGTGCATTGTAAAATATGGTCTAAAATACTAACTGCTTTCATTTTTCCATCATGACAACGAATGGCTTGAACAATTTTTTCTTTTTCTCCATGCTTTCTACAAAATTCAGCACCAACAACAGAGTAACTTCCTTCCACCATATGAGGCACTCCCAATCCAATAGCATGAAGTAATCCAGCACGACGAGCCATCTTTTCATCGGAACCAATTTCAGAAGCTAAAAGAGCTGCAATATAGGCAATCTCTGTAGAGTATTTTAAAAGGTTTTGTCCTTCTATAAAACGATACTGTAAACCTCCTAATATATGAACAATCTCAGGATGAACATCATGGATTCCTAAATCAAAGCATGTTTTTTTCCCATCTTCTTTCATTTTAGAAAAAATTTCTCTTCTGATTTTTTCAACCACTTCCTCAATCAATGAAGGATGGACGCGTCCTTCTTCCATTAATTTTTCAAGAGTTTTTTTAGCAACCGCTCTACGAACAGGATCAAAACAGGAGATAGACACTATCTCTTGACCTTCTTCAATAATTAAATCGACTCCACAAGAAGCTTCCAAAGCTCTAATGTTTCGCCCTTCCCTACCAATAATCTTACCTTTTGTAGATGTTCCAATAATAGGTAAAGTTTCTACAGTTCTTTCTGCTGTCACTTCGGCAGAGTAACGAACCATAGATTGAGCAATAATGAGTCGCACCTTCTCTTCTGATTTTTTAACCATCTCTTCTTCTATTTGAGTCAGGCGACTATTTATTTCCTTTTTCACCTCTTCTTCAAAAGTTTTCTTTAAATTTTCTCTTGCTTCCGATTGAGTCATAGAAGCAACGGCTTCTAAAGATTTTCCTAATTGCTCATTGTATTTTTGTGTCTGCTCTTTAAGGTTGACAAGTTTTTTCTCAGATATTTCAAGTATTTCTTTTTCTTGCGACAAAAACTTCTCTAGTTTTTCCAATTCACTTTCTTTCATTTTGAATTCCGTTTCCACCTGCTCTTCTTTTTGTTGCAATTTATACTCTTTATTTTCTAATTGCTTCCTAATATTTTTGATCTCTTTTTCTAATTCTCTTTTAGAGTTTTCTTCTAACTCCTTTGCTTTTTGTTTAGATTGTCTCTCCATTTTGCCCGCTTGAGACTTTGCACGATTTAAAATAAGATCCATTTCTTTTTGAAGAGTCTTATTTCTTTTTTGAGCCATTAACCGAGCGTAAAAAAGAAATAAAATACTCCCTATCACAACACCAGAAATAAAACTAATTAAGGTCTCTAAAAACATTCTATCCATATCAAGCCGTCCTTTTGTCAAAATGATTTAAATTTGTTTTTGTTGCTCTAGGTATTAGAATAAATGAACCTGTAACAACTGCATCCATCAAAACATCATGCTCTTCTAAAGGAAAAGACTCTTCATAAATTTGTTCCTTAAAGGCAATGCCTATTTTAAGAGAGGATTCTTTAATAGAAGATTTTGATAAAGTTTTATCATAGTAGGCTCGGCCACGACCAAGCCTTCCACCTTGTCTATCAAAAACCCTTCCCGGAATTAGAAAAACATCTATGTCTTTTAAAGAAACTTTTTTACTTTTTTCAGGAATAGGCTCTAACAGAGAAAAGGAATTTCTTTGAAAAGAATCCTTTCCATCTGGAAAGTAAAACTCTAAGTGATTTTCACAAATAAGAGGAAAGACAAACCGACTTTTAAGATGAGATGCATGAAAGGCTTCTAAAGAAACTTCATCTGGCAAAGATTGATAGGAAGCAATGATGCATTGAGAGTCCCAAAAATTGAAAGAAGATAGTTTTTTGATTATCTGTTTTTCTTGATCTTTGAATTCAGTTGAACTTCTTTTTTGTTTTAAATCTTTTAATTTTTTAACATAAAAAGATCGTAATTTATTTTTCTGTGTTAACACGGTCAAAACCCCTTACAAATAAATTTAAACTTGAAAAGAAAAATATCTTCTTAAAGACTTTTTTCATTTTCAAGATTTATACCTTGTGAGGAGGACTCTAAATCTTTTAAAACATTTCTTGCTTTGGATTCTAAGTGATCTAAATTTTGATTTATGGCTTTTTTCAAAAAATATCTATCTTCGGCAAAGCCAAGACATGTTAAAAATAAAGCTTTTTCAAGAGAAATAGAACGATGATTTTTCTTAATTTTTTGAAATTTTTCCTCAACTTCACATTTAAAGGTTTCAAGGGTCTGTTTATTATGATCTGTTTTCAATTTTAAAGGATAACCACACAATTGAATTTCATAAATTTCCATAAAATTCCACCTTATTTCTCTGAGTTCTCCACAACTCTTAAATGGAATTATAAAGTAAGACTTCCTTTTCGTCAAACCTCCATTTGATAGAATCACTATCACTGTGTAAGCCCTATTGATAAAAGGTTTTAAATCAAGGAGAAAAGTCAATTACACTTTGAGAGAGCAACCTATTGCATTAAAGGGTCTCTAATTGATACTCTTTATTGTTATACAGGCCATACTAAGGTAAAATTTTAAAGTTTTTATGAAAGCAACACAAAAACCCAGTTTCACTAAAAGACACCTAGGACCAGACAAGGAAGAACAGTCTCAAATCCTAAAATCTTTAAAAGTCTCTTCTCTAGATGAACTCACTCAATCTGCTATTCCCTCTGAAATTTATGGAAAAGACACCTTTCAGCTAGGACCTCCTTTATCCGAACAAGCTTTGTTGAAAAAAGCCAAACTATTGGGAGAGAAAAACAAACTTTTCAAAAATTATATTGGAATGGGCTACAATCCTTCTATCACACCAGGAGTTATCACTCGCAACATTCTAGAAAACCCTGTGTGGTACACATCTTATACACCTTATCAATCCGAACTGGCTCAAGGACGACTTGAAGCTCTTTTAAATTTTCAAACTGTCATCAAAGATTTAACAGGAATGGAAATAGCCAATGCCTCTCTACTGGATGAAGGAACGGCTGCTGCAGAAGCTCTTGTTTTAACAAAAAATGTCAATGAACAAAAACCTAAAGCTCATAAATTTTTTGTAGATCAATATTGTTTTCCTCAAACTCTAGATGTTTTAAAAACAAGGTCTGAATCTCTTGGTTGGGAAATGGAAGTAGGAGATTTTAAAACTTTCAAAGGAGGTGAAGAGTATTTTTCTGTTATCATTCAATATCCAAATAGCCTTGGCTCTATTGAAGACATCCAAGCTTTTCTCAAAAAAATGGAAGAACAAAATATTCTTTCTATAGTTATTACAGATCCTCTAAGTTTAACACTGCTCACTCCACCAGGAGAGATGGGAGCTCATGTTGTTGTAGGCAGTTCTCAAAGATTAGGCTTGGCTCTTTTTTTTGGTGGCCCTCATGCAGCTTATTTTGCCACAAAAGAAAAATATGTTCATTCTATGCCCGGAAGAATTGTAGGTCTTTCAAAAGATCGCCACAACAATCCCGCTCTAAGACTTGCTCTTCAAGTTAGAGAACAACATATAAAAAGAGAAAGAGCGACAAGTAATATTTGCACAGCTCAAGTGCTTCTAGCCATTGCAGCCAGCTTCTATGCCGTCTATCATGGACCTAAAGGTTTAAAAAAAATATCCAGTAAAATTAATGATTTAACAAAAAAACTTTATGAAATACTTTCATCATTTGAAGGAGAAATAAAAAACTCCAGTTTCTTTGATACCATTTACTGGGAACTGGATTCCGAAGAAAAAGCACAAGAAATACAAAAACTTTTTTGGAAGGAAGAAATCAATATTGGAAGACCTAGCTTAACAAGTCTTTCTTGGACACTCAACGAAACAACTGAAGAAGAAGATTTGCTAAAAATAAAAGAGATTTTAAAAAATCAGTCTGTTGTTCTTTCTAACAAAAAAACGAGAAAAGAAGCCATAGGAATACCGCAAAAATTACAAAGAATGAGTGATTACTTAAAGCACCCTACTTTTAACAACTACCACTCTGAAACAAAAATTCTTAGGTATATACACAAACTTCAAAATAAAGAATTATCACTGACACACTCTATGATTCCCCTAGGTTCTTGCACTATGAAATTAAATTCTGTAACAGAAATGACAGCTCTTTCTTGGCCTTGTTTTTCAGATTTACATCCTTTTGCCCCTACAGATCAAAGCCAAGGTTATCGTGAGTTGATTAAAGAGTTGGAACAACAACTGTGTGAGTTGACAGGATTTCATAGTTTTTCTTTCCAACCCAATGCTGGATCTCAAGGAGAGTATGCTGGTCTTTTAGCTATTAAAACCTATCATCAAAAAAAGAATCAAAGTCATAGAAATATCTGTTTAATACCCTCTTCTGCTCATGGAACCAATCCCGCTAGTGCTATAATGGCAGGATTAAAAGTTGTCCCTGTCGCTTGCACAAAAGAAGGACCTATTGATCAAGAGGATTTACAAAACAAACTGAAAATTTATGGAGATAAATTATCTTGTATAATGATAACCTACCCTTCAACTTATGGTGTTTTTGAAGAAGGCATAACAGAAATTTGTTCTAAAATTCATAACTCTGGAGGACTTGTCTATCTTGACGGAGCCAATATGAATGCTCTTCTTGGTCTTTGTAAATTAAGAAGTATTGGATTTGATGTTTGCCATTTAAATTTACATAAAACTTTTTGTATTCCTCACGGCGGAGGAGGTCCTGGAGTAGGCCCTGTAGGTGTTTGTGAAGAATTAAAAGATTTTTTACCAAACCATTGGACTTTTAAAAAAGATTCTGCACTTGGAGCCATTAGTTCTTCTCCTTATGGAAGTGCAGGTATTTTATCTATTTCTTGGGCTTATATTTCTTTAATGTCTCACGAAGGTTTAAAACAATCGGCTCAAGTGGCTATAGCCAATGCAAATTACATTGCAGAACAATTACAACCTTTCTATCGCGTTCTCTTTAAAGGAAAAAACAATCGGGTGGCTCATGAATGCATTGTGGATTTTAGAAAATTCAAAAATACAGCAGGTGTTACTATTGATGATATTTCCAAACGTTTAATAGATTATGGCTTTCATGCTCCTACAATGTCTTGGCCTGTTCCTGGAACTTTAATGATAGAACCTACAGAAAGTGAATCCAAAGAGGAGATGGATAAGTTTTGTTCTGCACTTATCTCTATTAAAAAAGAAATTGAAGAGACTGAAAAAAATCTAAAGTTTTCTTTATTGAAAAATGCTCCTCATACTTTAGAAGATGCTCTTAAAGAAAAATGGCCTTTTTCTTACTCTAAAGAACAAGCGTTTTACCCTTTAAGCTGGATTAAGGAACGTAAGTTTTGGCCAGCCGTTTCTCGTATTGAAAATGCTTACGGAGATATTCATCTTGTTTGTTCATGTCCTTCTATGAAAGATTTTGAATAAACCGTATTTTATAAACACTTACTTTTTATTTTTTCTGAACAATATTTTTGAATACGGTAACTAGCGATTTGAAGATTTTGAATAAACCGTATTTTATAAACACTTACTTTTTATTTTTTCTGAACAATATTTTTGAATACGGTAACTAGCGATTTGAAGATTTTGAATAAACCGTATTTATAAACACTTACTTTTTATTTTTTCTGAACAATATTTTTGAATACGGTAACTAGCGATTTGAAAAATAGATTTTTCTTTTCCAAGATTATGATTCAAATATTTATTTAAGTTCAAAGGTTCTTTTGTATTTGATGCCACTGTTCTAGTGGAATCATCATCTCCTCCATAAGAATCATCAGAATCTGAATCTCTAAAACCACCACCACCAGAAGAACCAGTAAATCCTCCATTAGACCAGTATTCAGGTTCAGAGTAACCGCCATAATCTCCATCATTATCACCAAAATCGGGTCCACCACCTGGAGGACCTCCACCACCTCCACCACCTGGAGGAGCTCCACCTGAAGGAGTTTCCTCTCCACCGGCAAGGCTAGAAAAACCATTGTTTTTATATTTGCTATCCGAGTTACCATCATTAGAAAAATCATCACCTATATCATTAAATGGTGGATTGGAACCAAATTTACTATCATCTGGAGTGTCTGGTGTGTTCCCAGCCAATAATGCATTACCAGATGGTGCAGAAGGTAATGATGGCGACGAGGGTTGATTAGGAGGAGTGTATCCAGCGGCTGCTTGTTGGCAGGCTTGAAGCTGTAAATTTCTCATAGAAGCTTCTAATTGTTTTGGTTCTATACCATTTAAAATTTTATCACAAACTACAAAATCCTCTATACCTCTTCCCCTCGTAAATGTTGTTGATCTATTCTTGAGAGTTCCTTCTTTATATTTTTTATCAATTTCTTCAACTATTTTTTCAATTTTATCCTCATTGCCTTCTATTTTTTTACATTTATCTATAACATTTGTTGCTATTTCTCTTAAATCAACCAATGAAGAATCTAATAGTGCTGTTGCTTTTTCTTCTGGAAGATTTTGAATAAAATCTTCTATAAGTGTTATTAAAAATTCTCTATAATGTGCTTCACAAGTTTTTGTACATTTATCCATACTGTCAGAACAGCTACTTGTTTGTATGGTTTTAAAGGCATCTGTTAAAGATCTAGGAATTTGAGAAAGATTACTATATTTACAGGCCTCATAAGGATCTCCTGAAACAGAACCTCTCACTTGATAATAGGTTTCTAATAATGGAAGACCAACTTGAGCTAAACTATCTTTTACATTATCTCTAATCCTTTTAGAACATTTTCCCTGATTTATGCAACAATTATTGGTTTCTTCTTTAGCCTCATTACATACAACATTCAAACTACGACTATCTTTTTGATCTATATAGGAGTAAGATTTTAATTTAGCAACAAATGTAGTAACATTATCATTACCAGCAGTAAGATTAGTAGGAAAAGATTTACATCCATAGTTATCTAAATTAATCCCTGCATTAGATAAAAAAGGAAACAAAAATATTAAAATATAAAATCTAAACATAGAATAAACTCTCTTTCTAAACTATTTATCGTAAAAATAGATGAAAATCTTTAAAATAAAAACCAATTCTTTCCTTAAAGTATATCATAAATAAATCACTAAAAATCTCTTTATAAATAGCTTTCTCTATTCAAGAAGAAAAAAACATCTTTTCTATCTATAATTATTAAAAAAACGCGGTAGGATTGTCTCAATTTGAGACACTTATTTGATAAAATAAATTTTTGAAATATTAACTTAATAAAATCTTTTTTCTATTCCTAAGTGCAATAAGATATTTAAAGTAAAAACTTCTATTTTTCTGTTCCTAAGTGCAATAAGATATTTAAAGTAAAAATTTCTGTTTTTCTGTTCCTAAATGCAGCAAAATATTTAAAGTAAAAATTTCTTTTTTTCTATTCCTAAGTTCAACGAGATATTTAAAGTAAAAACTTCTGCTTTTCTTTTTCAGGGAGTAAGCCATAAGCCTCCATTTCCATAGAAAAACTAGCTCTACCCTGACTCAAAGATCTTAAATCCGTTGCATAACCAAACATATTCATTAAAGGCACTTGAGCAAAAATAAGAGTCCTATCTTTTTGTTTTTCCATACCAGCTATTTGCCCTCTACGAGTGTTTAAATCACTAATGATAGGACCTGTAAACTCTTCAGGACTGGAGATTTCTAATTTAAAAATAGGTTCTAAAAGATCACTCCCAACCTCCATCAACCCTTTACGAAAGACTTGATAAGTTACCGATTGAAGAGCTAAAACACTTAACTCGTCTTCTTTATAATCTATTTTTTTTAAACAAACTTCTAAATCTCTTAAAGGATATCCCATAAAAGGACCAGAAGACATTCCTTGTTCTAAACCTGTCTCAACTGCTTTTGTAAACTCTGGATTTAAATTTTTTAAAACACCACTATCCTTTTTAAAAAGATATCCCTTATTTTTTTCTAAAGGCTTTAAACTTAATGTCATTTTTGCATAGTGTTTAGCACCCTGTATTTCTTTAGAAAATTCAAAAGAACCTTCCCAAGAGGAAGACGGAGTCTCTCTAAAAGAAACTTGTGGTTTTCCAATACGAGCTTCAACTTTATAATCTTTTAAAAGTCTATCCACTAAAATTTCTAAATGGAGTTCTCCCATTCCCATAAGTAAAGTTTGACCTGTTTCTAAATCTTTTTGAACCTGACAAGAAGGGTCTTCTCTTTGAATCTTTTGAAGTGCTTCTTCAATTTTACTTTGATCCACAGAGGTTTTTGCTTCAATAGCTACAGAAATAACAGGTTCAGGAAATTTCACTTTTTCTAAAATAACACTCTTATCTTTTGCACAAAGAGTGTCCCCAGTTTGAGTCCATTTCAAACCAGCAATAACTCCAATATCTCCTGAATAAATTTCTTTAACTTCTTTTCTAGAATTGGCATGCACTTTTAATATTTTTTGAATCCTTTCCGTCTTTTCTTGATGAGTGTTATAAACTTGAGAACCTGCTTTCAAACAACCTGAATAAACACGAACATAAGTTAAAGTTCCAGAAAAAGAATCAAAAGCAATTTTAAAAGCCAAAGCAACTAAAGATTCTTTATCATCTGTTTTACAAATAATGTCCTTACCTTTAGAGTTTTTTCCCACAGCATCTGGTATCTCTAAAGGAGAAGGAAGGTAATTTTTAACAGCATCTAATACAAGCTGAATGCCTTTATTTTTAAAAGCCGAACCACACAACACAGGAGTTATTTTTAAATCTAAGGTTTGTTTTCTTATAGCTTGTTTTATATCTTCTGAATTTATTTCTACATTTTCTAAATATTTTTCCATCAACTGTTCATCGGATTCACAAATTTTTTCTACAAGATGCTCTCTTTGATTTTGGATAATGCTTTTATACTCTAAAGGCACTTCTGTAACAGAAAATTTTTTTCCTAATTCATCTTGATCCCAAAAATAAGCTTTTTGTTCAATCACATCTATGACACCTTTAAACTGATCTTCCGATCCAATAGGCCACTGTATAGGTAAAGCAGTGAGGCTGAGTTTTTTTTGAATAGATTCCAAACTCTTTTCAAAGTTAGCACCCACACGATCCATTTTATTTAAAAAACAAATACGAGGAACCTTGTATCTATCCGCTTGTCTCCATACTGTTTCAGATTGAGGCTCCACTCCATGAACAGAATCAAAAACAGCAATGGCTCCATCTAAAACTCTTAAAGACCTTTCAACCTCTATCGTAAAATCAACATGCCCAGGAGTATCAACCAAATTGATAATAATATCTTTCCAAAAACAAGTTGTATTGGCTGAAGTGATTGTGATTCCTCTTTCTTGTTCTTGTTCCATCCAATCCATAACAGCTGTGCCTTCATGAACCTCCCCCATTTTACGACTTAATCCTGTGTAAAATAATATTCTCTCACTCAATGTGGTTTTACCCGCATCAATATGTGCCATAATTCCTATATTTCTAATTTTAGATTTATCTTTGAGACTTATACCAGAAGACATAAAGAACCTTTTTTTTATCTTCTTTATTTTAAAATATTATAAAGAAAAAATTACCAATTGTAATGAGAAAAAGCTCTATTTGATTCAGCCATACGATGAACTTCTTCTTTTTTCTTAACAGAATGACCCCTATTGTTGTAAGCATCAACTACTTCATTTGCTAAACATTCATAAATAGGTTTCCCTTTACGAGAACGAGAGTGATCAACCAACCAACGCATGGCTAAAGCCAATTTACGAGCTGGCCTTACATCCACTGGCACTTGATAAGTGGCTCCCCCTACACGACGAGAACGAACTTCTAAAAAAGGTTTGCAATTTGTAAGTGCTTTTTTAAATACAGCTAAAGGTTCTTCACTTGATTCCATAGTTTTGATTTTTTCAAAAGCTTTATAAAGAATAGTTCTGGCTTTCTCTTTTTTTCCATCCAACATCAATTTGTTAATGAAACGAGCAACAACAACATCATTATAAACAGGATCTGGAGATATTTCTCTTGCTAAGTTTTGATTTTTTCTTCTTCTAGACATAATGAATATTCCTTATTTTTTTGGTCTCTTAGAGCCATACTTGGAACGACCCCTCTTACGATTAACTACACCCTGCGTATCTAAAGTTCCACGAATAATATGATAACGAACACCCGGGAGATCTTTAACTTTTCCTCCACGCACTAAAACAACACTATGTTCTTGAAGATTATGTCCGATACCAGGGATATAAGCATTGGCTTCAAATCCACTAGACAATTTAACACGAGCCACTTTTCTTAAAGCGGAATTAGGTTTTTTTGGAGTTGTTGTAAAAACACGAATACAAACCCCTCTTCTTTGAGGACAATTCTTCAAAGCAGGAGATTTTGATTTTACACTAGATGAAACTCTATTTTTTCTAATAAGTTGATTAATGGTTGGCATATATATTCCTCTTTTGCATCTGCTAAAAAATAGTTTTCAAAACCCTACAAGTCAATCTCTTTCTCTCATTAAGCTCTTGTATTTTGTGTGTTATCATCCTTTTTAGAATTGACACTGTCTAAAGAAGTTGATCCTCCAAAAAGTTGCACATTATCCTCTTCCTCTTCATCTTCATAAGCTAAAGGATATTGATGATAACCAGCATAACCCGTTCCTGAAGGTATTAAACGACCCATAATAACATTTTCCTTTAATCCAACTAAATAATCGTTTTTAGATTGAACAGAAGCCTCAGTAAGTATTCTAGTTGTCTCTTGAAAGGAAGCCGCTGAAATCCAACTTTTTGTATTTAAAGATGTTTTTGTAATACCTAAAAGAAGAGGTTTAAAAACAGCCAACCGACCCCCTTCTCTAATGATCTTATTGTGTACATCCTCTAATTCACCTTTATCAACTTGCTCTCCGACAATATACGGAGTGTCTCCTGATTCTAAAATCTCTACTTTTCCTAACATCTGACGGACTATCAACTCAATGTGTTTATCGTTAATAGAAACCCCTTGCAGTCGGTAAACCTCTTGAACTTCATCAACAAGATAAGAGGCTAAAGCCTGATCTCCAGAAACATTTAAAATATCATGTGGATCACTAGGACCATCCATAAGAGATTCTCCCTTTTGAATGTACTCTCCCTCTCTAACAGCAATGTATTTTCCTTTAGGAATCAAATACTCTTTTTGCTCTCCCTCTTTAGAAGTTACAATCACTCTTTGCTTACCTTTTAAATCTTTTCCAAAATTGATATAGCCATCAATTTCAGAAATAATAGAAGATTCTTTTGGTCTTCTCGCTTCAAAAAGTTCAGCCACACGAGGTAGTCCCCCTGTGATATCTTTTGTTTTTGTACTTTCTTTATAAACTTTAGCAAGAGTATCCCCAGCATGTATCTCATCACCATCAGAAACCATTAACTGAGCTCCAATAGAAACAGAGTAAGCCACAGGAACATCTCTTTCTGGAAAATTAATTGTATTCCCTTTAGAATCCACTATAGCAATCATAGCTTTTTGGTCTCCTGCTTTAGAATCTGTAAGAACTTTTGTTGTAAATCCTGTCACGGAATCAACTTGCTCAATGTAGTTCACGTCCTCTTCTATACCTTTAAATTTTACAAATCCAGAAGCATCAGAAACAATAGTGTTAGAGTAAGGATCCCATTCTGCAATGACATCTTCTTTTTTAACAGTATCGCCTTCTTTAACATTTAAAATAGCACCATAAACCAATTTAAAACTTTCTCTTTCCCGACCCGTGCTATCAAGGATAACAATATCACCACCTCTGTTCATTACTGTTAACTTTCCTTCTCTATTTTGAACAACATTTACATTTACAAATTTTATTTTTCCAGAGTAGTGAGCAACATGGACGGACTGTTCAACAGAACGAGATGCTGTTCCTCCTAAATGGAAAGTTCTCATCGTCAACTGAGTTCCAGGTTCTCCAATAGATTGAGCTGCAATAATTCCAACCGCTTCACCAATATCTACTGTTCGGCCACGAGATAAATCCCGACCATAACATTTAACACAAATACCTTTCTTAGACTGACAAGTTAGAGAAGATCTAATTTTTACTTTTGGAATAGCGAGGTTATCTATTTTTTTGACCATTTCTTCATCAATTTCTTCCCCAGCTTCACAAATGATTTCATTAGAATTAAGATCTACAACTTCTTCATAAGCTGTTCTACCTAAAACTCTCTCCCCAAGAGCTTCAATCACTCCCCCACTTTCTATAAGAGGTTGCATCTCCATGTGTTTGTCCGTCCCACAATCTTGTTCAGTAACAATAACATCTTGAGAAACATCTACTAATTTACGAGTTAAATAACCTGAGTTGGCTGTTTTTAAAGCCGTATCAGCTAAACCTTTACGAGCTCCATGGGTAGAAATAAAATATTGTAAAACGGTTAATCCTTCTCTGAAATTCGCTGTAATAGGAGTTTCAATAATTTCTCCAGAAGGTTTTGCCATCAAACCACGCATACCAGCTAACTGACGAATTTGAGCTGTTGAGCTTCTTGCTCCTGAATCAGCCATAATAAAAATAGGATTAAAACTAGCCGCTTCAATTTTTTGATCATCAACAATAAAGGTTTCTTTTTCTAAATACTCCATCATTTCATCAGCCACTTTATCTGCACAGTGAGTCCAAATATCAACAACTTTATTGTATCTTTCACCATCTGTAATTAAACCCTCATCATACTGTAAACGAATTTCATCAACTTCAGCACGAGATTCTTTTAGAAGTTCTTCTTTACGAGAAGGAATTTGTAAATCATTGATACTAATAGAGATACCTGCTTTTGTAGAATATTTAAATCCAGCGTTCATCAATTTATCCGCTAAAACAACTGTCTTTTTTCCTCCACATAGACGAAAAGTTTTATCAATTAACTCGGCTAGAGAATTTTTATTCATCACACGATTGTAAAATGAAAATGGAACTTCTTCAGGGACAATAGAACTTAAAAGAACTCGGCCAACAGAAGTTTTTTCTCTTTTTCCGAAAACACGACAAGTGATTTCTGCTTGAAGATCAACAGCACCTGATTCGTAAGCATAAATAACTTCTGGAATACTTCCAAAAGACTTTCCTGTTCCTTGAGCTCCAGGACGGATACGAGTCATCCAATACATTCCTAAAACAATATCTTGTGTAGGATTGATAACAGGTTGACCACTTGCAGGACTCAATATGTTATTTGTGGACATAATCAATGTTCTTGCTTCCGTTTGAGCCTCTATAGACAAAGGAACATGAACAGCCATCTGATCTCCATCAAAATCAGCATTGAAAGCTGTGCAAACAAGAGGATGCAACTGAATCGCTTTTCCTTCATGTAAAACAGGTTCAAAAGCTTGAATACCTAATCTATGCAATGTAGGTGCTCTATTTAATAAGACAGGATGTTCTTTTACAATTTCAGAAAGAATATCCCAAACTTCATCCGTTTGAGATTCCACTAAAGTTTTTGCTTGTTTAACTGTCGTTGCCAAGCCTCTTTGTTCTAATTTATTATAGATAAAAGGCTTAAATAATTCTAAAGCCATTGTTTTTGGCAATCCACATTCATGGAGTCTAAGATGAGGACCTACAACAATAACAGAACGACCTGAATAATCCACCCTCTTACCTAAAAGATTGGAACGAAAACGACCTTGCTTACCTTTAAGAATATCACTTAAAGAACGAAGAGGTCTCTTGTTAGCTCCTGTAAAAACTTTACCGCCTCGCCCATTATCTAAAAGAGCATCAACAGCTTCTTGTAGCATTCTTTTTTCATTACGAACAATAATATCAGGAGCATTTAATTCCTGAAGTTTTTTTAAACGATTGTTTCTGTTAATAACTCTACGATAAAGATCATTTAAATCAGAAGTTGCAAAACGACCCCCATCCAAAGGAACAAGAGGACGTAAATCAGGAGGTATGACAGGAAGAATATCTAACATCATCCACTCCGGCCGATTGATAGAATTTTGAAAGTCTTCTATGATTTTAAGTCTTTTTCTAAATTTTTTAATTTGAGATTCCGAAGTTGTTTCCAAAAGAGATTGACGAAGTTGTTTCGCTGTAACTTCTAAATCCACATCTTTAATAAGTTGTTTTATAGCTGTTCCACCCATATCTGTTTTAAAATAAGGGCCATATTTTTCTTGAGCTTTCTCGTAATCATCTTCTGTGAGAACTTGTCCTTTTTTTAAACCCGTATCTAAAGGGTCTGTAACAATATAACATTCACAATAAAGAATTCTTTGAATTTCTTTAACGGACATTCCTAAAAAAGCTCCAAGACAACTAGAAATAGATTTTAAAAACCAAATGTGAGCAACAGGAGTTGCCAATTCAATATGACCTAATCTCTCTCTTCTTACTTTTGACTTTGTAATTTCTGTTCCACATTTTTCACAAACAACTCCACGATATTTCATTCCTTTGTATTTTCCGCAAAGACATTCATAATCTTTCGTTGGTCCAAAAATTTTACAACAAAACAAACCTTCTCGTTCTGGTTTAAATGTTCTGTAATTTATTGTTTCTGGCTTCTTAACCTCTCCATAGCTCCAACGACGAATCATTTTTGGAGAAGCTATAGAAACCTGTATAGATTTAAGAGCTAATGGATCTTTTGGTTTATCAAAAAAATTTAATAAGTCTCTCATTTTTTAAGTCTCCTCACTTTTTTCAACATCAACAGTTTCTGTCAACACATCTGATTCAAACATTTCAACATTAAGTCCTAAACTTTTCATTTCATTAATAAGTACATTGAAAGATTCAGGAATACCAGGTTCAAGGACATTTTCCCCTCTCACAATACTTTCATACATACGAACACGACCAGCGACATCATCCGATTTTACAGTTAGAAATTCTTGAAGACAATAAGCCGCTCCATAAGCTTCAATAGCCCAAACCTCCATCTCTCCAAGTCTTTGTCCACCAAATTGTGATTTACCACCAAGAGGTTGTTGCGAAACCAAAGAGTAAGGACCAATAGATCGAGCATGAATTTTTTCCTCAACAAGATGATGAAGTTTCAACATATACATAACCCCTATAGTCACAGGCATTTCAAAAGGCTCTCCACTTCTTCCATCAAATAAAACCGTTTGTCCTGTTTCTGGTAACTTAGCATGTTTTAAAAAGTTTTTAACATCTTCTTCCTTAGCTCCATCAAAAACAGGTGTGGCAACATGAATTCCATCTTCTGCTTTTTTAATTAAAGTCTTAAGAGATTGTTCATCTGCTGTATCTATAATTTGTTCAATATCTTTATCAAAAAAGTAAGATTCTTTTAAAGATTGTCTCGCTTCACTTTCTTTAAAATCATCAAGATATTTTTGTAATTGCTGTCCCAAACTGTAAGCCGCCCAACCTAAATGAATCTCTAAAATTTGTCCTATATTCATACGAGAAGGAACACCTAAAGGATTAAGAACCATATCAACAGGTGTGCCATCGGCCATATAAGGCATATCTTCTTCTGGAAGAATTTTAGAAATAACTCCCTTATTACCATGACGACCAGCAAATTTATCACCCACTTGAACTTTTCTTTTAACAGCCACATACACTTTTATCATCTTCACAACACCAGGCAGTAATTCATCTCCTGAAGACAATCGTTCCACCCTTTCTTGATAAACGGATTCCAATTTATCTAATCTAGAACGAGCTTCATCAACAATTTCTGTAATATGTTTTGAAGTTTTTTCATTAGACAAAGGGATATAAGCTAGAAGATCAAAAGGTATCATCTTGAGATCTTCATCTTGTATTTTTTGATTTTTATTTAAAAGCTCTTCTGAACCATCATCACTTAAAAGAATATCCGAAGTTTTTTGTCCAACCAATAATTCTTTGATTTCATCTAAAGTGTTGCTTTTAATAGCATTCTTTTGAATTTCAACATCTTTTTTTAATTTCTCTTCTTTTTCTGAAATGATTTTTTTAAGACGATCACTTTTTTCAACACCTTCTCTTGTATAAATTTGAGTGTCAATCACTGTCCCTGATACACCAGAAGGAACTCTTAAAGAAGTGTCTTTCACTTCACCTGCTTTCTCTCCAAAAATAGCAAGAACCAATTTTTTTTCAGGAGACAATTGATTTTCTGCTTTAGGAGTCACTTTACCCACAAGAATATCTCCTGTAGAAACTTCAGCCCCTATGCGAACAATTCCTGAACTGTCTAAATTGTTAAGAGATTCTTCTCCTACATTAGGAATATCATCCGAAATTTCTTCACGACCTAACTTTGTATCTCTTGCTAAACATTCAAATTCTTCAATATGAATGGAAGTGTAAACATCTTTTTTTATAAGTTTTTCAGATATTAAAATAGAATCCTCAAAATTATATCCTGCCCAAGGTGTGAAAGCGACAACAATATTTCGACCTAAAGCCAATTCTCCCATATCCATAGAAAGACCATCTGCGATGACATCACCATGTTGAATTTTATCACCTATTTTCACAATGGGTTTCTGATTAAAACAAGTGTTTTGATTTGTCCGTTGATATTTAATTAAATCATAAATATCTAAACTGTCTGCCAACTTTCCTTTTTTACTTAAACGACGAATAACAATACGAGAAGCATCCAAACTTTCTACAACACCATCATGCTTACAAACCACACTGTTTCCAGAATCTCTAGCAACTAATTTTTCAATACCTGTTCCTATAAGAGGAGCTTGTGAAGTAACAAGGGGAACAGCTTGTCTTTGCATATTAGATCCCATCAAGGCTCTATTGGCATCATCATGTTCTAAGAAAGGTATTAAAGAAGCTGCAATAGAAACCAATTGTCCTGGAGAAACATCCATCAAAGTGGCTTGATTTTTTTTGACTGTCTTATACTCTCCACTCACTCGGGCTGTTAAAAAACTGTCCTTTTTTATTTTACCAAATTCAGAACGAGATTGTAATATGGAATGAGACTCTTCTTCTAAAGCGGAATAATATCTTATATTATTAGTAACATCTCCATTTTTTAATTCACAATAAGGTGTTTCAATAAATCCATATTGATTCACACGCGCAAAAGTAGCTAAAGAAGCAATCAAACCAATGTTAGGTCCTTCTGGAGTTTCAATAGGACAGATTCGCCCATAATGTGTAGGGTGAACATCTCGCACTTCAAATCCAGCACGTTCTCTTGTTAAACCACCAGGCCCAAAAGCAGATAATCTTCTTTTATGTGTGATTTCTGCTAAAGGATTGGTTTGATCCATAAATTGAGACAATTGACTGGAACCAAAAAACTCTTTCACAACAGCACTCACTGATTTAGCGTTGATTAAATCATGAGGCATCATCGTATCTGTATCTTGAAGACTCATTCTTTCTCGTATAACTCTTTCCATACGAACCAAACCAATACGATATTGATTTTCTAAAAGTTCCCCCACAGAACGAACCCTTCTATTTCCTAAATGATCAATGTCATCCACTTGACCTCTACCATTTTTTAAATCCACTAAATGTTGAACCACTCTCAAAATATCTCTTTTTGTTAACACGGTCATATCTTTAGGAATATCTGTAAAATTAAATCTATGATTGATTTTTACACGACCAACTTCCCCTAAATTATAAGTGATAGGTTCAAAAAATAAATTTTTCAAATAATACTCAGCCGCTTCTAAAGTCGGTGGCTCTCCTGGTCTCATTCTTTTATAAATATCTAAAAGAGCTTCCTCTTTTGTATGAATAGAATCCACTAAAAGAGTGTTAGAAATATAAGGACCAGAAACTAAACTATCAAAAAATATAACTGGAATTTTTTTAACACCTTTACTTGTAAAATTTTTAATAAGATCAGCATTGATTTCTTGATTTGATTCTAAAAGGATTTCTCCTGTTGAAGTATCTACAATAGGCTTAGCTGTCACTATGTATTTTAAATCTTCTTCCCGAATTTGTATTTCTTTTATATTGTTTTGTTTCACTTTTTTAATCACTGACCTTGTAATCCTACGGCCAGAACGAACAACAACATTTCCTTTAGAATCTTTAATATCACTTAACAACCTTTGACCTTCCATTTTTTCAATGTCAATGGTTCTGTAAAATTGGTTTTTACTAATGTAAATCGTATCTACATTATAAAAAGATTCTAAAATTTCATCTTTAGAAAACCCTAAAGCTTTTAAAAATATAGTTGCTGAAAATTTTCTTTTTCTATCAATACGAGCATTCACTATATCTTTTTGATCAAATTCAAAATCTAACCAAGAACCTCTGTAAGGTATAACTCTTGCAGAGTAAATGTATTTACCACTTGTACTATCTTTTCCGCCATCATGGTCAAAGAAAACACCAGGGGAACGATGAAGTTGAGAAACCACAACTCTTTCTGTTCCATTGATAATAAAAGAAGCGTAATCTGTCATAAGAGGAATATCGCTTAAATAAACCTCCTGTTCTTTTACATCACGAATTGTTTTTTCTCCTCCTTCTTGATCGGTTTCAAAAATAACTAATCGTAAAGTGACTTTAAGAGGTGAGGCATAAGTCATACCTCTTTGCAAACAATCTTTAACATCATACTTAGGATGAAAAAGTTCATACTTCACAAATTCCAAACTGACCGTATTGTTGTAATCAGAAATAGGAAAAACCGATTTAAAAATAGCTTGAAGACCCGTATTTTTTCTTTTATCAGGAGGTATATTTTGCTGTAAAAAATTCTCATAAGAGATTTTTTGAAGATTGATTAAATTAGGTATCTCTATAGATGTTTTCATGGTTCCAAAACTTTTACGAAGACGTAAGTTTGAACCTGTAATACTATTTTTTTTCATGGTTTCTATTCCTATTTTTTATCTCTATTAACAAATATCATCCCCTCTTCCTTTCTTAGATTAAAAAAGAAGATGATATTTTTCATTCTTTACTTTTTACTTAACTTCTACTTTAGCACCTGTTTTTTCCAAACTGGTTTTAATTTTATTAACCTCTTCTTTAGACACTCCTGTTTTTAAAGGTTTTGGAGCTCCTTCTACAAGATCTTTAGCCTCTTTAAGACCTAATCCTGTAATCACTCGCACTTCTTTAATCACAGCAATTTTATTACCTCCAACACTTGCTAAAACAACATCAAATTCTGTTTTTTCTTCCACATCTGCTGCTGCTCCTGCTCCAGGAACACCTGCAGCAACGGGTGCTACTGGAGACACTCCCCATTTATCTTGAATCTTTTTAGTAAAATCTACCAATTCAATCACAGGAAGACTAGATAGATAATCAATCACCTTGTCTTTACTTAGTTCTGTCGTTTTTTTGCTTTTACTTGGTTCTGCCATTTTTTTTCTCCTTTTTTTTATTGTTAATTTTAATTCCCTTTGTTTTTATAAGCATTTAATAACCTTACACAATCTTCAGGAACAGCCTGAAGAGTCCCCAAAAAATTTGTAAGTGGTGCTGTCAACAAACCCACAAGTTGAGCACGTAAAATCTCTAGAGATGGAAGTGTAGATAAAACTTTAACTTCTTTTTCTGTCACTACAGACCCATCTAAAACTCCACATTTAATTTTAAAAACTTCATTCTCTTTAGACATTTCATTCATAACTTTAGCCACACCAACAACATCATCATCAAAAGCTAAAACGAAAGCATTTGGACCATCCAATTGAGATTCATAAACGGATTTCAATTCAGAATGTTTATCCAGAACTAAACGAGCAAGAGTGTTACGAATGACTTTAATATCTGCTTTATTTTGTTTTAATTTTTTTCTGAAATTTGTCATTTCTTCAACATTTAATCCAATACAATTCACTAAAAAACTAGATTTTGCTTTTCCAAGACTATCTGAGAGATGAGTCACTTGATTTTGTTTAATACTTTTTGTTATCATTCTAAACAGCCTCTTTTTGTGTTTCTGCAATATTTAAAATCACACCAGGCCCCATTGTAGAAGACATAGATATAAATTTTAAATAAACACCCTTACTTGTTTTAGGTTTTTGTTTAATGATTTCTCCAGATAAAGACAAATAGTTTTGTTTGATTTGATCAAAACCCATTGATTTTTTACCAATAGAAGTATGAATGATTCCATTTTTTTCTACACGAAAAGAAGCCTTACCTTTTTTCTCTGCCTCTACAGATTGAGAAACCTTTGTTGTAACACTTCCTGTTTTTGGACTAGGCATTAAACCTTTCGGGCCTAAAATTTTAGCCACTTTCGCAACAACAGGCATCATCTCAGGAGTAGCAATCACACGATCAAAATCTAACCAACCCCCTTTTATTTTTTCTACAAGATCTTCTGCTCCAACATGGTCAGCACCAGCTTTTGTAGCCTCTTCTTGTTCTCCTTTAGCAAAAACCAATACACGAACTTCTTTACCCAACCCATGAGGAAGTGATAAAGACCCTCTCACTTGTTGGTCTGATTGTTTAGAATCTACACCTAATTGAATAGCCACATCTATAGATTCATTAAAAGATGTTGTTGCTGTATCTAAAACCAATTTGATGCCTTCATCAAGATCATAAACCTTATCCACTTCCACTTTCTTTTTAGCCTCTTTATATCTTTTATTGGACATAATCAAACAACCTCTAAACCCATACTTTTAGCAGAACCACAAACTTGAGATTTAGCTGCTTCTAAATCCAAGCAATTAAGATCAGGAAGTTTTACTTTTGCAATCTGTTCCACTTGAGCTTCTGTGATTTTTCCAACTTTCTCTTTTTGTGGCATTTTTGATCCACTCTTCAAACTCATGGCTTTTTTCAAAAGTACAGAAACAGGGGGGGTCTTCGTGATAAAACTAAAAGAACGATCCTGATAAACAGTAATGATCACAGGGATAGTGGTATTGCCTTCTTTTTGAGTTTTAGCATTGAACTGCTTACAAAAATCCATAATATTAACACCATGTTGACCAAGAGCAGGCCCAACAGGTGGTGCTGGATTGGCTTTCCCAGCTGGAATTTGTAGCTTGATATATCCTGTGATTTTCTTCAATGATTTTTTTGCCATAATTACAATCCTCTAATTTTCTCTATGCACTTGTTCAAAATCAAACTCTACAGGAGTGGGTCTTCCAAAAATACTTACAGAGACCTTCACTCGTCCTTTTTCTTTATTCACTTCCTCTACAACACCATTAAAATTTTTAAATGGTCCGTCTATAACTAAAACAGCATCCCCTTCTGAAAAAGTAATTTTTGTTTGAGGATTGTTTGCTCCATCTTTAATTTTTTGCTCAATGATATCCAGCTGCTCAGATGGAACTTCTTTCGGTTTTGACTTCGTTCCACCCACAAAATGACTCACATTGGGAGCACTCTTAATAACATGCCAGAGCTCATCGCTCAACTTCATTTGTAAAAAAATGTAGCCTGGGTATATTTTTTTGGCACAAGTGACTTTTTTACCCTTAGAAATCTCAACAACATCTCTTTTAGGCACAAGAATCGTCTTCACTCTATCTTGAATTTTCCTTGTCTTTATTATAGTTTCAATAACAGACTTTGCTTTTGCTTCGCAATTAGTCCTTGTCTTTAAAATGTACCACTTAAAATCTTCCACAATCTCTTACTCCATAAAAAAACGGACACCCGTCCCTGCCACTAAATCAAAAAGACCTAATACGACACCAGAAACAATCAAAATAATACAAACAACTGTTGTCATAGAATAAAGTTCTTTTTTTGTAGGCCATACCACCTTACGCACTTCTGTCACCACTTCATCTGCCAATGTTCTATAGGAATCTCTAAATTGAAGAAGAGTAAATACAAATAAACCTGTAGAGATAGGAATACCATGACGGAAAACATCCATACTGTAATAGGCTGCAAAAAAACCAACGGCCACAGAAAGAGTCTCAAAGATAACTCTGGCTACATAAGCCATTAAAAAAGAAAAAATAACAAAACTAACTGTTACAATCTTTAAATTTTCTGGCTTAACCAAAATAACTCTCCTTCTTTTTAAAAGTAAAAAGATTTAAAATGGAAAAAATATGATTTACCCTCTTAATTAACACTTCTAATTATTTAAAATCCTCTATAAAGTCAACTCTTTAAA
The DNA here is from genome assembly GCA_963692945.1 of Bdellovibrionales bacterium. Taxonomy (GTDB): domain Bacteria; phylum Bdellovibrionota; class Bdellovibrionia; order Bdellovibrionales; family UBA1609; genus JACOND01. The sequence continues at coordinate 1,125,621 of OY843585.1, forward strand.
AAATAGTAAGAATTTAACATATAGCATTAAAAAATAAGATACAAGAGGTTTTTAAACTATTTTAGATACCTCTTTCTAGCCTAAATTTCCGAAATGCGAACCATCTTCTAAAAATCCTTATTTCAAGAAAAATATCTAGAAAAAGGCTTTTCTTAGTGCTAATTATTTTTATTACAACTCATCTTTACTTGAAAAAGGCTTAGAAAAGGAGGCTTCATGTTAACAATTAAGATTGATCATAACTACAAAAACCAGTCTGTCGGATTTTTGAACTGGTCTAAAGAAAAACACAATGAACAAATAGAGGTTAAAAACTTTTTAAGCATTGGACGAGAAGCAAAAAATCTTTTGACCTTAGATGATAGCTGTATTTCTCGCCATCATGCCAGAATTGAAAAAAAAGAAGACTCAGGTTTCTTTATTTTAAAAGATATGAATAGTCGCAACGGGGTCTTTTTAAATGGAAACCGTATTTATCAGGCTGTCCTCAGTCATAATGATAAGATTCAAATAGGAAATGTCTCATTTACTTTTTCTTATGAAAAATACAACCCTAGATGGCTATTCAACTCCAGAAGTTTCAATGAAAAATGGAATCAACAATTAAGCCGCATCCCCCACCTTGCTCAAACAGATTGTCCTATTTTAATTCTAGGTCCTTCTGGAACAGGAAAAGAAATCGTAGCTCAAATGATTCATAAAAACTCCCATAGAAACAAAGCCCCCCTTGTAAGTGTTAATTGCAGTGCCTTGACAGAAAGTCTTGTGGAAAGTGAACTTTTTGGACATACAAAAGGAAGTTACACAGGAGCTATTAAAGATCGTAAAGGAGCTTTTATAGCTGCAACAAATGGAACTTTATTTCTAGATGAAATAGGAGATCTTCCTTTAAATCTTCAACCTAAATTTCTTCGTGCCATTGAATATCAAGAAATCAAACCTGTAGGATCTGATAATAATTTAAAAACAAATGTTAGAGTTATTTCTGCCACTCATCAAGATTTAAAAAGTAAATCTGAAGAAAAAGAATTTAGAGAAGACCTCTATTATCGTTTAAATGTTGTCTCTATTTCTATCCCTGCTCTAAAAGATAGAATGGAAGATTTTGAACCCTTACTTCATAACTTCACTTTAAAAGAAGGAGTTGTATTCTCCACAAAAGCCATTGATATTTTAAAAAGTTATTCTTGGCCAGGAAACATTCGTGAATTAAAAAACACAGTGTCTCGTGCTAAGGCTCTTTTTAGAAATGAAGTCATAGATGAAGAAAAAACATCTTTTATTTTACATCAAGGAGAAAAAGAACAAAACACAGCTATAACTTTAAAAAAGTTAGAAAAAAAAGCAATCATCACTTCTTTAAAAAGATTTAAAGGCAATCAAAGCAAAGCAGCTCTCACTTTAGATATTCCTAGAAGCACGCTTTATGATCGTATTCAAGAACATGGTATCAATGTGAAAGAATTTAAATTGTAGGAGAGTGCTCTTCAAATCTCGTGAAAACAAACATTAAGGCTGTACAACCTTAATGTTTGTTAATGTTTGTTTCTTTAATTATAGACTTTGTTTTAAAAGCTGTTCTATTTTTGCTAGCCTTATTTTCATTTTTTTGCAGTATTTTTCAACTGCAAATAAACCTTTTCTAGCATGTGCCGTACTACCTGGAAAACGTTTGTCATTGGCGACTTTTATACTATGTTTCCAGAGACGTTTTCCTCTAATGCATCTTTCATTACTTACTGTTTTAAGATTTTTCAAATTTTGTTGCATCATCTGTATGTGAGTTCCCAATTTTTGCACTTGAGAGTTAAAAGTGATCACTAACTTTTCTCCTTCTATATCTGGTCCATGTAAACCAATACCTACACCTACATTACCTTCTGGTATTCTTCTGCTATTATTTTTAGCAAATGCAATACCACTTAAAAATGGTATTAAAATAATAAATAGTTTCATAACTTCCTCCTTTTTGTTTAGTTATTATCATAGAAATACAATGGGGGGGGGTAGAGTCAAACTTAAACAAAATTAAGTTGTATTTTTTTATTTAAATTTAGATATAAGTCCAGAAAGTTTTTTTCACTAAATCACTAGCAAAACACTGCAAAGGAGCATTGATAGCCGCTTTAAGCAAAGTTATAGAATCTTATTTGATCTCTCATTTAAAAAGGAGGTTCTCCAAATTCACCAGATTTTTTATCAATATCTTCCTTTTTTATTTTTTTTAATAATCTCCAGAAAGTTTTTTTTATTTTTGGATACAATGGATTCCATTTCTTTTTTATTCCAAATATGATTGTAAGCTTTTTTATAAGAGTTCATTTTATCTTTGATTTCAAAATCATCTGAAATTACATTTATATTTACTGAATAACTTAATTTATTAAATTCCATTTCAAATAATAAAGTCAGATCAAAATCTTCTTCACTTGGTTTATAATTTTTATACATAACTTTTAAAATTATTTTTTTATTTATATAATCTTCAGAAAAAGTTTCTGTATTTACAAAATCTTCAAAAGAAGAGAAAATTTGTTGTATCTCATTTGGTGGAACTTCTGTTAAAATAGGATGCCCTTCTTCTATATATAACTTTATTTTTTTAGAACAAAAAACCGTATCAAAAGTGTCAAATTTCCTATAAAGAATATTAAAAAAAGGTTTAAAAAAATTATCAAATAAAACTTCTTTTGTATTGATATCCAGTAAAGTAATGTTTTCTTGTTCCTCTCGTATAAATTCCTCAGCTTCTTTATCCACGTCTTCAGGCTCACTTATATCTTCACCTTTTGCAGCTTTAATACCTATTTCTAGCCATTGAATTAAAACTTGACCTATATATATAGCCAAAGCATCTACACTTCCCGTATCAGTCTTGTTTAAAGCAATAAGATAGTTTTCTCTATCACTGCTTTTAATTATTAAGGGTGGGTAGCCAAGTTTTAACAATATATAATTTAATAAAACTCTAGCAATTCTACCATTCCCATCATCAAATGGATGAATTAAAAGAAACTCATGATGTGATTTCGCTAGAAAAGAAGAAATTGAAAGAGTTTTTTGTTCAAGCTCTTTGTTAACCCACTTCATCAATTCTTCCATTTTTGCAGGCACTTCTTCAGGTTCGGCAAATTTAAATATTTCTCCTGTACTGGTTTTTACATGATTAGGCTGACTTTTATATTTGCCAGGAATAATTTCTTTTTGAACTTCTATTCCATCTGATGTTTGAGCTTTTTTAAAAAATGGTTCTTTTAAAATAATCTTATTAAAATCTCTAATATCAGCCTCTGTTAATGGGTAAGTTTCAGTTTTAGCCAATTCTTGAATTTTTTTTATAACCACATCATGAGATTTCATCTCATTGTAATTTCTTTCTAAATGACCTCCTTCCATCCTTCCAAAAATAAGAAGAAGCTCTGTTTCTCCATAAGTTAAAGTATTACCTTCTATTTTATTTGAATGGTAATTCCAATCTAACCTGATTTTTTTATCCAATATCTCTTGATATTCTGATTTTAAAGGCTGAAATTCTTTCCACTTTTTAAACAAATCTTCAATTTTCTTATTTATTTCTTTTAATTCTTTCATTGTTAAATTTCCTTTTTTAAATCTCTCAAGGATATTATGTTATTCATTTATTTAATAAACTAAGTTTAATATTAGCATAAAATAAAAGAAAAATGGTAGCCATTAAATTAAAAAAATAGTTATTCTTCTCCTTGTTGCGATGAAAAGCTCGTGAAAATAAAAATTCACACACTAGAGTTTTGTTATTGAAATAAAAAATATTTTTTATGGGTTTTATGTGAAAGATTACGCACTTCAATATTCGTATCTTTCATACCCTGTTCTAAAAGCAAAAGAGCTTCTTCTTTCATATCCGCTTCTATCAATTCATACATTTGATGTATAACAAACTCACGGACAACTGTATTTTCATCTTTCATACCTTGTTTCAAGAAGAAAAAAGCCTCTTCTCTCATATCTGCGTTTATCAATTCATACGTTTTCTTAATAACAGCATACCGTACGTACCGATTTTTATCTTGCAGACCTTGTTTCAATAAGAAAAAAACCTCTCCCTTCATATCTGCACTTATCAATTCATAAGTTTGATATATAACGGCCTGACGTACATCTTTACTCTCATCTTCCAGACCTTGTTTCAATAAGAAGAAAACCTCTTCCCTCATATCTGCGTTTATCAATTCATAGGTTTGATACATAATGAGTTGACGAACACCCTCATCCTCATCTTGCAGACCTTGTTTTAATAAGAAAAAAACCTCTTCTTTCATATCTGCGTTTATCAATTCATCCATTTGATATATAACAGCATGACGTACAACTCTATTCTTATCTTGAAGACCTTGTTTTAATAATGAAAAAAAATCCTCTTTCATTCCCACTTTTATCAATTCATACACTTTCTGAATAACAGTCTGACGTACATAGACATTCTCATCTTGCAGACCTTGTTTTAAAAACGAAAGAGCCTCTTCTTTCATTCCCATTTTTATCAATCCATACGTTTGATATATAACGGCCTGACGTACATCTTTACTCTCATCTTCCAGACCTTGTTTTAAAAACGAAAGAGCCTCTTCTTTCATTCCCATTTTTATCAATCCATACGTTTGATACATAACGGCCTGACGTATATCTTCATCCTCATCTTGCAGACTTTGTTTTAATAAGAAAAAAACCTCTTCTTTCATATCTGCGTTTATCAATTCATCGGCTTGATATATAACTTCTAAATTCACACTTTTATTCTCATCTTGCAGACCTTGTTTTAAAAAGGAAAAAGCCTCTTCTTTCATTCCTACTTTTATCAATTTACCCATCTGATACATAACAGCCTGACGTACATCTTCACTCTCATCTTCCAGACCTTGTTTTAATAATGAAAGAGTTTCTTCTTTCATTCCTACTTTTATCAATTCATCGGCTTGATATATAACAACCTGACGTACACCTTCATCCTCATCTTTCAAACCTTGTTTTAATAAGAAAAAAGATTCTTCTTTCATTCCCATTTTTATCAATTCAGATACTTTCTTAATAACAACCTGACGAATATTTTCATTCTCATCTTTCAGACCTTGTTTTAAAAAGGAAAAAATCTTTTCTCTCGTTCCTGCTTCTATCAATCTATCCATCTGATATATAACAGCCTCACGTACACCCTCGTCCTTATCTTTCATTCCTTGTTCTAAAAACGAAAGAGCTTCTTCTTCCATTCCTACTTTTATCAATTCAGATGTTTTCTTAATAACAGCCTGACGAATACTTTCATCCTCATCTTTCAGACCTTGTTTTAATAAGAAAAAAGATTCTTCTTTCATTCCTACTTCTATCAATTTATCCATTCTCTTAATAACAGCCTGACGTACATTTTTATTTTTATCTTTTAGACCTTGTTCTAAAAACGAAAGAGCCTCTTCTTTCATGTCTGCTTCTATCAATTTATCCGTTTGATACATAACAGCCTGACGTACATTTTTATTTTTATCTTTTAGACCTTGTTCTAAAAATAAAAGAGCTTCTTCTTTCATTCCTACTTCTATCAATTTATCCGTTTGATGTATAACAGCTTGACGAACATCCTCGTCCTTATCTTTCATTCCTTGTTCTAAAAACGAAAAAGATTCTTCTTTCATGTCTGCTTCTATCAATTCATCCGTTTGATACATAACAGCCTGACGTACCCCCTCGTCCTTATCTTTCATTCCTTGTTCTAAAAACGAAAAAGATTCTTCTTTCATGTCTGCTTCTATCAACTCATCCGTTTGATACATAACAGCCTGACGTACATATACATTCTCATCTTTCATTCCTTGTTTTAAAAGTGAAAGAGCTTTTTCTTTCCTATTTGTTTTTATCAATTCATCCGTTTTTTTAACAATAGCTAAATGTATATCTTCATGCTCGCTTTTCACACCTTGATTTAAATGAGGGTTTGTAGCATAAGATTCTACAGCATAAATTAAAAAACTTATAAGACAGGAGTAAGAAAGAATGAAACAAACTTTCAAAATAAAACTTTTAAAACCACTTAAAATCATATCTTTGTTTCTAATAAATCTAGAAATGCCTTTTTACAAGCTAAAATCAAGTGATATGTAAAACTTTCACAGTGATTTTGTTAATCATGCTAGATTATCAACTTTTAACTCAATGCTAGAACTTTCAATAAATGAACTGAGGTTTTCCCTAATGAACTAGGGCTACCGTAGTTTTTCTATATGCGAAAAACCGTAGAACAAAATTCTATATGCGAAAACCAGTAGGTTTTCTCTAGGAATACCCCTCCTTGTTTTCTGAACTTGAAGATCTTAACCCATATGCGAAAACCAGTAGGTTTTCTCTATCTGCGAAAACCAGCAGTTTTTCTCTATGTTTAAATCTTTTATTTTAACAAGATTTGAAGAACAAAGCCCCTCATGCAAAAACCGTAGTTTTTCTCTAGGAATACCTTTTTACTTTTTGAGGTTGAAGAGTATCCCCTCCTACGATGAAAGCTCAAAAAGTAAAAAGGGAAGGACTAGAGTTTTGTAAATTAAGAGTTTTGTCCGATATCTGTCAGTAATACAAAAAAAGTTGTAAAAAAACTACTTTTAGAAGTTATATGAAGCCATAATATTTGCTTTAGTAATGAGTGAGAGTTTTTGGATGGAATTTTTTTACAATCTATGTTAAGATATTCTTGTTCAAAAATGATTTTTTATAAAAACAATAGTGCGACTAAAAATAGGGAGAAAAAATGATGAACGCCAATGCTTTAGAACAAAATGAAATTCTTTTTGAAATAAAAAAATTATCTACACAAATGCAAACATTAGACTCAAAAATAGATACAAAAGTAGATAATCTAGATTCAAAGATAGAAAATCTAGATTCAAAGATAGAAAACCTAGATTCAAAGATAGATAATCTAGATTCAAAGATAGATACAAAGGTAGATGGATTATCTTCAAGAATAGATAGATTGGATGAAAAGATGGTTGATTTAAATATAAGGGTAGATAAATTAGATACAAAAGTAGATACAAGAATAGATAAATTAGATGAAAAAGTAGAGGGTCTTAAAACCGATCATGCTGAACTTAGTGCAAGTGTGGTTAGTATAAAGTCTCATCAAAAAGTTTCTACATGGGTTATTACTTTGCTTCTCCCTATATTTACGGTTATTACTATTGCAGCCATTAAATATGTTTAAATCCTAAACAAAACTCTAGTTCAAAACTTTTATTTTCACGAGATTTGAAGAACAAAGCCCCTCATGCGAAAAACAGAAGTTTTTCTCTAGGAATACCCCTCCTTGTTTTCTGAACTTGAAGAGTGTCCCTCTTACGATGAAAGGTCAGAAAATAAGGAGGGGAAGAACGAGAGTTTTGTTAATGAGCTTCATTCCAACTACTTCCAATAGCGAGATTGATTTTTAAAGGAACTTTAAGTTTTACACAATTTTCCATAATAGAAATAATCTCTTGAGATTCAAGCTCTATACAATCCTCTGGACATTCAAAAAGCAATTCATCATGAACTTGAGACAATAAAGGTATAGGCAAACTTTCATCTAGTTGAATCATCGCTTTTTTCACCAAATCACTAGCAGAACCTTGTAAAGGAGCATTGATGGCTGCTCTTTCTATAGCCGCTTTAAGTCTAGGGTTTTTAAATTCTGACTTATCAAAAAATCGTTTCCTACCAAAAAGCGTTTCCACATATCCTTTTTTAAAAGACTCCTCTTTTGTGGTTTCAATATAATCTTTTATTTTTTTAAATTTCTTAAAATAATTGTTAATAATATCTCTCGCTTCTTGCCTAGAAACCCCTAAAGCCTCTGCCAAACCATAAACTCCTTGCCCATAGGCAATTCCAAAATTGACGGCTTTACTTTTTCTCCTTAAATCCACTGTAACATCTTTTAAAGGAATATTAAAAACTTCACTCGCTGTTGCAGAATGAATATCTAAATCATTTTCAAAAGCTTTTATAAGCCCAGGGTCTTTTGTGATATGAGCTAAAATTCTTAACTCTATTTGAGAGTAATCAGCAGAAATGATTTTACTTCCTTGAGGAGCAATAAAACATTCACGAATTTGACGGCCTCTTTCTGTCCGAATAGGAATATTTTGTAAATTAGGATTCACACTGGAAAGCCTTCCTGTAGAAGTGGCTGTCTGGCGAAATTGCGTATGGATTCTTTTGGATTTTGGATTCACAAGAGATAAAAGGCTATCCGTATAAGTTGTTTTCAATTTAAAAAGTTCACGATGCTCAATAATAAAAGGCAAGCTCACATGAAGATCTTTCATCTTAATCAACTCATGGCTGTCTGTAGAATAACCTGATTTTGTTTTTCTGCCTTTTGGTAATTTTAATTTCTCAAATAAAATAACAGATAATTGTTTAGGACTGGAGATATTAAACTCTTCACCTATAAGATTAAAAATCTTCTTCTCTCTATTTTTTATATCTACTTCTAATTTTTTAGATTGCCTTTCAACCTCTTCAACATCTAACAATAAACCTCGTTTTTCCATATGATATAAAACAGAAATAGTGGGAAGCTCTATCTCTTTCAAAACAGATTCTAAATTGGATTTTTTTAATTGAGTTTCTAAATTTGAACGTAACAACTGATGAAATTTATAAAGATCATCAACACTGCTGGAATCTTCTAAAGTGGATTTTAAATACAAGTAACATAAATTCTTGAAAGATTTAGAAGTTTTAGAGTCCAACAAATGTCCTGCAACCATAGCATCCCATTCCGCTATAGGCTTTACACAATCTAATTTTTTCCATGAAGATTTTAAATTGTAACCACAGTAACGAACCCATTTCTCATCTAAAATCTTTCCCACATCTTTATAGTCCGAAGGTTCTAATAAAGTGATTCTCTTTTTAAAAGCCAAATACATATGATCTTCTTGAGACCCTAACCAAAGACTTGCATAAGGTTCTAGTTGTTCTAAAAACTCTTCTTTTTTAATAAGACCTTTAGATTTATGAGCTGGCTTAGAAACCGGCTGAGTCTTTTTTTGTTCTGATGAGGATTTATTTGGAAAAAACACATTTCTAAAAGATTTAAAACTTAATTTTTCTAAAAAATCTTTCAATTGTTTTTGATCCTGCTCTGAAAACTGATGGGGAAGCTCAAGAGCAGCCTCTTTAAGAGATAAATCTATTTTCATATCTGTTTTTAACTGAATAAGTTCTTGAGATAAATAAGCGTCCTCTTCTCCATCTATCAATTTCTTTTGAGCAGAACCTGAAATATGTTTTATATTTTTATAAATCTTTTTAAGAGTTCCATATTTTTCTAATAAAGTAGTAGCTCCCTTAGGACCAATACCACGAACACCAGGAATATTATCACTTGAATCTCCAATAAGAGATAAATAATCTAACATTTGATCGGGAAACACTCCCCATTTATTTTTAACTCCTTGAGTGTCGTAAATGATATCTTTCATGGTGTCGTATAAAAAAGTATTTTTATCAACCAACTGAGCAAAATCTTTATCACCACTTATAATATAAGTATTCAGTTTCTTTTTTCTCCCAAGCAAAGCTAAAGTGCCAATAATATCATCAGCTTCAAAACCAGGTTTTTCAATATAAGGAATTTTTAAAACATCCATCATCATTTTAAGGTATGGCACTTGTTGTTCTAAATCTTCAGGCATCTCTCCACGATTGGCTTTATAATCTGGATAAATCTCCTTACGAAAAGAAGCCTTTTTACTATCAAAGCAACTGATTAAATAATCTGGTGATTGCTCCTTTGTTAACTTATGTAACATTTTAAAAACACCATAGAGGGCATTGGTAGGCTCTCCTTTCTCATTTTTCATATGCAAAGAAATGGCATAATAGGAACGAAAGAATAAAGAACTAATATCAATTAAATAAAGTTTTTTCATAACTTAAATATTATCAGGAAAGATAAATATCAAATCTCCTTCATTAGCAAAATCTAACTTTTCCCGAACTTCCGATTCTATAAAGTTAGGGTCTGAAGCTTTTTTTATACTCTCTTCAATTTTTTTATTTTTTTGTTCTATATCTTTAATACGATTACGAACAATACTTAGATCTCTATTCATCTGAAAAATCTGTATAAAAGTTTTATCTATGATTAAATTGATAGATAAAAAAATAAGACAAAGAATTAAAATACGAGAAGGCTTATAGAGTATTTGTTTTATAAATTTTAACATAGATAACCTAAATTTTGTTTAAAAGCTTTTTGACCTTGAAACACGCCCAAAGAACCCAGCTCCTCTTCTATACGAAGAAGCCGATTGTATTTTGCAGTTCTCTCTCCCCTTGATAAGCTTCCTGTTTTTATTTGTTCCGCATTCCAAGCTACAGAAAGATCAGCAATGCTTGTATCTTCTGTTTCTCCACTACGATGAGAGATAACACAAGTGTAGTTAGATTTTTTAGCAAGATTCATAGATTCTATAGTTTCTGTGATTGTTCCAACTTGATTGCACTTAACCAGTAAAGAATTTGCCACTTGAGTTTCAACTCCTTTTTGCAATCTGGCTTTTTGAGTCACAAATAAATCATCCCCGACCAATTGAATTTTATCTCCTAATTGAGAAGTCATATCTTTCCAGCCCAACCAATCATTCTCTGATAAACCATCTTCAATACTCACTATAGGATAATCTTTAACCCATTTTTTATAAATAGCAATAAGATCTTGTGAATTGATTTTTTTAGATTCAAAAAGATAAAAATCTTTTTCATAAAATTCAGAAGCAGCACAGTCCAAAGCCAAAGCCACTTTTTTAGAATAAGAGGTTTTCTCTATAGCTGATAAGATAAAATCTAAAGCTTGTTCATGAGATTTAAAATTGGGTGTAAAACCACCCTCATCCCCAACGGCAATAGAGTGATTTTTAGATTTTAAATCTTGTTTGAGCTGATGAAAAATTTCACAACCAGCTCTTAAAGCCTCTTTAAAAGAATTAAAGTCAAATGGAACAATCATAAATTCTTGAATATCCAAAAGATTGCTTCCGTGAACTCCACCATTGATAATATTCATTAACGGAACAGGTAGTAAAAAACTCTCTCCTTGAGAATGTAAGGATTTATAAAGAGGTTCTTTTTTAAATTGAGCAGCCGCTCTGACACAGGCTAAAGAAATCCCCAGTAAAGTGTTTGCTCCTAAATTGTTTTTTAATTTTGTTCCATCTTGTTCTAGCAAAATTTTATCAATGAGTTCTTGATTTTGAACATCTATACCTTTTAAAGTTTTTGATAATTTTTTAACATTTTGAATGGCTTTTAAAACTCCTTTACCAAAAAAATAATTATTGTCACCATCTCGCAACTCTAAAGCTTCAAATTGACCTGTAGAGGCTCCACTAGGAACGACACCATAAGCTGATAAACCGTTTTCCAAAAAAACTTCCACCTCTAGAGTAGGAACCCCACGGCTATCTAAAATTTCTCTAGCATCTAATCTGCTAATCAAACTCATTTAATCACCTAAAGTTTTTTTAATATTATGAATGATTTTTAGAGATTCTTCTAACAAGTCAGAAGAACCCTTTTCCTTTAAATCTAAAAGATTTTTTTCACAAGAGTGAATTTGTTTAAGCAAAGCATCTCCATCTAAAATTCTTGAATCGGATTTTTGAAATTCTTCTAAAGGCAAAAATAAAGTTTCTTCTTCAACATAATAAATTTTAACTTCTTCCATTCCCCATTTCACTTCTGTTCTATCTCCCCCTAAAAAAGCAGGTAGATTTTCTAAAATAGAACAAAAGTAATCTCTCACTGTGGGATACTCTTCTCCATTAAAATTTGTAGTGAAAGAATAGTAACTTGCTGTTCTTTCTTTGTTTTGAATTTCTAAAGTGGGAGAGACAAAATAAGAAAAAAAGATTTCTAATTTATCATGTATTTCATGAGAGCTATGAAACATTTTAAGAAACTTTTCCAAACCTCCCCAGCAATCCAAATCCATAGAGTTATGCCCTACTGTTGTTACTAAATCTTTGTCTAAAAATTGATCTTGGTAGGCTCTTTTGATATTATGAAGTAACACTTCAACTTGAGTTGCATCCATCCAAGAGTGAGGGTTTTTAAGAAAATCTATCTCTAATTCTGTCATATCAAAAAAGCAGCTTGTATCAAATTCACAACGACTAAGGAATTTAAAAAAAGAGTTAGTGATTTTCCCACTTAGATACATACAACCTCTGATTGATATTTTTTAAATACAATACCTTATAAAACAATAGAATTTAGGATTTTTCCACTAAAATATTTAATTTAAGAAGTTGGAGAATTCTCAAAAGCAATGAATGTGAAAAACTGGAGTTTTTCTCTAAAAGTCATGTGCAAAAACCTGTAGAACAAAACTCTAGAAATACCCCTCTGCGAAAACCAGAGTTGCGAAAACCAGTAGTTTTTCTCTATGTTAAAACTTTCATTTTCACGAGATTTGAAGAACAAAACCCCTCATGCGAAAACCAGTAGTTTTTCTCTAGGAATATCCCTCCTTGTTTTCTGAACTTGAAGAGCGTCCCTTTTACGATGAAAGGTCAGAAAACAAGGAGGGGAAGAACTAGAGTTTTGTAGATAATCTTTCAAGACGATCCACTCTTTTGATAAGTGAGTTTAGATTCTCTTTAAGAGATGTATTTTCTTTTTTCAAAGAAGTGAGTTCTCTTTCTAGTTTTTTATTTGTAGATGCTAATTTCTTTTCTGTTTGAAGTTGTGTCTGTTTTAGTTTTGTGATTTCTTTTGTGGTGGCTTTTACATCATCTGAAGTTTGTTTAAGTTTAATTTTTGTTTCTTCAATTTGACTTTGGTTCGCTCCCAACTCTTTTTTAAAAGTTAAAAACTCTGTTTGAAAAGTCTCTTTTAAATCAGATAGTGATTTTGTAAGAGCCGATACAGACTCCTTAAGAAAGTTTAGAGTTTTTGTTGTGGAGTTATAAAACTCTTTAAAAGCTTTTATGATAACAGGAATAAGCCCTTGATAGTTCAAACTTAAAGTCTTTTTTGGATCTGAACCTTCAGACACTAACTCGGGATATTCTTTTTGAACCTCTTGAGCAATTAAACCTATCTGTTTTGTTTGAACTCTATGTTTGTCTTTCCAGTAAAAAGTTTTTGGGTTTAATTTTAAAAGAGAATGGGTTTGATTTTTTAAATCCTTAATCTTGGTTTTGAGTCTTCGGTCTGATGGTGATAATGGTGCTGCTGGACTACCAAAAGAAGCAGAAGCCCCAGAGGTATTCAAGGTGAAATAATCTGTACTAGATGATGGTGATGATTTTTTAACCCTTAAATTGCCCTCTACAATTAAATCCCTTCTAATAGTGACATCATAAGCACTTAACATACCATTATCAATAGTGACATCTCTATTAATACTAGAACTTATCCCATTACTAACAGTGAAACGACCTTGGCCATATCCATTATTTTGATTACGACCACCAATACGGAGTTCTCGATCTACTATTAAAGTTCCTCCATCTGATCCTCCACCTGTGTAGTTAACATTCCCGACTCTTAAATTACTGTGATTAATCAGAATTTCTTTATGATTTTTGTCCATATTTCCCATGATTATATTTCCAATATTGAGCCTCTTACCACCAGAGTTAGGCTGCAAATTATTACCTATTACAATATTATTACTTGTATTGTAAGATTTACCTGCGTGATCGCCTATATAGATATTATTACTTCCAGTTGTATTTCCCCATGAGCTACCATGTGTTCCTGTCTGCGTGCCTATAAAAATATTACTACTTCCTGTGGTGTTTCGTTTACCAGATTCATAACCTATAAAAACATTTCTACCAGAAGAGTAATTAGATTTTGTTCCTGCTTGAAAACCTACAAAAGTATTTTTAGATCCCATAAAAGTCCCATCTCCATATCCGGCTCCATGACCTATATAAGTATTACCACCATGACCACTCTGTCCACCTCCTCCTGCGTATGCACCTACATAGGTGTTGTTATGTCTATTAAGTTCAAGTTTACCAGCTTCAAAACCTATAAAAACATTATTAGACCCTTGACGTAATCTGTGTCCTGCTTGAGATCCGATGATAGTGTTTTTGTGGTTTCCTGTTCCTAATGATGAAAAAGCACTAACGGTAGCATAACCAATGTAAGTATTATTTTCTCCCGTGGTGTTTGTACCTGCTTGATAACCCACAAAAGTATTATTTGAATCTGATATATTTGCACGACCCGCTTTATAACCCACAAAAGTATTCCCTGCCCCTGAACCTGTTGTTGATTTCCCCGCTTCAAAACCAAAAGCCGTGTGATGATTTACACTTACCTCTGTTGTATCTCCACAACCCACAAGACTTAACTCGCTAGGAGATTCTGTCACTTTATAACAATCTGGATCTCCACTACCTCCGCCTCCACCAACAACTACATCACCACAAACATCTTTTGCATAAGTTAAAGGGGTTGTATCTGCTATGATTAACTCTACCACTTCTTCCACCTTTGTTTTTCTGGTTGCATGAGTAGTAGCTGGTAAAGCATCTATCTGTGTCTGTATATTTGTAGGAAGACCAGACTTCCCATCTGCTTTATCAATAATTTCTTCATAAAACAGAGAACAGCATTGAGAATCTTTCACTGAAATCTTAAAATCCCAATCTGTTGGAGGGTTTGTTGGAGTAGTTCCTGTTCCTTTTAAGTGAATGATTTTTGGTCTTTCACTTGCTGGCGTGGTGGTTGCACACTCTGGCAACTCTGGGTCTGTTGTTGCTGTGCAATCTCTAGATACAAATTCAAAACCTGAAGGTTTAGTTTTGATATTATCATTTAAAACTTTCAAACATTTTTTATTATCATCTGTATTTGTTGAATCATCTTCATTTGCAAATTTATTTAAAAGAGATTGAATCTGAATCACCTTCCAAAGCTCCGTGTTAGAATCTTTTATTTTTTTTTGAGAAGTAGATTGTTGCATGATAGATGTCCCAACCCCTAAAATAACGATAGCCCCTATTGCCGATGCAATAACAACACTAACAAGAGCAGAACCTTTTTGATTTAAATAAGAAAGCTTATTGTTTTTTAAAAGAAAGGAAAGCTTGTGAAAAAAAAGAAATTTACACTTTAAAAGTAAATGGGGGGGGGTAGAAAGGTTTTTTAGAAAATAAAAAAGCAAATTTTTAAAATAAAAAAAGAAACTTCTACCTCTAGATTTAAAGGATTTTTTCATAGATAAATTATGAAGAAGGTTTAAAAAAATATCAACTTTTAACTTAAAAAATTTACTTTAAGAATTATACACTTAATCATCAGAAAATAAGGGGAAAAAACAGGTTTTTTTTAACTACAAACTTGAGCTGCACAGGTTCCTGTCATACTCGTTCCTTTTTTTGAATTATCTGTTAACTTTCCTGTGCTATCAATACAGAATTTTAAGGGTTCGGCCTGACTTGTAGAACTGAAACCTAAGGTTGTGTAGTCACCACCAGTTCCTACCATGTATAAACACCATTTTGTAGAATCAGAAGCATTAAAAGAAAATGTGGGCTTAGCAAATTTACTTTTATCTTCAAAAGTCATTCTCTCCCATGCTGTATCCACAGGATTTGAATGTTCAAAATTACGAGACATTTCATATTTTTGATAAAACTCTAGAAACATATCCTTTACCATTCCTGACTTGGCACTGTTTTTTATATTGTTATAACTGACTATTGCGACACTAGAGAGAACCCCTAGGATTGAAACAACCACAAGCAACTCTATCAAACTAAAACCTTTTCTATTTTTTTCACACATAAAACACTTCCAAGCTTTTACTGACATCCACATGAAGAACTACTACAAGTCCCTTTGATTGTAGGAGAGGTTTTTTCACTATTGTCCGTAAATTTATTTTCGGAATCCATACAAAAATTTATTGCCTCTTTAGTATTACCGTTATAACCAAATTTTTGATACTCTTTGTGGGCATTAGTTCCAGTACCAGTGTTTGCAGTTAGGGCCTGACACCATTTTTTAGGATGAGCAGAACAATTTTTAACAATAGCAGATTTAGTAAAATATTTTTTATCGTTAGATCGGAGACTATCCCATGCTGTCTGCCAAGGATTTGTTTCTCCTAGATTTTGATCCACAAAGATAGATTGATGATAAGATTTAAATAGCAGTTGAAGTGTATTTACCTTTCCGTCTCTCACATATTCTTGAAAGGAACTAATACTAAATGCCCCTAAGATTCCTATAATTACAACCACTGTAAGTAGTTCTATTAAACTAAAACCTTTTATATCTTTATACACTCTTTAATGATTAGATAAACTTTAGGAATTATCAAATTCTTTTAGTAAAATTTTGATCTTTAAAAAGAAAATCTTAGACTTTAGTGTTTAAAACACTCCTATGCTTTTAATCTCATTATGAGATTCTTTCAAAACTCTAGTGCGAAAAACAGAAGTTTTTCTCTAGTTCAAACATAAACCTGTTAAACAACTCTTATTTTAATGAGATTTGAAGAAAATTTTATAAGCGAAAAACCAGTAGTTTTCCTATATGTAAAAACCAGCAGTGCGAAAACCAGTAGGTTTTCTCTAGTTCAAACAATAAGCCTGTTAAGTAACTCTTATTTTAACGAGATTTGAAGAGCATCCCTCTTGCGATGAAAAGCTCGTTAAAATAAGAGTAGGAAATACTTTTTTGAACTAGAGTTTTGTAAAAGAGCATTAGAACTGAACTAGAGTTTTGTTCTATGACTATTTTTTAGTTTTTTAATCTCTGCTTTAGACAAACCTGTCACTTCCGAAATCAAAGAGATATCAAGTTTTTTCTTTAACATATTCAAAATAACTTTTTGAAACTTTTGTTGTCCTTCTTGTCGTCCTTTTTGTTGTCCTTCTTGTCGTCCTTTTTGAAACCCTTTTTTAAACCCTTTTTCAGACTCTTCTGGAAACCATTCTCGTTGTGCTTCTTCAAACCCTTTTTGACGCTCTTTTATCCAAGTTTGAAACCCTTTTTTAAGAGTTTCTTGAAACTCTTTATCCATAGCTTGTTCTTTTATAATCTTTTTCATATTTATTATAGTTCCTCCTCTTTTTAAAAATCCCTCTTTGAAGACATTTAAAAAATCACTTATGACTATTTTTTAGTTTTTTAATCTCTGCTTTAGACAAACCTGTCACTTCCGAAATCAAAGAGATATCAAGTTTTTTCTTCAACATATTCAAAATAACTTCTTTAAACTCTTGTCGTTTTTCTCGTCGTCCCTCTCGTCGTCCTTTTTTAAACCCTTCTTGTCGTCCCCTAGTTTGTCCGTTTTTAAACCATTTTTTTCGTTCTTCCTGTCGTCCTTCTTCCCGAGCTCGTTCTCTTACAATCTCTCTCATATTTATCATAGTTCCTCCTCTTTTTAAAAGCCCCTCTTTGAAGACATTTAAAAAATCACTTATGACTATTTTTTAGTTTTTTAATCTCTGCTTTAGACAAACCTGTCACTTCCGCAATCAAAGAGATATCAAGTTTTTTCTTTAACATATTCAAAATAACTTTTTGAAACTTTTGTTGTCCCTTATCTTGCCCTTTTTGAAACCCCTCTTCCAGAGCTCGTTCTCTTATAATCTTTCTCATATTTATCATAGTTCCTCCTCTTTTTAAAAATCCCTCTTTTACCATCAAATCCTCAATCTTCTTCCAATTCTTTGCACTCAACCCCGTGTTCTGTTTCAGATACTCAGTAATTCCTAACAAAACATCCTCTTTTCGTTGACCTTCTATACTTTTAAACAACTCCTTAAAATCTAAAACAATCTCACGCAACTTAGAATCTGTTGGGTTCTTTAAACTCCATATTTCCCTCAATAAACTCAACGCCCCTCGTCCCTTAAACCTTTTATCCTTACCAGCTCTTTGGACTCTTGGAGCATTCACATCTATTACTTTCAACTTGTAGTTTAACATGTTTTTTCTTGTTTCTAAAGGAATTTTAAAAAGAGAATCTCTAAAATTCTCTTCTAAAAAAGAAGATTTCCACTTCATATTTTGTCTCCCATGATAAAACAAAACAGGAATTATAGGTTGTAAATAACCAAGATGGTCTTTATTGTGTCGGTGAATTAACACTTGATAATCTAAGAGTTGATGGAAGAGGTTTTTATCATAATAGGACTTATGTTCTAGAAGAATAAAGAGGGTGAGTTTCATTTTAGGGATTTTTTTAAAAGGAACGGAGAAAATAAGATCAGCTCTTTTATCTTCAAAACTATCTTTTTCTATTTTTAGTTTTTTCCAATCATAAGCTTTCATTTCTTTTTTTGAAAAGATGAGTTCAAAGAGTTCTGTAGCTAAGTCAGGATTAGAATAGAAGAGTTTAAAAAACTTATCATGACTAAAAGCTGTGTTTTTCTTATGAATTCCTTTTTTAAATTCTAAGGTTTGATTTTTAAGATTTAAAGCTTGCTTAGTTTTTTTAGACATTGTTTTTCTCAATATCTATATAAAGCAAAAAGAGAGTATGAATAAACTATCAAGAAGCAGGGCTTTTTTTCATTTTTTATTTGTAAATTCGGATACTGTCGTTTTTACAAAACTCTAGTGTATGAACTTTCATTTTCACGAGATTTGAAGAACAAAGCCCTTCATGTGAAAAACAGCAGTTTTTTTATAAGCGAAAAACCAGTAGTTTTTCTCTAGTTCGCTATAAGTAAGAACTCTTTTCTTTTTAGGTGTTTGAGGAGCTCCTACGACGAAAATCTCCTAAAAAGAAAAGAGTATTAGAACTGAACTAGAGTTTTGTAATCAAGCGGCTTGTTTCTTAACAAAAAACTTCCTAGAAAATGAAAGTTGATTGTCTTCAATCTCTTCCATAAAAGAGGGAATAACTCCGGTTGCTTTCAAACGACCTTCTAATTTACCATCTGGTTTTTTCACAAGCCGACCAATAGAAAATAAGTTTTGCACTTGATACACACCATTTTCAACACCTAAGACTTCAGAAACTTCACTCACTCTACGAGAACCATCAGAAAAACGAGAAATCTGAACAATCAAATCAATAGCCGATGCAATTTGAAACTGAAGAGCTTTTTCACTCAACTGTGAATCAGCTCCTTGAGCAAGAGCTTCTAGTCGGACAATGGCATCTTGAGAACTATTGGCATGAACTGTTCCTAAACATCCTTTATGCCCTGTATTCATTGCATTGATCAACTCTAAGGCCTCACCCCCACGAACTTCTCCCACAATAATACGATCAGGACGAAGTCTTAAGCTACTTTTAACTAAATCTCTAATAGTCACTTCTCCCTTACCTTGAGCATTAGCCATTTTCGTTTCAAAAAAAACAACATGTTCATATTCCACTTTTAATTCACTAGCATCTTCTATCACAATAACTCTTTGTCCTTTAGGAATATAAGAACACATCGCCCCTAGTAGTGTTGTTTTACCAGAACCTGTCCCACCACTGATTAATATATTCTTACCTAAAGCACTTGCAACTTTTAAAAATTCAGCCACTGTTCCTGTTAAAGTTCCAAAACGAATGTAATCTTCAAAAGTAAATTGATCGGAAGAAAATTTACGAATCGCTAAAGTTGTTCCTTTACGAGAGCAAGGAGGTATAACAGCATGAATACGATAACCATTAGGCAATCTAGCATCCAAGCGAGGATGCTCTTCTGTGATCTGACGACCTACACTTTGAGCAATATTTGTGATGGCAGCAAATAAAGCATCTTCATCTGAAAAAGCCGCGTCTGTTTTTTGAATCTTTCCAGCCACTTCCACCCATATTTCCTGATAACTATTGACCATAACTTCAGTCACTTTTTCATCTTTTAAAAGATGCCAAATAGGTTGAAGAAAACCTTTTACAGCGGATTCAAAAACACTTGTGTTTTTTTCTTTTTCGTCCATACCTACTTTTCGGCAAAATAGAGCTAAAACTGAAAAAAATTTAAAACCAAATCTATTGAAAATAAATAATCAACTGATATCACAAATGGTTTTTAAGATACGAGAGGAAACCACATAAGGGTCTGCATTGGCACCCGGGCGACGATCTTCCAAATAACCACAACCTTTTTGAGCCACATGCAAAGGAATCCGAATAGAAGCTCCTCTATCACCTACACCGTGTCTGAATTGGTCAATACGACAAGTCTCATGTTCACCTGTTAATCGCTCTGATAAACGATCTCCATAAACAGCAATGTGTTTGTCATGTTGTTTAGATAATCTATCTATACATTTATCAATAACACTCATCCCTGTTTTTTGATCTCTCATAGTTTTAATAGAAAAATTTGTATGTTGACCAGCCCCGTTCCAATCTCCTGTGATAGGTTTGTTATCTAAAGTCACAGTGATTCCATAATCTTCTCCTATACGGTAAAGCAACCAACGAGCCAACCAAGAATGGTCAGCTACATTTAATGGACCTGCATCTTCTCCTTCTACACCTCTATAACCAATTTGAAACTCCCATTGACCAGGCATCACCTCTGCATTAACTCCAAAAATCATAAGACCGGCTTGCAAACTACAAATCGCATGTTTTTCTACAAGATCTCTACCAAAAACTTCATCAGAACCAACACCACAGTAAAAAGGTCCTTGAGGGGCTGGATAACCTTTTTCAGGCCAACCTAAAGGTATACGACCTTTAAAAAGTGTGTATTCTTGTTCAAAACCAAACCAAGGCTCTTCTTTTGCAACCCCTGCAGCTAAAACTCTTCTCAATTCGGCTCTTGTATTTGTTGAGTGAGGAGTATTATCAGAGTTAAAAACTTCACACATTGCCAAAAAATGACCTGCTCCTCTAATAGGGTCTTGAATAAAACAAACTGGTTTTAAAATAAGATCTGAATTATTACCAGGAGCTTGATAAGTTGAAGAACCATCAAAACCCCAGTCTGGTAAATCTCCTAATTTCAAATTATTAATATCGCCTTTGATAGGAATAACCCTAGATTTAGATCGTAATTTCTGAGTGGGTTTTGCACCATCCATCCAAATGTATTCACAAATACCTAACATAGTCCCCTCCTGTTATAAAAAAACTAGGATAATATTTTTAAAAAATCAAGTTTTTATATTAGATTCTTGAGAAAAATAATAATAAATCTTTTGAACTTAATAAAAAATTATTTTTTTATGCTAATTTCCTGAGAAAAATAATCCTTAAAAGAGATTTCTTCTAAAGGGGCTAAGCCTTCTACTTGCAAGAGTTGCTCCTTAACAGCAGGATTTCCATAAACAACAACACCTAAATTTTTAGAACTCAAATAAGATTTTATGGCTTCATTGACTTCTTCAATAGAAATATCATCAATTAGAGAGATAGAATCTTTCACAAAAGAAGGATTTGTACCTAAATAATAATTATAATACACCCTCTCACTCAAATAACTCTCTGGTGTCTGTATAGATTGAAGTTGTTCACTTTTTAACAACAATTTTGCCTCTTTTAACTCTTTTTCTGTAATACCTTTTTCCTGAAAATCTTTTAAAAGATTTAAAGCCTCTTTTAAAAAAAGACCCGTGGTCTTTGTCTGAGTTGCAGCCACTAAGGTGAAAAAACCATAAGCCTTACCTAAAGACAACTGAGAATAAACACCATAAGTTAACCCCATTTCTTCTCTCAACTGAAACATCAAACGACTTTCTAACCCAGCATCACCTAAAACTTTATTTGCTAAATCTAAAACGATAGAAAGCCTTGGATTATCCTTTGGAAAAGCAAGAGTTTGAAAACCAAGAATGATTTGAGATTGCACTTGATCTTTTTTCTTTAACAGCTTGAAAAAACTAGACTTTTTAAGAGGCACAGAGGTTAATGGTTTTTCTGTTTCTTTTTTAAATTGGCTGTCAAAAGAGGAAATGATTTCCTTTTCCAATTCACGATCAAATTGACCAACAACTGTGAGAACGGGCTGACCTTCTAGGTAATAATCCTTAAAAAACTGTTTTACATCTTCTAAAGTTATCTCATTTAAAGAAGGAACGGTTCCATTTACAGATTGAGATACAGCAGCCTCCCCTTGAAAAAGACTACCTCGCCAAACTTCAAAAGCTACAGAACCGGGACTATCTAAATATTCATATCTTATGTCTAAAAATTGGTTACGCAAAAGATTAAATTCTTTTTGTTCTAGATGAGCTTCCGTTGTGATTTTAAAAAACACATCCCATAAGTTTTCAGCATGCCAACTTAAGCCACTCATACTGATTTTTGCAAACTGTCTAGTTACATTAGAACCGAATCGAGCTCCATAATAATCTATAGTTTCTTGAATAGATTCTGAGTTCAACCCCCCAGCCCCTTGCTCAAGCAAGTTAGCCGTTACAACACTCAAACCACTTTTATTTTTGTAATCATAATCAGCCCCTGATCTTAAAAACCATAATGTGAACCGAATATAGGGAAGATTTTTATCTTCCAAAAATAAAATTTTTAATCCTGACTTTGTAACAACCTCTTTATAGGTTTTCATAAAAGACTTATTGATAACCACTCCTCCAAGTATAGTAAAAACTCCAAAAGCACAGATAAAAAAGAAATATTTTCTTAAAAAAGCCATCTCTTCATTATTTTGCAGGTTTTAAAATAATATAAGACATCTTTTCAGGGCTTAGATATTTTTTTGAAACCTCTTGAATGTATTGTGAAGACAATTGATCCAATTCATCTATATCTGTCCAGATTTTTTTATAGTTTTTATAATCGGACTCATACTCCCATAGAAGGTAAGACCTTGACCCATTTCTTTTTAACCGAGAGACCAAATGATTCAACTGGGTGTTTTTCATTTTTTCAAGTTCTCTGTTATTGATAGGTTCTGTAAAAGTTTTTTGAATTTCTTGCTGAATGACAGATATCACTTCTTGCTCCTTACTCTTATCTAATAAAGTGTAATTGATAAGAAATAAGTTTTCTTGAAGAAGACCCCAAACTTCAGCACTGACACTAGAGACCAACTTTTTTTCTCTTACTAGTTTTTTATAAAGTCGACTCGACTCCCCTGCTCCTAAAACAGAAGATAATATTTTTAAGGCTGAAGATTCTTTTGTTCCACTGGCTCCAACTTTAAAAACCATTCCTACCATATTAGATTGAACATTTTTTTTAAGAGAAACAAAGCGAGATTTTTTTTGTTCCGGCTCTTTAATAAGAACTTCTTTTGGTATTTCTTGAGGCTCTAAGACTCCAAAATACTGTTCAATAAGTTTTTTTGCTTTTGATTCTGAAAAATTTCCAGATAAAATAAGGGTAGAATTATTAGGAGAGTAATAAGTTTTATACCATTTTTTTAAATCTTCCAAAGAGTAATCGGCAATGTCTTTTTTATAACCAATGATGGGCCACCTGTAAGGATGCTTTACAAATAAGGTGTCAAACATAGTTTCTATGAGTTGTCCCATTGGACTGTTATCAATTCTGAGACGACGCTCTTCTTGAACGGCTTGTCTTTCTTTATCTAAAGTCTCTTGTGTAAAATTTAAATTCACAAACCGATCCGATTCCATATCCAAAATAAGATCTAGTTTTTCACAAGGAAAACTGGCTTTATAAGCTGTTGCATCATGAGAGGTGAAAGCATTCGTATTTATAATACCATTTTCATTATGGGTTTTTCCAAATTGAGGATATTTTGTTGTCCCTCTAAACATCAAGTGTTCAAACATATGAGCAATACCTGTTATTCCTTCTCTTTCATGACGACTTCCTGTAGGAATACCTAGCAAGTAACTACATAAATTAGAGGAACTATCAGAGTTTAAAAGAACTCTCATCCCATTTTTTAACTGATACTTTGTAACAGATAGTTTGATACGAGAAGATAAATTAGCAGATTCACTTAAAAAAGTCATAAATAATAATAAAAGTAACCCCTTATTTATCAACCCATTTTTTTTCATAAAAAGATTCCAATCAAGTTGTTATTTGGTTACATGTTTCACTTTTAAAAAAGTAAAGCAAACCTCTTTAAATTTGTCAATTTTTTTTCTATGTCCTTTTCTCTACAATTGGTAGAATCATTTTTAGTTCTCGCAATGTCTCTTAGTTCTCGCAATAAAACACAATGTCACTTAGTTTTCGCAATAAAACACAATGTCACAAAGAGTAAATAACTTTTTTCTTTCTTTATGAAAAAAGAAAAGATTTAATAAAATCTGAAGTGTCATGATTTTAAAAGAGCATTGGAATAATAAAGTCGTCCTTGATACAAGTGTTGTCCTCTATGACGCTTTATCTTTAAATGCTTTTAAAGAGACAGACATTCACATTCCTCTCCCTGTTATAGAAGAAATTGACCGTTTTAAAAGAGATATGGGCGAAAATGGGCGAAATGCTCGTCATTTTAGTCGTTTTATGGATACCTTAAGAAGCCAAGGCTCTCTAACAAATGGAGTCCCTTTAAAATCAGGCTCTTATGTCTATGTCAATATGTCCACTATTTCTGAAGACTTCACAGATTTAGATAACAGCAAAACAGACAATCGTATTTTAGGAACTGCTCTTTTACTTCAAAGACAATTTCCAAGTTCTAAAGTTGAGCTGATTAGTAAGGACATCAATTTACGAGTTAAATCGGATGTCTTTGGTATTGCCAGTAAAGATTATGATCCAGACCGTGTGGCCTCGGTTGAAGATATGTACACAGGCATTAGGCATATTGATATTGAGATAGATCGTATCAATAAATTTTTTCAAGAAGGTTCTTTAGACATAGGGACAGAAAAATTTTATGCCAATCAATATGTCGTTATGAAGTGTCAGGATAAAACGGCTTTAGGTCGTTATGATAAAAAGCAAAACAAAGTTGTAGCTCTTGTCCAATCCGATATTCCTGTGTGGAGAGTGCATCCTCGTAACTCCGAACAAAGTTTTGCTTTTGATGCTCTATTCAATGATGATATTTTATTTGTTTCTTTAGTGGGAAAGGCTGGAACAGGGAAAACATTATTGGCTCTGGCTGCTGGTTTATTTAAAACAATGGATGAAGGTCGTTACAAAAGACTCTTGGTCAGTCGCCCCATTTTCCCTATGGGACGAGATATTGGTTATCTACCAGGAGATTTAGAACAAAAACTAAACCCTTGGATGCAACCCGTTTTTGATAGTTTAGAATTTATTATGGGTATGGGTAAAAAAGCCTCCCATTTGACTCAAGATTTAATTGACCAAGGGTTATTAAATATTGAACCTCTCGCTTACATTAGAGGTCGCAGTATCCCTCGCCAGTATCTCATTGTTGATGAAGCACAAAATTTAACACCTCATGAAATTAAAACCATTATAACAAGAGCAGGCACAGGAACAAAAGTTGTTCTCACAGGGGATTGCTATCAAATTGACAATCCTTATGTAGATGCATCTAATAGTGGTCTCACTTACTCTGTTGAGAAATTTAAAGGAGAAGAGATTGTAGCCCATGTTACTCTTCAAAAAGGAGAACGATCAGAACTTGCAGAGTTAGCCGCTAATCTTTTGTGAAGATTTGAGAAAGTTTTATTTCTAATAATCTTTTGTGCAGAATGCAAAAACTACAAAGACAAATTTTCAAAGAGAAGATTTTCTTCTAAAATTTTTTGTGCAGAATATGAAAACTACAAAATATTAAATTTTATATCAAATTGCTTCTTACTGGCTTTTCTAAGTTGGCTACATTTGCCGTATCTACGAGAGTCTGAAAACCAATTCAACAAGCCTCCTTTCCGACCAGAATCTTTTGACACATTTAAAGCAGCTTTTAATCTAGGCCCTTCTAAACGAATTTGTTTTCTTGATTTTAAATTTTCCAAAATCAAATACAATTTATGTTCATTTTCTAGATTTTTAAGTGAATCTATAAACACATAAATATTTTCAGAGAATCTAAATGCTTTAGAGCGTGTTTTTTTATTATTTTCAGGCTCTATAAAATCAATCCACATAAATTGACCAGTATTAGATACCTTATAACTTCTTTTAACAGGATATTTTATAATATGATCTGAATAGGAAAATGTTTTTAAACCTACCCCTGTAGCTATTTCACCCGTTTTGATATTTTTCATTTGTAAAGTAATAGAAAAAGAATCACCAGCCCAACTTGTTAAAGTGGCTATTCGCATTTTAGTAGGATCAAAACTCACTCCCCGTCTTTGTTTCCCACTTCTAATATCAAGAACCAATCCCAAGTTCACTCGCCCTAAAGCAAGGGCTTTTGGATTTGTGCTTTCAAAGAAAGCGTAAGATTGCAAATTGTTTGGACGCTCATTATCCATTTCAGAACAAACATGCTTAAAATGCAAAATCTGATTCTTATTAAAAGGCTTAAAGTTCTCTCCAAAAGATTTGTCACTTCCCGAGCTACAAGCATAAGAAAAAACAGCCAATACAAAAAATAGAATTTTTATTATCATTGGTTCTAATATTAGGGTTTATTTTATAAAAAAAGAAGAGATTTTATATGCAAAATCTAAAAACTATCCTAGAGACTAAGAAAAGTGTGTAAAGAAGAGATTTTTATATGAAAAATCCAAAAACTATCCTAGAGACTAAGAAAAGCCTTTCTTAATTTGTTACTAACAAAAGGGTTTATTAGATACTGTAGATCTTCTTTATTCTAAATCTCTTGCGTATTGACAAGAAACCTCAAAGGCTTTTTTTATGACAGGAATAGATTCTTTATTATAGTTTTCTAACTTACGAATCTTACTTACAGCCTGATCCATTTCTTGTATCCAATTTATATAGCCATTAAGAAGATTTATATACTTTTCTTTATTATCTGTGGCCATATATAAGCCTCGCATATAGCCGTGAACATAGACTTCACAGCGTTCAATAAAAGACCTTGTTTTAAAAACAACTGCAAGAGGAGATATTTTAAAAGATTCTTCAATTTCCTTCCATGCCTGTTGATACCAAACATCGTTTATTTTCGTTGCTTCTATAATATAACTCCCAAAAGATTCCAAATCTGGTGGTGTGTTTGAACCGCTTTCATCAGCAAAAGATATCATAGGGATTGCCAAAATTATCAATAGTAAGTGCTTCATTTAAATTCCTCCATTAATTAGTATAAATCAATATTTCCAAAATAAGATTTGAATACAACGTATCTTCAAATGTAGTGAAACACAAGAATTTTATAAAAAAGTTCTGTTTACAGGATAAAGTGGATTTCTTAAGTTGTTAATTTTGTTCTAAACAATTATTTCTTTTTCAAATAGATCAAAATTAGATTTATCAATTTTTTTAGGTGTTTGAGAATGAGGAGGCTTGCCTTGTATCTGAATAAATGACGAAGAGTTTTTAAAATTACTTGGAAAAATAGCTAGACAATCTCTCCCAGTATAACAGGATCTATATACTATACCTGAAATTCCTGAAGATCTAACCAGTTGACCAAAAATTTGTGAATTAGAGGGAAGATCAAAGTCTTTTGTGTGACGTATCCAGTTTTTATTCATTATGGATTGATGAATTTCTTTTCTATTTTGAAGAATTCTTAGCTTCGGCTTTAATTTCAATTTCTTACTTTTTTCTTTTAGAGTTTTAGAAAATTTAAATTTCTTTAATATTTTAGTAATCCTTGTTAGTTTTTTATAACCTCTTATATCAAATATAAAATCTAGTTTCCCACTAATAAAAATAGAAGAAAAAGAATCTTTTGTTGATAAAGATAAATCGTAAGTAGACATCTCATTAGAGTTTTTAGAAGATATTTTAGAAAGTAACCCTTCACTTTCAGCTGTTTCTTTGTCCTTTGCAATGTACAATGCTGAAAACTGAGGAATTAAATTAGGACTCATGTTTCCCATATTAAAACGCCCACCAGACTCTCTTATACTTCCAAGGGTACACAAGGGATGATTGCTATAACGCCATTTAACAACTCTACACCAATCCTTAAAAATAAAATCATCCGTAGATTCTGAAAAAAGACTCTCTTTAATATCTTCTAAATGAGATTCTCGTTGTTTTGCAAGTTCAAAGTATTCTTCCAAATAGTAGTCACGATGTTTTTCAAGCATACTTTTAGTGTATTTAATTACGTTAGAATCTGTTTGTTCTAAGAGATATTCTTTCTGTAATTCTTTAATTGGATTTACTTTTTTTTAAGGGTTTGTTTTCAGAAAGAGCATTTCTAATAAATTTAATCAATGCTTTAGATCTACCAATACGAATCATATCTTTTGGTGTTCGTTCCCCTAAAAAAGGATTAGGAGTAAAAAACCAACGCATAGTTTTATCTTCATCTTCAAAAAAATTAGCAACCAAGTTGATAGCTGTAGCCCATTCCCTCATTCGTTCTTTTAGTTCTTGAGGCATTTTTTCATCGTATCTAATAGAAGATAATTTCACTCCTGAAGATTGAGAAACTTCTTGTTTTTTTAATTCTAGTATTTTAACAACTGCTTCTCCTTTTACATTTTTCCCTTTAAATAAGGAAAGCCTATCTTTAGGGAGAGTGAATGCTTTATTTGATTGAAATTGAACCATAAATTCCTCCTTCTTTTTAACTTATCGGATTTTTTTAACATAGATTAAATCTATTTTCCACGCTTTTCCTTCTTTTTTCCACATTTTTCCTCCATTTTATAGACCTCTGCCATTAAAAAGGTATAAAAATAGCATCTCATTCAAAATAAAACCTTACTTCTTCGCTTTTTTACTATTCTTATGTTTTTTATAATAATTAAAAATTAAATTTTCTTTATTAGAGAAAAGAGATATTTAAAAAATCTACACCTCTTAGTAATAGCCTAAAACTACAAAAAAATAATGAAAAACTAATATATTTTAGTATTTAACCAATTCTGTATACATTGACATATTTCATCTTGATGAATTGGTAATAAGGCAGTTTTAGATTTTACTAATTGAATCAAACTATCAGCTATCTTTTTTGGATTTTCAGATCTTCCAAAGGATAATTGATTCAAAGTTTCTTTCACAATGACCTCCTGACTAGAAAGTAAGATAGGAGAATTTTGAAATAGATCAATAAAAAAATCTGAAGTGACACAAATAATACTTTGTAAATTTGAAACAGGCCCTAAAAAGAATAATCCTCTTTGAAAACCAAAATGGTTAACTCCATATTGTCCTTCTTTTAATAAAAACATAAGTATCTTATGATCTATTGGTATATAAGTTTGATTTAATTTTACTAATTCAGCTTTAAATTGGATAGACTTATTAACATCAATAATTTGTTGATTTTCAAAATATCTAACCATATCAAATAGTCTAACTCCTAAAGATTCAAAATCATTTTTAGCAAGTGTTCTAGAAACTTCATCCTCACATAAAAGAATTATGTTTTTTTCTTCTTTAACCACCAATAATGGATCACAAAATTCTTTTCCCAGAAGTTTCTCCATTTCATTTATTTTTTCTCTGCTTATTATCAATGAATCACTTATTGATTTAATTTGACAATGATCTTTAGCCCATTGTTTCACTTTTTTAAGGAAGTCTAAATTTTCTACTATTTTTTCTGGTGAAGTGAAAGATTTTTTTGGCTGCTCATTTTCTCCACCAGGAATAAGCATTAATAACCCATCTTTAGCATGTAATTTCCTACTTTGTATAAGGTTTTCTAAAGAATCTATTGTAGATTGACATATATAAAGATTAAATTTGTTATTACTTCTCTCTAGATATTGTTCTAATTTTATTCCATGAAGTGTAATAAGAGATGATAAATCTATTATCAAGTCACTATAATTATTCAAAACTGTAAGAGAGTTATTGTAATCATCTCTTTCAGGTTGAGAGGATATGAATTTATCTTTCTTAGATCTAGTTAAATATTCAATTACTTCTATAGGATGTTGATTGATAATTTTCGATATAGCTCCAATACCTATTTCTCCTTTTTTATAATATTGAAATACTTGATTATTCCTTTTTTCTATTTGTGAACTATCTGCCATAAATTGTCTCATCGATTGTAATATATCTTTAGCTGTTGCATTTTTTGTAATAGAGATGGATTTCATAAAATTATTTGAAGGAAAATTTATATTCATATTGCTTGGAATATCCTGATATTTATAAATATATTTACTTTTTATATCTACGATTTTATACTTTTCGTTTCCAATATCAATTACATCTCCCTTCTTTTTTCCTAATAATTTTTTAGATAACTCATGCCCTGGAGTAAATATATCTGCTGACTCCTCAATAATAATTTCTCTTTCTGTTTGATTATTTATTTCTTTAATTTTTACATAATAATCTAAATCTACTTTATCACTTTGAAATAAAATAGAATTTTGCTCTTTAATTTGACCATAAACAGTAACCAATTCAAAATATAATCTTTGTGCTTCTAAGCTTGAAGGATGATTCTTGATATTTTGATATTGAATTTTTAAAGCTTTTTTAAAATCCCGTATATGTATATAAGCTATTGAAAGATAGTTTATTTGCTTAACAGATAATTGTTCTAAATTAGTTATAGAATCTAAAAGTTTTTTAGCTTCTATAACTTTTTGTTCCCTTATATAAGCAAAGATTAATTGTAATTTTATTATGCTATTGTCAGGATTTAAATGAATAAATTGTTTACAATAATTTATTGCTTTTTTTCTATTTCCTAAAGTTTCATGGACATGAAATAAAACATCAATAGGCTCTATTCTATTAGGAAATTTTTTGAATAATTGTTTTGCTAACTCTATAGCCTTTTCATTCTTCCCATTTTCAAAATAAACATGTAATAATTTAAATTTTTCAGGGTGATTCATATTGTTTTCTGTGATTTTTTCTAATAAAGATTCACACATCCTATACATCTTTGAAAAATACAACTCAAGCACAAGTTGTTGAATATCTCTGATATGAACATTATTTTTTTTAGACAAACTAATTGCTTCTTTAAGATAGTTATTTTTTTGCTCGATATTTTTTTTATGACTCTCAATTTTAGATTTTAAGATTAAAGTTAATATATTGCCTCTATCATCTTCAAAAAAAGCATCTAATATCTTTTCTGCTTCATTAAAATCTCCAAAATTGATTAATCTAAATATTAAATATCTTTTTGCTTCGATTCTATTATCTTGACTTATAGATTCATCAATAATTATTTTTCTTAATAATTTTTTCCCTTTTTCTTTGTTATCTGTAAAAAAATACAAATCTGCTAATTTTAAATTCATTTCAAATGTTTTTTCTTTAATTTTTTCTAATATAATAATACTTTCTTCAATTTTTCCTATTACTTCTAAAAATCTACATAACTCTATTTTTAAGTCTTTATTTTCAGGAAAAATATCAATTCCCTTATTGATAACTTGAATAGCCTTATCTATCTGTCCATTAATTTCAAGAGATATAGCATAATGTATATACCAATATGGATGAAACTTTTTTAATTCATCAAAATCTCTATTTGTAGTTAACTTTTTATAAATATCTATAATTTTTTCTAATTCAGGAATTACACTATCTGGAGCACATCTTGATGTAAATACCTTATATTTCTCTAAAATGATTTGTAAAGACATTTCTGCATATTCAGATTCTACAATATGATCTTTATTTTTACACGAAAGTTTTAACCATTTTTCAGCTTGCTCATACTGTTTTTTTCTTATACTAATATGAGCTAATGCATGAATCATCCTATCATTTTCTTTCAAGTCTGCTGGAATGCTATCAATAATTTCTTCTAAAGTTTTATCCTCTCTATCCTGAATTTGTACATTAATAATGTAAGCATTTATATTTAACGGATTTAATTCTTTAACTTTTTCTATATATTGTTTTGCTTTTTCTATATCATTTCTAATTAGATAACCCATAGCACAATTATAATTAGCATCTTCATCTTCTTTATTAAACTGTAATGCACCTATCAATAATTTACATCCTTCCATATTTTCATTCATTTTTATTTTTGCACACCCCATATTAGTTATGACTCTATATTTTTCTTTATCATCTAATATATGCCATTCTTCTGCTTTAAGTTTTTCTAACTGCTTAAAGGCTGTTTGTGGTTTGTTATCTATTAAATCTTTTATTCTGTTAAGTTCAGAATGAGAACTATTACTCTTAATTAAGTTTAGATCTAATTCACTATTCAAATTATATTGAACAGCATTATATTTAGATTTTTTTATGAATTTATCAATACCATAAAATTTTTGATATATTGTAGGATGTTTTTCAAATAAATCTTTTATTTCATCCCAACTATGAATTTCTACAGAAAAAAGATCTTGATTTCGATGTTTTTCAGAAATGATTCTTGCTTCTTTTTGTATATTTGCATCTCTTTTACAAGTTGTTGCTAAAATAAATTTTTTTAAACTAGGGTCAAAATTTTTTGCTTTTTCTACTTCTTTAAGTAACTCTTCTTTCTTAATTTTTGAGGTAACCTCTCTTTTTTTGCACTGTATTCCTATATCTTGATCTTGCACAAAAATATCCACACCATCTTGAGATTGACCTTGTCTTCCATTTATTTGAGTTTGCTCTCCATACTCTGCTTTATATAACTCCAAACATATTTTTTCAAAAAGACCTCCATCACTAGGAGGAGGAATTTGTAAGTTAAACAAAAAAAAGCCCTTCATACAATATCACCATTGTTCTTGCTAAGATTAATAGTCCTTTAATTTATTTCTTCATAATCTCTAATTATTCCATGAAGATTGTTTACACCTACTCTAATCTCTTCTGTACTATTATCTATTTTTTCACAAAAATTCTTTGCAAATTTTTTAATATCTTTTATATGCTCTTCTATTAAATCCCTAATCTCACTATAGTGAACACTCATACTTTACTCCTTTGTTAATAAAAATAAAAACTTTTGTTAAAGAAAGATACTTTTAAGATCATAGGGTGGTAAGTTGATTGTTTTAAAAGATCTATTCTATTTAAAAAAAATTTAGTTTTTCTAAGTACTTATCATCCTACCGTTCAAAGTTTAAGCTTCATACTTTTTAATAGTCTCGTATCAATAAAAAAATCTGTTTAAGTTTCATCTGTTTTAAAACTATACTATTTATGCAATAATTCTCTGTTTTTAGGTAAAAATCTCAGTATAAATATAGTTTTAACTATACTTTATATGTAGAAATTACTCATTTTTAAGTAAAAACTACATATAAAAATTGATTTTACAAGAGAATTACTGTATAAATGAAGTTATGAAAAAACAATTACTTACAACCAAACAAAAGCTTTCTGCTTTATTTGCTTCTGGTGATTTTATAAGAATCGACGATGCTAAAAATATACTAAGACTATCAAGGGTTCAAACTTCTAAAACTCTATCAAAATGGGCAAAACAAGGTTGGTTGAGGCGAATCGCTTCTGGTGTTTATATACCTGTTCCTCTTGGTATTGGTGATGATGAGCAAGTTCTAGATGATCCTTGGGTTGTAATACCTGAATTATTTCCAACTTATTATATTGGAGGTTTATCAGCAGCTTCTTATTGGGAACTCACAGAACAAATTTTTAAAAATACTTTTGTTTTTACAACAAAAGCTGTTAGGTCTAACACTACTCTTATACAAGATAATACATTTATTATAAAAAATATTAACCAACGAAAAATATTTGGTACAGAACAAATATGGAGAGGAAGAAGAAAAATTTTTATATCAGATGTTTATAAAACTTTAATTGATATGTTAGATGACCCTTCTGTTGGAGGAGGCATTCAGCATGTCTCTTATTGTTTTGATACTTTGATAAAATTAGATTTTAAAAAGAGGCAAGGACATAGATTGTTATCACGAAAAAGAAGTGAACTAAAAAATGGAAGATCTCTGGAATATGATGATTTAAAAGAGTCTAGACAAAAAAAAGATTTTGAAAAATTAATCACTTACTCTAAGAGGATTAATAACGGCAGTGTTTTTAAAAGGCTTGGTTTTCTTGCAGATCAAAATCCTCAATCTAGAAATCTAGCTATGGAGTGTGAAAAATATTTAACTAAAGGATATGCTAAACTAGATCCTTCTATAAAATGTGATAAGCTTATAACAAAATGGCGATTATGGATTCCAAGTTTCTGGTTTAAAAAGAATTTATGATTACAAAACAAGAAATAAGAAATAGAGCTTCTATAACATCATTATATCCTCATGTTATTGAAAAAAATTATGCTTTAGCTTGGTTACTAAATGGAATTTTTAATCATAAAGAGCTTAAAGATAAATGGATATTTAAAGGTGGAACTTGTATAAAGAAATGCTACTTTGAAACTTATCGTTTTTCGGAGGATTTAGATTTTACTTTGAAAGATAATACTCATTTTGAAGTAAGTTTTCTAAAAAATACATTTAATGATATTTCACATTGGATTGAAAAAATATCAGGCCTCTCTTTTCCATCTGAATCCCATACATTTGAGATTGTTACCAAACAAAACGGTCAGGTAAGTGTTGAAGGAAAAATTGCTTATTCAGGCCCAGTATCTCCTCAAATTGGATTGCCAAAAATAAAACTAGATCTTACAGCGGATGAACTAATTATTTTACCTCCTGTTCAAAAACAAGTCTCTCATCCATATTCAGATCGCCCAAAAGCTGGCATTCAGATTATGTCTTATGCTTATGAAGAGATTTTTGCAGAAAAAATTAGAGCTCTTGCTCAAAGAGCAAATCCTCGTGATCTTTATGATGTGGTCAATCTCTATAGAAATCCAAATGCAACATCAGATATATCTTTATTAAAAGATATTCTTAGGCAGAAATGTGAATATAAAAATATTTCAATTCCAAAGCTAAAAGATGTCATGAGTAATAAAGATAAAATAAATGCTTCATGGAAGGCTATGTTAAATCATCAGCTTTCTTATTTACCTCCCGTAGAGGGTTATTGGAAATCTCTATCTAATTTCTTTCATTGGATAGGAGGTAATGTAAAAAATGAAAAAACATCTATTCAACTAAAACAAAATGAAATTTTAGTTACAGAACAAACCCTTAACCTTCCTTTAGAACAAATAAAAATAAAAACTTTTGTTGAGAAAATTCGTTTTGCTTCTACAAATCATCTTTGTGTAAAAATTAAATATGAAGATTCAGAGCATCTCATTGAGGCTTATGCTTTAAGCAAAAAAGAAGGAGTGCATTTTATTTTATACACTTGGAATCTTACAAAAGAACAAATTTGCACTTACCTTATAACACGAATAAAATCTTGTGAGATAACAGATCAATCTTTTAACCCTAGATATAAAATAGATATAATACCAAAGATTTAAAGTTACACTCTCAAAATCTACCATCACTTCCATAACTCGCTTTCTGTTTTGTATTTACCACTATAAACAGCATGGTAAGCCGAGGGGATATCTATAGGCTTCACAGGTAAACCTTTAAACTTTCCGGTTTTAAAAACCTTGATTCCTTTTTTAGAAAGACTAACACTTTGTTTAGCATATTCATTCCAACCCTTTTGAGACCAACATCTCTTATCAAGTGACTTTTTTAAAAATCTTTTAAATTCAAAAAAGGATCTGTATTTTGCCTTTATCAAAGAGAGATTTCCTGTTCCTAAAAAACAACCAAAACCCTCAAAGTCTTTTCTATAAGTTTTATCAACAGCAACAGGAATGTCTATAGGCTTCACAGGTAAACCCTTAAACTTTCCTACAGGTAATCTCGGCAAACCCTTAAACCTACCACTCTTAAAAACCGACAAACCTCCCACAGCACCCTTAGAACCCAACACAGCACCCCTCAAGCCAGAAACACCCTTAACACCAGAAGCACCTCTCACAACACCCCTCAAACCAGAAACACCCTTAACTCCAAAAGAGCCAGAAGCACCCTTAACTCCAGAAACACCCCTCAAGCCAGAAGCACCCTTAACTCCAGAAGAACCAGAAGCACCCTTAACTCCAAAAGAGCCAGAAGCACCTCTCACAGCACCACTCAAACCAGAAGCCCCCTTAACTCCAGAAAAACCAAAAGAACCCAAAGAACCCCCCAAAGAACCAAAAGAACCAACAACAGCCCAAACTTCCAAAGAAACTCTACAATACTCTTTCCACTCCACTTGACCCTTAAGGTTTAAACTTTGAACAAATTTTTTAGCCTCAACATAAGATCTATAATTTCTTTTGCGAGTTGGAATATTTCCACTTCCTAAAAAATCCCCCCAACTAAAGTTTTCATTCCTAAAGTTTTTATAATGATGATAGACAGCCCTTGGTATATCAACGGGACGCAAAGGGAGTCCTTTAAACTTCCCTTTATCAATAACCAACCGACTTCCTTTAAACTTCCCTCTACCAGTAACCAACCGACTTCCTTTAAACTTCCCTTTATCAATAACCAACCGATTTCTTTTTCTTGCCAGATCTGAATCTCTACAATAATCCCTCCACTCAAACTGATTTTTTAAATGAAGGTTTTTTACAAACAAGCATGCCTTTTTATAACTTCTATAAGAAAGGGGTTCTCGCTTTGGTTGAACAAAAAGTAAAAAGAAACTCCAACCTCTCCACTGACTTTGATAAATCTTTTGAGGGTGGTCAGGAATGTTTGTAGGTTTAACTTTTAATCCTTTAAACTTCCCTTTTTTAAAAACCTTTAAACTCTCATATTTTTTAGAAACTTCACAATACTCTTTATAAGTCTTCTTCGAATCAATGAAAACATGATGTTCATTCAATCTTCTCACCCATTTGTAAGCTATAGAAAAAGAACAATATTTTTTTTGATAAGGAGCCAGATGCTTAGAGTCTAAAAAATCCCTGTAGCCCTTCCATTCCTTTTTATAAACGGCGTAGGGATCAAATGGAACTTTTCCTGTTGGAAATTTTGGGAGCAAGACTTGCCCATGACAGATTTCACCTTTAGCCCAGAGTTCAAATTCTTTTTTACTTCCAAGTTTTAGTTTTCTAACATAAGCCCTTGCTTTTTTATAAGACCAAAAACCTTTTGACCTTTGATGAGGTGAAAAATGATTTGTCCCTAAAAAATCCCCCCAACCCTTCCACTCTTTTTTATAAACAGAGTGAACAGACGAGGGTATGTCTTTTGGCTTTTTATTAGATTTAGCCCAACAAATAAACTCCCCTCTATTCTTAAACTTTTTAGATTGAATATACTTTTTAGCTTCCAAAAAACTTTTGTAGCGTAAAGATACAACATCTAATTTCTTACTAGACTTAACTAAGACAATAGATGCTTTTTTATTCTTAAACTTTTTAGCTTGAATGTATTTTCTAGATTCTGAAAAACTTTTATAACTTTTTTGGTAAGGCATGTTGAACTATTCACTATCTATGCAAGCGACACTTTGCTTGGATATATTTCTTAGCTTTTGAAAAACTTTTGTAACTTTTTTGGTAAGGCATGTTGAACTATTCACTATCTACAAGATACACTTTGCTTGAATGTATTTCTTAGCTTTTGAAAAACTTTTGTAACTTTTTTGGTAAGGCATTTTTTAGTAAGCTCCACTAAAAGCCGAAGTATGATCTGAGTCACATAAACCATAACCTACTGAAAAAAACCAACGCTTTGTAAAACCAACTTTATCACCTATTAGGAATCCTCTTTGATCAGCTGAGGCTCTCCAATGAGGTTGTCCAGTAGAATATTTAGGACTTTTTGTGTGTGTAATAGAAATACACACTACTCCTCTACCGATATCAGCTACTCCTGTGCATACGAGTCCATCTTTATATGACTGACCTGATGAAAAAGTCTTGCCAGAACTAACTGCGTGAAATATTGATGAGTAAGACTGCCTTGTTCTAACTCTATATAGACCATAATTATCACATTTAAAACCTAACTTTTGAAAAGAGTTACAACCCCTTACCCCGTTTAATGCTAAACAATTCTGTATGGCTTTACTTGCGTTGATTGTAGAGATTTTTATTACTCTTTTTACAGCGCTTTCTTGATATTTATTATACGCAGTTATCACAATAGAAGCTAATAGTCCTAAAATTCCAACTACGATTAAAACTTCTATAAAAGAAAATCCTTTTTTATTTTTACTTAGTTTTTTCTCCTCTGCTTTCAATTCTTTTATGGAGTAATCTTCATATTTTCTATAAGTTTCTTTGCTTAGCTCGCTACAGTTTCTAAGTCCTTTACCTGTTTCAATAGATTTATAATTCCTACATTTCATTTTTATACTATCTAAAGAACAAGTAAAACTTTCATCATTCTTTTTTAAATTTTTACAAAGCTGGTCTCTATGAAGAACATTTTCTCTATAAATTATAAAGACTTTTAGCTCATGTAGATTTGTCCATTTCATTCTTGTTTTTCTTTTACTCATTACCTAAGAAGTAAGGGCTTCCTTTTAAAGAAGCCCTTTAATTTATAAAATTTCATTATTTACATACATAACACTAACTAATAGATATGAACTTATTAAGGACTACATACTCCACTACTACACTGAACAGTTGTTTTGGATGTTGTTCCTGTTCCACAATTAGTTGGTGAAGCCACGCTAGGAGCTGTTCCAGTGCAAACAGGTGGAGTGCAACCAGATGGGCATGAAGCAAGAACATGAGTTCTACAAGTAACTAGTGTTGAACTACCTCCAGCAGTGTAAGAAGAAGGAGCTAAGTCAATACAAGCTGCCCCACCAGGTGATCCAGTTCTTTGCACTGGTACATTACTTGTAGTATCTATAGACCAACAACCTTCATTTCCATCACCATCATTTCCAACATATACTTCAAAACAAACATTATTAGCTGTTCCATTATCAACAGCAATTGTTGCTCCAGACTGAGATTTTACTCCTATCTCTGTTATAGAATTACACCCATCAAAACTACCTAAGACCCTACAAGTATTATAAGATTTCTCTATTAAATTTAAACTTGATGCTACCACTCCTCTCCTAGCACTATCTTGATATTTTTGATACGCAGGAATAGCAACAGCAGCTAACACTCCAATTATGGCGACAACCACAAGCAATTCTATTAAGGAAAACCCTTTTTTCCTCTTTTCTTTTTTGTTCTTATTTAAAGGCTTGAACCAGCCTATTTTTTTAAAGTCCATACGACCTCCTTATTGATAACAAATAGATAGAAATACAATTATATCTATACCGATATATTCTCATTTAAGAAAAACTAAAAGGCAATTTTTTGATTGAAAAAGTCGGTTTTTAAGATTTTAGGCTAGTGAATGGATTACTTTAAAAGATAGATTTTTATTTAAAAAGCTAGTGTTTTTAAGCATTTATTGACTTACTGTTCATAATTTAATCTCTTTTAAAAAGATATTCTCAAAATGAAACACTGCTTTAATTATTTGATCTTTTTCAGGTCTATTTTTTTGCTTTGAAGCATCAAAGGACTAACATTTAAAGCCTTTGAAATAGCTGTTATGGTTCCAACCCTCAAATCCTTTATTCTTCTTTGCTCAATATCTGCAATGGTAGTCAAAGATAGGTTAGATTTTTTAGCCACATCTAGTTGGGTATAGCCCCTATATTTTCTAACAAGTTCCATGTTGATAGAAAAGTTTGAAATAATCCTTTTAAGCTCCAAGTCTTCTATCACTATATCTTCAGGTTTTAATCGTGCCATAACTAGAAAATAATACTTTTTTCTACTTATTAAATATGGAAATACCCCTTGTTGATAAAATGGCTATATTCTAAGAAATAGGAGTTTAAAGTATCAAAAAACAACCCTGCCTATACCAGAAGAAGCAAATGGTAAAGATACAATCTACAAAATTTTTGAAAAAACCTACATATATTAAAAATTTAGATTAGTAAATTGATTGTTTTAAAAGATATATTTTATTTAAAAAATACAAAAATTACTTCAAAAATCTTTTTGGGAAACTTATAGGAAATTGATGTCCTTCAAGATAAAAAGATATAGCCTTTTCTTCTTGATCAGGGAAAATTTGAGCAAAATTTCTTTTTGAGATGTAGAAGATATTTCTAGCAAAAAGTTTTTTCTCGTCATTACAATTTCTTAACTCCATTTCTGAGGTGGTAGTCGTAAGTCCTAACACAGATTTAGGCATAGGGCTGTAAGATATAGGTGAAGATACGATTTGTAGCATTTGCAATGCAGAGCCTTTCCTAGTGTCAACAATTTCAGTTAACCCTCCTGCATGAATATCACCACTTAAAATAAAAATCTCTTTTCCTTTTCTTGCTAGTTCTGTCAGAACCTCCATTATTTCATTTAAAGACTTCCTATTTGAATCAGAGCTTAGTCCATCTTCCATATCATCACTTAACTCAGGTAGTTCAGGTATGGCTGCAATGCCTTTAGGAATGTATGAAAGTATAATCAGTATGAGTATAATAGAACCAATGATAGGAAGCAGTATAACAAAGATAAAATAGAGTATAGAAAAAATGGGAATTGGTATTTTTCCGCATAAACTACAATTAAGAATTGATACTAGTAATGGGCTAAGAAAACATAAAGCAGATATAGGCAACCATAGTTTCCATTTTTGAATTACATACCAAGGCTTATTTTTCTCAACATCCGTTTTAAGTTTGAATATGAATCTAAAAAGTTCAGATATTCTTTTATCACCAAGAAAATTAGTTCTAAAAGCTACAACGGGACTTACAAAAAAGATTTTTTTAATATGATCTGGAGTTTGTTTTAAGTTATCCAATATTTTGTTTTTGTGTTCTTCTGTCCATATTTGATTTTTAGATGAATTTCTTTCTGATCTAAAATCAGCCAATACAAACTTCATATCTCCCCAGTTTAAAATAGAAGAAAATTTATGAATTGGTTTTGGATTTCTAGAAGCTTGATAAATTTTAAAGGATTCTTTTGCAGTTTCAAAAAACTTCCACCAATTCTTTTTAAACCCTGATTCTTCTTTAGAGTTGAAAGACTCAAGACGACTTCCCCAACCATCCGTTATATCATGGTCATCCCACATAGTTACACTTAGTGTAGAAGCTAAAACTTTTCTATAACTAATATTTCCCCAATATTTTTGATATTGTTCAATAAATCTTTCCTGTAGAGATTTTTTAATTTCACCATCTGCATCTTCTTGTTTAAGTTTATTTATAAATTCTTTTTCAATATCATCATTATAGATTTGATCCCCTCCTAAAACGAGAAGTCTAACATTTTTATCTTTTTTTAAATGTTCAGAAAGTTTTCTCCACATTTCCCAACCTTCACCAGCACTTCCATTTTTTTGCTTAAAAGGATTATGGCAACTCATAAGTATAAAAGATTTTTCAATATCATTTTTTCCTAAAATTTGAAAACGACAATCTTCTTCTGTTAAACCTCCCTCTAAGTCTAAAGATTGTCCATTAGATAAAAATTTGTATTTATATAATCTATTATCTTCTAAATTTTCAAATTTAAAACTAAACAATCTATAAAGTTCATTTTTCACCTGTGATTCTTTAGAATCAATTTTTTTATCTTCATATAAAATCTGACATTCTATTTTTTCTATTTCAGATTTGTGTGGAAGAGCAATAAATACCTCAACTCCTGTTTCACCATGAGGTCCCAAAAACGGCCCAATTATTTTAACTTTATTTTTATTCATTTTTTAAACTCCTGTTCAAATTCTACATAAAAATCAATAAGTGAGTTATAT
The DNA here is from genome assembly GCA_963692945.1 of Bdellovibrionales bacterium. Classification (GTDB taxonomy): domain Bacteria; phylum Bdellovibrionota; class Bdellovibrionia; order Bdellovibrionales; family UBA1609; genus JACOND01. The sequence goes on from OY843585.1 coordinate 1,167,213, forward strand.
ACAGCTTTGTTTTCTCTTTGAAAATCAGAAAGCGTTTGATGATTAAAACATGAGTAGCCTTCTCTGTAATACCTTTCATAACAGACCTTTAGTTTATTAAACATTTTTTCAAATCTTTTATTTATTTTTTTGAGATCCTTTTCTATTTTAGGTTTACTTTTTTTATTTTTAATATCTTCTTTTTCAATAGCATTGTCTTGAATATAACTTAAGGTGTCTTTATAGCTCTTTTTCCAATCTTTGAATAATTTTTTTAAATTTTTAAATTCAGATTCGACATCTGTTTCTTCTTTAAATTTTCTGTTTTTATATAATTTTTTTAAAGTTCTATAGAAAAGATCATATGAGATAGAAAGTTTTATTGATGATCCTATATTGTTATTTTGTAATAACGAAAGATTTAAAGTCTTTATAATATGAGATGAAGTAACATTATTTATTGATGTTAAAATTGGAATATTGAAACATTTAATTATGAAAACACCAAGAAATCCTACTATACATAATCCAATAAAATTACCAACACCTTTTTCTATAATACTCTTATATAAAAAATTATTAGTAAATCGTTCCATTTTCAACTTAAATCATTTCCTTTTTTTTGTTCACTACTTCTACTGCCAAAATAAAAACCAATTACAGCTCCAGATAAACTTCCAAAGCCAGTCAAAACAGTACTTAGTTTGTCACTACTTATACAGTTACTCAAAAGACCAAATATAAGAGCCATAAGAAAAGAACCGATGATTGAAATAGCTATCATTCCTCTTATAGAACCTTCGGGTAAACCAAGTCCTTTTAATTTTGGAATATCACTTCCATTTTTTATATACTTAAAAAATAATAAAGATATAATAGGATATCCTATGAGTATGACTAATAAAAATGCTAAATAGTATCCATATAAATTATCTTCGCATTGAGATAATTTATCTTGGGTTTCTCCAAAAGCTGACCATGTAAAAAGGAAAAAGTTTAAAAAAGAAATCTTTAGCAACATATATCTACTTATTATGTTTGAGATTTTCAATTTTTTCTTATTAGCTTTTCTATTATATAAACAATCAATTGTTTTATGAAGTCTATAGATTTGATCATACTCTGTTACAGACTCCTTTAACTCATCAAACAGTTTTTTAAATTCCTTTTCTGTATCCACTTTCCCACCTTTATTTGTTTTGAAATTTTTTTGATGAAATTTAGCAACCTTATCTATCAACCTATCTCTTGAATCTTGCCAAGTCTTTTGAAAACTGTTTCTCATTTGTTTATCCATAATGAATTATAAATCTATGAGATTTTATTTAAACAATCAAGCAAAAACATAGATTGCTCTATAAAAATATTTTAAACTTTTTTAACACTGATCATTTTTTGTTCATGTCTCAAATTGAGAGTTTTTTATTATGCAAGAAACAACTGTTTTTAAAAAAATAAGAATTTTTTTTAAATTTTCAAAGATACATCTGATAATCTTAGTGAGTCGGTTTTTTAACAAATAACAAAGGAGTGAACACATGAGTCAAGAAATATATAATGAAGAGGAAGCATATCGTAAACAAATTGAAGCTAAAACAGAGATTCTTAATACTATAATTAATTGCTCTAAACGCATAAATACATATCTAAACAAAGGAGAACATCTAGATACATGTTTAAAAAATATTAAAGACTTATCAGAAGCTTACTCTTTAGTTCAGGAAAATTGAACAAAAATGAAAATAAATAAAAACAAAGATTAGGACTTTTAATTATTATGAAAATCACTTTAAAAAATGTTGCAAGTTGTGATGAAAATCCTGTAATCCTTGAAACAGATCAAAAAATCAATTTAGCTTATGGTTTAAATGGAACAGGAAAAACAACACTTTCTGATTATCTCTACTATAAAGATCAAAGTAAAGATAAGTTTAATGATTGTGATTTAACAGATACTGGAAACGCAAAGATATTAGTTTATAATCAAAATTTTATAAAAGATAATTTTTATGATAAAGATAGTCTCAAAGGAATTTTTACATTATCTAAAGAAAATAAAGAAGCAGAAGAGTCAATAAAACAAGCTGAACAAAATATAAAAAAATTTGAAGAAGAGAAAACAAAAAAAGAAAAAGACAAAGAAGAATATGAAAAAAATCAAAAAATAAATTTAGAAGAAATTCAAAAAGCTATTTGGAGTATAAAAACAGATTATACAGGTGGCGATAGAGTTCTAGAGTTTTGTTTGATTAGCTTAATGGGGAAGAAAGAAAAACTATTCAATCATATTAAAAGCATTCAAAAATCAGAAAATCAACCAACATCAATAGAAGTACTAAAAAAAGAAGCTCGACTGATCAAAGAAGGTGAGCCACAAGAGACACTACCAAAAATTAAGATGAATATAAAAGATATTGAAGAAAACAGTATTTGGAAGGAAGTTATAGTAGGTAAAGAAGACAGCCCTGTTGCAAATCTTATTACAAAACTAAATAACTCTGATTGGGTTAAGCAAGGGGTAAATTATTTATCAATAAGTGAGGAGCAATGTCCATTTTGTCAGGAAAAAACTATTACTGAAACAGTAGCAAAAAATATCAAAGATTATTTTGATGAAACTTATGAAAATAAAATTACAGAAATTGAGTCATTATACAATCAGTACAAAGATAAACAAATATTAATACCAAAAATAAGCAAATACCAAAACCATCCTTTAATAGAACAAGATAAAGATAGGATTGAAATCCTCTATAATAAATTAGTTACAACTTTGAATGATAATCTTTCAAGTATAAAACAAAAATCAGAGAATTCAAGTCAAAAAATAGAAATTAAAGAAACAAAAGATGAAATTACAGAAATTAATAATTTTATTGAAAAAATTAATCAAGATATCGCAATATATAATGAAAAATTAAAAAATAAAGATCAAACCCAAAAAAAAATAAAAAATCAATTTTGGCAAATTATGCGTTGGAATTATGACAATGCACTAATTCAGCATGAAAAAAATAAAGATAAAACTGAGAAAAAAATAGAAGAAATAAACAATGAGATAACAGGTATTAACAAAAAAATATCTCTTCAAAAAGAAAATATAAAACAACAACAAGAAAATATGATCAATATTGAAGGGGCAATAAATAATATCAATAATGGATTGAGAGAATTAGGAATTGAAGGATTCAATATAATAAAATTTCAGGAAAATTCATATAAAATTGTGAGAGAGGGTCAGGAAGAAGGACAGTTTCAAACTCTCAGTGAAGGTGAAAAGATGATTATAAGTTTTCTCTATTTTATGGAATTATGCAAAGGAAAAGAAAGTAAGGAAGAAGTAGTAAAAAATAAAATTGTGGTGATTGATGATCCAATATCAAGCTTATCACATACTTATATTTTTAATCTCAGTATTTGGATAAAAAACCATTTTTTTAAATCAGAAAATTATAAACAGATTTTGGTATTAACTCACAGCTTGTATTTTTTTCACGAACTCATAAGATACGATAAAAATAGAAAACTTTTTCGTTTTCTAAAACTATCAACAAATAAAATTCAAATTGAAAAAATGGAAGAAAATGAAATAAAAAATGAATACGAATCATACTGGCAAGTTATTAAAGACCATGAAAATGGCAAAGCATCAAATGGATTGCTTGCAAATAGCATGAGGAACATACTTGAACATTTCTTTGGTTTTATATATAAAGAAGGACTAGAAAAAAAATTAGAGTCCTTAGGTAAGGATAATAAATTCGAATCTTTTCTAAGGTATATGAATAGGGAATCTCATTCAGATGCTATAAATATCACTGATGACAAAGAAATAGATTCAAAACTTTTTAAAGATGCTTTTAAAGAAGTATTTACTAAGTCTGGCTATGAAGAACACTATAAAAATATGATGAAAACTTAAAAGTGTTTCATTTTGAGAATTTCTTTTTAAAAGAGCTTAAGCTTTGAACGATAGAATAATAACTGTTTAAAAACACTGGCTTTTTTTAAACAATTAAATCACTATCCTAAGACCTTAAACTATCCTTTTTTTAAAACAAAATCTTACTTATTTATTTTTCTTAACTAAGGATATGTCAATATGATGTATAATAGCATATGTCTAGTTAAGGATAACTAGTTTTTTAACAAATAACATAGGAGTAAAATTATGGAATCATATTTAGATATAAGTCGTTTTGAACCAGCTAGAATTGAATTTATAAATCAAGAAATCTCTCTAGAAAGAATTTTGGGAATCTATGACGAGCATAAAGATACTTTATTAGATCATTTAAAAAAAGATAAAGAAGAATTAGAAAATAGCTTAAAAATACCTGTAGATATAGGTGAAGAAATTCAAAAAGTACAACTTGAAGAAATTGAAAAAACAAAACAAGCTATTAAGAAAGTAGAAAATTACAAAAATACAAACTCTTACAATCTAAGGTAATAGTACTTCATTATGGCTTTAATTAAGAATAGTAAAGGTAAGGAAAATAGCGGATATGTCCATATATTTGGCAATGAAAAACTAGGAAGGCTTATTAGTCGTGTTCATAGTGTTTCTAATAAAAATGGGCAAGAACTTAAAAACCTTATAAAAAAATATTCAAAACAAATTCTTATAGATAAAAAAAAAGATATAGATAAACAAATAAAAGAATTTTTAAATAGTAGACAATCAGGAATATACCTTCTAAGTGTAGGAGATATAAAGCATAGAAAAAAACTAAAAGGAATGCAACCAGACTTCATTATTTTTAATAAGATAAATAATAAAAACCTAAAATGTTATTTATTGAAAGTTACAGACTCTTATAGGATAAGCAAACCTTATACAACAACCATAATAGATTCGATGGAAAAATTTAAATTTAAACATATAAATTTTCATTATAAATATTATTGTTGTTTCAATGAAAGCACTAAAAACCAAGTTAGAAAAGGATTTGGAAATAAAATTAGAGAAAATCAATGTTTAACTGGAAAGGATTTATGTAAGCTATTGAAAATTAATTATCAAGAAATAAAAAAAATAAGACAAAAAGACCAAAAAGATAATTTAAATTATTTTGTTCAAGAATTGAAAAGTATTTTTAAACTTTGAAAAACACAATACAAGATGAAGAAGTAGATATTTTTAATAATCACTATATTTAAAATTTTTAGGATTAAAAAAACTTCTATTTAAAAATTGACAGAATAAAACAATATATATGTTTTTAAAAAATCATTTTAAAAACAATTAAGATTTTTTCATTCTGCAATTTCATCTATACATTTAATAATAAAATCTTCTAGAGTTTTAAAATCTTTATTCAATTGCTTTGCATCTTCTAATTCGTAAAACGAGTCATGTTTGCTTATATTTCCTCTAGAAGCAATTTCATTAATAACATTTTTAAATCCATTTCTCTTATTTTTATTATACCAGTCATTTATTTTACTATCATAAAAACTCTTAAAAGAAGTACTTCTGGGCTTACCCATATAACAAGATAAACAATCTAGAAAAGCCCAACCACCTATATAAGCTAAATAAGGATGTTCTACCAGAGATATTTTACAAAGCGAATTATATAAATAATATAATTTTTTATGGGTTAAATTTTCTAACTTGTCGCTAATATTATTTACAAGCAAGATTTTTGTACTACTTAAGGAGGTCGCTTTTTTCCTTTCCTCTTGTCCTTTTTCCGATCTTACTATAATATTTTTATTAGAGATTACTGACATTACACTAGGAGTATCTTTATTTGATTTTTTGTCTTGTTTAGAGCGATAGTTATTAACTTGATCAATAAATTTATCTTTTTGCAGTTCTTTTTTTAAAATAATGTACAAATCATGAATATCAGTAAATTTTGTTTTCATAAAATCAATTTCAAAATCATCTAAATGAAGTTCTCCATATATCCTTTCACTTGCATATTTATTTTTAGTTCCTGATAAGATTTTTGGACGATTAGGAGTTATAAGAGTTCCTTCAATTACTCTATTATTTCTGAAAAGCCGTATACCAGGTTGTTCGTAACCACCTTTTTTCATAATTACACAAAATCCTTTTACTTTACTTCCTTTATAATCTAATTCAATTTTCTTTTTCCATAATCTTGTTTTAGATATACTTTCCATCTTATTATTTACTAAAGGATAATTTAATGTTTCTGAAGGTTCAAAATAAGCTTTCGTCTTTTTTTTCCATTTTTTTGGTAAAATTTCATTATCATATTCAACATCTATTGATAAAAAATTTTTAAATTTTATAAATGTTTCTGCTAAATGAGGGATAACCATATCTTGATAATATTCTTTTGACTCTATTCTTTTAGAATTTTTTATAATAATTTTTGTGTAATGATTCTTTTGCTTTTCAATTTTACTAGAAACAGAAACTGCTGTTTTATTTTGTTCTAACAATTCATCAAGATTAAATTGAAATATCAATTTTTCTTTAGAATTTAAAGATGAGGTTTCAATTTCCCAATTACTACTGAACCATACAGCAGATGTTTTCATTCCTATACCGAATTTTGAAAGACTTGATTTTTTATGATTAACACTTACTCCCATTTTAATAGCTTTTTGAAAGTTTTTTCTATTTATTCCACTAGCATTATCTAAAATAATTATTTCTTTCTTTTTACTATCTATAGAAATTTTTATCTTTAATTTTATATTCTTCTTTTCAATAACTTGAATAGACTTTCTATTATCTATATAAGATTGAACAGAATTATCCACAAATTCTGAAAGAGCAGAATGAACAGAATAAGGTTGATTTTGTAACCATTTATACATAGTCATTTCTGGAGAGACATCAACTTTAAAAGAATTAGACATTTAAAACCTCTTTAGCAAACCAACTTTATTTGCTGGGCTAATTATTTAACAATCCTTGCATCTACAATATCTTTAAAAGATTTGAAAGATAAAAATTCACTTTTACACACTGGGTTAGTAACTTAATTTTATTTGTTTATCTAAAAAATTTTTATAAAACCAGATTTATTTGTTGAGCTAATAATTCAACAATCTTAGCATTTACAGCATTTCCAAAAGATTTGAAAGCTAAAGATTCACTATCTGGTATAAAGGATAGAGAATGTAAATTTTGTAACTTTGCAGCTTCAAGTTTAGATATATATCTCATTTCAAACCCAATAATAGGTCTTTGTGTGGAAGTCATAGCAACAAGTGAAGGTATTTTATGAGGCTTCAATACACGAATACCAGAAGCTCTAAATTGCAAAATATGTTCCGATAATACATAATTATCTTTAGATCCTCTCCATTCTAGTATTTGCCAACTATTATAATTTTTATTCAATTCTTTTTTCCAACTATTTAAAAACCTTTTATTTTTCTTATATAAATTTCTAGTATAAACCACAGAGTTTTTTAACCAATCAGGTACTTTATTTGCTTTTCTTACATAGGAAGGTAGTCGAGAAAGCAAATCATTTCTGGAAGTGCAGTTATTTAATTTTTCTCCATAAGATCCCTTATATTTATACATATCTTTTAAACTTATTTTTTTAAAATTTAAAGGATAAGTGGCTCCTATTTCTGAAGCCACAATAGATACAGATGAAAGAGTATTAATCTTACAGTTATCTAATAATTTTTGCCATTGCTGAATTTGAAGTTTTTTTTCTGATTCTATTTTTTTATGACTATCAGAAGAAATGAGTATATCTTTTAATTGTTTCATGGATTGTTTTTTATTTGGCCATTGAAACTTTTTTAAATGTTTATTACTTTTAAATCCTAAAATAAAAATACGTTTTCTATTTTGAGGAATACCAATGTCTAGCGGAGAAATGACTTTATAAATAACTTCATAACCTAATTTATTAAATGAATTTTTAATAAATTTCCAAAATTTTCCACCTTCAATATTTAATATATTAGGTACATTTTCTAAAATTAAAAAATCTGGAGAGTGATATTTTGTAATTCTCAAGATATCCTTAATTAATTTTCCTGAATTTGGACATTTATATCCATCTTTTTTCCCTGCTAATGAAAAAGACTGACAAGGAAATCCTGCACATAAAATATCATGCTCTGGAATATCTGTCTCACAAATTTCTCTTATGTCCCCTTTAGGTTTAATACCAAAGTTTTTATAGTAAAGTTTTTGTAACTGAGTATTGATTTCAGATGCAAATACACATTCAAAATTTCCTGCATTGAGTAACCCTTTATGAAATCCACCAATACCAGAAAAAAGATCAATAAATTTCATAGCAAAAGATATATCGGTTTTTTATCTTTAGTTACTTAGTTAATAATTTGGTAAGAAACAGACTAAAGTCATAAAGTTTAAAAGTTTATTCTGACAGGAATTGTCAATTAAAATCGCTGTGGCTTTTTACTCTATCAGTTATTTAATGAACACTTTTTCTCATTGCATTATACCCCTACTGCCTATATATTCCTGAGTTCAGTAATTTTCTCTTAGAGGGAGTAGAATGAATTTAAAATCTAGTTATACTAACAAAAAAGGATTTTTTTTGGGTGAAAAAAATTTAGAACAACTAAATGACTTAGGTCTTATCACGGAAAATATCATTTCTCCAAGTAAAGAGATGCTTGCCTATGAAACCTTGTGGGCTATCCATGATATTAAAGAGAAAATGTTAAGAGAACTTTTTAGCAATCACATTCCATCTAAAGCTTTACTGGAAGTATCGTCAGCACAAGCTGATTTTTTTGAACCAGAAAAATCTTTAAATGAAACTGAAAATAAAGTTAGTGTATTTTTAGAAGAGCAATCACTGGATCAAAATCATTTTTCATTTATTGTAAATAAAAACTTTCAATGTCCTGAAGTTTTAATGAAAGAATATCCTGTCGGATTATTTTACTACAAAGGAGATTTAAGTTTTCTAGAAACAAGACTGATTTCCATAGTGGGTTCTAGAAAGCCATCTAAAGAAGGAATAACAAGAGCTCAAAACTTAGCTAAAGGATTGGTTGAAGAAAATTTTACTATTGTATCTGGCTTAGCAGAAGGGATAGATGCATCGGCTCACAAATCAGCTATTGAAAATAATGGCAGAACCATTGGAATTATAGGAACACCAATCAATGAATATTACCCTAAAAGTAATAAAAAATTACAAGAAGAGATTGAAAAAAATCATCTTCTTATAAGTCAGGTTCCGTTTTATAGATATGCTAATGAACCTTTTTCCAGTCGTAAATTTCATTTTCCAAGAAGAAATAAATTAATGGCTTCCATATCAGAAGCTACTATTGTTGTGGAAGCTTCGGACACAAGTGGTTCTCACTCTCAAGCTAGAGAATGTCTTAAACAAAAGAAAAAATTATTTATACTAGATTCTTGTTTTAATAATGAAAAAATTAAATGGCCTAAGAAATACTTAGAAAAAGGAGCTATTAGAGTTAAAGAACTTTCAGATATCTTAGAAAACATCAATGAGTGAAGGTAAATGGCGTAAGATTGAAGTAGAAAACTTTTAGTTATATATATCAATCTTGATTCTCAAAATATTTTAAAATACCTTGTAATAATTTATTGTATTCATCTTCAATATTTTCATATTTTAAATTTTCAAAAATTAGATTCTTAGTTTGTTTAATTATGTCATCAATTTCTTTATCTAAATCAATCTGTTTTTTTTGCTTTAACCAATTTTTGATATTTTTAATATTGTTTCTTTCCTTTAAAATATTTTTATCAAATTTTAAATCTCTTATATCTTTATCATTTAAAACCTTGTTTACCTGCTCTACAATAAAATTATTTTTTATAAAATCTTCACCTGTTACTGCTTTAATTTTTGAATCAATATCCTGATAATTTTTCCAACTCCCAAATATTTTCTGCTTTTTATGTTGTTTCTTGTACTGTTTAGCCGTCTCGTCACTATCACTGATAATTAAGCATTTTCTTTTTGCCAGCTCAATTAATGGAGTAATTGTTTTTATATTTTTTACACCTTTAACATGACAAAACCCTATTTCTTTAAATTTTTCTTTTATTTCTTCAGTCTGTTGTTCTAAATATTTTTGAAATAAAAATTTATCTCTCCATCCTTCAAAAATAATATTTTTTTCTTTTAAAAAATCAAAAGTGGAAAATCCAAGAGCATTATATAGCAACTCTTCCTCTGTTATATTTGATTCTTCCGCTTGACTGATATTAGTAATTTCATTTTCCTTTTTAACTATATAATGTCGATCAATATCACTAGAATCAATCATAAAGATAGAATGTGTGCTATAAAGAACATAATTCTTATTTGCAATTTTAATCAACTCATCTCGTAAATAACGAGCTCCGCTTGGGTGTAAGTTTATTTCAGCCTCATCTACTAAAATCAATGTATTTTCTAATAAATTAGTTCTTACACGTGTTGAAATCATTAACAAAAAAGTAATAAATCTTTTAAAACCATCACTTCGTTTATCAAAATCATAAATATTTCGTTCTTTTATTCCAGGTATAATAAGATCACTATCTTTTTTAAGAGAAAATTCTATATTTTTATATTCTTTCCATACTTCTCTGAAATGACTTGTAGTTTTTCTTGCAATACCATCAAGATAATTTTGAAACTGATTTGAACTATATCCTTTTTTACTCATAATATCTTCTGAGATATTTCTAATACCTGAAAGAGTAAACATATTTTTTAAAGGTATACAAGAATCTGGATTATTTGCAAATCCATCAATATCTACAGATCTAGGTAACAAATTTTCTTCTTTATACTCCCAAAATATAATTTTTGGTAAATTTCTTTTTGTGATATCTGAAATAATACCTCCAACTAATTTCTCTAAGTCTTGAAGCGTAGCATCTTCTAAATAATCTTCTGGAAGATCGGACCAATCTTTGAGTTTAATTAATGGCCATTTTGAAAGAAGATATGCTTTATCTTTTAATTTTAACTGATAATCAGCAGGACAATTCTTACTTGGCTTCATCCATCCATTCAATAAATTAAATCCATCTTCTAATTTATAGTAGTTACAATTTTTATTTTCATTTAAAATATCAACCTGATATAATCCTTTATTTTGAGTATTACAAAAACCCTTTACAGATTGATTTTGACCATTCAAAGATACAATTTCTGGATTCTCTTCATCTGAAATAATGTATGATGATAAAATTGTAAATATTTCATCTAACTCTTTTTTTTCAAATTCAAAGATGAATTTCACAAATGACTTTTCAACTATATCTTCATCAGGTAATGCTTCTCTTTGATCTCTCAGTTTTTCTGGTTTATAACTATCCCCCAATAAAGACAATGCTTTTAAAATATTGGATTTACCAGATTCATTTATACCTACAAGCACACGACAAGTAGGATTAAATTTAAATGTAATTTCTTCGATAGAACGAAAATTTTTTATATTCACTTGTTCAATTTTCATAAAAGATACTCTTTCGTTTTTGGATAAATTCTTTTTAAATCATTAATACAGAGAAGAAGTCAATGTTTTTTAAGATAAATCTTTCTATAATTTGACAATCTACATTAGAAGTGTCCTAGTAGATTTATAATCTTAAAAAACGAAAGCGAGTTATAAAACTCGCCTCGTGCCTTAATAGTCGCAACTACTAAGGGATGTTGATAGCAATGTTAGTTTATTTCCTAAGAAAATCAAGTTTAAAATTTAAAGACATGCTTTACAGCTGAAATTCTTGGTTAATTTACAGAAAATAACGAGGCATTTGATCCCAAGTGCGTCCTTCTAAAATACGACCTGTCTTATGCTTTCTAACTCCACCCCATTGTTTAAAAAAGAAAGGAACATTCTTTGCTACACATTGATCTCTGATTTCAGTCACCCATTCTGGTTTCATAGGACGAGCCTTTGGGCCTGATTCCCCACCAACAATAACCCAATCAATTCCCTTTAATTTTAATCTCTTTGGAAGATGCCCTAAAAGAGGTTCTATAGACAAAAACTTTACCTTTGCCTGTGTCTTTAAGAGATGGTCAATTCTGCTTAAATAGTTCTTATTTTCTATACTGACACCCATCCAAATATTTTTTGTCCAATTCAACTTTGAAGATAATTTTTCCAACCTATCTGCTCTTTTTGTTAAGACTTGGAATTGATGTTGAGGGCAGTTGTTCATCACATCAAAAACTTTTTTAATAAAATCCAAAGGACTATCTTTATGAAAAAGATCACTCATAGAATTTACAAAAATTACTTTTGGCTTTTTCCATTGCATAGGAATATTTAAAGCCTGTTTATGAAAAGTCAGTTTAAATCCATTTCTATAATTATATTGTTTCATATTTTGCAGTCTGTAGGACATCCTCTCTGCATAACAATTTTTACATCCAGGACTGATCTTATTACAACCAGTCAAAGGATTCCAAGTTGCCTCTGTCCATTCAATACTTGATAGTGTCGCCATCTCTAACCTGTTTTTAAAATTTCTTTAAAATATCCTTAGCAATTTTAACTCCTACTCTATTTTCAGCAGCAAAACAAAATAAAAACAAAGGATTGTTTTTTGAATTATATAATTTTGCAGGGTTAGTTGCTACTTCTTTAAATACAGTTTTAAGTCTTTTTATAAAAAACCGACCTATTTCATCCAGATTTACTTTTTTTATTAGGTTATTCCCTTCATTTTCAAAAAATGCTGTTTGAGAATCTGTCTTGTAAAACCTAGATTCCCAATCTGTTGTACCAAACAAATTATTTAATATATCCCTATGTTGCTCATTTATTTGCCCATCTTTTCTCAAAAGTCTATTCACACCTACTCCCAAAGGAAATAAAACCCATAAATCTATAGCCTTTGTCTGTGCAATAGATTTAATAGTTTCCCATTGAATTTCCATACCAAAAGGATCAAGGAACATAACAGCACGATGACTTTTCCAATTCCTTTTACATAATTCTTGAATATATTTATTTGCATCTCTATTTATCATTTTTATTTTATCTTTTAATATTGGATATTTATCTTTTAGTTTTGACAATTCTTTAAAATTTTTTTCATTTTTTTCAATAAAGATATATTCTTGAAATAATGGTTGAACTTCCAGTGCTTTTACTGCTGAACCTTTTATAAAATTTAACTCCTCTGTATCTTCTTCTAAAAGAGGATAAGTATCTGATTTTTTTCTCCGAGATACTCTATATCCAGTTCCAGCAAAGGCATCAATATAAGCAAAATTAAAACTTTGTCTATTCATTATTTTAGAATAAGCAGATAAATATTTATAAAGTATCTCAAGTTTTTGATTTGTCCAATCACCACCAAATTTTTGATTTGTTATTTGTTTATACATTTTATTTTTTTCTTTGCTTTGGTCCAAACTTACCCCGTTCAGCTACTGGCAATCATATCAATAATTAATTTTTTATCTATTGAAAAAAATATTTTTTGCTTAGCACAAACTTATTTTAAATAAAATTGCAATCACTAAAAAGAAAAATCTAAGTGGCATGTTTTTTGCATATCTACTACCTCAACATATCTAAATAACTCTTATTATTTCCTATCACTATAGAAAAGACTAGATTTTGTAGTCCCATTTATGGTATTATCATAAAAAATGATGCATGCATCTTTGGAGTTTCAAGAGTGGTTAGAAGAACTTCCTTTGAGAACTCAATATGGAGGAGGTAAAAATGGCCAAAAAAAAGACATCAAAAAAGCAAAAATTCTTGCTCAAAGATATGCCAAAAATGAATCTAAAGAGTAAAAAAGGAATTAAACCTTTTACAGCTTCTAAGAATTTAAAAAATAAAAATTATGTAAAAAAAGTTCTTTTTGGCTGCTTTGTTCATAATGACATGGAAGGCTTTAAAGAAGTGTTGCGAACTCACTTTGATCTTGTCAATAAAGATGAAGTTATTAAAAAAGTTAATATTTCTAAAACCACTTTTTACCGAACTTTATCAAAAAAGAGCAACCCTACTCTTAGGAATATATCAAAACTTCTTAAAGCGATTTAGTGACAAGCCGTTAGTCGTAAGTTATTCACTTTACAGTAAGGCACTCACTTTATAACAAAGCGTCTCAAAACAGAGAAATGTATTCTATTTTACAAAGAAAGATATTAAGTAATGATCTTACTCATACCAACCAGATATCATTAAATAACATCTAGTTTTTAGTTTTATTAAAACATTCAAGCCATAACCTCCATGCAATTTCTTGACCACTCTGCCATACTGAAATTACTAAATACCAATGCAATGCCTCATACCAACAATTATTAACAACTCAACCAGTACAACCAATAAATCAAACTTACAACATTCAAATATTTTAACGTTATTATTTACTAAAGCAACACAGACAAAAGAATTGACTCTCTTTTTTAAAATGGTTTAATTGTAGCAACACAGACGCTACTTTGAGTATAATCAAGTCAACGATGTTTTTTTTAATTGATTAGTATTAACTAGGGCAATAAAAATGGCTTCATCTTCTAAATTACCTGTAAATATTGAAACTCTAAAGTGGGCTAGAGAGAATGCTGGTTTTACTCAAAATGATGTTCCAGATTTTGATTCCAATGATATTAAAAAAATAGAAAAAGGTAAAAAAAATATCACTCTAAAAGAAGCTAACACCTTAGCAAATAATTATGGAGTATCTATACACATATTTTCACTTCCTCCTAAAGTAAGTTTAGACAGTAGCATTAAAGATTTTAGGAAACTTCCAGATTCTAAAAAACATGTTTACAGTAAAGAGTTAAGACTCTTCATAAACAAGATGAAATATAGACAAGAATGGATGAGAGACTACTTAAAAGAAGAAAACGTTAGCCCTCTTAGTTTTATAGGTTCAGTGAATGTTAAAAACACTAATCTACAATCTGTAGCAGAAGAAATTGTAAAAACATTTTTTCAATCCAGACAAAAATATTTCAATTTTTTTAGAACGAAAAAGAAAATAAAAGAAACGCTCAAAGATAGAAAAAAAACTAAAGAACAGTTTCTTAATGATTTGATAAAAAGATTAGCAGATTATGGAATTATTACTTTAAAATGTAAGGGGTTTGATAACAATAATAAAATAGATCTTGAAGATGCTAGAGGGTTTGTTTTAATAGACAAATATGTTCCATTTATTTTTATCAATTCTTCAGATCACATAACAGCACAAATTTTCACTCTCATGCATGAGATAGTTCATATATTTATAGGTGAAGAAGGAGTTTCAGGCAATTTAGTAAAAAATAACAGTAACCAGATAGAGTTATTTTGCAATCAAGTTGCATCAAGAATACTGTTGCCAGAAAAAGATTTAAACATCACTTCTATTGATAAACACTTTTTTGAAAATAAAATCAGAAAAATATCAACTTCTTTCTTTATAAGCAAACTATCTGTTTTATTAAGGTTAAAAGAAATCTCTTTAATAACATCTAAGAATTTTGATAAAAAATGGAATGAATATCAAAAAGATATGAAAGAATGGATAAAAACTCAAGAAGAAAACAAGGAAAAAAACAAAGAAAGAAATACTAACAGTGGTAATTATTACAATACAGCAATTAGCAGAAGAAATAGACAGTTTATCAAATCAGTCTATGGAGCTTATCAACATAAATCTATTACAGCCTCACAAGCATTGTCTCTCTTAGATGTAAACATGAAAACATTAAAAAAACTATATCAAAAAGCTATCAAGAAGTAAGAAATAAAATGATTTATTGTTTAGATACAAATTTATTTATTGAATGTTGGAATAATTATTATAGAAATACATTTTTTAATCAGAAAAATTTTTTTGATTTATTAAAAGAAAAATCTTCTTTTTGTGATTTATATATTCATGAACAAGTTAAGATTGAGCTTCAAAAAAAAGACGATGAACTCCTAAATTGGTTTAATGAAAATATAGATATTTTTAAATCATTTGATAATAAAAATAACGAAATTATGGATACATATATTAAAATTAACAAAAAATATCCAGGGTTAAAAAAGAATAGTCCAGATTCAGCAGACCCTTTCATTATAGCATCTGCTATAGTTTTAAAAGGTAAAATTGTTTCTGATGAAAGAGGAGGAGGTCAACTACCTCAAGAAAGAAGTAAATATAAAAGCATACCACAAGTATGTGTTGCAGAAAAGATAGATCATTTAAGTATTTTTGACTTTATCGAAGAAGTTAAAATTAAATTTAATTAAAAAAGTTAATATTTCTAAAACCACTTTTTACCGAACTTTATCAAAAAAGAGCAACCCTACTCTTAAGAATATATCAAAACTTCTTAAAGCGATTTAGTGACAAGCCGTTAGTCGTAAGTTATTCGCTTTACAGTAAGGTGTCTCAAAATGTATTCTATTTTGTAAGGAAAGGCATTAAAAGATTAAAAATTTTATCAATTTATGCTATAATTAAAGTTGACATCTATTGAATTTTTACTAAAATCCAACCTGGAGGAGTTATAAATACAAATTCTATAACAGAAAAAATTTCAAAAGATAGACCTTATCTTTCTGCTGATGATTTATCTCAATACATTGTAAAGTGGTGTAAAGAAAATGACGAAAAATTAACGGCTATGAAGCTTCAAAAACTCCTTTATTACTGTCAAGCGTGGTCTATTGTGAAAAACAAAAAACGAATGTTTGACGAAAAAATAGAAGCTTGGCAATATGGAACTGTTATCCCTGAAATCTACCAAAAACATAAAGGTAAAAAAGAAATTACTTGTTGGAATCATGGAAGTTTAGAGAAAATAGAATCCGATTCAACCCTTAAAGAATTTATAGATTCTATCCTTCAAAATTATGGAACAAAAAGTGGGAGTTTTTTAAGTCACCTAACACACTCAGAAGATCCCTGGCTTCAAGCTAAAGATAGAGCTGATAAAGAAATCACAGTGGAAGATATTTACAATTATTATAATCCAGAAGACTCTAATTAATACTCAAACCTAATATATCTTTTTATTTCCTTATAAACATTTTCTATTTTTTTTGATATTTCTTCTTTTTTATTTATTAGATTCATTTTCATTTTGTAACCACACCTCTAACTCCTTAAAGATGCTTTTTATCATTTCAAAAACTGTATGCAATTCATTAATATTTTCTACACAATATTTAGCAGTATTTTCAAAGCGTTTTTGTAGACCCCATAAATAAAAACCAAGCAACACAGCAACAGCAGGTAAGATACCTGCACCCATAGCGTTCCATAACGAGTGATTTATAATAAAAAATTCTTTATCTAGTAAATATCGCCAATCTACCAAAACACAAAAGATTACAACAAGAAATAGACTGAGAATAAAAACTTTTTTATTAAAAAAATTCATGTTAAAATATTTTCTGAGAATAAAAACTTTTTTATTAAAAAAATTCATATTACAACATTTTCTCAAAAAAATTAGAAAAACATTGTCTCAGTATGGCCTTAATGAAAAATCTAAAAAAATTGTAACCTAATTTTACACAAGTTAAGGGTTTTTAAATGGTTTTATATTGTAATCATCTTCAATCAAGCTTCTTATTCTTGTAGCTAAAGTATCAAACGAATTATTAAATTGCTCCTGATTTTCTTTCATTTGTTCAAGTACTTTCCCTTTAAAATCAAGTTCTTCATCAGTTAATTCAAAAATAGGCTTACTGTGTTTCTGTGATAGAGCAACTAAAGAATTGAAATCACCAATGCTTATTAAATTGTACGGAGATTCATCTTTTATATGCTTATTAAATAATTCCTCTGTAATAACCATATTATGTTTATTTAAATTTTTAGCTAATATATCTTTAGAAGCTATTTGAATCTTTTCAATCCAATCTCTAAAAGATTTAGCTATACCTTGTTGTTGTTTGTTTCTTTTTTCTTCACTATCAAAAAAACCAGATATTTTCTTTGTATAAGGTCTGTATTTTTGTGAAATAATACCTAACATACGAGGAGGAGATTCTGGTAAAGCATTGGGGACAGATTGATCTCGAAATTCCAAAAAATCCTCATCCCATTTTGGAAGCATTTCCCCTAAAGATTGTATCGCTTGATATGAAAAAAAATCTGGTGATGTAGGAATTAAAAAGTAATCACTACTCATTAAAATAGAACGATTCATAGCTCCTGCATTTGGACTCATATCAACTAAAATCATTTCACATTTATTAGTTTTAGCCGTTTGTCTTATGATATTATGAAAAGCACCAATAAATTGTTTTGTAAATGGCAAAAATTTTCCACTTGTAATTCCAGTTGCCAAAGATATATCTAAATCTGACATTGAGAGATGACCTGCAACAAGTAATAAATTTTCATTTAATGTCTTACATGGCTTAACAGGTTGAATCGTTATAGTACTTCCTGAAATTATTCCCGATATTTTAGTATATATATTGTCATTGGCTACATCTTTATAAAATGAATCCAGATCATCTTTTTTTTGTAACCCTAATACATAGGCTGTCAAATTACATTGAGGATCAGCATCTACAATCAAGGTTTTTATTCCTTTTTTAGCAAAAGTCCACCCTAAATTAAATGCAGTGGTAGTTTTACTAACTCCACCTTTATGATTGAATAGAGAAACTAGAATTGGAGACATATTAAAATTCCTTTCTTAAGGGTAACACTTTTAGCCTGTTCTTAAAAATTGTCAACAATAAAATTTCAGACATTCTTGAACTATTGGTGTATCATTAGTCAAAGCAACTAATATATAAATCCATACTTTTTGATTAAACTACTTTTAATCTTAGTTTTCTCTTTGCTACTATAATAAGACATAGGTCTGTATAGTTATCCTGATTTACCACCCACAAACCCAAAATCACTTCTTAGAGCGTTTGTCCTTGTAACAACTTTCATCGGCACGCTCATATATGTTTTCCCATTTTTTATCTGTTTCTTTTCTAGTTGCTACACCTATGGATATAGAAACCTCAATCTCTTGATCTTCAAACACAAACGGATGTTTCTCAATATTTTTTATAATTCTTTTACTAACGTTTTTTCCAATCTCAATAGAGTTTGGTGTAAAAATACAAAACTCATCTCCTCCATAACGAAACACAACATCCTCACCTCTACTGGCCTCCTTCACCAAAGAAATAATAGTTTTTAAAATATAATCTCCAGCTAAATGCCCATAGTTATCATTGATGGATTTAAAATTATCAACATCAAAAACAATAAGACTTAATTCCTCAGAATTGCTAAACAACTCTCTACCTTTAACCGTTAAATATTGGCGACTACCAATCCCCGTTAGAGAATCAGTGTAAGCCTTATCCAATAAAGATTTAGAAGAAAGAAGCTCTACACTTCCTTTTTTTAAAAATTTAAAAATAAGATCACTAGCCCTTATAAGATCATTATTCAAAACTTCATACTCTTTACGAGGCTCTAACATCTGATCATTCTTATAAGTTTTATTTGTGGAATCTAAATCTATAATATAAAAAACACCTTCCCTATGTATAATTTGAAAATGAGATTTGCTCAAATTTTCATGATTGACAAAAACATCTGATAACCGTTGAGACCTCCCCACAGTTACAATGGGCTCAGTTAAAGGCCATGAAAAACCAACCAAATCTTTAGGTCCAATTAAAAGAACAAGAGAGGCTGGAGTGAATCGAGCAGAAGATATTTTTATCTTCAAAGTGTTTTCATCTATAGCAACACGAGTGGCTTCACCAACTGTTTCTTCAGGACGCTCGTCTTTTTTTAGCTCATTTTCTTTTTTTAAATCTTTATCGTCTTTCATCATTTCCTCTACATCCTTTTTTTAAATCTTTATCGTCTTTCATCATTTCCTCTACATCCTCTTATAATAATCCACCCAAGGTTGATTGTAAATATCAACACCTGTCCATTCCCCTATTCCATATAAAATTTTATACAAAACATATAGTAACTCTTCAACGGACTCCATATTTTTTTGCTCTAAGCTAAAAACCAAATTTGAAATTTTATGTTCTTCTAAAAGAAGTTTTAATTTTTGTTTTTCTGTATCTAAAAACTCCTCTTCACCCTTTATATCAATGCCCCAAAACCACTTTTTTGCTTTAGAAACAAGCAATTCTTCCAAGAAAGCATGCTTTACATCTAGAAAAGAACAATGTCTCAAATAGTTTATAGGTTTTTGAGATTCTTTTTTAAAAAGAGATTCAGACCAAGCCTTTTCCCACCAACAAGCTAAACTTTCCATTTGAGGATGAAGGGAGCAAAAAAAATTATCTTTATCTGCCTCTATTTGAGACAAAATAAGATCTAAAGCTTTTTCTACCTCTGAAACAAAGGTCTGACATCTTTTTGATGTGGAATCCATTCCACTAGGTGATAGTCCACATAAATAACTTTGTAAAAAACCACTCAATGTAAAAAAAGAAAACCGACCAGACAGTAAATCTTTTACAATATAAATAGAAGTCTCTTGCTCCTTAGCCCATTTATACAAATAAGAGTTTGTATTTGAACTTAAAACAGTGATTTTATTTTTTAATGAAATTTGTTGTTCAACATACAGTTTTTTTAAAAACTTAGCATAGTAAAGCACCTCTTTTGTTTCTCCACTCTTAGAGATAAAAACCCAATGAGATTCTTTTAAATCTTCTTTAGTTAAAGACTTCAAGGACGCTAAAGTTTGAGAGTCTAAACTTTCTATGAGGGTCACGGCAGAACCCTCCTTCGGGAAAAGATTTTTTAAAATAGAACAAGTTGAACCTGACCCACCAAAAGCATAAATAAATGTTTTCTCACTGGTTTGTTTAATTTCATCAGATATTTTTTTAGCATCAATGAGATAGTCTTTTTCCTTGTCTGAAAAGAAAAGGCTGTTTGAAAAATTTTTAGAAGATTTTACAATTTGACTGTGATAATTTCTAGATTCTTTAGAAAGAACTCTATAAGAATGAATCTTCATAAACTCTTTTTAACTTTGATCGTCTTCTGAGACAATAGAAGATTGGGTTTCGGATTGTTGTTTTACACGATACCCTTCTAAATTATGTATCGTGGCTCGCAATACAGAAACCGTTTTACGAGAACTGTTTTTAAGTTGAGTGATATAGTTTTGTAAATCATTACTCTTCCTATAAGCTGTTTTTAAACTCTCATTTAATTTATTAAGTTTATTCTTTAACTCTATGATTTGCTTGTCTTTATCTCTCTTTAAAACAGAGCCTTCTAACTTTAAAAGTTCAAGTTTATTTTCTAAGGAATTTTCACGAACACGAATATTTTGCAAGTCCTTAGATAGTCGGGATTCTAAATCCTTTTTATACTCTTTCAAGCGATCAACCTCTTTTCTTGTATCCTCTAAAGTTGTCAAAAGCACTTCCTTTTCGCTTTCAAAACCAGCTTTTTCATCTTCTCTGTGACTATGGCTCTCTTCTAACTCAACCATCAATTTATCCACTTTTTCTATCAAAACATCTCCAGAAGAAGTTAGGCTTTCATTGATGCGACGAAGATCTTCTATCTCCCTTTCTAATTCAACAATTTTTTCTTGAGCAATCCTTAAACTCTCAGACTGCACAAGGTTTATCTTCAAGGGCGATACTTCAACACCATCTTTTGATAGATTTTGAATTTTACGCATCTGTTTCGCTCTTAAAACTTCTAATCTATCAAGATTTGTTTCAGAAGATTCTTGTTCTTGTTGAGGTTCTTGGCTTTCTTCTAAATGATCTACTGGTTTTTCTGCTAAGTTACTCTTTTTACTCATAACAAACTCCTACTTTCCCCTTACTTACTTTTCGGAAAAATTAGGTATTTTCTAAAATTTTAAATACCTAAACTGTTTTTTTGTATATATTGCACAATTTTTACCCTTATCTATTGCCTTTACCCCTATTTTTATGAAATGAAAGTAAAAGATATGTCTCAAGACCAAAATGACGAACTTTTAAGAAGCCCCTTATACAGAAATGTTCTAGATTCCCTAGAAAAAGCTGGTGATGCTATAAATATTAATGCCACCGTTCTTGAGCGTCTCAAAAAACCAAGGCGATCCATTAGAGTGTCTATACCCGTTCGTATGGACGATGAAAGAGTTCAAATTTTTAATGGTTATAGAGTTCAACACAACCACACTCTTGGTCCCTTTAAGGGAGGCATTCGCTACCACAGTTCCGTCAATGCGGGAGAAGTGGCCGCTCTTGCCAGTTTAATGACTTATAAAAACTCTCTCCTCAATTTACCTTTAGGAGGTGCTAAGGGTGGAGTGCAAGTTAATCCTGACTCTCTTTCTAAACGAGAATTAGAAGCTCTTACTCGTCGTTTTGCTACTGAACTTGGTCCTTTTATCGGACCTGAAAAAGACATTCCCGCTCCTGATGTAGGAACAAACTCAGAAACAATGGCTTGGATATTAGATACTTTTGCCCTAGAAACAGGTTTTTCTCAAACAGGTGTCGTAACTGGAAAACCCGTAGAAATTGGAGGCTCTAGAGGAAGAGAGTCGGCAACCGGTTTAGGTGTTGCCTATATTGCTGAAAAAGCTTTGGAAACTCAAAATAAAAGCATCTCTGATGCAACCTTTGCCATTCATGGCTTTGGTAAAGTTGGAATGCATACAGGTATTGAAGCTCATGCTATGGGTGGAAAAATCTTAGCTGTCAGTGATATCAAAGGAGGTATCTTTAATCCAGAAAGTATCAATATCAGTGAACTGTTTCGTTACTTAAAAACCAATAAATTTGTTCAAGGTTTCCCTGGAGCAAAAAGTATAACAAACGAAGAACTTTTAGAATTAAATGTAGATGTCCTTTGCCCTTGTGCCTTAAGTGAAGTGATTAACAAAAAAAATATGAAAAATATCAAAACAAAAATCATTGTTGAAGGAGCCAACGGACCCATGACTCCTGAAGCCTCCGAGTATCTTTTAGAAAAAGACACTCTTATCATTCCTGATATTTTAGCAAACGGTGGTGGTGTTGTTGTAAGTTATTTTGAATGGGTTCAAGATATTGGCTGGTTGTTTTGGACAGAACAAGAAGTCCGCTCCAAATTGAAAAAAATAATGAGTCATTCCTTTGATAAAGTATGGAGTTTTGCAACAAAATATCAAAAATCTAATAAAGATTTACGACTGGCCGCTATGTCTGTTTCTCTATTAAGATTAGAAAAAGCAATGAAGTTACGAGGTCAAGCTTGGTAGTAAAACCTTGGCTGTGGGTTCCTCCACAATGGATACATCACTTTGCACCTTTATTTTTAAAAATTTATAGTTCTCTTTTTTCATCACCCACTCCTCATTGGAAATCTGTTTCTTGGAGACATCTTTATTTCCCCAACCCTCTTGGAACAGCTGGTGGTCTAGACAAAAATGCGAAACAGATTAAAGACTGGTGGTCTTTGCAAGCTGGTTTTTGTGAAATAGGAACGATCACTCCTAAAGCACAAAAAATCAACCCTTCTAAAACAATAGATCGCAATCTTAAATACCTTTCCCTTTGGAATCACATGGGCTTTCCAAATAAAGGCTTACAGTTTGTAAAAAAACAACTCCTCTCACTTCCTGAAAAAAAACAAACCCCTATTTTAATTAACATCGGGAAAAACAGAGATACGAGCACAGAAGAATCTATAGAAGATTACAAAAAATGTTTGGAAGAATTGCATCCCTTTGCTGATATTTTTGTTATCAACATCAGCAGTCCCAATACAAAAAATTTAAGAACTCTTTTTCATGAAGACACACTTTTTTCTTTTTTAAAAACTTTAAAAGATTTTTCTATGACCTTAAATCCAAAAATTCCTCTTTTACTAAAGTTAAGTCCTGATGAAACAAAACAAGATTTTTTTCGCATCTTAGACCAATCTTTAGAATCTCATATAGATGGATGGTGTCTATGCAATTCCACTTCCAAACGAACCATTCCTAATTTATTTCCCGCTCATGGAGGTGTCTCTGGCAAACTCCTAGAAAAACAATCTCTCTCTCTTTTAAAAGATTTAAAAAAATATGTTGAGCGTAAAAACGCAAAAGACAAATTGATTGTTTCGTGCGGAGGAGTTCTCACTCCGGAAGAGGTTTTAAATCGTCTTAAAGAAGGAGCTCATTTGGTACAAGTTTATTCAGCTATTATTTTTCAAGGACCTGATTTTTTTAAAAATGTTTTTAAGTATGTGTCAAAGTTAGAGAAACCACTATGACAAAATCTTGGAAAGTTGTCTCTGTTGGTTTGATTTATAAAAACAATCAAGTTTTAATAGGGCTTCGCTACCCTACAGAAAAACAAACAAATCTATGGGAATTTCCTGGAGGTTCTATTCAAGAGGGAGAACTTCCCCAAGACGCAATGATTAGAGAATTAAAAGAAGAATTAAATATTGTTGTGGAAGAATGGAAATTAGCAACCTGTCTATGTGATTACAAACAAGGTCAACCTTATATTATTGTTTTTCACCATGTTTTAAAATGGTCAGGAGCCATTCAAAAGACTTGCCATCAAGACCTCCAATGGATCTCTCTTTCAGAATGTAAAGAAAAAAAATTACCTAATATAAATCCAATTTTATTTGATAAAATCTACGAGGTTTTAAGCTGTCAGTTGACTTTGTAAAATGTACTATATATCTCTTCTGCTTTTTTACGAACTTTTTCATCCTTATCTTTTTTTGCTTGTTTTAACAAAGGAAGAAAGTCTTTTTCTGTTCCCATACTTAATTTTATTAACTCACCCACTTGTAAAATAACTGAATAGCGTATATTTTCAAACTCATTTTTCAGACCTTGGCTTAACAAAGAAAGAGCTTCTTTTTTCTTTCCTGCTTTTATTAACTTACCCGTTTGGAAAACAACTGCGTAAGACACATACTCACTCTCATCTTTTATCCCTTGGTTTAAAAATGGAAGAAATTCTTTCATTCCTAATTTCATTAACTCATTTGCTTGATCAACAACAGCCTTACGGACATTTTTACTCTTATCTTTCATACCTTGTTTTAATAAAGGAAGAATCTTTTCTTTTAATCCCACCTCTATTAACTTATTTACTTGATTAATAACAGTCTTACGGACAACCATACTCTTATCTTTCATCCCTTGGTTTAAAAGCGAAAGAGTTTCTTCTCTTAATCCTACTTTTACTAACTTATCCGTTTGATCAATAACTAACTCTCGTATATCTTCATTCTCATCTTTCAAACCTTGGTTTAAAAACGAAAGAGCTTCTTTTCTTAACCCTACCTCTATTAATCTACCTGTTTGATGAATAACTTCCATTCGTACAGATATTCTCTTATCTTTCATCCCTTGGTTTAAAAGCGAAAGAGCTTCTTTTGTCTCTCCTTGTTTTAATAATACATCCACTTGATTAATAACTTTCTTACGCGTATATTCACTCTCATCTTTTATCCCTTGTTGAAAAGAAGTATAACATTCACCTTTCTTTAGATCTGTAGCATAAGATAGAGAACTTAGTGTAAGTAAGAAACAATAAAAGACCTGCTTTTTCATAAAAATATTCATCACCATTTTTAACCAATAAAAAAAAATAAGCTTTTTTACAACCAAAATTTAAATAAAGTGTAAATTTTTCACAGTGAAACGGTAGTTTTTCTCTAATATGTTATGTTTCTTACTCTGTCAGTCTTTGTTTACTTCTTCTCTCAATTCTTCTTTTATTGCTTCATTCACTTGGTAAATAGCTGCCTT
The DNA here is from genome assembly GCA_963692945.1 of Bdellovibrionales bacterium. Taxonomy (GTDB): domain Bacteria; phylum Bdellovibrionota; class Bdellovibrionia; order Bdellovibrionales; family UBA1609; genus JACOND01. The sequence continues at coordinate 1,192,817 of OY843585.1, forward strand.
ATATACGTCTTTCATGCTCATCTTTCATCCCTTGTTTTAACAAAGAAAGAAATTCTTTTTCCCTTCTTGCTTTTATTAATACATCCACTTGAGAAATAACTCTCCCACGAATAAGTGAATTTTTATTTTTCATATCTTGTTTAAAAGAAAGGTAACATTCACTTTTCTTTAGATCTGTAGCATAAGATAGAGAACTTAGTGTAATTAAGAAATAAAAAAAGACCTGCTTTTTCAAAGAAATATTTACCATGGTTTTCAACCTATAAAATAAAATAGATTTTTTTACAAGTAAAAAATAATAATTGAATGCAAAAAACAGTAGGTTTTTTCTATGCAAAAACCAGAGTTGCGAAAAACCGTAGTTTTCCTATATCAAAAAACAATAGGTTTTTTCTAATTCACCTATGCGAAAACCAGTAGGTTTTCTCTATGAATATCCCTCCTTGTTTTCTGAACTTGAAGAGTGTCCCTCTTACGATGAAAGGTCAGAAAACAAGGAGGGATAACACTAGAGTTTTGGAAACTAGACTTTATCCCAACTTAATATAAAAAAGTAATTACAAAAAACTAAACCCTAGCTCATAATTAAACTATGAAAAAACTAACGAAACAAGCTGTGAATAAATCGGAAATCATTTCTGAACTAGCTACAAAGAAAAAGATACCTATTCGGCTTGCTACTTTAGTTTTTGAAACTTTTTTTGATGAAATTGTAAAATCTCTTAAAAAAGAACAACAGATTCAAATCAGAGGTTTTGGTTCTTTTGAACTTAGAAGTTATAAATCTTATAAAGGTAAAAACCCCAAAAACAATAAACCCATTAAAGTGAAATCTAAAAAAATTCCTTTTTTCAAAGCAGGAAATATAAAAGACGAACTGCTTTAAAGAAATAAAAAAATTATTGATTCAGTAAAAATTTTACAATCTCAGCCAAATTCTCTGTGTCCTTTTTACAATACTCAAGTAAATTTTTCTTAATCACTTCTTTTTCTTCCTGACTCACAGAAGAGGAAATCATTTTTTTGTAAGACCTTTGAGCTGCCGTTCCATCTCCAACGTCCATACTCTCATAGGAAAATTTCTCTCCCAACAAAGCGGGTGCTACTTTTTTTAAGCTAAAACTAAATTCAAAAGCAGGGTCATAAAAATGTTCACGAAGGATAGGAAGAGGGTCTTCCATTCTTTTGATAAGATGTAAAAGTTCTTTTTTGTGTTTGGGAGAAAATTGTGCCAAACCTCGAATCACATGAATTTCAAATTTTTTATAATAAGCAATGACACTTCCCTTTTTTTCACAAACCTTGAGCAACTCCTCTATGAGAGAAGGACGAGGGTCATCCTTTTGATCGTATAAAAACTCGTAATGTTCTAGAGAAGATTTTTTATCTCTTAAAATATGCACACTAAACTGAAAGGGCAAATGGTTATAAGGAGAAACTTTATCAAATTGTGGGATGGCTGAGTTAAAAGTTTCAAAATCTAAAAAGATAAAAGGATAAGACCATGACGACAAATCTTTACGAATGGCTATGGAGTTTTTAAAAATCTCACCTTTCTTATGACATTCAAGCATTCGCTCTTGTTTTTCACTTAAACCAACAAGACGATCATCACTAATATCTATAACTCCCTTATTAAAAAAATCCCATTTTTCTTGAAGTGCTGGTATATTCAAAACACTGACAGGAGGAACTTCTGCCTCTTTCCAACAATGATCTTTAAACCCACATTCACTAGGTTTTAAACAATGCTCTCCAATGGAGATTTGAGGAGGGCTTTCTTGCTGAATAGCTTCAACTAGAGTTTTTAATTTTTCAGGAACACTCCTATAATGCTCTCTGATTTGACTCGTAACATCTTCCATCTTAAATAAATCACTGAGATCAGGAAATTCACATCTTGAATTCAAATGCACTAAATAAATCTTTTCAATTTTTAATCCACTGTTAGCAATAATCCAAGACTGCAAAGTCAAATCTTTTATATGCTCTTCTTTAACACTTGTAGAAGATTTCACTTCGTAAAGAGACCACTTCTGACTTGTTTCAGAGTAATTTATAATATCCATTCTGGAATAAGCCCCTTGGTAGAGGAAAGCGGCTTCATAAATTGTTTTTTCACCTTGCTCTATAAATTGCTTCGTTTGCTGCACAGAATCTATAAATTCCCAAGGCTTGCAATGAATTGCAGAACCATTAGGGAATAATTTTCTAGCTTCCAAACCAACTTCATTTCCTTGATCAAACAAGGCTTGTAAATTTTCAGAAACAGGAGCTTCTTTTTGGGGATCATGTAGAGTGAGATACAAAGACTTAGGACATCTATAACCTCTCATAATTTTAGACTTGCTTAAAATTTTAGGAATGGATTTCATAACCTCTATGAAAACATCATTTTCTTTTATTTTCAAACTGATATTTTCAAACTAATAAAAAAATCTATTTTATTTTTTATAGGGAAAAGGCCTAATCTCTGATAAATGAGTTCTTTGACTAAGAGATAAAAACAAACGATCTAAACCGACAGCAATTCCAGAGCAAGGTGGCATTCCTTGAGACATACATTCCAACAAATCCTCATCATAGGAAACAGCATCCTTTCTGTTTTTTAAATGCTGTTGAAATATTTTTTTTTGCTCCTCTTTATCTATCACTTCATAAAAAGCATTAGCCAACTCAAACCCTCTCAAATAAAGTTCAAAACGATCAGCCCAACCTCTAGAATTCAACCGAGCATAAGCTCTCAAAGAGGGAGGATAATCTCGGATAACAGTTGCTTGATTAAACTCTAATTCTTTTTCAATGCAATTTAAAAAAAGCAGATGAAACAAATCTTCCCAAGTGTCATTCTTTAAAAAAATCAAATCCTTCTTTTGAGCTAAAGATAGCAACTCTTCCCTTGTTGTTTCTGGAGTTAAAGAGAAATCTAAAAATTTTAAAAATAAATCTTTGACACTATACTCTTTAAAGGTGAATGGATTTCCTTTAAAAAAAGATTGCTGACTTAAAAAAGTAAAAAAATCAAAAACATCTTGAATCAAATCCTCTAAGGAGAAAAAAGAACGATACCACTCCAACATAAAAAACTCAGGCTCATGAATAGAACTCAACTCTCCATTCCTAAAACACTTTTTAATTTCAAAAAAATCTGTCCAATCTTGACATAAAAGTTTTTTTAAATGCATTTCAGGACTTGTAGGTAAAAAAAGTTTTTCTTTTTTACCATCTAATTTTATCTCTGTTTCAAAAGGTATAAGATGAGGTTCCGTTCCAGGACATTTCACAAGAGAAGGAGTCTCTACACAAGCTAAACCTTTGGATTTAAAAAAAGAACGAACCAGATCTAAAAAGTCAGACCAATCCTTAGCCACAGATACATAGCTCTCATTCTTTTTGAAAGTTTTTTTACAAACAGAAAGAATTTTGCAATCCACTACAACAGCTTCTCCTTTTTTAAACGGATTGATTTTTACAGCCACCCAATCTCCTGAATGGGCTTTAATATCTAATTGGGTATGGCAAAGAAGAGATAGACCTTGAGACCTTAATTCAAAACGACTTGTTGATAGAGGGTAAAAACGCCCTCCCAACCAACAAGGGAAACTTTTATCCTCTTGATGAAAAAACCGAGTTAAAGAAAAAAAAGAATCTGTCATTAAAAATCAGAACTACATAAACTCTGAGAAAATTGATAATAAGAACTTGGCTCTATTTGAAAACTATTTTTTAAATCAAAAAAAGGATGGTAAACCCCTAAATCATCTCCCTTGTCTTGTTTAAAATGACTAGGGTTCGATAAAAAAGGAGGAATTAAAAACTTTGTAAGTCTTGCTGGATTAGACTTACCATCCTTTCTAAGATAAGTAACCAACTGAACCATATCCCAATCTTGTGTAACATCACATATTCTAAAATAATGCTCCTGAAAAAAATTTTTTGTAGAAGATTTTATATCTTTTTCAACCAAAAAAGAATCTATTATAGATGACTGAACCAATGGAATGGAGTCCTCTCCATTTTCATAAACAGTAAAAGATAAAGACTTCCCATATTTAGAAACACCATCCTTAAGAGACAAAGGATAGGCTTGTAAAAAAAATTGTTCTGTATTAAAAAAACTATCAGGATATTTTAGAATTTTCAGATCTATACAATCTTTTTTATTTTCAACCAATTTCACCTTACCATGAAAAGTATTATCACTAAAGGTATTGCATTTTAAAAATCGCCCCTCTATAGGCACCGTTGAAGCATAAACAGATGCAAAATCCTCCTCTGTTTTTTGCACTTTCTCAGCACAAGATAAAAACAAAAGAGATAATAAACTTATTAGACAGAGTCTCATACTTACTTTTCGGCAAAAAAGATTGAAAAACTTACACTTTTTTACCTTAAAAGCTCTTATTTCTCATCTTTTCTTGAAACTGCAAGAAAAAATATTGAAATTTTTCTAAAAAACTTGTACATATTCATTCAATTATTCAATTAAAGAGGTGTTCTTATGAAATCTAAATTATTTTTATTTATTTTATTATCTGTTTTTAGCTTTAAGTCTCTAGCTGATGTGGCCACTGCCGCTGCTTTTGCAGCAACAGCTGCTGCAGTTGCTGCAACAGTTGCTGTAGGATCAGCAGCTACACTTGCTTCATTCCCTATTATAGACAAGTTAGACGAACGAAAAGAACTAAGAAATGAATTGTATAATTTACACCCTATTATTAAAGCCCTCATTCGGAATGATGTAGTTTTTGTAATGGAAAATATAAATAGAAACAATGTCAACGATAAAATTTATGGGGAATTTTCTTTGATTCATATAGTCAGCCTACTAGGTGATAGCCTAATAGGTAATACAACATATATGGATCATATTTTAAGATTAGGAGCAGACCCGAACCAACGAGTTACACTAAGTACACGAAGTTTATTAATAGAATATTCATTCACCCCTATTGATCTCTTAAAATATAACCTTGCAGTCATTGCTCCTTTTCCTAAATATATTGGGAGCAAAAATCGGCGTAAAAAACTTCAAAAACAAACAGATAAGATGATAGAAATTTTAGAAAAAGCTGGAGGAATTCATACACAAGAGATTGAAAAACTTCTAGAGATGCCAAAAGTAAACCATAAATTATTTAAAACATTGGGTGGCCTTCTAATGCATGATGTTTCTTACCTAACAAAAAAAGAAAACTATGAGAGACTTGTCATCTTCAGTCAAAGTTTACCTGCCAGAGACAAATTATTTCTAAACTCTCATCTTGGGGATAAACCCTCTTTTAACTCTGATTTATATAAAGCCTCTCCTTCTAAATTCAAATCCAAGGAAAAGTATGCAACGAAGGTGCTTGATAATGAGGATAGAAAGCAAAAAAAGCAAGAACAGAAAAACAACTCCAGAGTTAACTGCAAAAACACTTTTAGTCAATTAAGAGAAGCATAAAAAACTCTAGTTCATTCCCATGGGTGTTCTTATGAGATCTAAATTATTTTTATTTATTTTATTATCTGTTTTTAGCTTTAAGTCTCTAGCTGATGTGGCCACTGCTATTATGGCAACAGCTGCTGTAGGAGCGACAGCTACACTTGCTTCAATCCCTATTATAGACAAGTTAGACGAACGAAAAGAACTAAGAAATGAATTGTATAATTTAAACCCTATTGTTAAAGCCATCATTCGGAATGATTTAAAATTTTTACTAAACAATATAAATAAAAACAATGTCAACGATAAAATTTATGGGGAATTCTCTTTGATTCATATGGTCAGCCTAATAAGTAATAATACATCACTGATGGATTGGGTTTTAAGTTTAGGAGCAGACCCGAACCAAAGAGTTACACTAGGTTCATTAACACAATATTCATTCACCCCTATTGATCTCTTAAAATATAACTTTGCAGTCATTGCTCCTTTTCCTGCATTCTATATCGGCAACAAAGATTGGCGTCAATTACTTCAAAGAGAAACAAGTAATATGTTACATTCTTTAGAAAAATTTGGAGGAACTCATACAAAAGAGATTGAAAAACTTCTAAAGATGCCAGAAGTAAAACATAAATTAATTAGAGCATCTGAACTGATAATACTAACACGGATACATGATGCTTCTTACCTAACAAAAGCAAAAAACTATGAGAAACTTGTACGCTTCAGTCAAAATTTATTTGACAGAGACAAATTATTTTTAAATTTTCATACTGGGTATAAAGAATCTGCTTTATATCAAGCTTCTGCTTCTAAATTCAAATCCAAGGAAAAGTATGCAAAGAAGGTGCTTGATAATGAGTATGAAGAACAAAAAAAGCAAGAACAGAAAAACAACTCCAGAGTTAACTGCAAAAACACTTTTAGTCGTTAAGAGAAATATACAAAACTCTAGTTCAAAAAAGTATTTCCTACTCTTATTTTAACGAGCTTTTCATCGTAAAAGGGGACACTCTTCAAATCTCGTTAAAATAAGAGTTACTTAATAGGCTTATGTTTGAACTAGAAAAAACCTGCTGGTTTTCGCACAAGGGAAGAACGAGAGTTTTGTAAAAGAAGTCCCTTTAGTCCAGCCTTTTAAGCGAAAACATCAATAAACTTTGCTATTTTTAAGAAAAATTTGACAATGATTTTTTAAGCCGTCTAGAATTAGGACATGCGTTTTTTATTCATTCTCTTTTTACCTCTCTTCTTAATTTCTTGTAATATTGAACCAGACCATTCTCGTGAAAGACGACGAGATATAGATATAAAACAAAGAGAGCGAGTTCCAAGACCAAACAAGCCGGAAAATTTAGAAATAGATCTTTCCATTATAGAAGGTGAGAATCAAAATGCAAACAATGAACAAGGTGCGAATCAAAACGCAAACAATGAACAAGGTAACACTCAAGATGCAAACAATGAACAAAGCAATCCACTAGGTCATTTTATATTACCTATAAGATTAGTAGATGTAGATACTAATATCGTACTTCATTCTAATGAAGAAAGAACACATATTACTATAAAGACAGCACCGGAAAACAAAGTTTTTAAATTGATTGCAGGTCTTAAAGGTGTCGTCTCTATGGACAAGCAAGTTTTATCTATTGTTTCAAAAGGTGTAGCACTCCAGTTGGAGTTAAATTTAAAATCCTCTAAACTTTTGGTTAAAGCCTCGCAGGAAGTTACAAAAGAACAAATTTTAGGAGAAACTACAAAACCAATTGTTGTTTCTATAAAAAAAGACGAAGAGTTTATTCCTATTTGTTTAAAAATCTCTGATAAAACACAGGGTAAGGTGAAAATCACTCACACAAAAGATCTTTCTGAAAACGACCCTTGTAATTAATTTACAAAACTCTAGTTCAAAAAAGTATTTTCTACTCTTATTCTAACGAGCTTTGAAGATCTTACCCATAAGCGAAAAACAGTAGTTTCACCTATGCAAAAACCAGCAGGTTTTCTCTATGAATATCCCTTCTTGTTTTCTGAACTTGAAGAGTGTCCCTCTTACGATGAAAGGTCAGAAAACAAGGAGGATAACACTAGGATTTTGTTTTAAGGATTCTTAATACAAGATTTGATAAAACTCATAAACAAAGGATGAGGATCAGTAGGTTTTGATTGAAACTCTGGATGATATTGAACCCCAACAAACCAAGGATGAGAGGGCAGCTCTAAAACTTCAATCAGATTTCCCGTCCCCTTACATCTTCCCGATAATTTCATACCATTTTTTTCAAAAATTTGAGAAAAACTAGGATTAAATTCATAACGATGACGATGCCTTTCTTCTATAAAATCTTTCTTATAAATTTTTTTCACCTTAGAATTTGTATCTAATACACAAGGGTAAGAACCTAATCTCATACTTCCACCTTTATATTTAACATTTTTTTGATTGGGCATAACATCCACAACACAATATTCAGATTTTTTGTCACCTATAAACTCTCTACTCGTTGCATTTTTAATCCCACAAACATTACGAGCAAACTCTATTGCCGCCATTTGCATACCTAAACATATCCCAAAAAAAGGAATAGACTTTTCACGAGAGTATTGAATGGCTTTTAATTTTCCATCAATACCACGATCTCCAAAACCTCCAGGAACTAAAATACCATCTAAATCTTTAAACTCAGATAAACCATTTAGTTTTTCAGAGTTAACATATTTTATACGAATCTTAGCTTGATTGGCTAACCCTCCATGAATAAGAGCTTCATGTATAGATTGATAACTATCTCTTAAATGAACATATTTACCTACCAAACCAACAGTGATTTCTGTTTTTGGATTTTTAATTTTAGTCACAACAGATTTCCATTTAGAAAGATTAGCCTTAGAAGTTTTTAAGGCTAATTTCTTAATCACTTTCTCATCTAATTTTTCTTTACTGAGTAACAAAGGAATTTCATAAATGGTTTGAGCATCTTGAACTGTAACAATATCATTATGACTTAAATTAGAAAAAAGAGCTATTTTTGATTTTAACTCCTGATCAATAGGATGAGAACAACGACAAATCAAAAAATCAGGTTGCAATCCCACCTCCCTTAAAGCTTTAACAGAGTGTTGGGTTGGTTTGCTTTTCAATTCACCTACGGAAGGAATATAAGGAACAAAAGTCACATGAGCAAAAACGGTGTGTTCCATACCAAACTCTATACGCAACTGACGAATGGCTTCAATAAAAGGAAGACCTTCAATATCTCCAACAGTTCCACCTATTTCTACAACTGTAATATCAGAACCTTGAGAAACTTTAAAAAGACGCTGTTTTATTTCATCTGTAATATGAGGAATCACTTGAACCGTCCGACCTAAGTAATCTCCCTTTCTCTCTCTTTCTATAACCTTCTGATAAACCTGACCTGTTGTAATACTATGATTTTTTGTTAAAACCAAATTGGTGAATCTTTCATAGTGACCTAAATCAAGATCAGTTTCAGCTCCATCTTGAGTGACATAAACCTCTCCATGCTGAAAAGGAGATAGAGTTCCAGGGTCCACATTGATATAAGGATCACACTTAACAACACTGACTTTATAACCACGAGATTCTAAAAGAGTTGCTAAGCTGGCCGAAACCAAACCTTTTCCTACAGAAGAAACAACTCCTCCTGTCACAAAAACAAATTTACTATTTTTTAACTTTGAATTCAAAACGGTTATCCCTTAACACTGATTCTTTTTAACTAGAATTTTTTACAGAACAAATAAATCTAAAAAGCCTGAAAGAAATCCACAATAAAATTCACTGGCTTTTCAGGATCTCTTAATGCAAAACCAACATCCACTCTTAATTTCATCTTGTAATCTGAAGGTATTCCTAATCTTAAACCCACTCCAAAATCCCATTTAAAATTTTTAAATTTTTCTCCGTAGGCAGCAACCTCTCCCAACTCTGCAAATAACACTCCCGATAAAAATTGACTCCATATAGGTAAAGGAATACGAATTTCACTCTGAGCAAAATAAATTTTATCTCCACTAAAGCGATTTTCTGAAAAACCACGCAAAACATGTCTGCCACCTAAACTGTATTTTAAAGAGTATGATATACTAGATATAAAAGAAGAACCTACAAAAGACCTTAGAGCCAAAACATATTTATCAAAAAAACTATAGTAGTATCGTAAATCTAATTCCCCAAGACAAAAACTACTTCCTTTACCTAAACTAGGGACACAACCCAAAGACAATTGATGATAGTGACCATTTTTAGCATTTTTCCAACTGTCTCGGCTATCATAACCTACCCTTGCTCTTAAATGAACTAGAACCTCTGAAGAAAAATAAATTTTTTCATCTTGTAAATTAGGTCGTTCTCTTCTTAAAATCAACTCACTTCCCAAACTAGAAAAAGTTTTATTGTGAAGTATATATTTCATCTCATGACTCAAGCGAATTCTATAAGCATAAAGTTTCTTCAGATCAGATTCTTTAGTATCCATCCCATCTTTTCCATAAAAAGACTCTGAAAAACTGTCATAAGAGGTATAAAAATAATTTTCCATTCCAGAGTTATGCCTAACAAAGTAGGTAAAATCTCCTTGTATAAGAGAAGTGAAAATCTGGTTAGAAAAAGAAACTCCCATATAATGACCCTTCTCTTTTGAAGAGTAGGTAAATAACCTTAAACCCAAAATAGGAGAGTAAGATTTGAAAATATAAAAAGGAAAAATAGCGATTTTATACTTGGTTTGTTTTTTTTCAAAAAACCAAGAGTAATCTTCAAAAAAAGAAGTTAAAAGACCTTCCCCTTCAACAGACTCTTTTTCCTCTGAAGAAAAAGATTCAGAGATCTGATTTTTTGATTTTTTTACATCCTGAGGTTCTTCTGAAGGAGTAACTTCTGAAACCTCTTCTTTGATTTTAACGCTGTCAATTGTCTCTGAAGAAGTCGTTGCTGAGACCTCTTCTTTTGACTTTTTTTCCTCAAACTTTGTTGTCTCTGAAGAAGCTGTTGCTGAAATCTCTTCTTTGACTTTGATGGTATCCGTTGTCTCTGAAGAAACGACTGATATCTCTTTTTTTGACTTTTTCAAATCCTCAGATTTTGTTGTCTCTGAAGAAGCTGAAAAAACAAAAAATAAACACAAAAATAATAGAACTTTTTTCACCATCATTTTTTAACACTCTTTAGGTTATTTTTCAAAATTAACCAAACCTTAACATTATATAGAACATCCTATCAAGGCTTTAGATCCATAAGGATAGTTCATTTTTAGAGATTTGTTAAGATTATGTTAATGGCTTTGTTAAAAACTCCTGTACTGATAGAATATAAGTACAGGGAGGCTTTTATATGTATAGAAAATTACTCATTATCGTATCCATTCTTTTTAGCATACAAGCTTTCTCAGGATCAGAAAATTATGTTCCCGTGTTTAAAGTCACTAAAAGTTCAAAAGAAATGAAAAGATCGGATTTACAAAGAAACCTATTAGAAGATATAAATCATTTAAAAATACTTCTTAAAAATGAAAATTTTATAGCCAACTTTAAAGGTGAGCCTGAAGAAGAAGTTATTTTCAATCTAACTTCTTTATAAAACCCTAAATTCTCTAAGACCCTAAACCATTTCAAAACTTAGTTGATTCAAGACTATCGGCAGATTACGACGGTTTTTATGTTAGTAAACTCTCTAAGACCTTCAACAGATAATTCACGACCATAGCCACTATCCCCTATACCTCCAAAAGGTAAATAAGGGCTAGATTTAACCAATCCATTCACAAAACAAGAACCTGAATTGATATAGTCTCGTGCCCATTTTTCCCCTCTTTCTCTATTTTCTGTAAAAATAGCTGCTCCTAGCCCATAATGTGTATCATTTGCTAATTCTATAGCCTCTTGCTCATTTTCCACTTTTAAAATAGGCAGTAAAGGGCCAAATGTTTCTTCCCTAAAACAATGCATTTCAGAGGTGCAATTTCCAAGTAATGTGATAGGAAAATAATAGCCTTTTTCCCTGTCTTCCTCTCTAGGATATTTTTCAAATAAGATATTAGCCCCTTCTTTTAAAGCCTGATCTCTCAGAACTTCTAACTTTTTTACAAATTCTTTCTTTGCTAAAGGACCAACATCCGGATTATAGAGAGGGTGTGAAATTGTTTTTTGAGAAAGAATACTTATCAAAATTTCAATAAGGTCTTCATAAATACTTTTTTCGACAATAAGTCTTTTATTGGCAATACAACTTTGACCAGAATTGTTCAATCGGCTATCAATGATACTGGTAGCGGCTTTTGAAAGATCTGCATCTTCTAAAACAATATAAGGGTCATTTCCACCTAATTCTAAAATGGATTTCTTCAAATACTTCCCACAAAGAGAAGCTATATGACGACCTGTTTGAGTGCTTCCTGTAAAAGAAACCGACCTTATAAAAGGATGAGAAATAACAGATTCCACTTGGTTCCTCTGTAGCAATAAAGTACTAAATGTCCCAGCTGGCCAACCACTTGTATGAAAAATATTCTCTAAAGCTAAGGCACAATTGGTTACATTTTCTGAATGTTTTAAAAAGACAACATTTCCAGCCGTTAAAGCTGGTATTGCATAACGAAACACCTGCCAAAAAGGAAAGTTCCACGGCATAATTCCAAAAATCCCTCCTAAAGGAGCATAATAAATGTAACTTTTTTTATACTGTAAACTCTCTTCTCTAGAAGTTAAAAAATACTCTCCGTACTCTCTATAATAACGACATAGTAAAGCACATTTTTCAATTTCACGAACAGATTGATTAAGAGGTTTCCCCATCTCCTTAGTAATGATTTCAGAAAGATTTTCTTTCTCCTCAAGGAGTTTTTCAGAAAGGTTTTCTAAAAGATCGGCTCTTTTTACAAAATTTTGAAGCCTCCAATCTTCCCAAACTTCCCGACTTCCATTGATAACCTCTTGAATTTTTGAAGAACTGAAAGGTTCATGTTCTCCAAGAACTTTTGCTTCAGAAGGGTCTATAGATACAAGTTTAACTTCTTTTTGAACAGAGGTATTTGACATAGATACAATTTAACTTATTTTGAAAACAAAGGCTATTATTTATTAAAAGCAAAGGCACCTAAAAAAACTTCTTCTCACTTCCCTATTGCTTTCTAAATTTTACACTTTTTTCTATTAAAAAAATTATCTCATATAATCATAGCCTATTCTTTAAATTGTGTTATAAAGACCTATGAAACAAAAGAGCTACAGTAAAAAAAAGATTTTACAAGGAACTATAAAGAAACATTCTGAGGGTTTTGGCTTTGTTATACCTGACAATGACAAGCATCCTGATATTTATATCCCTGCTACTCTTATCAATTCGGCTTTCACAAATGACTCCGTTACTGTTTCTGTTCAAAAACGAAAGGGCAAACCTGGTAGATTTTTTGGAGCCGTTGAATCTATTGTAAAAAGACATAAGGAATTTGCAACGGGCACTTATGCAATCATTGATAACAAAGAAGTCCTTAAAAATCATAACCTTAGCTGTGAAGAATACATCTTGGTTCAAAATCCAAATTCTATTCCTCTAAATGAGGAAGACTGTATCAAAGTAAAAATCACTCAATACCCTGATGATAGAAAAGATTTAAAAGGAGAGGTTGTACAAAACTTAGGAGTTATCACTTCCTCTGCAAAAGATGATATAAAAAGAGTCCTATCAGAATTTGATATTCCTCTTGAATTTCCAGATGAAGTTTTAGAAGAAGTGAATCAATTTCCTGACACTGTTACAGAGAAAGATTTTACAGACAGAAAAAACCTTACTGATAAATGTTTTGTAACCATTGATGGTGAAACAGCTAAAGACTTTGATGATGCTATTTATGTAGAGAAACAAGATTCTGGTTATCGTCTTTTTGTAGCCATTGCTGATGTCAGTTACTATGTAGGAGAAGACACTCATTTAGATCAAGAGGCTTTTGCAAGAGGAAATAGCACTTATCTTCCTGATTTTTGCATCCCTATGCTTCCTGAAAAGTTAAGCAATGATCTTTGTTCTTTAATGCCCCTACAACCTCGTCTTGTTATGGTCGCAGAACTAGATTACGACTTTCAAGGAGAACTTATAAAATCTCAAATCTATCCTTCCGTTATTGAGAGCAAGAAACGATTAACTTATGAAGAGGTTCAAAGTAAGATAGATGGTTCTTCAGACCTTGGCGATTTAACATTTTTAAAATTAGCTCAAGACTTAGCAAAACTTCTTATAAAAAAGCATTATCAAGAAGGAGCTTTAAATTTAGAAATAGAAGAGATAAATATTGTAACCAATGAAGTTGGTGAACCCATTGATTTTGTAAAAGAAGAAAGACTTTTTTCTCATCAACTTATTGAACAATTTATGCTTGCAGCTAATAAAGCTGTAAGTGCTTTTTTAGAAGAAAACGATACTCCTTTTATGTATCGTATTCATGAAGAACCAAAAGAAGACAAATTACAACATCTTGAAACTTTTTCAAAAAGTTTGGGTCATTTAACAGGATTGAACTCTAGAAAAGATATCATTCAATTTCTTTCTGAATTTAAAGATCATCCAAAAAACTTTATAATTAACAAACTTGTTCTAAGGTCTTTGTCTCAAGCTCGCTACAGTGCTTACAATAAAAGTCATTACGGGTTGAATTTTAAATCCTACACTCATTTTACATCACCCATTCGCCGATACTGTGACCTTATGATACACAGATTTATTAAAAAAGTTCTCAACAAATCCGATCAACCTTCACTTGAGGAAAAAGATATAGAAAACAAATCTCTACTTATCAGTGGACGAGAACAAAACTCTGTAAAAGCAGAACGACAAGTCAAAGATATCAAAAAAGCAAGATTTTTATCTCTACACTTAGGTAAAAACTTTTCAGGAGTTATTTCTTCTGTCACTTCTTTTGGAATTTTTATTTCTTTGGATGAGTTTGATATTGAAGGACTTGTTCGTTTAAAAGATTTACCTGAACACTGGATTGCAGATGAAGTGCATTTAAGTATCACAGCCAAAAGAAGTGGTTACACTATGAAATGTGGAGACAAAGTAGAAATCCAAGTTGTTGCAACCAATCCCCTAACAGGTCATATTGATTTTCAATTACTCAGCCATCAAGATCAGCCACTGCCTAAAGAAAGAGCTTTTTCTTCAGACTTTTCTGGAAGGTCTTCGGGAAGAGATTCTGGTAGAAGAGGTGGTAGATCTTCAGGTAGAAGTTCTGATAGAAGAGGTGGTAGGTCTTCAGGTAGAAGTTCTGATAAAAAAAGATTTGGCAGGTCTTCAGATGGAGATTCAAGAAGAAGTTCAGGTGGAAGATTTGGTAGGTCTTCAGATGGAGATTCAAGAAGAAGTTCAGGTGGAAGATTTGGCAGGTCTTCAGATGGAGATTCAAGAAGAGGTTCAGGTGGAAGATTTGGAAGATCCTCTGATTCATCAAGAAAAAAACCAGGAAGAAGATTTGGAAGAGATTCTGAAAGAGAAACAGAATCTTTTAAAGACGATAGAAAGGGCTTGCTGAAAACAAGACCTCGTCCACGACTTAAAGTTAATTCTCGCTTTAAAAAAGATTCATCTGCTGAAGATTCAGATTCAAGAGACAGAAAACCTAGAGGAAGATTCTCTAAAGATTCAGATTCAAGAGGTGCTAAACCTAGAGGAAGATTCTCTAAAGATTCAGACTCAAGAGGTGCTAAACCTAGAGGAAGATTCTCCAAAGATTCAGACTCAAGAGACAGAAAACCTAGAGGAAGATTCTCTAAAGATTCAGATTCAAGAGACAGAAAACCTAGAGGAAGATTCTCCAAAGATTCAGATTCAAGAGATAGAAAACCTAGAGGAAGATTCTCTAAAGATTCAGATTCAAAAAGTGCTAAACCTAGAGGAAGATTCTCTAAAGATTCAGACTCAAGAGATAGAAAACCTAGAGGAAGATTCTCTAAAGATTCAGATTCACGAGATAGAAAACCTAGAGGAAGATTCTCCAAAGATTCAGACTCAAGATCACGAAGTGCTAAACCCAGAGGAAGATTCTCTAAAGATTCAGACTCAAGAGGTGCTAAACCTAGAGGAAGGTTCTCTAAAGATTCAGACTCACGAAGTGCTAAACCTAGAGGAAGGTTTTCTAAAGACTCAGATTCACGAAGTGCTAAACCTAGAGGAAGATTCTCCAAAGATTCAGACTCAAGATCACGAAGTGCTAAACCTAGAGGAAGATTCTCCAAAGATTCAGGATCACGAAGTGCTAAACCTAGAGGAAGACCCTCCAAAGATTCAGACTCACGATCACGAAGTGCTAAACCTAGAGGAAGATTCTCTAAAGATTCAGACTCAAGATCACGAAGTGCTAAACCTAGAGGAAGACCCTCCAAATCTAAAAATTTATAACATTCCAACTCTTCGCATCAATGAAAAATCTGTATTAAATTCTAATAAATAATTTATTATTAATAAAACTTCCTTTATAAAAATTAAATTTAATGGAGAAATAAATTTATGAAGTTTATGGATTTTTGTGCTGGCATTGGTGGGGGCAGATTAGGTTTGGAAAATCTAGGCATGAAATGCATGGGCTTTTCAGAAATTGATAAAAATGCTGAAAGCACCTACAAACTTTTTTTTGGAAATAATGAAATTAATTATGGGGACTTGATGCAAATTAACCCCTTTCATTTGCCAGATTTTGATTTAATGATTGCAGGCTTTCCTTGTCAATCTTTTTCTATTGCAGGACAAAGAAAAGGATTAACAGATGAAAGAGGACAAATTATTTTTGGACTTTTAAAAATTATAAAAGCTAAACAAATAAAATATTTTATTTTAGAAAATGTTAAGGGGCTTGTAAATCATGAACAAGGACAAACTTTTAAAACTATATTAAAAATTTTAAATTCAGAAGGATACGAGGTTACAGCTAAAATAATGGATAGCTCTCATTATGGTTTACCTCATAAAAGAGAAAGAGTTTATTTCATAGGAATTAGAAAAGATTTAATAAAAAATTTTAGTGATTTCTATAGTTATTTTCAACAATATCCTGAAGCAATAAAAATGAATAATATAAAACAATACTTAATTGATAATGACAATATAGCATTTACAGATAAACAAAGAGAATCTTATCAGACACTCTTAAATTATCTAAAAAATAAATACAACAAAGGAAAAGTATCTATAAATAAATTATTAAAAGAGGATTTTTTAATAATTGACACTCGTCAGTCTGATTTAAGATTATATAGAGAGAAAATACCAACTTTAAGAACAGGTCGGCATGGTCTTTTGTATGTGAAAAAAAACAAGTTGAGAAGATTATCAGGATATGAATCCCTTCTCTTACAAGGATTTCCTAAAAAATTAGCTATAAAGATTAAAAATAAAATTTCTGAAAATCAAATTCTCAGTCAATCTGGTAATGCTATGACTGTTAATGTTGTAGAAGCTTGCGGAAAAAGTTTGATTGACTTTATCAAAAAACATATCAGATACGATATTTCTTCTCGTTTAGAAATAGATTCAAACAAAGCAGCTAATTTAACAATTTAAGACAATTATGAAGAAAAAAAATTTACAAGTAATTGGTTCATATACTGCAAAAAGTGGTTTTGAAAATGAAACCATAATAATTGATAAGTTTAATAATTGGAAAACAGATAAAGAAGCTAAAAAATGGCTTATTATTATGGGATATGTTATTGATAAAATAGATAGCATAAAAGCTGTCAAAGTATCCAATAAATATAAAACAGATATTCAAGTCCAAATAACTATTTATATGAAAAAAACTATTTCAGCAGAAAATTTATCTATCAAACTAGTGAGTCATTCTACAGGATTTAATCAAATAGATAAAAGGTGGATTAAAAAATATGCTGAAATGTGGAGCATCCCAAAAGATGTTGTGAAGATTTTAAAACTTTTTACAGGAGAAATATCTCCAAATAAAAAAAATCCAAGAGATAATAGAAGAATGTTCTTTGATGAAATGAAAAAAGAACAACAAAACAAGGTTTTAGATTTTTTCTCAAAAAATAAATTTTTAATTATTTCCGATATACTTAAAGGACGAGGGAAGTTTTCAGCTGGTTGGATGTTAGTTATCTCAAAATCAAAAAGAAAGAATAAATGGGTTTTAAAATCTATAAATCATGTTATGAATTTTTTTGCTGAAGATTCAGTAAAAATCACTTCAAGAGGAAATTTAAAAATTGGTAGAATTACAATGCAAAGAAAAGGTGGGGATGCAGGAAGGAAAACAGCAAAAATGCTTCAGTTTAAAATCAACCCTGTCAAATTGTTTGATTGATGATAAAAAATAATAACCAAATCCAAAAGTTCACAGAGTTCTACATCAAGAAAATAATTTTTTAATGAAACTTAATTTGCAAATATCTTAGCACAAGCAGGTTTTAATTTTATTTTGTTTTTCACACTTTCTCTTAAAAAATCTTTTGCAATCTTTATATAGTTTTTTTCATCAACTTCATTAGCTGCTATAATAGCTTTTACAATTTTTACATTTTCTATATCAACTGCTAGATGAAAAGCCGTTTTTCCATATTCATTTGGAATACTCACTTTTGCACCTTTTGCTAAAAGCCTTTTTACTATCTCTACATCTTCCATATTGATCGCATAATGAAGAGGTGTAGATCCATATCTGTCTTTAATATCCACATCTTCAACTTTTTCTAAAATAATATTTATAATACCTAGATGCTCTGTCTTAACGGCCATATGAAGAGCAGATCGTCCCTCATTATTTTCAATACTTATATCTGCACCTGCTTCTATAAAAATCTTTACGATCTCTACATTTCTCTTATTGATCGCATAATGAAAAGCATTTTCTCCATATCTATTTGGAGCATTCATATCCACTCCTTTTGCTAATAAAGTTTTTACAGTTTTTAAGTCACCATCCAAAATAGATTGAAAAAAAGATTCTATTGAAATATTTTTATTGAAATCTTTAGGTTTGGCAAAAACTTGAAAAACAAAACTTCCAAAAATGATAATATTTGAAATAAATGATAATGACTTAATAATCACAAATAAACTGTACTATCTATATATATTCAAATCTATGGAAAATAAAAAAAATAGTTCAAAAAAATAAATAGTAGAGATTCACAGGTAAATTCAGTCTATAAATGAAACAGAGAGTTAAAAACCACATCATTCCTGTTGAGTGAAACTCATTTCCTGCCAATTCCTTGCACCTAAAATCTTACTTTCTAATTTCCCTTCTTTATTAAAGAGATAGGTCACAGGAAGAGAGTCTGGAATAAAATACTGGTTTAATTCTTCTTTAGAGACTCTTACAATTTGAAGAGATTCACTTAGGTCAGGAAAAGATTTTTGAATAAATGAATTTACAACTTCTAAAGATTCTGTCGTGACAGCAATGACTAAAATATTTTTTGTTTGTTCAGCCAAAGCCGAAAGAGAAGGTAATTCTTCAATACAAGGAGGACACCATGTTGCCCATAAATTAATAAGGATTCGCTTCTTCCCCCTATAGCAATAAAGATCAAAAACCTCACCTTTAATATTTTTAAAAATCCAATCTATAGGAGTTTCCATCAACTCATTAAGCCGATCCACTCTGTTAGAAAAAAGGATTGCTTTTTGTTTTTTCAACTCTCCTTTGCCAGTCAAATCACGACAAGGAGATTTCAAATTTGATGAAAAAACATGACCTTGTGATTTTTTTTTGCTGAAAAATGATTTTTGAATCTCAAAGAAACCAAACAGACTCTGATAAAAGATAAAATATAAAAATCCTAAAACAATTAAAGCGAAACTTAAAAATAAAATAATATTTTTTTTAGACCGAATAAAAAAAACCATGAAAGATTTTTTATCTATTTATTTTACGAGAATCAGATTTGATCTTACGAAGAACTTTTTTCTTTTCTTCTACTTTTTTAGCCTGTAACTTTCTTGATTTATTATATTCTGGAGAAGCTTTCTTTTTTTGCTTCTCTTCTTTAGTAGGAGAAGGGACAAATTTATAATCTACAAATTCAATCAAAGCTTTAGGTGCAAGGTCTCCCTTACGGTTTCCTAATTTTACAATACGAGTGTAACCCCCAGGACGATCCTTAAATCTTTTTGAAAGGTTATCTATTATTTTTGAAACTGTTTTCTCATTTGGATATTTAGAAAACAAAGTACGGTAAGTATGAAGATCCCCTTTTCTACCAAGAGTTATAGCTTTTTCTGCAAGAGGTCGTATGGCTTTAGCTTTTCGTAAAGTGGTTTTGATTCTTTCATGCTCCACTAAAGACACAATCAATCCTCTTAAAAGAGCTTTTCTAGGTCCTGGTTTTACACCAAAGCTTGTCGTATTTTTTTTATTGTGTCTCATAAAATTCCCTACTACATCTATTAAAACAGTCGGCGACCACCACCATCATTTTCACCGTCATCATCAGACTGGCTTGAATCACTGTCACTGCTATTAGAACCTTCATCATCAGACTGACTTGAATCACTGTCACTGCTCTTGGAACCTTCATCATCAGACTGACTTGAATCATTACTAAGATTTCCACCGTCCAAACCATTACTTTCATTGCCAAAAGAATCAGAGCGATTTTCTGAGTCATCAACATCTACTTTAACTTCACTGTCGTTATAATTTTGATTAGAAGTTTCGTGAGAATGAGTTAATGCTTCTCCATTTCTTTCTTGAGATTCTTCTGTACGTTCACTACTACTAGATTGATAATCTCTTCTGTATAAATCAGAAGGAGGCCATCCCTCTATTTCCATACCTAAAGATAAGTTCATAGGTTTTAAAATCTCTTTAATTTCATTCAAAGATTTTCTACCGAAATTTTTAGTTCTTAACATTTCTTGTTCGGTTTTACAGACTAAATCTCCAATGCAACGGATACGAGCATTTTTTAAACAATTAGCACTTCTTACAGATAATTCTAAATCCTCAGCCGGACGAAATAAATAATCATTTAACTTGTTAGAACTTTCTTCAGAAACCACTTCTTTTGGTTCAATGTTTTCATCAAAATTTATAAAAACTTGTAGCTGTTCTTTTAAAATTTTATAACCTAGAGGAATAGCTTCATCAGGCTTAAGAGAACCATCTGTCCAAACTTCTAAAACAAGAGAATCGTAATCTGTTCTTTGCCCAACACTTGCACTATTCACTATATAATTCACACGACGAACAGGACTATGAATAGCATCTACAGATATATATCCTTCAGCAAGTTTCTTTTGTTTTTTTGAAGCTTCAATGTAACCACGATCAAAAGAAACAATCACTTCAACTTCTAAATTTCCACCATCACTAAGAGTGGCAATATGAGCTTCAGGATTTAAAACTTCAATACCTGCACTCAATTGCATGTCTGCAGCTGTTACAGTTCCAGGTCCTTTTTTAGAAATTTTAATAATTTTATCTTCTATGTCCTCTTGACGAAACCGAATAGCTTTTAAATTAAAAATGATATCAATGACATCTTCTAAAACTCCATCAATGGTAGAAAGTTCATGAAGCACACCTTCAAATTTTACAGCAGAAACAGCAGACCCCATTATAGAACTCAAAAGCACTCTACGAATAGAATTACCTAAAGTTAAACCGTAACCTCTTTCTAACGGAAGAATATAAAATTTTCCATAAGTAGAACTTAAAGTGTCTTTATCCACTTTAAAACCCTTAGGTCTAATCAGATCCTTCCAATATTTATAATAATGTTTCGGTAAATCTATTTTATCTATTTTATCCATTTCAACTCCTTTTATTTTTTATTCTTTTAACTATAAAACTATTAAACACGACGTCTTTTAGGAGGACGACAACCATTATGAGGTAACGGGGTTACATCTTTAAGAAAGATAACTTTAATACCAACACTATCAATACTTCTAACAGCCATTTCTCTACCAGAACCCGGTCCTTTAATATAAACTTCCACTCTCTTCACTCCACAATCCATTGCTTTTTTAGCAGCATCTTCAGCCACAGCCTGAGCCACAAAAGGTGTTCCTTTACGACTCCCTTTAAAACCTAATAGACCAGAAGACGACCAACATAAAGCATTCCCTACAGGATCTGTAAAAGTCACCATAGTATTTCCAAAACTAGAATTTATGTAACATCTTCCAGTTGGCACATTTTTTTTAACTTTTTTCTTTTTAGGTTTTTTCTCTACTACTTTATTTTCTTTTTTTTGTGCTTCTGCCATATTCAATTCCTTTAAACAGCTTTCTTCTTATTAGCAACTGTTTTCTTAGGTCCCTTTCTTGTCCTTGCATTTTGACGAGTGCTTTGCCCTCTAACAGGAAGACCTCTACGATGACGAACACCTCTATAAGTTGACATATCCATCAATCTCTTAATAGACATGGCTTTGTCTCTTCTTTTATCACCTTCAACTTTATATTTTTTTTCAATAATAGATCTTAGCAAAACAATATCGTCATTAGACAATTCGTGAACTCTAAGGCTGTCTTTAAAGCCCCCTTCTTTACAAATTTCTTTAGCAATCACTCTTCCAATTCCATAGACATAAGTAAGAGCAACCTCTAGTCTTTTAGCCTTTGGCAAATCTACACCAGAAATACGAGCCATTTTTACCCTTGCCTTTGTTTATGTTTTGGATTTTTACAAATAACACGCAAAGAACCCTTGCGTCTAATCAGGCGGCAATCCTTACAAATTTTTTTTACAGATGCTCTAACCTTCATAAAAAGCCCTCGTCAAGCAAAAAAAATTAACATTATAACAGGTATAAGTCTATATTTTTTATTAAAGATTCTGAGAATTTCTGGAGTTCTCTAAAAGAGAAAGAATAGTCTTAAAAATTTCATCTGGAGACTTTTCCCCATGGATTTTATTTAAATTTCCCTGTTTCTCATAATAGTGTAAAAGGGGGTGGGTGTTCTCCCAAAAAACCTTTAATCTAGCCGAAATAACCTCTTTTTTGTCATCTTTTCTGACCACAAGAGATTCCCCCGTCTTATCACAGCGACCAGCGACTTTTGGAGGATTGGTCTTAATATGATAAATACAACCACTTTTAGGAGCCCAAAGGCGACCAGAAAGACGCCCTATAATTTCAGAATCAGCAACTTCAAGATATAAAATCAAATCCAATTTCTGATTTCTCTCTTTCAAAGTTTTATCTAATGCTTTTCCTTGAGATGTATTCCTCGGAAAACCATCAAAAATAACAGAGGTTTCCTTTGATACCTCTTTTAAAGCCAATTCTACCATTTTCACAGTGATTTCATCAGGAACAAGTGCACCTTGATCTATATACTTTTGAACCTTTAAACCAAGTTCTGTTTTCTTCTTAAGATTTTCACGAAAAATATCACCCGTACTTAAGTGCTTGAATTTTTTTTCAGCAATAAGACGCTTAGCTTGGGTTCCCTTACCAGAGCCAGGAGGCCCTATCAAAAGTAGATTCATTAAAAATGAACCCTTCTGCTTTTTATACGAACACCTTTTACCATGCCCTCATAACGAGCTGTTAAAAGATGAGATTGAATCTGTTGAGCTGTATCTAAAGCCACTCCCACTAAAATGAGCAAGCTTGTTCCTCCAAAATAAAAAGGAATTTTAAATTTATCAATAAGAATATTTGGCATCACACAAACGGTTGCAAGATAAATAGCACCTGCAACAGTTAAACGATCAAGAATTCTTTTTACATAATCAGATGTATGTTGACCCGCTCTAATCCCTGGAATAAATCCTCCATACTTTTTTAAATTGTCAGACATTTCATTAGGGTTGAAAACAACTTCTGTGTAAAAGAAACAAAGGAAAACTATAAATACAACAAAAAGTATATTAAAAATAGAACCCGTTAAAGAAAAAGACTCTTGTAATTTTTGTGCCCATTCCGCTTGAGTGAATTGAGCGATTGTAGATGGGAAAAGAAGTAAACTACTTGCGAAAATGGGAGGTATAACCCCTGAAAAATTAAGTTTCAAAGGAAGATGACTCATTTGTGCTGTTGGTTGTTTATTACCTAAAGCTCTTTGAGAGTATTGAACAGGTATTCTTCTTTGTCCTGTCTCTAAAAAAATAATAAAACCTACAATAAGAACCATGAATAAAACTAAACTCAACCCTAAGCCTCCACTCATTTCTCCTTTTTGAACCATAGCCCAGAGATTTGCTGTTCCTTGTGGAATCCCAGCAGCTATACCTGCAAAAATCAAAAGACTTGCTCCGTTACCCACTCCTTTTTCATTGATTTGCTCACCCAACCACATCAGAAGACAACTTCCAGCCGTTAAAGTTAAAATAGTAAAAGTTTGAAAAGGAATAAACGCAAAATGAGTCATAGAAATAATAGATTCTTGACCAAAAAAACCTCGTGACAGACCATAACCTTGAAAAACAGAAAGTATCACTGTTGCATAACGAGTGTATTGATTGATTTTTTTACGACCAGACTCTCCCTCTTTTTTAAGTTGTTCCAAATAAGGAACACCTGTTTGAAGCAATTGGAAAATAATAGAAGCTGTAATATAAGGTAAAATCCCTAAAGCCAAAATACTAAATTGCTCCAAGGCTCCACCTGTGAAAGTGTTCAGTAAACTAAAAACCCCTCCCCCTCTTTGAGCGAAAGCTTCAACAACAGCTGCCCGATTGACTCCTGGAGTTGGTATCTGAACACCGATTCTATAAAGAACCAAAACTCCTATTGTAAAAAGAATGCGATCTTTTAAATCTTTAGGAAAACTAAAATTAGAAGGAAGTTTAGGCTGTTCCATTACTTATCCAAGTTATGAACTTGTCCTCCAGCTTTCTCAATAACACTTTTAGCTTTCTTACTAAACTTATGAGCTTTAACTGTAAGAGCTTCTTTTATTTCACCTTGAGCCAATATTTTTATTTTTTTAGAACGATGAGCAAGACCTTTTTTCACTAAAGTTTCTGGACTCACTTCTCCTTTCCAATTTTCTAATTGAGAAAGATTAATAATGTCATAAGTTTTTTTAAATCGAGCATTGGTGAAACCAAATTTAGGAAGCCTACGACTTAAAGGCATAGAGCCACCTTCAAAACCAGCAGGTATATTTCCGCTTTTTCTCGCTTTTTGACCTTTATGTCCTTTTGTAGAAGTTCCACCCTTACCAGAACCTTTACCACGACCTAATCGTTTTTTATTTCTTTTGCTATTTGGATAAGCACTTAATTCAGATAATAAACTCATAATAAACCTCTCTTACTTTTTCTCTACAGACACCAAATGTCCAATAACTTTTAACTGTCCTCTAAAAGCGGAAGTATCTTTAAAAACACGACTTTTATTAATTTTTCTTAAACCTAAACAAGACATAGCTGCTTTTTGCTTTTTACTTATCCCATTTAAACTTTTTTTTAAAGTTACAACCACTTCAGACATTCTCTACCTCTACTTTTTTTCAGCTGGTTTTTCTTCAGATATTTTTTCCAGTTTTTTAAATTCTTTTGAAAATTGGCTCAATCCATTTAAAGTTGCTTTTACAACATTATGAGGATTACGACTACCTATACGCTTTGATAAAATATCTTTAACACCAACACATTCTAAAACAGCTCTTACAGGACCACCCGCAATTAAACCTGTCCCTGCTGCTGCTGGTTTTAACACAACCTTAGAAGCTCCAAAAACACCTTCAACTCTATAGGGGATTGTTCGGTTATCTAATAAATTAACAAAATTTAAAGATTTTTTAGCCACACGAGAAGCTTTGTTAATGGACTCAGGAACTTCTCCTGCTTTTCCAGTTCCTATACCTACTCTTCCCTTTCCGTCTCCAGATATCACTAAAGTAGAAAAAGAAAAATGACGACCACCTTTCACCACTTTAGTCACACGGTTAATAGATACTACTCTTTCATTTAATTCTTGTATGTCTTCTGCCATTTAAAACCTCTTTTGTTTAAAATTCTAATCCTACTTGCCTAGCTCCATCTGCTAAAGCTTTCACTCGTCCATGATAGATAAATCCTCCACGATCAAAAACAACTTTTTTGATTTTTTTATCTAAAGCTTTCTTTCCAATCGTCTCTCCCACTTTACGAGCCAGTTCAATTTGACTCTTTACATTTCCTTTAATCTTTAAAGAAGAACAAGATTCTAAAGTTTTACCAGATACATCATCAATCAGTTGAGCATACAAATGTTTTTGGCTACGAAACACACTTAATCTTGGTCGCTCAGAACTCCCTGTAATTTTTTTACGAATGCGAGCTTTATTTTTTAAATGCTTATGTTTTTTTTGAGGTTGTTTCTTTTTTAATTTAATTCTTATCATGATTTCTTTTCTCCTCCTCCAGATTTACCAGCCTTACGACGAACAATTTCATCTGTATACTTAACACCTTTTCCAAGATAAGGCTCTACAGATCGGTAATTGCGAATTTGATAAGCTGTCCTTCCTACTAACTCTTTATCTTTACCTTGAATAAGAATTTTTGTCTGTTTTTCTACTTTAACCTCAATCCCTTCTGGAATTTTATACTGGATAGGATGAGAATAACCTAAACTGAGTTCTAAGTTTTTCCCAGAGACAGAAGCTCTATAACCCACTCCATTTAATTCCAAACCCTTACTCCAACCTTTTGAAACACCAGTAACAGCATTTTGAATCAAAGCACGAGTTAAACCATGAAGAGATCGTGTTTTTTTATCTTCACTTTTTCTTACGACAAGCACTGTCCCATCTTCTTGTTTCAATTCTAAGTTTTTATCTAAAGGAACTTTTAAAACGGTTCCTCCCCCTTTGACCAGAACCTGACCTTCAGAAGAAAGAGAAACTTCTACACCTTTTTCTAAATTAATAACTTGCATTCCTATTCTTGACATTTTTTAACCTTTTACCAAATTTGGCATAAAATTTCTCCACCAACTCGTTTTTTTCTAGCTTCTCTTCCACTTAAAATACCCTGATTTGTACTTAAAATGGTCAACCCATAACCTGATCGTACTTCTTTAATCTCATTAGATTTCACATAACGACGACAGGAAGGCTTACTCACTCTTTGTATCATGTTAATTACAGACTCTTGACCTTCACTGTATTTTAAATAAATACGCATTAGACCTTGCTTTCCATCATTAACCACTCTGTAACCTCTAATGTAGCCGTACTCTTGTAATTTACCTGCTATTCTTTTTCTCATGTTAGAACTAGGAACATCTAATTTTTCTTTTTTAGCAGAAACAGCGTTCCTAATACAAGTACAAAAATCACCAATAGTATCCATAGAACTACTCCTTATTTCCTAAAAGGAAACCCTAAATAAGTTAACAAATCTTTTGCTTTTTGATCTGTTTTTGCAGAGGTGTTTATGGTTATATTCATACCTCTTATAGATTCAATTTTATCATAGTTAATTTCAGGAAAAATAATATGCTCTTTTAAACCCATACTATAATTTCCATGACCATCAAAACCTTTTGGAGACAACCCCTTAAAATCACGAACCCTTGGCAAAGCAAAATGAACAAGTCTATCAAAAAAAGACCACATCTTTTCTCTTCTCAAAGTCACACGAACACCAAGAGGCATTCCCTCTCTTAATTTAAAATTAGCAATGGCTTTTTTTGCTTTTGTAATAACCGCTCTTTGTCCTGCTATAGCACTCACATCTTCTTGGACAGATTTTAATATTTTTGGATTCTTAACAGCCTCACTGACACATATATTGAGAACGATTTTAGTTATTTTAGGAATTTGCATAGAGTTTTTATAATCTTTTGCTTTTTGAAACTGAGAACGAACTTGAGTATTGTATAATGTTTTTAAAGCAGACATTTTAGAGAACCTCCGGAGCCATGGAAACAATTTTTATAAAACTCTTTCCTCTCAACTCTCTTGCTACAGGTCCAAAAATACGAGTTCCTACCGGCTCTTTATTATTATTGACCAAAACGGCTGAGTTTTCATCAAAACGGATGGCTGTTCCATCAGCTCTTCTAATTTGATGAGATGTTCTTACTATAACAGCACGAGCCTTATCCCCTTTTTTAACCTTAGAATTAGGTAAAGCATTTTTTACAGCAACGACAATGATATCACCTACAGAAGCTGTTCGGCGACGAGTTCCACCAAGAACTTTAATACATTGAACAACTCTGGCACCAGAATTGTCAGCAATTTTTAATTTAGATTGCACTTGTATCATACGGAATCCTCTTTCACTAA
The DNA here is from genome assembly GCA_963692945.1 of Bdellovibrionales bacterium. Lineage (GTDB taxonomy): Bacteria > Bdellovibrionota > Bdellovibrionia > Bdellovibrionales > UBA1609 > JACOND01. Next base: position 1,220,464 of record OY843585.1, read on the forward strand.
ACTTTCTTCTAAAACTTTTGCCAACTTCCATCTTTTTGTTTTACTTAAAGGACGAGTTTCAAAAATACTTACTAAATTTCCTTCTTTAGCTTCATTTTTTTCATCATGAACCTTAAATATAGAAGATTTTTTGATGTATTTTTTGTACTTAATATGAGGAACAGAATTATAAACTAATACTGATATTGTTTTATTCATTTTATCAGAAATAACTTTTCCAATCAGAGTGTTTTTACGACCTCTTGTTTTATTTACTGTCATCATTCACTCCTCTTCTTTGTTTGAATATTGCAGTTTGAACACGCGCTATATCTTTTCTTAAAGATCTAATGATTAAGGCATTAGGCAATCTTTGCATTTTTAATTTCATACGAGAATCAAAAAGACTAACTCGTAATTGATTTAATTTTTTTATCAATTCATTCTCTTTTAAATTTTTTATTTCTGAAAATTTCATTACATCTCTCTTTTTATAAATTTACATTTGAATGGCAACTTGTAAGAAGCTAAACGAAAAGCCTCTTTAGCCTGTTCTTCTGTCACACCACCTATTTCAAATAAAATTCTTCCTGGTTTGATAGTGGCAGTCCATAACTCTATATCACCCTTACCAGACCCCATACGAGTTTCAAGAGGTTTTTTTGTAATAGGACGATCAGGAAAAACTCTTATCCATAATTTTCCACTTCTTTTTACATAACGAGAAATAGCAATACGACTCGATTCAATTTGACGATCACTCATACGACCTGAATTGAGACTCATTAAAGCATAGTCACCAAAAGAAATGTCTGAACCTCTTTTAGTCAACCCTTTAAATTTAGAACGATGTTGACGACGCCATTTTACATTTTTAGGACTTAACAATGTCAGCCTCCTTCTTCTTTACTTCCTTAGCCTTATAAATGTCACCATGATAAATCCAAACTTTTATTCCTGTCGTTCCATAAGTTGTAAAAGCTGTGGCTTCACCGTAATCAATATTTGCTCTTAAAGTGTGGAGAGGTATTTGCTTTTCATTATACCATTCTGATCTAGCAATTTCTGCTCCATCCAATCGGCCAGAAACTCGTATTTTAATCCCACGAACACCTCGGCGAATTGCTGAAGCAATAGCTTTTTTAAGAGCTCGTCTCCAAGAAACTCTTTTTTCTAATTGAAGGGCAATGTTTTCTGCAACCAATTGTGCTTCAACATCTGGTTTTCGTATCTCTTGAATTTTAAGTATAACTTTATTCTTGGTTTGCGTTTGAATATCCTTAGTGATGGAATCTATCCCAACACCTTTTTTACCAATAACAACACCAGGTCTAGAAGTAAAAATAATCAACTTTACATGATCTACTGTTCTTTCTATTTCAACTTTAGATACACCAGCACCTTTTAATTTGTTTTTCACATATTTTCTTAAACAATAATCTTCTCTTATATTTTCTGCAAAATTTCTGTTCTTTGCAATCCAACGAGATCGCCAATTAAAAATAATTCCTGTTCTTAAACCTATTGGATTAATTTTTTGTCCCACAACTCTTACCTCTCACTCAAAACTAAATGAATATGACTCTGCTTCCTCTTATAAGGAGCAGAAGAACCCCTTGCTCTTGGCCGATGTCTCTTTAAAAAAGGACCACGATTAACACAAATAGACTTAATATAAAGAGTATTAGTGTCTATTACTTTTTTTTGTTCTGCATTTGCCACAGCTGATTCCAAAAGTTTTTTTATAACATCACTCGCTTTTCTATTAGTATAAGTTAAAACATTAAAAGCATCGTTCACATTACGACCTCTTACAAGATCAGCAACTTCACAAGTTTTTAAAACTCCTAATCTAGCATATTTTAAACTTGCTTTAACTTCCATCTTTAAACCTTATGGTTTTTTAACCGTTGTTTTTTTATCACCTGAATGACTATTAAATTTTCTTGTTACAGAAAATTCTCCAAGTTTATGACCTATCATATTTTCTGAAATAAAAACAGGATCAAACTTTTTCCCATTATGAACAGCAAAAGTTAATCCCACAGCATCGGGAGTTATTATAGAACGACGAGACCAAGTCTTAATAACTTTTTTATCTCCTGATTTTTTAGTCTTTTCGATTTTCTCAATCAAATGATAATCTACGAAAGGACCTTTTTTAATTGATCGTGGCATAATTTACTTCCTTATCTTTTTCTCTTTTTACGACGAGTAACAATCATTTTATTTGTTCTTTTATTATTTCTCGTCTTCAAACCTTTACAATACTTTCCCCAAGGAGTCATCGGATGATTACCTTTACTAACACCTTCTCCTCCTCCTAAAGGATGATCTATAGGATTCATAGCCATACCTCTAACACTAGGACGTTTCCCTTTCCAACGACTTCGTCCTGCTTTTCCCCATTTAATATTTTCATGCTCTGCATTACCAATTTGTCCTATACAAGCACGACAAGAAGATAAAACCTTTCGTATTTCCCCTGAAGGCATTTTTATTTGACAGTAATTATCAAGATGAGCAGCAACAGTGGCTTGCACACCAGCACTTCTAACCATTTGCCCTCCCTTACCTGGTCTTAATTCAATATTGTGAATAGAAGTCCCTAAAGGAATCAAAGAAAGAGGCAAACAGTTTCCTGGTTTTATATCTACTTTTTCATAACTGGATATAATCTGACTCCCTACTTCTAAATCTACAGGAGCTAAGATATAAGATTTACGGCCATCCATATAATGAAGTAAAGCAATTCTACAAGTTCGGTTAGGGTCATACTCTATAGAAAAAACTTTAGCAGGAATATCTACTTTATCTCTTTTAAAATCAACAAGTCGGTAGGATTTTTTATGACCTCCACCATGATGGCGAACTGTAATTCGTCCATAGTTATTTCTAGCTGATTTCTTTTTTAAACCAAATATAAGAGATTTTTCTGGTTTGGATTTTGTGATATTCGCAAAATCTGAAACCGAACGATTTCTTGTAGAAGAGTTTCTTGGTCTATAGTTTCTAACACCCATTAATTCCCCTCAAAAACACCAATTTGTTCACCTTTTTTTAAGCGAACAAAAGCTTTTTTCCAATATTTCACTTTTCCTACTCCAGCACGCGTTCTACGAGCACGATTTCTACCTATTAAAGTTTTAACACTTGCTACTTTCACATTAAAATATCTCTCTATATGATCCTTAATAGATGTTTTGCTAGATTGACGACTCACTTCAAAAACATAAATATTTTTTTCCGCCAACAAATTATTCTTTTCTGTAACTATAGGTCGTTTGATTACATAAGACATTAGGACACTCCATATTTTTTATGAATTAAATTTAAAGTAGAAGGAGTTAAAATCACTAGATCAAATTTTAAAAGATCATAAACATTTAATCCATCCGTTTGAACACATTTAAAATTTTTAAGATTTCTACAAGCTCTTTTAAAGTTATCGTCTTGCTTTTCATCCACTAAAAGAGCTTTTTCCCAACCCCTTTTTTGTAAACTCGCCTTGAGTTCTTTTGTTTTCCCTTTTTCAGATTTTAAATCTTCTATCACAACTAATTTTTTTTCAGAAAAAAGATAAGAAAGAGCTGTTTTTAAAGCTCTTTGACGATTTTTTTTTGGCAAAGCCCAATCATAAGAACGAGGTTTAGGCCCATGGGCAACTCCCCCTCCTTCTAACAAAGGAGAACGAATAGATCCTTGACGAGCATTACCTGTTCCTTTTTGACGAAAAGGTTTTTTTCCACCTCCTCGCACCTCACTACGAGTTTTAACTTTATGAGTTCCACTTCTTTTACGAGCCAACTGCCAATTTACAACTTCATGTAAAAGATGTTTATTCAACTTTTCTCCAAAAACATCTTTTGAAAGATTCGCTTGAGAAACAGTTTTTCCTTCCCAATTTAAAACATCAATTTTAAACATTATAACAACTCCATTTTTTGAAGAGCGACAAGAGTATTTCTTGCTCCTGGAACAGGTCCTTTTACAAAAATCATTCCTTCTTCAGATAAAACATCAACCACTTTTACAAAACGACTTTCTTTTTGAAACCCACAATGACCTGGCATTTTACGACCTGCCATCACACGAGCTGGTTCTGTATGTTGACCAATAGAACCTATTCGTCTATGAGATTTAGAACCATGACTGGCAACACCACCAGCAAAATTCCAACGTTTCATAACACCTGTAAAACCTAACCCTTTTGTCCGACTTGTTAGATTAACACGATCCCCTTTTTTTAAACTTTCAATAGAAATCTCTTGACCAATTTTAACCCCTTCAGGAATCTCTTGACGAATCTCTCTTATATAACGAGCTCCTTCCTTAAAACCTGCTGGAGTTAAATGTTTAATAAGAGCCTTACTACATCTTTTGTTTTTTTGAGGATGACAAGCCACTTGAATTGCCGAGTAACCCTCTTTTTCTTTTGTTTTTATTTGAGACACTTTCCAAGGTTTATACTGAAGAGCTGTTACAGGAACACGACCTCCCTTTTCATCATAAAAAGCTGTCATTGATACTTTAAAAGCAAAAAGCCCGTCTAGTTTAATAGAATTAGAGTCTTTTGCTTCTGCTTTAGATTCTGCGACTTTAGAGTCTTTTGCTTCTGCTTTAGATTCTTCGGCTTTAGAGTCTTTTGCTTCGGCTTTAGAGTCTGCGGCTTTAGAATCTTTTACTTCTACCTTAGATTCTTTGGCTTTAGAGTCTTTTGCTTCTACTTTAGATTCTTCGGCTTTAGAGTCTTTTGCTTCTACCTTAGATTCTTTATCTTTATTTTTAGATTTATCCTCTGGCATTTTTATCATTTATCCTTCTTTAAGATTTTTTTCTCATCCGTTGTTTCTGTATTTGTTTCTGTAAAAATTGCAACATCCACTCCAGCTGGCAAGTCTAATTTCATAAGTTGATTGATTGTTTGAGGGGTTGGTTCAGAAATTTCTAATAGCCTTTTAAAACTTCTAATTTCAAATTGTTCTCTAGATTTTTTATTCACATGGGGAGAGCGTAAAACAGTGTAACGATTGATTTTTACAGGTAAGGGAATAGGACCAGCAACAACAGCACCTGTTCTACGAGCTGTATCTACAATACCACGAGCCGATTGATCCAAAAGTCTATGATCAAAAGCCATTAGGCGAATCCTAATTTTTTGGTTTTCCATATTCATTTTTATTTTCTCCAAAAATATCAAAAATCTTACAGGTTACAGTATCCGATTGGAACGGACTAGAAACCTCTACAATTTGAGCCTGCGATTATGCTCAAGAAAAATAAATCTGTCAAAGACTAATTGAAAAAAGAAACGATTTTTAAAGCCCCCCTTACAAAGAGGCTATAGAAGCATCAAAAACCAATGATTTCAAAGCTTTTTCAGGGGTTTCTTATAGATTTTTTAGACATTTTTGGAAACATTTTTTATCCATTTAAAAAAAGACCTAAGTTTTGGCTTAGGTCTTTCTCAATTCAATTGAAATTAAAAAAACTTAACAGATCAATTACAAGTGTATCCTGAAGATACTCTAAGTCGGACAAGTTCTTGAAGCTTATTATAACAATAACTAGATCTGTTGTCAGCCCACCAATCTGGATTTGTTCTAGTTGTTGATACATCTAGCACACACAAAACATTTCTTCTTAGACCTGGATGATAAACTCTTCCTTGTTTTGCTGAATACATTACTGTATCTCTTCCTTTACGACAAACCGAAGTCAAATCATACTCAGTATCTGATAACTTAGATTCTTTTTTAGTGTAAGTCTTTGATAGCCGTTCTTGATTTGCTACGCGTTTTTCTAAATCTTTAGACTCATCACCCTCTTGACAATTTGTTAATAACAAACCTCCTGCTATCATTACAATAGTTATTAAAATCTTTTTCATAATATTAATCCCCTCTTTGTTGATTTACTTTTGAAATTAAAGTAAAAACTTATTCTATTGTCAATAATTATCTATATATCTATAAAAAACCCCGTGTTTTAAGGATTTCAGAGAGTTAATTTGTTGCGCTTACAGATACATAATTAACAAGAATTAAATCGCAACTGACATTGACAACACAAACAATAATTTTCTAGCTTCGTTTTCAACCCTTTTTGTTATTCTTGTTTTTAAATTCAATATAATTTTTACATCTTCATTATAATAATCTAGTCCAATAAAGCATCTCATGTTATTTTTCATACATGACTTCAAAACTCCTTTCAATTCTTTTACTTTTCTTATCTCTACCTCAGGTTGGTCAAACTTTCAGTCCATCTCAAAATGATAAACATCCTCATTTTGAAAAATCTATTTTCCAAATGCATAACAAAAGTTTTAATCTTTTTTCTACCACTTTTTACATTGGCAAAAATCGTTTTGTAACCGATACACATATTCTATTCCCCAACTATGAATTCCAAACCTTAACAGAACTCTATAATGATTTCTCAGAGGAAGGAAACATTACAGAAGAAAACAAACAAAAAATCATTAGTCATTTTAACCTTTTAACAACCATTCCTGATTTATATATAAAGACAGACTCTATTGAAATTCCTTTAAAAAATATTGTTGCTATAGATTTTAAAAATGATCTTATGATTTTAGAAACAACTCAAAAATATTTTGACAGTATTGAAAAATTCATTCCGTTAAAAATAGGTCTTTTCTCTAAAAATTTATCAACTAGACCTGGTTTTATCTATGGGTTTCCTAAGAACAACCCTCTTTTTTATCACGAAAAACACAAGCCTAAAGAAATGAGTTTTGAAAGTCTTCGCTATATGGATTCTAATGCCTTTACTGCCTACACCAATTCAAACCATTTGCAAGGAGCAAGTGGCTCTCCTGTTTTAATAGATGGGAGTATCGTAGGTATCGTTCGTGCCGCTGTTCAAAATTCTATAACGGCTATATCTTCTAATATTTTAACTGAACTTCTAAATAAAAAACCAATTTCAATAACAAAAAATAACAAATTAATACATACTTTTTTGTCTTCTCTACAAGAAGCCAAAAAGGATATAAAAATGAATCTAGAAGAAACTTGGATATCTTTGGAGTTTTTACATAAAACAGAAGATATGTACAGTTATCAAAAACAAACTATTGATGAAAGAATTAATAAACTAGAGAATCTAATAAGACAGAATCCAAACTTCACCCCTGCTTACGAGTTACTTGTAGAATATTATATTTCATTAGGAAATATAGAAAAATTATTTGATCTTAGTAAAGAATATAAAGAACCAAGTTTTCTCTATATCACTGGAATGCTTAGACTTGAAGATGGAAACCTTCATCAAGCTTTAAGAGATTTTAAAGAAGCCGCAGAAGGTGATTATAATCCTGCTTTATTCGCTATAGCTATCTACCACTTTGTTAATGGTGATAAGGAACTTTATGAAAAATATATCAAAGAGGCTGCTAATAGAGGTCATCTACTCGCTAGACTGCATTTCAATGAGCAACATAACAAACCCACTTTCATTGATGGCAGTGGAGAAAAAGTCACAACGGATCATCTGTTCCTTATCTTGAGGAACAATCCAAATTACTTTAGTAGTGAATACTTTATGGAACTGTTTCAAAATCTCTTATAAGAAAAAGAATCTATTTTAAAAAGTAACTCTCATTTACAAAATGTAGGTTCATAAGAAGATTTTAACAAAAAATAATAATGTTTTACTCTAAGAAATGGCTGGCTAAAGCCTTAAAAACAATACAGCCTTACTCCTTTTAAGACAAGTTGGAATGAATTTTGCATATAGGTTTTATAAACAATTTTCAAGAACCAAGAGGAGGTTAAAATGAAAATAAAAAAATCTAAAAAGCTTGTTTATTTTACAAGTCTTTTTTTAATGCTGTGTCTGTTATCTATTCCACAGACTTACGGAAACGATTTACAAAATGAAGAGAAACTACTTACAGCAATACACACCAGGTGTTTGGATGTATGGTGTGAAGGAGGAAGTTGGTTTGATTTTCATACTTTTAATTGTGACTTTGATTATGAAGAATGTGTGTTTGGTTTTTTCTCCTGGGATAAAGGTGATCCTGACAATTATTATGAGCATGAATGCACTTTAGACGTTCCTGATGAAGATTATCTTTTTGAAGATTCTAGTTACTCTAGTATTTCTAAAAGTATTTACTTAGAAATAAGTGATTGTATAGAGAATATATGGCGTGATTAAAAGTTATAAACTCAGTATGTGAAAATTTTGTACATAAGATCGCAGGTGTGGAGGATGATATTTTTAATAAAGCTTCTGCACTTGCTTAATAATTTGACAGGAAAGAAAAAAAATCTTTATTTACATAGATTTGATAGGAGCATATCTACCTTTAGAATCTTTTCACTGTTCAGTTCTTTAACACTTATGTCTCTATTTGATACAGATTAAAGGTTGATCTTTTAAAATCAAAACATTCATCATAAATACTCTTTAGCTTTTTAGAAAATACCCCGATAATTAGATGTGCGTCCTACTTTATTAAAAACCTTCATTCTTTTTCTTGTCTTCTCTATTTCCCAAGCTTATGGATATGGTGAATCTCAAAATCCAGACTCTACTGAATCTCAAACCTCCAAAGATTACACTTGTGAAATTGATTCAAAATGCCTTATTGAATTAGATGATCTTTTAGATAAAACATCCAATACGGGCATTTATGAGTATTGTAAAATCACAAAAGAAAATATTGAGCTTTGTTGTAAAAATCCCACACAATGTCAAGAATCTTATGGAAAAGATTTATCTCAAAAGTTAAGGAGTGAGAGTTTAAAACGAGTTCAAGTATCAGGAAATGATGCTTTATCTTGTGAGCTTAACAATCTTTCTCAGCTTATAAGTTCTCTATCAGGTGTTCAAAGTGAGATGTGTAATGTAGGGATAGAAAATTGTGAGGTAGATTGTGACAATAAACTAGGTGATTTGAAAGATGCTTTTCGGAAGTGTTTTTCTATACCTAGTGATTTATCTATTGATGAAGTTTTAGAGAAAGCAAAAAGTCCTTCAAAGAATCAAGATTGTTATACAAAGATGAAAGAGTATGCAGACAAATACAAAAATCAAAGTTTAGATAAGAAGTCTATTTTAAAAGAAGAGATGAAAGCAAAAGACATTGTGAGATGTAAAGAGATTGAAAAGTCAAAAACTAAAAATAATTTAAATAGTTTTGCTTTGAATGTGTGTGAAAGAGCTAGAAGTGAACAGCAAGTAGAGAATCAAAGAATTGAAGAGACACAAAAAGCTGAAGAGGCTAAAAGAGCTGAAAAAGCACAAAAAGTGTTGGAGAAAGCCCAACAAGAGTTTGAAGAGCGAAAACGAAAGTTTAAAGAGCAACAACAAGCTGCTACAAGACAAGCGGAAACAAATATCCCTGCTCCAAGCGCTAATCTAGCTGAGAATCAAAATCCAAAATCTGCTAGTTCTAAAAAGAGTTCTAGTTCAGCTGCTCTTGTAGGTGTAGGTGCTTTGGCTGGAGTTGGATCTTTAGCTGGAAACACTCCTACTGATTCTAAAACCTTAGATAAAGACAGAATATCTCCTACATCTCCTAAAGTTCCTAAGCCTCCTAGCTTTGTTAAATCAGAAGCCTATCTACCTTTAAAACCTATATTACCTCCTGAAGAACAAAGAAAAATTGTAAAACCAGAAGTAAAAAAGAGAAAACCAGAATGTGCCTCTGTTCCTCTAATAGATGAAGCTGTTGTTTTTCAAAGTGTGGAAGCCCCTCAAATAGAATTTATGGATGAGCAAAAACATCCTCCTTATGACAACTATGATTTAGTTATGGGAAAACCTGCTGGTGTTCTAGTCACAATAGATGTGAAAAGTATGGACAAGAAATCTAAAAACAAACTAAAACTCCATAGAGATTTTAGACTTTCTTTATCTATACAAGGTATGAAAATATCTAAATGCTTTAGAGAACCTTTTGCTAAAAGAAAAAATAAATCGTTTAAAACAATGAAAAAAGAGGATGGGATACCTTGTCATTTAAAAAAATCAGAAATTTTAAAAGGTAAATTTCAAGTCTTTTTTCCTCTTCCTATGAATGAAAATTTTATGAAAAGAGAACTGAGAAGTTTACCTATTAAAGTAACTCTTTTCCCTAGATGGCAAATTGACAATCCAAAATGCTTAAGTGAAAAGACAGTGAATATAAACACTTGGAGTACACCAGATTTGAATTTAGGTTTTACAGCAGTGGATAGTTATAAATGTAATAAATATAAATCTGTTCCTCCTAAAATGGTCGGTCAATTTGCTATAATTCAAATGAGGTTACAAATTATATACCAGCTATGTTTCCTATTAACAAAGTAAATACTGGCATATTAAATTCTATAAGAGGACTTTGTAATAATAGACCAGTGAAACATAAAAGGTTTCGCCACCCTATATCTATTGGTTTATTAAAAGATGCAGATAAGTTGTATAAACTTATACATAACAACTCCTATGATAAAGTAGTAGCCATTGCTTCAATTGAATACTTTGATTTTCATAATAGAAAAACTGCAGCAGGGACAGTTATAAGACCTCGTTCAAATGAGAACCTTATATCTAGGATTTTAAAAGGACGTTATATTGGTGGAAATAACAATGTGACTTTTATTAGAGAAGATCAAGAAAATACAGGAACAATATCTCATGAGTTGGCACACACTCTAGGACAAGGAAAAGAACAATATAAAAAAGCAAAAAGTTACTGCAAAGAATTTAAGGGTTCTGATCCTAATCCTTGTGAAGATCTCAAAATTGCTCGTGGTTTAAAGGCTACTAAAAGTAACAGATGGAGATTTATAGAAAATAAATATAGCATTATGAATAGTAGTAACAAGATTGGAAATCAATGGATAGATAGAGATACCTTTCAAAAAATCTTTTATTTTCTTACAAATTTTGGAACTCATTTTCCAAGAACAAGCATGTCCAATAACAGATTAAAAAATAGAGAAGCCATTACTATTTCTGGTTTTTATAATGAAAAAGAAGATATTTTTGTTGTTCCTACAAAAAGAAAAGTCAAAACCTATAAATCTACCCCTACTTTTCCAACAGAGAAATATAAAGATACTCCTGTTTTAACTTTTCAGTTCAAATATAATGAAAAGATTCTCAAAGAAATAAAAAGACCAATTTTTGAAATGGAAATCAAAACTTTATATAGTGACAAACCTCCAGAAGTTAAACCTTTTGACTTTTCACATGCTATGGCTTCTTTTGAGATTCCTAGAAATCACAAAAACAAAGTTTTTCAAATTCTTGTTTTAAATCCAAAAGAAAAAATCATTTATGATTCTAAATTTAGAATCAAAAAAAATAAAAAACCTAAACAACAAAAAAAGAAAGATAAAAATGGAAATTTTGCTTTTCTTGACAAAACTTATTAAAAGAGGGTTAATTAAGTTATGAAAGTATTTTTTTGTTTATGGTTAGGATTGATTATTGTTTCTTTTGGTTGTTGGGAAAAAGATTATAAAAACTATCCTCATAAAAAATATTCAATTAGAGAACCTGTGACTTTTCCTGATAAGAATTTGTCTGAGATTAGACTCTCTGGTGATTATTCTACATCAGGAACTAAGGAAAAGTTTGAATATAAAGGAAGCAATCCCTGCTATTATGTAAAAAAACCTAAAAAAGGAGATATTTTAGATAAAAATTTAAGAGCTAGGCTTTATGATAAAGATGGCAATATACTTACCGAAGATTTCTTGAGAGTCTGGGATACTTATGATAAATATTTTAGAGTAATATCTTATCTTCCTTATGATGACAATGGTCATGAGATTCGCATTGTAAGATTAAAAGACAATCAGGAGGTAACTCTTGAAACCATTGAATTTTTATCTGAATCTCAATTAAAAGAATTAGATGGTGGAGGGAGGCTTAACATCACTATTAACCATGGTTGGTATTTTAAAAAAGAAGCCCAGTGCTTTATTCCTCCTCCTTATAGATAAATTTTTGTAAATTCTGCACTTTTAACGGAGCAAAAATAAAAGATTTAAGTATTAGAATTTTAAATTCTAATAGAAAAGTTCTTTACAAAGCTCCTCTTATTAAAAAAGAAAGCAATGCTAAAAAAACAGAAGGAGAATAAGAAGATGAGATTGACAAAAATCACTGGAAAAGAGTTAATTAAGTTATGAAGATGTTTTTTTGTTTATGGTTAGGATTGATTATTGTTTCTTGTGGTTTTCTAGAAGAAGATTATAATTCTGATTTTTCTGATTTTTTTGAAGTTTATAATTCTGATTTTCTTCCTGAACAATCTTTTACATATCCTGATAAAAACTTAGGGGAAATTCAACTCTCTGGTGATTATTCTGTATCAGGAATTAAAGAAAAATTTGAATATAGAGGAATTAGATACTGTTATTATACAACAAAACCTAAAAAAGATACTTTGGATAAAAATTTAAGAGCTAGGCTTTATGATAAAGATGGCAATATACTTACCGAAGATTTCTTGAGAACCAGTGAAATTTTTAGAACTAGTACTAGAATTAACTCTTATCTTCCTTATGATGACAATGGTCATGAAATCCGTATCGTAAGGTTAAAAGATAATAAGGAAATAACTATTGAAACCATTGAATTTTTATCTGAAGCTCAATTAAAAGATTTTAATGAAGGAATTGGATTTAATCCCGGATGGTATTTTAGAGGAGGGAGAGCTCATTGTTTTATTCCTCCTCCTTACAGATAAGTTTATTGTAAAAATTAAGTTATGAGAGCATTTTTATTATTCAGCTTTTTATTATCAACCTGTTTAGGTTTTACATCTTGCAATGAGAAAAATTTAGGAACTATTCATCAATCTTCAGGGTCAGAAAATAATCAAGAAGATATTTCAGAAGAAAAACCCAATGAAGAAGATATTAAGTATTTTTTTATTCGTATGGATTATGAAATTTCTATGTGGGATATAGATACTGATGATTATTATGATTCTGATTCTGGTTGGGTTTATGTACCTCAAGATATAGAAGAGGAATTTAATATAGTAGATTCAAAAAGAAATGTAGTAGATATAATGAAGATGTTAAAATTAGTAAAAATACTATGTGATGATGAAGAGGATGAGTGCATGGAAGAGCCAGCAGAACATGGAGAATGTGAAAATCATTATAAATATGGCCATGAATGTTACTATAAAACAAATACAAATATAATAGAAGAGCATAAACAAATTGCTGAAGACTATACTTCTAAGTATAAAAAATATTGCACAGACTTTCCAAAAAATGAGATAGAGGCTCCTATTTTTAATGACAATATTCGTATTAGATTGTATGACAGGAATGATAAGATAATTGCAGAAAGCAAAGTAAAAGGAGATGTTTCAGCTCCAAAAACCTATGATGGTAGAACCTATTTAACTGGGATTTTAAAACTTCCTCCAAAAGAACAAAGAGAGGGATTAAAATATCGTATAGTTCATTTAGATGAAAATGGAAATCCAAAACCTTATCTTTTTCAAGGAGTAAAAAAACCGTTTATATATTATTTCTTAGAAGGCGATATTGAGTCTTATTCTAGAATACAAAAGTACTGGAACTACGTTAAAAATGAAGAAAGTAATGAGTGTTACCATAAACCACGACGAAAATCTTGCAACCTATTACCATCTACAAGATGCATATTAAAATATTAAAGAAAACACAAATTCACTTGAATTAAGTTATGAAAATATTTTTTTATTTATGGTTAGGATTGGTTATTATCTCTTGTGGTTTTCTAGAAGAAGATTATAATACTGATTTTCATTTGTTTCCTGAACTATCTTTCACATATCCTGATAAAAACTTAGGGGAAATTCAACTCTCTGGTGATTATTCTGTATCAGGAATTAAAGAAAAATTTGAATATAGAGGAATTAGATACTGTTATTATACAACAAAACCTAAAAAAGATACTTTGGATAAAAACTTAAGAGCTAGGCTTTATGATAAAGCAGGTAATATACTTTCAGAAGATTTTTTGAGAACCAGTGAAATTTTTAGAACTAGTACTAGATTTAACTCTTATCTTCCTTATGATGACAATGGTCATGAAATCCGTATCGTAAGGTTAAAAGATAATAAGGAAGTAACTATTGAAACCATTGAATTTTTATCTGAAGCTCAATTAAAAGATTTTAATGAAGGGATTGGATCTAATCATGGGTTGTATTTCAACAGAAAAACTCATTGCTTTCAGTATCCACATCATTAGAATCTACTATCTTTATAGAAAAAAAGGTTAATGTAAATTATGAAAATATTTTTATTGTTAGGATTGGTCGCAATTCATTAAATCCTTTTTTAAATGTTAATACATTAGAAAAACTAGTTTTAATGCAAATACCAAAAACAAAAATAATCTGTATCTTACAAATTTTTAAGAATGCTTTGATCTTAAAACTTGGTCTTTAAAGAAAAAATCCATTCCTTTTTTTTAAGAATAGCATCTTGTTCTTTCAACCATTCCACTGTAAAAAATAAATTTTTTGTGAAATAAAAATCTCCTCTGAAAAGATATTCTTCCATAAAATATTGATCTTTTTGTAATACACTCTCAGTTCTTCCAAACAAAAAGCCAAAAGACCATTTTTTCCATTTTAAATAAGGAAAAACATAGTAGGTCAATGAGTTTTGATGAGGCTCACTCTTTTTCACCCCCCAAAACTCTCCTCTAAAACCCAAAAGCAAAGATTTAATATCAAAAAATAAATCTGAACCAAAACCTAAAGATCGTATTTTTCCTTCTAAAAAAAACTTTTGTTGAAAGTAACTGGCAAAAAAACTTTTGTTGAATTGCTCATAAATAAAACTCGTAGTGAAGATAGGATATAGATCTGACTTTTGAATCAAATCAGTTCCTCTTTGAAGAGATGATGACTGCAAACTTGTCTTCCAATAAAAAGAAGGAACCACCTCTCTTTCTAACATTACTCCAATAGCTCTATCTCCTTCAAAAAAGAGAGTTTTATGCATTAAAGTTTTTTTGGAAAACAGATTTTCATTTTCTATCACATAGGACACAGGATAAGAAAAATAACCAAACTGAAAACTAAACGGAGTAAAGTTTTGTTGCTTCACAAAAAAATTATCAATCGCATAAGCCCAATCTCCCTTTTGATAAGAAAACTCAATTTCCATCTTGATAAAATTACTTTTTGAAAAAGGATAATAAAACTCCATTTCTGTATAAGGAATCTCTGCTGACCAAGAATTGATTAAATTATTTTTTATTAAAGCCAAAGAACTTTCTAAATGAAAAGAAATATCAAAGTCTTTGTTATCTTTTTGTAAATCTTGTGTATCTAATGGATTAGATAAGTTTAAAGAAATTTCAGACCTGTTTTTATTAGCAAAAACTGTTTGTGCAAAAAATAAAATAAAAAATAAAATAGTTTTCATAAAAAAATTTAATTCAATCTCAAAAAGCTTTATTTGAACTTATAAAACTCTTGGAGATATTCTAGCTCCTTCAATCAAATTTGAGTGAGACAATTTAAGCCCCCATTTTACACCCTGACCTTTTGTATAAAAAATCAACCCTTCTGAAAGAGAGTCAACCAAGAGATTTTCATTACTTAAAATTCCTACCTTATGTTTTAAGATTCCATTTCTATTTACAAAATTTTCCCATATTTGAATATGAAAACCGTAACTCACTCCATTTTCCACCTCTACAGTGAAATCTATTTCATTGTTATTTAAAAAATAATTTTCTTTTTTAAGTAAAAGTTTATCTGGGTAACCTTGAATAGAAACTTTTACAACCAAATGAAATGCTTTTCTTTCAAACTGAACTCTCACTCCATCTTCCAAATCAAATCCTCTAAAATGACTAAATAATTCCAACTGAGACATTTCAGAAGGAAGATAGGCTTTAATCAAGTAGTATTCCTTTGATAGAACTCCTGAAATAGGTTTCTTAGATAGAAATCTCATAACAGAATTGTCATTTTGAATAAGATTCATTTCTTCTATAGACAAATAGGTTTCAGACATAAAAAAAGAATTGCAAGAACAAAAACAAAATAAAATCTTAATAAAAATAATTACTAATGGTTTTCTCATCTCTTACTCTTTTTTAAAATGACTAAATACTACCTTCTAATTGTTGTCTTTTAAATTGAAAAATCTCTTTAGGAGTTTGACCGTCATGATTGACCTGCTCTATATCACCATATTTTTTAAGTTGCTCATAAAAAAAAGAATCTACTAATCTTGCTGAAATGTGCAAACTACTTTCTCCTTGTTTATTGATAGAATTGACATGATCTGCAATTCCTAACCAAGTTAATCTTGTCTGACTTTCCATAAGAAGAACAAAAATCTCTTTTATCCATTCATCATGATAAGATTTTGAGACATCTAAAGTTAATAAAAAGTTTTGAAGAGGAGTGTTTCCTTTATTGTCTGGCAAAATATAATCCGTCCATTGGCAAGAAGACAGAATACGAATCCCATCAAAAAACATATTTTTTGCACTAAAATTTATAGCTGTCATTCCCTCTTCATCCTGAGTATTTATCAAATCATCAACATCAAGTCCTATGGGCTTTCCATACCTTTGGACACCTCTCCAAAATAAAATAGGATATTTATAATAAAATTCTTTATGTCCCCACTCTTCTTTTTTTACGCAATTTTGTTCTAAACCCCAACGAAGTAAATCGCTATTTTGATCTCTCACAGCTGTATGTAAAATACTTTGATCTTTATTATTTTTAAGATACTGAAATTTTCTAAAAGGATATTCAAAAGAACCCCGCCAATACTCATGCTTTAAGGCTTCAGCCGTAATGTAATTTTTTGCTACATGAATAGCTCGCTCCCCTGCATGAGTTACCCTATCCAAATCAGAAAATTCATAATCAGATAAAATAAAATCCTGTTTGTTATCAAAAAAACCATTTGCTAAAAATTTGATTAAACTCACATAGCCTTTTTGAGAAGCTAAATAGATATAACCTTCCCCTTGATGATTTGTCTTCAAATAATGTTGAGGGCTTAATTGTTTTGTAATAAATAAAGCTCCCTTTAAATTGTAAAATTTTATAGCCAAAGCCAAAGCTGTATCTCCGTTGGCATTGACATCAAAAAGATACTGCCCGTTTTGATCTATTATTTCCTGTAAAACTTGATTCTTAGATTTATCTACTAAAGCTACAAAGAGTGGATTAGGGAAAAGGGCTTGTCTTTGTTCAGGTGAGAAAGAATCACTCCGATGGCTTGAACTCTCTTGAACGTTTTGCCAATCTGCACAGGACAATAACCAACTACAGAAAAAAATTATTATTATTATTTGTTTCATTGATTTCACACTCCCCTCCTCAGTTTTATTATTTGCAATTTATATACTCCTTAATAGAATATTTTTCCTTAACGACTCTTTGAATTTTATAAAGTGAAAAAGCATTTGGTTGATCTTTAAAATCTGAAATACTTTTTATTATAAGATTCAATCTAGTCCAATCCAATTCTTTCAAAGAATGGGTTAAATAAGTTACCATATGTTGACTAAAAGTAGAAAGAATAATTTTTAAAATCACTTCTGTATCCAAAGCCTCATAATCCTTAGCTTTGCCACTCTTTAAAAAACGTACGATTTCAGGAAAAGATTTCATAGCATTAAATAACTTAGGATTCATTGAATCCGAATCCATTAACTTCATACGAGTTTTTAAATCTGACTGGTGTGGAAATTCTATTTGTTTGAGAGTTTCTTTTTCAAAATAAGTAATAGCTTCCTCCAAAACAGAAACATAAAAATTCATCTCTGTATCAGAAAGTATCCCTTTTAAAAGAGGCATCTCTTTATAAACAGAAGAAAAAAGCTCTTTAGAGTAAGCACTTGTCCATTTGTCTTTTAAAAATAGATTGTACTTCACAGGATCTGATCTAAAAACAGTCTTGCACTTTTCCAATAAACTAGAACTAGCAGATGAGTAAAAAACAAATATTATAAAAAATAATAGAGTTAAATATTTTATCATTGATATTTCTCCACAATTTTTTTGCATTCAGGAATTTTTGTTTTAAATGGCAAAAAACTAAAGACAGTCTTTTTTTCTTTGGATAAAGACATTGTTTGTATATGATACTTTTGTGAGTTTAATTTTTTAAAAAGAAATTCTTTATTTAAATCATTACTTTTTAAGAAAGTTTGAACCTCATGGAGATACGTAAAAAAAGCCAAAAGTTTTTCCATAGATTCATATTTATAAAATTGGATTTTTGTTTTATCTTTTATCACAGCAACAGAAAGTAAAAAATCAGAAAAATTATAAACTAAATGAAAGAAACGACCAAAAGCCCATTGCAGTTTTAGCTTCTCTGTAAAAGACATTTGATGTTTTTGTGATAAAATAAGAGAAGACATTTTCAAGTATTTTGTGAACAAAGCTCCTAAAGTCATTTCAAGAACATATACACTGGCCACACGTTCTTTGGTAGGTAAACTCGTATTAAAAATGACTTCTATATCTTTTAAAAAAAATTGAATGGCTTCTTTTTTATCATCCAATTTGTCATTATTTTCTAAATTTATTTTTTTAGACAAAAACTCTTCTATCAAGCCATCTCTAATGATATCAGGATGGACTTGGGAAACTTCAGTTTGAGATTTTGAAATCAGCATTCTCTCTATGACATTTTCCTGAAGAGAAAGAGGCCATAAAAGATTTTTATCTATTATTTTATCTGGCATTCCTTTTCCTGCCATATAACCTATGCGACTTTTTCTGGATTTCAATAACAAATATCTTTTGAATTTTGCACCAAAAAAATCTTTTCTGTTCACTTTAGAAAGATTTTCAATTTTATTTTGAGATTTTGAAATTTGTTTTATTATGGATTGTCTCTCTTTTGAGTCAGTCTGTTGTTGTAACTTTTCCTCTAAATATTTTATTTTTTTAAAAAAAGGATCTGTATTTCTTTTTAATTTTTCAATCCACAACAAACGATGTCCTTTTCTATGAAATAAACTTTTAGGGCCAGTTTTGTTAACTTTTTCCAACTCCTCCTTCCTAAATATCAATGCTTGATCAATATGAAAGAATACTCTTTTCCTACTTTTTTTAATCTGACGAGACAACCAAGCTGTTTTAAACAAAACAAGTGATCCACTTGCATCCATTTGCCTTCCATAAGAAAAAACTCTTGTATATTTTTGAAATTTTCTGGTTAAAGGAAAAATCATGACATCAATAGCATTACAAAAAATATGTGCTCCTTTAATTCCCATAAAAACAGATAAAATAGTTTCAGCCACTTCTGCACTCAACTTTAGCCCTGCTGCAACATAACCATAATTTGCCGTGAGATAAGCACCTTGATAACTGATCTCTTTTCCCATATGTTTCCCTGGTTCTAAAAATTTTTGTCTTAAAAAACTTTTAGGCAAATAATTTTTTGCTTCTTGAACCATTAAATCAGCATCTAAATCGCAAGAGCAGTGTTTTTCAATTTCTTCTATATAAATTCTGACCCAAGCTTTTGTTAAATTCCAAAAACCTTGATTTAAATAAATTTTATTCTTCCCCACTTTATAAAATGGAACAACGGAATTGTCTTGAACATGAGTTAATAAATCAGGAGATAGTAAAATAGCTTTTTCAAAAACTTTTAAAGCAACTTCAATTTCTTTTTCATGCAATTCATCATGAGAAAAAGAGATGAAAGAAAAAAAAGTCAGAAATAAAACTAAAACTTTTACAATTCCAATATTTAAAAAATTTATTTTTATAAGTTTGAACTTTGAAAAAACCTTATAAAAAAGAGAAAAATCACTAAAAGACATAGCGTGTCATTATAGCCATTTAACAGCATTTGTCTAGCCTTTCAGTCTAATTATTTAAGATTTTTTACTAGTAATAAAACATTGATCTCCTAAGCAAAACCTTTATTTAGTCAAGAAAGTTAGACTAAAAAATCATAGAATATCTTTCTAAGAATCCTTTTCTTTTTAAGTATTTGAGGAGTATCTTCTACGACAAAAATTCAAAAAGTAAGGTGCGAAAAACAGTAGTTTTTCTCTAGAAATACCTTTTTATTTTTTGAGATTTGAAGAGTGTCCCTCTTACAATAAAAAGCTCAAAAAATAAAAAGGAAGCACTAGAGTTTTGTAAAATGGTGGAGGGAGTGATTTGCCTACTACATTCATTCGCATCCAGCTCACTCATTGCGTAGGCTCACCTCAGTCACTAAGAAAAACATCCTGTTTTTCTTCCCTGTATCACCTGCTCCTAAAGTCGCAAGCAACACAGGTCGTTCCTTCGTTTCAAATCCTCAAATGAAGCGAAAACCAGTATGCGAAAAACGAAGTTTTTCTCTAGGAATACCTTTCTTATTTTTTGAGATTTGAAGAGTGTCCCTCTTACGATGAAAAGCTCAAAAAATAAAAAGGAAGCACTAGAGTTTTGTAAAATGGTGGAGGGAGTAGGATTTGAACCTACGTAGGCATAAGCCAACGATTTTACAGACCGCCCCCTTTAACCACTCGGGCATCCCTCCATATGGAGCTGGGTAAGGGACTCGAACCCCCAACCTGCTGATTACAAATCAGCTGCTCTACCAATTGAGCCAACCCAGCTTACTCAATTTATATAAAATATCCCCTCTTAAAACACAAGCCTATTTGCAAAACCATTACCAACAAAAATCTCATCACAAACTCACTCCAAATCCATTTAAAAAACTTTATACTGACGGCAATACTCCCCTAAAACCAAGGCTGTAACCACAGAGACATTGTAACTTGCCTCTTTTGTTTTTTGAGGAATAGATAATTTCTTATCTGATGCCTTTAAAAGACTCTTACGAATACCTGATTCTTCACTTCCTAAAATAAAAGCTGTGCGAACATCAAGATTTTCCTGCCAAATACTGTCCTCTGCCGAATGATCTAAAGCATAAATCCAAAAACCAGATTTTTTTAAAAACTCAACATAAGAGTATAAATCATCCCCTATTTCTATAGGAACATGCTCAACTCCTCCACTAGCCGTTTTAATAACGGAAGGGGTTAAAGAGACAGACCGACGAGAAGAAATAAAAATACCATCCACTCCCATCAACCAAGAAGTCCTTATAATGGCTCCAAAGTTTTTAGGATCTTCCAAACCATCTAAAATAAGAACAACGGATTTTTCTCCCAAATTTTTTTTTGAAAAAGAAAGATTGTCTTCTACATACACACAAACTCCCTGATGATGATCATAAATTTGATTGAGTTTTTTAAGAGAAAGAGTTTCTGGATTCAAAGATTTTTGTTGAGCCAATTTAAAAAGATTTACAAGAGTGGAACTTTTCTCCCAGTCTGGCTTAAAATACACTTTTTTTATTTCCTCTGTTGAACGGACTTTTAAAGCTTCCCTAACAGAGTGAATACCAACCACTTTACGCATAAATAGACTGACTCAAATTCTTTAAAATTTCTGAAGGGTTTTTAGATTGTGTTAAACTTCTTCCCATAACCAATATAGAACTTCCCGCTTGAAAAGCTTCTGTAGGAGTCATCACTCTTTTTTGATCCCCTTTATCATCATTTTCTAAACGAATCCCCGGCGTTACTAATAAAATAGTTTTGTATTTCTGCCTTAGATTCTTAACTTCCAAAGGAGAACAAACTAAAGAATTCAATCCACTTTCAACAACTAAATCGGCAAGTTCCTCCACTTTTTGTTGAGCCTCAACACTCTCTACGCTTGACAAAACTGTCACTGGCAAAACTTTAAACAATCGCTCTTGAGTTAACTCTTTTTCTAGATCAGCCAATAACTTTAAAGTTTTTCCACCTACAGAAGCATGAACTGTCACATAATTTGCTCCAATATGGTATGACGACTTCACAGCCTCTAAAGTGGAAGAGGGAATATCATAAAATTTAAAATCTAAAAAGATTTCTGCTGTGGAGTTGTAGGATTTCAGTTCTGAAATCAATTCCTTACCATATTGAAGAAATAAACGAGGACCTATTTTATATCCTAAAATATGGGAATGAGTTTTTTCTACTAAAGAGAAAACTTGCTCTTTTGTATCTACATCAAGAGCTAAAAAAATAGGAAGCTTTTTCATTATTATAAAGTCTTATTACTTTTGAGATTTAAATTCAACACTAATAGGATTTTTTATATGTAAATCTCTTTGAGGGTAAGCAATAGTAATTTCATTTTCCATAAATTGTTTATTGATTTCAAATCT
This sequence comes from Bdellovibrionales bacterium, assembly GCA_963692945.1. Lineage (GTDB taxonomy): Bacteria > Bdellovibrionota > Bdellovibrionia > Bdellovibrionales > UBA1609 > JACOND01. The sequence goes on from OY843585.1 coordinate 1,242,654, forward strand.
CAGATCACTAGCCACCTTTTGAATATCAAAAATCACTTCTACAGCAATCCAATAATTTAATGTAAAAACTAGAGAATCATCCCCAAAGTCAGAAAAGAGAACGACAGGCTTCTGGTTTTTGTTATAAGTTAAAACTCTTTCATGATCTTCAGCAATTTTTAAAAGAATCTCTTCCACTTTTTTAACTGGAGAACCGTAAGCAACTCCCACTTGAATTTTAGAACGAATCACTTCATCAGAAAGTGTCCAATTTAAAACATTTTTTTCTAAAAGAAAACTATTTGGGATGATAACATGAGTGTTATCCAGAGTTTTCACAGTTATGGCTCTAAAACCTATACTATCCACAACACCTTTTAAATTTTCTACTTCTATTACATCTCCAACTCGTATGGGATGCTCTATAACAATAACAATTCCACTAATAAAATTGTTCATTATATTCTTAGCACCAAAACCTATTCCCAAGGCAATGGCACCACCTACCACTGTAAAGACAGTAAGAGGAACTTTAATAAGATAAAGAGTAAATAAAAATAATAATGAGATTAAAGTATAAAACAGAAGAACTTTAATCGTATATCGCTTTGGGATTTCTATATCTAACCGTGATAAAACCCTATGTTCAAAATAAGAAACAAGTAATTTTATCGCTATGTATCCACCAATAAGAAAACTTAATCCTATAAGTAGTTTTCCAGCAGTTATGGGATTTTTATCAACATTGAATAAGATAAAATTCCAAAAAGAAGGGAAGATTTCTAAAAGACTCTCTAAGAACAAACGAACATAAACAAAAAATTCTTCTTTATCCCATGACATATTTCCTATAAGAATTTGACGAAACATAAAACCTACTCCCTTAAATAAATTATGAAACAATTTGTAGAGAAATACAAAACCTTGATAAGCCCCCTATCTTGCAGTGTATAATACTTCTTTGAAAAAAATGGATATTACTATTTTTCTGAGAACTAAAAATTAACATTGCAAGCCTGTTCATATATGATAGAAGAATATCGTAGAGAGATAAATACTTATGAGTTCAGATATTTTTAGGCCAGAAGACCAGATTCAAAGGCCTAACTTAGAGTACTCCGAAGAACTCTATCAACTTTTCTTAGAAGACCCACAAAAAGTTGAAGATTCTTGGAGATGGTTTTTCCAAGGCATGAATGCTGTCAAAACTTCTCAATTCAGCCAAACAGAAGATATACAAACAGAACTCAAAGTTTTTCAACTGATTCGTGCCTATAGAGACCATGGAAGTTTAAAAGCTAAACTTGACCCTTTAGAAATAGACAAAGATAACGGATTTCCAACATTGGAAGACTTTCAACTCAGCAAGAAAGATCTAGACAAAAAATTCTCTGTGATAAAATATCTCTTCAATAAAGATCAAACCTTAAAACAAGTATTAGATTTTTTAGAAAAAACTTACTGCCATAGTTTGACTCTTCAAGTTGGTGGTTGCCATCCCAACATTCGTCAATGGTTTTTTAACGAATTTGAAATTAAAAAATTCCAACTCAATAAAAAAGAAAAACAAAATGCTTTTTCCCATCTTATTGCTGCCGAAAATTTAGAAAGATTCCTACAATTTAATTTTTTAGGGAAAAAACGATTTTCTCTGGAAGGTTTAGATGTCCTAATCCCTATCCTAGAGTATCTCCTGGAAAAAGGAACAAACTTAGAAATGAAAAACCTTATTCTAGGTATGACACACAGAGGTCGAATCAATGTTCTTATCAATTTCATGAAAAAAAATCCAAAACTTATTTTTTCAGAATTTGAAGACAACCCAAACCATCTTCTTTTTAGTGAACTCCGTTTTACAGGAGATGTAAAATATCATCTAGGGTTTTCTTCTCTAAGAGAAACCTCCCATGGATCCTGTCACCTTTACTTAGGCTATAACCCGAGTCATTTAGAAAGTGTTAATCCTGTGATTTGTGGAATAACAAGAGCCGTTCAAAGAAGAAATAAAGACACCGCTGAAAGAAAAACAGCCGTTCCTGTTCTCATCCATGGTGATGCCGCTTTTTGTGGGCAAGGTTCTACAAGTGAAACTTTGCAACTTTCTCAACTTAAGGGTTACACTGTTGGTGGTTCTATCCATATTATTTTAAACAATCAAGTGGGTTTTACAACTACACCAAAAGATAGTCGCTCTACTCTTTTTGCTTCCGATTTATCAAAATCTATCAAAGCCCCTGTCCTCATTGTCAATGCCGATGATGTCCCATCTTGTCTCCATGCTATAGACATTGCTCTTCGGTTTCGTTATAAATTTGGTCAAGATATTTTTATTGAATTGGTTGGCTATAGAAAATACGGACACAATGAAGGAGATGAACCTTCTTTCACTCAACCTTCTATGTATAAAAAAATGAAAAATCTTCCAAGCGTTGTTCAAAAATACAAAGAATCTCTTTTACAAGAAGGAAGTCTTACAAAAGAAGAAGCAACAAAAATTCACAATCAATACAATCATTTTTTAGAAGAAGCTTTAAAAAATCTTCGTGAATCTAAAAACACATTTAAAATAAAAGATTTTATAGGAACCCAAGTTTTTTCCCCTCAAGCCTCTTTAGAAAAAACCAATACAACAAAAAAACATCTTACAGAAGTTTTAGAATCTTTTAGCACAGAACCTGACTCTATTCATATTCATCCAAAAGTAAAAAAGTTGATTGAAAAGCGTAAAAAATCCATTGAAGAGGATAAACTGGATTGGGCTCTTTGTGAATTAGCCAGCTATGGAACTTTATTAAAAGATGGATTCTCTATCCGATTGACTGGACAAGATATTAAAAGAGGCACTTTTTCCCATCGTCATGCCATTTATTATGACTATGAAACAGAAGAGGAATTTTCTCCTCTTAAACAACTCAATAAAAATCAAGAGTGTTGTTTATACAACTCTCCTCTTTCTGAAATGGCTGCCCTTGCTTTTGAGTATGGAAACTCTTGTTTAGCTCCAGACTTCTTGACTCTATGGGAAGCCCAGTTCGGGGATTTTGCAAATGGAGCTCAAATCATTATTGATCAATTCATTGCTTCAGGAGAAATGAAATGGCTTCAACAAACAGATATAACTCTTTTACTTCCTCACGGTTACGAAGGACAAGGCCCTGAACATTCAAGTGCCTACCTAGAAAGATTTTTACAACTTTGTGCACAAGATAATATGAGAGTGTGCAACTTAAGCACACCAGCCAATCTTTTTCATGCTTTGAGACGACAAAAGATGTTGCTTAAAAATAAAAAACCACTGATTATCATGACCCCAAAATCTCTCTTAAGACACCCAGATGTTATATCCTCTAAAAAAGATCTCATTGAAGGTCAATTTGAAGAAGTGATTTGGGATAAAGAGATAAAAGATCAAAGAGATATACAAACTTTGATTCTATGTAGTGGAAAAGTTTTTTATGACCTTAAATCTCATCTTGCTCAACAGCAATCCTTTCAAAAACGAAATCAATTTGCTATTTTCCGTATTGAACAACTCTACCCTTTTCCTGACATTCAACTCAATCCTATTTTAAATGGATTTCAAAATTTAAAAAAGATAGTCTGGCTTCAAGAAGAAACTAAAAATCGTGGAGCTTGGACATATATCAAGGCCAAACTAGAATTTTTACTCAAAGCCATAGGTCAAAATATAGAAATTCAATACATAGGACGAAAAGAAGGGGCTGCGTCTGCTGAAGGATCCGAAAGACTACATAAAAAAGAACAAGAAAAGATAATGAAAAATTGTCTCTCAGCCATTTAAGTATTAAGGTTTATTTATGAAGTTAGAAATTAAAGTTCCCTCTGTTGGAGAATCTGTCACTCAAGCGGATATTGAAACTTGGGAAAAATCTGACGGAGACTTTGTTCAAAAAGGAGAAACTCTTGTTGTTTTAGGAACTGATAAAGCCTCTATGGAAGTACCAGCCGAAATGGATGGAGTTCTTAACCTTATCAAACAAAACGGAGAAACTGTTTCAGTAGGAGAAGTGATTGCCACTATAGATACAGATGAAAAAGCCATTGCCAAAGCACAATCAGCTTCTCAAGTACAAAAAACTCAAAAAGATACAAAAACTTCACAATCACTGGAAAGGATGGATCATTCACAACAAGAATCAAAACATCCTCCTGAAATGAAATTAAGCCCTTCTGTAAGACATTTAGCAGGAGAACATAATATAGATCCTAAAAATGTCACTACCACTGGAAAGAATGGACGACTCACAAAAAAAGATATTTTAGAAGCTCTCGCTCACCCTGAATCCTCTAAAGAAACGGAAGTTTTACAAACGGAAGTTTTACAAACGAAAGTTTTACAAACGGAAGTTTTACAAACGGTAACATCTGTCAAAAAAGGACAACAAAGAGAGGCTATGAGTAGATTACGTAAAAGAACAGCAGAGCGATTGGTTCAATCTCAACAAGCCACAGCAACTCTAAGTACTTTTAATGAAGTGGATATGTCTCGCATTATGGAATTGAGAAAGAACTATCAAGATACTTTTGTAAAAAGATATGGAATCAAACTTGGTTTCATGAGTTTTTTTGTAAAAGCCATTGTGTCAGCTCTTAAACAGTATCCCAAAATGAATGCCTTTATTGACGGAACAGATATCATCTATAACAACTCTTACAATATAGGCGTTGCTGTAGGAACAGAAAGAGGTTTGGTTGTTCCTGTTATTTTTAATAGTGAAGATTTAAGTTTAGCAGCTATTGAAAAACAAATTCTTATTTACAAAGAAAAAGCGATTTCTAAAAAATTAACACCTGACGATCTCCTAGGTGGGACTTTCACTATCAGCAACGGAGGAGTCTTTGGTTCTTTACTCTCCACACCGATTTTGAACCCTCCACAAAGTGGGATTTTAGGAATGCATAAAATAGAACAAAGACCTGTTGTGATTGACAATAAAATAGAAATAAGACCTCTCATGTATGTTGCTCTTTCTTATGACCATCGTATTGTGGACGGAAGAGAGTCCGTTGGATTTTTAGTCAAAGTCAAAGAAGGTCTGGAAGAGCCTGCTCGTTTACTGATAGATATTTAGGAGATATAAAAATGCAAGAATTTGATTTAGTTGTTATAGGTTCAGGTCCCGGTGGATATGTAGGAGCTATAAGGGCTGCTCAGTTGGGCCTTAAAACAGCTGTCGTTGAAAAGTCAAAAACACTGGGTGGAACTTGTCTCAATGTAGGATGCATTCCTTCAAAAGCTCTTTTAGAGTCGAGTGAACATTATGAGTTTCTAAAAAAAGAAGTGAATCAACACGGCATCTCTGTAAAAAAACCCTCTCTCCATTTAGACACTATGATGAAAAGAAAACAAAGCATTGTTTCTGACCTCACTCGTGGTATTGAGTTTTTATTCAAAAAAAATAAAATCACAAGACTAGAAGGTTTTGGGAAATTAAAATCCAATACCGAAGTGGAAGTGACTTCGGGTAAAAAAACAGAAATTGTTAAAGCAAAATACATTGTTCTTTCTACAGGAAGCCTACCTATTGAACTTCCTTTTGCAAAATGGAATCAAAAAACAATTGTATCCTCCACAGAAGCTTTAAGTTTTGACAAGGTTCCCAAAAAATTGATTGTGATTGGTGGTGGTTATATAGGTTTGGAATTAGGTTCTGTTTGGGGTCGGCTTGGAAGTGAAGTTACTGTTATAGAATATGCTTCCTCTATTTGTCCTGGAATGGATAAAGATGTAAGAGAGCAGTTATTTAAAATTTTAGGGAAACAAGGAATAAATTTTAAATTGGAATCTAAAGTGATAAAAGTAGAATCCAAAAAAGACAGTGCCGATGTGACTTTTACAAATACTAAAGGCAAAACAGAAACTTTAAACGGTGACAAAGTTCTAGTTTGTGTTGGAAGAAAACCTTTTACAGAAAATCTAGGTTTAGAAAATCTTAATATTCAAACAAACTCTAAAGGACAAATAGAAGTGAATATCCATTTTCAAACTTCTCAAAAAAATATTTTTGCGATTGGAGATGTCATTAGAGGGGCTATGTTGGCTCATAAAGCTGAAGAAGAAGGAGTGGCTGTAGCAGAATTTATTGTGAAAGGTTTTGGGCATGTCAATTACGAGACCGTCCCAAGCGTTATTTACACTTGGCCAGAGGTGGCCAGTGTCGGTCAAACAGAAGAAACTTTAAAACAAGAAAATACTCCCTACAATGTAGGAACCTTTCCCTTTCTTGCTAATGGAAGAGCAAGAGCTTTAGGTTCTACAGAAGGATTTGTAAAAATTTTAGCTCATAAAAAAAGTGATAAAATTTTAGGAGTTCATATTATAGGAGCTCGTGCAGGAGATTTAATCTCTGAAGCTGTTGTCGCTATGGAATTTGAAGGCAACAGTGAAGACCTTGCTAGAAGTTTTCATGCCCATCCTACTCTTTCCGAAGCTCTAAGAGAGGCAGCTCTCGGAGTGCATAAAAGAACTCGCCAAATGTAATGTTTAATAAAAAGAAGTTCAAAAAATATAGTTTTTTTACACTTGTTTTTACAATTTTAACGATCTTATGGGGAGCATGGGTTCGCATTTCTGTTTCAGGAGATGGTTGTGGCAATCATTGGCCTCTTTGCAAACAATCTTTTTTACCAGATGACTCTTTTGCATTGATTGAATGGTTACACCGTTTAACATCGGGTTTATGTCTTTTATTTATTCTAGTTTTATGGATTTTATCTTTTAAAATTTATCCTAAAAAACATCTTCTTAGAAAGTTATCTTCTCTCTCTTTTTTATTGATACTTATAGAAGCTTTAATCGGTGCTGTGTTAGTCTTGGGCAATCTAGTGGGTTTAAACGAATCTTACTTTAGAGTTTCTGTATTAGCTTTTCACCTTATCAACAGTTTGATTCTAGTGGCTTCTCTCACTCTTTGTTGGCAAGCTTCTTTGTGGGATAAAATAAAAGTTAAAACTCCTCCATTTTATTTTTTATTAGCCTTCCCTATTTTAGCCCTTACAGGAAATATAGCTTCTCTAGCTGGAGTTCTTTTCCCAACTGAATCTTTAAGCCAAGCTCTGGCTTTAGATTTCTTACCAACGGCTCATATCACTTTGAAACTCAGACCACTTCATCCTCTATTTGCAACACTCTTCCTCATTATTTTAGGAGTTTTCACTTTTTCTGAAAAAACACTAAAGTCTATAGCCATCTTTACCTTGTTTGCTTTTCTTTTTGGTTTTGCAACCCTTGTAAGCCTTTCACCTCTATGGATGAAACTTTCCCACTTGCTTATTGCTTACATTTTATGGATTAGTTTAGTTCGCATCTCTTTTGAAAAAAACTATTGAGAAATAATTAAAGATCAAAAATCTTTCCAGGATTTAAAATATGAAACGGATCAAAAACTTTTTTGAGACTTTTCATAACCTCTATTTCCTCTTTGGAACATGAGTAAGACAAATAAGATTTCTTTAAAAGCCCCACCCCATGTTCAGCAGAAATAGTTCCTTTAAATTCTTTCACAAGTGAAAATAAAATATCATTCACTTTTTCACACTGCTGAATAAAATCTTCCTTGCTCCAATTTTCAGGTTTTAAAATATTGATATGAAGATTTCCATCTCCAAAATGACCAAACCAAATGACTTCAAAATCAGGGTAATGCTTTTCCAAAACCGATTCCATTTCCTCCAAAAAATCAGAAATCTTTGAAATAGGAACACAAATATCATTTTTATAAGGTTGATAAGAAGAAATGGCTTCACTGATGTTTTCTCTTAAACTCCAAATCTCTTTAGCTTGAATGGAATTTTGGCTTAAAGTTCCATCTTGAATCACTTCTTGTTCAATTGCTTTTTCAAAAATAGAAAACGCTTTCTCTCTATCTCTCTCTTCAATCTCCATAAGAAGATAAAAAGAAGAACGACTTTCAAGAGGAAAGTTCATAGACTGATGAGATAAAACATGATTTAAAGCTTGATCCGAAAAGACTTCAAAAGCCAGAGGATGTAAAACACTTTTAAAATTTTTATAGATCTCTAAAATAGATTTTCTATTTTCAACAGCAAATAAAAACACTTGAGGGTTAAAAGGTGGAGGAACTAATTTTATAATAACTTTGGTGATAAAAGCCAAAGTCCCTTCGCTTCCTATAAAAAGATTTTTTAAATCGTAGCCAGCAGCATTCTTAATTAAACCTTTTCCTAAAGTTAAAACTTCACCCTGACCTGTTACAACTTCTAAACCTAAAACCTGTTGTCTCATAGAACCATAACGAAGGACATGAACTCCACCTACATTAGTGGCTACATTCCCTCCAATTTGACTAGAACCTTGAGAAGCAAAAGAAATAGGAAAATACAAATCCTTCCCTCTTGCATACTCTTGAAGAGTTTGTGTAACAACACCAGGTTCCACACAAACGGTTTGTTCCCAAGGATTAAAGTCAGAAATCTGATTCATTTTATCAAAGGAAACAACCACTTCTTCTTTTAAAGCAGTAGAACCTCCACTCAGACCTGTCCGACCTCCTGAAGGAATCAATGGACATTTATTTTTTTTAGCCCAATGAACAATTTGAACAACTTCTTCTGTTGTCTTTGGAAATAAAAGCAACCCTGCCTTTCCATTCCATTGCTTTAACCAATCATTCCCATAAATAGATAAAAGCTCATTATCTTGTTTGATTTGATCAGGTTTTAAAAAACTTTTTAAGTTAGAAACATCTAAAGGCAAAACACAAAACTTTTTTAATAAAAATTTTTTCTATTAAAACGGAAGCTCTTCTTCAGGGCTAGATACATTTTCATTAGAACCAAAAGCAGGTTCATTTTTATAACTCATATCCCCAGATTTCTTTTCCTGATTGCTATTAGCACTTAAGAATAACACTTGAGAAGCCACTATTTCTGTAGTGTAACGCTTTTGTCCTTTATCATCTTCCCAAGAACGAGTTTGCAAACGACCTTCAACATAAACTTTTCGGCCTTTTGCTAAATACTCTCCACAAGTTTCTGCTAGTTTTCCCCAAACAACAATACGATGCCATTCTGTATGTTCTTGTTTTTGGCCCTCACGGTTTGTCCAACTATTACTTGTCGCTATATTGAACAAAGCGATCGTTTGTCCCGAAGCTATTTTTTTTGTTTCAGGATCTCCACCTAGATTTCCCACCAATATCACTTTATTTACACCCATCATAAAATACCTCCTCTGGTCTTTATTTATATACACTTTTATAGAAGCAAAATCAAAACAGAAATAAACTCATTTTAAACAGGTGTTTCCTTAAAATTCTGACAGCCGTTTGATATGTGGTGGTTTATGACCCTGTCCAGTGATACGAACCTTATAAAGATATTTATCAGGCGATTCTTCCTTTACTCCAGACAGCAACAACTCTATCAAGCTCAATCGTAGTTTTTTTGAAACCTCTATTTTCATCTGAAAATCATAAGAACCTAAACGAAATTGATTGTAAGCATAAACCAACTCCCCATTTCCCCTTAATTGCAAGTACAATTCATCCGAATCAGAACCCAAAACGAGAGATTCCACAACAATATTACCTTCTTTTAGTCTTAAAACAGCCTCTGCCTTAGACCAACTCAGTTTAGGCAATTCTAAAAAGCCCATATTTGTTTCTATTTGAGACTGCAACCAACGGATTTGAGAGGCCTTAAGTTTTAAAACCCCCTTAGCCTCTTCTAAATTTTCAACACTCCCCTCATATCGCATCTTAAAAGAAGACTGACCTTCCATTTTTATATTAGGCAAGAAATCCCTGATTAGAGAAAAATCCAATAAAGGAGAAGACCCCTCTAAAAACACATAAGAAGTCTTTAAATCTTTAAAAAGTCTTTTTTCCTGCCAAAAAGTAAAAGCAATAGAAGACTTATCTTTAACCCCTTCTATACTCCAAGCCTTTTTTAAAGCCAACCATTTTGTAATAGCCATTGAAAAGACAAAAGTATCTAGCGTAATAGGTTCTTTTAAAACAGAGTTATTTAAAGATACTTTATAAAAGGCTACACCAGGTGGCAAAACTTTTAACTTTAACTTTTTAAATTTCAAATCAATAGAAAGTTGTTTTTGAGATTGTCTGACTATTTTTTCCAAAGTTTCAGACCAAGGGAATCTAAGTATAAATAGAAAAGAGGTGAGCATCAAAAAAAGAAAAAAAACTTTTTTATATTTCCAAAAAGTAGAAAGTAATTGTTTTAATAGTTTATACACCAATAACCTCTCCCTTTATTTTACATCCATTTCTTTAGTATTTTTAAGTTTTATCGTCTTTGATTTTACATCCTTTAAATCTTTAAGATCTAAAGGTTTTTTATCCAAAAATTTTGAAGGTTTTTTGTCCAAATCATCCTTGTACGATTTAGACTTTCTCTTTTTTCTAGAGTTCCTATCTTCTTTAAACCTTCTATTTCTTTTAAGGTTTGAAGGCTTCTTCCTTCCTTCCATCTTTGGCCGAACTCTAGAAGATTCCCTCATTTTCTTTGCTTTAGAAAAATACACGGAAAGTTCAAACGAAACATCATAGTGTTTAGGATACAAATCAGATTCTTGCATCTGCAAAGAAGACAAATGAGCAGAAAGAATATTATGTAACTCCACACCCATTTGTACAGCTTGACGAATATTGAGATGATTCACTTTCACTTCATAAATAACTTTTTTGAGATTCTTTTCTTTAGAAGGAACTGGGTTGTCTTTAATAGAGTAATCTTTTTCTTTATACTTCTTAATAATTCTTACAACATCTTGACGTAATTTGTATTCAGACAGATCTAAAAAGTTAGATTTATAATTTCTCACTCTTAAAAGATCTAAAGATAATTTTCGTTTCTCTTTAAATTCAGACCAATATTTTGAAGACAAATAAAAATTATAAAAAGGAATAAAAGAAATTAAAAAAACAATAACACTTACAATTCCATATTTTATTATTTTTTGATGAAATAAAGAATAAGATTGATACTTCTCTTTCAAAGCATTAAAAGTGTTACTCTCAATGATACGACTTTGAATATGTTCTACATAATACAAAAGTTGTTTTTTTATTTCTCCTAGTTTTTGAAACATCTCAAATATCTTCCTTTATTATGAATTCATAAGCAAACTTTTCCAAAGGAAGTTTCTTTTCTTCTTCCACAGAATCTACATTTTCAGACGACACATCCTCAGATGTTACATCCTTGGATGTTGCATCCTTGGATGTTGCGTTTTTTACATCCATCTTTTTTAATTTCATCTTTTTTTCATTTGATTCTTCCGCTTTTATATCTTTTAATTTTTTAATTTTATTTTTTGAGATTTTCTGTAGCTGACTTTTTAAAGTGGATAAAAAATCTTTATGAATAGAACCTCTTATGAAAATACGTCTATCTTTGATCTTTAAATAAGTGATTTTTAACTGTGAAGATTGTTCCACATCAATAGCTTCGGTTACAATTTTTAATTGATTCATAGGACTCTCTTTAGAAACCTTTTCCTTAATCAACTTTTCAACCTCTAATAAAACCTCCTTATCTTCTAAATATCCTTTCACCTTATCCACACTCACCTGACTTTTCCTAAGAGAAGCAATTTTTTTTCCATAATCCACAAAAACATCTTGCATCTTATCTACCAGATGTAGGCTTTCTTGATTCCGAATAAAAACATAAACAGAAAAAAGAAATAGAATCATAAAAAATCCAATAAAAGTAGATTTCCATTTTTTAGGAATCAATTGAAAATTTTGTTTATTCAAACTGTGAAGAAAATTCACTCCTCCATAAGGAGGTCTCTTAAAGCCTTCCATAGCTAAACCTATGGGTATAAGTAAATTTTGATTTTTAGATTCGGACAGATCAAAGGTCTTTATATCTCGGAGATTTTTAAGTCGTGAAAAATAAGAAGAAGATTCTGTTGATAAATAAGCAGAAAGATTTTTAATAACTGAAGCTGGACCGAATATAAAATTTTCTTGAAACTTAATTTTACTCTCTGTTTCAAGAGACAGTTTTAACAATTTAAATTGATGAATTAAAGACTTTAATTCTTTTTCTATAAGATCTGAAAAAAACACTTGCTCTTTTGTAAAACCTTTCTGGCTTGTCAAAATAAAAGATTTTTCAAAAAATTGATCTATAGAATTTTCAAGGGACAATTTGTATTTATTAGACATTTGTTCAATGATAGAAGCAGCTCCCCACTCTAAATTGGAAATGCTATTTAAATGCCCTTCTTTAAAAACTAAAACAATACTCCCATGAAACCCTAAATAAATATACAGAGCATTCTTAATGCCACGAATGCTTTTTGTGGCATTGTAATTCCAACCACTAATAATATTCATTAAAGCAATCCCTTCAACACTTAAAAGATAAGGTTTTGTTTTTAAAGATTCAGAAAATTTTAAAAAATCTTGAATATTACTTTCAGGCGTTACAAAACAGGTTACATAACTATTATTATTTGTAATTTTTGTGATTCTTCCATCATAAAAAGTTTTATCAGAACGAAAAGGAGATTTGTCTTCAATTTGAAATGGAAGAGTCTTTAAAATTTTAAACTTTTCTTTAAATGGAAATTCTATTGAAAAACCACTCACTTGATTTTGAGCTAAACCGTAACAAAACCGAACAGGTTCGTTTCTGTACTTTTCTTCTAAAGTTTGTAGGTACTCAAGAATAATTATTTGCTTGTGTTCTTCCTGACTTTGAGAAACAAAAACATGATTATGGCTGTTTTTTATTTTAAGGGAGCCTCTATGCAAATCAAGCTCTACAACATTAAACCCTTGTGAATGAATATGTATTCCAATACTAATCATACTGTAAAAATCTCCACTTTACATATTATATCCTTAAAGGTTTTCTTTCCAATACATTATAAAGAAAGGTAAGGGTGCAATAGACTTTGGTAGGCTCAACTTATCTTTTTTCTTTTCTTTCTTTTGCCCCGTTTGAGGAGGAGAGTTTTGAAAGTCATCCGTGTTTTCATTATAGAGTTTCTTTTGAATCTCTACAGATTTCTTATAATTTTCTATGGCTTGCAAAGGATCGTAAACTAGAGATTCTGTATAGGTAGTGATTTTTCTTGAACGAGCTAGTCCTTCTATACGAAAATGGGACACCGTATTAAACTGAAACATTTCTAATGTCTCATATTCTCTTTGGAAATCTTCGCAAAGTGCCAAAGACCTTTCTCTCAAATAACTGCAAAAATTTTCTACATCTTTAAATGGAGCATATTCACTACTACCAAATGTTGTATAACGACGAATTTCATCCACAATCATTTCGGATAGATTGAGAGCCTCTAAAACTTCCCGACTTGCATAATTGAGGTTTAAACCTTTAGAACCATAAGCTGTAATATGAGGCTCTAAAAGTGTGTAAATTTCTTTTGTCACACCTGGGACTTCTTGAATCTCCTCAATATATATAAAAGACCTATTGAAAGGATATTTACCTTCCTCAACAGATTCTTCACTACCACCATTTTGACTGTCATTATCTCTATCTGACCAATCGGAGATATTATTTAAAATCTCCCTTACATCAGAAACATCATATTTATCTTTGAGTTTAGAATCTTTTTCTATAGAAAAAACAAGAAGATTTAAAAGAGTGTTAAAAGTAAATTCACGAAGATAATCAAGAGGAACTGAAAGATCATTTACATCCAATCGTCCATCTTCTGGATAGATCTTTACACTATAAGATTCTTTTAAAAAAGATTTCGCCGTTAAATCTTGAAGTGATTTTTTATCACTACCTGAAATGTTTTCTGATACAGGTAAAGGCCACACTAAAGGGACAGACCATATTAAATCTATATAAGGTTTTACAAGATCAGTCACTTGTTGATTGACTCCAATTACTTTTTTAGCCTCCTTATAGATAAACAAACGTAGTAAAGACATTTCCATTCCCGACCTTGCACTATAACGAGATTTCAATTCTGCCAATTGCTGATAAGAAGAAGAGTGCTCTAGTCTCGACTCCATCCATATATTTTGTATAAAAACGAGCAAAATAGTAGAAACAGCCAAAACAGAAATAAGAGCAGCTCCTTTTTTTTGATGAGTCTTTTGATGAAAAAATGAAAAAAATATTTTAATTCCTTTCATCAGAATTCCTTTTTGTTGGGGGAGAAATAAAAGGATGAACTCTTGTTGATGCTCTTGGAATTCCTATGGGTGGTTGCCTATCAAAAGATTTTAGATCCTTTTCATCCTTATTTCCTCTATTGGGTTCATTTTTAGTATTGACGGTTCCCTTCTTTTTATTTTTAACAAAAGAGAGTATTCTTTGTAACTGATGTTTTTGATTTCTCAATAGAGGGTAAGATAAAGGAAAAATATGGGATTCTTTATAAAGTTTTTTACCTTTCCACTCTACATCCATTTTTATAAATTCTGGAAGCCATTTTGAAAAGGATGCATTGCCTTGAAAGTTTTCATAAGAACTGACATCCCATTCTTTAAGCCATTCTTTTTCTTCTCTGTTATAATAAAAAAAATTAAAAGACTGAATTCCTCTCAATATAACATAGGTATTTATAATTTCTCTATCATCTCTAAAACGAACAATAGATCTTAGTAAACATTGAGTTTTCTTGTCTGTTTTTAAATCTCTGCATTCTTGTAAAAAATAGTGAACTCTAATCAATTGATAAGCCTTCTCTCCATTTGTAGATTCCACCAATGAAAAAGTAACAAATTTGAACTCCTGCTCTTTTCCAAAAAAATCAAACTCTGGATTTGAAATAAAAAGGTCTGGATTCTCTTTATTTCCATCTGAAACATTCTTCTTCTCCTTTAAAGAATAAAAGTATTCAAGATTTTTATTAAAATCAAAAAATGTAGTCATCCCGTTAATATCTTGAGTTACAACTTCTAAAGTGTTTGAAATTTCTCTTTGAGATTTAACATCTCTACTGATTTTCTTTTTATACCTAAAAGACATACGAACCATCTGAGTTATAAAAATCATCATTATAGAAAAAAGCGTAACGGCAACAAGTATTTCTAAAAGAGTCAGTCCTTTTTTTGAAAAAATCATAAAGGAATCTCTTTTTGTAAAGTATTTGCATTTCCTAAAGAAGGAACCATTTTTGAAATTATATTTTGAATGTAACTAGGAACATCTCCATAATTTACAAAATAAGACACCAAAGAATAATCTGCACTTCTATTTGCTTTTTCATAAGTAACGGTCAATTTTAACTCTACCACAGCATTGGTCAAAACTTCTATTATCAAATGAACCACTTCCCTATTACTATCTGTTTGAGGAAGACCTTGAAGTGATAATAAAGTTAAAGCGGAAGGCATTTTCAAGCTTTGAGTCTCATATCTCCAAATGTAATTTTTTTCCTCTTCAAAAACTCCTTTATCTTCAGAAGGTAATTTAAAAATATTTTCATTTTTATATTCAGCCTCTATCTCAGACATTTTTTGCTGTAATAATTGAGCTGCTTTTTGAATGTTCCGACTTTTTTCAACTCTCTTAAAACTTCCCGAAGTCACTTGAGAAATAATAGCTATCATTCCTCCAAAAATAAGAATAGAGCCTAAAACTTCAAGTAAAGTAAAACCTCTCTTCATAAACTCTCTTTAATCTCTCTCATGTTTTTTTCTTTCTCTAAAAGTTGAAACTCTTTTTGAACAGGATCTACATACAAAGTCCACTTCCCTTGATTATCTGATCTTAAAAATTGTATGGCTAATTCTTGAGATAAACCCTTTGGATAATAGTAAATATAAACCATCCCAGAAGTTTTCGCTTTTTCCCAAACCATCGACTCCACAGAATCTATATTAAGAAGAGGGTGAATTTTTTGAGGTTCATCAAAAAAGTTATCATCTAAAGTAAAAACCTTTCCCTCTTTTTTATTTGCCACCTGCTTTTCAACCCAAAATTCATCAACCCCCTCTGGATTTAAATTCAAAGCCAACCGATAAATATTCCTATGCAATTCAGAAGATATATATAAACGACGGTTCAAGTGGATCAATTGATTAAAAGTACTACCAATTTTTCTTTCCGCAGAAAATATTCTTCTAGAAGCTAAGGTGAAAAGAAAAACCATGATAAAAAGAACAACCAGAATTTCAAGAAGTGTAAAAGCTTTTTTTGATTTAAGAAAAAGCACAGTACCCCTTTAAAAGGTCAGATAAGATCTCAAAGAAAATTTTAATCTCTGGAGGATATATCTTTATTAAAACTATCCCCACCTGGACGCCTATCTGCCCCTTGACTAATAATCTCATAATCGTTTATTTCTGCATCATATTCATAAATCAGTCTATTGTTCCAAGGGTCTTTTGGTATCTTTCCATTTTTTAAATAAGAGTCTGGACCCCATGATTCACAATCTTCAACAGGTTTAACAAGGTCTTCCAAAGAAGAGGGATAAAAACCACAGTCATAATTAAATTCTGTAATCGCTTGATCCACAATACCAATAACAATTTTTGCTTGAGAAATCTGAGCTTTTTTTCTTCTTTGATTCACTGCCTGACCAACAATCGCAAACAAAAAAGCAATAATGGTTACAACAACTAAAATCTCAATAAGAGTCATTCCCATTTTATTTTTTAAATTCACACCTATTCTCCTTTTTAAAATTTTATTATAAACTACGCTATTAAAACATAGGTTAGACCTTTTAAGCAAGGTCTCCAAAAGCACCTAGCATAGGTAACATAACAGAAACTAAAACAAACCCTATTATGCAAGCCATAAAAATCAACATAACTGGACCTAAAACAGAAGTAAATGCTGTCACTTCTACATCTACTTGACGGTCATAATTTTCACTGATCTCAGTGAGCATCATTTCTAATTCTCCTGTTTTTTCTCCAATACGAATCATCTGTAAAACAACAGGAGGAAATTGACCAGACCTTTTTAAAGGGTTTGTAATAGATTCCCCTTCTTTAATATTTTCTCTAGCCACCATAATAGCTTCTTTTATGAGTTCATTTTTTACAATATTTTTAACAATATCCATAGATTGTAAAACAGGAATTCCACCAGACATAAGCGTTGATAAAGTTCTAGAAAAAAGAGAAATGTCAGCAGCCCGTATAAGCCGACCTAAAACCGGTGTTTTTAACATCACTTTATCCCACATGTATTTTCCAGTAGGAGTCCGTTTCCATCTCGCAAAAAGAAAAATTCCAAAAACAATTCCCACAATAAGACTTAACCAGTAGCTGACAAGAAATTCACTCAAACCAATAGTTACTTTTGTCATCCAAGGCAACTTCTCTTGATCCTCAAATAGCTCTGTCACTGTCGGCACAACATAAACACAAAGAACAATCATAATACTGAAAGTTACAAATAATAAAATGGCTGGATAAATAAGTGCTGAAATGATTTTGCTCCTTATAATAGATCGTTTTTCTACCAACTGAGCAAGCCTTTCTAAAACAATATCTAAACTACCACTGGTTTCTCCTGATTCACAAAGAGAGATATAAATGGTGTCAAAAATATGAGAGTACTCTTTCAAAGATAAATAAAAAGGCTTCCCTTCATTCACCTGATTTTTTATATTTGTAATACTTGCTGCAAAATAAGGATCATCCATTTGTTGAGAGATAGCATCCAAAGCTTCTACAAGAGGTATATTAGACTTTAAAAGAGTTGAAAGAAGACGAGTGAAAACAGATAGTTGTTTTACACTCACCTTTTTTGAAATGAAAGAAATATTTTGAGTTTGATCTTGATCTTTAGCTCGTAACTCTTGTAAAAAAAAACCACGATTAGAAAGATGATTTCTAGCAGACTTAAGACTATCTGCTTCAAAATCTCCTTTTATAGATTTTCCTTCTTGATCTAAACCTTTGTATTCAAAAATAGGCATATTGTATTTCCATTTTAACTTTTAAAAAGCATCAAATATCAAGTTGTGTATTTGAAAGAACCTCTTCAATCGTTGTAATACCTTGAGTCACTTTTTCTAACCCATGATCTCTAAAAGTAATCATGCCCGATTCCACAGCCGCTTTTTTAATATCTGTCCCACTGGCTTGTTTCAATATAAGAGAACGGAGATGATCGTTAACAGTCAATATCTCAGCAATAGCTGTTCGCCCCATATATCCTTTATAATTGCATTGACTACAACCTACCGCCTTGTAAATCACGGACTGCTTAGGAAAAGAAAGATTTAATGACTTCAATTCTTCTTGATTCGGTTTATGAATCTCTTTACACAAAGGACATAACACTCTAACTAGCCGTTGAGAAAGAACACCTAAAAGAGATGTTGCAATTAAAAAAGGTTCACAACCCATATCTATCAACCTAGGAAATACACCTGCTGAATCATTTGTATGTAATGTTGATAAAACAAGATGACCTGTCAAAGAAGCATTGATAGCTATTTTCATAGTGTCTATATCTCTAATTTCACCCACCATAATAACATCAGGGTCTTGCCTTAAAATAGAGCGAAGTCCATTAGCAAAAGTTAAACCTATTTTAGGATTCACTTGAATTTGTCCTATCCCTGAAATTCTCTGCTCTACAGGGTCTTCAATGGTAATGATATTACTATCTATAGAATTTATTTTTGATAAAGCCGCATATAAGCTGGAAGATTTACCACTTCCTGTAGGACCTGTTGCCAAAATAATTCCATAACTTTTTTCTAATAGTTCTGTCAGAGTATTCACACAGTTTTCTGAAAAACCCAATTGATCAATTTTTAAAAAAACTTGAGAACGATCTTGAAGTCGCAAAACCAATCTTTCTCCAAAAGAGGTAGGAACTGTATTTAAACGAATATCAATATCTTTCCCGGCCAACCTTAAAGGTATGCTTCCATCTTGAGGCAATCGCTTTTCAGCAATATTTAACTTACCCATAATTTTCACACGAGAGGTGACAGCATTTTGTAGTCGTTTTTGAATTTTTAAAACAGAATATAAACTTCCATCTACACGAAATCGGATAACCACTTCTTTTTCATAAGGTTCTATATGAATATCTGAAGCTCTCTCCTTAACCGCTCGCACTAAAATGGTATTGACCAATTTTATAATCGGAGCTTCATCATGAGCTTCTAATAAATCAATAACAGGGTCACTTAAATTGTATTCTTCGGCTTGAATATCTTCAAAGTCCGTAAAATCTTGGGTGTTTTTTTCATAAACACGATTGATGGCTTCTTGAATTTTATAATTAAAACTCATAATAGGCTCAACACGCTTTTTAAATTTTACTTTTAAATTATTAAAAATTTCTAAATTTAAAGGGTTACTTGTTAAAATTTGAACAAAAGAATCTTGTTCTTTAAAAGGTAAAATGCCATGAACTTTTGCATAATGAATAGGTATATCTGTAACAAGATTAGTAGGTATTTCTGAAAAAGGGATGTCTGGTAAAAAAGCAATCTCAAGGTATTCACAAAGTTGAACCAAAGCTTGCTCTGCCGTTGGTGCTTTTTTACTTTTATTTAGTCGGTCAAAAAGAGTTAACCCTTTCGCGTCTTTACTGCTTAAAATATGTTGTGCTTGGACAGATGTAAAGGTCGTGGACTTTAATATGAGTTGTTCTAATTTTTCTTTTTCTATACTCATTCACTGTATTTCCTTTGAATTTCTAAATCATTCCCTAGAATCACTTTCTAAAGTAGAACAACTAAAGCACAACAAATAAAATATAACAAAAATCTTGAACTATTCAAGACTGTCTTTTTTGTCATTACTAGAATCCTCATCCAATTTAAAAATATCTATGGTTTCTTCAGGTTGAGAAAGGCCTTCATCTTTTAAAACCGAATCATCTTCATCGCTAGCACTTTCTTCGGCTTTTAAATCCTCAAATTCGTCCTCCTCCGATTCATCCTCATCCGATTCGTCCTCGTCTTGTTCCTTTTCTTCCTCTGAAAGACTCTCTTCCGTTTGAACCGATTCCTGCTTGTCTTCATTCTCAAAATTCATAAAGTCTTCGGTTTGTTCTTTTTCATCTAAGTTCGGTAAAGACTCCTCTCCTTGATCTCTATCCACTGAAGATTCTAACTCAAAGACATCTATTTTTGGGAGTGCAGAAGAAGGTTTTTCAACAGGAGATTCTATGGAAGGAGAAAGAGCAGGTTCAAAATCTTCAGGGGTTAACTGTTCTTGTCCATTAGAAAATTCTTCTTCCACTGGAGATTCTGCATCTTCATTAATCTGTAAATTGGCTTTAGCCGTCATCTCTTTTAAGTAACTTCCATGAGGGTCGCTTCCTTTCATATTTTTTCTAATAAAATAAATTCTTTCCTCTAGTTTCTTACTAAGAAGTTTTCGTATTTGTTTTTTTTGGTTCTTACCTCTAATGATTGTAGGAGTTATAAAAACAATAAGATTTCTTTTGTCTTTCCTGACTGTAAAACCTTTAAAAAGCCAACCTAAAACAGGTATATCCCCTAAAATAGGTATTTTATTTTCTGAACGAGTTTCCCTATCTGTGAGAAGCCCTCCAAGAACAGCTGTTTCCCCATCATGAAGAACCATTTTTGTCTCTATATTCCTCTTTACAATATGCACACCTTTACTTTGAAGCTCACTGGCTGGAGATTGTCTTTCAGAAAAATCATCAAACTTTTGACTGATATCCATTTGAACCGTCCCTGAGTCAGGGTTGATACGAGGAGTGATTTCCAGTTTTAAAGTCACATCCTGCCTATCTACAGAATTTTGAGACACAGCCACTGCTGAAGTTGTATTGACAATTCCTACAGGAGCATTTTCACCCACTTCTATAGAAGCCGTTATATTGTCTAAAGCTGTAATTTGAGGAGTTGATAAGACATTCACATTCCCTGCTTTTTTAAGAAGTTGGAGTAAAGGGAATGCTGTATAGTTAATGGCTTGGTTTATACTACTGCTATTTAATCCTCTACTCTCATCTTTGTAAGAATTAAGAGCTATATTCAAACTGCTTTCTGGAAGATTTCTATTTTTATCCAAAAAATCTTCTATTGATGCACTCCTATTAGACTGGCTACCACCCACTCCACCCAATCCGTTAGATTGTAAAAAATCCTTTAAGGGCAAGCCTAAAACTAACCCAGGACCCAATTTAGATTTTTGTAAAAAACTAGGATCAGCTGAAAAAGAACGATTTAAAAATCCTGCAATAGGTGTGCCACCTACATTTAAAAAACTCAACCACTCTGGTAATAATCCAGATAAACTTTTACCTAAAGTTTTAACTAGATTGGCCTCCCACTGGTCACCTTGATCAACAAGCATTTCAACAATAATAGCTTGAACAAAAACCTGATCTCTTGGAACATCAATTTTTTTCAAAACCTCTTTCACTCTTTCAAAGTCATATTTATTTTTTGCACTAATAATTAGACTGTTGGTATTTATATCTGCCAAGATGGTTACATTCTCAAACAAAGGGGAGGTTTTTGCTTTATTGGAAAAATTTCCTGATCTTGACGAAGAGGATGATCCACTAAAGTGGAAAGGATAACCTCTTCTTGAATTATTTCTTTTAGAAGATCGTGTTCCCTCTATACCCATTAAAGTATTATAAACTTGTTCTGCTGTCCCATATAAAACATTATAGACATAAATACCTCCTGTTCGGGAAGGATCAATATAAGTGTCTAATTTATTCACTAACTCTTTCACCCTTATAAGACCTTCTTTGTTTGCTGAAACAACAACAGAGTTCGTCCTTAAATCAGAGACAATACTAGAAATTTTTACATTACCAACTTTAGTATTCTTTGATATCAAAGATCTCCTTTGCCTTGAAGATCTAGGGCTTTTTATAGAAAGTAAATTAGACAACATATTTGAAATGTCTTCTGCAGCGGCATGTTGCATAGGTATCACCTCAATCGTTTCTTCAGAACCTGGCGTATCCATTGTATATACAATTTTCATAATTCGCTCTATAACAGAACCATAGTCAGAAATAATTACAGAATTAGAACTTGTATGATGAGAAATTTGATTGTTTTGTGACAAAAGATATTTAATGGAATCAGAAAACTCTTTAGCATCAATGTATTGTAATTTAATAATACGAGTGATCAATTGATCGGTATTAGGAAAATAATCCCCACTGTAAATTTCTGTATTATCTTTTAAAGCTTTCTTTGTTTCTTGTATTTTCCAAAAAGCTCCTGACTTAACTAAGGTGTAACCATTGATGGCTAAAGCAGAAAGAAAGGCTTTGTAAGCTTCCGCAATAGTGATTTTAGAAGGGGCAATCACTGTGATCTTCTTTGAAGAAAGAGAGGGATCAATAATAAAGTTTAAACCCGTTAATTTTCCAATCGCTTTAACAAGATCTAAAATATTAGCATCAGGGTAATCAAAACTTTCTATAATATCTGGAAAATTTTTATTGGAGATATCTTCTGGAAGTGCCTTATCAAAAGAAGTTTTTGTTTTTTTACCAATAGGTGCGGCCACTACAGAGATTGTAAAGCCTATGAATAAAAATAAAAGAGCTATCCTTGCTTGCTGTTTCATGTTGTCCATCCCTAGTTTACTATTGGAGAATCCTCATTCACCCCATACTTGTATTCTACTTCTTTTCCATCCCGTTCGACAAGCACTTTAACATCGCTACTCGTTTTAAATTTATCAAAAAGTTCTAGGGCTTTTTGAGGATTATGGATGGCTTCTCCATTTACAGATTTGATAATATCACCAACTTGAAAACCCAAATCCTCATAAATACTCCCTTTATCTATTTTTGCAAAAGTGTAACCCTCAATCACTGACACCCCGTCCCTTTCTACACGATGAGGAACCACCCGTGCTTGCTGTAAAATCTCATGAATTTGACCAAGATGAGTGTTAATGTCAGACCTATTGATTTGAAACTGGCCTCCATTTCTTTGAACAACAGAGTTTTCTGATATCACAGATTCGGAAGGCTTAGGTTTATCATAAGCAATTTTGATTTTGTCATCTGTAGGCAAATCAATATACTCCAAACGATTATTATTTTGGTTAGAAAAAACAACTCTCCCTCTTTCAATTTGAGTAATAACGGCTTGTCCACCAATAATATCCCCTACTTTATAAGATAAAGTTTTACGAGTTTGATCTTCAACTGTAGTCACAGAACGAGCTGGGTTGACATGGACAATGGTTCCCTTAAGTGTAAAAGACAAGGCTGTTTTAACAGGAGTTTGAGAGAATCCCTCCTCCTTCTCAACCAACTGCAAAGGGATAGATCCTCTATGAAAAATATTTTTCTCCCACAAGATTTTATAATTTTCCTTAGGAGAGTCTTGCAATGAAAAACGAGAAGTTTTAATCGGAGACAATTCTTTTTTTGGTAAAAGATACTCATAACTTTTCATAACTAATAGATCAGAAACCAACATCGCTAAAAATAAAATCACCAATAAAGTTTTTTGTTTTTTCAAGAAAAGTAAAGTTTTGTGAAAAGTTTCTTGTACCGAACCTGAAAAAGAGGATGAAAAAAGAGGTTTTTTCATTGGAGATTTAAAGTTAAAATTTCCTCTAAGAAAAGAAGGTTTTTTAAAAACAGATTGTAGTTTTTCTAACAGCTTTTTGAAACTTTTTTCTAACAGCTTTTTGAAACTTTTTTCTAACAGCTTTTTGAAACTTAAGTTGGCTTTCATAAACAGCACATCCCCAAAGACTTCCTTGTAAAATCAATTGTATTGAGAAATATTATTTTTGTAATCTTAAAGTCTAGCTTTATAGACTATAGGCTAATAACACAATACAGCAAAAAAATCCTATTTCAAAATGAGGGAGTTTTCTATGAGGGAATTTTAAATCACTGACATATAAAATGAACAAACAAGCGACGTCTTTCAACTATTTGTCCTGTTGTATTTTGAAAAGAAGATTGTTTTCCAAAAGCAGCCACTGCCAAACCCTCTTTTATATTCTTACTAAAAGAATTATTGTTTGTTGTGCCATAATTGCGTGTGTCTTCTGTATAGCCTACTTTTTCTTCTTTTGTTTTTTCTGAAACAACCTGATATTTTTTTGGCTTACAAAAGTGTCTCATTTTTTGCTTGGCATCCATCCTTCTTTTTTGAACTATTTCCGGATCAAAAATATTTCTATCTAATAGATAAGAAACAACTCCACTTCTTTTAGGCTCATAGTTTTTCTCTTGCCAAGACGCTGTTGTCACACAACCTGCCAGTAAAAATAAAAAAACAATGATAAACGAGAATGGGTTTGAAAACATATCAACTCCTATTTTAGGATTTCATTTCTTCCATAGCATCCATATAAAAACCAATTCTTCACAATCTGTCAATGTAAAATTAAGACCTAAAAAAAGAATAATTTTCTTATTTTATATATTCTATAAAAAGTTGTTGGAATCTCATGGGTTTATTGATAGAAAACTTTGATGGCTTTTAATCCTTATAAAAGAAGGATTGTTTATAAGGAAAATAATTATGAAGATTCTTTCTTCTTCTCAAGATAGATTTTTAATATTGGATAAGCTGTTTTTGATTGGATTTTGTTTTTTCCTTAGCTCTTTCGCTACGGCTGGAAAGATTCACGCAGCCGCTAAAAAGGGAAGTAAAGAAAAGATAACCTTTCTTTTGAAAGAAGGAGTTAACATTGATTCACAAGATGAAAATAATAATACGGCTCTTCATTATGCAAGTTTTCATGGATACTGGCAAATAATAGGGTTTCTTATTCAAAAAGGTGCAAGTGTTAATATAAAAAATAGCGATGGCGATACTCCTCTTCATCTAACAGTCACTCAGAGATATTCCGCATTGGCGACTTCAGATTTTCTTAAAGGAAATGTTGATGTAAATACAAACACTATCAGTGGCAAAACAGCTCTTCGGCTAGAACAACTTTCTAACAATCTCTTACTAGTAGCCACATTCCTTACTCAAAAAGGTGCTGATATGCATTTGAAAAATGACAAAGCCAAAACTCCTTTTTCTATTGCAAAAACAAATAAAGACAAACAACTTTTAATTCTTTTTAAAAGTCAAAAAGTTATGAATCTTACTGATAAGACCTATAAAACTTTTTATATAAAGAAACAAAACTCTTCCAAATGTCGTGAAGTTTTTTATTGATTGAATCAACATCAAAATCCTGAAAATAAAAACAGATTCTGTTTTAAATAAATTTCAGAAGATAAAAATAGATATTTTTCTCTATTTCAAATTCTTATTGGCATTTACTTTCCATCACACAGGAGGAAACGTTCTTTTACAAAACTCTAGAGTTTAAATTTTCATTTTTTAACTCTTATAAGATTTAGATTTTCCTCGGAAACGGAATTTTCTATTTCACTTTATAAATTTCTTTTCGGTGACCGATTTTAATAATGAGTATCATGTCTTCTTTCACTTGAAAAATAATTCTGTAGTTCTGCACTCTCATCCGACGACAACCTTTTAAGTTATAATGTAAGGGTCTGCTAAAACGAATCGGGTCTTTTATTAAAAACTCTTCTATAGCTTTTTTGATTTTTTTCTTATCTACTTTTGACAGTT
The DNA here is from genome assembly GCA_963692945.1 of Bdellovibrionales bacterium. Taxonomy (GTDB): domain Bacteria; phylum Bdellovibrionota; class Bdellovibrionia; order Bdellovibrionales; family UBA1609; genus JACOND01. The sequence goes on from OY843585.1 coordinate 1,268,131, forward strand.
TTGAAATATCATCTTTAAAGACAGATTTAAGATATTCAACTTTATACACTATCACTAGACCTTACTTGTAGATAAAATTTTTAATAGGAAAGTTTTATCTATTTCCAAGCTTTATCATGAGAGATTCTTGTTTGTTTTTGAGACAAACGTTCATCGGCTATTTTGGAAAAATAAATATCTTCTTGTGATTTCAAAGCTTCCCGAATAAGATTTAAACTGACCGTAGATATCTTTTGTTGTTTTTTTCCAGATAATATTTTCAATGCAGAGTAAATTTTATCATCCACTGTTAGGTTTATTCTTTTCTTATTTAAAGACATTTTCTCCCCCTTTGGTTCTAAATAAAGAGTAACTTAAAAGTAACTTATTGTCAATAGGGATGAGAGACATTCAAAACCAAAATAAAGAGCAGGAAAGACTTGAACTTCTGTTTTTCGCAAGTACTCGTTTTTGCAACTTACTTATAGCAAACTAGAGAAAAATTCCGTCTTTCGTAGATAATAATCTCGTAAAAATAAACCTTCTATATGATTATTTTATTAAACTAAACCTTTTGCAAATGTTCAGAAATAACTAATTATTGTAAGTTTTACATTTCGTTAATGAATAGATTGAAAATCATTGATAAAATGGTATATTTTTAATCTTATAAAAAGGAGATAAATTGTTTCTTTTCATTCCATATATTTTTATAATATTCAAAATATTTTCTAGGAAAGTTTTTTTAATTTCGTTTTGCTTCCTTTTTAGTTCTTTTGCAATGACTGAAAAAAACGAAACGGATAGACAAAAACAAATAAAATCACTTTTAAAAAATATAGATGTTGATACATTTGTGGACATACATTTCTCTGCTAAAAATGGACACATAAAAAAACTTGCTACTGCTTTACATTCTATTTCAAAAAAAGGAATAACTTCTAATTTACCATCTGAAGTAGATGGAAATGATACCCCTCTTCATCATGCAAGTGAGGCTGGACATTTAAAAGCGATGGATCTTCTTCTTGAATACGGTGCTGATATTGAGTGGAAAAACGATGCAGGATTCACACCTCTTCAGATAGCTAGTTATTATGGGCAACAAAAAGCTGTATTATATCTTTTGGAAAAAGGAGCAAATATCAATACTTCTAATAAGGTGGGAGCTACATCTCTTCACCATGCAAGTAAAAATAACCATTTGAAAACTGCAATCTCTCTTCTAAAAATGAAAAATATTGATATTAATGCCAAGGATAAAATTGGCTATACAGCTCTTCATTACGCAAGTGAGGCTGGACATTTTAGAATAGTAAAACTTCTTATTGAAAAAGGTATTGATATCCATGCAACAAATAGTTTTGGCTCTGGGGCTCTTCATTATGCAATTAAAGAAAACCATTATAGAGTATCAAGATTTCTATTAAAAAATAATATTGATATTAATGCAGCAGGTAGTCTTGGCTATACAGGCTATACAGCTCTTCATATAGCTGTTCTTAGAAGAAGATTTATAGGAATGCTACTCCTGATAAACAATAAGGCTGACATCCACAAGCAAGATAAAAGTGGTAATACAGCTCTTCATACAGCATTAGAGGAAAATTTTAAAGAAGGAGCTTTATTACTTTATATAAATGGTGCTGATATTCATATCAAAAATGATAAAGGAGAAACGCCTCTTTCTCTTGCTCATGAAGAGGAAAAGCATGGTGATCGTTATTTTGCGGATCTTTTTTCTAAACCAAAGAATCAAAGAAAACTTTTTAGCTTTTCTAAATGTCTTAAAATTTTTAAATGATCTCTTGAAAAGAATTTTTTTAATGGGATTAAAAAATTCTGGAATGGTGGGCCTGAGAAGACTTGAACTTCTGACCCCACGCTTATC
>OY843585.1:1275000-1561448 GCA_963692945.1 Bdellovibrionales bacterium
ACACAACCATAAATCCAACTATGTTCTGATAAAGTAGGTAGGCTTAAAGAGATAGCATTTAAAGATTGATTCACTTGAAAAGCAACACCACCTCCAAAACTTCCTCCAATACAAAAAATAGCAAACAAAATCGCCAAAAATTTTCCAATGCGAGGGTAACCCTTTTCACCTAAGCCACGGCTTAAGTATTTGATAGGCCCTCCCATAAAATGACCGTCTTGTCTTTTCTCCCGATACATAACTCCAAGAGTGCATTCTGCGAATTTGGTGCTCATCCCTAAAAAACCCATCAAAATAATCCAAAAAGTTGCACCAGGACCACCTACAGAAATAGCAATAGCCACTCCCGCAATATTTCCTAAACCAACAGTGGCAGAAAGAGCTGTTGTTAAAGCTTTAAAATGTGAAATCTCACCTTCTTTTTCCTGAGGTTTTTTATCCAACAAACCCAAGACCATAAAAATAGCATGTTTAAAAAGTTTCACATTTACAAAATTCATTTTGAAAGTGAAATAGACAGCCGCTGTGAACAAACAGAAAACGACGAGAGGAAATTTAAAAGAATCTACAAAGAAAAAAACATCAAAAAAGAAAAACTTAGCGAGAATGCCATTGACAACACTAAAATAGCTATTAACAGAAGAGGTTAATTGTTCCATAAAATCTTTATAGTAAGAGTTTCATTTTTTGAATTACTTTTCAAATGTTCAATGGAGAAAGAACACAGCGTTATAGTGGTTTTACAATAAAAAAGTGAGGACAATTGCCCTCACTTTCTTTTATTTTTTTGATGTCATTCTAGAAGAGTTGAATTTTCAACTCCAATAGAAAGTATTAATATTACTCTCTACTGGCTCTTTTTTGATTCCATTGACTTTTAAAAATATCTAAAACATCACTCATCTCGTTTTCAACTACATAACCAATGATACTTTCACCTTCATCATTTTTAGCATGGATATCCGCTCCGTTTTCAACAAGCACTTTCACGACTTTAAGATAACCCTCCGACCAACTACCACTACTATCTCCATAATTTACAATTGCAGAAAAAAGAGGATTCCTATCACTTCCAGCATAAATATTAGGATTAGCTCCATGCCAAAGAAGAAATTTAACATCATCTTCATTACCAGAAAAACTCTTTATAGAAAGAAGTGTTGAACCATGTTCGTTTTTAACATCAACATCTACTCCCTTGTCAATTAGATAAGAAGCTGCTTTGTAGTTATTTGAATACAATGCTCTTCTTAGAAAGTCATAGTGATCAGATCCATTAATATCAGCACCTCTTTTAACAAGAAATTTAATCATTCTTAATTGTAATTTTTGTCTTTTCTTTGAAACTGATTTATAAGCAGCTCTTGGTCCAAATACATAATATAGAGGAGTCCGACCGTAATTATTTTTAACATTCATATCTGCTCCGTTTTCAAGAAGCACTTTAACTACACTCATCTCCAAATTTTGAACCGCAAATCTAAGAGGGACATTACCATATTTGTCTTTGACATTAACATCTGCTCCTAGATCAATCAAATCTTTAACATTACTTAATATTCCAATCTCACTTGCTACATGAAGAGCTGTAAGTTCATCTCTTGAAACAAAAATATCAGTACCAACAAGAGCAGTATTAGGGTCACCACCATTTTTAATAAAAGTCTTTAATAAACTAAAAAGGGTTCTCTCTCTACGTGTTGTAGTATGTCTTCTGCTCCACTCTTTCTGTTCCCAAGCCTCTAATTCTTTATCTCTAGCTAGTGCTTTTTCTTCAGCCGTCATTTCTTTTTCTACTTGATCAGATGTTGTATCATTTGCACTTGTAGTGGCCAGAGCAAAAGAACTCAAAAGTAAGAGCGACATTAAAAAGACGCCTTTAAATAGTGCTTTAACTCCTTTAATTAATAAGTTGGGTAGTAAATTTTTACCCCGATTAAACATTTCCATAATACCTCCTTCTTGGTAACTGGTTTAACTATTCGCTTTGTATATTATTTAAAATAATCTGTCACCCCCCCCCCCCAAATATTCCTACTTTTTTATGAAACTTACAAAAAATTACAAAAAATTAAATTAAAAAAACCTCATATCAAGCCATTATGAAATTTAAAGTTCAATTTTTTTACATGGCTATTTGCTATAATAGATAGCTGCAAAAAAAGAAGTTTTTTTAGTTCGCTTTCCAAAACTCTAGTTCTTCCCCTCCTTGTTTTCACGAGATTTGAAGAGCGTCTCTGCGAAAACCAGTATGCAAAAACCAACACTGCGAAAACCAGTAGGTTTTCTCTATGTTTAAATCTTTTATTTTCACGAGATTTGAAGAACATCTCTCCTGTGATGAAAAGCTCGTGAAAATAAAAGTTCACACACTAGAGTTTTGTTAAAAAGTTTTATGACATTTAAAGTTCAATTCTTTTACATGACTATTTTCTGTAATAGGTAGATGAAAAAAAAGATACGGCTTTCTAATTTCTTCACCAATAATGGAAGCCACTTTTAAATAATGATTATCTCTGGCTACATAAAAAGCAGTTTTGTCATCTTTATTTTTTATATTGATATTCGCCTTTTTTTCAATAAGAAATTTTACCACTTCCAAATACCCCCGTGAACTTGCAAGATGAAGAGGCGTCCAACCTTGATTATCTTGGATATTGATATTTGCTCCTTCTTCAATAAGAAATTTTACCACTTCCGAATGCCCTCGTAAACTTGCAAGATGAAGAGGCGTCCAACCTCCATTACCTTTTGCATGGATATCAGCACCGGATTCAAGAAGAACTTCAACAGCTTCTAAATAACCATAAAAACTTGCTATGTGAAGAACTGTACCTCCATGTTCGTCTTTTGAATCAGGAGCGACCCCTGCTGCTAAAATAGAGGATAACAAACTAACATCTCCAATTTTAGCGACAAAATGAATTTTCCCAGCCGTAGAAAGAAAACTAAAAAGAAAAAAAATTGAAATTAAAAAGATTTTCATAATAACTTAACACCCTGATTAACTAACAAAAACATTTTAAAAACTCTCACGACATTTAGAAACAGAAGAAGTTTCATTTTTTTGATTTGCACTAGTCTTGTTTTTAAGAAAAACTTGAAGAACTTTAACAACTTCTGGATGAACTGTCAAACTTGCTTTATGAAGAGCTGTATTTCCATAGTTGTCTTTTACATTAATATCAGCACCGTGTTTAAGAAGAACTTTAACCAGTTCTAAATCCCCTCTAAAACTTGCTTCATGAAGAGATGTCCTACCTTCGTTATCTTTGGCATTGATATCAGCACCCCTTTCAAGAAGAAATTTAACAACTTCTAAATACCCATTAAAACTTGCTATGTGAAGAGATGTACTACCATGTTTGTCTTTAGCATGGATATCAGCACCTCCCTTAAGAAGAACTTTAACAATTTCTAAATTCTCTATAAAACTTGCTTCATGAAGAGCTGTTTTTCCATAGTTGTCTTTTGCATGGATATCAGCACCGTATTCAAGAAGAAATTTAACAACTTCTGGATAACCTTTATAATTTGCTACATGAAGAGATGTACTACCATTTCCGTCTTTAGCATTAATATCAGCACCTCCTTTAAGAAGAACTTTAACAACTTCTAAATTCCCATTAAAACTTGCTTGCTGAAGAACTGTATTGCCATTTTCGTCTTTAGCATGGATATCAGCACCGTTTTCAAGAAGAACTTTAACAACTTCTGAATAACCTTTACCACTTGCTATATGAAGAGATGTATTGCCATTTTCGTCTTTTACATTAGGATCTACTTTTGCTTTTAAAAGAAGAGATACTTTTTTTGTATTCCCATCTCTAGCCGCTTCATGAATCTCTTCAGCTAGAACAAGAGAACTAAAAAGAAAAAAAATTGAAATTAAAAAGATTTTCATAATAATTTAACACCCTAAAAAATTATTGACTGACAAAAACATTTTTTAAAAACTCTCGCGACATTTAGAAGAAGTTTCATTTTTTTCATTTGCACTAGCCTCCATCTTGTTTTTAAGAAATTTAACAACTTCTGGATAAGCTTTAAATCTTGTTTGCTGAAAAGCTGTATTGCCATATTTGTCTTTAGCATGGATATCAGCACCTCTTTCAAAAAGAAATTTAACAACTTCTAAATCCCCTCTAAAACTTGCTTCATGAAGAGCTGTATTGCCATATCTGTCTTGAGCATTAATATCAGCACCGTATTCAAGAAGAATTTCAACAACTTCTAAATTTCCATTAAAACTTGCTTCATGAAAAACTGTATTGTCATATCCGCCTTTTTTAGCATGGATATCCGCACCGTATTCAAGAAGAACTTTAACAACATCTGGATAACCTTTAGTACTTGCTATGTGAAGAGATGTACTACCCTGATTGTCTTTTGCATGGATATCAGCACCTCCCTTAAGAAGAAATTTAACAAGTTCTAAATATCCATTCAAACTTACTCTATAAAGAGCTGTTTTTCCATTTTTGTCTTTAGCATTAATATCAGCACCGTGTTCAAGAAGAACTTTAACAGTTTCTAAATCCCCTCTAAAACTTGCTCTATGAAGAGCTGTACTGCCATATTTGTCTTTTCTATTAGGATCTACTCCTGCTTTTAAAAGAAGAGATACTTTTTCTGTATTTCCATCTTTAGCCGCTCTATGAATCTCTTCAGCTATAACAAGAGAACTAAAAAGAAAAAAAATTACAATTAAAAAGATTTTCATAATAATTTAACACCTAAAAAAAATTTAACTAACAAAAACATTTTTTAAAAACTCTCACGACATTTAGAAGAAGTTTCACTTTTTTGATTTGCACTTGCCTTGTTTTTAAGAAGTTTAACCGTTTCTAAATCCCCTAGAAAACTTGCGTTATGAAGAGCTGTATTGCCATATTTGTCTTTTACATTAATATCAGCACCGTATTCAAGAAGAACTTTAACAACTTCTAAATCCCCTCTATAACTTGCTTCATGAAGAGCTGTCCTACCTTTGTTGTCTTTTGCATTAATATCAGCACCTTCTTTAAGAAGAACTTTTACAACTAGTAAATGACCTGGAAAACTTGCTATGTGAAGAGCTGTTCTTCCATATTTGTCTTTGGCATTAATATCAGCACCTTCTTTAAGAAGAAGTTTAACAACTTCTGAAAATCCATAAATACTTGCTACATGAAGAGCTGTTCTTCCGTCTTTGTCTTTTCTATTAGGATCTACTTTTGCTTTTAAAAGAGTAGATACTTTTTTTGTATTTCCATCTCTAGCCGCTCTATGAATCTCTTCAGCTATAACAAGAGAACTAAAAAGAACAAAAATTGAAATTAAAAAGATTTTCATAATAATTTAACACCCTAAAAAAGAATTAACTAACAAAAATATTTTAAAAACTCTCACGACATTTAGAAACAAAAGAAGTTTCATTTTTTTGATTTGCACTTGCCTTGTTTTTAAGAAGTTTAACAACTTCTGGATGATCTTTAAACCTTGCTTTATGAAGAGCTGTATTTCCATATTTGTCTTTTACATTAATATCAGCACCTCCTTCAAGAAGAACTTTAACAACTTTTGAATGCCCGAAAAAACTTGCTTCATGAAGAGCTGTTCTTCCATTTTTGTCTTTAGCATTAATATCAGCATCTCTTTCAAGAAGAAGTTTAACAACTTTTGAATGCCCATAAAAACTTGCTTTATGAAGAGATGTATTGCCATCTCCGTCTTTGGCATCAATATCAGCACCTCTTTCAAGAAGAGCTTCAACAACTTCTAAATAACCTTCATAACTTGCTGCATGAAGAGCCGTATTGCCATATTTGTCTTTAGCATTGATATCAACACCTCTTTTAAGAAGAAATTTAACAACTTCTAAACGACCTTTATAATTTGCTATATGAAGAGCTGTTTTTCCATTTTTGTCTTTGGCATTAATATCAGCACCGTATTCAAAAAGAATTTTAACAACTTCTGAACGCCCGTAAATAATTGCTTGATGAAGAGATGTATTGCCATGTATGTCTTTAGCATTAATCTCAGCACCTCCCTTAAGAAGAACTTTAACAACTTCTGGATGATCTTTAAAACTTGCTGCATGAAGAGCTGTATTGCCATATTTGTCTTTGGCATTGATATCAGCACCGTATTCAAAAAGAAGTTTAACAACTTTTGAATGCCCATAAAAACTTGCTATATGAAGAGCTGTATTGTCATATTTGTCTTTAGCATTAATATCAGCACTTCCTTCAAGAAGAACTTTAACAACTTCTGAACGCCCAAAAAAACTTGCGTTATGAAGAGCTGTCTTTCCATGTCCGTCTTTTATATTAGGATCTACTCCTGCTTTTAAAAGGAGAGATACTTTTTTTGTACTTCCATCTCTAGCCGCTTCATGAATCTCTTCAGCTCTAACAAGCGAACTAAAAAGAAAAAAAATTGAAATTAAAAAGATTTTCATAATAATTTAACACCCTATAAAAAAATTAACTAACAAAAATATTTTAAAAACTCTCACGACATTTAGTAACAGAAGAAGTTTCATTTTTTTGATTTGCACGAGCCTTGTTTTTAAGAAGTTTAACAACTTCTGAACGCCCGTTAACACTTGCTTTATAAAGAGCTGTTCTTCCATTTCTGTCTTTAGCATCAATATCAGCACCGTGTTCAAGAAAAACTTTAACAACTTCTGGATGACCTTTAAAACTTGCTTCATGAAGAGCTGTATAGCCATATTTGTCTTTGGCATTCATATCAGCACCGTATTCAAGAAGAACCTTAACAGTTTCTAAATCCCCTTCATAACTTGCTATATGAAGAGATGTATTGCCATTTTTGTCTTTAGCATTGATATCAGCACCTCCTTTAAGAAGAACTTTAACAACTTCTAAATGACCTTTATAATTTGTTTTATGAAGAGCTGTTTTTCCATCTTTATCTTTAGCATTGATATCAGCACCTCCTTTAAGAAGAACTTTAACAACTTCTAAATGACCTCTAAAACTTGCTCGCTGAAGAGCTGTATTGCCATTTTTGTCTTTAGCATTGATATCAGCACCGTATTCAAGAAGAACTTTAACAACTTCTAAATTTCCTTTATGACTTGCTTTATGAAGAGCTGTATTGCCATACTTCTCTTTGGCATGGATATCAGCACCGTGTTCAAGAAGAAATTTAACAACTTCTGAATGTCCATTAAAACTTGCTCTATGAAGAGATGTACTATCATGTTTGTTTTTTACATTAATATCAGCACCGTATTCAAGAAGAAATTTAATAGTTTCTAAATACCCATTAAAACTTGCTTCATGAAGAGATGTATTGCCATATTTGTCTTTGGCATGGATATCAGCATCTCCTTTAAGAAGAACTTTAACAACTTCTAAACGACCTTTACCACTTGCTACATGAAGAACTGTATTGCCATAGTTGTCTTTTTTATTAGGATCTACTCCTGCTTTTAAAAGAAGAGATACTTTTTCTGTATCTCCATCTCTAGCCGCTTCATGAATCTCTTCAGCTATAACAAGAGAACTAAAAAGAAAAAAAATTGAAATTAAAAAGATTTTCATAATAATTTAACACTTAAAAAAAATTAACTGACAAAAACATTTTAAAAACTCTCACGACATTTAGTAACAGAAGAAGTTTCATTTTTTTGATTTGCACTAGCCTTGTTTTTAAGAAGTTTAACAATTTCTAAATAACCTTTAAACTTTGCTATGCGAAGAGCTGTATTGCCATGTACATTTTTGGCATGGATATTTGCTCCTCTTTCAAGAAGAAATTTAACAACTTTTAAATCCTCTCTAAAACTTGCTTCATGAAGAGCTGTATCGTTATATCTGTCTTTAGCATTAATATCAGCACCGTTTTCAAGAAGAAATTTAACAACTTCTAAATTCCCTTTACCACTTGCTTCATGAAGAGCTGTAGCTCCACCTCTATCTTTAGCATGGATATCAGCACCGTTTTCAAGAAGAAATTTAGCAACTTTTAAATCCTCTCTAAAACTTGCTTCATAAAGAGCTGTAGCTCCACCTCTATCTTTAGCATTGATATCAGCACCTCCTTTAAGAAGAACTTTAATAAGTTCTAAATGACCTCTAACACTTGCTTCATGAAGAGCTGTTTTTCCATTTTTGTCTTTAGCATTAATATCAGCACCTCCTTTAAGAAGAACTTCAACAACTTCTGAACGCCCGTAACCGTAAACACTTGCGTTATGAAGAGCTGTGCTTCCATTTTTGTCTTTTGCATTAATATCAGCACCTCTTTCAAGAAGAACTTTAACAACTTCTAAATGACCTTCACGACTTGCTTGATGAAGAACTGTATTACCATTTTTGTCTTTGGCATGGATATCAGCACCGTATTTAAGAAGAACTTTAACAACTTCTGAATACCCTTTAACACTTGCTTGCTGAAGAGCTGTATTGCCATATTCGCCTTTGGCATTAATATCAGCACCGCGTTTAAGAAGAACTTCAACAACTTCTGGATGACCTCTAAAACTTGCTGTGTGAAGAGCTGTATTGCCAGATTCGCCTTTGGCATTAATATCAGCACCTCTTTCAAGAAGAACTTTAACAACTTCTAAATGACCTCTAAAACTTGCTCGCTGAAGAGATGTATAGCCATATTTGTCTTTAGCATTAATATCAGCACCGTATTCAAGAAGAACTTCAACAACTTCTGAATACCCTATCAAACTTGCGTTATGAAGAGCTGTATTGCCATACTTCTCTTTGGCATTAATCTCAGCACCGTGTTCAAGAAGAAATTTAACATTTTCTAAATCCCGTTTATAACTTGCTTCATGAAGAGCTGTTTTTCCATTTTTGTCTTTAGCATTAATATCAGCACCTTCTTTAAAAAGAACTTTAACAACTTCTGGATACCCTCTAAAACTTGCTAGCTGAAAAGATGTATTGCCATATTTGTCTTTAGTATTAATCTCAGCACCGTATTCAAGAAGAACTTTAACAATTTCTAAATTTCCTTTACCACTTGCTTTATGAAGAGCTGTATTGCCATATCCGTCTTTGACATTAATATCAGCACCTCCCTTAAGAAGAAATTTAACAATTTCTAAATGTCCATTCACACTTGCGTTATGAAGAGCTGTATTGTCATATTCGCCTTTGGCATTAATATCAGCACTGTATTTAAGAAGAACTTTAACAATTTCTAAAGAACCTTTAACACTTGCTATATGAAGAGATGTTCTTCCCTCTTCGTCTTTTATATTAGGATCTACTTTTGCTTTTAAAAGAAGAGATACTTTTTCTGCATTCCCATATTTAATCGCTCTATGAATCTCTTCAGCTAGAACAAGAGAACTAAAAAGAAAAAAAATTACAATTAAAAAGATTTTCATAATAATTTAACACCCTAAAAAAATTAACTGACAAAACATTTTCATAATAATTTAACACCCTAAAAAAATTAACTGACAAAACATTTTCATAATAATTTAACACCTAAAAAAAATTAACTAACAAAAACTTTTTAAAAACTCTCGCGACATTTTGTAACAGAAGAAGTTTCATTTTTTTGATTTGCACTAGCCAAGTTTTCAAAAAGAAGTTTAACAACTTCTGAACGCCCGTAAATACTTGCTTTATGAAGAGGTGTATCGCCATTTTTGTCTTTAGCATTCATATCAGCACCGTGTTCAAGAAGAACTTTAACAGTTTCTAAATACCCATTAAAACTTGCTTCATGAAGAGCTGTTCTTCCATTTTTATCTTTTACATGGATATCAATATCTCCTTCAAGGAGAACTTGAATAACTTCTAAATAACCTTTAACACTTGCTTTATGAAGAGCTGTATTTCCATCTTTATTTTTTGCATTAATATCAGCACCTCCTTCAAGAAGAAGTTTAACAATTTCTGAATACCCATAAACACTTGCTTCATGAAGAGCTGTATCACCATACTTGTCTTTAGCATTAATATCAGCACCGTATTCAAGAAGAACTTCAACAATTTCTGAATACCCATAAAAACTTGCTTTATGAAGAGCTGTATTATTGGCATATATGTTTTTGGCATTAATATCAATACCTCCTCCTTTAAGAAGAAGTTTAACAACTTTTAGATCTCCTTTAAAACTTGCGTTATGAAGAGATGTATCGCCATATCTGTCTTTAGCATTGATATCAGCACCGTTTTCAAGAAGAACTTTAACAACTTCTAAATCCCCTTTAACACTTGCTTCATGAAGAACTGTATTGCCATGCATGTCTTTAGCATGGATATCAGCACCGTATTCAAGAAGAACTTTAACAACTTCTGGATAAGCTTTCCAACTTGCTTGCTGAAGAGCTGTTCTTCCGTCTTCGTCTTTTATATTAGGATCTACTCCTGCTTTTAAAAGAAGAGATACTTCTTTTGTATTTCCATCTCTAGCCGCTTTATGAATCCCTTCAGCTATAACAAGAGAACTAAAAAGAAAAAAAATTGAAATTAAAAAGATTTTCATAATAATTTAACACCTAAAAAAGAATTAACTAACAAAAACATTTTAAAAACTCTCACGACATTTAGTAACAGAAGAAGTTTTATTTTTTTGATTTGCACTAGCCTCGTTTTTAAGAAACTTAACAACTTCTGAACGACCTATCAAACTTGCTAAGTGAAGAGCCGTATTGCCATATTTGTCTTTAGCATTGATATCAACACCTCTTTTAAGAAGAAATTTAACAACTTCTAAACTCCCGTAAACACTTGCTTTATGAAGAGATGTCTCGCCATATCCGTTTTTGGCATGGATATCAGCACCGTATTCAAAAAGAATTTTAACAACTTCTGAACGCCCGTAAATAATTGCTTGATGAAGAGATGTATTGCCATGTATGTCTTTAGCATTAATCTCAGCACCTCCTTTAAGAAGAACTTTAACAACTTCTGGATGATCGTAAACACCTGCTTGATGAAGAGATGTATTGCCATATTTGTCTTTGGCATTCATATCAGCTCCTCCCTTAAGAAGAAATTTAACAACTTCTGAATATCCATTAAAACTTGCTCTATGAAGAGATGTACTATCATGTTTGTCTTTTACATTAATATCAGCACCGTTTTCAAGAAGAAATTTAATAGTTTCTAAATACCCATTAAAACTTGCTTCATGAAGAGCTGTATTGCCATTTTTGTCTTTTTTATTAGGATCTACTCCTGCTTTTAAAAGGAGAGATACTTTTTCTGTATTTCCATCTCTAGCCGCTCTATGAATCTCTTCAGCTCTAACAAGAGAACTAAAAAGAAAAAAAATTGAAATTAAAAAGATTTTCATAATAATTTAACACCTAAAAAAATTAACTGACAAAACATTTTAAAAACTCTCACGACATTTAGTAACAGAAGAAGTTTTATTTTTTTCATTTGCACTAACCTTGTTTTTAATAAGTGAAACAATTTCTGAACGCCCGTAAACACTTGCTTCATGAAGAGCTGTCTCGCCATATCTGTTTTTGGCATGAATATCAGCACCTCTTTCAAGAAGAACTTTAACAATTTCTAAATCCCCTCTAACACTTGCTATATGAAAAACTGTATTACCATTTTTATCTTTGGCATTAATATCAACACCGTGTTCAAGAAGAACTTTAACAACTTCTAAATGACCTTCACGACTTGCTTTATGAAGAACTGTATTGCCATATTTGTCTTTTGCATTAATATCAGCACCGTGTTCAAGAAGAACTTTAACAATTTCTGGATAACCTTTAAAACTTGCTTCATGAAGAGCTGTATTATTGCCATATCCGTCTTTGGCATGGATATCAGCACCGTATTCAAGAAGAACTTTAACAACTTCTGTATGACCTTTATAACTTGCTGCATGAAGAGATGTATAGCCATATTTGTCTTTGGCATTAATATCAGCACCGTGTTCAAGAAGAACTTTAACAGTTTCTAAACGACCTTCACGACTTGCTTCATGAAGAGCTGTTCTTCCATTTTTATCTTTTACATGGATATCAATATCTCCTTCAAGGAGAACTTGAATAACTTCTAAATAACCTTTAACACTTGCTTTATGAAGAGCTGTATTTCCATCTTTATTTTTTGCATTAATATCAGCACCTCCTTCAAGAAGAAGTTTAACAATTTCTGAATACCCATAAACACTTGCTTCATGAAGAGCTGTATCACCATACTTGTCTTTAGCATTAATATCAGCACCGTATTCAAGAAGAACTTTAATAATTTCTGAATACCCTAGAAAACTTGCTTGATGAAGAGCTGTATTATTGGCATATATATTTTTGGCATTAATATCAATACCTTCTCCTTTAAGAAGAAATTTAACAACTTCTGAATGACCTTTATAACTTGCTACATGAAGAGATGTATCGCCATATCTGTCTTTAGCATTGATATCAGCACCGTTTTCAAGAAGAACTTTAACAACTTCTAAATAACCTTTAACACTTGCTTCATGAAGAGATGTTCTTCCGTCTTTGTCTTTGGCATGGATATCAGCACCTCCTTCAAGAAGAACTTTAACAACTTCTGGATAAGCTTTCCAACTTGCTTGCTGAAGAGCTGTTCTTCCGTCTTCGTCTTTTATATTAGGATCTACTCCTGCTTTTAAAAGAAGAGATACTTCTTTTGTATTTCCATCTCTAGCCGCTTTATGAATCCCTTCAGCTATAACAAGAGAACTAAAAAGAAAAAAAATTGAAATTAAAAAGATTTTCATAATAATTTAACACCCTAAAAAAAGATTAACTAACAAAAACATTTTAAAAACTCTCACGACATTTAGTAACAGAAGAAGTTTCATTTTTTTCATTTGCACTAGCCAAGTTTTTAAAAATTTTATCAACTTCTGGATGACCTTTATAACTTGGATGACTTTTATAACTTGCTATTTGAAGAGCTGTTTTTCCATTTTTGTCTTTTACATTAATATCAGCACCGTATTTAAGAAGAACTTTAACAAGTTCTGAACGCCCGTAAAACTTTGCTTGATGAAGAGCTGTTTCTCCATATCTGTCTTTAGCATTAATGTCAGCACCTCTTTCAAGAAGAACCCTAACAATTTCTAAATCCCCTAGAATTGCTTCATGAAGAGCTGTATAGCCATATTTGTCTTTTGCATTGATATCAGCACCTCCTTTAAGAAGAACTTTAACAACTTCTAAATTCCCTCTAAAAATTGCTACATGAAGAGCTGTATTATTGCCATATACTTCTTTGGCCTGGAGATCAGCACCTCCTTTAAGAAGAAATTTAACAACTTCTGAATGTCCATTAAAACTTGCGTTATAAAGAGCTGTATGGCCATATTTGTCTTTTGCATTAATATCAGCACCTCTTTTAAGAAGAACTTTAACAGCTTCTAAATAACCTTTACCACTTGCTACATGAAGAGATGTTCTTCCGTCTTCGTCTTTTATATTAGGATCTGTTTTTGCTTTTAAAAGAAGAGATGCTTCTTTTGTATTTCCATATCTAGCCGCTACATGAATCTCTTCAGCTATAACAAGAAAACTAAAAAGAAAAAAAATTACAATTAAAAAGATTTTCATAATAATTTAACACCCTAAAAAAGAATTAACTGACAAAACATTTTTTAAAAACTCTCACGACATTTAGAA
The DNA here is from genome assembly GCA_963692945.1 of Bdellovibrionales bacterium. Classification (GTDB taxonomy): domain Bacteria; phylum Bdellovibrionota; class Bdellovibrionia; order Bdellovibrionales; family UBA1609; genus JACOND01. The sequence goes on from OY843585.1 coordinate 1,288,601, forward strand.
GATGAAAAAGTTTTATTTTTTTGATTTGCACTAGCACCCGCCTTGTTTTTAAGAAACTTAACAACTTCTGGATGATCTGTCAAATTTGCTATTTGTAAGCTGTATTGCCATATCCGTCTTTTTTAGCATGGATATCAACACCTCCTCAAGAAGAAATTTAACAATTTCTGAACGCCCGTAAACACTTGCTAAATGAAGAGCTGTATTGCCATTTTCGTCTTTTTTATTAGGATCTACTTTTGCTTTTAAAAGAAGAGATACTTTTTTTGCATTTCCATCTCTAGCCGCTACATGAATCTATTCAGCTATAACAAGAGAACTAAAAAGAAAAAAATTACAATTAAAAAGATTTTCATAATAATTTAACATCTAAAAAAAATTAACTAACAAAAACATTTTAAAAACTCTCACGACATTTAGAAACAGAAGAAGTTTCATTTTTTTGATTTGCACTAAGCTTGTTTTTAAGAAGTTTAACAACTTCTGGATGACCTTTATAACTTGAGTTATGAAGAGCTGTCTCGCCATATCCGTTTTTGGCATGAATATCAACATCTCCTTCAAGAAGAAGTTTAACAACTTCTGGATGACCTTTAACACTTGCTTTATGAAGAGATGTATTTCCACCTCTATCTTTTGCATTAATATCAGCACCTCCTTCAAGAAGAACTTTAACAACTTCTGGATAAGATTTAAAACTTGCGTTATGAAGAGCTGTATTTCCATATTTGTCTTTAGCATCAATATCAGCATCGTATTCAAGAAGAACCTTAACAACTTTTGGATCTCCTTTATAACTTGAGTTATGAAGAGTTGTATTGCCATATTTGTCTTTAGCATTAATATCAGCACCTCTTTCAAGAAGAAGTTGAACAACTTTTGGATGACCTTTATAACTTGCTTGATGAAGAGCTGTATTTCCACCTCTATCTTTGGCATTGATATCAGCACCTCTTTTAAGAAGAACTTCAACAACTTCTAAATAACCTTTAACACTTGCTTTATGAAGAGCTGTATTTCCATATTTGTCTTTGGCATTAATATCAGCACCGTATTCAAGAAGAAGTTTAACAATTTCTGAATACCCATAAAAACTTGCTTTATGAAGAGCTGTATTTTCACTTCCATCTTTAACATGGATATCAGCATCTCTTTCAAGAAGAAGTTTAACAACTTTTAGATCTCCTTTAAAACTTGCGTTATGAAGAGCTGTATTGCCATTTTTGTCCTTAGCATTAATATCAGCATCTCTTTCAAGAAGAAGTTTAACAACTTCTAAACGCCCATTAAAACTTGCTTCATGAAGAACTGTATTGCCATGTCCATCTTTAGCATTAATATCAGCACCGTATTCAAGAAGAACTTTAACAACTTCTGAACGCCCGTTAGCACTTGCTACATGAAGAAATGTTCTTCCGTCTTTGTCTCTGCTATTAGGATCTGCTCCTGCTTTTAAAAGAAGATCTACTTTTTTTGCATTTTCATCTCTAGTCGCTTTATGAATCTCTTCAGCTATAACAAGAGAATTAAAAAGAAAAAAAATTGAAATTAAAAACATTTTCATAATAATTTAACACCTAAAAAATAATTAACTAACAAAAACATTTTAAAAACTCTCACGACATTTAGAAACAGAAGAAGTTTCATTTTTTTCATTTGCACTAAGCTTGTTTTTAAGAAATTTAACAACTTCTGAACGCCCGTAAAAACTTGCTTGCTGAAGAGCTGTTCTTCCATTTTTGTCTTTGGCATTAATATCAGCACCGTATTCAAGAAGAAGTTTAACAACTTCTAAATTCCCTTTACCACTTGCTTTATGAAGAGCTGTATTCCCATATTTGTCTTTGGCATTAATATCAGCACCGTGTTCAAGAAGAAGTTTAACAATAACAAGTTTTGGATCTCCTTTATAACTTGCATTATGAAGAGTTGTATTGCCATATCTGTCTTTGGCATTAATATCAACACCTCTTTCAAGAAGAAGTTTAATAACTTCTAAATGACCTTTACGACTTGCTTGAAAAAGAGCTGTATTGCCATTTTTGTCCTTGGCATTCATATCAGCACCTCCTTTAAGAAGAAGTTTAACAACTTCTAAATCCCCTTTAAAACTTGCGTTATGAAGAGCTGTATTTCCATATTTGTCTTTGGCATTAATATCAGCACCTCTTTCAAGAAGAACTTTAACAACTTCTGAACGCCCGTAAAAACTTGCTTTATGAAGAGCTGTATTTCCACTTCCATCTTTAACATTAATATCAGCACCGTATTCAAGAAGAACTTTAACAACTTCTAAATAACCTTTAACACTTGCGTTATGAAGAGCTGTATTTCCATTTTCGTCTTTTCTAGCATGGATATCAACACCTCTTTCAAGAAGAAATTTAACAACTTCTAAATCCCCTTTAAAACTTGCGTTATGAAGAGCTGTGCTTCCATATTTGTCTTTAGCATTAATATCAGCATCTCTTTCAAGAAGAACCTTAACAACTTTTGGATGACCTCTAAAACTTGCTTTATGAAGAGATGTATTACCATTTTTGTCTTTGGCCTGGAGACCAGCACCGTGTTCAAGAAAAACTTTAACAACTTCTAAATGCCCGTTAAAACTTGCGTTATGAAGAGATGTATTGCCATTTTTGTCTTTGGCATGGATATCAACACCTCCTTCAAGAAGAAGTTTAACAACTTCTAAATTTCCGTTAAAACTTGCATTATGAAGAGCTGTCTCGCCATATCCGTTTTTGGCATGAATATCAACACCGTGTTCAAGAAAAACTTTAACAACTTCTGAACGCCCGTAAGCACTTGCTTCATGAAGAGCTGTCTTTCCATGTCCGTCTTTTATATTAGGATCTACTCCTGCTTTTAAAAGAAGAGATACTTTTTTTGCATTTCCATCTCTAGCCGCTACATGAATCTCTTCAGCTATAACAAGAGAACTAAAAAGAAAAAAAATTGAAATTAAAAAGATTTTCATAATAATTTAACACCCTATAAAAAAATTAACTAACAAAAACATTTTAAAAACTCTCACGACATTTAGAAGAAGTTTCATTTTTTTGATTTGCACTAAGCTTGTTTTTAAGAAGTTTAACAACTTCTGAACGCCCATAAAAACTTGCGTGCTGAAGAGCTGTTCTTCCCTTTTTGTCTTTGCCATTAATATCAGCACCTCCTTCAAGAAGAACTTCAACAACTTCTAAATAACCTTTACCACTTGCTTTATGAAGAGCTGTATTTCCATATATGTCTTTAGCATGGATATCAGCACCGTATTCAAGAAGAATTTTAACAACTTTTAGATCTCCTTTAAAACTTGCGTTATGAAAATCTGTATTGCCATATTTGTCTTTAGAATGGATATCAGCACCGTATTCAAGAAAAAGTTTAATAACTTCTAAATAACCTTTACGACTTGCTTGATGAAGAGCTGTATTTCCACCTCTATCTTTGGCATTAATATCAGCACCTCCTTTAAGAAGAACTTTAACAGTTTCTAAATAACCTTTAACACTTGCTTTATGAAGAGCTGTATTGCCATATTTGTCTTTAGCATTAATATCAGCACCTCCTTTAAGAAGAACTTTAACAACTTCTGGATGATCTTTAAAACTTGCTTTATGAAGAGCTGTATTTCCACCTCTATCTTTGGCATTCATATCAGCACCTCCTTCAAGAAGAACTTTAACAACTTTTAGATCTCCTTTAACACTTGCTTTATGAAGAGCTGTATTGCCATACTCGTCTTTGGCATGGATATCAGCATCGTGTTCAAGAAGAAGTTTAACAACTTCTGGATGACCTTTAAAACTTGCGTTATGAAGAGCTGTATTGCCATTTTTGTCCTTGGCATTCATATCAGCACCTCTTTCAAGAAGAAATTTAACAAGATCTGGATGACCTTTAAAACTTGCTTGATGAAGAACTGTATTGCCATATTTGTCTTTAGCATTAATATCAGCACCGTGTTCAAGAAAAACTTTAACAACTTCTAAATTCCCTCTAAAACTTGCTTGATGAAGAGCTGTTCTTCCGTCTTCGTCTTTTATATTAGGATCTATTCCTTCTTTAAAAAGAAGAGATACTTCTTTTGTATTTCCATCTCTAGTCGCTACATGAATCTCTTCAGCTGTATTTCCATCTCTAGTCGCTACATGAATCTCTTCAGCTCTATTTCCATCTCTAGCCGCTCTATGAATCTCTTCAGCTATAACAAGAGAATTAAAAAGAAAAAAAATTGAAATTAAAAAGATTTTCATAATAATTTAACACCCTAAAAAATGATTAACTAACAAAAACATTTTAAAAACTCTCACGACATTTAGAAACAGAAGAAGTTTCATTTTTTTCATTTGCACTAGCCTCGTTTTTAAGAAGTTTAACAACTTCTAAATGACCTTTAAAACTTGCTTGCTGAAGAGCTGTTCTTCCATTTTTGTCTTTGGCATTAATATCAGCACCGTATTCAAGAAGAAGTTTAACAGCTTTTGGATGACCTTTAAAACTTGCTACATGAAGAGCTGTATTGCCATGTATGTCCTTAGCATGGATATCAGCACCGTATTCAAGAAAAATTTTAACAACTTCTAAATAACCTTTACCACTTGCTTGATGAAGAGCTGTATTTCCATATCCGTCTTTGGCATTAATATCAGCACCTCTTTCAAGAAGAAATTCAACAACTTTTGGATGACCTTTATAACTTGCACTATGAAGAGCTGTATTTTTACCTCCATCTTTTACATGAATATCAATACCTCCTTCAAGAAGAACTTTAACAACTTCTGGATGACCTTTACCACTTGCTTGATGAAGAGCTGTATTTCCATATCCGTCTTTGGCATTAATATCAGCACCTCCTTCAAGAAGAACTTCAACAACTTTTGGATGACCTTTAAAACTTGCTGCATGAAGAGCTGTATTGCCATGCATGTCTTTAGCATCAATATCAGCACCTCTTTCAAGAAGAACTTTAACAACTTCTGAACGCCCGTTAACACTTGCTTTATGAAGAGCTGTATTGCCATATTTGTCTTTGGCATGGATATCAGCACTTTCTTCAAGAAGAACTTCAACAACTTCTGGATGACCTTTATAACTTGCGCTATGAAGAACTGTCTTTCCATATCCGTCTTTTGCATTAATATCAGCACCTCCTTTAAGAAGAACTTTAACAACTTCTGAACTCCCAAAAACACTTGCTTTATGAAGAGCTGTATTGCCATATTTGTCTTTGGCCTGGAGATCAGCACCGTGTTCAAGAAGAACTTTAACAACTTCTGAACGCCCGTAAATAATTGCTTGATGAAGAGCTGTATTGCCATATATGTCTTTTGCATGGATATCAACATCTCCTTTAAGAAGAAGTTTAACAAGTTCTGGATAATCTTTACCACTTGCTTGATGAAGAACTGTCTTTCCATATCCGTCTTTGGCATGGATATCAACACCTCCTTCAAGAAGAATTTTAACAATTTCTGAATGCCCGTAAAAACTTGCTTGATGAAGAATTGTATTGCCATTTTTGTCTTTTTCATGGATATCAGCACCGTATTCAAGAAGAACTTGAAAAACTTCTAAATTCCCTCTAAAACTTGCTTGATGAAGAGCTGTTCTTCCGTCTTCGTCTTTTATATTAGGATCTACTCCTGCTTTTAAACGAAGAGATACTGCTTTTGCATTTCCATCTCTAGCCGCTACATGAATCTCTTCAGCTATAACAAAAGAACTAAAAAGAAAAAAAATTGAAATTAAAAACATTTTCATAATAATTTAACACCTAAAAAAAGATTAACTAACAAAAACATTTTAAAAACTCTCACGACATTTAGAAACAAAAGAAGTTTCATTTTTTTCATTTGCACGAGCCTTGTTTTTAAGAAGTGAAACTACTTTTGAACGCTTGTAAACACTTGCTTCATGAAGAGCTGTATCGCCATATCCGTTTTTGGCATTCATATCAGCACCTCTTTCAAGAAGAAGTTTAACAACTTCTGAATAACCTTCAACACTTGCTTTATGAAGAGCTGTATTGCCATGCTCATCTTTGGCATCAATATCAGCACCTCCTTCAAGAAGAACTTTAATAATTTCTGAACGCCCGTAAATAATTGCTTGATGAAAAGATGTATTGCCATGTATGTCTTTAGCATTAATATCAACACCTCTTTCAAGAAGAAGTTTAACAACTTCTGGATGCTCGTAAACACTTGCTTTATGAAGAGCTGTATTGCCATATTTGTCTTTGGCATTCATATCAGCACCTCTTTCAAGAAGAAGTTTAACAACTTCTGAGCGTCCGTAAGCACTTGCTTCATGAAGAGCTGTCTTACCTTCGTTATCTTTGACATGAATATCAGCACCGTATTCAAGAAGAACTTCAACAATTTCTGAACGCCCGTAAACACTTGCTTTATGAAGAGCTGTATTGCCATATCTTTCTTTGGCATTCATATCAACACCTCTTTCAAGAAGAAGTTTAACAACTTCTGAACGCCCGTAAGCACTTGCTTCATGAAGAGCTGTCTTTCCATGTCCGTCTTTTATATTAGGATCTACTCCTGCTTTTAAAAGAAGAGATACTTCTTTTGCATTTCCATCTCTAGCCGCTACATGAATCTCTTCAGCTAGAACAAAAGAACTAAAAAGAAAAAAAATTGAAATTAAAAAGATTTTCATAATAATTTAACACCCTAAAAAATGATTAACTAACAAAAACATTTTAAAAACTCTCACGACATTTAAAAACAGAAGAAGTTTTATTTTTTTCATTTGCACTAACCTTTTTTTTAAGAACTTTAACAACTTTTAAATGACCTTTACGAATTGCTTGCTGAAGAGCTGTTTTTCCATTTTTGTCTTTAGCATTAATATCAACATCTCTTTTAAGAAGAAGAACTTTAACAATTTTTAGATCTCCTTTAAAACTTGCTTTATGAAGAGCTGTATTTCCATTTTTGTCTTTGGCATTAATATCAACATCGTGTTCAAGAAGAAATTTAACAACTTCTGAATGTCCGTTAAAACTTGCTTGATGAAGAGCTGTATGGCCAAATCCGTCTTTGGCATTAATATCAGCACCGTGTTCAAGAAGAAGTTTAACAACTTCTGGATGACCTTTTTCAACAGCTCGATGAAGAGCTGTATGGCCATATTTTTCTTTAGCATGGATATCAGCACCGTGTTCAAGAAGAAATTTAACAACTTTTAAATGACCTTTACGACTTGCTTGATGAAGAGCTGTATGGCCATATTTTTCTTTGGCATTAATATCAACATCTCTTTTAAGAAGAAGAACTTTAACAATTTTTAGATCTCCTTTAAAACTTGCGTTATGAAGAGCTGTATAGCCAGATCCGTCTTTGGCATTAATATCAACATCGTGTTCAAGAAGAAATTTAACAACTTCTGAATGTCCGTTAAAACTTGCTTGATGAAGAGCTGTATGGCCAAATCCGTCTTTGGCATTAATATCAGCACCGTGTTCAAGAAGAAGTTTAACAACTTCTGGATGACCTTTTTCAACAGCTCGATGAAGAGCTGTATGGCCATATTTTTCTTTAGCATGGATATCAGCACCGTGTTCAAGAAGAAATTTAACAACTTCTAAATGCCTGTTAATACTTGCGTTATGAAGAGCTGTATTTCCATATTTGTCTTTGGCATTAATATCAGCACCGTGTTCAAGAAGAAGTTTAACAACTTCTGAACGCCCGTTAAAACTTGCGTTATGAAGAGCTGTATTGCCATTTTTGTCTTTTGCATGGATATCAACATCTCCTTCAAGAAGAAATTTAACAACTTCTAAATTCCCTCTAAAACTTGCGTTATGAAGAGATGTATTGCCATACTCATCTTTGGCATTAATATCAGCACCGTGTTCAAGAAGAGCTTTAACAACTTCTAAATGGCCTTTATGACTTGCTTGATGAAGAGATGTCTTTCCATATCCGTCTTTAGCATGGATATCAGCACCGCGTTCAAGAAAAACTTTAACAACTTCTAAATTCCCTCTAAAACTTGCGTTATGAAGAGATGTATAGCCAGATCCGTCTTTGGCATGGATATCAGCACCGTGTTCAAGAAGAACTTCAACAACTTCTGAACGCCCGTAATAACTTGCTTGATGAAGAGCTGTTCTTCCGTCTTCGTCTTTTATATTAGGATCTACTTTTGCTTTTAAAAGAAGAGATACTGCTTTTGCATTTCCATCTCTAGCCAGTTCATGAATCTCTTCAGCTATAACAAGAGAACTAAAAAGAAAAAAAATTGAAATTAAAAAGATTTTCATAATAATTTAACACCTAAAAAATGATTAACTAACAAAAAGATTTTCATAATAATTTAACACCTAAAAAAAGATTAACTAACAAAAACATTTTAAAAACTCTCACGACATTTAGTAACAGAAGAAGTTTCATTTCTTTCATTTGCACTAGCCAAGTTTTTAAGAAGTTTAACAATTTTTAGATCTCCTTTAACACTTGCTTTATAAAGAGCTGTATTTCCACCTCTATCTTTAGCATAAATATCAGCACCGTATTCAAGAAGAACTTCAACAACTTCTGGATGGCCTTTATGACTTGCTTGATGAAGAGATGTTCTTCCAACGTTATCTTTTGCATTAATATCAGCACCGTATTCAAGAAGAACTTTAACAACTTCTGAACGCCCAAAAAAACTTGCTTGATGAAGAGATGTTTTGTCATATTTGTCTTTAGCATGGATATCAGCACCGTGTTCAAGAAGAAATTTAACAACTTCTGAACGCCCGAAAAAACTTGCTTGATGAAGAGCTGTTTTTCCATCTTTATCTTTTGTATTAATATCAGCACCGTATTCAAGAAAAACTTTAACAACTTCTAAATAACCTTTAAAACTTGCTTGATGAAGAGATGTTCTTCCATTTTTGTCTTTGGCATTCATATCAGCACCGTGTTTAAGAAAAACTTTAACAACTTCTAAATTCCCTATAAAACTTGCTACATGAAGAGCTGTGCTTCCATATCCGTCTTTGGCATCAATATCAGCACCTCTTTCAAGAAGAACTTCAACAATTTCTGGATGCCCGAAAAAACTTGCGTTACGAAGAGCTGTATTGCCATATTTGTCTTTAGCATGGATATCAACACCGTGTTCAAGAAGAACTTTAACAACTTCTAAATAACCTTTACCACTTGCTTGATGAAGAGCTGTCTTTCCATATCCATCTTTGGCATGAATATCAGCACCTCCTTCAAGAAAAACTTTAACAACTTCTGGATAACCTTGATAACTTGCTATATGAAGAGCTGTATTGCCATTTTTGTCTTTGGCATTAATATCAGCACCTCTTTCAAGAAGAACTTTAACAACTTCTGGACGTCTGTAAGCACTTGCTGCATGAAGAGCTGTCTTTCCATATTTGTCTTTAGCATGGATATCAGCACCGTGTTCAAGAAAAACTTTAACAACTTCTGGATGGCCTTTATGACTTGCTATATGAAGAGCTGTATTGCCATTTTTGTCTTTGGCATTAATATCAGCATCGTGTTCAAAAAGAACTTCAACAACTTCTAGATGGCCTTTATGACTTGCTTGATGAAGAGCTGTTCTTCCATATCCGTCTTTAGCATGGATATCAGCACCGTGTTCAAGAAAAACTTTAACAACTTCTAAATTCCCTCTAAAACTTGCGTTATGAAGAGCTGTTCTTCCGTCTTCGTCTTTTATATTAGGATCTATTCCTTCTTTAAAAAAAAGAGATGCTGCTTTTGTATTTCCATCTCTAGTCGCTTCATGAATCTCTTCAGCTGTATTTCCATCTCTAGCCACTCTATGAATCTCTTCAGCTGTATTTCCATCTTTAGCCGCTCTATGAATCTCTTCAGCTATAGCAAGAGAATTAAAAAGAAAAACAATTGAAATTAAAAAAAATCTATCTAAAATGAAAAAAAGAAACTTCATAATTTACATCCTTGTTTAAAAATGGTTCAATTATCTAACATTACTTTAGAGAGATTTTCTAATTTTTTATTATAGAATGTAATTATTACACTCTACTTATTTTCTATTTGTAAAAAAACCCTATTTTACAGAGAAATTGGTATAAAATTACAGAGAAATTGGCTTAAATTATAGAGAAACTGGTTTAAATTACAGAGAAATTGTTATAAAATTACAGAGAAATTGGTATAAAATTACAGAGAAATTGTTTTAAATTATAGAGAAACTGGCTTAAATTCTATTCCTAAATTCTTAGGAACTTCCCTATCCCACAAACTGATAACATAACCACCTAAACCTGAACCCGTTGGTTTGGTTGCTAAAGCCCCTGCCTCTTTTAATTTTTGACTATGAGATTCTAAATCATAAGACAATAAACTGAACTGTCTAAAACAATCTTCTCCTAAAGAAAGTCCTTCTTGTAATTTTTTCATCATGGATTCCCTATCTTCCGACATCATGGCCGACAAACAAAGTTCAACAGAACGAGCCATCTTTTCATCTATCTTAGCTAAGTCATCTTGTCGTTGACCTTTGAAAAATTTTTCCACTTTAGAGATACTAAAAAAAGTGGAAGACCTTCTTCCTGAATAAGACAGATACAAAAAAGGTTTTAATTTGGAAGGCTCTAAATACTTTTGAATTTCTCCTCCCTGAAACAACAAAGGTTTTCCTTCTAAAACAGCAGCAACATCTATTCCACTACTTTGCTTATGAAACAAGTCCTCCAATTTTTTAGCAATCTCTTTTAAATCCTCTTTTTGAATCCAAGATTTATGCTGAAATAACAAAGCACAAGCTACAGATAAAATAGCTGAAGACCCAAGCCCTGCACCAAAAGGCACTTGGCTATCTATATAAATAACCCCTTTTAAATCTTTCCGTTTTTTATTAACTAATGCTAGAGCCTCTTCAAATAAAGGTGAAAAAGAAAAATCTAAACCAGATTGATCCTGACCACTATGCTTAATACTTAAAGGTTCCTCAGTATCTGTATAAGAAAAATCAATATAGTAGTGAGTTAAAGGAAAAACAAGAGCTGGTTTAGACCTTAAAACACTATGCTCCCCTGACAGAATCCATTTTGCATAAATTCGTTTTTTAAAATCCATAAACACTTTATTTAAAACTTAAAATAACTCCATTAACAAGACAAATTCAACTCTTAAAAAAATTCTACTCCATATCAGAAGATAAAATCAGATGATGAGAAAATAACTTTTCTATCTCCTTAACCAGATTCTTTTGATCTTGCCTATAAAGTAAATGAATATTCGCACCCGCATCCATAGTCACAATAGGACCATCTTTTTTTTCTTTCCAAAACCTGTCTAGTTGATTTAAAACCTCATCGGATAAATCCCTTTTGTATTTAAAAGGAGGATTGGAAGTTTCAAAAAGCGAATGCATATCCATAAACTCATCCCAAGAAATTTCAAAACATTTTTTCCAGTTTTTTGCTTTTAAAGCAACCATTAATTGATTCAATCGGTTTTCTGCTCTTTCAACTCGTCCTTCAAAATAAAGACTCTCCAAAACCCTTGCATGAGCTTGTCTAGAACTCACTTCTTTAACTCCTCTATCAATAACAATCAATTGATGCAAAAGATTTCCAAAAGAACATTCGTATTTTGTGGCAAACTCTCCTTTCCAATAAGCCCAAGGAGAAAAAAAAGAACGACAAGAAGAACCTGAACCTATACGACTGATAGCTGACAAATCTTTTGTTGTTAAACTTTCTATATAGTCCTTACGAGAAGAAACATTTTTAGCCAATTTATAAGCAGCTAAGGTTAAAGCAGAAAAACTAGAAGCTGAGCTAGCAGCTCCAGAAGATAAGGGAAAATTATTAACAGAGCTTATACTATAAGAACCAGTAAAAAAAAATTTCCTTTTAAGAACTTGAAAAAAATCTAGAAATTTTTTTTGGTTCTCAGAAGATAAATCTGTATCAAAAGTAATATCTTGAGAAGAGCGATAGCATTTTTTTTTAGAATTTTCCGAAAAATTTTTTTCATAAACAAAATAAGAATCAAAAACAAAGGGATTAAGATTATAAGGACGCCACTCATCTTCAAAACTTTCACATTTTTGAATAGTGACTTTTGTTATAAAATGATTTAGTGAATAGGATAAAGAAGAGTTAAGAGGAATGTTTTTAGAATCCATGTCCTCTTTTTTAAATTCCCTTTTTCCCATGTATTTTATAAGAGCAAGGTTAGAAAAAGAAGAAGCCTCCCATTTCAAATGTCAGCCTCTTTGTTTTTTGTAATGGTGTGGAACTCTACACCGTAAGTTAATTGGCTTTCATCTGTTAGAATTTCAAAATCCGAAAGTTGTGACTTTACAATCTCTTTGTCTTCTATTTTAAAAAGTAAAATAACTGCCTCTGCACCCATAGCACCACAACCTTTATAAGCTTGAACTTCTTTAATTTTAGAAAGTTTTTCTAAAATTTCTTTTGTTTTATCTGTAACAAAACCTTTTCTTGCCAAAGTTTTACCATACTCTTTAATACTATCTATAAACTCATCCTCTTTTTTAGATTTCATACTATCCACACCTCTTTGTGCAATTTCTTTTAAATCAGACACATTGGGAAGTTTCAAAGATTTTAAATACTTATGAGTTGCTAATTGCTGACCTGTTTTTAAAACAAAAAAACCTATATCTGGAAAAACAGCTGTTAAAGACTCCACAGATAAAGGATCTTGTTCAAAAATACAAATTCCTCCAATCCATTGAGAAATAATATCAGCCCCACTAGGCAACCAACCTTCAAATTCCATTTCACGATAAGTTCTCCAAAGTTTTTGAGGTTGTATTTTCTCAATAGATTCTCCTCTTAAAAAAGAGCTATAGGCATAAAGAATATTAAATTGAGCAGAAGAAAAACCAAACCCTTTATAACCATTAAAAGGATCTGTCCATTCTAAAGAAACACCAAGAAATTCCTTAGAATTTTTTTTCATCCACTGATAAGCAGGACTTTTCTTATTTGAGGAATTCATTATAGAAGAATTTGCGTCTTTTCTAATAAAACATTTAAACCGAGGAGATGTATTAAATAAAACAGCTGGTCCGTTATCTAAAACTCCATACTCACCCAAAACAAAAGTTTTAGAAGGACAAGATATTTCTACAATATTCATAATCTTAGTAAGGTAACCATAAAATTTAATGAATCGCTAATAATTTTTTTATATTTTAATAGACACTTAAGACCAATGATGTGTCTTTCTCCAATGATTTAAATCTTTAACAGCTTGGGTAAAAGACACTCTTTTTGTTTGTTTTAAAGTATTCATCAAATGTTTTTCTAACAAAGATTTTTCTGTAGAAGTAGCTCCTGTTTTTAAAACTAAATTTTTGATATGAAGTTTCATATGACCTTCAATGACCCCTTCTGTCACTAAAGCTCTTAGGGCTCCTAAATTTTGAACCAACCCTAAAGAACAACAAAGGGAAGCCAACTCTTCCGAATTAGGAAAACCAAGAATCTTTGAACACAAATGAGCTGTAGGATGTAAATTTGTAACACCTCCTACAGTTCCTAACATAAAAGGACCTTCCATAACACCATGAAGATCCCTTCCTTGAACTCTCCACTTGGTTAAAGAAGTGTATCTCCCTTTGCGACTTGCATAAGCGTGCAATCCAGATTCCACAGCTCTCCAATCATTACCTGTAGCAATAAGCAAAGCATCTATACCATTTAAGACACCTTTATTATTTGTAGCGGCTCGGTAAGGGTCTATCTCTGCAAATAAAGAGGCTTCTTCTATTTTTTCAATCAATACAGGGTCTTGATTGCGAACAATCACTTTTGAACGAACCATTCTTTTATCAGCAAGGTTAGATAGAATACACATAGTCACTTCTTCTTGACTTTCTTTCTCAAGAGGTTCTTTTAGATATTCACAAACTTGATTGATAAGATTGGCTCCCATAGCATCACAAGTTTCTATATGAAGATGTAAGACGGCCATTTTTTTTGAGTCAGGACGATCTAAAGAGCGAAGCTCCCAAGATTTAAGCCCTCCTCCTCTTTTCACCATAGCAGAAAGGACTTTCTTATTCACATCTTCTTTCCATGCTGGAAAATTCTTTTGAATTGCTTTTTGTAAACGATCAAATTTTTTAACTTTAGCTATTTGTATTTGTCCAATAGAAAGACGACTTAAAACTTCTGTTGTTATCTCCCCATTTTCAGAAATCCAGCGAGCTGTTTTACTAGCAGCTGCAATAATAGAAGTTTCTTCAACAGCAAGAGGCAAAATATAATCCTTATTATTGATAACAAAATTAACAGCCACACCTAAAGGCATTTCAAAATAACCGAGAGCATTTTCTATAAAGTCTTCAGCCACTTCAGGAGATTTAAGCCCTCCTGATGTAAGATATAAAATATCCTCTTTATCTAAATAAGATAACTCCTTAAGTTTATTAAGACGAGCCATGTAATTTAATTTTGAAAATCCTTTTAATCTTGTATCTTCCATTTATTTTCTCCTCTAATTTCTTTTAAATTTTGAGAACCTGTGCAAAATAAACTCACTTTTAATTCGTATTCTAATTTAGTCATGACTCTATCTAACATGTCTTCCCCTTCACTTAAAGCCTTTAAAATAGGGCTAGCAAATCCAACCATTTCTGCTCCGAGAGCAAGAGTTTTAGCTGCATCTAAACCTGTTCTAATTCCTCCAGAAGCCCACAAATCATAATCTCTTGTCTTTTCCCTTCCATAAATTAAAGAATCAAAAGTATTAACTCCCCAAGATGCAAAGGTTTCCCCAATACCTGAACGAAAATCTTCTTTTAAAAAACGACTCCCTTCCAATCTTCCCCAATGAGTTCCTCCTAAGCCACTAACATCTACAGCTTTTAAACCTAAACCGGTTAAACGATCTAAACTCACTTGAGAAAATCCACAACCTGTTTCTTTTACAATCAAAGGCACTGGCAATTCTTTGACTAATTTTTTGAGTAATTCCAAACCTCCTTTAAATTGAGGTGTTCCTTCTTTTTGAAGAGATTCTTGAAGAGAGTTTAAATGAATAATCATTCCTTGAGCTTGAAGAGAATCAATAAGCTGGATAAGACTTTTTGTAGAAATGGTTAAAGCTTGTGAAAGACCTATATTTCCTAAAAGAATTAAGTTGGGACAAGATTTTCGTATCCTCTTCCACTCTTCCGCTTTTACAGGATTTTCTAATTGCCCCCTTTGAGACCCCACTCCCATAACCCAAGAATGTTTTTCACAAGCTTGTGCCAATTTGAGATTAAACTCCTCCGAATCTTTCCAACCTCCTGTCATAGAACAAACAAAAAAGGGAGTTTTTAATTTTTGTCCCAAGCAAGTTTGAGAGATAGACACATCTTCAAGATTTAAATTTGGTAAGGCCTCATGTATGAGTTGAACCGAATCCAAACCAGTCCCTTTAAGAGATTGAACATTTTCTTTTAAAGAAAGTTCAAAGTGACTTTTTTTTCTCTTTTCAAAAACACTCTCCTTCATGGAAATCTTTTTTTTAATGAAGAGCCTTCTCTACGACTTTTGAAAAAGATTTAGGATGTAAGACAGCAAGATCTGCTAATACTTTACGATCTAGAGGAATTTCTTTTTTACGAATAGCATTCATTAAACAAGAGTAAGTTGTCCCATTAAGACGAGCCGCTCCGTTGATTCTTTGAATCCAAAGACGACGGAAGTTTCTTTTTTTATTTCTGCGATCTCTATATTGATAGACTAAAGCTCTATCCGATTTTTCAATAGCCACTGAAAAACAACGACTATTTGCTGAATAAAAACCTTTCGCTCTTTTTAAGATTTTCTTTCTAAATTTTCTGGCTTTAAAACCTCTTTTAACACGCATGATTTTACTCCTTTTATTCTATCTAGCTACAAGTTGCCGTTTAACAGCCTTAACATCTGTACTATCAACATAAGTCATCTTCCCAAGTTGACGCTTTCTTTTTGAAGATTTATTGGAAAGGATGTGCCTCAAACCTTTTTTCTTCCGTTTAACATTGCCACTAGGTTTTAAACGAAATCTCTTTTGAGTCCCTTTATGAGTCTTGGCCTTATTAGCAGCCATATTTACCTCCTGTGCAGGTGGCTTAAAGCTCTTGTACACTGCAATCAGTTTCTTTTTCTAAGGATTTCAGAGTTTAAATCACCCCAAAATCTTTTAAGAAAACCATAAAACCAGTTTCTTAAGGAATAATCAAGTGATTTTTTTTCAAAAAAGATCTTATTTTACTTTGACTATCTTTGAGACGTTTAGGAGGTTCATTAAGTCTATCCTTCTCATTATCTAATAAACTTGAGAATCCATTTATTTTTTTAAGCTCACTAACTTCTAAAACTCTATTTACTTTGTCTCTTCACCAACAGATTTATTAAGCTGCGATGAATGAAATTCATCTTTTATTATCTTTCTAATTTTTCTTTCTATATAACCTATCTCAGCCTTTTTGGAACCCCACCGTTTTGCAATTTCCTCTTGAGTCATGAAAAGGTTTGAACCCCCCCCCTCAACAAATATACGGTTTTTAGCAATATATATATATAAATCTCTATGCTTCTCAACATGTTTTCTCAATTTCATTGTTTTTAAATGATTCATTGTCCACTCTTCAATAGGCTCTATGTGGCTTCTTCTATTTAATTCTTTATTTAAAACGACATTCTTCTTTTCCTTAGGATATCTATTAAGCTGCGATGAATGAAACTCATCTTTTATCATTTCTCTAATTTGTTTTTCTATGTGACTTATTCTCGTTCTACTAAGACCCCACTTTTTTGCCATTTCTTCCTGTTCAATCAAATCTACACTCTCATCAGCAAATATACGTTTTTCAACAACCTCTAAATATAAATCTCTATTCTTCTTAACATCTTCTCTCATTCTCATTGTTTTTAAATGATTCATTGTCCAATCCTTAATTTGTCTTAGATAGATCCTATTTAAAAGAACATCTTCTATTCTAGTAGTTTGATTTCTACTTAAAAGTATCTCTCCTGTTTCTGCATCAGTATAATTTTTAGGGAGAACATGCCTTATTGCTCCAAGGTGTCCTATACGCTTTCTATATCTAATAATATTATTTTTAGTGCTTTTCCCTATATAGCCAGAAAGTGGAATGAGCATTCCTTTTTCTTTTCTTTCATAGTATTGTTGAATAATAATAGGAAGTTGTTTCAATCCTTCTTGAAAATAATCATCATAATGACTTCTTGAATGTCTATCATTAGAAAGGTTATAAGCTATTCTAAAAATAAGTTGAAAGTTTGAAAAATACAAAATCAGATAAGATCTTTCATCTTTATTTTTCATATAGAATTTTACTATCTGTAATTCCTCTCCTTCTTCTAACCTAGGATAAAGACTTTTAACCTGTTGTACAGATCCATATTTAATCATAGTCTTCAGGAATTTTAATGAGTATTTTTTATCTGAAAATTTACTATCCGTCTCAAGAATATTTTGAACTTCTTTTTGTTCTTGCTTCGCTTGAGTTTTAAAAACACCCTTGCAAGAATCTGCAAAAACATCTATTGAAAATACTGAAAAATAGACAAGAACTAAAAGAATCCTCATAGAATAGACCATCCCTGACACCAAACTAACTACAAACTAAAAATCTGTAAATACTAAGTGTAAAATCTTCACTGATTCATTAAGATAAAACCCCTATTTTTAAACACTTTTATTTAAAAAATGTAGAAATATCATCACTATCTTTTCTTAACTTATCAGACTTAATTTTACTTTCTATCATTCTAATAATATTGAGCTCTATCCTAGCAACTTTAGAAATAGAAGAATTAAATCTTTCTGCAATTTTTCTAAACACAACCCTATTCTCTTTTAAACTAACAAAAACACGTCCTTCTGCGACAGCAATCCATAAATCTCTATTCGTGCCTTTTTGCACTTGCCCTTTTTTCAACCTATTTAATGTCCAATCTTTAATCTCCTTTAAATATTTCTGATCTATAAATAAACTCTTTTTTAAAAAAGAAACATTTTTATCTTTTATGTCTTCTTTTTTTTGATCTGGCTTTTGAGTAAACTCATCTATTATCCTATCAGTTATTTGAGATTCTATTTGTTTCACCCTCTGTGTTGTAATCTTAAATTTTTTTGCAATATTTTTTAGAGTCTCAGGCTCTCTATTTGTGAACATACGGTTTTCAGCAACATACCGCCACAATTTCCTACTTTTATCTTCTTTCTTTTTTATTATATTATTGAATGTCCAATCCTTAATTTCCTTCAAATAGATGTCATCAGTAACTTCTTTTTCTATATTAGATTTGGAACGAAATGATTCACTCTCTGTAGTAAATTCTTTTTCTACATCTTGTAATTCAACATTTTTTTGAGACACATGATTTCTCACCAATACATTTTTTTTCATATGTTTCTTAAGACGCAAATCAAGATTCAAACTTGCATAATTCAAAAAGGAGTTATTTTTAACAAAGTCATACTCTTTAATGGCATTGGAAAGTATCAAGAGACCTTCTTGAAAATAATCATCATAATTCATCCCTTCACCCTCATGATATCTGATATTTTTATAACGATGAGCCATTTTAGCAACAAGCTTGAAATGTGAAAAATACAAAACCCAGTAAGATCTTTCATCTTTAGTCTTTTGATAGTGTTTTAGCATCTGTAATTGATCTTCTTTATCCAAAATAGAGTAAGTATTCATAATACTTGATATAGAAAGAATCTGACTTGCGTTTTTGAGATAAGCTAGTGAATATTTTTTATCTAAAAATTTACTATCCGTCTCAAGAATATTTTGAACTTTTTGCTCTTGTTTAACTTGATCCTTTTGAACTTCTTTGTGTTCTCGCTTCTCTTGATCTTTAAAAACACCTTTACAAGAATGGCTAGAAAAAGCATTCCAAGATAAAAATACAAAAACAAAAAAAATGAATCTACTTATCATAAACATTTCATATTTCTTTAAATGAAAATCTGGATAGTATTTTATTTCTAAGGTTTTTTTCATGAGCCGTTACAGCTTGGCGAGATATATTGAATTCCTTTGCAATATCTTTTGAAGTTTTTAGGTTTCCATCCATAAATATACGAGTATTCAAAATTTCTAACAATACATCTTTACTTTTGGTTCTATTTATTTCTCTCAAAGCAAAGTCATAAACTTTTCTTAGTTTTTCACGACTTTCTCTTACTTTATACATATCCTCTTTATGGCTAAAAGTATCTAAAAGTTTCTCTGTGCCCTCAACTCGTACCCCCATAATCTGATCAATTTGTTTTTGACCAATAAAAAGACTATCATCATAATTATACTCTGAAAGTTTTTTTATTGTATTTTTAACAAGAACTTTATTGTATATAGGATGTTTTTTTATAAATTGTGTCAACCAATCTTCTGTTCCATATTCTTTAGGGTTTATTTTCCTTTCATCAATTAAAAGCTTGATTAGAGCTGATATTCTTGTATCTTTTATTCTAATCATACCTTCTCTATCTTTTCTATACACCATATTTTCATTTTTAATGGCTTGTATTGCATAAGTGGCAAAAGTATTTCCTGAAGAAATATCAAAGTTTTCAATAGATCTAGACAATGCAATTACACCCGTTTGAAAATAGTCATTAGATACATCATAATCGTTACTTTCAAATTTATACTGATAAAATTTATACTTATAAATAAGTCTTAAATTTGAAAATAGTAGAATATAAAAAGATCTTTTATCTCTATGTTGACTATAATGTTTGAAGAGCTGTAATTGTTTTTCTGAATCTAGTGCAGGATATTTATTTGCGATTTTTTTAAAAGGCAAACTTGCACTCATTAAAGAGAGAAGCGAATATTTTTTATCCAAAAAGGGTTCTGTTTTAAAGATATCTGAAACTTCTTGAACTTTTTTTTGTTCTTTCTTCTCTTGATTTTTAAAAACCTCTTTACAAGAATCTGCAAAAACATCTACTGAAAATACTGAAAAATAAACAAAAATTACAAGAATCCTCATAGAATAGACCACCCCTTGACACTAAATTAACTACAAACTAAAAACTTGTAAATGCTAAGTGTAAAATCTTCACTGATTCATTGAGATAAAATCTAAGGTTTTGAACACTTTATATTCAGAAAGTGTAAAAATTTTACTTTAGAAATGACCTTGAAGATTTGAAAAAGATTCTCTTAAAAACTTTGAATAGATTTTTTTAAATTACTTTTGAGATTTTATGATTTCTACAGTAGGAGTGTTTTTCACTTGAACTGTGGGAGTAGAACGGGAAGAACTTTTAACACTAGAAGAAGGTTTAACACCAGAAGAAGGCTTAACACCAGAAGAAGGCTTAACACCAGAAGAAGGCTTAACACCAGAAGAAGGCTTAACACCAGAAGAAGGCTTAACACCAGAAGAAGGTTTAACACCAGAAGTGCTTGATGAATTAGCCGCAAAAATAGTAAAAAGACTTCGTCTTTCCATTTTTGCTGGCATCTCAATAAAAGCTATATCAGAGATTTTTTCTTCCACTTTCTGCAACAATTTAAACCCTAACTCTTTATGTGCTATTTCTCTTCCTGAAAAAAGAACATTGATTTTAACTTTATGACCTTGAGATAAAAACTCTCGTGCTTTTTGAAGCTTTATATTAATATCATTTTCATCTGTTCTAGGTCTTAACTGAAGTTCTTTAATAAGAACTTTGAATTGTTTCTTCCGATTTTGTTTTTCTTTCTTTTTATTTTCAAATTTCCATTTTCCATAATCCATAATTTTACAAGTGGGTGGATTAGAACTAGAAGACATTTCTACTAGATCTAAAGATCTATCTTTTGCATAAGTTATAGCCTCTTGCAAAGGCATAACACCTAGCATGGAACCCTCATTATCTATAAGACGAACTTCATGAGCTCTAATTCTTTCATTAACTCTATGCTTATCTCTTCTTCTACGATCTTTAAAATATCTTTTAATAACAGTTTCCTCTTGAATTTAGATAAGTAAGGATTTTAGAGACTTGCTTTCTATCTCTTTCAATACAGATTCTTTAAAGTGAGTTAAAGAAATGGAATTAAGGACTGTTCCTTCACGAAGCCGAACAGATATAGACTCTGATTTGATCTCATTTTTACCAATAATTATCATATAAGGTATTTGTGCCTGTTGAGATTGTCTGATCTTGTAAGATAATTTTTCACTTCTTAAATCTATTTTGCAAATAATTCCGTTTTGTGCAAGTTCTTTTTGAATTTCTTGAGAAAATTTATTTTCTTTATCCGTTAAAGGTAAAACTATAACTTGTATAGGACACAACCATAAAGGCAGCCTTCCCCTTTCATGCTCAAGATAAACTCCTATAAATCGCTCTAAAGAACCTAAAATAGCTCTATGAACCATAACTGGCCTTTTTTCTTTATCCTTTTCATTGACATAAGTTAAATCAAAAACTTCTGGCAGATTAAAATCACATTGAAAAGTTCCTAATTGCCATAACCGATCAAAAGAATCTCTCACATTTATATCTAATTTAGGACCATAAAAAGCTCCATCACCTGGATTTTCTGTAAAAGGTATTTTTAAAACATTAAGAGACTCCCTTAAAGCTTCTTCCGCTTGATCCCATAATTTATCATCGCCCATACGATTTTTGGGTCTGGTTGATAAACAAATTTCATAATCATTCAAACCTAAAATTTGATAAATATCTTCCAACATTTTTACACCGTTTTGTATCTCTTTAGACAATTGATCTAAACGACAGAAAATATGAGCATCATCTTGACAAAAACTTCTAACACGAGTTAACCCCTGCAATGCCCCTGTAAGTTCATTCCTATGTAGGCGACCAAAGTCAGCCACTCTCCAAGGCAAGTCTCTATAAGATCTTTTATCTTTTTTGTAGAGAATACAATGACCGGGACAATTCATAGGTTTAAGATAACTTGGCCGTTCCTCATTAGAGATTTCATACATATTTTCTTTAAAATGGAGTGTATGACCTGATTTCTTAAAAAGTTCTTCAGCATAAATTTGAGGAGATATCACCTCTTCATAATCATACTCTTTATATTTTTCTCTTAAAAAATTTTGAAGACGATTGTAGATAAATGTCCCTAAAGAAGTGAAAAAAGGACTTCCAGGGGAAAGTTCGCTAAACCAAAAAAGATCTAATTTTTTACCAAGACTTCTATGGTCGTTTTCTTTGGCTTCCTCTCTTTTTTTCAAAAAAGATTTCAAGTCCTTAGAAGTATGAAAAGCAGTTCCATAAATTCTTTGAAGCTGTTTGTTTTTAGAATCCCCTCGCCAATAAGCTCCTGATAAAAATAAAATTTTTATAGCACCAATTTGACCAAGATGCTGCACATGAGGTCCTCTACAAAGATCTAACCAAGCTCCTTGTTTATAAATACTCACCTCTTTTTCTTCAAGATCTTTAATGATTTCTTGTTTGAGAGTTTCCCCTTTATTTCCAAAATATTTAATTGCTTTATCTTGAGACCAAACCTCTTTCACAATCTCATACTTTTGTTTCAGTAATTTCTCCATTTCTTTTTCTATTTTTTGAAGGTCTTCTGGTGTGAACTTTTTATCTGTATCAAAATCATAATAAAACCCATCTTCAATAACAGGACCTATAGTCACTTTTACATCTGGCCATAAATTTTGAACAGCTTGGGCTAAGACATGAGCGGCAGAATGCCTAATCACTTCCAAAGATTTTTTAGAAGGAAGAGCTACAATTTCCACTTCATCTTTATCTTTTAAAACAGACCTTATATCTCTAACTTCTTTTTCTCCCTTTAAAACAAAACCTACAGCATCACGAGCTAACCGACTTCCAATACTTTGAGCAAGATCTAAACCTGTTGGAGGAGATTGAAATTTTTTTTCACTACCATCTGGAAGTTTTATTTTACAACTCATAGACACTTATACTAGCGAAAGGATTATAAAAGGACAACTATTTATTAAATTTGATTTCATTTTTAAGCACTTAGACAATGAGATAGTGATTTAAAGTTTGATTGACTTCTTGAAAGAGAGATTGTCTCTCTTTAGATTCTATTTGTATTTTAGAATGATCTTCTAAAGTCTGATTGACTATAGAGGTGTAAGAAAATTTCTGAGGAAGAACTCCTTGTAGAAAGAGAATTTTTATTTGAAAACATAATTTTAAATTTTCCAAAGAATCTGTTTTCTCAGCTTGAACAAGGGCATTGCCTAAAAGATGAAAAATCTCTTTAGAATCATTAAACCCTTCCTGACTGATATCTCCTACAACTTTTAAAAAATAAAAAGCAAGTTCTAATCTATCATAATCTTTTCTTAAACCTAAAAAAGTATTTATAAACCAAGCCTGTCTCAGTTTATGAAGAGAGTTTTTGGCAGGACGATACTCTACTCCAATAAAAGAACTTGGCTCTAACACTCCCCCTACAAATCGTTTTTTACTTTTTAAAGCTCCTTTAGCAATAAAACTCATCTGATTACCATTTTCACTTAAGCCTTTAAGAATCAAATCCGATTCAGAAAACGGAGTAGATTTTAAAACAATAAGTCGCGTTCTTTCTAACATAGAGGTTTTCCTCTTCACTTTCCTTTTATTTTATGATTATTTCTTAAAATCATGCAAATATCAATTATTGGAACAGGAAGAATAGGCCTTTGTTTAGGGGCTGTATTAGGAGAGGCTCATTTTAAAATCCTTTTCACAGATAAAGACAAAGATAAACTTCAAAAACTTTCTAAAAAACAAATTTCCTTTTATGAACCCTATTTAGAAGAGATTTTAAAAAAAAATTGGTCGCAATTTGATTGGACAAGCTCTAAAGAAGATATTATTTCTTCAGACATCCTTTTTTTAACTCTAAGTGCTAAAACCACTCAAAATAAACAAGACCTTTCAGAGATTTTTAATTGGTGTGAAATCATTTCAAAAAACACTAATAAAGAAAAAATTTTAATTATAAAAAGCACATTCCCTATAGGAACAAACCACAAACTTAATCTCATAGTTCAAAAACACACTCAAAAAATCTCTATTATCACTTGTCCTGAATTTTTACGCCAAGGATATGCTATTCAAGATATTAAAAAAGGAGATCGCTTGGTTATAGGTTCTCAAAATCCCATCGCTACCAAAAAAGTTGAAAGCATTTATAAATCCTTTTACACAGGACAAGTTATACATACAGATCCCGTAACAGCAGAACTTTCTAAATTGGCTAGTAACTCTTTTTTAAGTTTAAAAATAAGTTTTACAAATGAAATTTCACAGCTCACAAAAAAATATCAAGCCAACAGAGAAGATTTAAAGTGTATTTTAGAAACTGATTCTCGTATTGGTTCTTCTTGTTTAAATTCTGGTTTAGGGTTTGGAGGTTATTGCCTACCTAAAGACCTTCAAATGATTATAGAAGAAGGTCAGAAAGAAAATCTAGATATGAAACTTTTAAAGGCCACTCAAGAAGTGAATAACGAACAAGTGCCTTATTTCTTAAAGTCTATGATAAAGTATTTTAAAAATTTAAAGGATAAGTCTTTTGCTTTTTGGGGTTTGACTTTTAAAAAAGATACAGATGATGTGAGAGGTTCTCCCGCTTTGACCTTAGCAAGACAAATGCTTGATGAAGGGGCTGAACTGCATATCTATGAACCTCTTTTACAAAAAAAAGAAATTGTAAAACTATTTCCTCAAAAAAAAGTTTTTATTTATGATACAGCTTTAGAAAGTTTAAAAAATAAAGATGGACTTATTTTAGGAACAGATTGTGAAAAATTTTTTGTATCTTTAAAAGATATAAAAAAAGAATTAAAAATCCCTTTTATTTTAGATGGAAGAAACCTTTTTTCTCAAAAAGACCTTAAAGAAGAAGGTTTTGATTGTATTTAATCTAGAGATTTGTAAATTTTATTTAAAACTCTTAGCACAAGCAGATTGCTGTTTATTTTTTGAACTTTTCTTATTAGTAGAAACTTCCTCTAAATAACTAATTACCTCTTTGTTCTTGCTTTGTTTTGCAACATCAATAGCCGTTCCTCCCCATTCATTTTTAATATCCGTTTTCGCACCTTTTGCTACAAGAAGTTGTATAATCTCTAAAGATTCTTCATTAGCTGCCACATGAAGAGCTGTATCTCCATATGTATTTTTAATATTCATTTTTGCACTCTTTTCTAACAGGACTTTTACAATATCTAACCGTTCTTGATGAACGGCGTAATGAAGAGCTGTCTCTCCAGTTTCTTTATCTTTAATATCCATATTCACATCCTTTTCTAAAAGGATTTTTATAATATTTAGATGCTCCCGCCTAATTGCTACATGAAGAACCGTCTCTCCATTTTCATTTAGAGTATCCACTTTCGCACCTTCAGCCAAAAGAGCTTCTACAATCTCTAAAGATCCTTTATCAACGGCCACATGAAGAGGACTATCTCCATATACACTCTCAACATTCACTTCTGCACCATTTTCTAACAGAACTTTCACAGTATCTAAACTTCCTTGACGAATGACATAATGAAGAGATGTTTCTCCACCTTCATTTAGAATATTCACTTTCGCACCTTCAGCCAAAAGAACTTTTACAATATCTAAACGCTCTTGACGAATGGCATAATGAAGAGCTGTTTCTCCTTCTTCATTTTTAATATTCACTTTCGCACCTTCAGCCAAAAGAACTTTTACAGCTTTTAAAAATCCTTTATCAACGGCTCTATGAAGAGGTGTTTCTCTCCATTCATTTTTAGTATTCACTTCTGCACCATTTTCTAACAGAACTTTTACAATATCTAAACGCTTTTCACTAATGGCAGAATAAAGAGCTGTATTTCCATCTCTATCGGGAATATTCATTTTTGCACCTTTAGATAGAAGAATTTTTACAATTTCTAAAGATTTGTGTGTAACTGCTATATGAAGAGCTGTTTTTCCATCTTTATTTAAAAGATTTACTTCTACATCTTCAGATAAAAGGCTTGTTATGGCTTTTAAATCACCCACCCAAACAGCTTCATGAAGAGTATTTAATGGAGTGCTTTTATTGGCCATTTTAGACTGAGAAGAAACTTGGAAAACAAAACTTCCAAAAAGAATAATATTTAAAATAAATAGTGATTTTTTAATTCTCATAGCACCCACTTTACTGGCTATAGTGCTGTTCAATCTATAAAAAAATAAAGAATATGTCAAAAACAAAACTCTCGTTCAAAAAAGCATTTTTAACTCTTATTTTAATGAGCTTTTCATCGCAAGAGAGACGCTCTTCAAATCTCATTAAAATAAGAGTTGCTTAATAGGTTTATGTTTGAACTAGAGAAAACCTACTGGTTTTCGCATGAAGGGTTTTGTTCTTCAACCTCAAAAAGTAAAAAAGGTATTCCTAGAGAAAACCTACTGGTTTTCGCACATAGAGTTTTGAAAATGGAACTAGAGTTTTGAAGAAACAGGAAGAATAGGACTTTTACAAGCTAGCTTTCACAATTTCTACAAAAAGTCTTAGCACAATTAGATTGCCGTTTATTTCTTAAACTTTTCTTATGTGTAGAAATCTCTACTAAATAATTAAATATCTCTTTGTTTTTCTGTTGTGCAACATCAATAGCCGTCCCTTCCCATTCATTTTTAATATTCATTTTTGCACCTTTAGCCACAAGAATTTTTACAATATCTAAACGGCTTTTATTAACCGCTAAATGAAGAGCTGTTTCTCCATAGGCATTTTTAATATTTATTTTTGCACCTCTAGTCAAAAGAACTCCTATAATATCTATAGATCCTTGACGAATAGCATAGTGAAGAGCTGTCTCTTCACTTTCTCTATCTTTAATATCTATACTTGCATCTTTTTCTAAAAGAATTTTTACAATATCTAAACGTCCTTGACTGACTGCTAAATGAAGAGCTGTTTCTCCATCTTCATTCCTAAGATTCACTTTCACACTTTTGCTTAAAAAAATCTTTACAATATCTAAACGCCCTTGACTGACTGCTAAATGAAAAGCGGTCTCTCCGTGTGCATTTTTAATATTCATTTTTGCACCATTAGCCAAAAGAACTCTTACAATATCTATAGACCCTTGATGAATGGCATAGTGAAGAGCTGTTTCTCCATCTCTATCTGAACTATACACTTGTGCATTTTTATTTTTAATATTCGTTTTTGCACCATTAGCCAAAAGAACTCTTACAATATCTACATACCCTTTACTAATTGCTAAATGAAGAGCTGTTTCTCCATACTCATCTTTAATGTTCACTTTTACACCTTCAGCCAAAAGAGCTGTTACAATATCTATAGACCCTTGACTGACTGCTAAACGAAGAATCTCTCCAGATGTATTTTTAATATTCGTTTTTGCATCTTCGCCTAAAAGCATTTTTACAATATCTAAAGATCCTTGATGAATGGCATAGTGAAGAGCTGTTTCTCCATTTTTATTTCGAATATTCACTTTTGCATCTTTGGATAAAAGAATTTTTACAATATCTATAGACCCTTGACTGACTGCTAAATGAAGAGCTGTTTCTCCAGCTTCATTCCTAAAGTTCACTTTTTCCTTTTTTGTTAAAAGTTTTGTTACAACTTTTAAATTGCCATTCAAAACAGCCCGATGAAGAATGTTTAGTTGAGTGTTTTTATTGGCCATTTTAGGCTGAGAAGAAACTTGGAAAACAAAACTTCCAAAAAGAATAGTATTTAAAATAAATAGTAATTTTTTAATTATCATAGTATTCACCTCGCTGGTTATCATGTCACACAATCTATCAAGAATTAAAAAATATATCAAATAAATAGTATAGAAAAGTCACGATAAGAGTTCACAAAAGAATAAACTACAAAAAAACAGAGGTTTTCTCTATGAATATCCCTCCTTGTTTTCTGAACTTGAAGAGTGTCCCATGTGCGAAAACCAGTAGGTTTTCTCTAGTTCAAACATAAGTAAGGTGCGAAAACCAGTAGGTTTTCTATATACAAAAACCAATCTGCGAAAAACCGTAGTTTTTCTCTATGTTTAAATCTTTTATTTTCACGAGATTTGAAGAGCTTACCCATACGCGAAAACCAGTAGGTTTTCTCTAGTTCAAATAAATTATTAGAAATATCATCTTATATCATCAAGGAGTTTGAAGAACGTCCCTCTTGTGATGAAAACTCCTTGATGAGATAAGAGCAAACATCTAAGTAACTGAACGAGAGTTTTGTAAAAGAGCGTCCCTATATGTGAAGTTTTTCTATAAGCAAAAAACCGTAGTTTTTCTATGTGCGAAAACCAGTAGGTTTTCTCTAGTTCAAATAAATTATTAGAAATATCATCTTATATCATCAAGGAGTTTGAAGAACAAAACTCCTCAAGCGAAAAACCGTAGTTTTTCTCTAGTTCAAACATAAACCTATTAAGCAACTCTTATTTTAATGAGATTTGAAGAGTGTCCCCTTTTACGATGAAAAGCTCATTAAAATAAGAGTTAAAAATGCTTTTTTTTGAACGAGAGTTTTGTAAATTATATGTTAAACTTCTTTTCCCATCTCTTAATGTCTTCTTGAGTATTTACAGAATTTTTATTCACTTTTTTCACCCAAGAAATCACTTCTTTTGCCTTATTCAATTTGTTATTAGATACTAAAACTGTTAAATAAGATTCTACAACGGTTATCATTAAGACCTCAGGTTTACTTCTTAAAATAGAATCAAAATATTTAATGGCTGAGTCAATTTGATTGTTTTTTGCTAAAGAGTGAGCATAATAGTAAGCGGCTTTATAAGATTGACCACCTTTTGCAAAATACATTTGGTAAGATTTTTCAGAATCTGCATACTTCTCTCTTTTAAATTGCATCTCTGCCAATTCCTCTAAGAAATGAACATCACCTGTTTCTTGAAAATGTTTAAGATAAGCATTCTCTACACAATCATATTTTTTTAAATCCATACAAATTTCTATTTTTTTCTCATTATTTGCAAATAAAATAGAAAGACCATGTTCACCCCATTGAAAGAAATGAAACAAAGCTGTTGCAATAAAAGTTGCTATAAAAAACAAAGATACAATAATAGACTTTTGAGAAAGCGTTTCATCACTTTGAGACAAAGACCAGCCACATTTACAAATATAAGTTTGCCCTACTTTATTTGCTACACTACCACATCTTGAACAGACTTTATTGACTTCCATGAAATTGCCTCCTAATTCTAACAATATATAATTCGGCATTTCCTATAAATATATAAAGCAAAAAACAGACTTATTTTTGATTAAATACTTATATTTTTCACTTTTTAAAGCCTTTTAAGCACAAAACTTGTCAAATCCTTGTAATTAAAGACAAAATAATGACACCTTAAGGACTCTTTATTAGATAAAAACCTTAAATCTTCAAAAAAAGAGATGTCTTGAATCCTCAAAAGAAAAGCTGTAGTAAAACTAATAAGGGTAAGCAATGATTGACAGCAGACTTATAGTCACAGATTTTAAAGAATGTGCTCGTAAATTAGGACGAAAAAATATTGATGTAAAAGATGTCCAAAAAGTCCATGATCTCATATTAGAAAAAAACAAACTGATTTTAAATGTAGAAAATTTAAGATCTCAAAGAAATCATCTGTCTAAAGAGATAGGAATTTTAATTGCTCAGAAAGAAAAAGAACAATCTGAAACAATCAAAAAAAAAGTCAATGGACTCAAAAAAGACCTTCAAATGCATGAGCTACAACTTGAAACCTTAGAAACTGAAATCAAAAACAACTTGTTAAATCTTCCTAATTTTCCAGATGAGAAAGCTCCTGATGGAAACGACAGCAATCAAAATAAAGAATTGCTCATAGAAAATCACCAACCTAAAAATTATAAAAATCAAAACATTCCACCTCATTGGGACATTATGGAAGATCTGGATATTTTTGATCAAACAAGAGCGAGCAAGATCAGTGGTTCCATGTTTGCTATCTTAAAAGGGTCTGGTGCAAAACTTTTACGCTCTCTTGTTGCTCTTGCCTATGAAATTTATCAAGAAGATTATTTAGAATTTATTGTTCCCTCTTTAGTAAATTCAGAAACTTTTACAGGAACAGGACATTTACCTAAGTTTGCAGAGGATGCCTATCATATAGAAAAAGACAACCTCTGGGCTATACCAACAGGAGAAGTCCCCTTAACAGCACTTCATAGAAATGAAATACTTCCCGATACAAATTTCCCTCTCAAATACATGACCTACACTTCTTGTTTCCGAAGAGAAGCTGGTTCGGCTGGGCAAGAAACAAGAGGATTACAAAGACTTCATGAATTTCATAAAGTAGAGCTTGTCAAAATCTGTAAACCTGAAAACTCTTCTAAGGAATTAGAAAGCTTATTACAAGATGCTTTAAAGCCTATCAAACTTCTTAAACTCCCTTATAGAGTTTTAGATCTTTGTTCAGGAGATCTCACTTTTGCATCCTCTAGAACTTTTGATATTGAAGTCTATTCTCCCGGAACAAAACAATGGCTTGAAGTTTCTTCTGTAGGTTTATTTACAGATTATCAAAGTCGCCGTTCTAATATCCGCTACCGTGAAAATAAAAAACTTAAATTTCCTCATACACTCAATGGCTCTGGCCTTGCTACACCTAGAGTTTTATCTGCTATTTTAGAAAATTACTTACAAGAAGATGGTCGTGTTAAGGTTCCAGATTGTCTTAAAAAATTCATGAATTGCGATTATCTTTTTAAAAATTAAACCGTATTCATTTTTATTTTTTTGCTTTGTAAATTCTACAATCAAAAAAGCCCTATTTTAAAGAATTCCTAAATGAAAGATTCTAAAACCATATTATAGTTTGCAAAACAATCAAATAAATGATACTTATAAATTTCAATCAATAAGGAGATCTATCATTATGGAAATAACACTAAAAGTTGGTGATAAAGCAGTTTACCCCGGTCATGGAGTAGGTCAAGTTACCTCCATTGAAGAAAAAAATATAATGGGTAATAGTTTAACATTTTACTCTATTCAAATCATTGAATCAGGAACTAAAATCATGGTTCCAAAAAACCGTATTCAAACTATTGGTGTTCGTCCTATTATCTCTAAAAAAGAAGCTGAAAAAGTTATAAACATTCTATCAGAAAAAACAGAAAGTAAAAAAATATCTGAAAAAAACTGGCAGAAACGTCATCAATCTTATATGGATAAAATCAAAACGGGTTCCATTTATGAAATTGCAGAAGTGATTAGAGATTTAAACAGTATAAAAGAAGGTAAAGAATTAAGCTATGGAGAGAAACGAATGATGGATAAAGCAAAAAATATGGTTTTATCTGAACTATCTCTCACTATTGGTAAAAAAGATTTACAATTTTTTTCTCATAATTTTATTTCCTAACTTTAAAAAATAGAAAGTGTGTCTATAAAAGTTAGATTTGCCCCAAGCCCTACAGGCTTTCTCCATGTTGGAGGAGCAAGAACGGCTTTATTCAATTATCTATTTGCAAAAAGTCACAAAGGACAATTTGTTTTAAGAATAGAAGATACAGATCAAGAAAGACATCAAGAAAATTCTATCATTTCTATTTTACAAAATTTAAAATGGCTCGGCCTAGATTGGGATGAAGGACCTTTTTTATCTTCTAAAAATAAATTGATTTATAAAGGTTCTCAGAAATCTTATCGTCAAAGTGAAAGACTAGCTATTTACCAAAAGCAAGCAGAAGACCTTATCCAAAAAGGAGAAGCTTACTACTGTTTTCTATCCCAAGAAGAAGAAACACAAATAAGAAATAAGATAATAGAGGAAGGAAAAACTTACATCCCTTCTAGCCCTTATAGAAATCAAAGTTTAGAAGA
Organism: Bdellovibrionales bacterium; assembly: GCA_963692945.1. GTDB lineage: Bacteria > Bdellovibrionota > Bdellovibrionia > Bdellovibrionales > UBA1609 > JACOND01. The sequence continues at coordinate 1,320,431 of OY843585.1, forward strand.
ATCTCAAAGACGAATCAAAAATGGTGAAAAAGCTTGCATCCGTTTTAAAACGAGCCAAGTGAATAAAAATTACACTTTAAATGACCTTGTAAGAGGTAAAGTGACTTTTGCTTCTGAAATGGTCGGAGATTTTGTCATTCTCCGATCAGATGGCTACCCTGTTTACAGCTTCTCTTGTGCTATTGATGATGCTCTTATGAAAATAACTCATATTTTTAGAGGGGAAGAACACTTACCTAATACTCTTAAACAAATGCTTATTCATGAAGCCCTTAACTTTCCAACACCACAAACCGGTCATCTTTCTATCATTCTTGGTAAAGATAAGAAAAAACTCAGTAAAAGATCTGGAGCTCAAAGCATTGAGTATTTTAAAAATGAAGGTTACCTCGCTTCAGCTCTTATTAATTTTTTGGCTCTCTTAGGTTGGAATCCCGGAACAGAACAAGAGTATTTTTCAAAAAAAGAACTTATAAATACTTTTTCAAAAGAAGGACTCAATCTTTCTGCTGCTGTCTTTGATGAAAACAAACTCCTTTGGTTAAATAAAGAACACATGAAAACATTAGATAATAAAGAACTTTGGGGGGATATTCTTCCTTTTTTAGAACAAGAAAAAATAGCTATTGATAAAAGTTGGAGAGAAATTAATAAAATTTTAGAATCCATTCGTTCAGGTTTTAAAACTTTTAAACAGTCTGTAAGTCTTCTTAAAAATTTTTCAAATTGTTCTGAAGATCGTTTTATCATAAGCAATAAAGCCAAAGAGATTTTTAATTGGCCTAAAAGCATCCAAGTTGTAACAAAATGGAAAACTTCTCTAGAGAATCTCTCAAAAGAATACATGAGTCTTGAAGATTTTAAAAATATCCAAAAAACAATTCAAACAGAAGTAAAAGTTAAAAGTAAAGAGTTTTTCATGCCTCTTCGTTGTGCTTTAGTAGGAGAACCTGAAGGAATAGAAATTAAAATTCTAGTCACCCTTGTAGATAGAAAAGAATTGATTGAAAGAGCTGATAAAGTTTTAAAAAATTTTAAATCCTAGATTATGAAAAACTTCAAACTTAAGTCTTCTTTTAAACCTTCAGGAGATCAACCTAAAGCCATTCAATCTCTCTATGAAAATTTCAAAAAAAATCAAAAGCAACAAACTCTTTTAGGAGTCACAGGTTCTGGGAAAACTTTTACTATGGCACACATTATAGAAAAATACAATGAGCCTGCTCTTATATTAGCTCCTAACAAAACTCTTGCTGCTCAATTGTTTGTAGAATTTAAAGAATTGTTTCCTGAAAATGCTGTGGAATATTTTGTAAGTTATTATGATTACTATCAACCCGAAGCCTATATCCCATCTACAAACACATACATTCAAAAAGATTCCTCTATCAATGAACAAATTGATTTAATGAGACACTCTGCCACTCGCTCTCTTTTAGAAAGAAAAGATGTTATTATTGTGAGCAGTATCTCTTGCATCTATGGTTTAGGAAGTCCTGAACAATATGAAGAGTTGATTATATCTTTAGAAAAAAACCAATCTCTTTCCAGAGATTCATTTCTAAAAAAATTAATTAATATACAATACAAAAGAAATGACATTGATTTTCATAGAGGAACTTTCCGTTGTCGTGGAGATATTGTAGAAATTTACCCTGCTTATGAAGAAGATTATAGCATCCGCGTTGAGTTCTTTGGTGATTATATTGATTCTATAAAAATCATTGATGCTCTATCTGGCAAAGAAGTCAAAGAATGTCTTGTGATAAAAATTTATCCAGCAAATCACTATGTAAGCTCTCAAGAAAAAATCAATAGAGCCATTGAAAGCATAAGAGAAGAACTCCAAAAGCATCTTCAAGTTCTAAAAAAAGAATGTAGAATATCAGAAAAAGAAAGATTGGAACAAAGGACTCTTTATGATTTAGAAATCATTTCAGAAATGGGAACTTGCCCTGGTGTAGAAAACTACTCCCTTCATTTCACAGGTCGTAAAACGGGAGAAGCTCCTCCTACTCTTTTGGAATACTTTCCAAAAAAGTTTTTAGCTTTTATTGATGAAAGTCATATTACTATTCCTCAAGCTGGTGGTATGTATCGTGGAGATCGTAGTCGGAAATCAACTCTTGTAGAGCATGGCTTTCGCCTTCCTTCTGCTTTAGACAATCGCCCTCTTAACTTTCAAGAGTTTGAAAAGGCTTTAGACAAAGTCGTTTATGTTTCAGCAACACCAAGTGATTATGAATTAGAAAAAAGTTCCTCTGTAGTGGAACAAATCATCCGACCAACAGGATTGATTGATCCTAAAATCTCTGTAAGGCCTGTAAAAAATCAAGTGGATGATTTGTTAAATGAAATTAAAAAAAGAACTAAGAAAAAAGAAAAAATTCTTGTAACCACTTTAACCAAAAAAATGGCTGAAAAATTAAGTGCCTATTATCAAGGGTTAAATATCAAAGCAAAATATCTTCATAGTGATATAAAAACGATTGAGAGAACAGAAATCATTCAAGATTTACGGTCTGGTGCCTTTGATGTTTTGATAGGTATCAATTTATTAAGAGAAGGTTTAGACCTTCCTGAAGTCAGTTTGGTGGCTATCTTTGACAGTGATAAAGAGGGTTTTTTAAGATCTTCAAGGTCTCTCATTCAAACCATTGGACGAGCTGCAAGAAATATCAATGGTCATGCTATTTTATATGCTGATAAAGTGACAAACTCTATGAAGCAAGCCATAGATGAAACTCAAAGACGAAGAGATATTCAAACGGAGTATAATAAAAAATACAATATCACACCTACCTCTGTGAAAAAAGATTTAAGAAAAGGTCTTTCTGAAATTTATGGTTTTGATAAATATTTATCAGACTCTGTAGAAACCTCTTCTTCTAAGGAGATTCATAAAAAAATAGAAGAACTTAAAAAACAAATGAAACTCTATGCTGAAAATCTAAATTTTGAAGAAGCCGCTCGCCTCAGAGATCGCATCAAAGGTCTTCAAATGAAAGAATTGGAATCAATATGAGTCCCTTTAGTTTTTAAAATCTATTTTTCCATTAAAAATAAGAACTCAGTGTTTTTTTCTTCTTTTTTTTCAACCCAATCGTAAGTCCATCTCATACCAGACATAACATTGCGTTTGTAATCAATAGAAAACACCTGAGTCTTTTTACATTGCCTTTCAATGATTTCACAAATTTCTTCTTTGTTAGCCCGTCCTCCGTTACTATAGGACAGCAATATATAGGGAGACGGACACTCTGTAATCAATCTTTCAATAGATTGTAAGGCCATAAATTTTCCATCCTTGTTTTTTCTAAATTCTTCAAAAACAGAACCTGCTATTTGATCCTTACAATCTGCTCTGCGATTTGTTTTTCCAACTAATTCTGGTTGATCGTTTAAACAAATGGTTTTCCAAATATGATAATAAGAAGCATAACGGACACGAGACGGTGGCATTTTCTCATTGTTTGAACCATAAGGAGGGTCAAAATAAGATAAATCCGCTTTGACTTTAGGAAGCACTTTAAAAATATCTTTATTTAGAATTTTATGATTATTCTGCTTTCTTGCAATCAAAGGCATACAAAGTTTTAAGCTATTAAAAGAACGAGGAGACCATTGTCTAAGATAAGAAGCATAATGCCCTAATGTATTATCCACCTTGTCCAAAGCAAGTATTAAGCTTGTGAGCAAAACAGAGTGTTCCACAGGATCATCAGCTATTTTATCTATTTCTAGCCTTATAGTATCCAATTTTTTTGTATTATGGATTTGCCAGATTTTTTTCTTTCCATCCGAATGAACAGACACTCCTCCGTTGGCTTTTCCTCCATAATATTTTGTAAACCAAGCGGCCTTGCCTTTTAAGTTATTAAGATAATCTATTTTATCTTGGAGTTGATTGCTTTGCACCCCTTTTAAATAACACTCTCCAAAAACTTTTGACCAAACAGAAATATCATTTAAAGTCACTTGGTATCCACATTGAGCCAGAGCTTGACTGACTCTTGTTGTGCCTGAAAATCCATCAAAAACATGTTTGACTGGCAAAGGGCGGATAATGGATAAAATAGAAGGCAGTAGTTTTAACTTAGAACCACTGTATTTGACTCCCTCTGTTTTAAGCTTTGGAAAATCTTTTTGTTTTGAGTCACCAAAATCAATCTTTGTTGTTACATTTGTTTCAAGCATAGATATAAATAAAAATCACTCCAGGAATAACCCAGAGGATGTTATGCAATTCCAACATTTACTTTATAATCCGTTCTTTTGTTTCAGCAATTCATTATGTGCTTGTATGGATTCTTGAACTTTTGGATCTTCCCATAGTTCTTCAGCTGTCGGCCAAGGTTCTGCAGCAGTCCCTTTTTTACGAAAAAGCCAATTCCCATAACCAGACTTTTGCTCTGTGAGATTTTCATTATCTTCAGATTTTTTTTCTAGCTTGGCTTCATCCTTATTAGACATAAAAACTCCTATTTTTTTGTATATAACTATATAATAAATAAAAAATCAACTCTAACCCGTTTTCTAATCCTACTTAATAAAAATTTTTTATATTTTAAAGGCAAAATCCTACTATCAATTCACAACTAAAGATTCAGGAGATTTTATAACGGCAAAGTTCATCTCTTTCACACCAGCTACTGTTAAGGTGTACATAATTTTTTTAACATCTATAAACTCTGCTGTTTCATCCGCTTGAATTGTAACACGAAAAGGAGTCTTCTTTATAAAATCTTCATCTTTATCTTCAAGATTCATTTTTTTCAGTTGGGCAATTAAAAAATTATCTCCACCTTCTTCAGCTCTTTTTAAAAGCTCAACCATCTTGTCTTTTAAAGGAAGAAAAACCCATTGATCCTTTGAGGTTTTATCTCTCAAAACACCTAAGTCATCTTCATTAAGACGAATCTCCCCCTTAGAAAGAATGACAACATGAGAGGGTTTTAACTCTCTAACTTCTTTGGCTTGAGGCAAAATAATCTGTTCAGAAATAGGAAGTATTTGATCTGTCACCGCATAATTTTGTAAAAGAAATACCACAAGCACTGTGAACATATCCACCATAGCTGTTAATTGCAAAATAGCAACAACATCTCTTTTTGTAGAAACAACACCTCGTCCTTTTCTTAAACCGGGAGCGTAAATAGCCATCACTGAACTCCTGTTGTTGTAATAGAAACTTGATCAAAACCAGCGATAAGAAGAGAATCCATAGCTTCAATCAAATGCTTATATTGAACTTCGTCTCTCACAGAAGCAACTCCATCCACTTTCTCAGGATATTTTGTTTTCACTTCTTTCAATTTATCTACAAGAACATCCTTATTATACTGTCCATCGGGACTATTAGGTATAGAGACCATGTTCTTTCCAACTACTAAACGAAAACCTTCTGGTAAAACATCAACTCTCAAAACAACCTCAACAAAAGGTGGTGGCTTGATAACTTGTTCTTCTGTTTTGTTAGAATAAATTGAAGAGCCAAGTTGTATCATAGAAATTTGAGTCCAAACGGCTGTTATCAACAAAAAGATGATACAAACACTCATCAAATCAATAAAGGGAACAATGTTCAGATCTACAACTTGCTGTCGTCCACCAGTATTGGGTTTTTCAATATATGCCACAAAGCCCCACTATGATTTAATCAAAATTCTATTAGGATTTCTTATCTATTTTATCTCTATTAGAAACCACAACATTCATAAGGTTCATACTACTTTCCATCATCTCTGTAATAATTCGTCCGATTAAAGTTTGGAAAACGGCATAACCAACAATAGCAATGATCGCAACAAGCAGTCCAAAGGCCGTACAATTCAAAGCTTCAGAAATACCCTTTGATAACATAGCTGCTTTTGTTGCAGCATCCGCTTCACTCACACCACTAAAGGATCGTATCAACCCCATAATTGTTCCTAATAGACCAACCAACACACTCACGTTTCCAAAAACAGCTAAAAAAGCAGTCCAACCTTCTACCTTAGGTGTTTCCCTAAGAACAGAAGCATCCATAGCAACTTGGATTTCTTCATCAGGTCTTTGATTTAAAACCTGAACCAATCCCGCTTTCAAAGTATTAGTCAACGGCGACGGAGAACTATCACAATAAGAAATAGCTTGTTGTATATCACCCCTTAAAATCATCCCAAATAAATTTTCACTCAGTGAATCTTTATTTATACTCATTTTCTTTAATGTTAAAGCTCGCTCTAAAATAAGAAATAAAGTCAAGAATCCAACAAAGGCAATGAGGTACATGATTTGTCCCCCTTCGCAAAACGGTTTCCACAAACCACTTGCACTTTCACACCTCTGCATCAATTCAACTGTTTGTACATCCATCACTACCTCCTAGTGTTATTATATTGAAAAAACAAAACGAAATGCAACTCTTGCTTCCTGCCCAGACGGAGGGGCAGGAAAATTCAATCGTTGTAAAATTTTAGAAACACAATCACTCAGTGTCCTACTCCCCACTTTATCATTAATAGGAGTAGCCGATCTCACACTACCATTTGATACAATATTCCACTGCATTGTTAGAGCCCCTTGGAGAGAAGACTGCTGTTGCAAGCTAATCTGGTAACAATTATTAAATCTAACTTGATTTTGTTTAAGCACTCGCAAAATACCAGCCCTGTCAATTTCACCTTCCACATCAATATCATCCTCACCAAATTCAATACTCATACGACCACGACTTCCTAGACCACCCGTCCCTGTTCCAATGAGAGTCCCACCACGACCTTTAGTTTTAATTCCACTAATACCTACAAGAGAAGACCCTTTACCTCCAGAACCAACAGATTTTGTTTTTGTTCCAATCCCTTCACCTGTATAAGCATCCTTAGTTCCAGCATAGCCTGTAGAATCTTGAGCCAAACCAACCAATCCTCCAGAACCAGAAGCCCCTTTATCTAATTTATTGAGTTGACCACCACCTCCGAAAACTCCAAGTAATCCAACTTTACTTGGATCTGGAGCCACGGTTTTAGCAGAAGAACCTTTTTTACCTGTTTTAACAGATCCACCTGGTCGGGTAGAACCTATACGCACTTTAGATGTCGTTTTTTTACCCCGACTTTGAGCGATCTTACCAGACCTTTTACCTCTTTTAGGTATACGCGTCCTTTTAACTTTTTTTACAGGAAGTGTTTTTGGAACACGGATTCGTGGTTTCGTTTTTACAACTTTAGGTTTTTTAGAAACCACTGGTTTTTTATTTTGCCGTCCTAATTTATAATCTACAACAGGAGCTTTAGGAACTTTGTTAAATTTCACAACGGCAACTCGTATATTTTTTTCTAAAAATGTATCATCCTTAAGCAAAAAAGCAGGACCATAAAATCCAGCATAAAAAATAAGAAGAGATGTAAGTAAGATAGATAAAAATAAAGAAACTGTTTCCGAAAAATTCAAATTGAATAAACCTACAAAAGGTGGCTTGCTTGGTTTTTTAACTATTCGTACATAAACTTTAATGGAATCTTTAAAATCCAGCCGAACCATTTCATAAGGTTTTAATTGGACATTTTGAGCATTCTTAAGAGGATGAACCACTCTCGTTGATTTATCCTTACCTTGAATCAAAGCCCCTTGAACTCCATCACTAAAACAAACTTGAGCTCCTCCTACAATATTTAACAATCTGTATTTTTGAATCCCTAACAGGTTAGGAACAGGAATTTGACAATTTTTTGCACTACCCATATAGATAGTGTCATTTTTATAAAAATGATAAGTGGATAAAACTCTTTCTTTCCAAGCCACTACAACCTCAACAAGATTACCAATGGAAGGTTCAAGATACTCATCCAAATTTGAAATTTTACTAGGTGGAGCAAAAGTCCTCCAGTAACCTTTCTTATCAGGCTTTTGGAATTGATTTTTTCCCTTATCATTCCTTAGTGGATTGATTTCTTCTGTAGAAATTTTAGAAACTGAAGGTGAATCCAGTACTGATTCTTGAGAAAAAGAATCAACTCTAACTTCTTTTTTTACAGACTTAGAAGAAGATTTTTTAGGAGAGGTTTTTTGTTTTTTAACATGGACTTCTTGAGGAGCACCAATAAAAAAATGAATTTCATAATCTCCAAGAGCGATCTTAGAACCAGAGACAATTTCCATCTCCCCAGTCACTCTATCTCCATTAAGATAAGTCCCCTCTTCAGAACCAAGGTCAAAAACAAAATACTTATCTTCTTTTTTTTCTATCAGAACATGCCAAGGATGCAATCCTTCTAGCTGAAGGTTTAAACCTTCCCCACTTCCTATACTTATTTGATCATCTACAAAAGGTCTCGTTCTTAGAAGAGATCCATGGTGAAAAATTTTTAAAAACAAAGGTTGCAATGCGTTCTCTCTTTTTTAATCTTATTGTAGTGAATAATTCATAACTTTGTTATAAATTATTGAATATCTCCTAAAGTTTCTTTCATTTCAGGTAAAAAGTTTTTTCTTGGTTTGATGAGTTTTCCATAATTAAGATTTTTCTTTTGATATAAAGTGAAAATACTAGGTCCTAACAATTTTCCTTTAATGTGCAGCTCGTCATCAAAATTAACATCTACTACTCGGTTTTTGCGTTTAGAAGATTTTTTAGGAGCTCCTTCGCATAAAAAAGGAACTGAAAATAAAACTATAAAAACAGACAGATACTTCATCATAATAACTATAACCTACTTTGAATTCTTTTTGATAGTCTATTTAATTTTTCCTTAAAATTCGCTGTTTTAGAATAAAGAGATAGTTCAGCAACAAGCCCTTTGGCCTCTTCCTGCAATTTTTTATCTTCAAATCCATAGGTCAAAACGATTGCATAATTTAAAAGAACTTCTGGTCTAGGGGATGGTCTTTTAGAGAATTTTTTAAACAAAGAAAAAGCCGTTTTCCATTTCTTAATACCTAATAAAGAAGCCCCATAGTTATTTAAACTTGCTTTGGATTTTAGATTTTTAACAGACCATCTTTTTAAAATTTGTGCATAAGATTTTTTATAAAGGATAAAGGCATTGTAATAGTCATAGTTTTTTATAAAGACAGTGGCTAAATTTGCTTTTGCAATGGCATAAGAACTATCTGCAGCCAAAGCCTTTTTAAAGTAAGTTACAGCTTCACGAACATCACCATATTTTAAAGCCACAACTCCCAAATTATTCAACAACACAGGCTTCTTACTATTTTTAGAAAGAATTCGATTCATAATAAGAGAACCTATTTTCATCTTACCATGCTTCAAATAAAAGAAAGCAAGAGAGTTAATCGCTAAAACATTATTGGAATCTTTATTTAACACATTAGAAGTTGCTTCTAAAACCTCCGATTCTTTTCCAGACCGGATAGCTTGTTCAATGGCTTCAAGGTCTTCTATTGAAACATCATATTGTAAACCTGCTGTCAGAGTACTTAAAAAACCCTTATCAATAGTTCCTTTTTTGTCAAAAATTTCTAAATCTAAAACCTCTGGTAAAACAGAAGGTGCCACAAATTTCTGAAAATCATTACCCTTAAACTCCATAGAACTTAAGCCCTCATGGATGACAGTTAACCACTCACTATAAACTTTAAATCCTTTTGACTTCTCTAATGCCAATTCATAACTTTTAACAGCCTCTTTAATATAAGGAGCAATCAATTTTTTAATACCTTCCTTATATTTTTTTACCCCTTGTTTATCTAACCCTTTAGGAGTTGGAGTGTTATAAATGGCTTCAGCCATTTTCTGATTGGCCAATCCTATTAAAGATAAAGAGGCAATGATTTGCTCTCCTTCATTATAACGAATAATAGGTCTTAAATTTTGCCCCAATCTTTTTAATAGTTTTATTTTTTTCTCTACAGCTGCTTTTTGTAAACGGGATTGTTTAGGAATTTTAATATTTAAAAATTGATTATAAATTTTTTGAACAATATAAAAATGAGATCTAGCTCCATAAGATATTCCAACACCTAATCTTTTTTGAAGAGATAAAGTCTTTTTATGCCAAACATAGGATTGCGCTTTATTTCTTAATTTTTTATTGTAAATGTTTGCAACTTTAAAAGAAGCCTTAACTAAATTCAAACGATTAGAAGAGTTAGATTTAAGATATCTACTGTAATAACCTATAGCTTTTGACCAACTTCTATTTCGCTCGTAAAGAAGTCCCATTAAGTACAAAACCTCATAACGTTCATTGCTCTTGTTTAAAGATAAAAATTTATTATAAGAGAAAACGGCATCCGCTACATTGTTGAAAGCATCAAAAATAACACCTGCGTTATACCAATAATCAACAGATTTAGAACTTTTAGGAAAACTCTTAGCATAAAAAGCATAACTATTTGCAGCCGCTTTATAAAAACCAAGCCTCTCTTGTAAAACAGGTAAAAACTCATTGGATTTTTTACGAATATTCCAACTTTTTTTTGATTTATAAGTTAGAACAGCAGAATACATGGATATCGCTTTTTTAATATCTTTTGCTTTTTCATAGTTGATAGCCGCGTTGTAATAAGCAACAGGAGCTAAAACCCCTGATGGATTTTCTTTTGCAAACTTATAATAAAGGTCTGCACTTTTTTTAAATTCCTTATTCACTGCTAAGTCTTGAGCCTTCTTAAAAGAAAGTTGCTCTAATATAAAGTTAGCCTCTTTCAACAACTCCTTATCTGCATCCTTACTATTAGAAAACTGAGTGGCTAATTTGGCTAAAGCCTTATAATCTTTATTCTTATTATAAATATCTAATAATAAACTACCTACATTACTAATGTGTTTGAAGTTAGGATACTTTTCAGATAAATCTTCAAAATGCTTAACCGACAAAGAGTACTGATTAAAATTATAATACAAAACAGCAATCCGATAGAGAATGGAAGAAGAGTTTTTTTCATTAGGAAATTTTTTTAAATATCTTAAAGACACTTGAATAAAAGCTTTGATAGTATCTGGAAACTCAACTGCAGATGTGGTATTACCAACTATTTTATTGATTGCCTTTTGAGAAGGAAGAGTTTTTTCTAAAGCCAAAAGCTGATTGATATAGGAAGGCTTAACATATTTTGTTTTAGGATAATTTTTAATAACATCCTCATAAGCTTTAACGGCTTGAACATATCTTTTAGAATCAAATAGCAATTCTCCATAGAAAAAAAACATTTGAGCCGCTTGTTTAGATTTTCTAAATTCAGAAAAATATATTTTATAGAAATTCAAAGCAAGAGTCTTTTCTTTAACACTCTTTGATATACGAAAAGTTTGATGATTTTTTAAAGCATAATTCCTTAAAGTCACCTCAATAAGATTAATGGATTTTTGAACCAGGTTTTTATTTCCAGAGTTGACTCTAGCCCAAGGACTTCCTATGCCATACTCCTTAACCCATTCTTGAAATTCGTTTAAAATTTGAGAGATTTTTCCAAAATCATATATCACATGAACAATTTGATATTTATAATCAAAGGCTTCTGCTCCTGTTGGATCATGAACAATTAAATCATTAAACAAAGATCTAACACCTCTCGCATTACCCGTGTCACGGTAAGCATAAGCCAGTTTCTTTAAAGACCTCCATGCCACCTTCTCATTTAAAAGATTAAGAAAAAAAGACTTTGCTCTTTCAGGTGGTTGTTTAGAGTAAGTGTAAAATAAAATCAAATCTTGAGTGGCTTCAGTAGTAAATGTGAATCTCTGGGATTTTCTATATCGAGATTTTGTTTCTTTACCCTCTCTAATGATTTGTTTTAAAATATTTAAACCTTTTGTAACATAATACATTTTATAGTTACACCAAGCCTTTTTATAAAGTGCAAAGAAGTAAAATTTACCATTTTTATTTTTAGCGACCTTATTATAATATCTTAAAGACAACTTCCATTGTTGTTTTTTAAAATAATGCTCCCCTAACTGGAACCAAGCCTCATAGAGATAAGAACTTTTTGGAAATTGCGTTTCAAGCTCTTTAAAGTAATTAGCACCTCGTTCAAATCTAGATAATTGGTAAGAGTTAAAACCTAAGAAAAATAAAACCTCATCCAAACGAGAATGTTTAGGATATCTATTCTTAAAACTTTGGAAGATCTTTAAAGCTTTTTTATTATAAACTTCTGCCATTCTCAAACTCAAATAAGGCTTTGACTTTCTAAGACCTTGCTCAAACTCAACCATTTTCTTTTCATAATCCATCTGCAGTTTAAAAGTAATAATTCTTGATTTCTCTACATATAAACTACCTAATCGTAAAGTGAGATCGGCAGTCCGTCTTTTCTTAAGGAGTCTAAAAATATGATTGATCTCTTCATTGATGATACTTTCCAATTCGGCTTCATCTGTTCCTGAAGGATAGTAAAGTTGGGAGCTAGAAGGAGGCTTTACCTCTTTAAGAGAGATAGATTTTTTCTTTTTTTTAAAAAAAGTTTTAATCTTTGGAATCTTAATTGTATTTGATCTTTGGAATCTTGATTTTTTTGTCTTCTTCCTTTTTGCAGCCAAATCTCTTTCAAAAATAGGATCCTGTTCTATATCTCCAAGAAGTTCGGAACTTTTTTGAGATGTCTCTCGCTCAGAAACAACAACTTCCCCTTCTCCCCAATCGGAACTTTTTTGAGATGTCTCTTGCTCAGAAACAACAACTTCCCCTTCTCCCCAATCGGAACTTTTTTGAGATGTCTCTTGCTCAGAAACAACAACTTCCCCTTCTCCCCAAGATGAAGGAACAAGAAAAACGCACAATAAAAGTAAGAAATACTTATTCACAACTATGCTGCCCCAAATAATGATAATTTCCTACTTCATCCAACCAAGACTCCCCATTAAAAGGCCAGTACTCATAACCATTTTGTATATAATAATTACGACTGACTTTTTCATCAATTTGCAAAGTATCCACATACCTACGAGCAATTTTCTTTTTCACATACTCCCTCTTACCTCTTAACATATCATACCTTAAATACTGTTCTGAAGTAGAAAGTCTGCTTAAATCTTTTTTAACCCCCAAAAGAATGCTCTTAATAAGCTTACCAGATATTTTTTGAGTTGTTGAAATACGAGATTTTAAAATATAACTGGCATTTCTACCCACACGATTTCTCCTCCACGATGCAGGAAGAGATTGAATAACTTCCTGTTCCTTCTTTAATTTTTCTAAATAATCTAGGTAAGATTTAAATTGTGCATTTTTCATAACTCTATGCAAAACAATAGGAGGAAGAGAAGCAAAAGCCTTATTAGAATCTCCTTTATCCTTTAATCTCTTTGTTTCCATAATAGCATTAAAGTAAGAAGTATAAAGTTTTCCCCATCTTAAAGACTGCTTCACTTTTTTCAAGGTTGGCAAATACATAGAATTAAAAAGATCTAACACTTTTTCCATTTCATAATACTTACATATATAAAGATACACATAAGCTCTTAAAATAAGAGATTCAGGTTGATAAAAACCCCTGTAAAAACTGGAATGAAGAGATTGAAAGTTACTTAAAGCAGAACGAAACTTTCCAGATCTTAAAAAGTTCCAACTGTTCTCCAACAAAACATCGTGAAAATATTCCGTATCTTTAGGTATAGAGCGATAAACTTTAATGGATTCATTAAATCTTCTCCCTTGATATAAAACACGAGCCAAACCCATTAAAGCGGCTACACGGTTCGTCTCTACAACATTAGAATAACTAGAAGCTAAATCTTTAAAAAGTTGAGCTGATTTACGGATTTTATTTTCTTCTGCATAACTTAGAGCTCTATAATAAATGGCACGGCTATAAAAAGATGTTCCTCTTTTTATTTTTGAAAAATAATAGTGAGATTTTTTATGCTTACCTTTATTAAAATAAACAACTCCAAAATAAAAATACAATTTATCTTTTTGTGCAACAGGAAAGTCTCTTTCTTTAATCTGACTGACAATGTAATAAAATAAGTTGTTATCGCCCAGGTATTCAACAATATCCGTTAATTTCTCTAAAGCTTTACGCCTATAAGCTCCTCTATTTCTTTTGATCACATAAATAAATTGAAGAGAAGCTAAGTGATAAAGTTTCATTTCCATAAAAGCAATACCTAAAGTGTATTTAATCTGGGATCTTTTGTTACTAAAAGATCTTAATCGACTCAATCTATAAAGTTCTCTGGATCCAAGATTAAAATCTCCTTTTTCTATAAGATTTATCGCTCTACGAAGCTGCGTTCTAGGTGTTAGTGCTATAGAAGCACTAGAAAAAAAGAACAGACAAATTATAAAAAATACTTTTTTCATCTATATGTTGCTCCAGGAAAATAATAACTCACACCTATAGAAAAGTTTAAATCACTATGCCACTTCAAACCTTCTATACCAGACAACTGGTAAGTGTAGAAAAACCATTTCAAATTCCAAATCAACCCAACGTTTTTATTAAGTGCAAAAACTTGACCCAATCCTAAAGAACCCGTTGGAACCCAATTTTTAACAGGTGCAGGTAAAGGGCTTTCATCCTTCAGCTCAGATTGCAATGCAGGAGTGATACCACTAGTCACTTTTGTAACTCCCCCACCTAAAGTAAAAAACATATCAAAATAAACTATATTATTATTTAAAACAGCAAATTTTCCAAAGACAGGACTCCACTTGTAATAGACTCCACCATAAGTTTGAGAAACAACAAAACTATAAGGTAATATTCTATTAGGCTCACCAATCAAATCCCCAGCGATTATCTTTGTATTATGATACATTCCATAACCTTCTAAACCAAAACCATGATCTTCTCTTACAAAAAAACCAAGATGACCCGAACCTCCTATAAAATAAAAGAAACTATTATTGATAGTAGAAGAAAAAGAAGCACTGATTTCTCCACGAAAAGTTTTTTGCAAATATCTTTTTTGAATAATGGAAACGGATTCAAAAGGTGTAAGGCCTTTCAAATCAGAAATAGTCTTTACTTTTAATTTCTTTAATCTTTCTAAATTCGTATCAACCGATTCCTCTATAAAATCATCTCTAGGACTCTCAGAAAAGCATAAGAAAGGCACTAAAAAAAATAGAAGTGTAATTTTTAACCCGTACTTTTTCATATCAACAATACAACTCCCATATTCGCTATTAAATTAAAAATCATTCTTTTATCTTCAGCTGGAATCTGATTGTATCGCATCTCTTGAACTTCTTTTCCTAAATTTATACGAGCAGGATTTGGACCTCTATAAAAATAAAACCCAATATCTCCACGAAGAGCAAACCACTTGTTAAAATACAATTTTTGACCAAACCCCATATTACCTGCAACTTGTTTTGTCCCATGATTAAAAATCATTAAGCCAGGCCCTATATATCCATAAATAGAAAGATTTAAAACAAACTGTTTGGTTAAACTGATCTTTCCATAGTAAGGCACATATTTATAATTTAAAAATCCCATCATTTGAGGATAAGGAACTTTCTGCACATCAAAAGTTTTTCCATCTCTCAACCCATTACCCTCTTTAAGAGCACGACCAGAAAAAGAATAGTCAGGATAAAAATAAGTACCTGTTAAACTAAAACCATGAATTTCTGAAATATAAAAAGCCACCAACCCTGTTCCATAGATAGGGTAATAAAAAGGTTCATCTAAACCAAAACTGATAGTTGCACCTAATTCAAATCTATTTTTTAGACTAACTCTCCTATCTAAAACCATATTTCTTGGCTGAAAAATAGGAAGCACAGCCTCCGAAGCCAATTCTTCATCTGGAAATTGTATCCGTACCGCTTCTGATGTTAATACACTAAACAACAAAAGCAGTGTAAAAGTAGACTTCAAGCTGCTCACAGTGACTATAATAAAGACTTTTTCACACTTATTGAAGTATTCCCTTACTTCTTTAAACTATAGCTCGGCTTTAGTCTTATAAAAAGACAGATTTAAGCCAAGTGTAAAATGTCAGTTACTTATCTTAAAATTTTTATAAAATTCTTCTGTAAATTCTTCTTTAATGTCTTTTGGTGCAGGTAACAACCATCGCTTAGGATCTTTAAAAACAAAACCCATCATTTCTTGCATAACAGCCAAACTTTTTCCATCTATATAACGATGATTTATAGTCACACAAAATCTCAACATATCTTTAACAACAACCTCTCTATTTTCATTTACAACAGGTCTAGGTTTTACAAGTCCTATAGCAATTAAAATGGGAACCCGACCGTAAGGTATTAAAGGAATAAAAGTATTCTCAACACCAATTTGTCCTAAATTAGAAATGGCAACAGCTCCAAAGGGATCATAAGGGACTCCCTTCAAACGAATATTTAAAGTGTAAAGTAAAAAAGCAGTTAGATCTAAAAAGTAACTCATTAAAAATGTTGGTACTTTTTTTAGCAAATTATTTTGAGACTTTATACTTTCCGATTTAATCTCTTTGGTTTCAATAATTTTTTCTTTTAATTTTTGATAAAGTTCAATCAAACTTAATTTTGTTACACCATGAACAACACAGTTAGAAAGATTGAATTTTTTTGGATTATCCTTTTTAGTTATAGCCACCATATAAGAAATACTAACCTCATCCCTTTGATAAAGAACTCCTGCTCTTAAAATAGTATTCAATTGAGGACGAACTGCAAAAATCAAAGCAACGGCTTGAGAGATTATGTAGGTAGGCGTTAGTTTAATCCCTTTTTCTTTTAACACCCAATCTGTTAACTCCTGAGCTTTTTCATAGTCCACATCAGACCAATGATAGATAGAAGGATCTTTAGCATTTTTCCAAGAACCAATAGCCAATCTTTGATAAGTGGTTAACTTTTTTATTCTACTTAATTTAAGATGCTTCATCCTTGACAACACATGTATTGCGTTCCTTATTTTTATTTTACACTTTTAAGATTCATTTTCAAGTTCTTTTATTTGTAGCTACTTGCATTTTGAGGATGCGACGAGATAGATAAGGCACGATATAGTAAATGCCTATAGCAACAAATACACCTATCAAAGCATCTAAAAGAAAATGCTGTTTTACAAAAACAGTAGATGTTGCTATTAGAATAGCTAAAAATAAATAGATTCTCTTATAGCTTCCTTTTTCCCATAAATAAAATCCAATAATAAGAGAATGCATGACATGAAGACTAGGAAAATACAAACCGTTAGGATCATGGTTATAAATCCAAGTCAAAATATCTAATAAAAAACCCTGTTCCTGATCAAAGAGAGGAATACGAGAGTTCACCGATATAGATATTGTAAAAGACAAAATGTAAGTACAAATTGAAGCTATAGCTAAACTCAATGACAGCATTTTTTCTTTCATTTTTTTCATTGGAATAAAAATAGGGATGAGTATTAAAGGACCATATAAAACATAAGGGATAACCATTGGAATAACAAGTGGAACAGAAAGATCTATCCATAATTGAGGAGTCCACCAATGCAAATTGTAGTCCATACTTACCCTACTAAAAAAAGTATAGGTTACAAATTGAAAGACAATATATAAAGCATAACAAGGGTTAAAAGTAATCGGAATCTTGTTGTATAAAATATTATCAATATTTTTGATAGATTTATTTAACTTGGCCATTGGTTTTTTCATCTTAACATCCTTTCATGTTGTTTGTTGATTTATGTATGGATTGCTTGTTACTAAAGATATAAAAGAATTTGTATAAGTTTTACCTGATAACAAATGACGATAGTTATAATAAGGATAACCCCTCCATTCTGACTTTAAATCTTTCGCTAATTTTTTATCAATTTCTCTATCCCCTATAACAAGATGGATTTTTTTATTACAAAATTTAGATACCTCTTTTGCTGTTTTTTTATGAGGGAAACTAGAATGAAACAAAACTTTAAAATTTGACAAACTTTTAAGTTTGAAATCTGTGATAGGATAAGAGGAGTAAAAAAATACATTGTCTTGACCAAAAAACTGAATAAGAAAATTTATTCTCTCTTTGATATGAGAAGAGTATTTAAGAAAGACTTTATCTGCATTTGCGTATAACAAATTTGAATCTTTCAATAAACTATAAAATAAAGAAATCACATGAGCTCTTTGAGATAAAGCCAGTTCCGAATAACTGTATAAAGTGCAATCCATATCAACTACAACCATGTAGCACTTTCCCCTTTTGCATCTTTAAAAAAATAGGATGACACCAAGATATTGTTATCAACTCATTACAGGGCTGAATATGATTTTTAAAAAACCCAACCGTCATTTTATCTTTTTTAGATGAAAACTTATACGCTTCTTTTTTTAAAGCATAATCATTACTGTTGTTGACATCTCTAATAATATAATCACCTGTTGTTTGAGTTGATATTGTCTGAGATAAAAAACGACTTAACTTCATAGATAAAGAAGTCCCACTTAAATACGAGAGACTTTGTTCATTTTTAATCTTAGGCCAATTGAAACTAAAGTTTGTCTTCCTGATTTTCAAAAAACTAACAGGCGTACTGCACTTAGATGTAAAAAGTAATCCTAAAACCCAAACAGAAATAGGGTTAATTATTTTCCGATCTTTTAGAAAATGATAGATAGATTTAGAAAGAGAAGTAAGAACGGCCTGACCTCTAATACTCTCATCTACAACTGTTAAACCATAATGAAATATCGGAATTTTTAAAAATTTATAAGAAGCAGTATAATATGTAAAAAAAGAAAAAGCCATTATCTCATTATTTTCTTTATTAAAAAAAAAGCCAATGATCTTATATTTTTTAAATCTATGATCTAAATACTCCTTTGTAATCGTTTGAAGATTTCTCTTTGATAGATTGTAAAAAGCATTAAAAAAATATCCCTTGTCTCTATCTGACAATTCATCAATCATTAAACTTTTAAATTCCATATTGTTCCTATTCAAAAACTGGACTTTAAAGTTTGCTCTATCTTATTAAAAAGAACATCTGAAACACTAGTAACCCTCAAAAAATTCCAAGCCTGTTTACACCTCACAATAATTTTAACAGAATACAAAAATTTCACAAAAAGGTTTCTATCCTCTAAAACACCTTCCATTAAAAAGAAATTCCCACCTTTAGAATCTAAAGATGGCACCTTTAAAGACAAGCCTTTCTCACTAGATATTTTTTGAAATAACTGAGCCAATCGTGTTCTATTGTTCCATATCTGATTCCTTTGATCTTCATAAAAACTTTTATTTCTCAAACAATCTAAAGCAATAAGTCTAGAAAAAGTTCCAACCGTTTTTTGATTGTAATCTTTTTGAAAATAATGAATGATTTTGGAATTAGCACTCAAAACAAAAGCCATTCTTAGCCCAGCCATAGGGAAAGACTTACTAAAAGACATAACTATCACAACATTTTTATAAGCCAAAAGTCTTTGTATATAATCATCTATTTTATAATGGCTATAAAATAAATAAGTTGTATCTAAAATCCATAAAGAATTTTCAGAAATCTTAATGTCATTTTCTAATGTCTCAGGAGAAATCTCTTCACCTGTAGGATTATTAGGAAAAGAGATATAGATTATTTTATTTTTAAATTCAGATTTTTCTGACTTTGAATCTGATTTTGAAACAGTGAAACCTAGTTTTTCTGCAAAATGCAGAAAGTGATCGTAAGTTGGAGAAAAATAAACATGAACTTTATCATAAATTTTGTTCAATTTATTTATAAGCAAAATATGAAACAAAGCCTCATCCGCTCCATTGGCTAAAGCTAAGTTTTCAACAGGAGCATTTATAGTTTTTGATATTTCTAAAATTAAACTAGGGTCATCTACATTGGGATAATATTTTAGAAACTCTATGCTGTTTTTTAAAACAGCAACTGTTGATGGAGCCACTTCACCATGATATTCATTAAAATCCAAACAATTGTAATTCAAAAAATCAGAAGGTCTATTTTGATATTGATAGTAAGTCATTGTTTCCTTTTCAATCTAAGATAAATACTACCACTATATGAAGCTAGATACATAAATTTTTTAGAAACTCTTTTAACAAAACTTCTCACCCTTGAAAAATTTAAAAGAGATTATTTAGATAGTTTGAATTTTATTTTAACAGTATCTCAACTAAGGTCTTATGATTTTTTTCTTAAAAAATCTCTTAACTTTAGGCTAGCTTCTCAGAATGACCATCAAAAAGTTGCGTTCTTTTCCAAAGAGGCCATAACCACTTTAAGTCTTCGTCGTACTCTAAAAAATCCCTAGTGGAAACCCCGATAGATTTCATATAATCTTCCAAGCTATTTTCATGAGGGCATAAAAAACGATAGATCTGGTTTCCCATTTTCTGATCCTTGTTTAAATCTTGATCTACATATTCCAAAATACTTTTAAAAGAACAAGAGTTCATTTTGTTTTTTAGATTTGTTAAACAAAACTTTTTTGTTTTATTATCATAATAGGATTTTATCTTGATAAGTGATAAATTTTGCTGATGGATTTGATGGTCATTTGTTAAATTTAAGATTTCATCCTCAAAAGAACGACTGTCAGAAAGAACTGAAATCAATAAACTAGGTCCTAAAATATAGTCAGGCCATCCCATTTTTGAGATGTAACGATCATACAAACCCATGCTGACTAAAAAGTGAGCCACCTCAGTTTGAGGAGTTCCTCTTAAAGTTGTTATATCTTGAGTCAAGCAATAGACCCAAATAGGAATATTGATATTATTTTGAAATAACAATTCTCTATATTGCCTCAATCTACTTAAAACTTCAGGCACTTTAAATAATTGTATATAAAAATCATTTCTTGTTAAAATCTGAGGTTTATTTAGGACCAATATAGAATTTTTTTCTGATATTTTTTCTAAATCTAACAAAGTTCCCTCTTTATTCCTGTTACTACTTTTTGTAAAATAACACCTAGTAAGAATGTCTTAAAAGATTTTTCCCTTTTCAACCACACTTAATTGACTTTTATGAAAATTTTACAAAAAAACCCTCAAGAAAGTAAGAAAATTTTTCATCTTTCCTAACTAAAAATATCAATTCTTAAGATAATTAACAGTAATCCGTGTGAAATAATCCACTTCAAAGTTTAAAAAGTCTCCCTGCTTCACCAAATGTATATTGGTTAATTTCAAGGTTTTAGGGATGAGACAGACCTCTAAATGACACCCATTGATTTCATTGATTGTAAGGCTAATACCATTTAATCCAATATAACCTTTTTTACAAAAAAACTTTTTGTATTTTATAGGAATGGTCAAACTGAGTAATCTAGATTCACCTTTTTTCTTAATTTCTTTAACCTGAGCAAGACCATCAATATGCCCTGTCATTAAATTTCCACCTAAAGCACTTTTAAGAGTTAAAGATTTCTCCAAATTAAAAACTTTATTCTTTAATTTTTTCTCATTCCATTTAGTGATTTTTAAAGTCTCTGCACCTAAAGCAAATAACATTTTTTTAGAATCAAAAGATTCCAAAGTTAAACAAACTCCATCCACAGCAATGCTCTCCCCTTCTTTTAAAGATTTAAAAGACTTGGGTCGGTTTAAAGCCACCCGCAACACCTGTTGTGATTTCTGAACACTTAAAAAAGAAGCTGTCGCTTCAACAAGACCTGAAAACATAAATCCACTGTGATTTCTGAACACTTAAAAAAGAAGCTGTCGCTTCAACAAGACCTGAAAACATAAATCCACTTCATAGAATGGTTTTTTCAAAAGAGTTAAAATTTTAGTGGCCTATATTATAGACCACTAAAAAATTGTAAATACATTATAATTTTTTTTGATTTTGAAATTTATCTAATACCAAACTCTCTTAACTTCTTAATCATGGGTACATTATTTATTTCAGTAGCTATCTCTAGAGATTTTCTTGCCTCTTCACCTGTCACATCTATTACTCCCGTATTTAATAAGGTTTCAACTACATCAGTACCTATTCTATTTGTATTAACAGCATATAGAAGTGCTGTCATTCCATAATTATCTTGCAAGGTCAGATTTGCTCCCAGCCTAATTAAAGTTTCAACCATAAAGCCATTATTTGCAACAAATGCAGTTGACGCTTTCATAAGAGCTGTTCTTCCTATCTTATCTCTTGCATTCGGATCTGCTCCTGCTCTAACTAATGATCTAACAACATCTGTAGCATCATAATTTACATATCTACTATGACTACTAGGATACAAGAAGTCCCTAAAAAAACCAATATTATTACTATTCCTAAACTGCTCAGCAGCTACCGTAATAAATGGTCGTCCATTTATATCTCTTGCATTCGCATCTGCTCCTGCTACAATCAATTCCTGAACAAGGTTCACATCACTTTCAAAAAGTGCATTAAACATTTCTTGATTTAGACCCTCATTATTTACAACTTCTGTCGCTTGAGTTGTTACTGAAAAAAACACAACCGACAATAACATTAAAAAACTTTTCATAAATACCTCCTTACTTATGTAAAAAATTCTCCATTTCACCCCGTGTGAAATTTTAAGATAAAACTAACAAACTCTTAAAAAATTTCAAGAAAAAAACCAAAAAAAAAAAAACGATCTAAATATGCTCTAAAAAGCATTTTTTCACCTTATTTTTTGAAATTTTTACATTTTGGTTTTCAAAAAGTAAGATGCGAAAACCAGTAGGTTTTCTCTAGTTCACTATAAGTAAGAATCTTTTTCTTTTTAGGAGTTTGAGGAGTATCTCTCTCACGACGAAAACCTCCTAAAAAGAAAAAGATATTAGAATTGAACGAGAGTTTTGTTAATGTATAGATTGAAATTTCTTTAAAGAATCATCTGACTTTTTTCCTACAAAGTTTTTAGAAGACTTCCCTTTCTTAAACTCTAAACCTACATCATTTGCTGTAACTTCTATTTTTGCATTAGGAAGTATCTCTCCTTTTAGTAACTTGCGAGCCAAAGGATTCAGTAACTCTTTTTGTATCACTCTTTTAATAGGACGAGCTCCATAAACAGAATCAAAACCCCTAGAAGATAAAAATTGAAGAGATTTTTTATCTAGTAGAAGTTCAATATTTTTATCTTTCAATCTTTCCTCTACATGTTGGATTTGGATTTGAACAATCTTTTCTATTTCTTCTTTTTTCAATGCATTAAACATCACTTGTTCATCCACACGATTTAAAAACTCTGGTCTAAAAGATTCTTTTAATTTATCTAAGACTTGAGTTCTTTTTTCATTTTCTGAAAGATTCTCTTCTATAAGAATGTCTGATCCAATATTACTTGTCATAATCAAAATAGTATTTCTGAAATCAACGGTGCGACCTTGACCATCTGTCAATCGCCCGTCATCTAACACCTGAAGAAGTATATTGAAAACATCCGGATGAGCTTTTTCAATCTCATCAATAAGTACAACACTATAAGGATGCCTTCTCACTTTTTCAGAAAGTTGCCCTCCTTCTTCATACCCAACATAACCAGGAGGAGCCCCAATTAACCTAGAAACACTGTGTTTTTCCATATACTCACTCATATCTATACGAATAAGTGCTGATTCGGAATCAAATAAAAATTCAGCCAAAGCTTTTGCTGTTTCTGTCTTCCCAACACCTGTTGCACCTAAGAATAAAAAACTACTGATAGGACGATTAGGATCCGCAATTTCCGCTCTTGAACGACGAACACAATCACTCACTAAAGTAAGAACTTTATCTTGCCCAACAACTCTTTTTCTCAAAGATTCTTCCATAGAAAGAAGTTTTTCTATTTCTGTTTGTAACATTTTACTTACAGGAACACCTGTCCATTGAGAAACAACTTGAGCAATTTCTTCTGACCCCACTTCTTCTTTTAATAAAGTATTGTCTAAAGATTTTGTTTCCGCCTTTTTTTCTGCCTCCTCTTTCTCTTTCAAAAGAATAGGCAATTGACCATATTGTAATTCAGCCGCTTTTTCTAAATCCCCTTCTCGCTTACATTTTTCTATTTGTGTTTTAATGGTTTCAATCTCTTTTTTAAAAGATTTCAATTTTGAAATAGAAGATTTTTCAATCTCCCATTTTAATTTCAAAGTTTTAACTTTCTCTTCTAAAACTTTCAATTCTTTATCTAATTCTTTAAGACGCTTTTTAGAAACATCATCATTTTCTTTTAACAAAGCTTCTTTCTCTACTTTGAGCTGAACCATTTTTCTTTGACCTTCATCAATAACACTAGGCACACTATTTATTTCAATACTTAAACGACTAGCCGCTTCATCCATTAAATCAATGGCCTTATCTGGTAAAAATCTATCTGTTATATAACGGTGAGACAATTTTACAGCTGTGATCAAAGCTGAATCTTTAATACGAACACCATGGTGAACTTCATAACGCTCCTTTAAACCACGAAGTATTGTTAAAGCGTCTTCTTTATTTGGTTCCTCTATTAAAACAGTTTGAAACCGCCTTTCTAAAGCTTTATCTTTCTCTATATATTTTCTGTATTCATCCAAAGTGGTTGCTCCGATGGCTCTCAGTTCCCCTCTAGCCAAAGCAGGTTTTAACATCTGCCCAGCATCCATGGCTCCATCCACTTTTCCAGCACCCACTAAAGTGTGCATCTCATCAATAAAAAGTAAAATTTTTCCTTCTGAAGAAGTCACCTCTGAAATAAGAGACTTTAATCTTTCTTCAAAATCTCCTCTAAACTGACTACCAGCTACAAGAGAAGCAAGATCAAGAGATAAAACCTTTTTCCCCAATAAAACATTGGGAACATCTTGATTGACAATACGAAGAGCTAAGCCCTCAGCAATAGCTGTTTTTCCAACACCCGGTTCCCCTATAAGAACAGGATTGTTTTTTGTTCTTCGGGATAAAACTTGTATCACTCTCCGAATCTCTTTATCCCTTCCAATAACAGGGTCTAACTTTCCCTGCTCTGCAAGTATCGTAAGATCACGAGTGTACTTTTCTAAAACATTAAGTTTTGTTTCTGGTTTTTTATCTATCACTTTTTTACCCCCTCTTAATCTTTTTAAAGCGTCCATAAAATTGTTTTTAGTCAGATGATTTTGTTCTAAAATTTTTAAAAGCCTCTTTTCAGAAGAAGAAAATAAGGCCAACAAAATAGGCTCTGTGGAAATATAAGAATCCCCTAATTTTTCAGCCTCTTGTTCCGCTCCTTTCAACAAGCTAAGAGAAGCAGGAGAAAGAGATGGAACACAATCCTTATTACTGACTGTAGGAAGACCAGCCTTTTCTTTTTCTACCAACTGAATCAAAGAAGGAAGAGAAACATTTGACAATGTAGATAAAACTTGAGGAACAAGACCTTCTTTTTGCCTTAAAATCTCCAGCACAAAATGAACAGGTTCTAAAGAAGGGTTTTGACTAGTTTGAGCTTCTAAAAAAGCCTCTTGAAAAGCCTCTTGGCTTTTCTGAGTCATTTTTTCAAATAATCTTTTCATAAAAACAATGTGAGGACAAAATAGACGATTGTCAACTTTTCACCTTAATCTATTTAAAATGTAGAAAAAAGCATGTCACAGGGTTTTCTCTATAAATTCTTGTTTAATGAAGTAATAATGTCTTTTAAAAAAATATTTTTCAATAAATATTTAAGTCTTTCCTATTTACTGCCGACATATAAAATAATGGAAGCCCGAAATTATGCTCATCAAAATGATTTGGAATCTTTTTTTGGAGATCACTCTTCTTTTAAAATTCATCAAAACATATTTACTAATACTGGTATCTCAGCAATAACCAATTGGTTCCGATATACAGGTCATATGGTTCCCAACCACTATGACATCAAAACCAACAGAGATGAAGTTATTGGTTCTATTACAGAAGAAAATCGGGGGTGGATTCCTTTCGTATTTAAATCGGCTTTTTTAAAAAATAGACGACCTACTCACTTTACTATTAAGGATTCCAATCAAAATGTCATTTTAACTCTTTATCGTCCTTTTCGCTTTTTATTTTCTACCTTGATTGTAAAAGATAGTGAAGGGCAAGTTTTAGGTTCTGTATCACAAAGGTTTTCTCTTTTTCATAAATTTTATGAATTTTACACCAGAGGAGCTAAGCCTTTTGGATTTATTAAATCTTCGTTTGTCCGTTTATGGACTTTTCCTATAATGAATAATCGTAAACATCCTATTGGAGAAATTAAAAAACAATGGGGTGGAGTGGCAAAAGAAAGTTTAACCTATGCTGATTCTTTTACAATCAAATGGGAATACAATGTTTCTCTGGAACAAAAAATCATTTTATTTGCAGGAGCTATCAGTATTGACTTTGATTACTTTGAACGCTCTGAGTAGAATCTTTTTTTCCATGCTACTGGAGTTGGTATAGTTAGTATATTATGGTAGTAGTATGCAGATTAAGCATGCCATCAGACCCAAAAAAATGAGGGATCTATCAGTATTGACTTTGATTATTTTGAACTCTCTGTATTCTCACTTAGATTTTCTTTACATTGACATGCACTTTTAATTGATCTGTTACACTCCCTTTAAAAGAACCTTTATGAGGAGGCACTTCTTTATAATCTTTTCCAATAGCTATTTTAATATGTCGAACATCTACTAATTTATTGTTGGTCGGATCAAAACCTATCCAACCTAAAGAAGGCAAATAACACTCACACCAAGCGTGGCTTTCATTTGGTAAGTGAATCAGGTCATCTCCTGCTTCCCCATGATACAAATAACCTGAAACATATCTAGAAGGTATCCCCCAAAAACGAGCAATAGTTATCATAACATGAACATAATCTTGGCAAACTCCTTTTCTAGTCATTAAAATCTCTTCAATGTGTGAATTGGCATGAGTACTCTTTGGACTGTAAGTGAAAATAGAAAAAATTTTTGCATTCAAACTCTTTAAGCTCGTTAGAGGATCTGATTGCTTTTCTATCCCTTCATCTGTTAAAAAACTTTTTAATTTATCAGAAAATTTTGTAAAGTATCCAAACTGCAACCAATTCCAAAATAGATTACTTTGACTCATTTTTTTTAAATCCTCCCAATTTTTTTCACTCAATGAATCAGGGTATTTTTTAGGAGTTTTAACAGTCGCTTGAAATGAAGATTCAATTTTTAAATAGATATGATCTTGTAAAATATTAAAAAAATGTTTCGTATTACCATAATAATCTTTGTAATGAAAAGTTTTAGCCGACGGAGTGATTTCTAAAAGATAATTTTCTATTGCCTGATTTTCATCTTGTAAAGGCATCATACTTAAAACAAGAATATTTTCCCGAACAGGTTTATTATAAAAAAATTCAGTTGAGTGCTCTATGGCATAAGAATATGTATCCATTTCTATTGCTCAGCTTTTACAAGGCCATCAAAACTACTTTGATTAAAATAAATTTCATTAAGAGTTTTGTCTATATTCAAAGACTCTTCATAAAGAGAATTTAAAAATTCTTTTAAATTCTGTTGATTAAAATAACCCTGTGTTAATTTTTGATCTATATCTTTTAAAGGTTTAAAAACAGCTGTATCAGATTTTCCTTTTTTTTCAATAACAGAAAGAGATTCTCTCATCCTATCCTTACAAAACCTAAGTGAACCAGTAAATCCAGGAGAGTGAAGTAAAAACTCTGTAACTTTAGAGAGTGTTAAATCTAAAGAGTAAACTTGACGATAATTATCAAACGCTCCACAGCGAACCAAAAAACCCATTAAATCTGATTCCTCCTCTTTGTGACCCAACAAGAAATGAATATGACTTTCAAACAAAGCCACTGTATTTTGAAATCTTTCAAGATAACGTCCTATCTGAATAAAATGCACTACCTCGTTTTGATAAACTGAATCTTGAACTAAACCAGAAAAAAGATAACTAAATTCTAAAATATCTTTATAAAGATCAATGATTTTGCTAGGCCAAAGGTTTTGTAAATCCAATGATTTAACTCGCAAATAAATTTTATTTATAGGTGGCCACATTGATTTTGGAATTGTGGCTTGGTTCTGACGAGCATTCTCTCTTACAAATTCCAAACAATTTAAAATAGAACCTTGATGATAAGTTTCAAATGTAAGATAATCAACTAAAGTGTAAGCATCAGCCAATAAAAAATCATCAGAGATTTTGTTATTTTTGTCATTACTAGACAATAGATTCTCTCCTAAACTTTGTACACGTAAACTCCTAAAGAGCCCTTGCCAACTGGCAGACACAAAATCAGGAGAGTCCTCGGGTATCTCTTCAATCTGAACTAGAAGAAGACGGGAGATACAGTGAGATCTTTCCACATATCTTCCTATCCAATAAAAATCACTAGCAACACGAGATAACATCAAAACACCTCTTTAATGATTGTTTAAAACCCAAATGTCTTTTGAACCACCGCCTTGGCTAGAGTTCACAATAAGACTATCTTTTTTTAAAGCCACACGACAAAGTCCACCTGGAACAATATCTGTTTTAAAATCTTTATTAAACAAAACAAAAGGTCGCAAATCTACATGGCGAGATTGAACCATGTTATCAATAAAACAAGGAGTAGTTGATAGATTGAGCATAGGTTGAGAAATAAAGTTTTTTGGATCTTCCTTTAATTTTTTCTTGCAGTCCTCTATCTCTTTTTTAGATGCTCTAGGTCCGATAACCAAACCATAACCCCCTGAACCACCAACAGGTTTAACAACCAGTTGATCTAATTTTTCTAAAGTGTATTGCAAATCTTTTTTATTACGACACCTATAAGTAGGAACATTTTGCAAAAGAGGATCTTCTTTTAAATAATACTTAATTATCTCTGGAACATAACTGTAAACGGCTTTATCATCAGCCACCCCTGTTCCTGGAGCGTTTGCAATGACTACAGAACCTGTTTTATAAGCCAAAAACAAACCTGGAACACCTAAAACAGAATCCGAACGAAAAACAACAGGATCTAAAAAAGTATCATCTATTCTTCTATAAATTACATCCACTTTCTTGAGTTCCTTAATCTTTTTTATATAAATAGTATTGTCATTAAAAAGAAGGTCTTGCCCTTGAACCAAATCTATCCCCATCTGATTTGCTAAAAAAACATGTTCAAAATAAGCAGAATTAAAAACCCCAGGAGTGAGAAGAACAACGGTAGGATTTTCTTTATTTGAAAGCTGTTTAAGAGATTTTAAAAGACGAAGAGCATAGTCATCCATTTTTCTTACGTTGCATTTTCTAAATAAATGAGGAAAGTTTTGCTTCATCACTTGACGACACTTCAGCATATAAGAACTCCCCGAAGGAACTCTTAAATTATCCTCTAAGACAAAAAATCCATCTGTTGTTCTTACAATATCTGTTCCACAAAGACTCACATAAACATCAGAGGGAACAGATGCCCCTTTCATCTCTTTTAAAAAGTGAGGAGATTCATAAATTAAGTCTTGAGGAATAATTTTATCTTTGATGATTTTTTCATCTGTGTAAATATCTTTAAGAAAACAATTTAAAGCCCTCACTCTTTGAGTTAACCCTTGCTCTAAGAAATCCCAATCCTCAGCACTCATAACCCTTGGAATGATGTCCATAGGAAATATTTTATCCCCAGCACCACCTACTCCATCGTAGGTTGTAAAAGTAATCCCTTCGTTGAGAAAAAATTGACTACTTAAATTGTCTGCATTTTTAATATCTTGTGAAGAAAGTTTGTTAAATTCTTCTGCAAAATATT
Source organism: Bdellovibrionales bacterium (assembly GCA_963692945.1). Classification (GTDB taxonomy): domain Bacteria; phylum Bdellovibrionota; class Bdellovibrionia; order Bdellovibrionales; family UBA1609; genus JACOND01. The sequence continues at coordinate 1,349,982 of OY843585.1, forward strand.
TAGAAAAAGGATGCAGCTCATCTGTACGGGCAAATATTTCATCATAAAAATGAGAATTTTTTTGATAATTGTTCAACAATCTAAATAAGTTATCTTTCATTTTACTATTCACTTAGGATAGAAACTTTTATTTTATTCTACAAGTTGTCTTTACAAGATTATCCGATACTTTATAAGAATCAATTACCTTTTACTTGATAAATGGAAGAATCATCAAAACTCCATTCCAGAAAATCTTTTAAAATAAATTTGTCTATTTTTTTATACTCAACTGTTTAATCTTTGAGCCTAGTTTTCGTACAAAAGTAGCCCCATCTATCTGTACATAACCACAAAAACGCAACACCTAAACCTCCCTTATAAAGGTTTTATAAGTTTTTCATTTTTTTTCAATTGAAATATACAAAATAGTGTTTTAGAGTTTTCTCTAATAGTTCTAAACCAAAAAACTGTCTGTTGTTATAAACAAGGCAATAATGTCATTTAAAAAACAATTTTTAATCATTTTCTCTTCCGTATTCATCCTACTTATTAGTGGACTCATCACCTTTTATAACATCCTGCAAAATGAAAAAGCCATTGCTGAATCTGAACTCAAACGCTACGAATCCTATTTACTTGCGGATGAGCTAAGACAAAGCTCTGATGATTTAACACGAATGGCTAGAACCTATACTGTCACCTCTGATTCTAAATTTAGACAATACTTTGACAAAATTTTAGATATAAGAGATGGCAAAGCCCCTCGCCCTAATAATTACAGTGGCATATATTGGGATTTCGTAACAGCAACAGGTGTTTATCCTTCCTCTCCTGCTGATAAACAAGTGTCCCTAGAAACCTTAATGAATGAAAAGGACTTTACTAGAGATGAGTTTAATTCTTTAAAAGAATCTAAAAACCGATCTGACTCTCTGGTGAAATTAGAAACCCAAGCCATGAACGCCATGATAGGACTTTACCCCAATGAAGATGGAAATTTTACTATAAGAAAAAAACCGGATTTGATTCTTGCTCAAAAAATTATGCATAGTCCAGAATATCACAAAATTAAAAAAGAAATTATGGAACCTATGCAGACTTTTTTCCAAGAAGTTGATCAACGTACTCGTCAAACAGTTTCTTTTTATAGAACAAAAGGCAAGAGATTGAATACTCTTATGCTATCTCTTATAAGTTTAGCCGTATTACTTATTTTTATTTCTTTTGTACTCATTCTCTTTCAAAAAGGAATAAATCAAAAAAATGACATGGAGGCATGGAAACGAAAGGAAGGATGGAAAAGAAAGTTTTTTTACATTTACACTAGCTGGCCTCTTTTGACCTTAGTTGTCGTCGCTTTTGCAATCAATTTAAGTTTTTTTTGGTGGACTAAAAAGGTTATTGAAGAACAGGTTCATTCCAACTTAAAAGCAGAACTTCAAACCATTGTGAAAACAACTCATAAAGGTTCTATTAACTGGCTTGAAAAAGTAGAACAAGAATTAGAATCTTTTATCACTCTTTCTGCATTTAAAAATAATTACATCCAATACAAAAGTAAAAATTTGGTAGATAAAAAGATCTCACATCATCTCTTTAAAAAAGATTTAAATCATTTCATCAAAATACATCAATTCAAAAACTACTTCCTAATAGATAAAAAAGGAAATATGCTATCTTCTAGCCAACAAAATCTTATTGGGAAAAATATTTCAAAATCTCTCCCTAAAAAAATGATTTCTCAATTTAAAAGTCATAAAAAAACGGCTTTGATCTTCCCAGAAAATTTAAAACAAAAAAAAGAATCTCTTTTTAAAAACAACATATTTTTAGCTGGTAAACTTGTATCAAATAAAAAGGAAGAAGGATTTCTTATTTTAGAGATACCCATAAATGGAGATTTTAGCCAAGTTATACAAAATGGTCGCTTTAAAGAATCAGGAGAAAGTTATGCTTTCAATAATGAAGGTTATCTTTTAAGTGAAAGTCGTTTTAACGATCAACTCTATAAAATTGGTCTCTTGTCTCAAGGAACAAATAGTTCCCTATCTATTCGCGTTGTTGACCCTGAAACAAATCTCACTCTTCATCCAAATATAAACAATCTGGATTTGTCACAAAAAAAATTAACTCAAATGGTGCTAAATGCTTTTCAAAATACAAGAGGCGTCACTGTGAAACCTTATAATGATTACCGAGGTGTGCCTGTTATAGGAGCATGGGTTTGGGATGATGAATACAGCATTGGTTTTGCAACAGAAATTGATTCAGAAGAGGCTTTTTTAACTTTGCACTCTTTTGAAAAACAAGCAAACATACAATTAATCGTTAATTTCATATTGCTTCTCATCTTAACTATTGTTTTTATCTGGAACAAAACTCTTTTTTCAGAAATGAATGAAAAATTACAATTTGCTTATAAATCTATTAAAGTACAAACAAATAGAATGGAAGATGAGTTAAAATTAGGTCATCAAATTCAAATGAGCATGGTTCCAAGAGAGTTTCCAAAACATAAAAAGTTTTCTGTTCATGCAAAATTAAAACCTGCTAGAGAATTAGGTGGTGATTTTTATGATTTCTTTTTATTAAATGAGAATCAACTTTGTATTGTTGTAGGAGATGTTTCAGGAAAGGGAGTCCCTTCAGCTCTTTTTATGGCTGTCACAAAAACTCTTATACGAACTGTTGCTGCAAAATACAACTGCACAGATAAAATACTTTCTGAGGTCAATAAGAGCATCACTCTCAATAACCCTTATTTTATGTTTGCCACTATCTTTATCGCTATTTTAAATTTATCTGATGGAGAATGCAGTTACACAAGTGCAGGTCATCACAGTTCTTACATCAAAAAAGCAGGGGGCACACTTATAAATTTAAATAAAGTCCATGGACCTGTCACTGGTGCTGTAGAAAATGTTCAATATTCAAAAGACACTGTCTTGCTTAAAAAAGAAGATATGTTGATTGCTTACACCGATGGAATCACAGAAGCCACTGACGAAAAAGACAACCTTTATGGAGATGAAAAATTAGAAACCTTACTTAAACAAAAAACATTTGATTCTTCTGAAGTTCTTATAAATACTATTTTAACAAGTGTTACAGATTTTTCTAAGGAAACAAATCAAAGTGATGATATAACTTTAATGGTTGTAAAATATTTATAAATTTCTTTATCTAAACTTGGACTTTAAATCTATCCAGAACAATAGTCTATAGCTTCTTTTTTTGTAGAATAGATATTAACAATCTTTTCAAAGCCACTCACTTTTAATATTTGAGAGACTTGGTAATTAGCGTCATTTTTTGAATAAAGCATAACAAACTTTTTCTTTTTATTTTGAAAATGTTTGGTAAGAAATAAAATCACCCTTAAACCAGAACTCCGAATGATTTTTACATCATTTAAATCTACTATAAGATGAGTAGATTCTTTATCTAGTAACTCCAAAATACCATCTTGAATTTGAAAGCAATTTTTTTCGTCAAAACGATCTTTTATTTTTACAACAAGACAATCTGATTCTAAACTATCAGATATGAGATCACTTAAATTATCAATCATAAATCCCCTCCTTTTAAACCTTTTTCATACCAATAAAATTTATTCAATTAGAAAGAAACAACCATTATCTGTCAACTATTTTCTTTTTTTTAACCAACCATCTCAAAAAAATAAAGCAAGAAACTCATTCTTTGTTAATGACTTTTTCAATCTTTAGGTATTATCTTATTTATTAAACTCGCTATTAAAAAAGGTTAGTAATTAACATGCAAATCTTATTAAAAAATAAACCCCTTAAATCAATAGACCGTCTAAATTTTTTTTTACAAGAAATTGGTAAGAAATATAATATTTCAAAACTTATCATCTCTGAAATTGATTTGGCTTTAGGTGAACTTCTCACAAATATTATAAATTATGGTTATATACATAAAGAAGATGCCTCTATTCAGATAGATTTTAAAATAGAAAAAAACAAAATTTCTTTTACTTTGATAGACTCAGGCATAGCCTTCAACCCCTTGGAACATCAATTTAAAGACCCCACCAAAAACATAAAAGAGGCACCTATTGGTGGCCTAGGTATAATGGTTGCTAAAAAATCTATGGACTCGCTTTCTTATGAAAGAAAAGACAACAGAAATATATTAAAACTTGTAAAAAATTTTTAACTTCCTTAAATTTTTTACTCCTTAGCTAGATAATAATAAAAACCACTCTTTTTCCAGAATTACAAAATAATATAACTCACTTTCCTTATCCTATTTTACATATCTTATTGTTTATCCCTACACAGTATTTCGGCCTATCAGATCTAAAAATTTGACTGATTTTAGGGCTTTTTGACATAAAAATCCCTTTTTTTAAGCTTTTAACCGCCTGTTTTACTTTAAAAATAGACTTTATACACCATCCATTAGACCACTAAGAAACTATACAAAAAATAATTCTTGACAGATTTTACACCATAGCAAAAAAATAAACCTAAGAACCATTAAATTAAGGAGTGTAAAAAATGGCTAAGAAAAAGGGGACTAAGAAGAAGTCCACTAAAAAGAAAGTAACTAAAAAGACAGTCACTAAAAAGAAAGGGACTAAGAAGAAGTCCACTAAAAAGAAAGTAACTAAAAAGAAGTCCACTAAGAAAAAGGGGACTAAGAAAGTAACTAAAAAGAAATCCACTAAGAAAAAGGGGACTAAGAAGAAAGCAACTAAAAAGAAGTCCACTAAGAAAAAGGGGACTAAAAAGACAGTAACCAAAAAGAAAGGGACTAAGAAGAAAGCCACTCAAAAGACAGTAACCAAAAAGAAGTCCATTAAGAAAACCGTTTCAAAAAAAGATTCCCCAAAAAAAGAAGCTCAATCCACTCCTGGTCTCATTGAAACGCCTCTAACAGAAAATCTCTCACCATCTAAAGTTTCACTGACAAATCAAAAAGAAAAACTATCTGAAAATATGGATTTTATGGATGATGAGGGAACCTTTGAATCTCTTGGAAGTGAAAATGATTACTCTCCTGAAGATGATGAGGAAAGTAGCAGTTTTGACAACCCGTTTGATGACGATCCATTTGATAGCCTAGAAGAAGAAAGCGATGATGAAGATGGAGACAATTTCTTTTGATACTATTTTAAAATAAAAAAAGCCAACATAACATGTTGGCTTTTTTAGTCCCTTTCTTTGCTTTTCTTATTTTGTTTTTATAACCCCTTGTTCTATTTTGTTATAAATAGTTTTTACTGAAATATTCAAAGACTCTGCACTTTTCTTTTTAGATTTAAAATACTGTAAAGATTGCGTGATATAATAATTTACTAAATCTTCTAACTTAATTTTTGGATTGTACTTAATAAATAAAGACAACTCTAAATTTTTACAAGAAGAGATAGGCAATAAATCTCCATAAACAACTTGATTATTATAAAGAGATGCTATTTGAAAACATACATTTTTCAATTCTATAATATTACCTTTCCAAGAATGTTTTCTTAACTTGTACATTGCAGATTCATCTAAACTTCCTTTGAAACCATCTTCTTCTAAAAAAATCTTAACCAATTCAGGAATATCTTCCTCTCTTTCAACTAAAGAAGGAACTATCAATAAGGCTCGGCTCAAATAACGAAAAAGATCTTCTCTAAATTCTCCAGTTTCTATTTTGCGAGAAATAAATTCATTGGCTGTGCATATAATACGAAACTTATAAGACTTCTGATCATTTAAATTATTTGTATTTTGAAGAAATCTTAATAATTTAGATTGGATATCTAAAGGAAAAGAATCTATATTTTGTATTAACAAAGTTTTACCTTCTATATCATGAAGGTAGCCTTTTCTCTTACCATCTTCTGAACCAAAAAATTGAAAATCAATAAGATCAGCATTAACTCCTGAAGAGTTAAAAACAATCAACTCTTTGTTATTAGTAATGCTACTATGGAAAAGTTTTTCCCCTATCATCTTTTTACCAGATCCATTTTCTCCTAAAATGAGAACTGGAGACGATACTTTACTTATATTTCTAACTTCTTTAAGTAAAGTCTTCATAACAGAAGATTGAGATACTATTTTTATCTCCATCTTTTGTGGCAATTCTTTTTCAAATAATCTTTGTTGCCCTGTTTTTAATTTTATCACTATAAAACCTCCTTATTTTATATGTCTCAAAATGAGACAGTCTTTAAAATAACAGAATTTTTTTAATTCTCAATAAAAAAGCAAAAAACGGATTAGAAAAAATATTTTAAAATACAAAAGTGTTCAGAAAGTTAACACTTGGTTTTAAAAATAAGTTTTAAAACTAAAAAGCGTTCAGAAAGTTAACACTTTTATATATAAAAATCCGATAAGTTATTATGGAAAAAAAAGTTTCAAAAACTTTAAACCACCTCTATTTAATGTTTATTGATTATATGAAATATACAAAAAAAGTATCTCCTCATACTTTACGAGCCTATAAAAAAGACCTGAGAGATTTTTTTGACAGTTCTAAAAAATGGGAAGCATTAGACTCTCAATCTATAAAAACCATCTCACCTCTAAAAATACAAAATAAAAAAAACCTAGAACTCATTATAAAAGACTCTATTAAAAAAAGATCTCTCAAGTGGACAAAACTTGCTCCAGCAAGTAAAGGTCGGAAATTAGCAACCATCAGAAGTTTTATAAAATGGCTTTCAGAAAATCATTACATCCAAACAAATTTTGGTCATCTTTTTAAATCTCCAAAACAACCTGTAAAGATTCCTAATTTTTTATCTGTTGATGAAATTTTAGCAATTAACAATAAACTTCAACAAGAAAAGAATTCAAAAACTAGAGATAGAGATAGATCTTTATTTTTTCTACTCTACGGAGGAGGTTTGCGAGTAAGTGAAGCTTGTCATTTAAAAACTAAAAATATTGATTGGAACAATAGCACCATAAAGGTAAAAGGTAAGGGGAACAAAGAACGTCTTGTGGCCCTACCCAGTCAAGCCATCACCCATTTAAAACCTTTAAAAAATAATTTTCCTTATCTGTTTGGGAAAGCACCTCTATCTGAAAGAAAAGCTTATGATATTATAAGAAATTTAGGAAAAAAAACAGGCCTCTTAAAAGCCATTCATCCTCATGCTTTAAGACATAGTTTTGCAACTCACCTATTATCTGGAGGGGCTGATTTAAGAGTCTTACAAGAATTACTAGGACATAAAACTCTTGTGGCAACACAAAAGTACACTCACTTAGACCTTGCTCAACTTTCTCACACTTTAGAAAAGTTTCACCCTATTCATCAAAAATAATATTTTTTTATTTACAAAGACACTTTATAGAATCATCTATGTTTCTAAATAGAAAAGCCATATGATCTGTGATTTTTATATTGTCTGCTAAATTGTAATAAGAAGCATAACTTAATCTATAATTATTTTTTAATTTGCTACAAGTTTCTTTTAAAGTGCTACCTCTAATAGAATCATAATTTATAGGATAAGAACTATTTAAAATAGAGTTTATCTCTAAAAGGTAAATGCCTAAGTTCACACTTTTATCTCCATCTTTAACTTTTATATTATTGAAAGAATAAGCATTTCCATCATAGCTTTGTTTAGCAAATCTTTGTAACTTCACTAATTGACCAGTAAAATTTTTCACTTCTTGTAAATTGGGAGTCTTTTTACAAAACTCCTTCAACTCCACTAATTGTTGAGTGATATTTTCTGAAATATCTTTTACTTTTTGTTGTGTTAAGCCTGATACCTCTCCAACAAAAATCAAGTTGTCTTCCATTGGATCTACGGATGGAGTGTCTTTTTCAATAAGACCACAAGAACTTATAGTAAAAGTTAGAAAAATAAAAAGAATCTTAATAGCTATCATCTTCAATGTTATTTTATATAAAAAAATACAACCTTGATACTCTTAATAAAAAGAAATAACAAAACAAGACCTTAGTTTAAGATAAAAATGCAACACCTAATAAATTAAAAAAAGCACAACAAAGTCTGTTCCTCTAAGATAAAAAATAGATCACTCATGGTTGAAATAAAATTCTAACCCGGACGGACAACAGAAGAAAGTTCTTGAAACTTTAATTTTGTAGATAAATGATTAGGATTTCCAAGATTTGGATCTTTAGAAATAAGATCAAAAGCCGCTTTTTTAGCAAGAGATAAAATTTCCGAATCCCTAACTAAATGAGCCACCTTAAAACTTGGAAGACCAGATTGACGACGACCTAAAAACTCACCAGGCCCCCTTAATTCTAAATCTTTTTCTGCAATTTGAAAACCATCAGAAGTATTTGCCATTATATTGGCCCTCTCTTTGGCTTCTTTAGAAAATCTCTCTCCTAAAACAATAACACAATAACTTTTTTCTGAACCACGTCCCACTCGCCCCCTAAGTTGATGCATTTGTGAAAGACCAAACCTTTCAGCATGCTCAATAACCATAACATTAGCATTAGGAACATCCACTCCCACTTCAATCACTGTTGTAGAAACTAAAACATCTATTTCTTTATTTCTAAATTGATTCATAACAGAAGATTTTTCTTCGGCACCCATACGACCTGTTAAAATTCCCCACTTTACATCTTTATAATGACTTTTTAACTTTTCATACTGATCCATAGCATTTTTTAAATCTAACTTTTCACTCTCCTCTACAAGAGGGTAAACCACATAAGCTTGTCTTCCTTTTTGAACTTGATCCCTTAAAAAATTAAAAACCTCCAGTCGTTTATTATTAAAAGCTCTACGAGTCATAATAGGCTTTCTACCTATAGGAAGTTCATCAATGATAGAAACTTCTAAATCCCCGTAAAGAGCTAAAGAGAGTGTCCTTGGAATTGGCGTCGCTGTCATAACCAAAAAATGAGGATGATTCCCTTTTGCTTTAAGGAGAGCTCTTTGATGAGATCCAAAACGATGCTGTTCATCTATAATCACAAGACCTAGATTATGAAATTGAATATTTTCTTGAATAAGAGCATGAGTCCCTATACACACAGAACAAAATCCAGAATTTAAAACAGCCCCAACACTTCTTTTCTCGCTGGCTTTCATTTTTCCTGTAAGTTTTTCCACTTTAACACCAAAGGGTTCTAAAAAAAGACGAGCCTTATTATAATGTTGTTCCGCTAAAATTTCTGTAGGAACCATAAAGGCTGTTTGATAACCCGCTTTTGCACAAGCCATAGCCGACATTAAAGCTATAACCGTCTTTCCACAACCCACATCTCCTTGTATCAACCTGTGCATAGGATGATTGAACTGCAAATCTGTTATGATATGTTTTAAAACTTTTTGTTGAGCTGAAGTGAGCTGAAAAGGAAGTTTGTTTTCCAACTCTTTTAATGACTTAGTATCTATAGGAATTTGAGGGGATTCCCCTTCTTTCCAACCTTGTTTTTTTAAAGCCAAATAAAATTGAAGCTCAAAAAATTCATCAAAAATAATTCTCTTATGAAAGTCTGTTCTAGAATTAAAGTAATCCTCAACACGTTTTTGATCTGGAAAATGCAACCCTTTTAAAGCTTGAAATTTATCTATCAATTTGTATTTTTCTCTCAACCAAGATGGCAACCATTCTAAATCTTCTTCAGAGATTTCTAAATCTTGAAAAATAGTTTTCATAATAGATCTTATTTTGTTTTGAGAAATGGATTCTATTTCCATATAAAGTGGCAAAAGAAGATCATCCTCTCTATTTTGATCGGATTCCTCTTTTAATGGAAAAATTTCAGGATGATTAAAAGATAAATGATTACGATAAACTGAAGCCACTCCTCTAACTTCAACTCTACCGCCAACTAAAAGGGAGTTAAACCATCCTTTATAAGGGTTACGAAAAAACTTACAAGAGATTTTCCCTGCTCCATCACCAATAACAATTTCATAAATTTTTTTATTACGAGCTCTTAAAGGTATAATATTTTTTTTTAAAATATCACCTACGACAATACTAGGACGACCCACCTGAATCTCTGATAAGTCAGACACTCTACGATTGTCTTGATACGCTCGGGGTAAAAAATAAATAAAATCTTCCACCGTACTCAAAGAACGAGTTTTTAAGAAAGAGGCCAACTTCGGCCCCACACCTTTAACATATTGAAGAGATGTCTCTAATTTTAAATGATTCTTTTTTACATCTGATGACATTTTACTATTTTGTTTTTAGTACAGGGAATAACATAGAATCTCTGATATTAGATTTGTCTGTTAAAATCATTACAAGTCTTTCTACACCAAGGCCAACTCCTCCTGTTGGTGGCATACCTACTTCTAAAGCATGAATAAAATTTTTATCCATAGGATGAGTGATTTCATCCTTTGTTGGATTTCTTTTTTGATTCTCCAATCTTTCTTTTTGATCCACAGGATCATTTAACTCTGTATAAGCATTTCCAAGTTCCATGCCCGCTATAACAGGTTCAAATCTTTCCACAAGTCTTTCATACTTTTTATCTTCTTGAGCTTGACGATGTTTTTTTGTTAAAGGAGAAACTTTTAAAGGAAAATCTTTAATAAAAGTAGGATTCCATAGATGCTTTTCGGCTGTAACTTCATAAGCAAACATTATCAATTCATCTTTAAATTCTTCAGAACTTGTGTTTTTATCATTTATAAATTTTTTAAAATCTTCTGTAGGTTCTAAAGTTTTTAATTTTGCAAGTAACTCTTCACAAGACATTTTATCAACATCAAACAGACCATACTCTTTGATAGATTCTTTAACACTGATACGCTTCCAAGGTTTTGTAAAGTCTAACTCCTTACCTTGATATTCAAACTTCAAAGACCCTTTTATTTTTTCTGTCACAAAACAAACCAAATCTTCAAATTGATTCATTTGATATTCATAATCTGTATAAGCTTCATAATATTCCATCATAGTAAATTCAGGGTTATGAGTTCTATCAATTCCTTCGTTACGAAAGTTTTTCCCAATCTCATAGACTTTTTCAAATCCTCCAACAATCAATTTTTTAAGATACATCTCTGGAGAAATTTTCAGATACATATCATTATTGAGTCTTCTAAAATGAGTTTGAAAAGGCACGGCGGCTGCCCCTCCATAAATAGGTTGTAACACAGGGGTTTCCACTTCCATAAAATCTTTTGCATTCATGTATTTTCTAATCTCAGAAATAATTTGTGAGCGTAACTTAAAAGTCTTTCTAGATTCAGCATCCATAATAAGATCTAAATGACGATAACGATACTTGAGTTCTTTATCTTCAAGTCCATGATATTTTTCAGGAAGTGTTTCTAAAGATTTACAAAGTATTTTAAAATCCTGAACACGAAGAGATAACTCCCCTTTTTTTGTGCGAAAAATTTTCCCATGAACTCCAACAATATCGCCAATGTCAGAAAGCTTCCAAACATTCCAAGAGTTATTTTTATCTTTAATCTCTAGAAAATCTTCTTTTTTGATATAGCATTGAAATTGTCCGTCCTCATCTTGAATATTAAAGAAAGCAGCCTTTCCCATATCTCGCTTTCTCATAATTCGTCCTGCAAGAGAACAGGTGTTAGAAGAAATCTCTCCCTCTTTAATATCTTTATGTTTTTCAGAAAGCTCTAAAGAGTTATTTTGTTTTTTATAGGTGTAAGGGTAAGGATTGATACCTTCTTCTAAAATCTTCTCCCTTTTTTTTCTCTTCTCTTTTTTTAAAAGATTATCTTCATTTGTCATTTGCTATCACCTTACTTTTTTTATATTTCTTAACGGGTCACTTGCATTTCATTGACCTTTAATTAGGGTTTATAGATATCTATAATTTTTGATAAAAGTTCAAGAGCCTCTTTTTTAGGTCGTTGAAAAACATTTCTTCCAACAATGCTTCCAAAAGAACCACCCTTTGCCAGATCTTTAATTTCTTCCAAAACAGCTCTTGTTTCTTTAGAAGGTCCTCCACTAAAAATGACAATTCGCCTTCCATTAAAAGCAGATTGAATCACATGTTCCACTCTTTCAGAAAGAGTTTTTGTAGCCACTTTATTTTCAATGTAAATTTTTTCTTGTTTTTCAAAAAAATCTTGAGGAGGTTTAACTTTCACAATATGAGCTCCTAATTGACAAGCAATTTGAGCCGCATAGGCCACAACATCTACAGCCGTTTCACCCTGTTTAGAAAGAGAACCACCTCTTGGATAAGACCAAATCACCAAAGGAAGTCCAACTTGACGAGCCTCCCTACCTATTCTTGTTACATCTTCATACATAGATTCTCTTGCACCACTTCCAGGATAAATGGTTACACCTATTGCCGAACAACCTAATCTTAAAGCCTCTTCTACACCTGAAGTTATAGCTGGAAGAGGATTTTCAACATCTTTATAAAGGCTATCTGAATTATTGGCTTTCAAAATCAAAGGAATTTCTCCAGCAAATTCTCTAGCCACAGAATCTAAAAAACCAAAAGGAGCTGCATAAGCATTGCAACCTCCTTCACAAGCCAATTGAAAATGATAAGCAGGATCATACGCTGGCACATTGGAAGCAAAACTAGCAGCAGGCCCGTGCTCAAAACCTTGATCCACAGGAAAAATCAACATTTTCCCTGTCCCTCCTAAAACCCCATGATTGAGCATTCGTGCTAGGTTTGTAAGAGTCCCTAGGTTATCACCACCATAATGGCTTAAGATTTTTTTTACTGCTTCTGTCATAAAAACCTCTTTTTTCTTTAACTGTTTCCTATCTCAAAACAAACTACAATATATAACTAGAAAGCTTAAGTCTCAAGTGACAATCAGCATCTCTTGATATAAAATTAAAAAACTATGAAATACCAAGTCACTTATGAATCAACGCCTAATCCTCAATCCTTGAAATTTATCCTCAACACTCCTATTTGCAATGAAACTTTAGAAATCACCGATAGAAATAAGGCCTCCCGATCTCCTTTAGCTGCAAAAATTCTTGGATTTCCTTGGGCAAAATCTGTTTTTTTAGGAGAAAATTTTATCACTATCACAAAAGAGGAATGGCTGGAATGGGATATGATCTCAGACCCCCTTGCTCAAATGATAAAAGAGCATTTAGAAAAAGGAGGGGAAGTCCTTCTTGCAAAGCCAGAAAAAAAAGAAATGGATCACTCTATGAAAAATTCTACTACTGAAGAAAGTTCCGAAACAGTTAAAAAAATAAAAGAGATTTTAGAAAAAGAAATTCAACCAGCTGTGGCTATGGACGGAGGTTATATTGAATTTGTCTCTTATGAAAATAAGAAAGTCTATTTAAGCCTTCAAGGAGCTTGCTCAGGTTGTCCAAGTTCTAGCTACACTCTTAAAGAAGGAATTGAATCTCGTCTCAAACAAGACATTCCAGAAATAAGCGAAGTTGTTTCTGTATAATCAAACAGTTCCTGAAATCTGTTTTGTTCTTAATTTCATAAGAATTGAATCTCGTCTCAAACAAGATATTCCAGAAATAAGCGAAGTTGTTTCTGTATAATCAAACCGTTCCTGAAATCTGTTTTGTTCTTAATTTCATAAGAGATTTATCTCTACAAAATACTCTTCCTCTTTTTAGAAATTTAGATAAATTAAGACCTAAAATTGAAAAATTTCACAACAATATTCAAAATGAGATAAAGTTTATACATCAATCAACCGATTATATTTAAAGAAAGGTATTTAAATAAGACCTTAGGAAATATTTATGAAAAATTTTTTATTTATTGTGTCTTTGATAAGCCTTACAGCTTGTTCTGGTATTAGCAACTGGGTTAATAACTGGACAGAATATACAACAGCTAGCATTGCTTCCACAATTTCTAAAAACAATTTTACAAAAAAACAACAAGAAGATCTCTATTATCTTTTTGAAGATCTCCTTTATGCAAAAAATTGCACTGAACTTCAAAACTATATAGACAACAATCTAACTCTTTATGATTTAGAATTGGAGTATAACTTAAAGGAAGGTTTCATCTATGATGAGGCATTAGATTTTAAACTGAGTCATCTATTGACTAACTTAGCCAATCAAGATCCATCAAAAACAGCGATGTTTGCCGTTGTTACTTCTTGGAAACAAAGCTATGTTAGACAAGATATTGACTACGCTATCAAACAAATCAAAAAATGTTATCCTAACAGTCATTTTTAAAAAACTCTAGTTCTTCCCTTTTCATTTTAACGAGATTTGAAGAGTGTCCCCATATGCGAAAAACAGTAGTTTTTCTCTAGTTCACTATAAGTAAGAACCCTTTTCTTTTTAGGTGTTTGAGGAGCTCCTACGACGAAAATCTCCTAAAAAGAAAAGGGTATTAAAGTTGAACGAGAGTTTTGTTAAAGACCGTCTTTGATTCTCATCTTATCATCTACAAGACTGACCACACCAGATTCGCCAAGCTCTTTTCGGTAAGCCAGCTTCCTTATATCATATACAAAATTATCACCAATCAAACCAGGAGTTTGCCATTGAGGTCCCATTCTAATAGCATCCACAGGACAAGCCTCTTCACAAAAACCACAAAAAATACAACGCAACATATCTATCTCATAAGATATAGGATACTTCTCAACCTTTGGGTCTTCGTTTTCAGAAGCTACAATTTTTATACAATGGGCTGGACAGTTTGTTGCACACAACATACAAGCTGTGCATCTTAAAGAACCATCTTTTTTAACAGTTAAAATATGATTCCCTTTGAAACGAGATCCATATTTGTAATACTCCTCAGGATAATTTAAAGTCATTCTTCTTTTAGGAAACAACAGATTCATAAAGAACTTTTTTAAAGTGAGCTTCATCCCTCCTATTATGGAAGGAAGATATCGCATCTTTTGAACATCAAGTCGTTTTACTAACATGAAACTCCTTACAACCTACCACAGTTTCTCAGTTTTACCTAAGAATTGATTGTTTTTAAAATACGGGTGAGTCCTTTTTAAATCCAACTTCTCCCCTTTTAAGAGTTTTAAAAACTCTTCTACACAAAGAGCTTGAGGAACCAAAGTTTGAACCTTTTGAACTTTCTGTTTTATACCTTTAAAATTGGTATATTCCCCTGTTTTTTCAAAAAAAGACTTCATAGGTATTTGCCAAAAATGCTCTTTAGGACTTAAGAATTTATTAAAACCCACAGACATCCAAACCACTTTTTGACATTTAGAAAAAACCAAAGTCTTTTCTTCTAAATCCGTATAGAAATTATGATTTTCAGGAGCCAACACAAAAACCCATTGAAACTGAGAAGAGTTTTTTTCAAAATCTTTCCAAGTTTTTATTTTAGGAAAAACCTTCTTCAAACCTGAGGTGTTAGGATTTTTATCTCCTCTTAAAAGCAACCCATCAAAATCCTTTTTTTGCTTCTCATCATTCAACCAATGATAATAAGAACCTTTAGGGAAATGTTTTAATAAAGACTCATACTCTTCGTTTGTGTATTGCCCTGTTAAAACAAAAGCCACCTGGTCTTTTTGAGATAAAAGATTTTTAAGATTTTCAAGAGCTTGAATAGAAGAAATCGCTTCCCATTTTGAATCTCTCACTTCAAAAGATTCATTCATTCGGTTTTTTCTATTGGAATTTCTATAAAGACCTCTCCCCTTATCACACATCCAATAACCATTGATCTTTTCATTGTAACGAGGACGAACTCTCCAAAGACCTTCTTCATTGTAATCTACAAAAATATTACAACCCGTAGAGCAACCTGTGCAAATAGAAGAAGAGGTTTTCATATACCAAACTCTTTGTTTGAAACGAAAATCTTTTGAAGTCAAAGCTCCCACAGGACAAATATCTACCGTGTTTAATGCATAATCGTTTTCAAGAGGCTTATCTTTAAACACTCCAATTTCACTACGATCTCCACGATTAAAAATCCCTAATTCATGAGTTTTTGTCACTTCATCCGTGAAACGAACACAACGAGAACACAAAATACATCTCTCCGTATCTAAAACAATTTTAGAACCTAAATCTACAACTTTCCGTTTTTTCACTTTGGATTCAGCCATTGTAGGAGTGTAAGTTCCAAATTTCATATATTGATCTTGAAGTTCACACTCTCCTGCTTGATCGCAAATGGGACAATCTAAAGGGTGATTGATGAGATGAAATTCCAACCCCCAACGAACCGCTTTTTTGACTTTTTGAGATTGGTTACTAATAACCATTCCTTCTTGCACTTTTGTATTACAAGCAATTTGAAGTTTATCTTGTCCTTCAATATCAACCATACAAAGACGACAAACTCCTGCAACACTTAAACCAGGATGCCAGCAGTAATGAGCAATCTCTTGATTTAATTTTTTAATAGCCTCAATAACCGTTGTGCCTTCTTGAACTTCAACAGCCACACCATTGATTTGACATTTAATTTTTTTATTAGACATTAAATTCCACCTTTAGAAAAAACATTTTCCTTAACAGGAAGTCCATTGCTATAAAGACACTCTTCAAAATCAGAGCGAAACTTTTGAACAAAACTTATAGCAGGCATAGCTGCAGCATCGGATAAAGCACAGATCGTTCGTCCCATCATATTTTCAGAGATTTTTTGAATCAAATGCCAATCACTTATGACACCCTCACCTTTACAAACATCTTTAATGATTTTACTAATCCATCCTGTTCCTTCACGACAGGGAGTGCATTGACCACAAGATTCATGATGATAAAATTCCAAAATGATAGACAAAATATCCATCATAGAATGAGAATTATCTATCACAATAACAGCACCTGAACCTAAAAAAGTTCCTAACTCATTTAAACTTTCATAATCTAAAAGAGCTCTTCCAGACTCTTCTGCATTCAATACAGGAACCGATGAACCACCTGGTATAACAGCCTTTAAAACTCTACCAGGTTTTAACCCTCCTCCTAAATTGTAAATTAAATCTTTGAGTGAGTAACCCAATGGCAATTCATAGTTACCAGGTTTTAAAACATCTCCACTTAAAGAAAAGATTTTTGTCCCTGGTGACTTTTCTGTCCCTATAGATTTATAAACCTTTGATCCATCACGAAGGATAGGAACAACAGCAGCTAAAGTTTCTACATTATTCACAATGGTTGGCTTCCCTAAATAACCTTGAACAGCAGGAAAAGGTGGTTTCAATTTAGGCTGCCCCTTTTTTCCTTCTAAAGAAGAAATCATTCCTGTCTCTTCTCCACAAATGTAAGCACCAGCTCCTAAGTAAATGTCCATTTCATGAGAAAAAGAAGTTCCCATAATTTTATTTCCGAGATAACCCGCTTCATAAGATTCTTTTAAAGCCTCTTGTAATATTTTATAAGCCTTTTGATACTCTCCACGAAGGTAGATATAAGATTTTTTTGATTTTATAGCATAAGCCGAAATCAGCATTCCCTCTATCAGTTGATGAGGAGCTCTTTCCATCATCATACGGTCTTTAAAAGTTCCAGGCTCTCCTTCATCGGCATTACATAAAAGATAACGAGGTTCTCCATTGTTAGGCAAGAAGCCCCACTTAACACCTGTAGGAAATCCAGCACCTCCCCGACCACGAAGCCCTGATTCTTTAACCTCTGAAACAATCTCTTCTGGTTTTTTAGAAAGAGTTTTCTTTAAAGTCTGATAACCACCTCTAGATTTATAACCCTCTAAAGTTTTATAGTTATCTCTATGATAATGTTCTGTTAAAAGTTTGTGTTCCATATTTTTTTAGATTTCAGAATCTATCTCCTTTAAGTTGTTCCATATTTTTTTAAGACTTCAGAATCTATCTCCTTTAAGTTTTTGCAGTTATTTTAGATTTTAAAACTTCTATGGCTCTATCCCCTTTAAGTTTTCCTAAATACTGGTCGTTCACTTGCATAACAGGAGCCTCATCACAAGCTCCTAAACATTCTACTTTGGATACCGTCCAATTGCCATCAGCACTGATTTCATCTTCTTTCACATCAAAAAATTTACAAAGTCTGTCCATCAATTCTCTACTCCCTTTTAAAGCACAAGAAACATTACAACAAACTTGCACATGAAATTTACCAACAGGTTTTTTATTAAATAGAGTGTAAAACATAAGAACTTCATAGATATGAGTTTCAGGAATAGAGGTTTGTTCACTCAACCACGGAATAGATTCAGGAGGAATCCAACCCTTTTCTTTTTGTATTTGATACAAACAAGGAATAAGACAAGACAATTTCACTTCGTAACGATTCATTTCTTTTTGAATAATAGAAACTCCTTCGGGAGAAAGAGAAAAAACTTTCTGATGAATTTTATTTTGTTTCATTTGCTCTTTACCCATAAAAATCTACCGATCCAGTTCTCCAGCGATAATATTCATACTTCCTAATAATGTCACAGCATCAGCCACTAAATGTCCACTCACTTTATGAGGATAAGATTGATAAATAGGAAAACAAGGTGGACGGACTTTTAAACGATAAGGATTAGGACTTCCATCGCTGACAAGATAAAAACCAAGTTCCCCATTAGCTGCTTCCGTTGCCGAATAAATCTCTCCAGCTGGTGGACGACACCCATTGATAATTAACATAAAATGATTCATCAAACCTTCAATATTTCCATAAACCTCTTTTTTCTCTGGTAAGACAATGTCTTTGTCGCGAATGGTGTGATCTCCAGGTGGAACATTTTTACAAATCTGTTCAATAATACGAACAGACTGTCTCATTTCTTCCACACGAACAAGGTAACGGTCATAAGCATCACCCGTTGTTCCAACTGGGATTTCAAAATCTAAGTCATCATACATATAATAAGGTTCCACTTTTCGTAAATCTAAATTCAAGCCTGTAGAACGAAGACAAGGACCTGTGTATCCCCAAGAAATAGCCTCTTCTGTATCTATAGACCCAACACCTTGATTTCTTTCCACCCAAATTTTATTTTTAGTTAACAAAGTATCTATTTCATCAATCCCCACTCGCATCTCTTTGCAAAATTGAAGAATATCTTTAAACCAATTTGGAGGAGGCTCATCAGCCATACCTCCCACCCGAGTCATAGAAACCGTCAATCTGGCTCCACAAAGTTTTTCAAAAATCGTATAAACTTTTTCCCGATAAGTGAAGGCATGAAAAAATCCTGTTAAAGCTCCTAAATCAAAAGCCGCTGTCCCTATACAAACAATATGGTCAATGATACGAGAAAGTTCACAAAGAATGATTCTCATGGCTTGAGCTTTTGGTGGGATTTCAACACCTAAAATCTCTTCCACTGTTTTGCAATAACCCACATTATTCATAGCTGAAGAGCAATAGTTAAGGCGATCCGTATAAGGTATCACTTGATTGTAAGGATGCACTTCTGACATTTTTTCAAAACAACGATGCAAATAACCTATCTCCACATTGGCTCTGTGAATTCGCTCCCCATCCATAAGAGCCATAATTCTAAGAGTTCCATGAGTGGAAGGATGAGAAGGCCCTATATTAAGAGGTATTAAATCTTTACCTTCATCATTGGGAGCTGTTCCGTCCAATTCATTGTCCATATGAAACTCTACGGATTCAGAAAGATGTTGTTGCAAATCGGCTGGATAATCTTTACGCAAAGGATGCCCTTTAAATTGATGATGCGTAAGTATCCTCCTCAAGTTAGGATGATCCTTAAATTTCACTCCATACATATCGTAAATTTCTCTTTCAAACCAATCCGCTGTTGGAAAAATAAATTGTGCTGTAGGGACTTGCTCCTGTGTAGAAACAGACAGTTTGATTCTTAAACGAGAAATGGTTTTTGTAGAAAACAATTCATAAACAATTTCAAAACGTTTTTCTCTATTAGGATAATCCACTCCAGAGATACACATTAAAAAATCAAAGCGATTTTCTTTTTTAAAATGATACAAAACAGGTAAAAGCTGCTCCATCTTTAAAAGGAGCACAGCCGATTTAAAAGACTCTTGAAAAGAAAAAGTCTCTTTTGGAAATTTTTGTTTAAGGTCTCGTGTTAAATCTTCAATATAACTTTTCATCTTACACTTCTAAGTGATCTAACGGTAGTGACCTGACTTCCATTGATCTTTATAAGGTCTTGGGATTTGCTCTGTTATCATTTTTTGAACCAACATCACAGCGTCAATCACAGCCTCAGGGGTGGGAGGACAACCTGGAACATAAGCATCCACAGGTATCACCTTATCTACACCCTGTAAAACATTATAGGCTCTGTAAAAACCTCCAGAACTTGCACAAGCCCCCATAGCAATAACATACTTAGGTTCTATCATTTGTTCATAAACTCTAGAAATCACTGGTGCCATTTTTTCTACAATGGTTCCAGCCACAATCATTAAATCCGATTGACGAGGTGAAAAACGAACCACTTCCGCTCCAAACCTTGCTAAATCATAGCGAGGCCCTAAAACAGACATAATTTCAATACCGCAACAAGCTGTCCCGTAAGTCATGGGCCATAAAGAATTCCGACGACCCCAAGCCACAAACCGATCTAAGCGAGAGGTAAAAAAATAACTCTCTTCTTGCTCTTGATACTTTATTTTTTGATTGGACAAAGACTTTTCCTATTTCTTTTTTTCTAGAAAAATATTATCATATTAAAAATCTTTGTCAATGAAAAGTAAAGGTCTTACATGAGTCAAGAAAACTTAAACAAAGCCATAGAACTCACAAAAAAAAATCAACCCAATGTTGCTGTTGTTTTTGACTTGGACTCCACTTTATTTTGCATGAAATATAGGACACAAGCCATTATTAAAGATTATATTAAAAAAGACCATCCTCCTGCTTTGAAAAAACAACTTCAAAATATTAAAGTCACAGAAAAAGATTGGTCTGTCAGAGAGATTCTCAAAAGACATCGTTTAGACCAAGAAAGAGAACTTTTAATTCAGCTAGAAACTTTTTGGAGAGATTCTTTTTTCAGAAATGACTACCTTCATCATGACCAGCCCTATAATAAAAGCATTCAGTTTGTGAAGCATTTGGATCAATTAGGTGGAACTGTTTTTTATTTAACAGCGAGAAACAAACTTCATATGGAAGAGGGAACTTTAAAGACTCTTCAAAAATACGATTGCCCCTTAAAAACAAAAGAACATCTTATATTGAAATCCAATAAAGAAGAACAGGATGCTGAATACAAAAAAGAAAAGTTACAAAAGTTGTCTCAGCAATTTCAAACCATTTTGTTTTTTGAGAATGAACCCGTGGTTTTAAATCTCATAGACCAAACTTTACAAAACATTCATTTGTTTTGGATAGACAGCACTCACTCCAGACAACAAGAACCTCCGAAAAAAGCCTTACCTATTTCTATAGAATATGAGTTTTGAAATTCTCCTATTGGATTTTTGAAGTTCTCCTATTGGATTTTTGAAATTCTCCTATATGAGTTTTGAAATTCATCTCTTGGATTTTTGAAGTTCTCCTATATGAGTTTTGAAATTCCTATTGATAGTTTAAGTAATCAATTTTTAGAGTTTTTAGAGTTATATTTTTTTTCATACTCTTTGTCAGTAGAAAATATATAGCTAGATAAAGGACTTTTTTCACTTAACCTGTTCAAAATTTCTATAAAATCTTGTTGTGGCAAAGATTTATAAATCTCACTTATATTGGGTCTATTTTTATCAGGCAATCTTGCACGAAAAAATGAGTGAAGAGATGTTGCTTCATGATCTTCCAATCCTTCTATTTTTCGATCACCTTTGGTATATTTAAAAATATATTTACCGGTTTTGTAAGTTAATTCTCCAACTAAAACAATAGATTTTCCATTAGTCGCTTCTTTATCATAAAAATATACAAATAAAGTCTTTTCAGAAGACTTATTTATAAATGAATTCAACAAATTATTTTTCTTTTCAGACATTTTATAAACCTAATATTTTATTCTTTCTTATCTTAAGTACTTGACTAATTCTAACAATTCTGATGGGAGAAATCAAGTTTCTATATTTTTTTGTCAAATTTTCAATATCCAATAGATTTAACCTATGAACGAAATGCTTAAAAAGAACTGGATTGTTTTTTCTTATATACTGAACCACAGAAAAATGACTTTCATTAAGATTATTTTGAACAGTTAAAAGAGGTTTTGAATTTTCTACATACTTTAATAGATTTTTTCTATCTTCATATTTAAAAATTAACTCATAAATATTCTCATTCCAAAACAAACCATGTCCTGTATCAAATAACGGTGTAAAATATATATCTTTAGTTTCATTTGATTGTTTTTTTAAAACTAATCCCCAATTCTCATGATGCCTATCTTGATGTCCCAATAAACAATCAACTAATAACATAAGATGAAAATTATCCATATTTTTCTTTCTTTTCATTAAAGTAATAGATTGTTTTTTAAGATACTTTTCTATTGATTCTTCTATTTTTTCTATGGTATAGAACTGTCTTTGCTCTTTTCTATGCTTTGGTGGAGTTTCCTCACCTGAATCTTGAAAAATTTCTAGTCCATGAATCAATCTATAATCATATTTTGAATTTTTAAAAAAAGTAAATATCGTAGAGCAGAGAGATATCCGATCTTTATATATTACTAACCAACATTTTGCAGCTTTTGTAAAGCAACTCGCAATATCAGTCATTATAATTTCTGTAACAAGTTCTTTGAATCCATGATTATTCCTATTTTCTGTTTCTTTTGGAAATTTAATAAGAAACTTTGCATCTCTTGATCTAAGAATAAACTTCTCAGCTTCCCCTAGAAGTGATTCACTTTCTTTATCTAAAAATTTTAAATGATTTTTATCTTTAATTTTTTTTAAAACATGAGAGCCTGCAAACTCTAAATATAACCATTTCTGATGGTTCCTTATAATTCTTACAGCTGATGATGAAATTTCATTCTGTTTAATTTTTTCTTTTATCTTTTTCTCTTTTTTTTCTATAATTTTTAATTGTTCTTTACTACCTTCATTTTTTGAAACTTCTTCTCTTTCTATTTTTAGAGTTTTTAACTCTTTTTGAAATTTATCATTACAAACTAAACAAGAGTAGTTAGGTATAGCAACTTTTTCTTGAAATTTATAATTAGCAATTGCATCTTTTATATGTGAAGACACATGATCTAAAATAAGCACATTTGTTTTTGTATGACGAACTCTTGCTTCACATCTATTACATTTTATATCTCTAATCATAATATATTTATATTGTATCATTAAGAATCTTTTTTTGTAATTTCTCTTGCAATAAACTTTCCATGTTTTGAATCCAGCAACAAAATGAGCCATTTTAAATTTTTTTCACTTTATCTAGAACACAAAACATTCATTTGTTTTGGATAGACAGCACTCACTCCAGACAACAAGAACCTCCAAAAAAAGCCTTACCTATTTCTATAGAATATGAGTTTTGAAATTCATCTCTTGGATTTTTGAAGTTCTCCTATATGAGTTTTGAAATTCTACATTGGATTGAAAATAAAAGATTCTTACATCTATTAAATATAAATTGACAATCTCTCCTAACTTGAATATATTCAAAACAAAGTATTCTTTTTTTCCTAAAGGAGATGATTATGCAAAAAATTATTTTTTTTCTAATTGTTATTTTGTTAGCACCACTCTCAACGGCTAGTGACAAACAAACATCAATGACTAATGAACTAACTTTAATTCGGCAAGCTCGTGTTCTTATATATATATCACCTATTACTTTTTCTAGCAGAACTGTTAATCTAAATTCATGCTCCAATGAAGCTCCTGACATACATATCCAGCTTATCAAAACTCATAAAGGTTGGAAGAAAACATTAGCTAAGCTAGGTCTTGCACATAATTTTTTTCAGTTCAAACTCTCTGCCAACCCACAAACTGTAAAAGAAGTCGTTTGGGAATTTTCAAAAGAACAATATTTTGGAAGAGAAAATATTGAGGTAAGTGAAAAAAATGTATTGGTGAATGTATGGCAAAAATTTTCTCCAACTGTTTATCTCGTTTGTAACGATGATACATTACATACGATTGAGCTCTTGATTGACCCAGAAGAATACATTACATACGATTGAGCTCTGGATTAACTCAATTGAATATAAACTTATACGCAATATTGGATTTAAAATAAAAAGTTCTTACATCTATTAAATATAAATTGACAATCTCTCCTAACTTGAATATATTCAACACAAAGTATTCTTTATTTCCTAAAGGAGATGATTATCCAAAAAATTATTTTTTTTCTAATTGTTATTTTGTTAGCACCACTCTCAACGGCTAGTGACAAACAAACATCAATGACGAATGAACTAACTTTAATTCAGCAATCTCGCTATCTTATATATACATCACTTATTACTTTTCCTAGAAGAACTGTTAATCTAAATTCATGCTCCAATGAAGCTCCTGACATACATATCCAGCTTATCAAAACCCATAAAGGTTGGAAGAAAGCATTATCTAAGGTAGGTCTTTTATATAATTTTTTTCAGTTCAAACTCTCTGCCAACCCACAAACTGTAAAAGAAGTCGTTTGGGAATTTTCAAAAGAACAATATTTTGGAAGAGAAAATGTTGAGGTAAGTGAAAAAAATGTATTGGTGAATGTATGGCAAAAATTTTTTACAACTGTTTATCTCGTTTGTAACGATGATACAAAACATACGATTGAGCTCTTGATTGACCCAGAAGAACATATTATACAACAATAGCATCGTCTTTCTCTTTTTTAAGAGAGATATATATTCAACTTATCTAATTATCTAAAAACAAATAAAAAAAGCCCTCTGGTGGAGGGCTTTGTAGATTCTACTGAGCTCTTGATTGACCCAGAAGAATACATTACATATTACTAACGGCGTAATCAGAATTATAATATCTACAACCACTAAAAGTTCTATTATTTTCTACTGTTGTAACAACTCCAAATGGCTTTCATACGATTTTCTGTGCTACTCGTAACCCATTATTAAATGCTTATACACAACATCCTTTATTTCCTATCAATTTCATCTAAAAGAATTTCATTGATAACACTTTGATAACCTATCTTTCTTTTTTTAGCTTCTTTTTTAACAAAAGAGACAACTTGAGGATGAAGACGAATAGAGGTAGGTTTATATTTCTCAGCTTTTGGTTTTAAAGGCCTTCCTCTTAAAGGTCTTTTCTTTTTTAACTTCTTTTCTATAGCCCTATGAGCAGACATCACTTCCGCTTTTGTTATCTTCCTTGCATTTTTAAACAGGAAGATTTTGATTTTAGCCTTAGATTTTGCTTTCTTCATACGTCCTCCTTTCTTTTTGATTCGCTTTTCTGGCACTAATTATCCTATAAATACGACCCTTTGATCTTTTTGTAAAAATAACAACTAATACACCCACATCAGATAAGCCAATTAACCATTCTCTGTATTCATTAATAGAATGTTTTTCATCTTTGGATATAAGAGCGTGGGGATCATCAAAAGCTGTGATAGCCTCTTCAAAAGATATTTTATGTTTCCTTTCATTTTGTTTTGTTTTGATTTATTATCATCCCAATCAAATTTCCTGTATTTTAGTATATACAGAAAATACTTTTTGTCAAGATCATTCTGGCATTTATTTCATCAAGTAAAATCTTCAATCTTTTTTGCAATAAAAAATTACCAATATTTAGCATCCTGTTGAGTGGTTTTTAGAAGATCTCAAATGAGCCTCATGATTTTTTAAGTTTTTTTAGCCTAGTTAAAAAGGCTTTTTTTTTAAAGCAGAGGAACTCCTCACCTTTTTTTAAACTTCTTTGCTTGAATGTATTTCTTAGCTTTTGAAAAACTCTTGTAACTTTTTTGGTTAAATTTGAAAGCCCAAAGCCCAATGCTTTCGTTTTTTTAAGAATCTTTTTTATTAAAATCACTATATTTTTTAAAAGATTTTTTCTTATCAGATTTAAGTTTTCTTTCTATTTTTTTAACATCTTCTTCTGGTGCCAAGCTTTCAGGTGCAATGCCTCGTTCAATTAAAGTTTTCCTAACGCTTTGATTGTTGGTGATATGTTCATTTGATATTTCCTTTTCGTTTTCCATCTGATTAGTTTTTGCATTAAAAATTGTAATTTCTGTAGCAAAATCCTTGGCTTTTAAAATAAGAGTTGGAGCAAAATCTGATAGAGCTCGCCCTTTAGGAACTCTCCACTTTTGTTTCATTTGTTCTGTTGTATAGCTAAACAAAGCTTTATCTCCTTTGGAGCGAATGACTCCAAAGTTTTTATCACTTCCTGTTTGTTGAAAAATAACACTTGAAAGCTCTCTTTCTGTGTCTGCTAGTTTTTTTCGAGCTGACACCCTTTCTGATTCTAGTAATTTTTGTTGAATGATTTCAAATTTTCTCGTTTGAACAGCAAAATAAGTTTGAGCAAAGGCAATTTTTTCTTTACGAGAATCTCCATTTTGAGCAATAAGATAGCAGGCATAGCGAGTAAGCATAAGCTCATCTATTGTCTTTTCAGCTCCTTTAGGCATTTTGATCGTTTTCCCGACGTCGGTAAAATGATCGGAGACTTGATGATCTGATAGCTCACAAGCTGTTTTTGCCCTAGAAATAACATCTTTAAAATTATCCCATTTTTCATAACCTAATAGATGCTGTAAATCACGAGCTAGCCAAAATTCCACTCCATTTTCTGTCTGGTTGGCATGAGACTCAAAGTCTTTTGTTAAGGATTGGATAAGTTCGCTTTTCATAAAACTCCTTAATGTTTTATCCTAGGTCACTTATTTTATATTAAAAATATATTAAAAAGCAATTTATGGGTTCTAGAAAAAAGTAAGAATCCATTTTAGAGGGTTTTTAGAGAGAATTTAAGAAGTATGTCTATACCCCCCACAAGCTGAAAAAGCCCTATAAATTTAAAAGGTTTTAAGTAGAAAATTTTTGATAGCTAGATGAAAGAAAATCACAAAGTATTGTAAAATATCTCTGCATTATTTTTGCAGTATTGTGCAGAGTGATCTTTTCGGAAATCACGAGAATTTGAATGAAATTGAGTGAAACTGCAGGAAAATCAAAGAGCCAACTTTGTGGTTGATTTTTGTTGAATTTGAAAGCCCAATGCTTTCGTTTTTTTGTCACTCAAGAGGGGACAAATTCCTCATATTTTTTTAAGTTTTTTTAGCCTAGTTAAAAAGGCTTTTTTTTTAAAGTAGAGGAACTCCTCACCTTTTTTTAAATCATTAATATCAGGTTGTAGCGTAATGGCTTCCTAAACGAACATTAATAGAGTGTGTACAGGTTGTTTTTATACCAGAAGTTTGAATCAAGAAAGTTTATTTTATGCCGATAAGAATATTAATGAAGCAAGCTTAAGGAGTTTTTATGTTCTTTTTTTTAGGTATTTCAATTTTTACTATGCTTTTTCTTAGAAGGCACAATTTAATAAAAAACCACAAACTTATTCTAAATAAAACATTAAAAAAAACTGATCCTAAAAAAGTTAAAAACCTTAGTTTAAACCTTAAGAAAACATTATTTTTTTCAGGAGCTTTAGGAGCTGATAGTTTATTTAACTATCTTTATCAACTAAGTAAAATTGATTCAAATTTCTTAGATGCAATTAAAAGTGTTCATGGAAACTCTCAAAACTTAGATAGTAGTTTAGATGTTATAAACTATGTTAAAACAGATATTATTCATGATGGTCTTCAATTACATGAAGTTCATAAATATAAAGGCTATGTAGGAGAAAAGGCACATTTTGATTATCTAAGGGCAGAAGGTCATGAAGTTGAAGTTCCTGATACTCCAAATCAAGAAGGTTATGATGCTATTGTAGATGGTGAAAAAGTTAATATAAAAGTTAGTGATAGCGAAGATTACATTCAAAACCATTTAGATGAAAATCTTGATATACCAGTTCATACAGGATCTGAACTAGATCAAATAGATAATGTAGTAGGTTTTGATCATCTATCAAATACTACTATAGAATCTGCAACTGAAGCTGGATTTGAAGACATTGATTCTTTTGGAAAAACAGGAATTCCTTTTATAACTATTGGTTTATCAGGTTACCGTAATTTTAAAAAAGTAAAAAATGGAGACAAGGATGCTCTAACAGGTTTAGAACATACAGCAACAGATGTTGTAGGCTTGATAGGTGGATTAGCTATTGGAAAAGCAGTTATACCAATCCCAATTGTAGGTGCTGTTATTGGAGGATTAGTTGGAAAAAAAATTGGAGACTTATTCAAAGGCAGGCATTTTAGAAAGGCTGACAATGAATTCAAAAATCTATGCATATCTATGGCAAATAAATTTCCAAAAAGAGTAGAAAGTATTTCTAATAAGGCTTATGAAATTAATAAGAGCAGGAAATCAAAGATCAAAAAACAAGCTGATCAAAATATTTTAATACAATTTTTTAATCCAAACCTTAAAACTACATTTATTAAACTAGCCACAAAGCAAAATGATAAAGAAGAAAAGCAATTTATCTCTAAGCTAGAAGATATAAAACAACAGATAGAATCTACTGAAGATGATAAGTTATTTAACTTAGGGTATAAGTTATCTCAAACAAGAGAATCTTTATTTTTAGGAGATTCTGAGCTTACAAAATTATCTAAAAAAATTAATCGCAAAATCCAAATTGTTGAGAAAGAAAAACGAAAAGCAAGTTAAGTTAAAGTTTTTTAATTACTTGATTGTATAAAGAGAAAAAGGGATTCCTTTTTTCTAAGTTAAATCGTGATAGATGTTAAAAAGATCTTCTTTTGATAACGAGTGATCGTCTAGAAAAGATTTTGAAGTATTGTACATCTTATCTAAATAGTAGCTATGGTTTTAAAATACTCTTTTTTAAAAAGATTAAAAATCCCTTTTCCTAGAAGATGAAAAAATGTGTCTATAAACATTTGAAACTTTTTTCCTTGATTTTTTGAGTTTTATTTTGAAGTAAATTAAAAAGAATACAAAGAAGAGATCCTAAAAAAGTTACAATAACATTGCATTATTTTTGCAGTGATTGTGCAGAGTGATTTTTTCGGAAATCACGAGAATTTGAATGAAATTGAAGGAAAACTAAAAGCTAATATCGTGGTTGATTTTTGTTGAATTTGAAAGCTCAAAACTCAAAGCCCAATGCCCAATGCCCAATGCCCAATGCCCAATGCTTTCGTTTTTTTAAGTAGATACTTTGAAATATTGTTTTGGTTTACTTTAGCAAGATGTTATATTTATATATAATTTATGAGTGAAAAAATAAATCAATTGATAGTAAGTGTTTTAACTGTGATAGTAGCATCCTTTGTTTCAGCATTTGTGGCTATACAAATTGCTAAATACCAAATTGATAAACAAATTGAAATTAAAAAAAAAGAATTTCAAATTATGGGAAGAGAGTTTGACGTTATAGATAAATTAATTAAAGACAAACAAGATATAGATCAAAAAATAAACTTAATTTCAAATAATATACTCGGCATTTTGACAGGAAGAAATGAAGGAAACCTCAAACTTCTAAGAGCAAAGGCATCTCAACTTAAAGAGAGAAAAATCAGAATCATAGAAGAGATTAAGTATCGAAGAAAATGAGATTTCTTCTATGATTCTGATTATTTATGATGATTCAATTTATTATTGAGATATAGAAAATTTATTAAAGAAGAGATGAAGGAGAATTTTTTAAATCCAATCATAAGATCTCTTTTTTCTTTTTAATAAATTTTCTATAAAATAATGGATAAAATTTACGAAACTCTAAGGGAGTTTCCTTTTGATAGTTTGTAATATACTTATCATGTAATCGATTCCAAAATTCCCTGTCTGAATTTTTTATAAAACATAAATATCCTTGGATATGTCGAATTTTCTGCTGATGCTTGTTTTTTTCATAATCTCTGAGAAGTTTTTTTATATAATTTTTTCTACTTCTTCCTAAAGATATTTTTCCTTCTGGAGTCAGATACAAGCCAGTTATTTTTCTTTGACCTTTTTTTGACATATGAAAAGTTTTTTTGTTATTGATTTTTAAATTCAAAGGATAAGGTATTTCTTTTAAAAGATCTTTCACTTTTTGTTCTAAGACATTTAATTGGTTAGATTTAGAATATGAAAACGTAAGATCATCTCCATATCTTGAATAAGTTATACCTAAATTTTCACTATATTTGAATATATTTTCATCGAAGGAATAAAGAAGAATATTTGATATAACTGGAGAAGTACTAGATCCTATAGGTAGAGGATAATCTTCATTTTTCAAAGAATTATCTTTGAAAACTATATCACAAATCAACTTTTTATATCCTTTAAAATGATTTTTACTTTCTAAATATTTTAAGAAGTCTGATCTTTTTATAGATGAAAAAAAATTCTTAAAATCTAATTTTAAAAGAAACTGATTTTTTTGATGTCGTTCTATATTTCTTCTTATACTGTTTTTTTTGATATAAGCTGTTGCAGATGTATGAACAGGAAAAATATGGTTACAATCTAATATTCTTGTTTTTAATATTTTTTGTAAACTTTTTAGATTCTCATCTGGTTCTTTATAATGCTCTCTTTGAGAATATGAAAAGCAGTCTGGACTTATAAAATTTTTGATATATTTTAATAGGATTAAATCACTTTCTTCCTCTCTTTCTGTTTGAATAATAGTATGATGTAAAATACTCATTTTATTTAATATAGAGCTATCACTTCTTATCAAGCTAAGGTATTTTGTTTGATTGAAATCAGTTTCTTCAACTATAAATTTAAAAGCTTTCAGCATTTTTAGATGGTTATCTAATTTATCTATGTATTTAGTTAGTTTAGTATCTTTTTTAACCTCTTGATATATTTCCTCTTTAGTTTTCCATTCACATAAAATCCCTATAAGAAAAAAATATAGAGATGTTAAATTATTTGTATTTATTTCTATGTTATAATCTGCTTTATTTCTAAAATTAAAAATTTCTTTAAAAACTTTTTCTTTATGGGATTCATTGCTTTGATCATAGTAAATAATTCTTTCTTTTTCTTTAAGAAATATATCTTCTAATATTGCTTTTTTTATAAATGAGTTTTTTTTACAATGTTTTTCATCTACTATAATAAGTAATTTCTTTTTTAACTTAGGATTGCAGAAAAAAGCTCCAGTTTCCACCAGTGCTCCATGACCTTCTAAAAAAATGGGAATAACTGAAGATAACTCTGCAATTTCCATCTCAAATTCAAATAAGTTATTATATCCAGCATTTTCTTCTTTTAAACATTTTTCCCATAAAGTTTCAATTTGCTCTGCTAGGATAATTCTTTTGTCAGAAAAAATATTCTCATCGTCTTTGTTGGTAATGAAAACATCTTTATATGTAGATTTTACATGCTTAAGAAATGCATTTCTCATAGAATCTGAACAATTAGAACCGCATAAAAATGCAGTATTAGGCAATCTACCTAAGATATGTTTTTTATTCATTTACAAACTCTATAAAAAATATAAAACCCCTCTTAATAAGGGGAAGTATATTGAAAACATGAAGTATTTAAAACTGTTTGCAGATATATTCTACCAACACATTAAAAATACTTTATTACAAAATACCTGTCAAGATTAGTCGGAAAGTGACAAAAAAGTCAATGACCCTGTGATTGTATCTCTATAGCGATACCTTCTTTTAGATTTTTTTGCTATTCTCTATCTTTAATAGATGTTGAAAGAAAGAAGGAAGTCCAAAAATTCCCCTTTTTTTTAATTCATATTTCTAATAGTTATAAGATGATTAAAAAAGAACATAAAAAAGGCTCTAATAAGTTTCAAAGAATATTGCGTTAATTTTTGCAGTGATTGTGCAGTGATTAGACAGTGATTTTTTCGGAAATCACGAGATTTTGAATGAAATTGAAGGAAACTGGAGGAAAATCAAAGAGCCAGCTTTGTGGCTGGTTTTGTTGAATTTGAAAGCCCAATGCTTTCGTTTTTTTAAGTTTTTTTAGGCTAGTTAAAAAGGCTTTTTTTTAAAGCAGAGGAACTCCTCTCTATTTTTAAACTTCTTTGCTTGGATATATTTTTTAGCTTTTAAAAAAGTTATAAAAGTTTTTCAAAATCTCTAGTAGCAACCACCAAGACTCGGGACACACAATGATTTCTTTAAAAAAACAACTTGAGTTATAATTTAACGGCAATTAAAATTTCTACATTCTCCTACTGAATTTAATCTACCTACATCCGTTGGGTTACGAGTAGCACAGGAAATCGTATGAAAACCAGGTGAAGTTGTTGCAACAGGGGGCAGTCGTTGTATAGAGTTACAGCCCATTTGTCTACATGAACTCCCACCAGCATTTGTCCAAGTCTGATCAGTTGGCCAACGAAAAATCCGATAGGATAATTTCGAACAAGGTATAGGGAAGTTTGCTTTGATGACTTCAGCAAAAGAACCATGACTAGTGCCTCCCTGAGAGCCTTTTAGGCAAATATTAAAACTTTTTATACTTTGTTCTAAACAAAACTGGATTCCAGCAGTTGGAACTATTCTGACTTGAAATTTGGTACAATTTGGGCAATTCACACCTATTTGATCTAAAGAGCTACAATTACCTATATTGTTTAATATCAGGCAGTTTTCCAATGCTTTAACAACAGTTCTCGTAGATCTGAGAAGTGATTCTTGAGCTGTTGTTCTAACATATTTTATATACGCAGGAATCACAATAGCAGATAATACACCTATAATTCCTACTACGACTAAAACCTCTATAAAAGAATATCCTTTTTTCATTTGATTTCAAATTCTTTAAACTTTTTACTAGATTTTTTCTTCATTTTATAAAAAAAATAACAAAGTATTGTAAAATATCTCTGCATTATTTTTGCAGTGATTGTGCGGTGATCTTTTCGGAAATCACGAGAGTTTGAATGAAATTGAAGGAAAACTGAGGAAAACTAAAAGCTAATATCGTGGTTGATTTTTGTTGAATTTGAAAGCCCAATGCTTTCGTTTTTTTAAGTTTTTTAGTTAAGGGCTTCTCTAAAAGGAAGCCCTTTGATTTATAAAATTTCATTATTTACAAGTACTAACTAATAAATAGAAGTTATTAAGTACAAGTTCCAGTAGAACTACCACACGTTCCACCAGAAATATATGTTCCAACACAAGTTCCACCAGTAGCAGGAGTTCCTGTTCCTGCTGTAGAAGTACAACCAGATGGAACTGGGGAAGTACAACCTAAAGCAGAATCTTGTAGATTCGAACATTGATTAGGCTTCCAGTTATTAGCAAGTGAAGAAGCTCCAGTTGTTGTAGCTATCTGAACACAAGTTTTTGCCGTTGTACCACCTATCTCTGCTTCTGCTGCTACACAAAAAGTATTAGCACCTACACCCACACGTGCATTATTTGTTGTACTATCAATACAAGCTTCACAATTTATTCCTATAGCAGAGAGAGTTTGACAACTCGAAAAACCACTAACAGTTAAACAAGCTTGAAAAGCCTTACTTATATTATGCATTGAACCCAGTAAACTTTGTTGAGCTGCATTCGTTTGATACTTCTGATAGGCTGGTATCGCTACAGCAGCTAATACACCTATAATAGCTACAACCACTAAAAGTTCTATCAAGGAAAACCCTTTTTTCCTATTTTGTTTTTTGTTCTTATTTGAAGGCTTGAACCAGCCTATTATTTTTAAGTCCATATAAGACCTCCTTTTATTGTAAGAGAAATTAAAAATCTAATCCCTGTATATAAAATGATTATTAAGCTTTGGATTAAAATCAATACAAAACTTATAAAGCAATGCAAAAAACTTAAGTTTATGTCATTTACCCGACCATTTTATGAACATTCTTTTAATTCAAACCGACCAATTTCTAAACGATCCTAAATTAAATAAGGTTTGCCATAAAGTTTTCAGACTATCGTCCGATAAGTGAATCTAGTAACATAACAACAAACCAAAGGAGTAAAAATGGAAATCAAAGAGAAAATTTTAAACAGAAACAAAGTAGAGGATGTTAGAGAAGTAATGTTAAATTCAATTCTCAAATGTTCTCAAGCTATTTCTGTCTCTCAAAATAATGACTTGTTAAGTAAATCAAAAGCACTAAAAGAATTATCAGAAGCTTTTTCTTACTTAAAGAATTTTAACTAGTCCGATAAATGAAGTTAGTAACAAAAAAACAAAGGAGACAATATGAAAAGAGTAGGAATCACATCAAACCTTGAACAGCGAAGACAAGATTGGGAAAACAGTGTAGTTGGTCTTACAAACTGGCAAGTTCGCGATAGAAGCTTAACATATGATCAAGCTCAAGCTAG
The DNA here is from genome assembly GCA_963692945.1 of Bdellovibrionales bacterium. Lineage (GTDB taxonomy): Bacteria > Bdellovibrionota > Bdellovibrionia > Bdellovibrionales > UBA1609 > JACOND01. The sequence continues at coordinate 1,384,130 of OY843585.1, forward strand.
AGAAAATGAATTCATAAATAGAGGCTATGAAGGACATGGTGGTGGTGAAAGAAAGTTAGGTTATATATATAGTGTTTATACTTTTGAATACATTAGGAAAAAGTAACAACAAAACAAAGGAGTTAAAATGTCAGTGAAAAAGAAAAAAAAGAACCGACAATTAAACACAGATAAGGGTGCAATAATAGGAGCAGGAACGGGAACTGTCTTAGGTTTAGCTAAGGGTGGTGCTATAGGGATCGCTAGCTTTGGTGGGGCTATCGGGTTGCCTTTAGTAGTTGCAGGAGCTGTTGTCGGTTTAGGTGTAGGTTGGACAGCTACTTATGCCTTTAATAAAATGAAAAAAAAGAAATCATAATCAAAACAAAGTAGTTAAAGAATGAAAAAACTAATAATAATTTTAATGGTGTTTTGTTTTCAAGGGTTTGGGAAGGCTAAAGCTAAGACTAGTGTGGCTAATCCTTTAAGATCAAGTGATTGTGTTTTCACCTATGCTGAACTTGGGATTGAATATAACCCTGAACATTATAGATGCAATGTAAGTTTTAATAGTTATAGAATAACTTTAGATAAGAGATGTAGTGTGATTGGTGATTTTTATGGTGATTGTTTGAGTTCATCTCCAGGAGTAAAAAGATTAAGTGAAAAAAAATGCAAAAAAATAAAGAAGTTTATTTCAAAGTGTAATGGAATAGCAAAGAAAAAGAGTAAAGAAAGTCAGAAGAAAGCAGAAAAGAATCTTGAAAAAATTGTAGATAGTTTAGAGATTTAATAAACAAAGGAGTTAAAATGTCAGTGAAAAAGAAAAAAAAGAACCAACAATTAAAAACAGAAAAGGGTGCAATAGTAGGAGCAGGAACGGGAGCTGTCTTAGGTTTAGCTAAAGGTGGTGCTGGCTGAAAATTCTTAAAAGACAGGCAAGGGTCAAAATAATAAAAGGTTTATGAGTGGTGCTGGTTGAAAATTCTTAAAAGACAGGTAAGGGTTTCTTAAAAGACAGGCAAGGGTCAAAACAACAAAAATCTTTATGAGTGATACTGGTTGTCAAATGGCAGGAGTGGACGGGTTTTGAACCCGCGACCTCTGGCGTGACAGGTCGGCGTTCTAACCAGCTTTATAAATAAAACCAGACCTTTATTATTTTTTTGTTGAAAAGACTTTATGTTTTATGTAAATTCTCCGAAGGTAATAATATACAAGGCTCTATCTTCCTTATTCCCAAGCTTGATAATCTGGTGAGGGTTGGCAGAGGAGCCATTTTTTTTATGCAAAGAATAGCTTTTATTGTTGATGGTGGATATTTTTGCAAGAGATACAAAGTAAGATATAAAAAATATCCAAATGCAAATGATGTTGAGAAGTATATCACCTCTATTTTTAAGTATATAAAAAAAGAAAACTCTATACAAAATCTAGAAATATATAGAGTCTTTTATTACGATTGTCCTCCTATTGAGGTTGATTTTCTAATATCAAAATTAGAGAATAAGCAAATATCTACTGAAGATATGGAAAGGTTCTCTGATTATTACAAAGAACAACATAACAACATGAGAAATTTTCATAACAATCTAAAAAGAAAAAACTATTTTGCTCTAAGAATGGGCATTTTGCAATTTAAAGGAATAAATGAAAAGTATAAAAAACCGATATTGAATCAAAAAGGAGTAGATATGAGGATTGGTTTAGATATAGCTGATATAACTAGTAAAAAATTATGTTCTAAAATTGTTTTAATCTCAGGTGATACGGATATGATTCCAGCTATGAAAAAAGCAAGAAAAGAAGGCATCCATGTTTATTTGGATATTATGAACGATGCTAAATATACTCTTGATCTTGTTACTCATTCAGATGTCATTTTGAAAAATAAAAGATTCATATAGATTACTGGGTAATATAAAACGCAACGCAAAACACTATTTAAAAATCAAAGAAAAATAAAAAATTATTTATTGAAGTCATCTTGACTTTAATTAAATGAACACCACATTAAATGGCATGATAGAAAAAGATTATTTAACTGACCGCTTAGATGACCAAATTAGATGGTATTCTTCAAAAAGTTCGAAGTGTAAAAAATGGTTTCTAATAATGCGTACGTTCGAAATCACTATTGCTGCTATTATTCCAGTGCTATTCTACCTTCCTGTCAAAAGTAGCATTCCATTCCTTAGTGCAATTATTATAATTTTAGTCAGTTTAATCAGTTTGTTTAAATTTCACGAAAATTGGCTTTTATATAGAACAACTAGCGAATCTCTAAAGCACGAAAAATATCTCTATCTCACAAATACCAAACCATACAATAGAGAAAATAAACTGGTGATACTTGTACAAAATGTGGAAGAGATTATATCTTCAGAAAATAGTTTATGGAAACAAAAAACTTTATCTAATAACAATGAAGGAGGGTTAAGTAGATGAAAATATTTATTAGTTACGACTATAGCAACGATGGGAAATACAAAAATATGCTTCTTGCTTGGGATGGAAATAAAAAATTTGACTTTAATTTCCATGATACTTCTGCTGATGTATCTATTAATAGTCATGATGCTGGCGTAATCAAAAGAGCTATTTCTGCAAAAATTAATGAGTCTGATATCGTTATTTGTATTATTGGAAATCAAACTCACAAGAGTAAATGGGTAGAGTGGGAAATAAACAAAACTGTCGATCTCAAAAAACCTATTGTTGCAGTAAAATTAGACACGAAATTTAAATCTCCGAATGTAATTCAAAATGTTGGTGCTAAATGGGCAATGACTTTTGATTTTGAATCGATCAAAAAAGCTATTGAGTTGCACCACTCCCAACCTAGCTTTACCATAAATAAGGGAGCAGCTGGTAATCCAAGTACACCCCCTCCTCCCCCTTGGAGTTACTAATTTGGATTGGGATTATTCTAAGGAAGACTCTTCTTTTCTCAAAGAACATCAGTCGGAATTAAGGTATGACCATTCAAAAAAAGTGTTACTTGGATGTTTACACTTTAAAGCTAAAAATTTTGATAAAGAAATTGAAGATCATTATGAGATAGAAATTGATTTTAATCAAACATGTCCTCTACCTTCAGTTAAAGAAACAAATGGTAGAATTGAGCAAATAGCAAAAAAGAAAAATAAGAATCTTGTAGACCTCCATGTAGACACACCTGATAGAATGCTATGCCTGTGCTCTAGAATAAAAGCATTTGAATATTCAGAAAAATTCAATATAAGTAATTCTCCTATTGCTGATTTTATTACAGATCTGATAATACCATTTTTTTATAGTTTAAGCTATTTTGAAAAATTTAACGAATATCCATTTGGAGAATTGAAACATGGTATCCCTGGGCTTGTTAAAGATATGAAAGATAATTTACCAATTTTTTTAAAATACTCAGATCAATATCAAGAAATGAAATCAACAGAATTCAATAATTTGATTAATAGTTATATTAAACAAGATACAAAACTAGCTGAAAAATGTAAGCCAATCTCCCGAAAAATTGGTCGGAATGAACGATGCCCTTGCGGCAGTGGTATTAAATATAAAAAGTGCCATATTGAAAAAAAACATTTATTATTGATAGAGAAAATAAAAAATCACGTTAATCACCACTAAAAGGTTTTTATAAATGTGAAGTTAAACTTATGAGAAAGGGTAACCCTGAAAGTGCTGATACTGTAATAGCTAGAGATAGTAAGGTATTTATTGCTGACAAAACTATCAGAAACCAATAAAAATCAATTAGATAAGTTAAATATTCTATGGATGAAATTAAGAAATAAAAATGGCTTTATTTATCTGGATTTATTGAGGCAGAGGGCTATTTACAGATTAGCATATAGTACTCATTTTTTACATAACCATTTGGAATAAGTTTTAATATCTATCATAGAAACAGTAGCTTTTAATTGTAATTGTGAAATAAAATAAAACAGAAATAATGTTGCAGATTCTTTCTTATTAAAAATCTCATACTTCTTTTTCTTTTGATTATAAGAAAAATAGCCATGGGACAAAATACAACCTAAATCTAACACACCAACATCTTTTCTTTTATTAAGCGATTTTTCCAAAGATTTTCCTAAAGGCGTCTGCCAATCACTTTCAAAAGCTAAAATCCCTCCAGAAATATATGGAGGGTCTTTAGGTTCATATTCTCCTCCTGCATGTGGAATAGGAAGACTAGTTCTAAATAATTTTCTTACACTTTCTATTTTTTTTTGAGCATAAGAAATTGCATCAGAATCAACTTTTTGCTTAACCTCAAATACAGCATAAACACTTTCAGCGGGAAGAATAGTTACTTCATTAAACTTAAAGAGGATAGGAGAATATTGACGATCAAATATAACTATATCTATTTGCTCACTAAAATTATTTTTACTATCAACAACATGAGCTCTTGTTGCTTGATAACGTTCGGGCAGATAGTTTTGAAAAATTTTTAACCATGCTTTTTCAGTAGAATCTCCTTTAACTACAGGGTGATAATTCATGTTTTTATAAGAAATCTCCAATTCATTTTGAATTGAACTATGTATGGAAGAAAAAATCTTACTTAAGGAACAATCTTTCATATAGAATCCTCTCTAAAAGGTGGTGTGGGAATAATCTGTTTTGCAATTTCTATAGCACGCTTTGGTTCAATAGCTTTATCAGGGTAGGCATCAATTATAATTTGAGATAATAGTCGATGAGTCAAATCAGAAAATGTAAAGCCATAATTACGAACTTTATTTTTTCCTGTAGCTTCTACAATAGATTCAATATTTTTTTCAGAAAAACCAAAGTCTTTTAAAAACTGTAGCAATAAGAATCGCTGTTTTTCATCTGGTCTTTTAAAAGTTAAAATATTTGTGGAACGACGTTTTATTGCTGGATCAAGAGCATTAGTTCTATTGGTACACATTATTATTACTACAGGTATTTTATTGTTTTTAATCTTATCAATACCTCGAATAAAGGCATTAACCCCTGCTCGATCTTCATGATGCATTTGCATTGTCTCTCTTGACTGAGCTAAAGCATCAGCTTCATCTATAAGAAAAATGATAGCTCCACTACATTTATCTTTTTGTTTTAACTTTTGAGCTTCAGAAGTTACATGATTAAAAGCACTTGATAAGAGTTGTGTCATTTCACCAACCCTTCCTCTTCCTCGTGTTGAAAGACTTAATGGAAACAATGTAATATTAAGATTTTCTTTTCTTGCCACAGCATCACCTATTGTTTCTGCCAACTCAGATTTTCCACAACCAACATCACCCTCAAGGACAACTAAAGGAGAGATTCTAAACAATGCATTTAATGAATCTTTAGAACTTTTTGGATGATATTTTTTAATCCATGTTTCCATGCCAGAATAATTAATTATTAAGCTTATTATTTTCATCAAATTTGTTTTATGATTATCTAATCCAACCAATTGATCAAATCGCTCCTTATAATCAATATCAGGGTATTGAATATGTTTTTCAAATAACTCATTCATGCTTGGTTGATTCATAGTTCTAACTCCTTAAAATTTTTCTTGTTATACTTCTTCCTCCCGAAGAGTATGTAAGATCTTCAATAAAACTTCCTTTAAAAGATGGCTCTTGTCCAACTACTCTTGAAAATGGAAATGATTTTTGAATTGTGTTTTGTTCTTCCGGTGATAACTTATACCATTTTTGATTATATTCTAAAAAACTAGTAAAATGTGCACCAGAAACATCTGCCCATGGAGGAATTTTTCCTGGATCATCATCATCTCCACAGTCTATCATTAACTTATCAGAAGTATATTCTAAAGTTTGTTCAATATATTGTTCATCTTTTTTAAAGCCATAAATAACAAATTTAAAAATATTGTGCATTAACAGTATAACAACTTCCTTGTAATACTGTTCAATTTCATGATCGCTTGGTGCTCCATAAAGTCTTTGGATGCGTTTTAAGTCAGTCTGTATTTTACTTGCTAAATACCCCGCATTTGTTTTTGTAAAAACTTCAGTGTCTGATTCAGTATAACTATAACTCATTATATTCCTCCCTATTTAAAAAAAGATGATCCAAAAATTTTTTGCCAATAATATACCGTCTTTTGTTTTGTAGTAGCGTATAGGGCAGCGTCTATAGCATCTCCAGCTTCTAAAGATTTTTCAACAATTATACTAACCATTTCTTTAGAATAATTTTTACTTACATTATTACTCTTATTCACAGGGTCAATAATTTGCACTGGATCATCAAAACTTTCTAAATATACTGCTTCATAGTAATCAAAAAACTCTATACGCTTTTGCAACTGACTTGTAGCAATGTAAGTGAAAAAATGTTGAAGAACCTCAGGATAATCAGAGAAATCGAAACCCTTATCTAAAAGATGAGCTAATATGATCTCTACCATAAAAGATTTGAATTTGAAATCAGGGTTTTCTCGTTTTGTTTTTTGTATCCAAAATTTTATCAAACGAACTATTTGCGAAAAATGCTCACACTTTTCTTTTCTCTTTTGTATAAACTTAATGTGTCTTAGAATATTAGTTTTAAGGAGAGTTCCATCCTCTTGACTTATTAAATCACCGTCCCAATTTGAATCACCATTATATAAAATAGGTACAATATCAACATCTAGACCTGTGCCACGAAATGATATTTTCAAGCTATAGTTTTGACATGTAATTTGATCACTATTGAAATTGGGAAATTTTGAACATAAATAATTAGATAAGTCTTGTAATAAATTTTGAATATTAAATTCTTCACCTTTTATATAACAAGCCACATCTATATCATTCAATGATCGTAAAGCTGTTCCTTTAGCTAAGCTCCCAGATAAGATCATTTTCCTTAATTTGAAATCTGGATTAGTACCAAGATATTCCTCTAATTTCTCTCTTAAATTTCTCACTTGAGCACGATATTTATCAGATTTGTCTTTTGGTAAGTTAACTTGATTCTGAGCAAAATTAACTATCTCTTTGTGGTTTACATATTCCCTTGACATAAGCTTCCTTCCTTTTAGGTATTATTCTCAATTTAATAATGCTATATTAACATAATGATAATAAAAGTCAAGCAAAAAATTTTCAATCTGTAAATTTTTTATTTCCTATCCGTAAATTTGATGATAATCTATAAATAAAATAAGGAGGAAAGGATGAAAAAACTCAATAAAGACACTATAAAAAAGAGAATTACTACAGAAAGAGAGAAAAGAGGTTGGACACAGGCTGAGCTAGCTAAAAAAGCAAGAATCACTCCTGCTGCTATATGTCAAATTGAAAAAGGAGATCGCACACCAACAATTCCCGTTCTCCATCGAATAGCTCAAGTTCTTCAAGTTTCATTAGATTATTTAGCTGGATATAAAGATTCTGTAGAACAAGAGGATGTTCAAAAGAATTCAGAGTTAAAAGTATTTTTCAGAAAATACAGAAAACTTGATCAAAAAGATAAAGAATTTATTGAAACCTACATTCATACAATATCAAAAACAAAGGAAAAAAAATAATGTGTCCTAAAAAGGAAGCTGGAAAAATTTTGGAAGAGATGGGAATAGATGAACTACCTATTGATCCTGTAAAAATTATTGATTCTTTAGATATTAAAAGAATGGATCATGATTTTAATAGTATTGAAGGGTTTTCTTTTTTTGACCCTAAAAACAAGAAATTTCATATAGGTGTAAACTCTCAAATCACAAACCTGCAAAGAAAAAAATTCACCTATGCTCATGAATTAGGACATGTATGTTTAGATGGAGGCAACCTTAATAGTTGCCAACAAAGTGATATTAATTGTTTTAAAAGGTTAGATCCAAGTGAAATAAATGCTAATACATTTGCCAGCCACTTATTACTTCCTGAGTCTTTAATAAAAGATAAAATCAAGGGCATAGAACCAAGCTGGGATGAAATTTCCAAACTGTCTAAGATAACACAAACATCTTTAATAACAGCTGCCACTCGTTTTATTGAACTTACTGATCATATATGTTTATTAGCTGTAATTGGAGAAAATAAATGTATTAAATATTTTAAAAAATCTCAAAGTTGGTTTTTGCATTTTGATATGAATAGTCGCATTATTGCTACTGAATCTTGTACACATAAATCTTTTTTAAGAAAGGAGTCCTCTGACTTTACAAATATTCAAGCTAACCTTTGGATAGATGATAAAAGAGTATCTCCTGATGCTCAACTTTTGGAATGGTCACTCCCTATCAATTCTTATCGAGAAGTATTAACTCTTCTTTGGGATGATGAAGGGCTTTTAGAAAGTAATGAATATGAAAATAATCAGATATTTCATGACAACACTAATAAAATAGGAGGAGTTTGGTCTCCACCTACATTCCATAAAAGTAAAAGAAAATAAATTATAAAAGATCTAAAAGCTCTTTTTGCTAAATAATAAAGCCATTTTTTTATGTAAAGAATAGCTTTTATTGATGGTGGATGTTTTTTTGCAAGAGATACAAAGTATATCAATGTAAGGCAGTATTAACTAATCCTATTAACTTTACTTGATATTAAAAAAAACTGTCCGATAGGTATAAAATGAGCATTCAAGAGACCGAAGAAATTACTTTTAATTGTACACATGGAACATTTAAATCTAATAGTAATAAAATACTTGAAGATAGATTTAATTTTAGCGATGGCACTTGTGGTGAAGCTGTCTATTTTTGGACTGGTATTGATGGTTTTATAATAGACTTAGCTAAGGATTGGGTTAACTTAAAAAAGAAAAAAACTGAAAATGAAGGTGCTGTCATTAGTTGTAAAATAAAAGTTCCTGAACATAGTATAATCGACCTTTCTTCGTTTGAGATGATTAAAGAATACAGCAATTTTATTTTAAAAAAGGGGCATAAAAATTTATGCAATTTAAATAAAAAAAGCAGAATCACTATATTAAAAGATTTCTTAGAGACTTTTACTTTTGAAAGTGGAAGAGATTATATTTGCTACCTGACAAGACATTTTATGGAAACAGATGAAAATTTTACATTTCCTGTTAAAATTTTTGGACACCCCTTTTGTTTGGTTGTAAAGTCACTAGAAGTTATTCCTCGTAATTTAATTTCTAGTGACTTTACTATCACTCAAAAATAAGGTAAAAAGGGAAGAGGTAAAATGAGTAAAAAAATCAAATCTTTTAGACAAATATGTGAGGACTACTCACATAAAATTAATAATATGAATGATGATGAGTTTAAAAAATACATAGAAGAATCTAGGAAAAGACAAGCAAATAACCCAAACCATATAGTCCACGATTTAGAAAAAGCAGGGTTATTAGATAATTTTGATAAAATATATTATGCTCCAGCAGAGTCTACCTCTGTTGATAAAATACATTATACACCACCAGATTCTAAGAACTTATGTGGATGACATTTCAAGAAAAATAGGATTGCCATTTCCTATAACACTTCCACTTGTAAAGATTAACTTAAAATAAAAAAAGATGAAAAACGAATTATCGTAAATACGCTACTATCGAACCCTGTTTTGAATGGGCTAAGCATTGAATATAACTACCGTTTTCCGTTCAATTTGATGGTCAATATTACTACTCGTACCAAATGGCGGGGTGGACGGGACTCGAACCCGCGACCTCCGGCGTGACAGGCCGGCGTTCTAACCAGCTGAACTACCACCCCAAAGATTTAAAATCTCTAGTCTGTTTTTAGATATACTATAATAACCTATTTATTCAATAAATATTTGCTTACTATAGTAAGTGTCTCAATTTGTTCCATTAAAAAAAGCCTTGTTTATCCAAATTCCATAAAAAAAATTTGTTTTATGTATGTTATGGTCCATAATTTTATTTTGAACACATAAAAAAAGGAATTGATTATGATCAATATAAAAAGAGAATCTCGCTCTTGCTTTAGAAAAAATAAAGGGTTTTCACTAATAGAGTTACTTGTAGTTGTAGCCATTATTGGAATTTTAGTTGCTGTGGCTATACCAACATACAGTCACTATAAAGTAGATGCCGCTCAATCTTCATTGACGGCTTCTCTACACTCTGTCGGAAAGGCATTTGCTGCTTGTCTTGCATTGAGATCCTTTAGTAATTGTAACAGCCTATCAGAATTGAAAGTGAGTTGTCCGGACTGTACTAAAGAATCCACTGGAAGAACCGCTATACCTTATTGTGTTGAAGCTAAATTACAAGCAGGAGGAATAAACCATAAGGCATGTATGTCTTCTTCGGGAGGAATTCCTTCAATTACTGGTAACTGGGACAGTCTTTGTAAAGATGTAATAGCAGTTTATATTTGTGACAATGATGGTTTTGGATTTATTCCATTAAATCCAACTGTTTGTAGTCAGATAGGTTGTCTTAACCCATCTGCAATTAAGCCAAAAAATAATCAACAGAAATGCAACGCAAATATTGAACGTGCATACCATAATTGTGGTGATGATAATAACCCTGAAGCTCGTTCAAGACATAGTAGTTTTGTTGGAAATTGTGATGTTAATACTGGACTGTGTAGTTAATAACTAACTACTTCCAATTGATAGTTTAGGAATTGTTTTAAGAGCACACAAACATTTAGTTAATAACTAACCACTTCCAATTGATAGTTTAGGATATATTTATTAGCTAAACTTTTTATCTACTTTGGAACTTCTAAACAACTTTATAAAGATTGATTCTTGAACTTGATAAGTTTCTACCTAGAATTTTTAAAAAATAGAGATTTCAATATCAAGTGTTAAACTATTGAGCTGTAATAAAAGTGTCTCAATTTGTTTCACTGAAAAAAGTGTCTCAATTTGTTTTACTAAAAAAGCCTTAGTTTATTTGATTCTATAAAAAAATTTTTAATTTATGTATCTAATGAGTCATAATTTTATTTTAAACAATAACAAAAGGAGTTAATGATGTTTAACATAAATAAAAAGGTTCGTTCTTGCTTTAGAAAGAATAAAGGATTTTCACTAATAGAATTACTTGTAGTTGTAGCAATTATTGGAATTCTAGTTGCTGTGGCTATACCAACATACAATCACTATAAAGTGGATGCTGCTCAATCTTCATTGACAGCCTCTCTACACTCTGTCGGAAAAGCTTTTGCTGCTTGTCTTGCATTGAGATCTTTTAGTAATTGCAATAGTCTATCAGAGCTGAAAGTGAGTTGTCCTGACTGTACTAAAGAATCCACTGGAAGAACGGCTATACCTTATTGTGTTGAAGCTAAATTACAGGCAGGAGGAATAGACCATAAGGCATGTATGTCTTCTTCAGGAGGAATTCCTTCAGTTACTGGTAACTGGAATGGTCTTTGTAAGAACATGTCAGTAACCTACGTTTGTAATGCTACAGGTAATGGATATGATCCAGCAACTACAACTTGTAGGAATATAGGTTGTAATAATCCATCTCAAGCTATCCCATCAATACCAGGAGGTGTATGTACACCAAATGTTGGTAGTCTCAACCATAACTGTGGTGATGACAATAATCCTGAAGCTCGTTCAACAGCTAGTAATCTTAATGGAAGTTGTGACACTACAACTGGATTATGTAGTTAATAACTGGGAAAGATGAGAAAGTTTAAGAATAAAACTCAATAGGAACACCTTGTAGTTAATAACTGGGAAAGATGAGAAAGTTTAAGAATAAAACTCAATAAGAACACCTTGTAGTTAATAACTGGGAAGGATGAGAAAGTTTAAGAATAAAACTCAATAGGATATAGAACACTTAAAATAACAAAATTTTTATTCTTGAGACACCTCATTACTTGTTAATAAAAACAAATGAACCAAGTGTTTCTCTTTAATTATGGATCTGTTTTAATTGCAGTGCCAGACATTTTAATCTGTTGTTTAAATAGATTGCCTTCTTGACCGAACTCTTGACCGAGCTCTTGACCGAGCTTTGTGTTGCCTGTTGCACGGCTCTTTTTTGTGCTCTGGAGAGATGAGATTTTGGAGGAAGTGCACTTTTTATCAAAAGATTTATATCCTTTTTATCTAAACGTTGCCCCACAAATTTTAATAAATGAATGGCTTCATCTACGGATCGGACAGAAGGAATCTTTTTCCTTATCATTCCCATTATTTTTTGTGTATCTTTTTTGCTAAGATGATCTCCTCCCGCTTTTACTAATCTAGCACCGTCATTCATTGTTTTAACAAGAGGGACACTTTTCTTCGCTATGATTTTCAAGTCTTCTTCATTCAAATAAGTTTTTGCAGTTGCTAACAAAAGGACGCCTTCATTCGCTGATTGAATAAGAGGAATGCTTTTTTTTGCTATTTCTTCTTTGACGCTTTTAGGAAAAGGTAATGTTTTACTTAAAAGAATGGCGGCACGTTCGGCTGTATGTACACCTTTCACCACCTCTTCAGCCGATTTGGAAAAAGGTTTAAATGCTACACCCTCTTTGGCTTTTAATACCCACCAGCCAGAATTATTATTTTTATAAACTCCTTCAGTGAAATCAGTGTATTTCACAGCAATATTTGGATTCAATTTAGAAATATCTTTGCGATCAATACCTTTAGCTTTTAATGCTTCAAAAACTTTTTTGTCTGTGAGATCAATATATTTTACATCTGGAGTTACTTCCACCTCCATTACCGTTTTTCCAAAATTAGAAGAAGAGTACATATCTTCTGCTACATAGATTCCCCTTCCTACTCTTCCTTCTGCTTCAGGTTTTTTTCTTATAAAATAATTATAGACATTTGGAGTCATTGTGCCAGATCTCAAAAGACCTTCTTTACTGGATTCAGACTGCCACCTATAAAAAGTTCTTTTTTTAGAAAAAGATGTAGCTATTTTTTCTATATATTTTATTTTTTCTGCAGGAGATAAGATCTCTCCAACAACAGGAGACAAGGTCTCTCCAAAAACAACAGGATAGTTTGTTAACAAAACAAAATGCAAAATAACCAGACTTAGTGTTTTTCTCACAGAATAACCAAACCGTAAAAAGCCATATAAGTTTTTTGGAATTAAAATAAAAAATGGTTTCACTTCTAAATCCTTCAACAAAAAATCATTTGATTTTGCAACTTTTATAAGCGGATGCAATAGTTCTTTGTATTTCTTGAAATCCCACTCCTTTTACTTTCATCCCACGAACAGCATCTACTACCAATGCCACTTCCGCTGGAGAAGATTTTTCACTTATAGAAATTCCTTGTCTTGATAAAAACTCCCGATTTTTCTTTATTCCCTGTTTAATAGATTCTCTATGTGCAAAGATGTCTTGTTCTTCTAATATAGATCGGGTTCTTCTCACCTCTTCTGGCTTGAGTGCAGTGATTTTTTGCTTCGCTTGCTTAATGACATGACCAGCCGTTCTAAGAGGTGCAGCAGTTGATCCCCAGGCTGCAAGAGGTAAAAGAGCCAATGAAAAAAACACTTCTTTGTCTTTTGCACTGAGAGTTGCAACATGTTCAAATTCTTTTCCTGTTAAAGCTCGTCCCAAACTTTCAGACCTAGCCTCTTTCGCCATATTGTAACCAACGGCACCTAAAGCCATTCCTCCACCTAAACAAATAGAAGATCCAACAGGACCAGTGAAAAAACAAGGCAGTGCCGCTAAGACTCCTGCTCCCATAAGTGTATAATTTGTAATTTTTTTATCTTCATCAGCTATAATGCGAGCTTGTTCTGCAACGGAACAGTAACCTTTATTTTCTGCAAGAAGCTCTTCCACTAAAGGATTAAAAGAAAGAAGCAACCCTACATCCACATCCTTTGACTTGATTTTTTTCAAAGTGGACTGAAGATTTTCTTCAATTTTTAAAAAAGCCTCATTCATATCTTTGTCACTTGGATTCCCAGTTTTTAGATAGGCCATCACAGGAAGTTCACTGATTTTGTTAAAATAAGATTCACGAGCTGATTTTTGCAAACTGTAAGTCGCCTTTCTTAATTGGTATTTATCTTTTTCAGTTAATTTTTTTGACCACCCTAATTGGCGTTTTTTTGACCACATTATCTTTTGAAAATCAAAAGCCCTAATACCAGTTAAAGGTGTTTTTGCCAAAGTATCTGCATAAATTTGTTCCGCTTTGTCTTTTTCTTCTTCTGTAAGTTTAGGAAGAGAATTAAAATCAGAAACCAGATGAGAAGGTTTGGAGTCAAACCATGTTGATCTGTCTAGGAGAAACCGTTCGTCTCTTATAGCAGGAGAAGTAAGAGAAAGTTGGACACGCATATCTGACCAATTTTTTTTAACACTAGACTTTAAAAATTTAGATTGCACACATAACTCTTTCATTTTGGAATGCTCTATTCCTCTTTCTTGAAACCAAACTGTATTTTTATCAAAGCAGGCACGAACCAATTTGGTCTGAAAAACTTTACTTTCTATCTGACCAATCACGCGTTTTTTTAATTTTTTCTTAAAAGCAGAAGATTGCACAATACGATTTGCTTCACTGACCTTGCTAAAACCAAATACACCTCTAATTCCATCTTTAATAGAGCAACTCAAACAAGAACCTTTAGCCTCTGTTGCATCTTTGTCTTTTTTAATCACTTCTTCTAAAGCTGAACTTAAGTCTATGTCCTTACAACTTTCATACTTTGGCTTAATATCTTTTGATTTTTTTAAAGGAGAAGAAGTTGAGTGAGGGGCTACCGATGAATAAACATCAGAACTGAAAGCAGGCTCTGACAAATAAGCTAAAAAAACCAGAAATACAGCCACTGAGAAAAAAGACTGGAATTCCTTAGGTTTTTTTCTACCATATTTCTTTTGTTTTTCTGGATTCTGGTAATTTATCATAACTATTATCTATTCGGCTGATTTTTAAAATTTCTTAACTTTTTTTTATTAGACAATTCGTATTTTTCGTTTTTCTATTTCCGACATACTTTAATGAGAAAACTCATAGAAAAGCTTTACTAATAAATGAGAAATTTTTACACTTTACTTGTTTTCTATTTGTAAAAAACCCGATTTTATATTAATTAAGATATATGGTAAGTGTATTTTTAAGAAGAGGGTCATTTACTCTTTCTTGTTTTTTCTTAATATTCAGCTCACTAGCTCAAGGCACAGGTTTAAAAAGCAGTGAGAAATGTTACCTTTCTTTTAACCAAGATATTAGAAAAAGTGTAGATGTAGATGTAAATTCAGCATTCACTCTTCAAATAAATAAATTAATAAATGGAAATTTTAAAAAAGAGAGTCTTTTCACTTTAAAACAAGGGTTGAAGAGTAAACAGATCTCTGTGCGTGAAACAGTTGTTAATCAAACTTATAAACTGATAAAATCATCTTTGAAAGAAGAAGATTTTAAGACTGTGAATCAAGGATTTACTATTTTAAAACAGGGAATGAATGATAGTTCTGCATCCATACGCTTTATAATTACACATCAAATGGGTGATTTGATAAAACTAAATAAGATACAGGAAACGGAACTTTTTTCTTTTTTAAAACGAGGAGTAAAAGATGCAAACCAATCTGTGCGTAAAAAAACGTTTGATCAAATTTATAAATTGATAAATTTATCTATAAAAGAAGGTATGAGAAAAGGATTCTATGTAGATCTTGTGCTTATAGATCAAGGAATTACCATTTTAAAACGAGCAATGAAAGATGAAAATCCAGATGCACGTAAAGCAGCTAT
Organism: Bdellovibrionales bacterium; assembly: GCA_963692945.1. Lineage (GTDB taxonomy): Bacteria > Bdellovibrionota > Bdellovibrionia > Bdellovibrionales > UBA1609 > JACOND01. The sequence continues at coordinate 1,399,741 of OY843585.1, forward strand.
CCAGCAATTGGATACAATAGCAGCGGATCTAATAAAATTAGACTTCAAAAAAGAAGTTCTCTCTATTTTAAATGAGGGCATGAAAAGTAGATATAAGACGATACGTGATCTTTCAGAAAAAACCTATAACAAGCATTTCTAAAAATGAAACGGTTACTTACTTTTTCATGTTTCTGCTTTCTATTAAGTTCTTTGTCTTATGCTACAAGTTCTTCTGAAGATCTTAACATCTGTTATTTTTCTTTAAACAATGAAAAAGAATTTCAAGAGATGGAGAGATTTACAGAAAAACTAAAAAAAGATTCTTCTGTTATTTCTGTAAAAGAGTATATGGAAAATGGAAAAGATCCAAAAGACTCTTTTAAAAAAATGTTAGAAAGCAAAGATCGTTGTGATGGAGTTGTTATTTCAGGTCATCACACAGGAGCTTTTGGAGGAAAAAGAGCAAACGGAAATTTAGATATTAACTTTTTAGAAGAGATGTCTTGTAAAGAAGAATACAAACCCTTTTTCTTAAAAGTTAAATCTCTATGGCTTCAAGGTTGTAGAACTTTAGGAGTAGGAGAGTATCAAACAAGAGGTGAAGAAACTGCAGACTTCCATACAAATAGAGTAGGAGCTGTGTTAGAAGAAGATCATCTGGAACAATCTTTAGCCGAGTTGAATGTGGAGTTTTCAGAAGTTTTAGATGCTGATAATACTCTACCCTCTCGTTATTTAAGAGTGTTTCCACAAGCAACAGTATTTGGTTGGACAAGATCTGCTCCAGGGGATATATCAGGAAGTCAGTACTCTATCCCTTTTCATATAGCTCATGTGGCTCAAACAAGAAACTCTCAACTTCCAGAAGAAAGTCCTATTAAACAATCTTGGAAAGAGTCTTCTTCCATACTTTATAAAGAATCTTTAGAGAGTTTATTTTATCCCTCAACAAACAATCAATGTGTAGAGAGTGTAGAAAGTAAACAAGAAGAAGTTTGCACAAACATAGGTGTTGCAGCTTGGAAAAGCCATGGGAATGTTTTAGATCAAGATAAAGAATATGGATTTCTCAATCCTGATTTACAAGCTTACTCTTCTCTTTCTCAAATGGATGAGCTAGATGGTTCTATTTTAAAAACAGCTCATAGCTACACTTGTTTGATTAGGAATAAACCAGAAGAAATATTTGAAGTTTTAGATGATATATTAGAAAAACCAGAAATCCTTCGTTACACTTACAATTCTTTATTTCATACATTGAAGAATTTAAAAAAATATAAAAAAGATGAAGAAGAGTTTAGAAGAAACAAAGAACTTTATTTTGAACTGATTGAGACTTTAAAACAAAGTGAAAACATGAATGAGTTTCTCTATAAGAAGTTAACAGGAAAGAGAATTGGAGTTTTATCTAAGATAGATTACTTAGCTTTTTATCAAGAGCTTTATGGTAAGAAAGAAAAACTAAACTCTATTCTTATAGATAAAGTTGTACAAATTTTTAAAAAACCTTATTCCTCTAACCGTTCTAGTCGTTCTAATGAAATAGATTATAAATTAACTCTTATTAACGCTTTAAAAGAGAATGGATATTTTAAAGATAAGAAGGGAGTTCTTGTTTTAAACCAAGGAATAAAAGATGAGGATCATCAAGTACGTTATGCTGTTATTTCTCAAACGGATGAATTGATAAAAGCAGATATGAAAGAAGAAGCTCTTTCTATTTTAGATCAAGGCATGAAAGATGAGGATAGATATGTAGTTTTAACCACTCTTCGTAGAACAAACAAATTGATAGAAGCAGACATGAAAAAAGAAGCTCTTTCCTTTTTAAATCAAGGAATAAGAAGTAAGGATGGGACTATACGCTCAATAGTTATTCATCAAACAGATGAATTGATAAAATTAGGAATGAAAAAAGAAGCTCTTTCACTTTTAAAACAAGGAATGAAAGATGAGCATAGAGTCGTACGTGAAGCAGTTATTCATAAAACGGATAATTTGATAAAATTAGGAATGAAAAAAGAAGCTCTTTCCTTTTTAAAACAAGAAATGAAAGATGAGAATAGAGTTGTACGTGCAGCCGTTATTGATCAAATGGATGATTTGATAAAAGCAGGAATGAAAAGACAGGCTCTTTCACTTTTAAAACAAGGAATGAAAGATGAACATCATGAGGTACGTGAAGCCGTTATTCGTAAAACAGATAATTTGATAAAATTAGGAATGAAAAAAGAATATCTTTCCTTTTTAAAACAAGAAATGAAAGATGAGAATAGAGTTGTACGTGCAGCCGTTATTAATCAAATGGATGATTTGATAAAAGCAGGAATGAAAAAAGAAGCTCTTTCTTTTTTAAATCAAGGAATCAAAGATGAGAATAGAATTGTACGTCAGTTAGTTATTCGTCAAACGGATGAATTGATAGAAGCAGGAATGAAAAAAGAAGCTCTTTCCTTTTTAAAACAAGGAATAAAAGATGAGAATCATAAAGTACGTAGATTCGTTATTTCTCAAACAGATGAATTGATAAAATTAGGAATGAAAAAAGAAGCTCTCTCTATTTTAAATGAGGGCATGAAAAGTAGATATAAGACGATACGTGATCTTTCAGAAGAAACCTATAACAAGTATTTCTAAAAATGAAAAGTTTGCTTACTTTTTCATGTTTGTGCTTTCTATTAAGTTCTCTGTCTTATGCTACAAGTTCTTCTGAAGCAGAACAAGATTCTGAAGATATCAACATCTGTTATTTTTCTCTAAACAATGAAAAAGAATTTCAAGAGATGGAGAGATTTACAGAAAAACTAAAAAAAGATGATTCTGTTATTTCTGTAAAAGAGTATATGGAAAATGGAAACGATCCAAAAGACTCTTTTAAAAAAATGTTAGAAAGTGAAGATCGTTGTGATGGAGTGGTTATTTCAGGTCATCACACAGGAGCTTTTGGAGGAAAGAGAGCAAATGGAAATTTAGATATTAACTTTTTAGAAGAGATGTCTTGTAAAGAAGAGTACAAACCTTTTTTCCTAAAAGTTAAATCTCTATGGCTTCAAGGCTGTAGAACTTTAGGAGTAGGAGAGTATCAAACAAGAGGTGAAGAAACTGCAGACTTCCACACAAATAGAGTAGGAGCTGTGTTAGAGGAAGATCATCTGGAACAATCTTTAGCCGAATTGAATGTGGAGTTTTCAGAAGTTCTAGATGCTGATAACACCTTACCCTCTCGTTATTTAAGAGTGTTTCCACAAGCGACAGTGTTTGGTTGGACAAGGTCTGCTCCAGGGGATGTATCAGGAAGCCAGTACTCTATTCCTTTTCATATAGCTCATGTGGCTCAAACAAGAACCTCTCAACTTCCAGAAGAAAGTCCTATTAAACAATCTTGGAAAGAGTCTTCTTCCGTATTGTATAAAGAATCTTTAGAGAGTTTGTTTTACCCCTCAACAAACAATCAATGTGTAGAAAGTAAACAAGAAGAAGTTTGCACAAACATAGGTGTTGCAGCTTGGAAAAGTCATGGGAATGTTTTAGATCAAGATAAAGAGTATGGATTTCTCAATCCTGATTTACAAGCTTACTCTTCTCTTTCTCAAATGGATGAAATAGATGGGTTTATTTTAAAAACAGCTCATAGCTACACTTGTTTGATTAGGAATAAACCAGAAGAAATATTTGAAGTTTTAGATGATATATTAGAGAAACCAGAAATCCTTCGTTACACTTACAATTCTTTATTTAATACATTGAAGAGTTTAAAAGAAAACAAGAAAGATAAAAAAGATGAAGAAGATGATGAAGATAAAGAAGAGTTTAGAAGAAACAAAGAACTTTATTTTGAACTGATTGAGACTTTAAAACAAAGTGAGAACATGAATGAGTTTCTCTATAAGAAGTTAACAGGAAAGAGAATTGGAGTTTTATCTAAAATAGATTACTTGGCTTTTTATCAAGAGCTTTATGGTAGGAAAGAAAAGTTAAACTCTATTCTTATAGATAAAGTTATACAAATTCTAAAAAAACCTTATTCTGATAATCGTTCTAGTCGTTTAAATGAAAGAGATTATAAATTAACTCTTATTAACGCTTTAGGAGAGAATGGATATTTCAAACATAAAAAAGGAGTTCTTGTTTTAAATCAAGGAATTAAAGATGAGGATTATTATGTACGTTATGCTGTTATTTCTCACACGGATAAATTGATAAAATTAGGAATGAAAAAAGAAGCTCTTTCACTTTTAAATCAAGGAATGAAAGGTGAAGATCATGAGGTACGTGGAGCCGTTATTTATCAAACGGATGATTTGATAAAAACAGGAATGAAAGAAGAAGCTCTTTCCTTTTTAAATCAAGGAATGAAAGATGAGGATCTTAATGTACGTAAAACCGTTATTTATCAAACAGATGAATTGATAGAAGCAGGAATGAAAAAAGAAGCTCTTTCTATTTTAAATCAAGGAATAAAAGATGAGAATCATGAAGTACGTAAAGCTGTTATTTTTAAAACGGATGAATTGATAAAAGTAGGAATGAAAGAAGAATCTCTTTCACTTTTAAATCAAGGCATAAAAGATGAGGGTATAATTGTACGTGCAGCAGTTATTTCTCAAACAGATTTTTTGATAAAACAAGGAATGAAAGATGAAGCTCTTTCTATTTTAAATCAAGGAATGAAAGATAAGTATAGATTTGTACGTGAAGCCGTTATTCATAAAACGGATGATTTGATAAAAACAGGAATGAAAGAAGAAGCTCTTTCACTTTTAAATCAAGGAATGAAAGATGAGGATTATAATGTACGTATAGCCGTTATTCATCAAACGGATGAATTGATAAAATTAGGAATGAAAAATGAAGCTCTTTCACTTTTAAATCAAGGAATGAAAGATGAGCATAGTTATATACGTTACATCGTTATTTATCAAACAGATGAATTGATAAAATTAGGAATGAAAGAAGAATCTCTTTCCTTTTTAAAACAAGGAATGAAAGATGAGGATCTTGATGTACGTAAAGCAGTTATTGTTCAAACGGATGATTTGATAAAAGTAGGAATGAAAAAAGAAGCTCTTTCACTTTTAAATCAAGGAATGAAAGGTGAAGATCATGAGGTACGTGGAGCCGTTATTTATCAAACGGATGATTTGATAAAAACAGGAATGAAAGAAGAAGCTCTTTCCTTTTTAAATCAAGGAATGAAACATGAGGATCATAATATACGTGAAGCCGTTATTTATCAAACGCATGATTTGATAAAAGTAGGAATGAAAAAAGAATCTCTTTCACTTTTAAATCAAGGAATCAAAGATGAACATAGCGAAGTACGTACAGCCGTTATTTATCAAATGGATGAATTGATAGAAGCAGGAATGAAAGAAGAAGCTCTTTCACTTTTAAATCAAGGAATCAAAGATGAGCATAGCGAAGTACGTAAAACCGTTATTGATCAAATAGATAATTTGATAGAATTAGGAATGAAAAAAGAAACTCTTTCACTTTTAAATCAAGGAATGAAAAATGAGGATAGATATATACGTCAGTACGTTATTTATCAAACAGATGAATTGATAAAATTAGGAATGATAAAAGAAGCTCTTTCACTTTTAAATCAAGGAATCAAAGATGAGGATCTTGATGTACGTGAAACCGTTATTATTCAAACGGATGATTTGATAAAAGTAGGAATGAAAAAAGAAGCTCTTTCCTTTTTAAATCAAGGAATGAAAGGTGAAGATCATGAGGTACGTGGAGCCGTTATTTATCAAACGGATGAATTGATAAAAACAGGAATGAAAGAAGAAGCTCTTTCCTTTTTAAATCAAGGAATCAAAGATGAGCATCTTAATGTACGCACAGCAGTTATTCATCAAATGGATGTATTGATAAAATTAGGAATGAAAGAAGAAGCTCTTTCCTTTTTAAATCAAGGAATGAAAGATGAGGATCTTAATGTACGTGAAACCGTTATTATTCAAACATATAATTTGATAAAATTAGGAATGAAAAAAGAAGCTCTTTCCTTTTTAAATCAAGGAATGAAAGGTGAAGATCATGAGGTACGTGAAACCGTTATTCATCAAACGTATAATTTGATAGAATTAGGAATGAAAGAAGAAGCTCTTTCACTTTTAAATCAAGGAATCAAAGATAAGAATAGCGAAGTACGTGGATCTGTTATTTATCAAACAGATGAATTGATAAAATTAGGAATGAAAAAAGAAGCTCTTTCACTTTTAAAACAAGGTATGAAAGATGAGTATAAATTTGTACGTGAATTCGTTATTGATCAAACGGATGATTTGATAGAAGTAGGAATGAAAAAAGAAGCTCTTTCACTTTTAAATCAAGGAATGAAAGATGAACATAGCGACGTACGTACAGCCGTTATTTATCAAACGGATGAATTGATAAAAATAGGAGTGAAAAAAGAAGCTCTTTCCTTTTTAAATCAAGGAATCAAAGATGAGAATCATAGAGTACGTTTGCAAGTTATTTATCAAACAGATGAATTGATAAAAGTAGGAATGAAAAAAGAAGCTCTTTCCTTTTTAAAGCAAGGAATGAAAGATAAGGATAGCGAAGTACGTGGATCTGTTATTTATCAAACAGATGAATTGATAAAATTAGGAATGAAAAAAGAAGAAGTTCTTTCACTCTTAAAACAAGGAATGAAAGATCAAAATAGCAAAGTACGTAATCTTTCAGAAGAAATCTACAAAGAGTATTTCTAAAAATGAAAAGTTTGCTTACTTTTTCATGTTTGTGCTTTCTATTAAGTTCTCTGTCTTATGCTACAAATTCTTCTGAAGCAGAACAAGATTCTGAAGATCTCAACATCTGTTAATTTTTCTCTAAACAATGAAAAAGAATTTCAAGAGTATGCACCTAAGCCCAATAAATTACTCAAAAATACTATAGAAACTTATCAAAGACAAAAACAACATAGTTAGAAATAAAAAACCTTGAAAAAAATAAATAAGTTGGCCTATAGTAACAATGATAAATAACAATAAGGAGTCCAAATGAAAACACTGATTTTATGTCTAACTCTATTTTCTTTTCAAGGTATAGGAAATACTATAACAACAGGACAAAAAACATATGAGATAAAACCAAAGGCTGATCTTTCAGGGGCTGATCTTTCAGAGGCTAATCTTAAAAGGGCTGATCTTTCAGGGGCTGATCTTTCAGGGACTACTCTTATTTTAGGGAAGAAACTTTTTTCAGGGGCTACATTTAATGTGGAAACAAAATTTCCATTCTCTAAAAAGTACGCAATAAAAAAAGGAATGATTTTTGTTCCCTAATTTAAAATAATTCTAAAGAAAAATATTTAACTAAGCTTAAAAAACTCTCTATTATTTAGAGAGTTTTTTTTTATTTTTATCCTCCTTTTTAGAACTTGTTTTTGTATCTTGTCATTAAAACAAAACTCTAGTTCAAACATAAGCCTGTTAAGTAACTCTTATTTTAACGAGATTTGAAGAGTGTCCCCTTTTACGATGAAAAGCTCGTTAAAATAAGAGTAAGAAAATATCTAAGTAACTGAACTAGAGTTTTGTAAATGGTGACTGCGGCAGGATTCGAACCTGCGACCTAGAATTTAGGAAACTCTTGCTCTATCCAACTGAGCTACGCAGCCTATAGAAATCCCTTGAAACAAATATCTCTTAACTTTTTTTGTTTATAAATTCAATGTTTTTTATAACTCTAAGTTTTGAACAAATACTTTTTTATTTTTTTTACTAAAGATAAAATAGACTTTCCTTCTTCCGAATTAGGATAACTTTCTAAAAAAGGCACTCCTGACTCACAACTTAAACCCACATGAGTATGAAAAGGTATTTCTACAAGTTTCTCAATCTTTTTTTCTTTCAAGTAAAGATCTATTTGACCTCTAGGAAAAAGATCTATTTTTTCTCCAGCCTCATTCAACATGTAAGACATATTTTCAACAACTCCAATAACAGGTATTTCAATTTGTGGAAACATATTTAAAGCTTTGCGAGTATCTGTTAAAGATAAATTTTGAGGAGTACTTACAACAATAGCACCAGACACACAAACTTTTTGAGCAATAGTTAGAGCCACATCTCCTGTTCCAGGAGGTAAATCAATAACTAACACATCCAACTCTCCCCAATCTACATCTTTAAAAAACTGTTCTATAGTTTTAAACAACATAGGACCACGCCACACAAGAGGAGATTCTTCTTCTACAAGATACCCCATACTCATCAAATTCACTCCATAACGACAATGAGGAATGATTTTATTTTTAGAACTCAGTTCTGGTTTTTGATTGAGTGTTCCCGTTAAACGAGGAAGAGAAGGGCCATAAATATCTGCATCTAAAAGCCCTACAGACAAACCAAGTTTTCCTAAACCCACAGCCACATTCAAAGAGATTGTACTTTTACCAACACCACCCTTACCAGAACCAACCAATAGAATATGACGAATCCCTTCAATAGAAACAGGCTTTTTAAATGGAGTTTTCATCATCCCTTATTAACTGTTTTTCCTATAAGAAACAAGCCACTCTCCAACTATTCCCAAACAAAAGGATTAAAAAATATATAAAAGCCTTTTTCTCTATAAAACTTTTCTAAAAAACAAGTTCACATTCTATAAGAATATCAGATCAAAAAAACAAAATTCCCTAAGGCAAAACCTTTATTTTATAGATTGAAAAAATCTTAAAAGAACCAAATCTCTCTTGCTCCCTGCCCTATTTAATGGCATAACAAAAGACTTGCTATACAAAAAATAAGAGAGAAAAATTATATGGAAAGTCCTCAATTGAACTCTATCGTTTCCCTTTGTAAAAGAAGAGGTTTTGTATTTCAAAGTAGTGAAATCTATGGGGGTCTCAATTCTTGTTGGGATTATGGTCCTTTAGGAGTTCAACTCAAACTCAATATCAAACAACTTTGGTGGGAACGGATGACTCGCCGATTAGATGTTGTTGGTTTAGATGCCAGTATTTTTATGCATCCAAAAGTTTGGGAGGCTTCAGGACACTTAGAAAACTTTACAGATGCTCTTTGTGATTGCAAAGAATGCAAACATCGCTTCCGAAAAGAACCAGACATCACAAAATGTCCACAATGTGGTTCAAAAGACTGTACAAAACCACGAGAGTTTAACCTACTCTTTAAAACTTTTATGGGACCTGTAGAAGAAGATAAATCTGTTGTCTATCTTCGTCCAGAAACAGCTCAAGGTATTTATGTCAATTTCCAAAATGTTCAACAATCCCTTAGAAAGCCCATCCCTTTTGGTATTGCTCAAATCGGTAAAGCCTTTCGTAATGAAATCACCCCTTCTCATTTCATTTTTAGAACAAGAGAATTTGAACAAATGGAAATGCAATTTTTTATTCCACCAGATGAAGGAAAAAAATGGTTCAACTACTGGAAAAAAGAACGCTATGAACATTTACTCAGTCTTGGTTTAGAAGATAAAAATCTCCACTTTCATGAACACAGTTCTAAAGACCTCGCCCACTACGCTAAAGAAGCCTTAGATATTGAATATGATTTCCCTATGGGAAAAAAAGAATTAGAGGGTTTACACTATCGGGGAGATTTTGATTTAAGCCAACATCAAAAATTTTCTGGAAAAAAATCACTCTATTTTGATGCTGAGCAAAATAAAAGTTATTTACCTCATGTTGTAGAGACATCTATCGGTTGTGACCGTCTTTTACTAGCTCTTATCTGTTCGGCTTACAAAGAAGAGGAGATAAAAGGTGAAAAAAGGGTGTTTTTGAAATTCAATCCAAAAATAGCCCCTATTCAAATTGCTATTTTACCTCTCTCTAAAAAGCCTCTGTTAATGGATATGGGGCACAAAATTCAACAAACACTACAAGATCATTGGTTTATTGAATACGATATTTCTGGGAGCATTGGTAAACGCTATAGACGACAAGACGAAATTGGAACCCCTTGGTGTTTGACCATTGATTTTGAAAGTTTAGAAGATCAAAAAGTGACTGTAAGAGATAGAGACACTATGAAACAAGACCGTATCTCTTTAGAAACCTTAATCAGTTACTTTAAAGATAAAACTTCTAAATAAAAAAATAGGAACCACAGGCCGTGAGTGATTTATCTTTTAATGTCAATACTTCTAAAGATCCTAGTTTGGAAAATAACAAAATGATAAATAAGGAAACACATAAATACATTTATCACTTCGGTAAAAACCAAACAGATGGTGATGCCTCTATGAAACAACTTTTAGGCAGTAAAGGTTCTAACCTTGCAGAAATGTCTCGTTTAGGACTACCTGTTCCACCGGGCTTTACTCTTTCTACAAAACTGTGCCATCTTTTTTATAAAGAAAACCAAAACCTCCCTGAGTCTATTAAAAACTCCATCAAAAAATCTATTGAAAGTTTAGAAATAGAACTTGGCAAAAAATTCAATGACCCTAACAACCCTCTCCTTATAAGTGTTCGTTCAGGAGCACCTATTAGTATGCCAGGGATGATGGATACTATTTTAAATTTAGGACTCAATGAAAAAACAGTTGAAGGTTTAAGCCAGCTTTTCCAAAACCCTCGCTTTGCTTGGGACAGTTATCGTCGTTTTATACAGATGTACTCTGATGTTGTTATGGGAATGAACTCTTCTCTCTTAGAAACTCATTTAGAAGATTACAAAAATCAAAAAAACTATACATCTGATACACAACTAACAGCTACGGACTGGAAAAATGTTATTACCTATTTTAAAGAATCCATCTTACAATGCACAGGAAAAGTTTTTCCTGAAGATCCATGGAATCAATTATGGGAATCAATCAAAGCGATTTTTAATAGCTGGAACAACCCAAGAGCTGTTATCTATCGTAAAATGCAAGGAGAAACCTCCTGTTTAGGAACAGCAGTGAATATCCAATCTATGGTTTTTGGTAATAGAGGAAATGATTGTGCAACAGGAGTGATTTTTACACGAAACCCATCTACAGGAGAAAAATCTATTTTTGGAGAATTCCTTATCAATGCTCAAGGAGAAGATGTTGTTGCTGGTATAAGAACACCTCAAATGATTCTCAACACCAATGGAAACTCTGAAAAAGATTTAAAAAATCTTATGCCTAATTCTTTTGATGAACTTTCTAACCTATGTAACAAATTAGAAAAACATTACAAATATGTTCAAGATATTGAATTCACTATTGAAAAAAATAAGCTTTGGCTCTTACAAACTCGTAATGCAAAATGTTCGTCCATCGCTCAATTAAAAATTATTTTTGATCTTATTGAAGAGGGACTACTTACGGAAAAAGAAGCTCTTACAAAAATAGATCCCTTCTCTCTCAATAAACTTCTCCATCCTTCTATTGATGAAAAGGACAAAAAAGTCATTTTAACAAAAGGCTTACCAGCCAGTCCCGGTGGAGCCATTGGGAAAATTGTTTTTAATAATCAAAGAGCCGTTGAACTTCAAAAACAAGGTCTATCTGTTATTTTAGTTAGGACAGAAACATCTCCCGAAGATATAAATGGAATGATAAGTTCTCAAGGAATTTTAACAGCAAGAGGAGGTATGACTTCTCACGCGGCCGTAGTGGCTCGTAGTATGGGTAAACCTTGTATTGTTGGTTGTGGATCTTTGCATATCAATGAAATCAATAAAGAATTAAAAATTAAAGATAAACTTTTAAGAGAAGGAGACGAAATAACCATTGATGGCTCAACAGGAGAGGTTTTATTAGGAGTCATTCAAACTAAAACTCCAAAATTAGATGAAAATTTTTTCAAACTGATGAAATTATCAGATAAATATACAAAATTAGAAGTCCGAGCCAATGCAGACACTTCTTCAGATGCTAAAAAAGCAAAAGAATTTGGTGCAACAGGAATTGGTTTATGCCGAACGGAACACATGTTCTTTGCATCTAATCGCATCAACATTATGAGAAAAATGATTTTGGCAGATAATAGTGACGAAAGACAAGAGGCTCTTAATGAACTTTTTGTCATGCAAAAAAAGGATTTTCATGAATTGTTAGACATTATGGATGGTTGCCCTGTGACCATTCGTTTATTAGACCCACCACTTCACGAATTTTTACCTTGCACAAAAGAAGATATAAAAAAACTATCAGAAAATTTACATTGGAGTGAAGATAAAATATCAACAAAAGTGAATCTTCTAAAAGAATCAAATCCCATGTTAGGTCATAGAGGTTGTCGCTTAGCCATCACCTTTCCTGAAATTTATCTTATGCAAACAAAAGCTCTTAGCGAAGCTTACGCAGAACTAAAACTTCAAAATAAAAATCCTCAAGCTGAAATCATGATTCCTCTTGTATCTTTTTCTAAAGAGCTTAAATTTTTAAGGAAGATCATAAAAGAACAAATTCAAAATAGAGAAGAAAAATTAAAAACTAAAATCCCCATCCCGATAGGAACAATGATTGAACTCCCTAGAACTTGTCTTCAAGCCAATGCCATTGCTGAAGAAGCCGATTTTTTCAGTTTTGGAACAAATGATCTTACACAAACAACTTTAGGTATTTCAAGAGATGATGCTGGTAAATTTTTATCTTCTTATATCAATCAAAAACTTTTTTCTAAAGACCCTTTCAGCAGTGTTGATAAAGAAGGTGTCGGAGAACTTATTAAATTAGCAATAAATAGAGGTCGTCTTAAGAAAGCAAATTTAAAAATGGGAATTTGTGGAGAGCATGGAGGAGACCCTGAAAGCATTCAGTTCTTTCATGATATAAATCTAGATTATGTCAGTTGTTCTCCTTACCGCGTTCCTATTGCTCGTCTGTCTGCTGCTCAATCTGCTATCAACAAAGAACGAGAAGAAGGCTAAAAATGGAAATAGAAAAATTAGAAATATTCGGATTTAAATCCTTTAAAAATAAAACAACATTGGAGTTTAACAATGATGGCATCACTGGTATTGTGGGTCCAAATGGATGTGGTAAATCCAATATAGTGGACGCACTCCTATGGGTTATGGGAGAAACCTCTCCTAAAAATTTACGAAGCAGCTCCCTTTCAGATGTTATTTTCAGTGGAACAACAAAAGAAGCTCCAAGTGGTTTAGCAGAAGTTTCCTTGACCTTAGGAAAAGGCACTAACGGCTTTCCTCAAAAATATAAAAGCTTTTCAGAAATTACTATTACAAGAAAATCTTTCCGAGATGAAAAAACAGAATACTTTATCAATCAACAACCTTGTCTCTTAAGAGATATTAAAGAGATTTTTATGGATACAGGAGCCGGTTGTAAAGGTTTTAGTATTATTGAACAAGAAGCCATTGAAAAACTTATCACAGCAAAACCTCAAGAGAGACGATTTATCATTGAAGAAGTTGCAGGGATTACAAAATTTAAAACTAGAAAAGGAGAGTCGAGCAGAAAACTAGAGATGGTTCATCAAAACTTGAAAAGATTAGAAGACATTATCAAAACTCAAGAAAAACAATTAAATCATTTAAGTGCTCAAGCAAAAAAAGCCGACAAATATCGCAGTCTTAAAAAAGAAATAAGCTCTAGAGAAATAGAAACTTTATATAGACTTTACAACGAAATTTCTACAGAACAAGAAAGTTTAAAAAAGAATTTCCTCAATCAAAAAGAAGAAAAGGACAAGATAGAAAAATCTATTGTTGAAAAACAAACTCATCTAACAAATATTGAAAAAGACATTGTAACTCAAGATCATTCTTTAGAAAGAGATAAAACTTATCTTTCAGATGTGAATTACAAAGCTCTAGAAAGACAAAAAGAGATAGAAAAATTAGAAGGAACTATAAATTTTTACAATGACAATATTAAAAAACAAGAATCCTCTAAAAATGAACAAGAAAGAGAAATAGAAAATTCTAAAAATAAAATAAAGGAAGCTAGAGGGCAAAAAGAAGAGCTTGAAAAAAAAGAAATAGAACTCAAACAAGAGCTCTTACACATTGAAAAACTCTTATCCGAACAACAAGACCCTTCATTAACACTCAAACAAAAAGAAGAAAAAGAAATGACTCTTCAAAAGATCGCAAAAGAAAAACTAGATAAAAAAGCACAAATCAGTGGCATTGAAAAACATCTTGAAGTTCTAACTAGAGAGCAAAATAAAATAAACTCTGAAAAACAAGAAACGGAACAACAAATCAAAAAAGTTTTAAAAAATAAAAATACAACGGCTTCTTTACTACAAAAAAACCAACAGATGAGGTTAAACTTTGATAAAGATTTATCTACTCTTAAAGAAAATATAAAAATCCTTGAAACTAAAACCACAGATGTAAATAAAGAAATTGGACAATTGACTCAAGATATATCTCTCCATACATACAAAATAGAAGAATTAGAAAAATTAATTCATCAGTTTGAAAATTTAAATGAAGGAAACTCTCACCTTAGCTCTTGGAAGCCCGAAACTTTTAAACCTCTTTTTAAAAGTTTAAAAATTGAAAACGAATTTGAAAATGCTTTAAGCTCTGTTTTAGGCTCTCATATACAACTCCTTATCTCAAAAGATAAATCCTTTATTGCAGAAGGCATTAAACACTTAAAAGAATCTAAAAAAGGAAAATCTAGTTTTTTAAGCTCTCTACCAACCTACGAATACCCCATTGTTCCGAAAAAAACTTTAATGAAATACCCTGCTTTCATTTGCTATTTAGAAGAAAAAATTCATTTTAATTTGGAGACAGACTGCTTAAGACAAGTTGTGAAAGGCACAGTGGTTGTTTCCAATTTAACAGATGCTTTTCAATTAAAAGAAACTTTTCCGTCTCTTCAATTTGTCACAAAAGAAGGAGACCTTATCACAAGAGATTCTATAATTTATGGAGGATCTTCTGAAAAAGAAACCAATTTATTTAAACTTCATAATCAAATTGAGAAAAATGCAACAGATTTAAAATCTAAACAAACCATTTTAGAGTTTAAAAATGTACATCTAGAAAAAGCAACAAAGCAATTACATAAATTAAAAGATTCCTTAGAATTTTCTCAAAATAAAGTTAGTCAAAATTCAGGAAATCTTATTTCTTACAAAAAAGATCTGG
Organism: Bdellovibrionales bacterium; assembly: GCA_963692945.1. Taxonomy (GTDB): domain Bacteria; phylum Bdellovibrionota; class Bdellovibrionia; order Bdellovibrionales; family UBA1609; genus JACOND01. The sequence goes on from OY843585.1 coordinate 1,414,764, forward strand.
AACAATTAGAAAAAGAAATTATTAACCTCACAGAATTAAAATCTTCTTTACAAAAAAAATGGGATGAATTTGAAGAAGAGAAACGAGACCTTGCAAAGCACCAGCATTCCTATCAAACAGAAATTAAGAGTATCAACGAAATGATTGAACAACAAACAATAGAATTAAAAAAATTACAAACAACAGAAGATTTATACAGAGACAAAGAAAATAAAAAAATAGATTTAAAAATGAAGGTTTTTCAAAACTCTCAGGAACAATCTAGCCTTGAACAAGAAATAAAACTAACCTCTGATTTTATTAAAAAATCTTTTTCAAAAACAAAACATGATGAAGCTAAAAAGGACATCCTAAACTTAATCAAAAAAGACACTTATCAAATTCAAGAAATTAGGAAAGAATTAGAAATTCTATTGGAAGAAAAATCTCAATTAGAAGAAACCATTTCTGCGAATAACAAAATAAAAGAAGAAAAGAAAAACTTAAAAGAAACTTACAATCAAGATTTAAATAAAACACAAGATGCACTCACTCAAATCGCTATCAGTAGAAGCACTTATCAATCGGAACAAGAAAAATTAGAAATCAAAAAACAAAACATCCAAGAAAAACTTTATGAAAATCACCATCTAAAAATGGAGGAACATGTATTTGTCCCTCAGTATGAAACGATTTCTTTAGAAGATTTAAAGTCAGAACTTTTAAAGCTTCAAGAAAAACTTCAAAAAATACAATCTGTAAATCTACTAGCACTTACAGAATATGAAGATCTTTCAAAAAATTATGGTTTTCTCACACATCAAAAAGAAGACTTAATAAACTCTAAAAAAGAAATCTATAAAGTTATTTCTCACATTGATCGCCTTTGTGAAAGCCGATTTAAAAATATGTTAGAAGAAATCAACTTAAGATTTTCTAAAATATTTCCTATTATTTTTGAAGGAGACAATGCAGAGGCTTACTTAGTTTTACAAGAAGACCCAGACTCAACAGAACCTGGTATAGATATTATTGTTAGACCTCCAGGAAAAAGACCACAAAGTGTGACTTTACTTTCAAGAGGAGAAAAAGCCTTAACTTCTATTTGCCTCATTTACTCTCTCTTCTTAGTAAAACCTTCTCCGTTTTGTATTGTTGACGAGATCGATTCCCCTCTTGATGATGCAAATATTTTTCGCTTGATTTCTGTCTTAAAAGAAATGTCTCGTAAAAGCCAAATTATAGCTATCACTCATAATAAATACACCATGAAAGCCTGTAAAAAACTTTATGGCGTAACTATGGAACAACCAGGGATTTCACAACTGGTATCTGTAGATATGTCAAAACAAGACCTTTTGAAGTTAGAAAAAACCACTATTTAGGCTCTATTTAAATATTTTTTCACCACTTAGTTTTTCTATTTTATAGATAAACGAGAAATGTTATAATTTCCTCACAATGTTAAGGTTTATTATTTTATCAATATTTATTTTTACTGGTTTAAGTTTTGCCGAAAAAAATATTAACAAAAAACCAATGAAACAAGATTCAAAAAAAGAATCCAAAAATCTTTTAAATGAAGCCATTAAGGATTCTGACGAAGAAATAGATTCAAATACTAAAGAAAAAGCCCCTACTCTTTTAGAAAGCGTTAGCAATACAGAAAAAGCAAAAAAACTTATTCAAAGAGAGCTGGCAAAAACCTTCAACTTTGAATTGGGAACTCCTTCAAACAAAGCCATAAAGACCGATGAGGATAAAAAAGCCATCAGTTTTGGAGATGTAGATTTACAAATTTCAGAAAGACCAGAAGAGGTTTTAGTGAAAAAGGCAGCTCCAAAAAGAAACAAAAATAATACTCTAACAATAAAAGCCAAGCCAGATAGAGCCATCAGCTCTAAACATAAATCCCATTAAGTCTTGAATTTAAAAATCAATGAGAAGAAATATGCTTTTTAGCTAATATAGAATAATTAGAAATTAACTTTTCAACCCAAAGCCTCTCACCTGTTAAGTTAAATCCTATAGATTCAGCACCACAAGCAATAGATTCAAAAAAGAGTTTCACTTCTGTCACACTTTCTTCATAAAGTTCTTTACCATATAAAGAATGTTCAATAGCTTCAATAACACTTAATAAATCAGAAGTTGTAACAACTTTTGGTAATTTATTGATATCTAAATCATCACAAACAGCTGGAGCAAAACCTATAAATTCTTTTGTTAACAATATTTTTTTTCCATTTTTAAAATTAACTTGTAGAAAATCATCATGATTATTATCTTCTCGTTTCAAAACCTCTTTAATATCTGACATAGAAAACACAACACTTTTCCTGTCATTACTTTGAGTGATTCTAACGGTTTCTGATTTTATATCTGACATAAAATTTAAAGATCTACCTTCTCCAGATAAAAATTTTTCTATAACATGAATGTCTTGATTATCTATATATTTCTTCTTTATCACTTTATTTCTCTACTTTCTTTAAAAACACTTACTAAAAAACATTTCGTCTATTTTCTTAGAATACTTAAGCCTCTTTATCATTTTTAGTTACTAGTCTTGTATCATTTTTAGACACTTTTCAAAAATAAGGCTTTATATTGGGGTTTTACCATGACTCTCTTCTTGATTTTAAAGACCAAAATCAAGATAATAAAGCCATGATTGTCCGAAGATGGTTAGCCCCTATAACTCCAAAAAAAGAACAAATTAAGCTTTTTTTTGAAAAAGAAGGGTTAGAATTTTTTGAAGAAGATTTTGAAGCTGGAACACATATCACTGACCACCGTCATCCTTTTGATGAAGTTCGTATGATTGTGAAAGGGCAACTCCTTTATAATATAGCAGGCAATAAATTACTTTTAAGGGAAGGGGATAGAATCATTATCCCTTCTAATACAAAACATTCTAAGCAAGTTCAAGGAACAGAAAAATGCCTTTCTATTTGTGCTTATCAAGCTTACTAAAAGTCTGTAGAGGACTGAGTAAAAAATCTCACTCTTTTTGTAAAATCAGAAACAAGGTCTCCCTCTGTTGTCACAAAATGCCCTCTTAAAGTTAAGTCCACTGTGTATCTTGGAATAACTCTTAAAGGGTCTCCTTGACGAAAAGTAGAGTTAGATTCTCCTCCTTGATTGGACCCTCCTCCTCTACTATTCAAATTATTGATTCTGGTTTGTTGGTCAGGAGATAACTCCTTACTATTATCAATAATTGGAAAACCACTTAAATAAAGAGTCAAATTATGAAAAGGATTTTGCGATGTTGGGTTGTATTCTACTTTTGTTCCTGGAGGGACAATGTATAAAAAAGAACCACCTATATCAACGCTTTGCTGAGAAGTCTCTCCTCCTTCAGGATTAGAAAAAGCAGCAGAAGCACTCTCAGATCCCCTACAATAACCAGCTTGAATATCGTTACTGGCTTGATAAGATTGACCTCTATACTGAGCAACAGCCGTAAAACTTACACTCGTCACAATTAAAGAAAAGTTACGGGGGGCACCATTGGGATAAGTCCCTGTATTTCCATTACTAATAAACAATCCCAGTTTTAACCAACCAGCTCCCTCTTCACCAACATCTATTGTAACAGGTCTTAAATCATTTAATCTAGACTGACTCAATACTACATCCTTTTTAAGAAAATCAATCTCGTCTTCTGTAATACCAAAAATATTAATAAGCCCCTCCTCACTTATTGTTTCTCCTAAAAGATCTATCATGATTTTTGGATTAACAGGTCTGTGACGACAAGTGAATTTACCTCGTGATAAAAAAATAGTTGGCTGACTTGGTCTTATACTATCACCTATACCATACGGTGCTGGAATAACTGTTACTCTAGAACTTAAAACCCCCACCTGATTTCCTGAGAAATTACAAGAAATAGGTAAAAGAAATAATAAACTTAATTTTAAAAAAACTTTATTCATTAGTGTCTAAACACCTTATTTTTATTTTAAGCACGTCAACCTGTCAAAAAACTTTATTCATTAGTGTCTAACAACTTAGGAGTTAAAAATACTAACAGTTCACTTTTAGAACTATTTTTCCGATACTTATTAAAGAAAAAATTTAAAATTGGTATATTTTTTAAAAAAGGTATTCCATCTGCATTATTGACCTCATCTTCTTCATAAATACCACCAATAACAATAGTATGACCATTTTGAACTAAAACTTCTGTTTTAGCACTACGAGTCGTTTTTAAAGCTCCTCCCGCTCCTCCCGGATCAGATCTATCTACAGAAACATCAAGGAACACACTCCCTGTGGAAGTCACTGTAGGTGTAACATCTAATTGTATTTTTACATCTTCTGTTTCACGACTTTCTGTTGTATTACCTTCCGCCGTTGTTGTAACAGATTTAGAAACAAGTATAGGAGAATTTCTTGTGATAGAAGCTTTTTTCCCACTAATGGTAACCACCTTTGGAGAACTAACAATTCGGGCATAATTCTCCCCTTCAGCAATATTCAAACTAGCAGTGACATCTCCAATAAAAGGAATACCATTTAATTGGAGAACTCCAGACCCTGAACCTTCACTAGTAACTTCTGTTCGGTAGTTTCCACTAATATTACTTAATAACTCTACAAGCCCATTGGCGTTGACTGTTACAGGAAGGTTACCTCCAAGACTCCAACTCAACCCAAAACTACGAACAAAATTCTCAGAAGCTTCTACAATTCTTGCTTCAATCATAACTTGTCTAGGAGTTTTATCCAAATAAGTAATAAGTTTCTCAATTTTTTCAATTGTTTTTTCTGTATCTATAACAATTAAAGTATTACTTTCTTCATGAATAATAATTTTTCCACCCTCTTGCTTATTCACTGTATTAGCAGGTGTTAAAAAGTTTTTCACTTTAGATTCAATCTCTGAAAGTTTTCCATAAGTAACTGGTATAACTTTTGTAACTAAAGGAATAAGTGGTTTTTGTTGTTCTGCAATTTCTTTAAGTTTTTTTGTTCTCTGTTCTATCTCTGTAAGAGGTAAAATAGTAATAACATTCCCATCCCTAGTGTATCCTAAAGATTTAACTTTAAAAATGGTATATAAAGCCTGATCCCAAGGTATATTTTCAAGTTTAAGGGTTACATTACCTTGAACCTTTTCATCAATAACCATATTTAAACCACTTTCTTCTGAAATAAATCTAAGAACTTGTTTAATAGGAGCATCAATCACATGAAAAGAAATAGGCTTCCCTGAAAATTCAATTTTTCCAAAATACAATTCTTCTAAGGTCTTTGCAGGAAGAATTTGTCGTTTCTCAAGATTTTGACTAGAACCATCTTTTCCAAAAAGGTTATCTTGTCCATCACCAATTTGAGCACTATCTGATAAATTTCCATAACCAACAATAATTTGATTTTCTTTTTCACTGAGCTTAATATTTGGAAAATCAGCCTTTTCTTTAAATTGAATAACCACACGAACAGTATTAGGTGTTTTTTGATCTGCTTTAATCATCCCAAAATTTGTATTGAAGTCTTTTAAAACATAAGGCCAATTAAGATCGCCACTCAATTTAGATTGAAAAATTTCTAGAATCAATTGGTTATTGTTTTCATTTCTTCTATCTTTATAAGAAGTTGTTTCAGAAGCATCTATAATGATTTGATTCTTATCAGAAATAAAACGAATATTATTAATAAGATTTAATTCACCAGATGCGTCACTGTCATCTGTAGATTCATCAGGAGCTATATCTATAGTATCAAAGGAAGGGACTTCTTCTGCTTCATCCAATTCGTTAGATAAATCCTCCTCAAGATTTTCAATCGATTCTTCTTTTAAACTTTCACCACCTTGACTTTCAAAACTTTCTTCCAAAGCTTCATCCTCTTCTAAATCATTAAGACTCTCTTCTAAGGCTTTGTCTTTTGAATCACTTCCCAAATCCTCCTCGTCTTCATCCTGTGCTAGATCCTCTTCATCTGCTTCAACATCTTCCTCTTCAGAAAAATCATCATCAATGATTTCCTCTTCAGAAGAATCATCATCATCAATGATTTCATATTCTAAATTATTAAATTCCTTCTCTAATTTTTTATCCTTAGAATCTCCTCTTTTTTTAAGACTCTTCTCTTCAATTTCTTCCTCATCCTCGTCGTCGTAAGAGTTTCCTTCAATATCTGCTAAATCCGAATCATCAAACTCTTCTTCTTGAGCCACTAAAAAAATTTGATTTGAAAATAAAGAAGGATTAGAAAACGCAACAGGAGAGATAAAGATAATAGAAACAATACATAAAAAAATTTTAATCATGATGCCCCTCTATAAGATTCTTAACTGAATCATAACTCAATAAAGTCTTTTTTAACAATAAGAATTACAATTTTAATCTATCTAATTTAATAATTTTCACATCCGTTTCCTTAACCTTCTCAGAACCAGATACTTTTACAATTGATTCAACAATAACCACTTCATCCTCTCGTATTTCAAAAATAGTACCGTTTTTTCCAACTTTATCACCACGCAACAAAGTGTAAAAACCCCCTTGACCCGGTAGCTGAAAGAGAGCTTTTGGGGAGTTTATATCCCAAATAATTCCTTTTAACTGTAATTGACTCAAATCGTATTCTTCAGGTGGAGTCTTAGGAACAAAAACAATATTTTCTATATCTTTTAAAATGGTTGGATCTTCAAATGGGTCTCTACGACGCTCAGGGTCATATATAAATGGAGACATAAATGTTTCAACCTCTAAAACAGGAGATTGAGCTTCTGTTAAAGATATGTTCCCAGACGGCACAGATGCATTTTCTAGAACTCCTGGCGGTGGTAAATTCCCAGACGGCACAGATGTATTCTCTGGAACTCCTGATGGTGGTAAATTCCCAGACGGCACAGATGTATTCGCTGGAATCTCTGGTGGTGGTAAATTCCCAGACGGCACAGATGCATTTTCTGGAATCTCTGGCGGTGGTAAATTCCCAGACGGCACAGATGCATTTTCTGGAACCTCTGGTGGTGGTAAATCCCCAGACGGCACAGATGTATTCGCTGGAACCTCTGGTGGTGGTAAATCCCCAGACGGCACGGATGTATTTTCTGGAACCTCTGGTGGTGGTAAATCCCCAGACGGCACGGATGTATTTTCTGGAATCTCTGGTGGTGGTAAATTCCCAGACGGCACGGATGTATTTTCTGGAATCTCTGATGGTGGTAAATCCCCAGACGGCACAGATGCATTCTCTGGTAATGGTCTATTTTGTGTCTCTTTTAGTTTATTACTTGAATCACCAAAATTATTCCTCATAACATTTTTAAAACTATTTAGAACATTTTTTAAAATACCTTTAGCATCTTGTGACTCGTCTTTAGCCAATAAAATAGGTTCTCTATTTTGGGTTTTTGATAAGGCAGGATTTAAAAATTGTATGACAAGAAAAAAAGCAAGAACACAAGAGAAAATCCCTACCAACAAATAACTGATAAATGAAACAGACTCTTTTATAAAAAAAGATAATTTTCTAGAATTCATCTTATACTAACCTCCCTCTTTTTTTTCTTCCGTTTGTTTCTCACTATATCTGAAAGCAAAAATATCAAGATCCGCTAAAATTATTTTCTTATTAGCAGATACACTCATCGCAATCTTATCTACAATGAGCATCCTTTTTTGACCAGTAAGACGAGATAAAAAAGAAACAATTTGAGGAAAAGCACCACTGACCTTTAATTTAATTTTTAAAATTTCATAAGGTTCTTTTTTAACAGAAGGTTGATCTTGCTTATCCTCAATATTAATCCCTGTAGTTTTTGCTTCATTGTTTAAAAGAGAAAAAATATCTATGGAACTTAATTCGTTAGGAATATAGTTTAAAAAAAGACTTACGGCCTCCTCTTTAGAAGACACTTCTTTCTTAAAATTTTTGAGACTTTCAAAATCTGCTCTTTTTTTCTTAATATTAACTTCCAACTGCTGAATCTTATTTTGCTCATTAGATATAGATTGCTTTAAAGCACTTCCATCATCAAATGCAAAAAAATAATAAGCTCCCATAGACAGACAACCAAAAACAATAATCTGCATGATGTTAAAATTAGCAATATCAATTAAAAATCTCAAAAACTTCTCCGATTTAATAAAGCAGCTGTTAATGTGAACTGCACCTTTACAGAATTATTGTTTTCTTTCATATCCGTCATATTCACTTTAATGCTATCTCTTTCAATTATAGTTTTTAGAGAATCAGCAAAAAGATTAACCTTGTCTTCACCTAAACTTTCCCCAACTATTTTCATATTTCCTTTATCTTTGATCGTCACTTCAATCCTTTTTAACCAAACTGATTCAGGTATGATAGATTGAATTTGATCTAAGAGTTGAGGAATAATTAAACGAGAATGTGCCAAACCTTTAAGAAATTCTTTTTTATCATCATACTCTTTAGATTTATCTTTTAAATACCCATAAGCATTTATTTTTTGATTAACATCAGTTAATACTTTTTGTTTGGCTGTGTATTTTTGTTGGACCACTTTAAAATCATTTTCTAATTGATTAATAATCCGAACCTCGTAAATGTATAAAGCTAAAGGAAATCCACTTAAAAAAGTCAATTTGACAAGTATCACTAAAAGTATAAATGGGTTGAAAGCACTCAAATCAAATTGAAACCATTCTCCCACAATATTACTTACAGCGGATTGAAAATTTGTTTTATCAGATATATCCGTTCCTGTTTTTGTATAAATAGGAGAAGATGTTTTTGTATTTTTTAAATTAACTTTAATCATATCAGACCACTCTCAATGATAAACCTGCAACAATAGCTCCAAAAGATGACAAAACTTTCTCATCAAGCAATACATCAGGACCTAACTCTATATTCTGAAAAGGATTAAGCCGATACACTGAATTTTGAAATTTATTATTTAAAGTTTCTAGTAAACCTAAACATTGACTGCCACCTCCAGTTATATAAATCTGGGATATTTTATTATTTGGAAAAAAACTTAAATAAAACTCATAACCAGAAAAAATCTCATCACTAAATAAAGGGTTTATTTCTTTGATGGCTGAAGAGATATGTTCTGGATGTTCTGCTTCTTGACTGACACTCTTTTTTAACTCCTCCGCTTCAGCATAATTAAGATTCAACCTTTTTTCTATTTCTTGTGTGTAAAAATCCCCTCCTATAGGAAGACTTCTTGTAAAAACAACCTGATTTTTAATAATAGCAACTACATTCGTAGTGCTCAGACCTATATCTATTAAAAAGTAATTCTCTTTTTCATCCAGATCATAATTTTTTTCAAACACATTAAATAAAGCAAAAACATTTGTATCTAAAATATCACAATTCAAAAAAGACTTCTCAAAAAGTTCGTTGTATTGACTTACTATACTCTTCAAAACAGCTACAAGTAATATAGGGACATCATTTGTTTTACTACTAGAACTCATATCTTTTAAAATTTCATAGTCCAAGTCCATTTCATCAATTTCATAAGGCAAGTATTGCTCAGCTTCAAAAGGCAAATGCTCTGCTATAAGATCCTCTTCCATATAAGGTATCTCTATTTTTTTAGTGATGACCCCTTTCCCAGACACTCCTGTAATAACTTCAATATCCGTTGTGATATCCAAATTACCAAGACAAACCATTAAAAATTTACTCAAACCCTTTTCATCTAATATCATCCCTGCATCAAAAAGTTTTTCTGGCGTGGGTTCTATAATGAATTTATTGATAGATCCGCCAGAAATAGATGCCACTTTAGTATTTTGACTACCTATATCTAATGCCACATATTCTTTTTTCGTTTTTTTAAATAAATTTATAAGCAAGACGAATCCCTCCCCCGCATGATGTAAGCTCTTCTATTTAATCTTAATTACTAGACTTTTGTCAATTTTTAGAGGCTTTCAAGGAAGCCTTGAAACACTAAAAAGGGATGAGAAATTCAAGATAATTATTCCCTAAATCTCTTAAAAAGATATAAAATAAAGCAGCTATTGCTAAATAAGGGCCAAAAGGGATTGCTGTCTTAAAATGAAACTTCTTGTCACAGAGTATTAAAAACACTCCAACAATTGTACCTAAAAAGCTAGAGGTAATAAGAACAAAGGGTATAGATTTCCAACCTAAAACAGCTCCTATCCAAGCCAACAATTTGATATCTCCCCCACCTATACCTTCTTGTTTGCGAATAAAATGATAAATATAAGCTATAAATAATAGAATAAAACCACCTAAGAAAAACCCAATAAAAGAATCCAAGAAAAGTCGTTCAGGATTCAAAATAGCTCCTACCAAACCTAAAACCATGCCAGACAAGGTGAAAGAATCTGGTAAAATCATTTGATCTAAATCAATAAAACTTACAACCACTAAAGCAAAAGCAAAAAGGAGAGATTCAAGTAAAAACCATTCCCAACCAATATGTAGGAACAATAGGACAAAAAGAGAGGCCATTAAAAATTCAACCAAAGGATAGCGAAAAGAAAAACATTCCTTACAATTTTGACAACGACCTCTTAATAGAAACCAAGACAAAATAGGTAGATTTAAATAAAAAGGTATAAGATATTTACAATTTGGACAAAAACTTCGTTTCAAGAGGTTTAAAGGTTCTTGCTTTTGCATACGATAAATCAAAACATTGGCAAAACTTCCAAACATTGAACCAAAAATAAAAAAGAATACGGCCTGTTCCCAAACTGGTAATTGTAAAATATTATCTATCATCTCATCCCTTTTTTCTTTTTAAGAATAATCTCTTTTTTCCAAAATAATACAAGCTAAACTTAAAACAAAACTTATCCAAAATACAATGTAAAGGGAAGACATAAAGACTTCATTTAAAGATAAAACATCACCATAAACAACAGCAGACTTCCAGTTCACTCTTTCTAGATCAGGAATGATGAAAAAGATTTTAGATCCTAAAAAAGACCATAAACCTTGTCCTTCTTTTATAAAGTAGTTCAAAGAGCTTGAAAAATGTCCAATCAAAAATAAAGAAAAACTATAAACCAAAACTAAAAAAGAATTAGAGTAAGAAGCAAAAAACAACACAAAAGCCAACATCAAAAGACTTTCTAGATACAAACCAAATAAAGACTGAATGAGAGTCGGACTGAAAGGTATTTGTAAATACATAAAAAACAAACCTAAGACTGAAGATAAAAAGACCAAAGAAACAAAAAGAATAAAACTCAACCCTAGATATCGCCCTAAAAAAAAGAAAGCCGGACGAATAGGACGAACTAAAATGGTTAGAAGAATCTTTTTCTCTAAATCCCCAGAAATAAAATAATTCCCTAAAAAGACAGACAGAATCAATAAAGACAATTGAACCGCCACTAAACCAAAGTTAATCATTAAACGAATTTTTTCATCAAGACTAAGTTGCCCAAATAACAAACTCATACACAAAATAAAAAAACAAACAATAGCTAGGCTTAATAGAAATTTTTTTCTCAATCCCTCTTTAAAAGTGTTAATAGCTACAATAAATACAGGATACATAAACCCTTTCCTACTTCTTCAAAGTCCATTTTCTATAGACTCGTTCCAAAGGAGAGCCTTGAGGAGATACAGATAAAATAACTCCCCCTTTTGATAGAATATTTTTGAGCTCTTTTTGACATTGCTCCTGATCGCTCACTGAAAGATTTTGTTTTTGACCATTTTGAATATATAAAATATTACGACTCTCTTCTTCTATCAATGGAAGTTGAGAAAAGTCACCTTCAAAAAGAACAGAACCTTCACGAAGAACAATCAACCTGTCACAAACTCTTTCCACATCTTGTAAAATATGACTACTTAAAAAAACGGTAAGACCTTCCTTTTTCATACCTTCAATCATCTGATATATATAAAAACGACCATCTGGATCTAAACCTGAAAAAGGTTCATCTAAAATAACAAATTGAGAAGCTGGTATTAAAGATTGAATCAAACCTATTTTCTGCATCATTCCTTTAGAAAAAGTTTTTAGTTTTTGATCTTTAACAGAATAAAGATCAACTTGTTTCAACAATTTGTGAATACGATCTTTCAAATCAACTGCATGAAAAGATTTATTTAATTGACCAAGAAATAACAAACACTCTTCAGCAGTTAAGTCTCCATACAACTGAATATTCTCTGGTAAAAAACCAATTAAAGATTTTGTTGGAGAAGATAGAGGAGATCCAAAAAATAAAACCTCTCCCTTATCTTTTTTAATCAAATCCAATAGACATTTAAAAGTTGTCGTCTTTCCTGAACCGTTAGAACCTAAAAAACCTGTCACGGAACCTTTAGGAATAGTAAAATCAACCCCTTTTAAAACAGGAGTGTATGGAGACCAAAAATTTTGTTTAAATCCTTTATGAAGATTTCTAACTTCTAAAACAAATTCCATCTTTAACTTTCAAGCAAATGTTTTACAGTGATCTGTTTTTTATTTTTCTCTTTTAAAGCCATCACAAAAACTTTAATAACATGCTCTTCTGTCAAACAAGGAATATTATAATCTATACAACTACGACGAATACCAAAGCTGGCTTGAATGGAAGAACTTTTAGAAGTTGTATTTAAAACAAGAACTATTTTTCTAGAAGTGATACGATCTACACAATGAGGTCGCCCTTCTTGAACTTTTTTTACCAACAAACAAGGCAACCCATGAGATTGAAGAAAATGAAATGTTCCACCTGTTGCTGAAAGAGTGTAACCTTCTTTAACTAAATCTTGAATAGCTGATAAAAGAAGTGGCTTATCTTTATCCTTTAAGGATAAGAAAATCTCACCTTTTTCAGGAAAACTCAATTTACTAGACACAATGGCTTTCACCAAGGCTGTAGGGTAATCATCAGCCCTTCCCATAACCTCACCTATAGATTTCATTTCAGGACCTAAAATAGAATCTGTATTCCTAATTTTTTTAAATGGGAATACGACTCCCTTCACAGAAACACAAGATGTTTGTTTCCATGAGTGATTTTTAAAATCAACCTCTTGTTTTGTTTTTTTCATCATGGCTTGAATGCCAAGATCTATAAGAGGAATTTTTGTGGCTTTACTAATAAAAGGAACACTTCTTGAACTTCTAGGATTGGCTTCCAACATATAAATATGGTCATCTTGTATGGCCAGTTGTAAATTGAGAAATCCTAAAATTTTCAATTCATCAGCTAATTTAAAACTCAATTGTTCTATTTGATTACAAACTTCTTTTTTTAGTCGCTGAGGAGGTAACACTCCCATACTATCACCACTATGAACTCCTGCCGCTTCAATATGTTCAACAATACCTCCTATGACAGCCCAATCAACACCTCTCACCATATCAACATCCACTTCTAAAAAACTCTCTAGATACTGGTCCATTAAACAAGGATTTTTTTTAGATATAAATTCACTGTATTTTGTAAAATAAGCTTGTAGCCCCTCTTCGTCATCTATCATCTCCATTCTTCGCCCTCCTAAAACATAACTTGGACGACATAACAAGGGATAACCAACTCTCTTAGCAACTAATAAAGATTGCTTCATATCTTCTGCCAAACCAGCTCTTGGAGTTTTAAATCCTAATTGATTACAAACTTTAATAAAGCGACCTCTATCTTCAGCCAAATCAATCGTTTTTGAAGAAGACCCTGAAATACTAAACCCTTCTTTATCTAAATCATGAGAAATCTCAATAGGAGTTTGACCCCCTAATTGAACAATAACTTCTTTTGGTTTAATAAAATTTAAAACTTCCCTGATATATTCTAGATTGAGAGGTTCAAAAAACAACTGGTCAGAAATATCATAATCTGTAGAAACGGTCTCAGGGTTAGAATTAATAATGGTCACTTCATAATTTAATTTTTTTAATCCTTTAATTCCGCGAACACAATTGTAATCAAATTCAATACCTTGACCTATACGATTAGGACCACTTCCAATTAAAACAATAGATGCTTTTTTAGATTTTATTTTTGCAGACCTTGTTCCCCAATAAGTCCCATAATAATAAGGGGTTTGAGATTCAAACTCTCCAGCACAAGTATCCACTTTATAAAATGCTGGATGTATTTTAGATTTTTTCCTAAACCGATAAACATCTTTTTCTTCCACTTTAAATTGTTGGGCGATAGCCTTATCAGAAAAACCATAGCGTTTTGCTTTATGAACTGCGTTGGCATTCCACTTATTGTCTTTATGCTGTAACTCTTTTTCCATATCAATAATTTGAGCAAATTGTTCTAAAAACCAAGGGTCAATATGTGTTAACTTATAAAGAGTTTCAACTGTATAACCTCTTCTAAAAGCTTCAAAAATATAATAAATTCTGTTGCTATTTGGATAAGTCAATTTATCTTCTGAAAATAGGAGAGATGCTTTTATCTCTTTTTTTTCCATAGAAGATAAAGCTTTTTGAAAAGACTCTTTAAAAGTCCTCCCTACAGCCATGGCTTCCCCCACACTTTGCATTTGAGTGCTTAAAATATCTTCTGAACCTTGATACTTTTCAAAATCAAATCTAGGAACTTTTGTCACTACATAATCTAAAGCAGGTTCATAACAAGAGGGAGTTGCTTTAGTGATATCATTTGTAATTTCATCTAAAGTAAAACCCACGGCCAGAAGAGCTGATATTTTAGCAATAGGAAATCCTGTGGCTTTACTTGCTAAAGCGGAAGAACGACTCACACGCGGATTGACTTCAATAACCAACCTCTCTCCTGTTTTAGGATGAACGGCAAATTGTATATTTGCTCCTCCTGTTTCTAATCCTATTTCCTGAATGATTTTAAGAGATTCATCTCGCATAGATTGATAATCCTCATCAGAAAGAGTCATTTGAGGAGCCACTGTAATACTGTCACCTGTATGAACACCACAAGGATCAATATTTTCTATAGAACAAATAATGACACAAGTCCCATTACAATCTCTCATAACCTCTAACTCAAACTCTTTCCAACCCAACAAACTTTTTTCAATTAAAACTTCTGAAGTGGGACTTTCTAAAAGAGCAGAAGACAATCGCACATGAAACTCTTCCATAGAATAAGCCACTCCCCCTCCTGCACCACCTAAAGTGTAATTGGGACGAAGGATCACAGGGAAACCCAGTTTTTCAACCTCTTTAATTCCCTGTTTAAAATTTTTAATTAAGACACTCTCTGAATATTTAGATCCCAATTTAGAAAGAAGCTGAGTGAATTTATCTCTATCTTCCACTTTGCGAATAATATCAGCTCCTGCCCCTAACATTTTTATTCCCAATTCTTTAAGAACACCTTTTTCTTCTAACTCTAAAGATAAATTTAAAGCCGTTTGACCTCCTAAAGTGGATATCAAAGCAGAAGGTCTTTCTTTCTCTAAGATTTTTTTGACATATTGAAATTCAAGAGGCTCAATATAAACTTTTGTCGCCGTCTCTGGATCCGTCATAATAGTAGCAGGGTTTGAATTGATTAAAACAACTTCCAAACCTAAACTCATAAGAGCTTTACAAGCTTGCACTCCTGAATAATCAAACTCACAAGCTTGACCAATAACAATCGGACCGCTCCCTATAATAACAACTTTTTTAATATCTTCTTTTAAAGGCATATTATTTGGAACTCTTTTTATTAAAATTTTTAGATTGCTTTATAAAAAAATCAAATAAAGCCAAAGAATCTCTAGGCCCCGGATGATTTTCAGGATGAAACTGCACCCCTAAACATTTGTGTTTTTTAGAGAAAATACCAGCGATTGTATTATCATTTAAATTGACATGACTGACTTCAACATCTTCAGGAAGTGTTCCTGGTTGAATAACATAACCATGATTTTGAGCAGACATATAAACTTTATCCAAGAGAGAATCTCTAATAGGATGATTACTTCCTCTATGACCAAATTTCAACTTATAAGTTTTAGATCCAAGAGCTTGAGCTAAAATTTGATGTCCCATACAAATACCAAAAATAAATCTCCAATTTAATAAACCTTTAACCAATTCGGTTCCCTCCTTAACATCTCTAGGGTCTCCTGGTCCATTGGATAAAAGCAGGCCATCCGGTTTCCATTTTTTTATCTCTTTTAAAGAACTGAGACGAGATGGAAAAATAGAAACTTCAGATGTTCTTTTTAAAACTTCCCTTAGAATATTTTGCTTA
Organism: Bdellovibrionales bacterium; assembly: GCA_963692945.1. Lineage (GTDB taxonomy): Bacteria > Bdellovibrionota > Bdellovibrionia > Bdellovibrionales > UBA1609 > JACOND01. Next base: position 1,430,870 of record OY843585.1, read on the forward strand.
GAACCAAAATCTACAAAAGCAATTTTCAAACCATTTCTTTTTTTACCTTTATAGTTTTGTATTTTTTGAGTGGATACAAGTTGAGTCCAATCTTTAATCTGGCTTTTTTTAGTTATTTTTATAAGATTCAAAGCTTCTTTTTTACTCTTTTTTGATAAGGGAACTATGGCTCCCCAAACCACTCCCTTATCTCTTAATCTCAAAACCAACTGCCTTGTATCAACATGACTGAGAGTAGGTACATCATAAGATTTTAATCTTTCCAACCAACCATGTTGTCTAGAGGTGTTTTGCATTTCTAAACACACAAAACCTTTAATCCAAATTTTATGAGATTCCCAAAAACGATCAGAAACTCCATAATTCCCCTGAAGAGGAGCTGTCATGACTAAAATTTGAGAATAATAAGAAGGGTCTGTTGCTATTTCTTCATAACCTGTATGAGATGTATTAAAAACAACCTCTCCTGCTTGAGGCTTTCCTTTAAAAGAATAGCCTGGAAAGATTTCTCCTGTTTCAAGAACCAAACATGAAGGTTTCACTATGTTACTTTTTCCCTAAAAAGTTATTTTTTTAATTTCCTTTAAATTCAAAATCCAAAATTACAGATACAACAGCTGTTCTAATATAAGGGCTATTTTCCACTTGAGTCAGAATATGGCAACGAGGATCCCCTAACACTTCATTTCCAATTTCAACACCACAAACATAAGGACCAGGATGAAGTATAATACCATCTGATTTAAAAAGACCTAATTGTTTTGATCCAATATGATAGTAATCTCTATATTCTGCAATGGACAAACCAATACTCATATCATGTCGTTCATGCTGTATTCTTAAACACATAATAACATCAGCCCATTTCAACCCTTCATCAAGATTATCAAAACACTTAACACCTTTCCAAAAATCATCTTGAGGAAATAGGCTCGTTGGAGAACAAAAAGCCACTTCAGCTCCTAACCGTTTAAGCAGTTTCAAATTAGAATTACTAACTCTTGAGTGAAGCACATCTCCTACAATTAAAATTTTCTGCCCTTTTATTTTTCCTCTTTGCTCTTGAATTGTAAAAACATCAATAAGAGCTTGAGTGGGATGCTCATAAGAACCAAAACCAGCACTAATAACAGGAATTGAAATTTTTTTTGAAGGAAAAGCAGAACCATGATAACGCAAAACAATAAACTCTGGATTAAAACAAGATAAAGTGGAAAGAGTCTCTTCTAAAGTTTCCCCTTTGACCATGCTTGTACTTTTTATATCAGAAAATAAGATAGGCTTGATTCCCAAATTATGAGAAGCCATTTCAAAACTAATACGAGTTCTTGTGCTTGGTTCCTGAAAAACTAAAAAAGATTTTAATACCTTATTGGTTTTTAAATTTACAACATCACTAAAAGGCTTAGATTCCTTCGTTAGTTTTTTAAAAACGCTGGCTTGATTAAAAATGCTGCTGATCTCTTGGTCACTTAAGTCCTCAACACCAATAAAAGATTTTCCCTTGATAGACATATTTGTAAGATCATACTAGACAAAACTAAAGGTCGTCAATTTGAAGACTCTAAAATTCACTTAATACTCTGAAATAACCTCTTCCATCGCATTTTCAAAGGATTACACAAAAGTCGGACTGAAAAAAAAGATTCCTCACAACTGAGCCAGATACCAAAGGCTCGCCCCATAATGTTTTCAACAGGCACAGTTCCAAAAAAACGACTATCCCTTGAATCATCTCTATTGTCACCCAAAACAAATACTTGCCCTTTTGGAATGCGATAGCTATCCGTATTTAAATATTTATAAAAAGAATTTTTATATATCACTCTATAATGACGACTTGGCGTAACTTCTACAAAAAATTGATAGTTTTCATAACTAGATCCTAAACTTTTTTCACTCACAGAATAAAACCCCTCCATTTGTTTTGGATTTTCCACAGATTTACGATAAAGTTTTTTATTGTTAATCCAAATCTGTCCTTTGGAATCTAAAAAAAGACGATCCCCTGGAAGACCAACAACTCTTTTAATCAAAAATTTACGATCTTCAGTTGAACGAAATACGATCACATCTCCTCTTTCAGGACTTCTTCTTTCCCAAATGTATTTTTTTAAAAAAGGATAGCGAACACCATAAGAAAATTTATTGATAACAATATGATCATGAATTAAAAGAGTCGGAACCATACTTCTGGAAGGTATCACATAAGGTTCTATAAACATCCAACGAACTATTAAAATTAAAATAACAATTCCCCAAAAGGAAAAAAAACTTTTAACAAATTCAATGAATAGATTTTTTTTCTTCATATTTTTTTACCTTTGAGTTTTAATTTTTCTAAAATTAAAACTCTTTTTTGTTACTTACTCTTCTCTTAGCTATCTTTAAAAGTCAACTTGTTCTACAAACAATAAAACTTCAATCGCTATCTGTTTTTAAAATAGCTAGAAAAGCTTTTTGAGGAACTTCAACATGACCTATAGATTTCATTCTCTTTTTACCTTCTTTTTGTCTTTCCAAAAGTTTTCTTTTTCTCGTAACATCTCCACCATAACATTTAGCTGTCACATCTTTACGCAAAGCTCCTAAAGTTTCTCTCGCTATCACTTTAGAACCTACAGCTGCTTGAATAGCCACTTGATACTGCTGTCGTGGTATAAACTCTTTCAATTTTGTCGCCAGCTTACGACCCATTTTTTCAGCCTGACGGCGATGCACAATGACGGATAACGCATCTACAGATTCGCCATTCAACAAAATATCCATTTTCACAAGATCTGCTTCTTCGTAACCACACATTTCATACTCCATAGAAGCATAACCTCTAGAAAGAGATTTTAAACGATCATAAAAATCTAAAACCATTTCATTAAGAGGCATTTTGTAACAAAGAATAACTTTATCACTTGAAATATAATCTAAACTTTTTTGTTCTCCCCTTTTATCCTGACATAGTTTTAAAAAACCACCCAAATACTCAGAGGGTGTATGTATATTCAATAAAATATAAGGCTCTTCTATTTTGGAAATAAGATTGGCCTCTGGCATAAGAGAAGGATTCTCAACTTTTAAAACCTCCCCCTTATTTAAATACACTTGATAGATCACTGTTGGAGCTGTTGTTATAAGATTCAATTTAAACTCCCTTTCCAATCGCTCTTGAATGATTTCCATATGAAGCAAACCCAAAAAACCACAACGAAAACCAAAACCCAAAGCCTTTGAAGTTTCCACTTCAAAACTAAGACTTGAATCGTTAAGAGTTAGTTTTATTAAAGCGACTTTAAGTTGCTCAAAATCATCCGTATCAACAGGGAAAATACCTGAAAAAACCATAGGTTTTGCCTTCTGAAAGCCTTCCAAAGGTTTGATGTTTTTTGTGGATTGATGAGTCAATGTATCTCCTACTCTTACATTCTGTATCTCTTTAACTCCCCCAATAACAAAACCAACCTCTCCAACATTCAGTTCTTCTAGCTCTTCGGGAAAAGGATTAAAAACTCCTAATTTTAAAACTTCACATTCTTTTTCCGTCCCTAAAAAATAAATCTTATCTTTTTTCTTAATAGAACCTCCCTTCACACGACAAAGAGTAATAACTCCTTGATAACTATCAAACCAAGAATCAAAAATAAGAGCCTGTAAAGGTTTTTTAGATTCTCCTAAAGGATGAGGAATTTTTTCAACAATGCTTTCTAAAATCTCTTCAATACCTGTTTTTTCCTTAGCACTTGCTAAAAGAATATCTTCTTCCTTAACTCCAATCACTTCTACCAATTGCTGTTTAACCTCTTCAATACGACTAGATGGTAAATCAATTTTATTGATGACTGGAATGATTTCCAAATTATTTTCCAAAGCCAACATGGTGTTAGCCATTGTCTGAGCCTCTATACCCTGACAAGCATCCACAATAAGCAAAACCCCTTCACAAGCAGAAAGAGAGCGAGAAACCTCATAAGAGAAATCCACATGCCCAGGTGTATCTATCAAATTAAACTGATAAACCTCTCCTGATTTACTTTTGTAGGACAGCCTCACCGTTTGAGCCTTAATAGTAATACCTCTTTCTCTTTCTATATCCATACTATCTAAAAATTGAGATTTACGAGTTCTCTCATCCACAGCATTTGTGAACTCTAAAAAACAATCTGCTAAAGTAGATTTCCCATGATCAATATGAGCAATAATAGAAAAGTTACGAATATGTTTTAAAGACATTTTTCTATCTTCCTAATGTTTTTTTGTAAAAATATTTTCAATTTCTTTTTTTTTCATCTATAGGGAAAGACATTTGACCTGATAATTGTTCTTCATATCTTTTCAAGATCAAATCAATTCCTTGACGTATAAATTCAGCAATAGGTATTTTTAATTTGTCATTGAGTTCTTTAAGCCGATTTTGCTGTTTCTCTGTAATGTAAATAGTTGTAGCCAATTTTTTAGACATATATCTCTTATATCAAAATAGCTATATATTGCAATATAATGTAATAAAAAATCTATTTTTTGTCTCGTCAGTAATACGGCTCTCTAGAAATAGGGGAGCTGTTTTTGTGTGATTGAGATAAATAGGTATAGCTTAGTCACTCACCTAGATTTTTTGAAGTCCTTGAATTTTTTACGGCAAAACTCCTAGCTTTATTCTCTATATAGCTTTTTTAACTTTTTTTTGTAGTTTAGAAACTTTTGTTGTTTTTTCCCAAGTGAAACTGTCTTCTGTTCTCCCAAAATGACCATAGCTTGCCGTCGGTAAATAACGAGGAACTAACAAATCTAATTCTTCAATAATTCCACTAGGCTTTAAGTCCCAAAGTTCTAAAATTATTTTTTTGAGTTCATCTTGAGCCATTTCAGAAGTTCCAAAATGTTCCACTCTAACACTAATAGGATGAGAAAGACCTATGGCATAAGACAGTTGAATGAGACATTTTTTAGCCAAACCCGATGCGACAATATTTTTAGAAATATGACGAGCAATATAAGAAGCCGATCTATCTACTTTAGATGAGTCTTTACCAGAAAAGGCACCTCCCCCATGAGCACCATGCCCCCCATAAGTATCTACAATAATTTTTCTTCCTGTAAGACCACAATCAGCAGAAGGTCCTCCAGTTACAAAAGACCCTCCAGGATTTATCAATAGTTTTGTATCTTTTGTTAAGTATTGTTCTGGGACATTTGTTTTAATAAGCTCTTCTATTAAAAATTCTTTTAAATTTTTTAAATCATAGTCTGGATCATGTTGAGTGGAAATAACAATATGAGATATATCTTTAACTTGATTGTTTTCATAACGAACTGTGACTTGGCTTTTGGAATCAGGCCATAAAAAATTATGCCCCTGCTTTCTCAAGTTTGCCAATTTTTCAACCAATTTATGAGCCATAGAAATACTTAAAGGCATACACTCTTCGGTTTCATCCACAGCATAACCAAACATAAGACCCTGATCACTAGCCCCTTGATGAGTTCCAGAACCAACAGCATTACTAATTTCAGAGCTCTGAGCGTTCAAAAAAGGAATTATAGAACAAGAATTAAAATCTAAACCTTTTTTAAAATGATCGTATCCTACTTTTTCAATGATGTCTTTGGCCACTTTAGTAACATCAATGTGAGCTTTGCTGTTGACCTCACCAGAAATGAAAATCAAGCCACTTGATAAGAAAGTTTCACAGGCAACACGACTGTTTTTATCTTCCTTGAGAAAAGCATCTAATACACCATCACTGATTTGATCTGCTAACTTATCAGGATGCCCTTCAGATACAGACTCACTTGTAAAAAAATCAATCATAAAAATACCTCTCCTTTTCAAAAAAGATACTAAATCTTATAAACCTTAAATGAATAAATGTAAATACGAAAGGCACCTGTCTCTATGACAAGTCATATTAAAGATATCTAGCTGGCTTTCTTACGTTTATGAAACGAAGGGATGCCTATGGAATCTCTATACTGAGCAACCGTTCGTCTAGATAGATGAAGGTGGAGATTTTGCGATAATCTTATAACAAGATCCCTATCAGATAGAGGTTTTTTTATATCCTCTTGTTCTATCCACTCCTTAATCTGATACTTGATAACAGATATAGAAACGGCTTCCCCCATTGAATTCACAATTCCTACATTAAAGAAATATTTAAGAGGAATGAGACCTTGAGGAGTATAGACATATTTATTAGAAGTCACTCTACTCACCGTAGAAATATGAACAGAAATATCTTGTGCAATGTCTTGCAAAATTAAAGGTTTAAGATGTAAAAAACCATGATCCAAAAAATCTTTTTGATATTTCACTAAACTTTCAACAACTTTTCTTATGGTGTTTCGCCTCTGTAAAACAGAACGGATGAACCAATCTCCCGCTTGTATTTTTTCTTTGATATAATGTTTCATATCTGACTTGTGAGGACTCAATTTATTTAACATTTTTTTATAGTGACTATTTATTCGTAAATAAGGAAAATCATCTTCATTTAAAGACACTTTGTATTTGCTTCCTTCTTTATAAATAAAAATATCAGGGGTTATATACTCTGTAGGTTGAGTAGAAAAGTTTTGAGCAGGGGTAGGCTCCATAGATTGAATGATTTTACAAATGTCTAAAACCTCCTCTACAGAAATATTCAAATCAGAAGCTATAGCTTGGTGATTTTTATTTTGCAATTGTTTCAAATGTTTGTTGATTACAAGAACCATATCTTTTGTGTCTTCTTCTAAATAACGAGCTTGTATAAGCAAGCACTCTTTAATGTCACGAGCACCTACCCCTAAAGGATCCATATTTTGCAAAACTTTAAGGATAGATTCTAATTTATGTATAGATACACTTTCTCTTTGAGCTAGCTCTTCTAAAGAAGATGTTAAATAACCTCTTTCATCTAAATCAAAAATTAAAACGGCTAGGATAGATTTACTCTCTTCAGAAAGAGAACTGATTTGAGTTTGCCACAATAAATGGTTTTTTAATGTAACAGGTTCTGAAACAAATTCTTCAAAAGTGTTTTCGTTATTTTTTCTTCCATGAGAAGAGCGATAAGAAGAACCTTTAGATACTTCTGCCCATTCCTGCAAAGATTTAATCTCTGCTTCCACTTTACCTTCACTTGAATCTGATATTATCTCTTCTTGCTGATGGCTATCTTCTTCTGTCTGTAAAACAGGATTTTCCAAAAGCTCCTCTTGAATCCTATCCTTCATCTCTTGACAATTAAGAGATAAAAGTTTGATAGATTGTTGAAGCTGAGTTGTTATAGACAACTTTTGACTTAACTTCAATTGAGCTTTTAACCTAAGGGACATCACAAAACCTAATCAGACTTTTAAAATAACATATTTTTTTAAAACAAAACATAGTAAAACTATAAGCAAATTAAAAACCTAAAAATCTAGACTAAATAGTCTTCTTTTTTTTTAAAATCCGATATGCGAACACCAAGTGACGAAATCCGTAACTTTGCTCTCTTGATACATGCTATTTACAATAATTTCTTCTTTCCAACAAAATAGATAACTCTTAAAATTATTTTTAACCACCCAATTTATTTAAAATAATAATCAACAAACTCACGAATCAAATCTCTATTTCTAATTGTCCCTTTTTTACTGTATTTTAAATCTTTTAACTTAAAAGTCTTTTTTTTATAAAGTGATAGAAGTTGCTTTTTTAAGTCTGGGTTATAAATGCCTTTTTGTTTGTTTGTGTATTGATTAAGAAAATACACTGTAAGCAATTCCGTATAAAAATAGCCATTACGGGTTAAAACATCAAACATAGAATCAGGGTTGACCCTTCTTTCTAAAGGATCTTGATACCCAAAAACCAAATAGCTTAAAAGTATATTCTGGCTTAAAAGAAACTTTTGTAAAAAAGGAGATAAATCTAATTTGTTTATAAGATCTTTTTCAAAATTCTCAAGGTTTTTAATCTCTCCTTGAGAATAGAGAGAAGCCAGTAACAAGTTTACATAAGCTCTCTCTAATAATTTTACAGAAAATGGTCTCTCTTTAGATTCTGACATGAACAAATGAGATGAAAAATTCGTTTGAACATCTTTTTTTGTAAATAAATTCAAAACATCACTTGTAGATACAAGAGTTTCTTGAAGAACAGAGTAAAATTCTAATTGATCCAAGGACTGCTCCGAACTTGCTATGTCAGAATTTGGGTTTATATAAATTTGTGCAGCATGACCCATTTCATGAAAAAGAGTTTCTATATCCCTAGCATCTAGATAATCACGACCTTTTTTGAAATGAGTTTTTATAATTGCAATGGACAAGCCATTGTCTGGATACAAACTTAAATCTGCATTAACAGCATACTCCTTTTCTGTTATACTAAACAGATCCATAATTAAAATTCCTTTGTATTCACCTTCATGATAGACATCGTAAACTTTTATATCCTCTTTATAGAAAGGAAATTCATCTTTCTTCTTTTCCTTAAATTGAAGATTAAGTAATTTCTCAAAATGTTTAAATGTAACATCAATAACAGAAGAACTATGTATTCTAATTTTTAAATTGTTCTGAAAGTAGTTGTGATAATAGTTAATATCCCAAGGCTCAAGTTTTCTAATGTTATGTAGATCTTTAGCTTTAGCTTCTAAAGCAGAAATATCTTTTTGTGCCTGATCTTTAATGGCATGTATAAGTTGTTCAAAAAGATTCATGATTCCTTTAGGAGAACCAGCCAATCCATGATTATCTGAAAAACAATAACCACTACATTTTGCAAACCCTTGAGATCTTGCTATTTCCTGTGTTTTATTTAAAATATCTTCAGTCATTTTAATCTGCTCATAGAATCTTTCATAGTAGTGTTTATAAAATTTTTGACGAAAATCACGATTGTGAGCATATATTAAGGGGGAAAGATTACGAGTATTGACATTAATGAAATATCCTTTTTCTTTGCCTCTATTTCTTCTTAGAGCTTCTTTCCTAGCTGTATCTATCCATAACTCATTCAATCCATCTAAACGATCTTTATTTTTTACATAAAAACTATTTCTTTCTGTTTGATTCCTTTTCAAGATATTAAAATCAATAATCTTTTTATGAACATTCCCATAAAGTTTTTTAACTTTAGTACTATAACCATTAGAGAAAGAATAAATCACATTTCTAATAAAGGTCTTATCATTTTTACTGATTTGACTTTTAGATGCTGTTTTTTTATAGATAAGATCTAACTTCTTCCAAATCTCTTCGTCTCTCAAAAGATCATAAATATCATTTACAATTTGTAATGTTTCTCGCCTTGATTTTTTTGTATATACAACTTTTGAGTCCAATCTTTCTAAAAGGAATGGCATAAGCTCAAATAGTTCGTATCCCATTTCCAAGCCGACAGTTATTTTATAAATGCCATTAAATATATCGTCTAGATTCTTGTATTCATCCTTTCTAATAGATGCATACTCCCTCTTAACTTCTCGCTTCATGATTTGAAAAAAATCGATGAACTTTTGAGGAGACATATCCTTAAAATTAATATCTGGAGCAAACTTATAGGAGTCCGAAGACTCAAAAGGATTATGGTAAAAATGGATGAACTTTGGAGGAGACATATCCTTAAAATTAATATCTGGAACAAACTTATAGGAGTCCAAAGACTCAAAAGGATTATGGTAAATATAGTTATAGACAGGATTATTTATTCCTATAAAAGAAGAAAGACAACGACTAGAGACTCGGGCAGAAAATGGAATAGGAGATTCTGTGAAAGCCTGTACAGGAGATAAAAAGAGACAAAGAAGCAAAAAATAAAAATTCATTAACTTTTTTTCCTTTTTGATTTAAATAAAAAATTGATAATAGTAAGTTTATCCTCTCTCGTTTAGCTAGCTTTAGCTACCACCCTTTTTTATAATCAAAATGAATATTAAGATATAGATAAAATAAAGTTTAACCACGAAAACCGAGTAAGAAAATTAAAAAGTCTTAATTTTTAATGCTTCTTGTCTAAAAGATTCATACCTATAACTCTTAGCACAAAATCTCTTGAGAGAGCTTGATTTACAAGCACAAACTGATTCCCATAGTTCATTTCTTCAGATTTTTTTAATTTATCGTATGGTCTTTTCTCAAACTGAATCGCAGTAAAAAAACTTTGAGATAAATTAAAAAATCTTAAAAAGTTGCCTGTCTTTAGAGTCAGGGATCTTATTATTTCCAATAGTAAAAGCTTCAGGAAGCAGCTCTTCCATTGTATAAGTTTTTTTATACCCCTCTTCTGGAGTGTAAATATGAATCTTTGTATGAGCATTTGCAAACTCTGATAAAATTTGCCTGCAATTCCCACAAGGAGTGCCTAAAATTTCTTTATCCGCTTTAAATTGAGATTTAAGAACAATAACTATTGATTTTATTTCCTTCTCGCCTCCCACAATCATATTCCCAACAGCATTAGCCTCAGCACACTGAGTAGATCCATAAGCAGAGTTTTCTACATTACAACCACAATAAACTTTCCCATTGGCTGTTGAAAGAGCAGCTCCTACATAGTAATTAGAATAAGGAGCATGGGATTGATTCCGAGCATTAACGGCCTCTTGAAATAAGTGAAAAGCCGGACCCTCATTAAAATTTGGACTACTAAAAACATCTGCACAGTTCCCAGAAGCAAAAAAAGGAAAAATAAATAATATGGATAATATACTTCTTATCATAACAGCCCTAACATTTAAAAAAATGTCCCATATTTCTATAATAAAATTTGTAAAAAATCAATAATTATTGCAGTTATTACAAAACTACAAAGTCCATTTAGAAAAATAGAGTTAAAAAAAGCCTCCTTTTGAATCCTAAAAGTGAAATAATTACAACAAGTGATTTCTAATGAAAAATAGCAAAATAAAATCCTTTTTGTTAGGCTATTCTCCGTTACAATTTATTTAATAGTAAATGGTCTAAATATTATTTTTTTAAAGAGCCACTATAGATAAAAACAATTTTTTATTGTATATTTAAAACTAGAACATAACTTTTCAGATTTGAATAACAATGCTGTTAAAAATAAAATTACTGTCCTATCTCTTTTTGCTTTCTAGCTTAACCTGTTTTACATCTTGTTTTCATTCTAGCTGGCAAAACGCTTCACGAGATACTACAGGGATTGCCCCTCTTGCAGAAAAATATAAAGAGTCTGTTGTTCAAATCTATGCTGCAAAACTTTTTGGTTTTAAAGGTTTAATAGCCGATCACACATGGATATCTACAAAAAAAGAAGGAGCGCATTTCTATAAAGTTTATGAAGTTTTGGGTTGGCTTAGATACTCTAATAGCGCCAAAAGCGATCTCTCTACTATCCTCTACGACCTTTTTGGTTGGTCTAAATATCCTAAAGAAACAAATTCTGTCTTGAGAATCGCGAAAGATATCCCTGATAAATTATGGTATGGAAATAAACCAAGAATTCTCCTTGATTTAAGAGGAAATAAAGCTAAAAAAGTGATTCATAAAATTCATCAAGCGGCTATCAGTTACCCTTATAAAAAAAATTATTCCCTGATAGGTCCAAACAGTAACACTTTTACAGCATGGGTTGCCTGTAAAGTCCCTGAGTTAAATCTACATCTTTCTTATCGTGCTATTGGGAAAAACTATTTAAAAACCTGTCAAAGTAAATAGAATCGCAAAACAAAAAAGGATTTCCAAATAGATCTTCTTTTGAATCTTTAAAGGCAGGAAGATTTCTCGTGGATTGATATCTGATCAGGATATGGAGTGCAATCATATTTTGATTTTGAGAGTTGGCTTTTAAAAAAATCTACAATATGTATATGCTTTACTGATCTTGATTGGATTGACCTTGCCATAGTAAAAGGGCTTTCACCGATATTATTTTTCTCACAAATATTCAATCCTTTTTCAACAAACAATGAAATGATATCAAAATGTCCACCCAAAGTAGCCCAATGAAGTCCAGTGTCTCCAGAATTATTTGTAATTCTAATATTGGCTCCTTCTTTAATAAGCAATTCAACCATTCCTAAATATCCACTTGAACTTGCATAATGAAGAGCTGTATTACCCCCTTTATCTTTTAAATTAGGATTCATTCCTTTTTTCAAAAGAGCAGATAATTTTTCTACATTTCCATAGATAGCCGCTTTGTGAAATTCCTCAGCTATTACCGAAAAACTCGGTAGAAAAAAACAAAACAAAATTAAAAATTTTTTCTTCATACTTCCTCCCCTTTCTGGTTTATAACTTGACTGATATTTAAATCTACATCATAAAAAAACATAAGTCTCTTTATTTTTATTACTTTATACACTATTGGAATACATCTAGACAACTTTAATTTCTTTTACTGTTCACAAAGTTAACGGGTTACTGCAAGGATTTTGCCCCTTTTTCAGAAAAACATATAAAGAATCCTCCTTGATTTAAGAGAAATTAAGGCTAAAAAGTGGTTCCTAAAATCCATCAAGCCGCTATCAGTTACCCTTTTAAAAAAAATTTCTTAATGAATGGAAAATCAAACGGATTGGGTTTGATTTTCCATTCATTAAAAGTTTTCTCATACTCTCTCTGCCTTTATTTTTTATTTCCTATTGCAACCATCCTCTGGCATAATAAAGAAGTGTCATATAAACTTGTAGAAACTTCCGCTTTAGTTCTTCTTTGTGATAAAGGGGTAAGTTATCAAACTCCTCTTTCTAAAAAATTTTTATCCTCCTTAGATACTTCTGCAGGGGAATCTATCTACAATTGTTATTCTGATTATTTTTCTGAAATCAGTCGAATCATTACAAACCGAAAATACATCACTCATAAATTTTGTTCTCAATTTTTAAAACGTCATGGTTCTTCTGCTCAGTTGATTTTTTTAGCTTGTGGCTGGGACCCCGTCTTAATTAAAATGCAAGAACTGTTCCCAAAAAATAAAATTTTTGGAATAGATAGCCAAGTTAAAGAACCTGAAGAGCTGACTAAGAAAATTTTACCAATATCTTCTATCTCTTATTTAAAGGCAGACATTACTGATTCTAAAGAATGGTTGAAAGATTTAGTTCAAAAGGGATGGAATCCCTCCCATCCAACGGGTTTAGTGATTGAAGGAATCACTTATTACATTCCTCCTTCTCTTTTTTGGAAAAATATTTCCCCCTTAAAAAAAGCCTGTTCATCTTCTTTTTCTATCTGTGGAGATTTTTTAGTCCCCTTAAATAAAAAATATGTTTCAGAAAAAGGTTTAAAAATGGGACAGTTGATTTTTGAAACTATAAAAAACAAATGTCAAATTGAAAATTATTATAACTATTCACAAGAAGATATAAATGAAAGAATTTTATCTTTAGGTTTTTCTTCTCTTTCTCTTACTAATTTTGAAGACGTTGAATTAGAAAGATTTGGAGTTTGTAAAAACTGGAATGAAAAAGATTGTTACCTTCACTTTTTTTCTACTCATGTATGATACAAAATCTTAAGACTTGGTTTTGTTTGAGAATGTCCTAACAATCTAAAATGGAAAATTCTTTTCCCAACCAAAACACTCGTCCCTTTCCATCTGACAAAGTACAGTTGATTCTTTCACGAACGGCTTCGCCACTGGAGTTTGTAAAAGGGCGATTCAAAATGATATCCGCTTGATAGGAATTTTGTTTTTTTATTGTGATTTCACCATTGGAAGCAAAACAATTTAAACGACTTAAATCACGACTGCTGTTCAAATGGGAAACTATATCTGGTTGAACAGTCAAAGAAAATTTCTTTTGACCAGCACTTGTACAAAAAGCCAAGTTCTTCGGAAAAAAACTTTGAAAAGGAAAATGACGACTATTCATTTTAGCACGAAATAGATCACTGACTTTTCCATATCTCATATTCAAAGCAAAACGAGGTAAAGCAAACCGATTTGAAGCACATCCTACAGGACCAGATTGAGTGGTAAAAGCGGCTTTAAAATGAAAGTTTTTTCCACCTATGTTCCAACGATAATTTTTCAGCTCTTGAATAAAAGCATCGTTGGTTTCTCCATAAGGATAAGCAAAATATTGAGAAAGTCTTCCTGTTTCTTTGTACAAACGAAGGACAGATGTTTTGACATCCTTTTTTCTTTGAGACGAATTCATATTTCGAATCATATAGGCATGAGCATGACCGTGAGCCTCTAATGAAGCCCAACCCGATCGCTTGATTTCTCTGAGTTGATTCCATGTCATATAATCCCTTAACTTTCTATCAATCCCCTCTGTATTGACAAACACTGTATAAGGAATTTTATTTTGAACAAACAAAGGATGAGCCACTTCATAAGCAGATTTATAAGCATCATCTATTGTAATGGCCAAAGTTTTTTTAGGAAAGCCTGTCCCATAAATATGGGCATTCACAATACGACTCAAAGGAACAATATCAAAACCTTTTGAGCGAAAAAAACCAATATGCTGTTTCAGCATTTCCCTTGTGACACTGGTGCTGGAATACTTACCATCAAAACGGTGATACATAAGGACTAAAGCATTGTGATGGTTCAAAGATAGATCAGAGGGATTGCATTTTTTAAAAGAACTGATTTGCCTGTAGGATGTAGTGGAAGACAAATCACTTGTTTGTTTATTCAATGAACGACAATGTGAAAAAGTTAAAACCAAAATCAGCAGAGACAACAGAGAAAAAAAATACTGAATAAAATTTTTTATCTTTGAATTTAAAATAAACATAACTTAACCAGTTTTGTTATTTTTTGGCCACTCTTATATCACCAACACTACATTTTCTACTCATAGAACAAACTTCACTCAATACACCTTGAATCTCTTGGGTGTACATTTTATTTTCTGCATAAAAATCAATATGACGGTGCAAAACATCAGCTTGCTGGCACTCATTATAATTTTTGCGCTGACTGTATAATTTAAAACGTCGAGACCTGTAATCTTGATATCCCCTTAAATGACTTCCATTAAATCGGGAAAAGTATTCATCTATAGAACCTCTATAATTATTAAATTTCAAAAGACACCGATTGAAACTTCTTTTTGCCCTTCTACAATTTGGATAGTTATCCATACTGGAAGGATCGCGGAAAGCCACCTGTAAACCTAATATATTATTTTCTTCCTCAGCCAAGGAAGACTTTCCCCAGTTAGACTCTAAAGCCGCTTGAGCCAAAATCAACGAGTTAGGAATTTTTTGAACCTTAAGAGTAATCTCTTTTTGACAAGACGATTCAGTTAATTTGCTTTTTTTCACTCGATCTTCTTTAACAAAAAAACAACTGGTTGGCGGACCATTTTTTTCAAAATGCTTACGAGCCATTTGCTTCATCTTCTGCAAAACTTCTTCTGGAGGAGTGTAACGAGTAGAAGGAACATAATATTCCTTCATTTTATTATTCCTCAACAAACGATATTTAATCATTTTCTCAGTCATTTGAAGATGATCTTCAGTGGAAAGACTTTCTGGATTCTCTTTCATAGCTTTTATATAGTTTAGCATAAATTTTTGGTTTGCTTCTATCTCTTGGTTATTGAGATCTATCTCTTTTCTCACATCGCAAACAAACTTTTCTTTATGGTTTTTACTTCCTTTTTCCAAAACTTTATGAATGTTAACAACAGAGAGTAATAATGGAGAATCATTACAGTCTTTTTGCTTCTCAAAATTTCGAATCGCATGTCTAGATTGAAGATTCTTTGTCATTTCCTCCGTACTCCAACCTGCACTTCCATAAGCCCAAGTACAATAGAAAGGAATCAGTAGGAAAAGTCTATAAAACCACATTCACTCTATACTAAAGCAAAAAAACCAAAGAGTAAAACGATCCTAACTTTCTTTATGGATTAGATTCTTGAAAACCCCTTATTTTTTAATTAAAAATTGAGTAAAAAATGTTTTAAAACTTTACCTTAAGGCTAGCTTTCCTGTTCCAGAAAAAACCAAATAGAACTCTTTTTTACTTTCCTTAGCTTATGTAGAACAAGGATTTCGTAAAATCTTGATACATTAGGTAGTAGATTTGTATTGCAACCACCTATTCCAAAATAGAACTTTAGAGACGGCTTATTTGACTTTTCCCAGAATATAAACAAAAGGTTTTTCCTTTAAGCATTTATTATCTAATTTTTTTCGTTCCTCTTTTGTTTCTGCCGTCCAGTCATCGTCCATATCTAGATTGTGTCTTTGCTTATATTGTTCCCATGTTTCTCTACCTTCTTTTTCAATATCTCTTTTAGTTGTCCGCCAACTATCAACCCACTGGACATTACAACACTCAGTTCCTGATTCAATTCTATTGCCAATAATTACTAATCTTTGATTTCTGATATAAAGAGTGATGCCACCATCGCCACCTCTAAGAATCACCTTATCACGATGGATTGTATAAGTTCCTCTGTGGCTTTGCTCTTTACCTTGCACTTGTGCTGTCATATTAACATTTCTGTCGTCTGTAAAGTTAAACATTCCAGCCGATACATCCGCAGAGGCTATAGGTTTTGAGATATGAGAATCTGAATCCAAAGAGGCATCTCTGCAACCAACTCCACTAAGAGTCCAAATAGTTCCGCTTAAATCCTCTGAAAAAGAAAATACAGGAAAAAATAAAACTAAAAATAATAATCTCATATACACCTCACTCACAACGAAAATCCTTTTGCATATTTTCCATAGATCTTTGCATTTGTTCAACTGATAAGTGTCGACTCTGAATCTCAATTTGTTTCTTAAAAAATAATCGTTCTTTTTCAGTGCAAGCCTTATCTAAAGTGCCTTTTTTCAGTCTTTCCAATTCAAAATCCCAGTTATAAAGAGCCGTCTTATTGTATTCAATGTTTGTTGGATTCTGAATGGAATGATTACAACCAAACAGCACAAAAAATAAAAACAAAACAAAAAATCTCATTAAATTAATTGTCGGATCAAGATCTGAAAAACTTTAGGTTTTATTTTTTTCCCATTGTTCATAAAATACCTTTTTTTATAGATTTAATATATAGTAAACCCCCTAAATTTTATAGTAGAAACATAGTAAACCCCCTAAATTGTATAGTAGGAACATAGTAAACCCCCTAAATTGTATAGTAGGAACATAGTAAACCCCCTAAATTGTATAGTAGGAACATAGTAAACCCCCTAAATTTTATAGTTTTTAGCGAGATTCAGAAATCTTGAAAAAATCCTTTTAAATAAGGTTTTTTTGAAATTTTTTTTTGTAAGTTATTCTTTAGGTTTTATTTTTTTTCTATTGTTCAAGCCTATCCAATAAATACATATTGGAGTTTGTAAAAATTAATAGGAAACAACTATAGTTGTTAATAACCTCTTATAACCTACCAATCACTAAAAATTTTCTAGAAAAATCATGCAAAAATCTCGTTAAGATTTGAAATCAAAACAAGAGCCCATATAACTAAAAGAATTTTTTAAACAAATATAAATAGCAAAAACCAAGTAAAATTATCTGAACAGATTCTTTATGCAGATAGTTTTTCAGTCATATTAGACCAAAAAGTTTTTTTCTTTCCAGAAAAAGGCTTAAAATAGCATCCAATCATATCGTCTCCACAACCACATATATCACTTACAAAACCAACATAACCATGAGATTTACAAGGTTTATTTAAAACTAGAACTTCACCACAGGTTTTACAGGTTCTGTGTATAATTTTTAAATTGTGTTTTTTAGCCCACTCTACTGGATCAATCTTTAAAAAATGCATACCTTTCATTGCCATTTTATTTTTCTTCTTTACAACTAATAAAATAAAGTTTAAAAACCCTACATAACATACATAAAATATAACAAATTTATATTATATATGTGAAGACTAATATGGACTATAGATCAGTTGAAATTACAATTAAAGGCATAAAATATGGCTTAATTAAAAAATTATCCATTAAAAATGAAGATTTCCAAGAAATAATTAAAACCCTACAAAACACACATAGAAAAGATAATAAAAAATTTTCAGAGGCTTTAAATAACATAATGAATTCTTTAAATATCAAAACAGTTGATCTTGCTAATCAGATGCATTCAAATCCAAAATCTTTACGTCCTCAAATAAGTCGTTGGAAAAACGGACATAACTTTCCTTCAAATTATAATCAAAAACAATTAATCGAAATTTTTAAAAATTTATGTTATAGTAGTGGTAAGGAGAAAGAAACTTTACAACAGGATTAAGCATATGGACTTATTGAATACACAACTAGAAACAGCACAAAATTCTCAAACACTTGTCAAAAAAATCCAACTCTCTAATAAAAAAAGAGAACATTTTATTAAAAGAAATTACAAGAAAACAGATTGGAAAGACAGAATTCAGTATAGCACTGTATGCTACCAAGATTCAAATGATAAAAATATAGTTCATGGATTGATTAACATTAGTGCAACGGGGGAAACGATTTTTCTTGAAAAAGCTAGAGATATAAATTTTAAAATTGTTTTGAAAGGTAATGAAACCTCGATTTATTATGAAGCATCAAAAATCTTGCTTAATCAAGTAACTGTGGAATTTATTTTTAAAACTATTGAAAACGCTATCTTAGAATTAGCTAAAAAAGCTATTAGTGAATCTAAAAAAACAGAAAATAATCACAAAACTACTGGTACCAGTAAAGAAGAGTCTGAAGAAGAGTCTAAAAAAAATACTCAATATAGTACATCAAAATGGAAAGGTTATTATTTCTATAAACAACCTATGGATGATAGTGGAAGAAAAAGATTTAAAGAAGCAATTGCAGATGGTATTTTATCCCAACAAATGTTTTCTGTGTGTAAAAAAAATAATTTTAATTTAAGAAAGTTTCCAAAAGATTTACAATAGAAAAAAATTTTCTGTTCATAAAAACTTCTGATTGGAAGCAAATTATTTTTAAGATATATTCAATTTACAAAAGTTTGTTTAATATAAAACTTATGTTTATCCCCTGCAAATCTAAAAATCACTAAAAAATAATCAATTTTTGTTTCTAACTCCGGCCAATCTATAGCTTCTATTTCACTTAATCCTTCCAGAAAACATTCCAGGGTGAACAACACTTCCAGGTTTAAAAGGGTTATATTTCATAAAAATATCCTACTATAAATGGGTAATAATCGGTAATAATGATTGAGAAAACCTCATAAGAAACCTTTTAAATAAGGTTTTTTTAAAATTTTAGGCTAAAAAATAAAGTAAAGTATTTTATCTCATCTAATAAACTATAATTTATTGATAAAAGAAGATTGTAAGATTTATGGAATGCCTGCACCTAAAATATGGGGATGTTTTTATAGAAACCCTGTGTTTCAAAATGAGATAAATAGTAGATAGTGTTCAAAATCTCAACAATATGCTCTAAAAACCCTAATTGAGGGTTCTTGCTACATATCAATTAAATCCTATAAAAGTAAAGGTACAAGACTTTATTCATAAAAGTTAATTATTTTATCAATAACTCTTAATTTTATATTACAATTATTGAATGAGCATAAGAGTGGAAAAAAGGATTTTTCTAAATAGTATGGGGGGGGGCTTAATAGGTGCCTTAGTAGCATCTAGTATTATAGGGATATCAGCTCTATCTTTTCAAAGACATCTCGTAGCTTCTACTCAAAATTTATATAGGTTAAGGCTAAAGAGCTCCGAGCAATTAATTACAGCAAATTTAAAAATAGCAGCTTTAAGTGTGTCAGCTTTAAAGCAAACTAAGAGTCATGAACTTCTCGTTAGACGATGCACTACCCCTTCAGGAACTTGTCAAGATAGTAGAAAAGTTAAAGTGGGTTGGTATGATGGATTAGACAAAAAAATATCTGATTCAGAGTCAGATTCAGGTCGAGGAATTCTTTATAACGATCAAGGTGAAATCTGCACAGATAGTCCTGTTTCTTTTGGTAAGAAATGCCCTTTTAAAGTCGCTTCTGAGATGTATTTTTATTGTTCTAGTGGTGCGAGTTGTTCTGAGGCAGAAAGTGCTAAAATTAAATTTTTTATTCTTAAGCATTCTTCCGTTTCAAAATATCTTAAAGACAGGGATTTTGAAGTTACAATTCCTAGAGTTACTCCAGAAGTAATAACAACTGAGAAAACAGTAGTTAAGCAAGGTACAACTAGAACCATAACCAGAACAGTTAATACATTTAGACCCCGTGCAGACGGAGACGGAGACGGAGACGGAGGTGGAAGATGATGATCGTTTTTAATAAAAAAGGTATAGGCTTGATCGAATTTGTTATTAGCTCATCTGTAGGTCTTATTGGGTTACTCATAGTATCTCAAGTTTTTATCAGTTCAGTAAAACACACTAAGAAAACAAAGATTATTCTTACTATGCAAAATATCAATTCAATTATTACAACTTCTTTATTTGACTTAGATTTTTTTAAACCAGCAAGTGATAATAAAAACTATATCAAAAACAATGTAGTGTATAGATGTTTTGGAAAACCAACTGTTTGTAATTTTAATCAAGGTTCTTCGAAAAAAATATATCCACTTAAAATATTTGATATAAATGGAAACCAGTGGTCAGGGGTAGATTCAGAACCTAAGTATTTTGATGAATATGGCTCTTCTTGCCTAGAGCTATCTTCTAACTGCCCGATTCGAGTTGTATCAACAATGAAAGTAGGCTGTCCTGAATCTTCTATAAGCTGTTCTGGCATGAAAATAAATGAGGTTTTCATAACTTACTCTATATCAGCACCACCTCAGTATTCTAAATTAAACATCAAAAATTCCGTAATATCTAAGACTATCACTGTACCTGTGTCTTTAAAAAGTACGGCAACTTCTGAACGAATCTATAAGGAAGTCATTACAGAAAATATTATTAACACATTGGTCACCAGAACTATTAATTACGGAAGAAACCCAAGTAGTAGCGGCGGCGACGGAGATGGTGGTGGAAATAGTGGTGGAAATAGTGGTGGATGTGATGGTGAAGCCCCTGATGGATGCTCACCAAGATGAAAAAAGAATTGTTTTTTAATAAAAATAGAAACATAAAATTCATTTTACTATCTGTTTTTTTTATTTTTTTATTTGGATGTATAAAAAAATTTAATAAAGAAAAATCTAAACCTATAGTTAAGAATTTAGACACCCCTAAAAAATCTGATGAACAAAAAATAATATCTCCAGGAGATATTTATTATGTAGAAACTTCTGGTTTTTTTCAAAGAGGTATTACTTTTCAAAAAACAGATAGTCATAGTGTATCTTTATTCTCTAAAGGACCCTTGAGTTCAGTCTTTGTAAGTGACAGTCAAACAAGTTTATCTGTTCGTATTAAAAAAACATTAACTGCGTCAATTCAAAAGGAAGGCATAGGTGGAGTCATTGGTTCTTTAAAAGATAATAATAGACAAGGAGCTACTATTTACTTAGTAACTATGAGCAATGGAAAAAAACCTGCTTTAATCCTAGTTCCAACAAATTCGAAATTAACTCTGCCAACAGGATACTCTTTATTAAGTGAACCTCTATGGTATATTTCTATCGGTGGAAATACTAGCAAAAGATATATATCTGATTTTAGAGACTTCGGGGATGGAGTAAATCATTATTATATGAATAGTATATATAGCGAAAGACATAAAGTGCCATTAAGTGCATTTAATGAACCAACAGAAATTAATAGGATATTTAGTAAAGCTCCTTATTATGCTCGTTATGTAATTTTAGATATTACAGTTGTTTTAAAGAATCAAAGAGGTAAAGTGGGGTATTTTGACATCATTGTAGATCCAGGAAGAAGACCTACATTAGTTGAAAGATTTATGCTTGCTAAATCTTTAGATCAGAGAATTTATAAAAGATCCATTAAAGTTCCTATTATGAAAAAAGAAGAAGGATATGGTAAAGGCATTGCTACTATTAAAGCACATGCAAGAAATTTAACATCATCAAAGGGTTCAGATGCTTATGTTTATATTTATGTAAAAGGTTGGAAAAAAGTTAACCACTTTTAGTTATACTTATGAAAAGATCTACTGTTTATTTTTCTCTTATCTATTTCGCTGTTTCCATAATTTATATTTATTTTTCCTATTTTCATAAGATTTTTTTTTCAGAAGATGTTGTTTCTTACCAGAGTATTGAAAAATTTAATATTATAAATAAATCTTTTAAAGATGCTAGCTTTGAAAATATTAATTTAAAAAGATGTCAAATATCTCAAAGTCAATTTTTACGGATAAATATGAAATCAAAAGAGATGTATAGTTGTTTTATATTTAACAGTTTATTTAAAAAAACTGATCTCCGATTTCTTGATTTTAGAGAATCTATGGTTGCCGGATCCGTCTTTTTAAACACTAATATGGAAGGTATTACAACAAGAGGCTCAACGATTACTCATTCTACATTCCAAGATGTCATTCTTAAAAAAGCTAACTTAAAAGGAACAGCCATTACGTATACTTTATTTAAAAATGTAGACCTAAGAGGTGCTGACTTAAGCTCTTCTATTTTAACAGGATCTGAATTTAAAAATGTACTTATAAATAAAGAGACTAATCTTCCTTTTTCTTATGAGACAGCTAAAAAATACGGATTTATTTTTAAGGACTAAAGATGTGATTAAAGCGAAAAAATATTTTGTGAATCAAATTAAAGAAATACAATCTTCAAAATCTTTAATTTATTTTGGAAGTTTTTTATCTTTAACTCATCTTGTGACTTTCCAATTCTGGAATCACTTATCTTTCTATTACTTTAATACATCTAATCATCCGAGTAATATTTGTTGGAATTTTTTTTCTTCTTGTGATGTTTTAAGTTTCTCATCTGTTTTATTTTCAAAAATAGCTATCTTTATCTACCTTATTATATCTCTACTATCTATCTATTTTTTCATAATTAAACAAGTAAAATATGGATATCTTACTCTTTGTTTTTTGGTCTTTTTTAAATATATAGTTTTACTTATGAGTTTTTATCATATGGGAAATTATCACTATATGCCTTTCATTGTCTCTTTTCTATATCTATTTTTCCCTTTAAAAAGAATCTCTATTCCTGTCATGATATCTTTGTTTTATATTTTTGCTGGTTTTTTAAAATTAAATAATTTAGAGTGGCTTACAGGAGGGAGTCTTTGGAAAATAGAAGGATGGAATCCTTACTTTATTACATTTTTAACAACTTCTGTTGTTTTTCTGGAAATTTTTATATCACCTATTCTTCTCTTAAAACATAAAATAAAATACATTGCTTTTTTCTTTTTCTGTTTATTTCATTTAGCTTCTTTTTACTGGGTGGGTTATTTTTATCCTATTAATTGCTTTGCTCTTCTTTCTATCTTTCCTCTTATTTGGTTTTTGGATAAATCTCATCTAAACTTAATCGAGAAAACCATCAGAAATAGTATCCCTAAGTCCTTGTCTATTATTTTTATTGTCTTTATAGTTGCTCAAGTTGTTCCTCGTTTTTATAAAGGAGATGAGGCTGTTACTGGTCAAGGTCGAACTTGGTTTTTAAATATGTATGATGCGAGAGTATCTTGCCATTCCTATATGAAGGTAAGGTATAAAAATCGTACAGAGGAATTTTCAAGAGATTCAACATGGTTATCTATAAGAATTCAATGTGATCCATATGTTTATTATTCAGATGCACAAAAAATTTGTAAGTGGGCGGAGAAAAATCCTGATTTTATAGATATAGATTTTCATCTATCAACCAAAAGAAGGTCTGATATGGAGTGGACTTATCTAGTGAAATTAAAAAATTTCTGTTCACAAGATATAAAATATAATTTTTTAAAAGGAAATGCATGGATCAATTTCTAAAGAAAATAAATATTGTAAAATATATCTATCTGATTTACTTCTTGCTTTTTGTTTTTTTTATAATAAATATTTCCTATACTATTCCTACTATTTTATTCTTTTCAAAAACAATAAATGATAATTACATCCCTCCCAAGTTGATTTATGGATCTGATTCTTTTACAGAAGAATCTATACCTAGTATAAAGATAGTAAATTCGACCTATAGGGGTGACTATAAAAGAAATGGAATTTATCAAAATATTATTCCAGTAACGGGTTTAAAAATTTTATGGAAAAGTTTTACTATAAATAATATTATTCATGGAGCTTCTAAGGCTTCACCAGCTATTGATGATTCAGGGATTTATATAGGCGGTGATGATGGTTGGTTTTATGCTTTTAATCATGATGGTTCATTGAAATGGAAATATTACACTTTTTATAATCACAGAGGCATTCATTCAACAGCGATGCTTGGGGACGACTATGTTTGGTTCGGTTCTTATAATGGAAGATTTTATTGTTTAGATAAAAATAATGGTAAAATTATTTGGAGTTTAAAATTGGCTGATGCAATTGGTTCTTCCCCTCTTTTTTATAAAGGATTTATTTACTTATCTGTTGAGACTAATTTCTTAGATGGTTATGTTGTTAAGATAAATGCACAAACTGGAAAGGTTACTTGGAGATCTCCTTGGCTTGGAGAACAGATACATTCTTCTGTTACTTTAAATCCTAAAAATAAACTTCTTTATGTAGGGGTAAATAATGGCATTTTATACGCTATTAATATGGATAATGGCTATCCTTTTTGGTCTTATAGTGCTGAAAAACCTATTAAAGGAACTGCACTTGTTGATATTGAGCAAGATAGAATTTATTTTTCAGGCTGGAATAAGAGATTAACAAGCTTACATAGTGGAACAGGGCAAGTGGCATGGGAGACGTATATTGGATTTCCTTCTCAATCAAGCCCTACAGATATTCCTACTAAGGATGTTTTGGTTCTTTCTTCTCATAGATCAGAAGGACTTATGTATGGAATCCAAAAAAGCACAGGAAAAATTCTTTGGAAAAAGAAAATAACAAATAAAAATATAGGCATACATAGCGGGTTTAGTGCTCAAAATAAAAAAGGAAATTGGCTTTATTATGGAACATGTTCTAAAAATTTATTTTGTGTTTTAGACCCATTAACAGGTAAAATTATTGGAGAAGTTAAAATTACTGGAGATCTTACAGGATCTCCTGTTCCGTATAAATCATTTATTTATCTAAGTTTAAATGATGGTGGGCTTTTAAAATTAGGGAGATAGTTATGATTTATAAAAAAGAAATAGAAAAAAGAAAAGGGTTTTCCCTTATAGAGTTAATGGTAGTTGTTGCTATTATGGGTATACTTAGCTCAGTAGCTAGTATTCACTATAAAAAGTATTTGGATCGCTCTAAGGCTGATAGATTAAGAAATGAGGTTTCGCTTATCAAAACCGCTTATCAAACTTGTAGTATTTTATTGTCTTTAGACGATTGTAATACTTTAGAGAAATTAGATATATCAATTGACACACAAGAGTACACATATAGAAGTGCTAGTGGATCTAACCATATTTGCTTTTCATTAACAAATAAGGCAGGTCAAGAAGGTTGTTACAGCTCTTATAATACAAAACTATCAACCATAGATGAGATTTTAGATACAACAGATTCGACTGGAAAATGCTCAGGAAATAGATGCCTGTAGATGATTTGTTCAAGAGATCTTGTTTTCCAATCTATCAATCCTTAGAAATTTAAAAATCTTTTTAGTCCAGCTCTTTTTTTTTAGATGCTTTTTCTGATTCAAATTTATTCTTTTTTTCAGACTTAATCTCTATTTCTTTGAGACTCATTTTCTTTTTATTTAAAACCTGATTAATACTTTTTAAAATTCTTTTTCATCACAAAGAGGATTTATTTTTTGTGTGGAGAGGTTAAAAATGAGTTCAAAAACAATATCCAGAGTTAGTGTCGGAAGGTTCAAGATAAAAAGAAAACCTTAAGGCTAAACTATCAAGGTCTTATTCCTGCTATTAAAATTTTACAAAAATATAGGGTCTATTTGTGGTTAGGATTGGTTATTACGAGAGATATTTATTCCATGATTTTTTAGAAATCATTGAATAAAAAATCTTTTAAAAGACCTTAGAGTTTTATCAAACCAATTCCCAATTTCTCTTGAAGTTTTAGCATTGTAAGAGCGAAGTAACTTTATAAGTTCTTCATTTCCTTCATCTTCGGCAATATCCAAAACGGTCATTCCATTTCCATTTTTTATATTAGGATCAGCACCAGCTTCCAGTAGAGGTTTAAAGATATTTTCTATCTCTTCTTCAGCTTCATCTTCATCAATTATAAAAGAATACATTGCTACAAATAAAGGTGTGTCATCTTCATTATTTTTAATATTCAAATCAGCCTTTTTTTGAATTAAAATATTTAGAAAATTTGGATTCATTTCATTTGCAACTGCATAGTGAAGCGGAGTGAAACCCGCTTTATCTTTTGCATTTATTTGAACTCCATTCTTGAAAAAAAACTCTACGACGAGTAAATCTGTATCAAAATTCCGATCATATCTAGAGTGAGAAATCACATCGTTAAGAACAGAAGTATCTACTTGAGATCCATTCATAACAAGCACTTCCATAAATTCTAAATTTCCTTTAAGACCAGCTGCACCTAAAGGTGTAACTCCTTCATTATTTTTTTCATTAACATTCAACCCTTGACTTATAAGAAATTCAGCAATCTCTTTATTGTCTGTTTTATGAAGAAATGTTTCTCCATCTCTATTTTTAAAATTTATGTCAGCTCCTCTATCTAGAAGAAACTTAACCATTTCTAAATTTTCTGCATAAAATAAAGGGGAACTTCCTCTTCCTGTATACCCACCATCTCTTATATCTATGTCAACCCCATTTTTAAGATCTCTTTCTACACAATCAAATCTATTTTCTGAAACAGCACTATGTAGAGAATGACTAGATAAGCCATCTACAAACATTACGATAATACCATTCTCTTTAATTGCTCCAGAGTAAGAACCTTTTGGACAAGCAGAAGGGTCATCTTCGACATACTCATAACCGAAAACACCATCAACACAAGACACAAATAACAAGCAAGATATAAAAAATAAAAATTTCAGCACAGTTTTTTAATATTGCCAAAAAGAATTAAAATATACAAATATTTTTTTTAATATAAAATCTAGAAAAACTATACTTTTTTTAATTATAAAATCTAGAAAAACTATACTTACAAAACAAAATGGCGTTCCCTACGGGATTTGAACCCGTGTTTTCACCGTGAAAGGGTGGTGTCCTAGGCCTCTAGACGAAGGGAACATTTGTAAATGGTGACCTGCCTAGGACTCGAACCTAGGACCCTCTCCTTAAAAGGGAGATGCTCTACCAACTGAGCTAGCAGATCACTATTAGCTTTCTATATTTTTCAGTAATGTTCCTTTTTGTCAAATGCTCAGTAAAGGTTCCGATTTTTTAGACCTTCATTTTAAAAATGATTTCCTAAAAGAAGGACTTATTTTTAAGTGTTTTTTACTCCTCAAAATGTTGATAGTTAGTCCTTTTCTCAAAAATCCTAACCCCTCCACAACTCTAAATCCCGAAAGGACTAAAACTCCAAGCATCAAAATGACCAACCAAAAAAAATCTCAAAGACACAAAAAAACCATTAAAAAGCCAATCCCTACATTGACCAGAGTATAAAAATACAACCAATAAAAAGCCGATAACTGTATTGGACTATTAAAACCTTGAGAAGCCTAGTTTCTTATGTCATTATAGTCTTGACACCGAAGTAAAGTTCGGTGTTTTTTATTACCTGAACTTTTTAAAAAGAGGAATACAGTCATGGTTAAAAAATGGGATGTTACAAAAGTCAGAAATATAGGTATTTCTGCTCATATTGACTCAGGAAAAACCACTTTAACAGAAAGAGTTTTATTTTACACAGGCCGAATACATGCCATTCACGATGTGAAAGGAAAAGATGGTGTAGGTGCAAAAATGGATTCTATGGAATTAGAAAAAGAACGTGGAATCACTATTAAATCAGCAGCTACAAATGTCTCTTGGAAAACAACAGATATCAATATTATTGATACTCCTGGACATGTGGACTTTACGATTGAAGTTGAAAGAGCTCTTAGAGTTTTAGACGGAGCGGTTTTAGTTTTATGTGGTGTAGCTGGTGTTCAATCTCAATCTATTACAGTGGATCGCCAAATGCGTCGTTATGATGTTCCTCGTATTGCTTTTATCAATAAGTTAGATAGAGCCGGTGCTGATCCTTTTCGCATCACTCAAATGCTTAAAGACAAATTGAGACATAATGCCGTTTTGACACAAATTCCTATAGGTTTAGAAGATAAACATAAAGGAGTTGTAGATCTTTTCACAATGAAAGCCATTTATTGTGAAGGAGATGACGGAGAAAAAGTTACAATTAAAGAAATACCAGAAGATTTAAAGACTCAAGCCGAAGAGTATCGTCAAAAAATGATTGAAGTCATTGTAGAATTTGATGACAACTTAACAGAAAAATTTTTAAACGAAGAAGAGATTTCTACAAAAGACCTTTATCGTGTTGCTCGTCAAGCCACTTTAGATTTGAAAATCACTTTAGTTTTTATGGGTTCTGCTTATAAAAACAAAGGTGTGCAACCTCTGCTTGACGCTGTAGAAACTTTCTTGCCGAATCCAACAGAGGTCCAAAATACAGCACTAGATTTAGATGATAATGAAAAAGTTATACCAGTGAATCCCTCTTCCGATAGCCCTCTCTTGTTGTTGGCTTTTAAACTGGAAGACACTCGTTTCGGACAATTAACTTATATGAGAATCTATCAAGGAATTATCCGTAAAGGAGATTTTATTATCAATTCCAGAAATCAAAAAAAGGTGAAAGTGGCTCGTCTAGTCCATATGCACTCTGATGATATGGAAGAAGTGAATCAAGCTGAGGCTGGTGATATTGTTGCTATATTTGGTGTAGAGTGTGCCTCAGGAGATACTTTTACAAATGGAAAATTAAATTATGCAATGAGTTCTATGTTTGTTCCAGACCCTGTTATGTCTCTAGCTATTGAACCTAAAGAACAAAGTTCCTCAGGAAATTTTACAAAGGCTCTCCAAAAATTTAGAAAAGAAGATCCCACTTTTTTCATTCATAGAGATGAAGAATCAGGACAAACTATCATTTCAGGAATGGGAGAACTTCATTTAAATATTTATGTAGAACGGATGAAAAGAGAGTTTAACTGTGAAGTGAAGGTTGGAAAACCTCAAGTTGCCTATAGAGAAACAATCACTGGCACTGTCGCTTATGATTACACCCATAAAAAACAAACAGGTGGTGCAGGTCAATTTGCAAAAGTGGTTGGAACTTTAGAATCTCTTGGTGAGAATCCTGAAAACAATTACGAATTTGTAGATAAAATTGTAAGTGGGCGTATTCCAAAAGAATACATTCCAGCCGTGAACAAAGGTTTTCAAGAACAAATGACCAAAGGACCTCTGATTGGATTTCCTATCGTTGGTGTCAAAGCCACTCTTTCCGATGGAGCTTATCATGATGTGGATTCAAGTGAGATGGCTTTTCGTATTTGTGCTATGGCTGCATTTAGAGAATTTTATATGAAAGCAAAACCTGTTGCCCTTGAACCCATTATGAAATTAGAGGTTTCTTGTCCTGAAGAATTTCAAGGAAATGTGGTTGGTCAAATCAATCAAAGAAGGGGTTTAATTAAAGGAGCAGAAACTCAAGAAGGTTTTACTGTTATAGAAGCAGAAGTGCCTTTAGCGGAAATGTTTGAATACTCTACAGAACTTCGTTCAGCCACTCAAGGTAAGGGCGAGTTCACTATGGAGTTTTTTCGTTATGCTGCCGTCCCAAGAAGTCAGCAAGAAGAATTAATCAAAGAATATCAAGCTAAAAAAGCAGCAGATGCCAAGTAGAATGGAAAGGAGCAAAACATGATACTCTCTGATTCCAGCATTAAAAAACTTATTAAAACTAAAAAGCTTCAAATTAAAAATTTAAAAGCAGGAGCCATCCAACCCAGTTCCATAGACTTAACTTTGGACAATTCAGCTCTTCTTTTGAAATATTGGAAAACTACAGGAATTTTAGATCTTAATACAAAAATGGACTATGAAAAAATCTCTGGTACACAATTTATTATTCCTCCTCATTCTTTTATTTTAGCTAGCACCAAAGAGTACATCTCTCTACCAAAAGATATTTCTGGTTTTATAGAAGGGAGAAGCTCTATTGGACGAATGGGTTTGTTTATTCAAAACGCTTCTGTCGTGGGACCCGGCTTTAAAGGTAAACTCACTTTGGAGCTTTACAACGCCAATATCCTACCCATCCGTTTAGAGGCTAACCGAAGAGTTTGCCAACTCATTTTATTTCAAATGGATAAAAAATCTCAAAAAGGCTATACAGGCAAATATCAACATCAAAATAACACGACTTCTTCAAAAATCTATATGGATAAAAAAAGTTAATTTTGTTCAAAAAGAACATAGTATTCCATCACAAAAAAGAGAAAAACTTACAAAAAATTACATTTTTTACCCTAGTATATAGCCAATTCATAAGTTTTAACTCCCTTTTTATAGCAATCTACAATTTTTGAGTTTGTCTTTAAATAGTCAAAACTCTAGACATCTTTAACTCCTTTCATTTAAGAAGAAAGACCCTTTTTAAGAACTACAAAAAAAACATAGAAAAATACTTCTAATTGTGTTAGAAATAAGAAGATAAAGTATGTCCAGTTATTTATTCCCAGAAACTTCTGAAGATTGCTCAGGTCAGGTCTGTACAGACCCCTTACCCTCTATTAAAAATCACCTTCAACAAGGAGAAAAAATTTGTTTATAGTTCCTCTATAAGCAGTTCCTATGTTTCTACTTTATTTTTACTTTACTCTTGCAGTCGTAGTTTCTTTTATTTGTTCACTTTTAGAATCAGTCATTTTATCGGTTCCCTATTCGCATGTCCAATCTGCATCTCAAAGGGGACTGTTTTATGCTCCCTTACTTAAAAAATTAAAATATCAAATAACCCGACCTCTCTCGGCTATACTAACAATCAACACTATTGCTAATACTCTAGGAGCAGCTGGAGTAGGAGCTCAAGTCCATCAACTTTTCGGAAGTTATTATGTAACAACCTTCTCCATACTTCTTACTTTTGTCATTTTAATTTTTTCTGAAATCATACCTAAAACTTTAGGTGCTAGTTATTGGCGAATCTTTTTACCTTTTACCGTCTATATGATTCAAGGTCTTATATACATTTGCTATCCCTTTGTCGTTTTCTCTCATTACTTCAACAAAATCATTGGAGGGAAAAGTCATACGATTACAAGAGAAGACCTTATTGGTGCTGCAGAAATGGGAGCTACCGAAGGGGCTATCTATAAAAATGAAAGTGAACTTTTAAAAAATATTTTAAAATTAAAAAACAGAAAAGTTTCAGAAATCATGACACCTAGAACGGTTGTCACAGCTTTTAGTAAAAAAATGACCATAGGAGAAGTTGTTCAAAAATATCAACCTCTTCGTTTTGCACGAATACCAGTTTATGAAGAGAGCTTAGACCAAGTAATAGGTATGGTTCATCGTTATAAAATTCTAGAAGCTCATTCTCAAAATTGTGAAAAAGTGACAGTGGAATCTTATCTTAAGCCTCTCCATACAGTCCCTGAAAATATATCTGTAACCGCAGCACTAGATCAGTTTATCAAAAGAAAAGAACATATTTTTATTGTTGTTGACGAATATGGAACTGTGTCTGGCTTGGTCACTATGGAAGATGTTGTGGAAACCATTCTAGGAATAGAAATAGTTGATGAATTAGACCCTGTTGAAGACCTTAGAGAACAAGCTTTAAAACAATGGAAGCAAAAGAAAAGTCGTTTTAGAAAATTCTCTTAGTGCAAAAAAGATATGGATGCTAAAGATTTTATCCTCATTTATTGTACAGCACCTGATAAAAAGGTATCTAAAAAATTAGCTAAGCATTTACTTTCTTTAAATTTAATTGCCTGCGTTAATATTTTTTCTGAAATAGATTCTTTTTATAACTGGAAGGGAGAATTGAAGGAAGAACAAGAAAGTCTCTTGATTTGTAAGACTCAAAAATCTCTTTATCCCTTAGTAGAAAAAGAAATTATAAAAGAACATCCCTATGAATGCCCTTGCATTGTAGCTGTAGAACTTACAGAAGCCAACCCAAATTTTCTAAAATGGATACTCAACCAAAGTCCATAAAACACTAAACCTGATACCTGATAGATCCTATCAATAGGTCAAAATTTTGTTAATATTTTATAAAGATTATATCTAAAGCAATTTATATACCTTAACATTAAAGATAATGCTACGCTATCTAATTGCAATTAACCTTGTGTTGCTAAGTTTTTCTCTGAACGCTGAAAATATTGTTATTGATTATGTTTTATATAATGAACAACCAAAAACAATAGAAGAAATTGTCGCAGAAGAAGAAAAAGAACAAAAAGAAAAAGAAAAAGAAAAAGAATCTCTAGAAAAATCTCAAAAAAAAAAGGACCATGATGAAAGTTTTAGTATCACAGACTTATCCTATTTTGATATCGTGAAAGAGAAAGATCGGGAAGACTACGAAAAGTACAAAGATGCTGAAGTGGAAGAATTGTCTTTCTCAAAACTTATATCAAGACTTCTTGTTTATAAAGCCCTGAAACACTATGATGAAAAAATTGAAGCTTTTCTAAAAAAACATCCTTACCTTGAAAGAATCATTGATCGCATTGATGTTACAAAAGACTCCATTAATGTTATTATTTTTGAAAACGAATTCTGATTTTTTACTCATGTCAGATGACAACTTTCACTTTTGGAAAATACAGTAGATAAATGATTCATCTTCCCTATTTACGCAAACAACTAAAATTTATTTCTCTTCAGTCTCAATCCTTTTGAAACAAAGAATGTCTCAAAAAAAGTTATAGAACGATCAAGTGCAATAGCTAAAATAGTGGCAGGAACAGCACCTAAAAAAATCAACTTAGAATTAACGGTTGCCATACCTCTAAATATGGGCTCCCCTAAACCTCCAGCACCGACTAAAGCAGCTAAAGTGGCTGTCCCAACAATAATCACAGCAGAAGTTCTTACTCCTGCAATGATAATAGGTAAAGCTAACGGTATCTCTATCTTATTTAGAGTTTGCCATTTTGTAAGACCTATACCAATAGCCGCTTCAATAGGATTTCTATCTACACTTTTTATACCTTCATAAGTATTACGTATTAAAGGTAAAAGAGAATAAATAAAAAGAGTAAATATAGCTGGAGCATAACCTATTCCTAAAAAAGGAATAAGAAATCCAAGAAGAGCCAAACTAGGTATTGTTTGAAAAGTATTAACAATGGGAAAAATAATTTTGGCTGCCATTTTTTTACGAACCATAAGAATCCCAATGGGTAAAGAACAAAAAAGAGCGATCAATAAGGAAGAAAAGGTAAGTATAAGATGTTCTATAAAAATTTTTAACAAATAATCTTTTTTAGAATAGTAATAACTGAATAAATTTTTATGTTCAAAGTTTACTACATTCTCGTCTAATAGTTTTTTTTGAATTAAAAAATTCCTTGCAACAACATTGGTTTCATATTTTAACCGATCCACCTTATCGTTCAAACTAATGATTTCTTTTTCATCAATATTATTTTCTAAATCTTTAAAAGCTTGTTTCATTTTAGGAAATTCTTTAAAAATATTTTTACGAGTTAAATAAGCCGCTTCATAAGCTGGGAAATATTTTTTATCATCTTCAAGTAATTTTAAATGATAAGATTTGACTCTACCATCTGTAGAGTAAGACATAATCATATCTGCTTTTTTATTCTTTAAAGCAAAATACACTAAACCCGGATCCATAGAATACACTTTATCTTCGGAAAAATGAATGTTATAGGATTTTTTAAAATTTTCATACCCGTCATTTCTTGCCATAAATTCATGACCTACAGCAAGAGACAAACCTTCCACACGACCTACTAAATCACTCACTTTATAAATATTTTTAAATCTTTCATCATCCGACCGAACAGCTAAAGCATAAGTGTTGTTAAACCCTAGAGGCAGAGACAAAACCAATTGAAATCTTTTAGCAAATTGTTTTTTAACAATACGATAAATTTTACTAGCACTCTTTTTTTCTGAGAAATTTAAAATCATAATATAACCTGTTCCTGTATATTCAGGGTAAACATCTATCTGTTCTGAATTAAGAGCATCAAAAACCAACTTTGTCCCTCCTATATTAAGTTTTCGTGTTACTTGATAACCATACTTTTCTTCTAAGAGAATGGATAACATTTCACCTAATAAAACATTTTCTGTAAAAATTTTTGAACCGACAACAATGCTTCTAGATTCAACTTGAAAATGAAATAAAAGACAAAAAATAAAAAACAGGAGTTTAGAGTTGTTCATTTAAAAAATCTTCCACGAATTTATTGACTGGCTTATTTTTAAAATCTAACTCTGTTCCATGTTGAACAATCTTCCCTTTTTTCATCAAAATCACTTGATCTCCTATTTCAAAAGCTTCATTGAGATCATGAGTAACTAATAAAATGGTTTTTTTTAATTTTTGATTTAAATATAAAAACTCTTTTCTTAAAGAAGAACGTGTAACAGCATCCAAAGCTCCAAAAGGTTCATCCATCAACAACACAGGAGGATCTTCCATAAGAGCTCTTGCTATTCCTACCATTTGCTGCTGACCTCCACTCAACTCTACAGGATAACGACTCCTATATTGCTTAGGTTCTAGTCCGACAAGATTTAACAAATCCTCTGTTCGTTCTTTAATAAATTTTGAATCTCTTTTTAAAACTTTAGATAAAATAGAAATATTTTCTGAAACAGTTAAATGAGGGAAAAGCCCTGCTTTTTGTATCACATAACCAATTTTTCTTCTCCATTTTACACCGCTCATTCCATGGCTGTTAACACCATTAATTTCTACACTTCCAGAACTGGGTTCAATCATTTTGTTTATCATTTTTAAAGTTGTTGTCTTACCACAACCACTAGGTCCAATAAGACAAGCCACGCTTCCTGAATTTACAGAAAAACTCACATCTTCAACAACCATAATATTAGAAGGAAATATTTTTTTTAAATGATTTAAATAAATCAATGTTCTATATTATAAACCACCAGAAGCACCTTCTTTTCTACTCTCATGCCCAGCAGATAAAACACCTTTACGATTTAATGCCACTCCAAAAACTTGCCCCATATAATTCCTATATTCTACTTTATGCCCTTTCTGTTTTAATTGAAATGCAACCTCTGGACTCATTCTTTTATTTTCTATAAATAAAGTTCTTGGTAAAAATTGATTATGGATACGAGGAGATTGTATAGATTGATCAATGTCTAAACCATGAGACAAATAACGATAAAGAGTTTGAAGAACAGAGGTAATGATTTTAGGTCCACCTGCACCTCCTAAAGCCATAATCGTTTTTCCATTTTTTTCTACTATAACAGGAGTCATAGAACTCAAAGGACGTTTACCCCCTTCTACTTTATTGTTTTTACCTTGAACCAAACCATATAAATTAGATTTATTGAATAAAGTTGTAAAGTCATCCATTTGATTATTTAAAACAATACCATATTTTTTTGTAACTACACCGGAACCATAATATCCATTCAAAGTTAAAGTCATGGCAACTGCATTCCCTTTACGATCTATCAAAGAAATATGAGTTGTTTCTCCTGATTCTTTAACCTTAGGTAATAGTTTAACTTTATGAGAAGAAATGGTTTTATTCATATTATTTATCTTGTCTTTAGATAGCCAATCTCTCTCCTTAAAAGAAATAAAATCAGGGTCTCCCATTAAAAATCTTGGTTGAAAAGCTCGAGCCATAATCTCCCCTAACAAATGAAATTCTTCAACACTGTAAAGAGTTTTTTTATATAATTTTTGTTTCTCTATGAGTTTTAAAGCTCGTGACAAGATAACACCTCCTGAACTTGGGAGAGGCATACTATTAACCTTGTAACCACGGTAACGAACAGACAATGGTTTTAACCATCTCACTTTATATTTTTTTAAATCCTTTCTACTCATAACACCCTTACTATTTTGAACAGCAGCAATAACATCACGACCTAAAACACCATGATAAAAATCTCTAGACTTATTTTTTTTAACAAGATACAAAGCCTTAACTAATTTTGGTTGTTTAAAAACATCGCCAGGTTTATAAGCTTTCCCATTTTTAAAAAATATTTTTTTACCAGAAGTATTAAATGCTTTTTTAGATTCATGAGTGATATCTGCCCAATCCCCAGAAACAAAGAATCCCTTTTGAGCCAAAACAATAGAGGGTTCAACAAGACGAGACCAAGAAAGTTTTCCGTATTTTTTATGAAGTTCCTCAAGACCCGCTAAAAAACCTGGAACACCTACAGCCGATCCACCTTTTTGAGAAGATAATTTGCTTTTCGTATAAAAATCTTCCTTCATCTCATAAGGAGCCATCTCTCTAAAATCTAAAACCTTTATAGAAGAGTTCATCTTAACAAGAGCAAATCCTCCACACCCTAAAGAAACATAATAGGGATGAGTAACACTTAAACTGAGAGCACTCGCTACAGCTATATCTATGATATTTCCACCTTGATTATAAATATTTCGGACAATAGAAGGAAGATAAGGAGAGGGACCAGATATAAGAACTTTTGTCCCCTGAAAAGGAACCCCATAAACAAAAAAGTGTGAAAAAAATAAACTTACATAAACAAAAATTTTTATCATAATTACAACTCCTATTTCATTTTTTAAAATTAAACTAACATAATATAAAATAGCTGTCATCATCCACATTCAGCCTAAAAAAAACAACTTTTCTTTATTTTCATCGTAAAAAACTAAGATCATTTTAAAACTGGAGAAACAAGGATGAAAATTTATAAACTTATTCACTCACTTTCTAAATCTTAACTTGACAAATCACAACAAATCTTACAAAAAAAGAAATTAAAGAGTTTAAAAATAGAAAAAAACCATTAAAATATGTCTCACTCTTCTCAATTACAGGTCAGTAAAACAAAAAATATCAAATTCCCTAATAAATATGTTAAGAGTTTATACAATGATTTTACAGAGTGGATTTTTGATGAAGAATCAGCCATTCGTTGGAAAGGGAAATGGAGGAAAAATGTTTTTCAAATCCCTGAAAATTCTCTACTTCATTTAGAGATTGGTTCTGGAACGGGAATTCATTTCTCTAGATTATGTTCACATCACCCTAAAGAATACTTTTTAGCTCTAGAATTAAAATACAAACCCCTTATACAAACCATTAAAAAAGTAAGAGATCTGAATTGTTGTAATGGAAAAATCATTCGTTATGATGCTGCATTATTAGATCATTTATTTGAGAAAAAGGAATTAAACAATATTTACATTCACTTCCCTGATCCTTGGCCTAAAACGAAACATAAAAAAAACAGACTCCTAACAAATGAATTCCTACAAAAACTATATCAAACACAAAAAACAAATTCTCTATTAGAATTTAAAACAGATGCTAGAGATTATTTTTTAAAATCTATAGAGGTTTTTAAAAACTCTGGTTATAAATTGATAGAATACTCAGAAAACCTGCATGAAAATAAAAAAGAAGATAGAAAATTTTTAGAAACTTTATCTCAATTTGAATTTCTTTTTTTCCAAAAAAGAAAACCTATTCATTATGCTTTATTTATAAAAAATAAACCTATTACTTTCTAAATATATTGACAGGTCAAGACTAGTCTCTCAGGTCATAAAAAACTCTTAACTCTGAAGAAAAGTATTTCAATACATTGTCTTTATAAAATAAAACCCTACATTTCATGGCTTTGTTTTCATATAAATAATCCAAAACCAACGGATGAGAAAAAATAAGAGAAAGAGGTATGGATGACCCCAAACGTTCTATATCAAAAAAATCAAGATTCAGATCTGTTAAAGGTTTATTTTCTTTACCACACTTTAAAGTCATTTTATCAGGATAGGATTGCCAAGACCTTCTATTTGCTAATTGGTTTAAAAAAACCAAATTGAAATAACCACCTTGTTCTTCTTGAATATCTGAAAGATTAAGATAGGACCTCTTTTCTTTTGATTTAGAAGATTCCGAGCGATTATCAGTATCCTTATTTTTAATAGGATCACCTAAATTCACTCCATAACTGCCAGAATGCCATTTAAAATTATAGGAAATTTTAGGTAAAGTTCTAGTGATTTTTTGATCATCTACATCATAACTTTCTAAGGAGATTTCATAGATACACTCCATATCTTTTCTTTCCTTCTTTATATAAAAGGAAGAAAAGATACTATCTTGAATAGGATTTCTTTTCTGGATATATTTATTTAATCTATTTACAAACTTGTCAAAATAATAAAGTTGAAAAAACCATTGAGGAGTAATACTCATAACTGAAAATTCTTCCGTCAATAAAAACTGATAATGATTTTCCAAACGATCATCCGAAGTTAACCCACTAGAGCAAGAGCTTTGCACATTAACTTGAACATCTTTATAGTCACTAGAATA
Source organism: Bdellovibrionales bacterium (assembly GCA_963692945.1). GTDB lineage: Bacteria > Bdellovibrionota > Bdellovibrionia > Bdellovibrionales > UBA1609 > JACOND01. The sequence goes on from OY843585.1 coordinate 1,469,296, forward strand.
AAAATCTTTAGGTAAGCCTCTAAATCTTATAGCACTAAATAAATAATTAGAAGGATTCTCTTTACTCATATAAGGTCTGTAACCAAATAACTCTTTTACCGATGTTAAGGATTTATTGTTATCAATGATTTCATAATTTATTTTACTAATATCTAAAGTCTTTGCTTCTAAACCCAAATTATTAAAATTCACCTGAAACAATTGAGTCATTCCATGTATAAGACCTAATTTTTCAGAAAAAATACGACAATTTTTTATCCCTCTAGGTAAATTTTCTTGAGAAAAAATATGAAGTAAAAAAGAATCTTCTAAATCTTTTAACTGAAACGAAATACCTTTCACAAAATCATTACAAACAAAATGATAACGATCTAGAATCTCAGAATCTTGTTTGATTAAAGAAATGGTTTTTGCATCCCCTATCTCTATCGTTGAATAAATATTTAACGAATTATTACCCTTACCTTTAAGAATTAAACCTCTATTTTGATGAGAAGAAATAATAGGTTGCTGAGACACAATGTAACTAGAGGAATCCCTATCTTCATTCATAAAACTAAAGATGAAAGAGCAAGAAAAAGATTTTTCTTTAGAACTGACTAAAACCTCTTCAGGTAGAATCTGTAAAAATGTGAAATGAGACTTATGTTTAAAACTAAAAAACTCCTTAACCGCTTTATCACCAGAGACAGTAGAATTACAGAGAGATGAAATCTTTACTGTAAAACCCTCCCCTTGCTTCATTCTATTAAAACTAAAAAACTCCACATCTTCTGAACTTTTTGGGAGAAATGGAAAAAAGATTTGATCGGAGAGATTTAAAACATACTTTGATCTATTAAATTGAGAAAGATTCACCTTTTCATTTGAAGAGTTTAAGAGAATATAAGGTTCTTCTTTATTAGAATCACTCCCTTCAAGAGTCTCCAATGTATCTTCTGACGAAGAAAACAAAGAGGTGTAAGTTTCTGGATCCATAACAGAACAAGAACAAAACAAAAAAATTGAACCTAGTAAAAATATTTTCATTAGAACCCCTTTACTTTTTAAACTATGGATATAAACCTTTTTAAAAATTATTTCAATAAGAATAAAGCAAAAAAAACACTTACAAAACTCTCTTTAAAAATGGTTCTTTTTAATTTATATGGGTAAATGACGAATAAAAGTTCGGATTTCGTCCTATTCAGTTTTAATTTTTTATTATTGTAAATGTTTTGGTATAGATGAAGGAATAGCATTTATAAGTTTTTTAGTGTAAGAGTTTTTAGGAGACCTATAAATCTCTTCGGAATCATTCATTTCAACAATTTGACCCCGATTCATAACGGCCACATAGTCAGAAATGAATTTTACAACCGTTAAATCATGAGATATAAAAACATAAGTTAAATTTAACTTATCTTGAAGATCTTTTAAAAGATTTAAAATCTGAGCTTGTATAGAAACATCTAAGGAAGAAACAGATTCATCACAAATAATAAATTCTGGTTGAACAGCAATGGTTCTAGCAATACATATTCTCTGCCTTTGTCCACCTGAAAATTCATGAGGGTAACGATTTCTCATATTTTTATCCAAACCAACTTGTTTCATAAGTTCTTCCACCTTGCTGATTCGCTCTTCTTTGTTAGGATAAAGATTATGGATCACCATGGGTTCCATAATAGAAGATCCAATGGTCATTCTAGGATTTAAAGAAGCATAAGGGTCTTGAAAAATAATTTGTATTTTTCTTCTCATTGCTTTTAATTGTTTTCTATCTAAACTGGTAATATTTATATTATTATAAACCACTGAACCACTGGAAGGCTCTATTAAGCGAAGAACAGCACGTCCCAGAGTTGTTTTCCCACAACCTGATTCTCCTACAAGACCTAAAGTGCTTCCTCTTTCCACTTTAAAAGACACATCATCAACGGCCTTTACCCAAGAATTAACTTTTCCAAAAAAAGACTTTTCCAACGGAAAATATTTTTTTAAATTTTTAACTTCTAATAAAGTCTCTCCTTTTGTTTTTTTAATTTCCTTTAAAGGCATCTGTGAAAAGTCTCCTCCTCCTTCTAAAAAATCACTAATCATTGGTAACCGAGACGTTTTTACATCTAAAGTGGGACGACAAGCCACTAAACCTTTTGTATAAGGATGCTGAGGTTTGTTAAAAATATCTAAAGTGTTTCCTTTTTCAACAATCTCCCCTTTATACATCACTAATACTTTTTTTGTTATTTGAGAGATGATACCTAAATCATGAGATATAAATAACATACTCATTTTCAATTTATCTTGCAGTTCTTGTAATAAATCTAAAATCTGTTTTTGAATTGTAACATCCAAAGCCGTTGTAGGCTCATCCGCTATCAATAAATCAGGTTGGCAAGCAATGGCCATAGCAATCATAACTCTTTGTCTTTGCCCACCACTCATTTCATGAGGATAAGAATCAATTCTTTCAGAAGGTCGGACAATTCCTACCTGATTCAAAAGATCAATGGTTTTTTCTCTGGCTTCTTTTTTCGTCATATTTTGATGTAAAACCAAAGCCTCTGTGATTTGATAACCAATCGTAAAAACAGGATTCAAGCTGGTCATTGGTTCTTGAAAAATCATAGAAATACGATTCCCTCTAACCTTACGAATCTCTCGTTCAGAACATTTAAGTAAGTCTTTCCCATCTAATAAAATTTCACCACCTGTAATTTTGCCAGGAGGCTCTTGTATCAATCTCATCAAACTAAGAGCTGTAACACTTTTTCCTGAACCCGACTCTCCAACTAAACCAATGGTTTCACCAGAATGAATATCTAAAGACACACCACGAACAGCATGAACCAACAAACTCTTAGTTTTAAACTCAACCTGTAAATTATTGACTTTGATTAAAGATGACATTCTGTCAATTAAAATAATTGTTTCTAAAGATTTTGACAACTCTTTATCTCAATTTTTTAAAACTCTATTCCTTTTTAAAACTCTAGTGAAGAATCTAGAAAAAATGATATTGAAAATAGCCCTCTTTTCAATTAAAGTTTCAAAATAGAGAGGAAATCTATTTTGCCAAGATCAAATCAAACTAAACAAAACCTCTATTTAGATACCGTTTTTGGATATGAGGATGATCTTCTCAAAAGTATCAAAGAGCTTGCACAAAAAGAACAAGTCCTTTCTATGCAGTTATCTCCTCATGAAGGCCAACTCCTGTATTTTTTAGCAAAATCTATCAAAGCCAACAAAATTGTTGAAATAGGTTCTCTCTACTCCTACTCAACCCTTTATCTAGCAAGAGCTTTAGATTCAGAAAAAGGTCTTGTTTTTACATGCGATATATCCAAAGAAAGACATCAAACTTCTCAAAAAATTATTAAAAATCATCCAGAATACAAAAAAATTAAGTGGGTCACTGGCAAGGCTTTAGACACCCTTGCTCAACTAGAAAAAGAGAGTCCTTTTGACATGGTTTTTATTGATGCGGATAAAGAAAACTATGGAAAATATTTTGAATGGACTGAAAAAAATCTAAGAAAAAACGGGCTACTTGTCGCTGATAACACTTTTTTATTTGGATCTGTCTATGGAGAATCTGAACGAAAGATAAGTCAAAAAACAACAGAAATCATTCGTAAGTTCAATCAAGATATAGCTCAGTCTCCAAATTGGACAAGTGCTCTTATGCCTACCAAGGAAGGTTTAACAGTTGCAATAAAAAAGTCCTAACCCATTCATTCTTTAGCCTAATAAATTTTTAAATCCTACATAAAAAGGTTTTGAAAATATTCTTTTTTTTATATACTACACTTATGGATGCAATATCTTTTGGAAAAACTCACGTAGGGTTAAAACGAAAAGACAACCAAGATTCTATTCTTATAGACAAAGAACTAAACCTTTATGCTATAGCTGATGGCATGGGGGGTCATAAAGGAGGATCTGTTGCATCAAAATTGGCGATTGAATCTCTTCAAAAATTTATAAAAGAGGCCGTGAAATTAGATCATTTTCAACCAGAAACAGTTCTAATAGAAGCCTTTCAAGAAGCAAACAACCAAGTTTATGAAAAAAGCCAAGAAAGTATAGAAGTAACAGGTATGGGAACAACTCTTGTGGTCCTTATGATCTGGAAAAATAAGATATTTTTTGCAAATGTTGGAGATTCTAGAGCTTATTTATTTAGAGATCCTTATCTATGGAGAGTCACAGAAGATCATTCCATACTTAATAATCAAATTAAAAAAGGATTAATTGATGAAAAAAAAGCATCTACTCTTGTAGATACAAATATGATCACCCGAAGCATTGGATTTATTCCTGATGTAGAGGTTGATATTTTTCAAAAAGATTTGCAAATTCATGACTTATTTATACTCTGCTCCGATGGTCTTGTAGAAATGATGGATGATAAAACCATTTGTGAACTAAGTAAAAGCTATGCCCCTGATGCTCTAGTAGATCAATTTATTAATAGAGCTCTTGACGCAGGTGGAAATGATAATATATCTGTTATTGTAGTTGTCCCTTAACTTATTTATGGAGAAACTCAAATTATGATGAGACAAAAAAAATACACTATCATCCTCACAAGCAATACGGCCACTTCCCCTAAAAAAATATCTGTATCTCAAAAACAACTAAGTATTGGCTTTATCATCTTTGTTATTTTAACAGTTTCTTTTGTCTCCTTTTTAACAGATTACTTTCAACTTAATGTGGATCAATGGAAACTGCACTCCCTAAAAAAAGAAAACCAACAATTAGAAAAGAAATTTGTTTATGTTGAAAGAAGTTTTAAAGAATTAGAAAATAAAGTCCAACAGCTTACAGACTTTTCTCGTAAATTGAAACTCATTACAACAATTTCTACCCGTTCACCTCAGCTCAATACAGGTTATGGAAAAGTTTCTTTTGATTCACAAATTTTAGCTCTTTCTCAAAACAATCCTCAACGTCAACTGGCTTCCTATAAAAAACCACAAAAAAATAATAGAAAAATAGATGTAACTCCTACTGAAATGAGTAACGAAATTGAAATACGTATTGAACAATTAAAAGAGGCAAATCAGCTTATCAAACAAGATGTGTGGCAGCTTTATAGCGATCTGTTAAAAAAACAAGAGTTCCTAAATAACACACCAAGTATCTTACCAACTAGAGGTTGGGTTTCTTCAACTTATGGTTATAGAAATGAAACTGTTTTTGTGGATCACCAACCACAATTTCATAAAGGTTTAGATATAGCAACAAGAAGAGGAGAACCTGTTGTTTCTACAGCGGATGGAAAAGTTGTCTATGCAGGCTACGATGAATTTGGTTATGGGAATCTTTTGGTGATTGATCACGGTTACAATTTAAAAACCTACTATGCTCACCTTTCAGAAATTAAAGTAGAAAAAGGATCTTTCGTTAATAGAGGACAAGAGATTGCCTCTGTTGGGAACACAGGCAAAAGCACAGGTCCACATCTTCATTATGAGATTCGGATTTTTGACCAATCTGTAAATCCTGAAAACTATATTGTAGATGATTTTCATTAGTATTTTTTAATACTCTATCTTTTTAAAACCATCCTTTTTTTTAAAAAATACTCTTTTACACCAACTGTTGGCTCGCGATGTTACAGAACCACGAGAACGACTTGGTAATCCAATTTTAGACATAATCAAAAGATCTACAAATTTTTCAAAAGCTAATACAGATCCATAAGAAACTGCACCTAATCCAAAAAGACTCATTAAAAAAGAGGACTGGTTTGATTCTGATATATAAGCCCACAAACTCACCAAAGCGATTATTTCCATAGAAATTACTGTAAAACTTACCATAGGTCTCGCAATAACTGCTTTCAGAGCTACATCTTGAAACTCTGCACTGTTCACAAATTCTATTAAAAATTTTTTGTTAGATTCTTGAAATAAAAAACTTTCATTTTTTTCTATAATTTTGTTCAATTCATTGAGCCTTTTTGGATTCTCAACACTTGATTTTAAGATATGAATGATTTCATACTTGATTCCATTAAATTCAGCCTCTTCAATAGGTAGTCCATCCGGATTTTGAGTATAGGCAAAATTTGGTAGTATAAGTAAAATAAAAAATAAATTTTTCATTGGAATATACTAATACTCTTTTTCTATTTAATTTTCAACATTTGATGTATTTTTTACAAAAAAACAGTAAAAAAAACGGCTAAAATATCGGTTTTGAAAATACTCTTTTACATGTGCTCATTGTTCTTGAAAAAACACCAGGACGAGATTTTTTAGGTAAAGGAAGTTTACGCACAATAAAATAATCTGCAAGTTCCTCTGTAACAAAGACACTACCTATGAAAGTAAAAGTAAGTATCCCTACCATATGACTGACACTCATAAACAATTTTGAATCAATATGTAAAAAATCAGAGGCTATTTCTATTCCATACATTGTTCTTAAAATTGAAAATACAATAAAAGCACTTAACCCATATAAAGCAACAGGTTTTTTCCAAATGGCTTTTAATATTAGATTTTGAAAACTCTCACTATTTATTAATTCCTTTAACAATTTTTGATTAAAATCTTGAAGCAAAAAATCTTTATTATCCTCTACGATATTAGAGAATCTTTTAAACCCCTCTTTCTTTATAACATGGCCTTGTAAAGAAAGAAATATTTGATCTTTAAACATATTAAATTGATTCCTTTGATGACTTGAAATCTCTTCCAGATTTTGAGCACAAACAAAGTTTGATAGAATAAATAATAAAATAAAAAATATAGATTTCATCTTGTCATAGAATCTTATTTATTATGAACTACCTTCCAATATCTTTACGGTATTGCATGCCTTTCCAAGAGATTGCTTTAAGATGTTTATAAACTTCACTAAGAGCTTCTTCGCGACCATCTCCTATAGAAATAACATTTAAAACTCTACCTCCATTTACAACCCATTTTTGGTCTTTATCTCTTTGAGTAATAGCTCCATGAAGAAAGTAACTCGAATCGGATTGATGATAGATAAAACCATCAATCACAGTCCCTTTAGTGGGATGATCTGGATAACCTTCACTCGCTAAAACCACACAAGCCGAATGTTTATTTTTCCACTCTAGAGAAACTTTCTGTTTTGAGGCTACTTTATAAAAAACATCAGCCCAAGACCCATCCAATAAGGGAAGTAAAACTTGAGCCTCTGGATCTCCAAATCTCACATTGTATTCTAATACTTTAGGAATGCCTTTATGAACCATTAACCCAATATATAAAACACCATTGTAGGGCGTCCCCCTTGCTTTCAAACCTTCTAAGCTTGGCCGAACAATAGAACCCTCAATGCTCTTTTTTAGATTTTCAGGTATTTTAATAGGAGCAATAGCACCCATCCCCCCTGTATTAGGACCTTCTTGTCCATCATAAAGCCTTTTGTAATCTTTAGCTATAGGAAGAATTTCATAATCTTCTCCATTAGTAATTATAAAAACAGATATCTCTTCACCAGATTGAAAATCCTCTATGATGGCTTTTTCACCAGCTGCACCGAAGACTTTTTTCTCAAATAAAATTTGAGCTTTTTCCTCCAACTCTTGAACAGTAGAACATAAAAACACTCCCTTTCCTCCTGCTAAACCATCGGCTTTCAATACATAAGGAGGAAAAAAGTTTTCAGATTCTCTTAAAACATCAGAGACACTAGATACAACCTGATAAGAAGCTGTAGGAATCTGATATTCTTTCATAAATTTTTTTGCAAAAATTTTACTTCCTTCCAATTGAGCCGCTGCTCCAGAAGGGCCGAAAACTTTAATTCCTTTTTCTCGTAAAATATCAGCCCAAGATTCCACTAAGGGTTGCTCAGGCCCTATAACTACAAGATCTATTTCTTCTTTAAGAAGACAATGGACCAAAGCCTCTTTATTTCCCAAAAAAGAAGAAGGAAGATTTTCTACATTTTGAAGACTGATTCTTTCAGGTAAAACATAAACTTTAGAAACTTTTGAATCCTCTTGCAAAACTTTTACCAAAGCATGTTCCCTACAACCATTACCAATAACTAAAACTTTCATAATTTTTTAAACTTTCCTTATCTAAGATAAAAAGTATTTTTTTTGTGCTTCCACAGGACTATAGAGATGAGATTTCCTCCCCCAAAATTTATATCTCTTTGCAGAGACCCACCTATAAAAAATATCATAAAAACTCTCAGGTAAAAATCTAAAAATTTTTGTAGTTTTTGGATAAATCAAACTCATGATTTCTGCTATTGCTTTAGATTCTTTAAATAAAACATTCTCTCTCAAAAAAATAATAGATTTTAGATTTTTCAAATCTTCATTTTTTAACAAACTTTTTGCTGTAGAACCTTGTAAAGGAGCATAAAAAAGCTGTCTTAATTTATCTCGTTTAAAAATAAAATTTATGAAGTGATCACAAAGGTTACATTCTCCATCAAAAAATATAATATTTTTAGATTCTGTATTCATTTTTAATATCTATAAAAATGGTAACACATTGCTTTAAGAAGTATCAAAATTAAAAAATAAATAAATAAGAGAGCAATAACACATTGCTTTAATATTTTTTTCTGTAAGCAAGATAGTAACCATTGAACTCTTAAAAACTAAATTATATCTTTTTTATAAATGAAATCTTATTTATCTTTCCTAAAAGAAATTATGGAACAGGGTATAGATCGCAAAGATCGCACAGGAACTGGAACTCGTTCTATTTTTGGTTATCAAATGAAATTTAATCTCAGCCAAGGATTTCCATTAGTGACAACAAAAAAACTCCACCTCAAATCTATTATCTATGAACTCCTTTGGCTCATAAAAGGAGATACAAATGTAAAGTACTTACAAGATAACAATGTTCGTATTTGGAATGAATGGGCTGATGAGAGTGGGAATTTGGGACGCATTTATGGAGCACAGTGGAGAGATTGGAAAACTCCTGATGGAAAAACTATAGACCAACTTTTAAATACCATTGAAGCAATAAAGTCAGACCCTTATTCGCGCAGACATCTCATAGTGGCTTTTAATCCGGGGGAATTAGATAAAATGGCTCTTCCACCTTGCCATGCTTTTTTTCAATTCTATGTGGCTAAAGAGCGACTCAGTTGCCAACTCTATCAAAGAAGTGCTGATGCTTTTTTAGGAGTTCCTTTTAACATAGCTAGTTATTCCTTATTAACACTCATGATGAGTCAAGTTTGTAATTTAAAACCAGGTTTCTTTGTTCACACCTTTGGAGATGCTCATATTTACCACAATCATTTTGAACAAATCAAACTCCAACTCACTCGTGAACCTCATCCTCTTCCTCAAATGAGGATAAAACCGGAAAAAAATCTGCTTGATTACAAGTATGAAAATTTTGAATTGTTAAATTATAAGTATCATCCAGCCATTAAAGGCAGAGTTGCGGTATAATAAGTTTTATGAGTTTGCATTATTTTGTTAGTTTAAGTAGATTATGAAAATTTTGAATTGTTAAATTATAAGTATCATCCAGCCATTAAAGGCAGAGTTGCGGTATAATAAGTTTTATGAGTTTGCATTATTTTGTTAGTTTAAGTAGATAAGGTGAAATTTTTAATTTGGATTTTTTCTTTAATTTTCATAGTGACTAAGTTGATTTTGTAGAGGGAGGTATTTTATAATTAAAAACAAATCTAAAATCTCAAATATTTTATATCGTATCAAAAGAGGAATCTTTATTTTTTTATCTGTCTTTTTTCTAGTTATTATTTCACTGATTGTAGCTGGTTATATTATAGAGCTTTTTAACAAATGATTAAAAATCAACAAATCACTCTTTCTCATATGGTTGCTGCTTCTCAAAATAATGTTATAGGTTTTAACAATAAACTCCCTTGGCATATTCCTGAAGATCTCAAGTATTTTAAAAATACTACCACTGGAAAACCTCTCATTATGGGAAGAAAAACTTTTGAATCTTTAGGTCAATCTCTCCCTGATCGTTTAAATGTAGTTGTAACACGAAATAAATCTTTTAAAGCCGATAAGGATGCTGTTGTTGTTTCCTCTATTAAAAAAGCCATTGCCTTTTGTAAACAAAAAAAGAATATCAAAAAATATGGCACAGAGATTTTTATAACAGGAGGAGGAGAAATCTTCACACAAACAATGGATATGGTAGATCGGTTGTATATCACAAGAATTCATCAAGATTATGAAGGAGATGCTTTTTACCCTGAGATACCAAAAAATAAATTTGAAGAAGTCAGCCGTATTGACAGAACGGAACCCATTCCTTTTTCTTTTCTTATTTTTGAAAAAATTTGATTCTACAATTCTTTTAAATATCTTTTTTTTATAGAATAATAAATATCACTGATTTTCTTTATGAAGTAAATCTTCTAATCTTTTTTTAATTTTTTTAACTTCTAATTGTTTATTAGCCCACCAATCTGTTGACCAAATTCTCTAAGTTGTCTTTTCTTTTTCAGTTTTTTTTCTATAGCCGTATGAGCTGAAAGAACTTCTTTCTTTGTTACCCTCCTTGCTGTTTTAAATGGAAATGTTTTTATTTTTTTCATAAAAAAAGAATCATTTGAATTGATTGACCAAATCTTTAAAATGATTTCCTCGTTCTATATAAGAATCAAAGATATCAAAACTTGGACAACCTGGAGAAAGAAGAACAACATCCTTAATACGAGATTTATGATAAGCAATAAACACGGCTTCATCAAAAGTTCCAATAAGAAAAGTTTCTGTATTATCTCCAATGTGGCGATTTATAATTTCTTTGGCTTCCCCTATAAGAATTAAAGTTTTCACTCTCCTACGAATATTTTCTGCTAAAGGCCTGTAGTTCAAACCTGTATCTTTACCACCCATAATTAAAATCACATTATCCTCAAAAGATTCTAAGGCACGACTAACAGCATGAACATTTGTGGCTTTAGAATCATTATAAAAAGAAACTCCTCCCACTTTTCGGACATATTCTAAACGATGAAGACTCCCTTTGTATTCATCAATACCCCTTTGAATGTGTTGCCAAGTTCCCCCATACTCTTTTGCTATTAAAATAGCAGCCATTATATTTTCAAAAGAATGAGGCCCTCTGATCTGAGCGTTTTTTAAATTATAGAACTCTATTTCAGGAGAAGTTCTCACACAAATCTCTCCATCAATCACAACAGCTCCACCAATATTCATAATTTGTGGTTTAAAACTTTTTTTCCGAGAAAAATAAAAGATACGACCTTTTTGAATAGCAGGGTCTCTCGCCAATTCATCTAAAATCACATTATTATCAGCATTTAAAATACTGGTTACTTTACGATGAATATTTGTGAAAACTTTCTTTTTAGCATTGATGTAATTTTCCATAGATTTATTGTATCTATCTAAATGATTTTGAGCCAAGTTTGTGAAAACAATATGTGAAGGAGTCATATTTTGAATATGCTCTAACATAAAACTAGAAGCTTCTATGAGAAGAACATCGGCTTTTTCACCAGCATACAAATATTCGCTTATAGATTGTTTGTAATTTCCTCCACACCATACTTTAACTCCTGAATTTTTCAAAAAAAGATGAGCCAGTTCTAAAACAGTTGTTTTTCCATTTGTCCCTGTAATCACAACCATAGGTTCTTTTATAAATTGAGATACAAATTCAAATTCCCCAGTTATTTTGACTCCACACTTTTTTAAATGTTCAAATAAATTTAAATTAGGAGAAACTCCAGGACTCAAAACAACATAATCTTGTTTAGATAAACTGTTAGGGTTGTTACCTTCTAACTCAATTTTTAAAGGAAGATTAGATATCTCTTCTAAAGAATTAACCAACTCTGCTTCTGACTTATGATCACTAATTAAAACTTCAGCACCATGACGAGTTAAAAGTTTAGCCAAAGAAATACCTGTCTGACCTGCACCAACAACAGCTATTTTCTTACCTTTAATTTGATCTAATTCTGTTAACATAATTTTCTTATTTTATAATAATTCCTAACGAATCTTTAAAGTTGCAAAACTAATCACAGCAAGTAATATAGAAATAATCCAAAACCGAATAATAATTTTAGATTCTTCCATTCCCTTCAATTCAAAATGATGATGTATAGGTGCCATTTTAAAAATTCTCCTACCTGTTAGCTTATAAGAAGCCACTTGAAAAACAACTGACAAAGCTTCAACCACAAATAAACCTCCAAGCACAACTAAAAGCAATTCATTCTTTGTCAGAACAGATATCACCCCTAAAAAACTACCAAGCCCTAATGAACCAACATCCCCCATAAAAACTTGGGCAGGATAAGAATTGTACCACAAAAACCCTAAACCACAAGCCACTACAGCAGAACTTAAAACGGTCAACTCTCCAGCACCAAGAATATAAGGCATATTTAAATAGCTAGCAATTTCTGAATGTCCCGCCGAATAAGTGAAAACAGACAGAGCAGCAGCACAAACAACAACAGGAAAAACAGCTAAGCCATCCAAACCATCTGTGAGATTCACTGCATTTGCACAACCTGTAATGACAAAAGCTCCAAATAGAAAGTAAAACAAACCTAAATCTAAAGTCACATCCTTAAAAAATGGAAAGTAAAGTTCTGTGGATAAAACATTTTGTTTGCCAAGAATATACAAAACCAAAAAAGAAAAAACCATCTCTATAAGAAGTCTCCATCTTGGTCGAATCCCTCTAAAGTTTTTCTTTCTCAGTTTTAAAAGGTCATCCCATAAACCTATAAGAGCAAAACCAAAGACAATAGATATAGTTCCTAATACCAAGGGCTCTGATAAATCAATCCACAAAAAACAAACTGATAGTAAACCAAAAAGTATAAAACTACCTCCCATAGTAGGAGTTCCTTTTTTCTTTTGATGAGAATAGGGACTATCACTATTGATATGCTCCCCTAATTTTCTATTTTGAAATCTAGAAAGAAATAAACCACCCAATAACCAACAAACAAAAAAGGAAGTAAAAAAAGCTAAAAAAGAACGAAAAGTTATATATTGAAAAACATTAAAAATAGGAATAGTAGAAGATAAATCAAAGAGCCATTTATAAACCATGAGAATTGTTAAAAGATAACCTATTTATTGAAGATGTCAACCTTACTACAGAGTTTTTGTCCCTGTAAGATCAAAGAAGAGATCCTCTAAAGCGAAACTCCTAGAGGCTTTTATTCCTAATAAACAGCCACTTTTTAAAATCTCTTGGAGATTTTTTAAATATTTTCTATCGTATTTATCTGATTGAAAAAACTGCCCTTTAAAACCTTGATCTATCAACGCCTGTTCAAAACTTTTTCCATAATCACCTATAAACCACAAAAAAGAAGATTTTAATAGTAGAGGGTAAGAAGCCAAATCTTCATGGTATTTTTGAGAGTTCTTCCCTAGTTCTTTCATATCTCCTAATACAAAAACTTTCTTACTAAAATCAGCCAATTCACAAGTTTTTAAAAAGGCTTTCATGCTCACAGGATTAGAATTGTAAGAATCAAAAAGAATAGAAGATTTTTGCAAGGAAAAATGAAACCACTGCTGTCTTCCTTCAGGCATTTGACACTTAGATATTTGATTCCAAATTTCTTTGGGGTCTAGTCCTGCACTAAGAGCTAAGCTGCAAGCACACATTAAATTATCTAAGTTGTGATGACCTGAAAAAGAAACCAAACTTTTAGAGGAAATCCCACGAATGACACCAGCCACTTCTGAAGACTCAGGAGTCTCCTTTAAAAATTGCAAATGAACATCAACCTCTTTTTTCTTTTTAGAAAAACAAATGATTTTCTGAGATGAAGCAGAAAGTTCTTGAAACATTTTTTCTGTATAAAGATTATCACGATTAAAAATCCAAATGGCTTTGGGGCTTTTAATGTAAATTTGTTTCTTTTCTTTTGCTATATTATCTATGGAGCCAAAACCTTCCAAATGAGAATCTCCCACCATAGTTACAGCCGATACAAAAGGTTCACACAAAGAAGAAAGAAAGGAGATTTCTCCCGGTGCATTCGCTCCGATTTCTTGAATTAAAAAACTATTTTTTTGAGAAACAGATAGTAAAGATAAAGGAACTCCAATAGGATTATTATAGCTTTTAGGGTTGGAGTAAGCAGGCAAGGAAGACATGAGTGTTTTAGCAAAACTTTTAGTTGTTGTTTTACCATTACTGCCCGTCACAGCAAGCACTTGAATATTGAGTTTCTTTTTCCAAAAAACAGATAAATCTTGTAGAGCTTTTACAGTGTCTTTGACTTTTACAATGGTTACCTTTTTTTGAGTATTGTTTAAATCTCGTATTTTGTCTTCATCATCTACCACAAAACCTGTAGCCCCTTGCTCTAAAGCCTGTGATAAAAAATCATGCCCATCTAAATTTTTTCCTTTAAGGGCAAAAAATAAATCTTTTTTTAAAGTTTTACGAGAATCGGTAGAGATACCAGAGAAACTCTCAACACTTCCTCTTAAGACTTGACCTTTAACAGATTGAATCAATTCTTCTTTACTTAATGACCAACTCATTGAAATCTCTCTTTTAAATATTTTTTAGCTATTTCTAAATCATCAAACGGAATTTTTCTTTCCCCTACAATTTGAAACTTCTCATGCCCCTTCCCTGCAATTAAAACAATGTCTCCCTCTTTAGCAAAGAAAATAGATTCTTTTATAGCTTTTTCACGATCCATTTCAACTCTCACTTTCATTTTTTGAGGATTCTCTAAATCTTTCAATCCATCTTTTACAATGTTATCAGGACTTTCAAAACGAGAGTTATCGGAAGTGAAAAAAACTTTATCAGCAAATTTAATAGCCTCTTGAACCATAGGGCTTCTCTTCTCTTTATCTCTATCTCCTCCACAACCAAAAACGATGATTAGATTTTTATCTTCTTTAAAGGTTTTTAAAGTTTTAAGGACAGAGGCAATGGCTAAAGGTGTATGAGCATAATCTACAAAAACTTGAAAAGAATTTTTATCATCAGTGACTTTTTGCAACCGACCAGAAACACCTTTGAAACTTTCTAAAGCCTTTTTACTTTCTTCCAATTTAAATCCTATAATTGTTGCACAGGCTAAGGAAGCAACAGCATTATAAACATTATAATAACCTAATAAAGGAAGTTCAACAGTTGTTGAACCAAAAGGCGTCTTTAGATCAAAAACAGTTTTGGATAAGTTTTGATCTTTTATTTTAAAATTAAAATCAGATTTTTTAGAACCATAAGTGTAACAATTGGATTTTAAATTTTTGATAAGTTTTTGTCCGTAATTATCGTCACTGTTGATTATAGAAAAAAAGTTTTTATCGGAATTATTTATAAATAACTTCTTTTTTGACTGAAAGTAATCTTCTAAACCGGAATGATAATCCATATGATCCCAACTTAAATTAGTCCAAATAGCCGCTTTAAAATCCACTCCTGCCACTCGCCTTTGATCCAATCCGATACTGGACACTTCCATCACACAAGCCTTTGCCTCTAAATTTATAAAACTCTCTAATCTTTCAAAAATTTCCAAAGAATCTGGTGTTGTTAATTGAGCACTCCATTTTTTCTCTTTAAAATGCTGATCTACAGTACCTATAACGGCTGTAGGCCAACCACAAGAATTAAAAATATGTTCTATCATATAAGATATAGTGGTTTTACCGTTCGTTCCTGTTACACCTATTGTAAAAAGTTTTTGAGAAGGAAATTGATAGTATTCATTTAAGAGAATGGAAAGGTCTTTGCGAGTGTCCTTAGATTTTAAAACCAAGCCTTTAAAATCCGAAGGGATTTGAGAAGAATCTTCAACCAATAAAGCCTTCGCTCCCTTTTGAATGGCATCCTTTATATAATTATGCCCATCCTCTCTTTGACCTCTTAGAGCTACAAATAAGGATTCGTTTTGAACTTCTTGAGAATGAGTATGAATGGATTTTATTTCACCAACTTGAATGGAATCAGCATCTTTAATTTGAAAATATTTTATTAAAAAATTTAAAAAACCCATGACCTATCCTTAGTATAAAAGAAAGGCTCATAATTGTTTAAAGAAATCATTTAATGAAATTTATTTTCGTTAAAGTATATAATAACTTGATTGACTTTTCTATCAAAATCTATTAAAAAAATTTAATATCTATTAACATTTTTCTCAAAGGAGTTTTCATGAAAAAGATCTTAATTGTTGCCCTACTTCTTCCTTTTGCTAGCTGGGCAAATTGTCCTATTCCCAAATTACCTGACCAATTTATTTTAAATGAACGACTTTTGTCATTTTCTACAACCTTAGATATTGAAAGTGAAGGTGAAACTCTTGGCAAAATCACAGAAAGAATTATCAGTCTAACTCGTTCATTTGATTATGATGACTTTGATGGAAATCGTTTAGCAACTGCAAAAGAAAAAATATTATCTTGGGGTACTCAGATAGACGTGTTTGACTGTCAAAACAATAAAATTGGAACAATAAAAGAAAATGTTCTGAAATCTCTTTTAAAATATTACACTACATACTCCATATTAGACTCTGAAGGCAATCAAATTGCTTTTTCAAAAAAAACGGAATGGTTAACAACATCCTTAAAATTATATGATAACTCAGGAAAAACTGTTACAACCATTGATCGCCCTATGTTTAATTTAATGGGTGACAATTGGACTGTAAATATTTCCAATCATAAGACGATTGATCCACGTATCCTTATAGTGATTGCCGCCTATAAAACTAGTGTTGATAATAGCCGTAACTAATAATTGGTGTAATGAACCTAAAATAACCTTTTTTTTCTAACTAAAAACAGCATAGAAGTTTTTAGTCATTTCCGAATTAACACGGTAACCCACAGCAATGATGGCATCCAAAGATGTAGTATTGTGTTTGATAGGTTTTTCCATCACTGGCAGTATGTGCAAAATTTGCACATACTGAGTTGATTTCTTTTAATCCATTAGCTATAGTCTATACAATCACTTACCTCCCAATAAAAGTTTTGAGACATACTAGAGTGACTAGAATCTTCAAAAATATAATCTTCAGAAGGAACGTCTAAAGTGCATTCATGCTCATAATAATCGTCCTCATTGCCTTTTTCCCAGTATGTAAAACCAAACACACATTCTTCATAATCAAAGTCACAATTAAAAGTATGAAAGTCAAACCAAACTCCCCCTTCACACCATGTATCCAAACACATATTGCCTATTACTGTAAGCAGCTCCTCTTTACTGTGATCTGATAGATCATTTCCGTAAGTCTGTGGAGCAACTAACAGACACAGCATTAAAAAAAGACTTGTAAAATAAACAAGCTTTTTAGATTTTGTTATTTTCATTGTAACCTCCTTTTGGTTTTGAAAATTGTTTACAAAATCTATATGCAAAATCGATTCCATTTCGTTTATTCAAAAAAAATTGTACTTTATTAAATCTTTGCATAAAGTAAAAAATCTAGTGTTTTTCTAATTTAAGTCGGATGATACGCAAGACATCTCTTGTATTTCCCGCAAGGATTTTCCTTTTCTTGCCTGTTTCTGTAAGCATTTCTACCTGGGGACAATTTGCCCCTATGTAGATTCCCAACTCTTCATCTCTTTTGCGAATCTTCTTTTTGAACTGTTCGGAAATTCCGAACAGTTGAATCTTGTTCTAATTCATTAGATTCATATATATTTTTTAAATGCTCACTAATTGTTGACTTAGTCACTTCAAATAACTCAGCAATTAAATTTTGTGTCAGCCATATTGTTTCATCTTGTAAAAAAATCTAGTTTTTTTCTAATTCAAGTCTTCTTTTTCTAGATCTTCTTTTTACTGCTTCACTGCAACAATTTTTATGAACAACCATTCTAGATATTTTATCTTTCCGATTAATGAAAAAAACAAGTTGCCAAGTATCTTCTCCCCAATATTTAGCTCGATCAATGAGATAAGCAGGAATCATATCGCTAAAATAATATCCCGTAGGATCTCCAAATTTTTTTCTTATTTCACCTATGTCTATTTCTTTATATTTTTTTTGATTTTTTAAAAGAGAACAAGCCATTTTTGCCCTGATGGATTCATCTTTACTAGCTGCTTTAAATTTTTCTAAATCAAAATCTTGGGTTCCCCATCTTTCACAAACTTTTTTAAGGCTCATAAACTCTCCCCGATAAAAGTAACCCCTATCTCGTGCTTGAATAAGTAAGACAAACAAAACAAGTAAAACAAATAAAACAACAATCACAATACCTATAGAAATGACAAATCTTTTAATAATTTTTTTCATCTATAGCCTTTAGCCCGCTGCAATAATAGCATCTAGATTGTAGTATTTAAGAACTCGCTGAACATTGCGAAAACCTTCTTTTTGAACTACCGAGAAATCCTCGGTAGTTGATGTTTCTTCTAATCCATTAGATTCAAAATTTGTTAAACAATATTTTTTTTATTTCCTTTTCAAAATCAGATTCTATTTTATTGAAACGTTGTTAAGCAACCTATCTTAATGAAGACAATTTCACCCAATCACCATCTTTATTTTTGATATACCAAAAATCCCACCCATTTACGTGTCCACTATCAACAACTGCTTTAGCTGCTCCAGTGGGGGATGTATACAATTTATTCTTATATTTGATTTTACCTGAAGTTAATAATTCTGCTTTATATTCTTTACCTTTATATCTTTTAAAAAGTGATTTTGAGTTTGTAAAAAATTTTTTTAAATCAGGATGTGTAGTAGCTCTGTTTCTAATTTTCTTTCTTGAATTTTTTTGACCAAACAGTCTGGCATCTTCTTCTTTCTGTCTTTTTCTTACTAGAGATTGCAGTTCTTTCTTTAAAGTGCTGTCTATATTTTTTGGCTTTACTCTATTTCCTTTTGGATATGAAATAAGTATAATCACTGACTCAATATCATGGATATGTGCTGATTTACTTGTCAGAAATAAGGAAAAGTGCGTCCATTGAGCAAAATGACGATCCTTTAAATGTTGCCGAATTCTTCGTTTTAAATCACGTGCTTTACCAACATAATATAATTCATTTTCATCATAAAGAGCATACACACCATGACTTGTTCCCACGAGCTTAGACAATTCACTAGGGTATCTTTCAAATATCTCTCTTGATACTTTTTCCAACTTACGACTAAACAAAGATTTCATTAATAACTCCTTATACTTTCACTCTCCACAACGTCACAATCTACAAATTATTAAGTGGTGCCCGAGGCCAGACTTGAACTGGCACGATCGTTAAAACCCCAGGATTTTAAGTCCTGTGCGTCTACCAAATTCCGCCACTCGGGCTAAAAAAACTTGCTTCAATATAATTCGTAATATAGCCTTATTTGAATGAATGCAAGTAAAGAAATTTCTATGAATTCTCGCACAAAAATTTCTCTCATTTCAGGAATCCGTCAAATCTTTCAAGAAAGTTTTAAATGCCTTCCATTTGTTTTTAAAAAGACCACCTTAAATTTTGCTTCCATTTGGTTTCCCTTAGCCATCCTCTGTATTGTAACCATGAAAATGCAATTCCCTGACACCTCTTCAGGAGCACCGATAGAGGCTTATATAACACAAATTCTAAAAATGGGACTCAACTTAATAGGGCATTGTTTTATTATTTTTATTGTTCCCTATTATGTTTTTGTCTTTCTCAACAAAAAGAAAAATAAATCCACTGTCAATTTTTGGGATTTTCTCTCTGAAAATATGTTCCCACTTGTCGTCAATCATATAAAAACAACTTTTACTATTATTTGTTTTATCTTATTACTCATTATTCCAGGAATCATAAAAGCTTTACAACTTGCCCTTGTGACTCAGGCTACTTTTTTTGATGAAGACTATAAAAATGATAAAATTTCGGCTCTAAAGGCCTCTAAGCAAACAACAAAAGGTTTTCTGACTGGCATACTGTTATTGATTGGCTTTACATTGACATTGCATCTTATTTCCAAACCACTTTTTTCCATACTCAAAATAGTTTTTTCTGAACAAATGATTCCTGTAGTTTTCATAGATGTAGCCGTATTCCTTACAACTTTTTACATCTCTTGTTTTAGTCTCATTTTAATGACACAAACCTATTTTGTATTAAAGCAATACAACCAATGAAAACATTTGGCTTAACTGTTCAAGGCTTACCTATTTACTCCTATGATTTTGGAACAAAAGGGGTTCAAGTTTTAATTTTAGCTGGAGTTCACGGAGATGAACCAGAAGGCATTTATGTTGCAAAAGGGCTTTTACACTCTTTTCTAGAATCTTTTGAATACAAATTAAAATTAACTCTTATTCCTATTTTTAATATAGAAGGAGCCTTAAAAGGCAATAGAACAAATGGAAATAATGTAGATCTCAACCGAAATCTTCCTACAAAAAACTGGACGAATAAATATGAAAAACAAAAATACTATCCTGGTCTCTCCCCTTGTAGTGAACCAGAAAATAAATCTCTCATAAAATGGATTGAAAATTATGAACCCAAGTTAATTATTAGCCTTCATTCTTGGAATCCTGTAATCAATACAAATGGAGAATGCAACCCTGAAGCCGAAATCATCTCTCAACACACCAAATACAAAATTTCTGACTATATTGGTTACCCTACTCCTGGTAGCCTTGGAGATTACTGTGGTATAGAAAGAAATATACCAACGATCACTTATGAGGTAGCCAAAGGCTCTAGTGTTAAAGAGAGCTTAGAACTGCATGTTCCAGCCATTAAGAAAGCTCTTTTTGCCAGTGAAAAAAGAATTTAAAAAAATATTTGTGAATAGATCAAAAAAAAACTAATATAAAAAAACTATGAAATCTGAAATCTTACATAAAGCCTTTTCAACCAATACAATAACTCCTGAAGTGGAGTCTCTTGTTCAAGAAACTATAAAAAACCTAGATGAAGGAAAAATTCGTGTTTGTGAGAAAAAAAACAATCAATGGGAAGTGAATACATGGGTTAAAGAATCTATCCTTCTTTATTTTAAAATGACAAAAATGCAAGAGTTTAAAGCAGGAGATTTTAACTACTTTGATAAAGTTCCTCTCAAAAAATGGACAGGACAAGAAGGAGTGCGAGTGGTCCCTCAAGCTCTTGTCCGGCAAGGGTCTTATGTCGCTAAAAATGCTGTTTTAATGCCTTCCTATATCAACATAGGTGCTTATGTAGATGAGGGTTCTCTTATTGACACTTGGGCAACAGTAGGCTCTTGTGCTCAAGTTGGTAAAAGGGTTCATGTTTCAGGAGGTGTTGGCTTAGGAGGTGTTTTAGAACCCATACAAGGAAAACCAGTCGTGATTGAAGACCATGTTTTTTTAGGAAGTCGTTCTATTGTTGTAGAGGGTGTTTGTGTTCGGGAAAATGCAGTGATCGGAGCTGGAGTTGTCCTCACAAAAAGCACAAAAATTTTAGATATCACTAAAAAAGAACCTATTGAGTATGTAGGAGAAGTTCCTAAAAATTCGGTTGTCATTCCTGGAGGAAGAAATAAGAGCTTCCCAGCAGGAACTTATCAAGTCCCATGTGCCTTAATCATTGGTCAAAGATCAGAACAAACTGATAAAAAAACATCTCTCAATGATTGCCTCAGAGAACTTAATGTTCCTGTGTAAAAGTTAAATTTTTAAATTCTCTCCGACAAAGAAATCAACGACCCGTTATTTTTAAAAGTTCAGCAGGTTTGATACGACTTAAATGACGTGTTGGTAAATAACAAGCTATCAAAGCCAATAAAATAGCAGATACAGTAATCAACAAATAACTTAAAGGATCAAAAACGGCTGGAATGGTTCTATCCTCATACATCGCTGGAAGAATATTAAAACGATTGAATCTAAAAAAGGCACTTCCAGAAACACCTATAAAAAGACCTAAAAAAATTCCTATCAAAGCAAGATAAAAACCAAGCCTCGTAAAAGTTTTTATAATCTCTCGTTGAGACAAACCCATAGCATGCAATATTCCTATATCTTTTCCCTTTTGAGTCATAAGTAAAAAAAGAGATGAAGAAATACCTAAGCAAGAAATAATAATAGCTAAAACAATAAATAGAGTCATAATAAATCTTTCCAACTTAAGAGCAAAAAATAAAGTGGAATTTCTATCAATCCAACTACTAAATTTATAATTTTTAAAAAGATGTTGGTAAGAAAGATAATTCTCAGGATTTTTAAGCTCAACTTCTGCCCCATATTTCATTTGAGAGTATTGACCAAAATCTAAAGTACCTCTCTCATAAAAAATAGAAAACCCAGAACTCTTATGATTATCATCTTTTATAACATCTTTTATTTTTACTTTTTTAATGGGAGGAACCATAGACGGAGGAAGTAAAAGAGATTTAAGAGGAATAAGTGTCAATTCATCTCCAACATTAAGATTTAACTCTGCTAATAATTCATAATTTAAAAGAATCTCCCTTTGATTTTTTTGAGAGGCTGTATTCGTTAAATAGGATTTCAAAGTTCCAAATTCAGACGAACTTTTATTTTTTAAATCTTCAAGAGAGTAGCCTGTAGCCACAACACCTTTAAAACCTAATGGTGTTTTAATAATAAGGTCTTGAGTTTCAAAAAAATGAATGTCTTGAACTTCTTGTTGTTTCTGTTTGATAAAATTCAATTCGTGTTGAGTGAGAAACGGGTTTTCTTTCAAATCAATAATCAGATGAGGTTCATTAGAGATTAAACGAGAGGTGATAGCTTTTCCAAAACCTCCCATGATACTAGTGATTAAAATAAGGGCAGCAACACTTACTGCTAAACCAAAAAGACAAATCCATGCTACCACCTTGACCAAAGAAGTTGAACGAGAGGATAAAAAATAACGACGAAAAAGATAAAAAGAAAACATAGATTTCTCGCTACTATAAAGGATAGCTTTCAAAAAAACAAAGGATTGTTTTTTAAAAAAGTATAAGGTATTTATAGATAAAAAGAGGGGGCGTAGCTCAGCTGGGAGAGCGTTTGCATGGCATGCAAGAGGTCGCAGGTTCGATCCCTGTCGCCTCCACCATTTTCAAAACTCTAG
Source organism: Bdellovibrionales bacterium (assembly GCA_963692945.1). GTDB lineage: Bacteria > Bdellovibrionota > Bdellovibrionia > Bdellovibrionales > UBA1609 > JACOND01. Next base: position 1,492,278 of record OY843585.1, read on the forward strand.
TTCAGATTATAATACCCTTTTCTTTAAATATTTATACTAGTAGTTTCTACTCTGAAAGACTCACTCCAAATGATTGTACAGTCTTAAGGTTCAAAATTTTGTTACAAGTTCAATTGCAACAAGATTCATCCTACTACTACCAGTATCATCACACACAGGTTACATTAAAAACAAAAAACCACCTCAATTATAAATAAGACTAATTTTTTAATTTTTCTTTAAATATAAAATCATGATAGGAACACACTCTTTGCGGGTGAGGTAAATTTTTAAATTTATCATATGAAAGATTTGCTGCTCCCGACTTAACACTCACACCTTTGCAAAACTTCTTTAATTTTTTTGGAATAGTTGTTAGACCTAATGTATGAATACAAAAACTAATTTTTAACTGATCATCAAGGTTCTCTAGTACGCCATCTTCAAATTTTCTACCCTTAAATCCCTTTCCCTCAGCTAATTTCATTGCCTGAGTTAAGTGATTTTTAAAATATGTTGTAAAACCTCTTAAAGTTAATGCACTAATCGCTTTTGCCTGACTAATATCTGTTTCTTTTTCAAACAATGACCCTGAAGAAGAGAGATTCAAAGCATCTTTCAAAACATCTTGATGAGATAATGTCAAAAGGTTTCTAGATATCGGGGAAGAGAGATCCATAGAAGAAAGCTCCTCATTTATTTTCTTGGTTTGAAATTTAAAATATGAATCGATAGTTTGATGAAGAGTAAGAAACCCATCACTTCCATTAACTGTAGATGGCGAAAATGTATCAATAGATTCAAATAATTTCACCACTGATTCACTATTTACTTCATCATTATTATAAAAATCTTCAGATTGTTTTACAACACTATCTATTTTTTTATTCAGACTAGAAAGGTTTAAAAATTTTGCTTGCATAGATTTTTTAAATTCTGGGTCAATTTCTTTCATAAAATGCTGAATGGATTTTACTGACCCAAGTACAGACTCATCTTTTTCTCCGTATTGAGAGTCAAAATACTCTAAACCTAAGGATGTTACATCCTCAGCCGTTATACCAGAACTGAAGGATTTAATCCATCGCTTTTTATAATTGAGAAGATTTAATTTTATTCTGTCTAACACATCTTCAGAATATATTTTTTCCCTTATTTTTTTATACTCTGATCCAGTATAGCTTCCTTCCCACATCTTAAAATAAACTTCATAAAATGTATCAAATTGTTTTGGAGTTCTATCCTGACCCCCTAATAAATAATAATGATTAAATTCATTTATTAAAACATCAATTTGTTCTTGAGTCTGATCTTCTTTTTTCAAAACTAATAAATACTTACCAAATTTTGTTTCTTGATTAGTAAGAGTACTAGAAAGCATGTTAGAAACTTCAGAATTGTTTGGATATAATAGAGAATTAAATTTACCTATTACACTCCCCACTATACTTTCAATTTCTTTTTTTCTACTCACTGGCTTATCGCCAATTGTATGTAAAGCTTTTTCACCTGAAATTATTCTACTTTCAATGCCCCTTATATAACTTAAAACATGATTTAGAGCCTTGTCCTTTAATTCAGTTAAGTGATGACCTGTATAACCTTTACTTAGTGATTTTCTAGAAAACCATGAGTTAAATTTTTCAATATGGGATCTCACTTCACTAATTATCTTTAATTCTGAGTACATTTTTTTTAGACTACTTTGTTCACATTCGGTACAACTCTTTGCTTCGGTATATCCATTTAACAAAGATTCTTGCTTGATAATTTTACAATGCTGTTCATTCAAACTTTGTAATGCACATGTCAAACCCGTAAAAATGGATGCTTGAGCTGATGGATTAAATGCATCTCTTTTCCTTCTCTGCTTAGATGTTCTAATGGAAAACACATTTTGTAAAATCTTTCCAGAAAGTGCTGTTGCAATACCTAACGGTTGTTCTAAGAAAAATCCCATGATGCCCATAAGACCACTGGCTATATGAGCTTTCACTCCTGGAACCTTATCCAAACATTTTGAGTTAGAATTTAAAGCCATATTTAAGCTCTGTGCCATTGTATCAAGTTGCTTTATTCCTTCTGTATATCTTCTCATCTCATGTCTTTTTTGATCTACACTAAGAGTCGCTGATAGAGAAGCAATCCTCCCTCTTGCAAAAACAATTCGTTTCTTTAATGCTTCTTGCGAAGGGTACAAATCTAATTCTTCCGCTGGAAGATTCTGTACTCTATACAAATCTGCAAATGATTCTTTAACAATGTCTTCTTGCTTTTTAAGCTCGTAAGAAATGCTTTCAGATTCAATAGTCCTTACGATTGAATCAATATCAGGTAAAGTCTTAATTATGGATTTTAACTCATGACACTCTTTCCTATCAGATTCAATAGCATCAACCACATTAGTTAAGGTTCTTAATGAATTTAAAGCTGTCCTACTGTTCGATCCCATTGTATCACATTGAAAAGCATTAATTAAGTAACTCCCTGTATTTAGAACCAAATCTGGTGGGGCATCATAACTATTACCTCCCCCTTCGCCAGACCAAGAAATATCTTGTATAAAAATTATAAAGCAAATAAAGTAAATTTTTTTCATTTTTTCTAAAATATCACTCCATTAAAAAAAACCTTTTACAGTAATACTTAATTCACAGATATTTATCAACAGAAATCTATGGTTTTGCTATTTTAATTCCATTTAACTGAAAATTTTTCTCAATTTATGCCTATTCAGCACCCCCCCCCATTTTCTCAGTTTTTCTGAATAATTTCCTACCTTATGATCCGTTACCAAAGATAGATATTTGTTCTTTGAAATAAACTTAAAACATATCAAAAATCAATCTACTGTATCGAGACTATATCTAAGTCTCGGAGTTTCTTTATCATCTATTCAATAACTCACATAACCAACTTGCCTGTATTTAAATAAAGATTTTTGGTTTTTGGTCTGTTTTCGGTCTGTTTTTTTGAAGAGATGATTGAATTTCTTTTAATATTTCTAAAGGGACTTACCTATGATGTCTATATCTTCTATGACTAATTTTAACTCTTCTAACTTTTTTACATACGAGTCTATAATTTCTATGAATAAACCTTCTCTTGCTTCAGATTCTAATATAGTTTTTAATATTTCTTTTAAAACCTCTGTAGTTTCTATGTGTGAGTTTAAAATTTCTATATCTGAGGAGTCTTCTATTTTATTCTTGAACTTTTCTAAATTTTCTATGTGTGAGTCTAAAACTGTGATGTATGAAGTTCCTTCCTTTTTATTTAATTCTCCTAAAGATTTTATGTGTGAGTCTAAAATTTTTGCTAGGTCCAAAATTTTCATTTTTGATGATTCCCCTGTTTGAGTAGTAAGATTGAAAGAATCTTTACAAGACTCAGACCAAGAAATATCTTGTATAAAAATTATAAAGCAAATAAAGTAAATTTTTTTCATTTTTTCTAAAATATCACTCCATTAAAAAAAACCTTTTACAATAATACTTAATTCACAGATATTTATCAACAGAAATCTATGGTTTTGCTATTTTAATTCCATTTAACTGAAAATTTTTCTCAATTTATGCCTATTCAGCACCCCATTTTTTCAGTTTTTATTTTACACCTTTAAACTCATTATAAAATTTTGTTAAGAGTTACAAAAAAAATTCAAATTGAGTTGTTTCATTTTGAAACAGTCAGGTTTTTTTAAAATCTTTTAATAACCACTTTTATTACACTTAAAAACCATAAAATGAACAAAAAGAATGATTTACAAAACTAAAATTGAAATATTATCTTTAAAAGATTGATTTGATGTACTTTTGATTTGTAGTATTGACTAATAAACACAATTCAATCTATAATAAAGTAGATTGTTTACTTAAGGAGGAATCACAATGAATACAGCAATTATAACGAGTACTATTATAATTCCTATGGTATTAACAGGACACTTTGGTTTCTATAATCATAGTAAGAAAGGGGTTGCACTCAATGGCCATGATGTCGTGGCTTACTTTCAAAATCATGAAGATGGAATCACAGACGAAGGTAAAAAAGGTTCTAATAAATTCTCTGTAAAATATAAAAATGTAACTTATCATTTCTCTTCTCAAAAAAACAAAGAACTCTTTGAAGCAAACCCTGAAGATTACCTTCCTGCTTATGGAGGTTGGTGTGCTTGGGCTATGTCTTATGGAAAAAGTAGAGTACCTGTAAACTATGATACCTTTCTCATAGCTCCGGATGCTAATGGAAAAGATAGATTGTATCTCTTTTATAATTCTTGGGGAACTAACACCTTAAAGAAATGGTTAAAAGGTGATCATAATGAGTTGGTTGGAAAAGCAGATGCAACTTGGGAAAAAGAAGTAGAAAAAGAATCTAAGAAAGAAAATCATTAACAACTTTTTATATTACTGATATCAAAAGTTTCACAAATTCTTTTTTAAAACCAATCAACCATTTTCTTTCAGGAACTATATTTTTATAATAAGATTCTTGTTAGAAAAATCTTTAGCTTCGTCTCCAATTATGAAATTTTTGAAGCCATTTTAATAATTTTTCAGGTTTATGAGCTTGCTTCCAACGACCAGCTAAATATTTATTAGCCTCAGGGAAAGTTGGATAAATATGTATGGACTTTAAAATGGCATTCAATCCTAAACCATTTGTCATTGCTAAAATAAATTCTGATATCAAATCACTCCCACGACTATGAATTATAGTCACACCTAAAATTTTATCACTATCAGGAACTGTTAAAACTTTAATAAAACCATGATCTTCATCATCGGTGATGGCTCTATCTAAATCATCCATAGGATAAGTTGTAAGTTCATATTTTATTTTTTGTGCCTTAGCAGCTGTTTCTGTAAGTCCCACTGTTGCTATTTCTGGATCGGTATAGGTTGCCCAAGGAACAACATCATAATTAACAGCAAGGTGTTTCTTTTTTACAAAAGAAGGAAGCCAATTTGTATAAGGTCTAAAAAGAGCATTGATACAAGCATAGTAAGCTTGATGAGCAGCCATATGCGTAAACTGATAAGGCCCTACAACATCTCCACAAACAAAAATATTAGAATAATTTGTAGCTAAAAACATATCTGATTCAATCGTTCCTCTAGAAGTTATTTTAACCTTCAAATTCTCAAGCCCAAAACCTTCAATATTGGCTTGACGGCCAAGAGCTATCAAAACTTCATCAAAAGCAACTTCTATTATGGACTCATCTTCTTTTTTTAATTTTAGTATTTTTTCTCTGTTTTCTTTAATGTAAAATTCATTGGCTTCATGGGCTGTTAAAATATTCATTCCTTCTGATTGTAATTTCTTATGGATGATCTCTGAAATTTCTATATCCTCTCTAAATAAAATACGAGGAGCTTTTTCAACCAAAGTCACTTGACTTCCAAATCTTTGAAAACATTGAGCCAATTCACAACCTATAGGACCAGCTCCTAAAATAACCATTTTTTTAGGCAGAGTTCTTAACTTCCACACATTGTCAGAAGTTAAGTAAGAGATTTTATCTAAACCTTTAAAGGGAGGAACTCTAGGACGAGCTCCTGTTGCAATAACAATAGAGCGAGTTGTATAAATTTTATCCTTAAGCTTCACCTTATAAGGAGAAAGAATTTCTGCTTCACCAGATAAACAATCTACACCTAATTTAGTGTATCTATCAACGGAGTCATGAGGTTCTATTTTTTGTATGATCTTTTGAACTCGCTCCATAATATCTTTAAAATCAAAATCTATATGAGAAGATTGAAACCCATAATCCTTAGCTTTCTTAGCATAAGATAACATTTTAGCCGACCTGATAAGAGCTTTACTAGGAACACAACCTGTATTTAAACAATCCCCACCCATTTTATGTTTTTCAATAAGAGCCACTTTTGCTTTCAGCACAGCTGACAAATAAGAACAAACCAAACCTGCACTTCCAGCACCTATAACAATAATATTGAAATCAAATTTTTTAGGTTTTTTGTATTTCATTCTATCCTTTCTTTTTAAACGAAACAAATTTCATAATCCCTTTTATAATCCAAGGAAGCAAAGCCAATACTAAAAAAGATAAAATAATCATTGGCGACAAAATATCTTTTAAAGAATTGATTTTTGAAATTTGAGTTCCAGCATTAACATATACAATAGTTCCAGGAAGCATCCCCAATTGGCTAGCAATAAAATAAGGAATGACTCTAATAGGCGTAATACCCATAACTAAATTCACCATAAAAAACGGAAAAAGAGGAATAAGTCTAAGAGTTAAAAGATAAAAAATTCCATCCTTCTGGAATCCTTCATTGATGGTTTTTAATTTAGACTTAAATTTTTCTTGAATTAAATCCTTCAATAAAAATCTTGACATTAAAAAAGCCATTGTTGCTCCTAAAGCACTCGCAAAAGAAATAATGAGAGTCCCTATTAAAAGACCAAACAAATAACCGGCTACTAAGGTAAGGACAGCTGCTCCTGGAACTGAAAATCCTGTGGTAAGTACATAAATTATAAAAAAGCTAAAAATTACAAGCAGAGGATAATCTTCATAAAGATTCAAAAAAGAATCTCTTTGAGCAAGAATAAAATCAAAATTTAAATATTGAAAAAGATCAAAATAAAAAACGGTTGTAAAACAACAAAGAAAACTTAAAATAATAAAAATTTTTATTTTAGATATTTTCATATATCATTTATAGGTCAAATCTAATAGAAAAGCCATTTCTGATTCCTATACAAGACTATTTATTAGTGAGCTTCTCAACAGAATTCATAATTCAATATTATCTCAGCATATAAATTTTTACTTTTTTTTCTAAAATCCTTTATATCTTTTACAGATAAAATTTAATTTTTAGATTTGACTGGTTTTTTACTCTATCTACTTAAGTTAGATTAAAACAAGGCTCTAAAACCTGCTCCTATAGAATGTTCTAAATCTTCATCAGATTCATACTCTGTCCTATAATAAATTCCAAGTTTTAGACGATCATGCACTTGATAATCAAGGAATGCTTCTACTTCATGTTTTTTATGCTCATGACCTAATTTCATTTTAAACTTATACTCTGCTTCTAAATTCAAACGAGACCATAGAGGTATCTCTTTTTCTAATTCAACTTTTAGTTCTTTATCTGTTCTTATAAAAACTTCTAAATCTATCAGTAAAGGAAGAATATAAGCAACACCCCACAAGCCATGCCATTTTTTATTTTTATAAACAGCACCTCCAATAAAACGAAAAGGAATCCCTTTCCATTTTCTACTTATTTTTGATTCTACTTTAAAAGCATCAAACTCATACTCCTTCATTTCCATTTTTATTGAAAATTTATATTTCCCCTTTTTAGCACCTAACTTCAATTCAGAGTAATTAGTAAATAAAAAAAGTTCTGTTTTTAAAAATAAACTAGAATCTTTTCTAAAATTTCCAGAAAATTCTTTTTCATGTTCAATAAGATCTGTAGGTCTTTTAAAATTTTCATACTTTATCAAGCGAGCCATCCCCATTTTCATATGATAAAGATTATGACAATGGAACATCCAAACACCTGGTTCATTCATATAAACTTCTATGGTTACTTCTTCAAAAGGTTTTACATCCACTGTATGAAATAAAGGAGAGTTATTTCCTTGCCCATTAAGAACACGAAAAAAATGACCATGCAGATGCATAGGATGAGTCATCATAGTTTCATTTTTAAAATGAATCCGAACCACTTCTCCCTCACGAACAATAATGTATTTTTCTTCTGAAAAAGTTTTTCCATTCAAAGACCAATTGTAACTCCCCATATTTCCATTTAATTTCAAATGTATATTACGGCGAGGATATTTAACATTGTAATTTGTTTTTTTTGTAGATTTTAACATTTTGTAATCTAATTGTTTTTTCAAATTTCTATCTTTTTTAGAATTGCTTTTTTGGGAATGATGGTTTTCATGATTCATAGAAGCACTGTTTGGCTTTCTATCTTTTTTATGCATCTTGTGCTTCCCATGCATCTTATGCTTCTCGTTCATCTTATGCTTCTCGTTCATCTTGTGCTTCCCGTGCATCTTATGCTTCTCGTTCATCTTGTGCTTCCCATGCATCTTGTGCTCCCCGTGCATCTTGTGACTCTTATGCATTTTATTCTTCTCATGCTTTTTATGCTTTCTATCTTTTTTAGATTTAGAATTCTTTGAAGAATGATTTTGAGAACCATGACTCATTTCATGATTCATCCCATGCATTTCATGATCCATTTTATAAGGATTAGGTTTTACAAAATCAGGAGCCTTTTCATAGTCACGATTGTTTCCAAAAATCAAACTTCCATAACCAGTTATATCACTAGCTGTAGCACGAAACTCTAAACTTTTTTTAGTTCTTGGAACAGTAAAAGACAAATCATAAGTCTCTCCCATACCTATAAAAATTTCATTGACTTTAACAGGCTGAACATCCACTCCATCTTTTGAAATGACTTTAAAAAAACGATGGTTACCAAGATTCAAATAGAAATGTGTAGAGGAACCTGCATTGATAACTCTTAAACGAACTCTATCTCCAGGTCGAATCTTAGAAAGAAAAGATTTTTGTTTTCCATTGATTAGAAAAGCATCGTAACCAACATCACTCAAATCCATAACTCCCATACCTGTCCATTCCCCTTTTAGAAAATCTTTAAAAGAAGATTTTAAAACAGCATCTAATAAAGATGGGAAAAACTTTTTCTTATAAGAGTAATACTCTCCTTCTTTTTTGAGATTTGCTAAAACCTGACTTGGTTTTTCATTAGTCCAATCACTAATGACAGCCACAATATCATGATCAAAATGAAATCTTGGTCTAGAATCTTCAATAACAATCGCACCATAAAGACCCCTTTGCTCTTGTAAATCAGTGTGAGAATGATACCAGTAAGTCCCTGTATGCCTTATAGGAAACCGAAAAGTAAAAGTTTCATTAACTTGTATAAGTTTATTATTAGAAAAAGCAGGACCATCCATATTCCAAGGAACAAGAATCCCATGCCAATGGATAGTTGTAGGTTCATTCGTTTTATTTGTCACATGAATAACAGCTTTATCCCCTTTTTTAAATCTTAAAGTTGGAGCAGGAATAGAATCGTTAATAGCAAGAGCATGCTTAACCTCTTCACCTGTAAAATTAACAGTCTTATCTTCAACAACTAAATGATAAGTTATTTCTTTTCCGTAAGAAGAAAAAGAAATAAAAATAGAAAATATTAAAAAGAAAGTAACTTTTAAAGAATCCATGAAACGATACATTATATCTACCTAGACATATCATGTTTTTTTAAAAAAAAGTAATTGTTTTTTAAACTTAATAAAAAAATAAGTTATTTAAACGAGGGTGTTGACAGGTCAAGATATCCAGATCAGGTTAAAAAATTAACAAGACAATAATTTTTCCATCTCAGGAAAGGTTTTTTTAAAGTCTGTTTTCCTTATTTTATCCATTTTTATAATATACTCTTGAAACTCTACCATGCGGTTAGACCAATCCTCTGAATGCATAAATTGACACATTCCTTGAAGTCTTTTAATTCCATAAGGATGCTTTAAAAAGTCTGAATGACCCGACTTATAATTTTTAAGCCAAATGTAAAAATCTTCAAATTTCTTTGTCACCTCTTCTTTAAACCACTTAGGGAAAACTTTAACATTCAAATGAGCAGGATGATAAACAAAATGAGTGTCTATAAGCCCTGCACTTTTAGGCCAAACATTGATTTTTTTAAAATTCTTTCCAATTTTCCATTTTATAAAATCAGGGAGATAATAGATATTTAACATTTGAACGGCACAAGCAATGGTTACAAAAACATTATCTGGTGTTTCATCTAACCGTTCTAAATTCTCTTCTAAATGTTGAAACTGACTTGGAAATCTAATGTAATCATTCATTTCAAAAATACTATCTAAAGAAAAATGAAAAATAACTTTTTCAAAATGATTCCATAAATCAAACAATTTTTCAGGCAATTCAACAGCATTGCTATTATACCTAATCTCAATATTTTTAGCATAACCTTTCTCCACACATTTTTCTAAAAGATCATAATGCTCTGGAATAATAGTACTTTCCCCACCTGCAAAGTAAATTTGTTTCATATTTGGAATTTGTTCTAAAAGTTGTTTCCAAAAAGATTCATTGTCTTTATACCAACTGTAAGAAGCTCCATCAACCTTACCTTTATTATTCCAAACCATAAGTTCTTTAAGAGATTTATTTTTTATTGTAGGATACAATTTATTCCAATCTTTAACCCACAAAGAACTATCATGAGGGGAACACATTATACATTTTAAATTACATTTAGTACCTAAACGAAGATCAACATAGCAGATTTTATCAGGAACAGTTCCATCCTCTTTTGTATTTGTAAGAAGTTCATTCATATCTAAACGATCTATCCATAATTGATTTTCCCAAGTCCTTTTGGATTGATATCCTGACTTTTCTTCTTTGAAACATTTCGTACAAGAAGGGGGTATTTGACCTCTTAACATATGAGTGCGAATATTTTTCATATAAGGAGCATTCCAAGCTGTTTTTAAATCCGTATGATTGAAATTAGCAGGTAATCCATCTTTTTTTTTCAAAATACCAACTTCTCCTTTATATTTTTGATCATTAAATGCATTAGCACTGGAAGCATTGGCCGTGCAGCACACTCTCATATGACCATTAGGGCGAGTGGATAGATGAATCCAAGGTAAAACACAAAATGTAGGACTTATATCTTCAGAACTAGTAATCTTTTTTTTCATTTTCATAAAATAACCTCTGATTGACTTTAACACTTATCCTTAACATTTTTAATAAAAAACTTTTTTAACCAATCAAAATTATTAATTTTATTTAAAGCCATTTTATGATCTTTATATTTTCTTCCATATTCTCTACCTTGGTTGGCTCCAAATAAAACATAAGAAGCAAAATCTTGATTCTCAGCCTTTTCACACCAAATTTTCAGTCGTTCCTTTGTCTCTGAAGTTTTTTGATGAGAAATATTTTGACTAGAAAGTTTTACACACTCTCTAAAAGCTCCTCTCCAAGCTTCTAAAGGAGAAGAATTAAACCGAGTGATAGAGGCCATCTGAGAAACAATTTTATAAGGAATTTTCAAAGAAGTAGAAACATCTAAACTTTTAGCTGCTGACAAAAAAAGCATTTTTGGAAAAAGTTTTATTGCTCCAAAGCCATAAGCCAACCCATTCACAGGATTCAAACTTCTCCAAGTGTAAATAGCCTGTTCTATTTTTTGTTCTGGAAGTTGAAATTGAAAATTTTCAAATAAAATCTCATTATCAGCATTCACAACAAAGAAAAAAGGACTTTGAGAAAGATTGGCACACATTTGATGAGCCAAAGCGATACCTTTAATACCATGAACTCTACGACTTTGAGGAAATTTAAATTTTAAATGTTGCCAGTTTTTTTCTCTATAAGTTTCATCAAAAGACAGAAAAAATATATCCATACCCTTACCTAATCATTTCATTTGTTATTTATCAAATGCTTAAACTCTTCATAACCTTCCAAAGAATGAGTGTTACGAAAAAAAATACCAGCAGACTGACCTAGTAAATAAGACTTTATAAAATGAAAATTCAAAAATTCTGAAGAACGATACAAATGATAAGTATTGACTTTATTGAAGTGAAATTTACATTTCATCTTAGAAAGCCTCCAACCAAGGTCTGTATCCTCAAAACCATAACAAGTATAATTTTTACGAAACCAACCTGCTTTTTTAAAAATTTCTTTTTTCAAACATAAAGTATTTGTGGAAATGTATTTCCAAGCCTTGTCTTTCTCATTCCAATCTTCATCACTTTTATAAAAATCTTCCCAATAGGTATTACCTTTTATAAAAGTATGTGACTTTTTATCTATATCCTCATATTCTTTTGGAGACCTCCTTTTTAAATGATATCTAGGATGCTGAATAACATCATACCTAGATAATTTTTCACAAATAGAGGAAAGATAATTTCTAGGAATCAAAATATCAGAATCTAAAAAAGCCAAATACTGACCTTCAGAATTTTTAACACCTACATTTCTAGACAAACCTGCCCTAAACCTATGATCTCCTATACCATATCTTTCTCGCAATCTTGGAAAATAGAGATATTTAAAATTCATATTAGATAAATAGGTTTGTTTTTTTAAAAGATTTTCTGTCTTATCAGAACTTCCATCATCTACTACAATCACTTCCCAATTTTTTTTTGGCAAGTCTTGTTTATAAAGATGCTTTAAAACTAAAAGCAAAGATTCCTTACTGTTATAGGAAGGTATAATAACGGAAATATGAATATCAGAATGAGGAATGGGGTAAGAAAACACAGGTGTCAATTCGGGTTCCAATTTTAAATCCTCTGGAATAGATAAATTAAATATATCTATTTGAGGTGGAGGATAATATTTTTCTTTAAGAAGATTATACATATTAACAGAGGTATAGAGCTGAGAGTGTTTCTTATGGTAATAAGGAAAATGAATGTGAAGTTTTTCATGATATTTGATAGGCAAAGAATCAATTAAAGATTGAACATCTAAATCCTTATAAGCTGGGATGGTTATCTGAAACTGCGACCTAACCGATTCCAAATAAGAAAAAGTTTTCGAATCGTAATTTTCCAAGAAAAAATCAACCAATAGATCCGACTCAGAAGTTAGAGAATCTATTATATCTTTCTTAAATTTTAAAGACAAACTATGAACTGAAACCACCCAATGAGATGGGGTTTCTTTAATAAAAGAAATTATTTTTTTAATATCAGAATGAAATACAAAATTCCAAGGCAATAGAATCCTCTCATAATCTAATTTTAAAGATTTTTTAACCTCTTCTTTAAAAGAGAAAAAAGACTTTTCTGAAGAAGATAAACCACCAAATAAAGATAAAGAAACCTCTTTTGAAAATTGATCACTCAATCTTAAAAGATACCATCTCGGAATTTTTTGAATTTGCTCCATAGAAGGCTTTTATTTTATAGTTTTTAAAAAAAATTTCTAGCTTTTTATAAAAATTATATCTCTTAAACTCTTTTTTATATATAATAACTCACATGTCTAATCTCTTTTCCAATTACTCTTTTAGTGATATTCCTTTTTCTGAAATTGAAAGAGTTGGCCAAGCCAGCCTTCTCCATCGGGATTTATTTTGTGTGAGTTGGCTTTTAGGACGCTTTTGTAATTACAAATGCTCCTATTGTTGGCCTTATGCAAGGTCTTCCAAGCCTGATCATCGCCCTTTAGATCTTCTCATCAAAACAATGACTGATATTAAAAAACAAGCCCGAGAAAGAAATTTTAATTCTTTCCATTTTTCTTTTAGTGGAGGAGAGCCGACCCTACACAAAGGTTATCTAGATTTACTCCGTTACTATTCAGACGATATATCAAATAGCAATTACCAATCTGTTCATATGACAACCAATTTAAGTCCAAGCATAAATTGGTTAAAAAAATATGCTGAGACTGTCAAAAATCTCCATCGTGCAACTATTACAGCATCTTTCCATAAAGAGTTTGCAAAAAAGGAAAGTTTTGCAGATAAAATTAATTTTCTTCAAGAACAAGAAATTCATGTGACTATCAATATGGTCATGGTTCCTGAAAAATTTGATATCCTTTGGGAAGACGCTCTTTACTTTCACGATAGAAAAATAAATGTCACTCTAAAACCTCAAAGTGATGAAAAAGCTCAAACTATTGTTTCAGGTTACACAAACACTATGCTTAAACGACTTAAAGAAGGATTGCCTCAAAAAGATTATGTGAATAAGATTTTACAAAAACAAAATAAAAAATCTTTTCGCCCGAAGGCTCATTTTAAACCTCTGAAACAAAAAGATTCCTCTGGACAAGTGTTTCAAGTAGAACTCACAGATTCTAAAGGAAAAACATGGTATATGGATCAAGCTGAACGATTTAATGCTTTTAATTTTAATCGTTTTCAAGGTTGGGAATGCTCTTCTGGCTATCGCAGCCTAATCATCCGAGAACCCGACGGTTTTATTAAACGAAGTTACAGTTGTAAAGATTCTCCCTTAGGACATATTGAAAAAGGCTTTCAACTCTTTTCTAAACCTGAACCATGTATAACCAAAACATGTGTTTCTAGTGCGGATAGTAAAATTCCTAAGAGAAAAACAGGAAGTCGTTTAAGTCTCTGGCCATCCAAGTGAATTTATGTATCGTTACTCTGATATAAAAGCAGTTCATTTAGAAATCACCTCAAAATGCAATGCCTCTTGCCCTATGTGCTTAAGAAATATATCTGGTGGAAGTACAAACCCTCAACTTCCTTTAACAGAACTTTCTTTAAAAGACATCCAACAAATATTTCCTATATCTTTTATTCAACAACTCAACAGGATATATATGTGTGGCAATTATGGAGACCCTATGATTGCTAAAGACACTTTAAAAGTTTTTCAGTTTTTTAGAGAAACCAATAAAAATTTAAATCTTTCTATGTTCACAAATGGATCTGGAAGAACAAGAGATTGGTGGAAGAATCTAGCAAAAGTTATTGATCTTGTCCATTTCAGTATTGACGGTTTAGAAGATACAAATGCTATCTATAGACGAGGAACACATTTTAAAAAAATCATGCAAAGTGCTGAAAGTTATATTTCTGCTGGAGGTGATGCCGTTTGGGATTTTATTGTTTTTGAACACAATGAACATCAAATAGAAGAGGCACAAAAATTATCTCAAAAAATGGGATTCTCTCAATTTATTACAAAAAAGACTGGTCGTTTTTATAGCAATCAAAAATCAAAAGTAAAAACAGAACAATCTGTTTTAAATTCTAAAAAAGAAATAGAATATTATTTAAGAAGTCCTAAAAATAAAAAATATCAAAATAAATCTCTTCAAAAAGAAGAAGAGTTATCTAAAAAATATGGCAGTATTTCTAATTATCTCAATCAAACTCCTATTGAATGTCGTGTTCAAAATGAAAAAAGTATTTATATCAGTGCTGAATCTTTTGTTTTCCCCTGTTGTTGGACTGCCAATCAACTTTATCCTTGGTATTTTAAAAAAAGGTCTAGTCCTATATGGAATCTTATAGATGAACTCCCTCAAAAAGAACTAAGTCTTTCTTCAAAAGAAACATCTATTCAAAAAATTGTTGAAGGAGATTTTTTTCAAAAATCAATTCCAAGTAGCTGGTTAGGAAAAAATATTGAAGAAGACAGATTAAAAGTTTGTGCTAAAACTTGTGGAAAAGAATTCACTCCGTTTTCTGACCAATTCAAATAGAGTAAAAAATAGGGATATGAAACTAATGATTATCTTTATAGTTTTTTTAGTATAAAAAAAGAGATTTTAATTCATCAATTTTCTATTTTTTCTTTAAAATCAGATAAAAAACCATCCATACTTTTATGTTTTGATATCATAGAACCATACACTTCTCTATAATTTCTGATAAGATTCAGATCAAGTACTGTAACACTAAATATTTTATAAACACTTTCTTCCTCTAAAATACCTAACTTTACTTCTATTGGTTCTCTGTCTTTAAGAGTTACAAAACCAGAAACACTATGTATAGTTTTGTTTTTTCTTGTGGTAGTATTAACTTTAAATTTAATAAGAGTATTATCAATTGTATCTTTTGATATATCTTTCATTTGAGAATTTACTGTTCGCACCATGACTATTTCAAGATATGTACAAAATTCTAGAAACTGATCTTCATTAAATTTTCTAAAATGTTTAGCAAGAACAAGTTTACAGATTTTTTTAGTACCAAAATATTTTCTACTCAATTCTATTAATCCCTCTTCTCGCTCTTTAACAGATAGTTTTTGAGTTTCTAGAGAATTAAGAAAGTTAAAAGATTCATCTATAAAAGAATTTACAAAATCTTCAGGGCTTTCATAAGTTGGCTGCTTTGTTTCAACAACAGCTTCAGATAAAACATTAGAAGTTTCAACAACAACTTCCTGAGCTTGAACAAAAAACCCTTGCATTGAAAATAGAGATAGGAAAAATAACTTTTTAAACATTAACGCCTCTTTATCATGTAATAATATATATTTTAACCTTCTTTTTCAAATCAAAAATAACCCTAAGTGAATTTTTTACATTAAAAATATATCAATTTGTTCCACAAATGTAAATAAAATGAACGAATGGTCATTAAAACGTCATTTGCAATGAATATTTTTCTGCTTCTCCGTTATGATATACAAAATTCATAACATTTATTGTTTCAGTCCACACAATCTATTAAATATTTGCTAATTCAATTACAATATCTACTATTTTATATAGTCTTTCTTTTTTATGAATTTTTATTAACTTTGATCAAAAGAAGAGTATTATGTCGACTGATATATCTGATATTTTATAGCCATCTTTTCTTTTTACAACCACTAAGCTTAAACCAGCTCGGGGTGGCGATTTACCTTTAATAGTTTTCTTAAAAACTGGTTTAATGTAGCCAGTAAGAGTATAAATTTTACTATCTACATTCACGATGGACTGTGATACTACAAGATCCTCAACAACTAAATCTGTAGCACTTGAAGCTATTTTTTTTAAGGATCCAAGACTGCGCAAAACTCTTTCATATTTCTCTTCTATGTCTGATTCTATATTTTCATACAATATGGCTTTCATTTTTTCCATATCAAAGGTTTCATCATCAAAATAGGCTCTAATTATTGCCATATAATCTTTATTTCTCTCTTTCACCAATTCTTTTACTTTACCTTTTTTAAACCTATCAACAAATGAAGTTAAAAATGATGATGTAAATTTTCTAATATTTTTATCAGTTCTTTCCTTACTCGGAGCACAAGATACTGACATTAACAAAATAGATATTAAGAATAATTTTTTAAACATGGAAAACTCCTTTTTTAAATTTGAACATATAACCAGCCACTCTAAATTTAGAGTTTACCCCCCCCATTTTTTGTCAATATTAAAATTCATAAATTTATTTTTAATGAAAATTTTTCATTTATATAGATAGATACAGGTCAAAATAACCCTTTTTCTCCCATCCTTAATCTATATAATCATAGATGTAATTCAAAAAACTTATCAGATTGTTTGAAGTTCCACTCAACATTTTTCCATTAATAAAAAAAGCAGGTGTTCCAGGAATATCTGCTTTAGCTCCTACCTCAGCCATTTCCTTAACTAGTTGTTTTGTTTTAGAACTCTCTATGCATTTAAAAAAATTTTGAGAATCAAGATTCACAGTTTGCACCATATCTTTTAAATGTTCAGCGATTTTATCTTTATCAGCTTGAATACTTCTAAAATACTAACTTCAATTGAATAATAAGGATACCATATTGACTGATATATCTGATATTTTATAACCACTTTTTCTTTTTACAATCTGTAAATTTAAATGAGGTCGGAGTGACTTATCTAGAGCAGGATTTCCAAGAACTTGAATATAACCAGTAAGAGCATAAACACTTCTATCATTATTCATAATGGACTTCCATGTTACAGGATTCTCAACAACTAAATTTGTAGCTCCTTCCTTTGAACTCTCTCTACTGATCCATGTTAAAGAGCTCACCTGATAAAGAACTCTTTTAGTTTTACTTTTTATTTTGTCAAGTTCAGTAGATTTAATAGCTTCAAACATTTCATCCATATCAAAAGTTTCCTCATCAAAATAGGTTCTAACTATTTCCACTGCATTCTTTCCTCTTTCCAATTTGTTCCTATGACCTTTAAAGTTATCAAATACTGAAGTTAGAAATGAAGATGCAAATTCTCTAAGATCTTCATCAACTTTTTTCTCAACTGAAAATGCAGATGCTGACATTAACAAAATAGATATTAAGAATAATTTTTTAAACATGGCTCCCTCCTTTTTTTTAAAATCACCACTTTAATTGGGTTAGAGTTTACCCCCCCCCATTTTTTGTCAATATTAAAATTCATAAATTTATTTTTAATGAAAATTTTTCATTTATATAGATAGATACAGGACAAAATAACCCTCTTCTCCCATCCTTAATCTATATAATCATAGATGTAATTCAAAAAAGCCAATAAATGATTTGAAGTTCCACTCAACATTTTTCCATTAATAAAAAAAGCAGGTGTTCCAGGAATATCTGCTTTAGCTCCTACCTCAGCCATTTCCTTAACTAGTTGTTTTGTTTTAGAACTTTCTATGCATTTAAAAAAATTTTGAGAATCAAGATTCACAGTTTGCACCATATTTTTTAAATGTTCAGCGATTTTATCTTTATCAGCTTGAATACTTCTAAATGAAGCTTGCTTTTTAAAAATAAAATCATGAACAAGCCATCCCTTACCTTGCTGTTTTGCACAGATAGCTGCTCTACTTAAAATACAAGTTAAACCTGTTCCTCTAAACGATATGATATCGTTGCATGTTTTATCTAAAGGAAAAACATAAAAATGAAAAGAAACATCTGGATGATTTTTTAAAAAACTTTTTAAAGCAGGTTGAACTTTTTTACAACTAGGACACATAAAATCAGCAAATTCCACAATAGTCATTTTAGATTTGTTAGAACCTGATTTTAAAAGTGGAGGTTTTGAAAAATGAAACACCTCTTCATGTTCCCAATCCAACAAAAGAGCTTCAAATTGTTCAACATTATCTTTAATACCAAAATTCACTACAAAAATCATATGTAGAAAAAAAGAAATAACTAAAATAAAAGACCCTAAATAAATACCACTTTTTTCCCGAACAGAATGAAGGATAACTTTTGTAAAGGACGTGTTTAAAACATCTTTTCTAAAAACCCAAAATAAAGAAGCAAAAGCCACAAAAGACAACAAATAAGTTATCCAACAGAGAGGACAATAAAGTCTTTCTAAAAAAGAGATAGCCATCATAACTAAAGAAGTAAAAGCAATGAATCCAGACAGATAAACAGAGATTATTTTCCAATAAGATGTTTTAAAAAATCCCCATAAGAAAAAAAGTAAAAGGAAAGAAAGGCTGAAATTAAAACCAAATCCAAAATTAGACAAAGAGACATTAAAAACTTTAGAATAAGGTGATAGTAAGGCTGAATCACAGTTGATTGTTTCACTGATATTACAAATAGCACTTGCTTGAGCCACACCGGCTGTGAGCTGGTAGGAACGGTTGGTCAGATAAAAATGTATACAACTTGAAATAAGAGCAGCTACAAAGGCTAAAATGATCCATTTCCTCATACTATTTCTTTACTCAATAAAAGATCATTATGCAAAAGTTTTTTCTTGTTTTCAATCAACACTATAAGTAATAATAACTTAAAATGTCTTTTTCTATCAAAGATCAAGGGTCTTTCTCACAAATTAAAAAAGAACTCGCTTCTTCTCTCTCTCAAATTCTAAACTTAGAAGAAAAAGACATTTACTCTCATTTAGAACAACCTATTCAAAAAAAACATGGTCATTTAGCCCTACCTATATTCCCTTTTTCCAAGCTAAAAAAACAAAACCCAAAAGAATTGGCTGAAGAAATGGCTTTACAAATTAAAAAGAAAAAACCACCTACTTTAGAAACCATTGAAACAATTTCTGGTTTCATTAACTTCCATTTTAAGAAAAATTATATAAAATCTCATCTAGAAAAACTTCTCTCTAAAAAAAATCTAGCCTTTTTTAAAAATTCCAATCAGGAACATTGGGTTATAGATTTTGCTTCTCCCAATGTGGCGAAATACATGAATATAGGACATTTAAGAGCAACCGTGATAGGTCAAGCTCTTGTTAATCTATCTCGTCAGTTTGACCATAAAGTCACAACACTGAATCATTTAGGAGATTGGGGAAGTCAATTTGGAAAACTTTTATGGGCTTATCAAAAATGGCACAAAGAATATGACTTTGAACACAATCCTTTTGAAACTCTTGTTAAACTTTATGTAAGATTTCATAAAGAAGCAGAACAAGATCCTAAAAAATTAAAACAAGCTACAGATTTATTTCAAAAATTAGAAGTAGGAGATTCTGTTTTAGAAAAACTTTGGGAAAAATTTGTGGACTTATCTTTAAAAAATTATGACAAATACTGGAAATACCTCAATGTAAAACATGATTTAGTCTTAGGAGAATCTTTTTACAGAAAATTTACAGAAGATTTAAAATCTCGTTTAAAGAAAAAAAATCTACTAGAAAAAAGTGAAGGTGCAGAGGTTGTATTTTTAGAGGATACACCTCCTTGCCTCATTATAAAAAGTGATGGAGCTTCCACTTATGGAGCAAGAGATTTATCCAGTGCCATTTACAGATTTGAAACTTTAAAAGCTGATAAAAATATTTACATCACAGGAACAGATCAAAAACTTCATTTTAAACAAATTTTTCAAACTTTAAAAAAGATGGAGATTCCGAGTGAAAACTGTTTGCATTTATCTTTTGGTATGTATCGCTTTAAGGGTGAAGGTAAAATGTCCACAAGAAAGGGACAATCTATTTATTTAAAAGATGTCATTCAACAAGCCATTGAAAGAGTACAAAAAATTATTGAAGAACGAAGACCTCAATTAGACAACAAAGATAAAATTGCGAAACAAGTTGGTATAGGAGCCATTGTATTTAATGATTTGATTAATGACCGTATCAAAGATGTAGATTTTGATTGGAATAAAGTTTTGGATTTTGAAGGAAACTCTGGCCCCTTTGTTCAATACACCCATGTTCGCTGCCTCAGTTTATTAAAAAAAGTAAAAGGTGATATAAAAAAAACATTTTCTAAAGAACCTTTCACAGAAGAAGAAATGAATTTAATTTGGTTGCTTCTTATCTTTGAAGAATCTGTCTTGCAATCTTTTAAACATTTCAAACCACATATTTTAGCAAGGTATCTCTTAGATTTATCTAGAGGGTTCAATCGCTTTTATGCTTCGGAACGCATTTTGGATTCAAATAGAAAAGAAGATCTTATCCTCCTTGTTGACACTGTTCGTCGCATTCTTCATAAAGGACTGAGTATTTTAAATGTACCAACTCCTTCAGCCATGTAGTGCATTTGTGAAATCAATATTTTTTTGTTATAAGTAGTCCATGAAAAAGCACCACTTAAGAGTTTACTCCTCTAAAGAGAATCTTCCTAAGGAAGAGCAACTGGCATGGAAACTAGCCCAAGTCGCTCTTGACCCCGCGTCTATTTCCCAAGAGGTCAAAGATATGGTTATCAATCGTATTATTGATAATGCTTCAGTGGCTATAGCCTCTATTCATCGTAATCCTGTTTTACATGCCAGAGAGCAGGCTTTAGGACATTTGGTAAAAAAAGGAGCGACTCTTTTTGGTGTTGATAATAAATATCAGTTTAGTGCAGAGTGGAGTGCTTGGGCTAATGGAACGGCTGTGAGAGAGTTAGATTTTCACGACACCTATTTAGCAGCTGACTACTCTCACCCAGCAGATAATATTCCCCCTATTTTAGCAGTGGCTCAACAAACAAGACAAAATGGAAAAAAATTATTGGAAGCTCTAGTTGCTGCTTATGAAATTCACATCAGTTTAGTCAAAGCCATTTGTCTCCATAAACACAAAATAGACCACATTGCTCATCTCTGCCCAGCTCAAGTCGCAGGCTTAGGTGTTTTATTAAAAATGAGTCCTGAACGACTCTATCAAGCCATACAACAGGCTGTTCATGTTTCTTTCACCACTCGTCAATCCCGTAAAGGAGAAATCTCTAGTTGGAAAGCTTATGCACCTGCTTTCTCTGGAAAAATGGCTATTGAATCGATTGACCGTAGCCTTCGTGGAGAAAATTCCCCCTCTCCTATTTATGAAGGGGAAGATTCTGTGATCGCTTGGATGTTGGATGGCTCTCAAGCTTCCTATGAAGTCCCTCTTGTTGAACAAGGAGAAGAAAAAAGATCTATTTTAGAATCCTACACAAAAGCTCACTCCGCAGAATATCAATCCCAAGCTCTCATTGATCTGGCTTTTGAGCTGAGAGAAAAAATCAAAGATTTTTCTCAAATCAAGGAAATTACAATACACACATCCCACCACACTCATTATGTGATTGGAACAGGAGCTGGCGATCCTCAAAAAATGAATCCAAGATCTAGTCGGGAAACTTTAGATCACAGTATTATGTATATTTTTGCTGTGGCTTTAGAAGACGGGAAATGGCATCATATTGATTCTTACACAAGGCAAAGGGCTACAAAAGACAGTACTGTGCGGTTGTGGCAAAAAATTAAAACCTGTGAAGAAGAAATATGGACAAAACGCTACCATGACCCTGACCCACAATCTCGCTCTTTTGGTGGACGAGTGGAGGTGAAACTTCAAGATAATAGTTTGATTACGGGTGAGAAAAAAGTGGCTGACGCTCATCCTAATGGTAAAAAGCCTTATACCAGAAAAGATTATATCCATAAATTTAAAACTCTAACGGATTCTTTGATTTCTAAAAAAGAAAGCGAAAGATTTTTAAATTTAGTTCAGGACTTAGAAAAACTAACAACAGATCAAATTTGTGAATTGAATGTGCAAGCAGGATTGCCTATTGTTTCTAAAAGTAAAGGTATTTTTTAGTTTAACATGAAAATTCTTTTTAATCTATTGATGAACTAAGAGATTATTAACTGACAAAAATATTTTTTATAATGTCTAAAAAAGGCTAAAAACAATTTTACTAACTATTCATAAATTAAAAAAATCATTTTTATAAATGTAAAGTATTATCTTTGAAGTTTTAATAGTTGCAAAGTTAGATTTGAAAGAGTAATTTATTTGCTTTTGCGTCATAACAGAAAAATACATTCTTTTCATTTTTTTATAAATTTGGAATAATAATTGCATACTACATGCAGAGGGCTTCATGACGAAAAAAATGATTTATAAAATTTATAAACAAATTACATTTTATCACAAAAAATATTTAAAACAATGTGGTGTAAATCTCCCAAAATTAAAAAACAACACAGGTTCTTATACAAAAAATGCCTTAATATTGATTTATTTAAGCCAAGATTACCCTAATACAAAAAAAGTAACAAAGCAGGAATTAACTCAATTCATAAGAAAATATTATCCTAATGTAAATGATGTTCAACAAGCAAGACACTTAGGAGCACAACAAGGATGGTGGATTGCGGCAGGAGGAAGAGATAATATTGTTGTGTCTTTAAAGATAGGAGAATATCAGATTTATACATTGAAAGAACCTTATCCTGGTTTTACAAGAAATAAAAGACAAACAAGCATTTCTAGTTGGGATGATATAAAAAAGTATTATTCTTATAGATGTGCAACTTGTGGTTCCAAAGAAAATGAACCTCATTTTCATTGGCCAAAAACAAAAACAAAATTACAGAAAGGTCACAAAAATCCTGAAAAACCTTTAACTAAACAAAATATTATACCTCAATGTCAAAAATGCAATAGAGCAGATAGAAATAGGTGAGTTTATGACAATAAAGGAAGAGTCATTAAGCTTGCGAATGCAGATGTATTGAAAAGCTGTTCCAAGTCTGTGCAAAAAAAAACTTATAGAATTTTATATAAAAAATATAAAGGCATACACCCCAATAAAATGAGTAAAAAATGAAAAAATACATAAATAAAATTATTCATGATGACTCTCTCAATTTCTTAACAAAATTAAAAGATAACTCTATAGATATTATACTGACAGATCCTCCTTATTTTTTGGATAAAATGGATCATAAATGGAGTACAAAAAAAGTAAAAAGCCCTAAAAAACCTTATGCTATAAAGCACCTACCAGCAGGTATGAAATTTAATAAAGAACAGGGAAAAGTTTTTTATTCTTGGTATCTTAAAATATCAAAAGAATTTTTTAGAGTTTTAAAACCAGGAGGTTTTTTCTTTTCCTTTTCTAGCCCTAGACTCTATCATAGAATGACCTGTGCTATTGATGACGCTGGATTTGAGATAAGAGATTGTTTTATATGGCTCTATACACAAAATCAACCTAAAGCGATGAGTCTTCATCATTTTATCAATAAAATGAATAAGTCTAAAAAAGAAAAAGAAAAATTAAATAGACAATTTAAGGAATGGAAAACTCCACAAGTAAAATCTTGTCACGAACCAATTGCAATGGCTCAAAAGCCCTTAAAAGGAACTTATCTGGAAAATTCAATGAAATACAATGTGTCTTTAATTAACACAAATATAAAACAAGGACTCCATAAGGATATGTTTGTATCAAATATCATAACAAATGAACTTATTAACCATAGAATAGATAAAGTTTTTTTAGTGGATAAACCAAAAAAAAATGAAAAAGGATTGTTTAACAATCATAAAACAGTTAAACCTTTATCCCTGTTTAAGTATCTAATTAGTTTAACTACAAAGAAAAACAGTATAGTTTTAGATCCATTCACAGGAAGTGGTACAACTGCTGTAGCTTGTAAAGAACTTGGCCGAAAATTCATCGGAGTGGAAATCAATAAGCAATATATTGATATTGCCACTAAAAGATTAAATACTTTAAAAGTAAAAAAAGAAAAAAAGAAACAAGAATCTATCTCAGAACAAAGAGAACTTTTTATGATCTAATATTTACTTGAAGTAAAATCTAGTATATTATAGTTTAAAAATAAGGCTGTTTATTAATTACGAGATGAGTAAAAAATAATTAAGGTGTGGACATCGCGACAAGGCATTAATGAATGAACTCTAATATAGTAAATAGGCATGAAATTCTTGTAAATTTAGCTCTTTTTGAAAGTATAAGACAAGAACAACCTAATATTTTTTATTTAGATCATTTTGTCTTATTAATGCTATCTTTGCTTTCAAAAAAAAACCAAGTTAGTAATACAGAAATCCAAAAACTTTTTCAAGAAAATCTATCTATGAAAATACCTTTAGTATCTGTAAATAAAATTGCTAAAAAAGCTGTTGAAAAAGGCTACTTTCAATTAAACAAAAATAATCATAAAAATAGTCAACTTCATAAAATTTATACTTTGAAAATTGAAAAGATACAAAAACAAAACAAAAAATTCAATACATTAAAAGATAAAATTAAAACATCTCAAGAAAATTTTTATCGAAGATTTAAAAAGTTTATCAAAAATAAATATAAACTTGATATTGATTTAGTTAAATGCAAGAAGTTGTTCTATATTCATTTTCTTAAAAACTATAAAGATATTCAAAATGTAGAATACCCTATAAGTCAAAATATTTATAATGAAAATTATGTAGTAAATGATTTTATTCGTTATTTATATGAAAATCAAAACAACGAACTTTTAAAATGCTTAGAACAAATAATTAGAGGTAATTGGGTTTCAAATTATTTATTTATGTGGAAGAATGATGCTCATAAAGGAAATTTAAAGGGAGTTAAAGTTTTTTTTGACACACCACTTATTATATCCTTGTTAGGATTTAATGGTGAGTTTTCAAAAAAAATCACTAAGGAATTATTAGATTTACTTCATAAACTCGGAGCTAAAACTTATATTTTTTCTCATAATATTGAAGAAACAAAAATTCTATTGAAGGGATGGGCAGAAGCTGTTAAGCAACAAAATTTTAAATACATGAGATTATCAACTATTGAAGAAATTCGTGACAAAGATTATAACTATCAAGACTTAGAAAATTTATCAATTAGAATCAAAAATAATTTATATAGTTTAAAAATTGAAGAAACTAAAGTTAGAATCAAAGATGAATACAGAATTTCTGAACAAAAGCTTGAAGATAGTATTTCTCATGAAGAAAGTAATTATACAGGCAAGAAGGTCCATATCGATATAGAAAGTGCTGCATCTATCTTTTCTTTAAGACTAGGATGTCCAACTTTAAATATAACAGATAGACCTTATATTTTTGTTTCATCTACATTCAAAGTGGTAAATAATATAAATAATTTTTTTAATGACGATTATAATGAGGACAATCCTAAAAATATTCCTATTTTTGTAATGGATAAATGGCTTACGAATTTATGTTGGCTCTTGAGTCCTAAACAATCCACTCTTCCAAGAGATTTTTTGGTAGCACACAGTTATGCATCATTAAATACATCGGATAAGGTTTGGGAAGATTTTAATAAATTTTTAGAAAAATATGAAAAACAACCAGAAATTACAAGTGAAGGTTTAGATGCTATTCGATATGAAAAAGATTTTAAAAGTTGTGTTGAAGAATATGCCGTTCTCAAAGGAACTATTAAACAAAAAAATATCCCAGATATCATTAAAGAAGGAAGAAAGAAGATATATAAAAACTACGAACTAAAAAATAACAAATTAAAATCCGAAAATAAAATATTTAAAGAACGTTCTAAAAAACTCTCTAATATAATGGCTCATACAATTACAGTATCTATATCTATAATAATTTTAGTAATAGTTCTTTTTTTCATTTATTATTTGAAAGATACTAAATACTGGTTTTGGGTAGCAATATTAGTTACAATAACTACTAGTGGTTTTGGTATTAAATATCCATATAAAAAGATACAGAATTTCATATATAAAAAAATATCCAATTATTTATGGAAATCCATATAAATTATATTTCTCTTTAAGGAATTTAATTCTTTGCACATATAAGACGTAAGAAATCATCTCATTAAAAGAATGCTTTTTTACATCTTATCACTTAGGGAATTGTGATGCAATTACAGACACAGGACTTGTAAGACTAATGAAATCACATCTTAAAAAATCTAATTCAAAATAATGGTTATTGTTTTACTAGGAGGTATAGGCTCTCCTGCAAAAGGGATGGTTCTTATAACACGATTGGAACCATAAATTTTTAAATTCAATCCTTTGTTTTGAACCTTGCTCAACACTTCCCTTAAAGTTAAACCCTTAAGATTAGGGATTTGATTGGCAAAGGCTAAAGTTCGCTCTACCTTTTGTTCTTTCTTATTATTTTGAGCTAAAATAAAATCCTTTTCTTTAAACAAAATAGGAGAAAGACCTGCTTTACGAACAGCATAGGAAGACACTTTAGAAAACACAGGTGCCGCAAGAGTGGAAGCGTAAAAATTGTCTTTTGCTCCATCAATAACAACATAAACTACATATTTTGGTTTATGAGCAGGTATAAAACCTATAAAACTTGAAATGTATTCTGAATCCTTATAACCACCTTTTTCTAAATCCACTTTTTGAGCCGTCCCTGTTTTTCCTGCTGTTAAATAACCAGGGACAACAGCTTGAAATCCTGTTCCGTTTTCTTCAGTTACAGACGTCAACATAAGAGTGATGGTTTGAGCTTCATCTTCTTCTAAAACTTGGCGAATCACTTCTTCTTTAAAAACTTTCTCTTCTCCGTTGTAAGGATTTCTAATTTGTTTAATCATCCTAGGTCTCTTTAAAAAACCTCCATTGGCAATAGATGCATAAGCATTAGCCACTTGTAAAGCCGTGCTAGATACTCCATGACCAAAACTAATAGTTGCTGTTTCAATAGGTCTCCAAGGTAGTTTTCGTAACTTTCCTTTAGATTCTCCTTGAAATGCAATTCCTGTTTTTTGACCAAAACCAAAACTGGATAGAGATCTTCTTAACTTTTCAGCTCCAATATCAATAGCCATCACAGAAGCACCTATATTAGAAGAATAAGATAAAATTTCTGTCATATTTAAAAACGGATCAAACTTTTTTTTGACTTCTGCCTCTTTAATAATTTTTCCTCCTATATGAAATTTTCCATTATGAGTGAAATATTTTTTACTAGGAGCAAGACCAGATTGAATAGCAGAAATAACAGTAAAAGTTTTTAAAACACTTCCTGGTTCAAAAACATCAGTGATAACACGATTCCTTCTGTCATTTTTATTTTCCACTTTATTGGGATAATTAGGATCATAATTAGGGACATTAATCATGGCTAAAACTTCGGAATTATCAACAGATAAAACCAAACCCATGGCCGACTCAGCCTTAGACAAACGAACGGCTTTATAAAGTTCTTTTTCAAAATAAAATTGAAGGTCACTGTCTATTGTAAGATAGACATCAAAACCACTCACTTGACTAATAAAAGGTGTAAAGTCAGCAAATAAGGGACGCCCTCTAGCATCTCTTTTAACTAAAACTCTCTGTTCTTCCCCTTGTAAAATGTCATCATACTTTTTTTCTATACCTTCCAAACCATGACCATCAATATCTGTAAAACCAAGAACTTGAGACAAAGAATCTCCTTTTGTATAAAATCTTTTAGATTCTTTAATAAAATGGATACCTTCAAATTTAAAAGACTTTACCATTTTCACTTCTTGTGCTGTTAGATGTCTTTTGAGCCACATAAATCTTCTTTTTTTATTCAGTAACTTTGAAAGAATTTTTTTTCTTGATAGTTTTAGGGAAGAAGATAATTTTTTAGCGATATAATAAGGTTCTTTCACTTTATAAGGATCAGCAAAAAGAGATTGAGAAGATGTAGAAATGGCCAACTCCTTACCATAACGATCATAAATAACTCCTCTTCTTGGAGTGACTTTGACTGTTGTTTCAAACAATCTTTCTTTCAATTGAGTGAGTCGATCTTGAGGAAATAACTGTAAAGAAGCACTTCTTATTATAAGGATACAAAAACTAAGTCCTATAAAATACATTACAAAAAGCATTCTATGTTTTATCAGTTTCATAAATTCCTCTCTTATAATTCTAATCTATAATCAAAGCTTTTCCATCTATAACTTGTATAATCTGACCTTTTTTCTTTTCATTTAAAGAACCTTTTTTAGCCAAATTCTCTAATCGGTCTGTTCGCATAACACGACCATACTCCCTTAAATTAAAATAGTATTCGTCTTGTATCCGATCAAACTTCCTATTCTCCTGATATAAAGAATAACTCAATCGTCTTAAAGTGATCTTGAAGAAAGCCGTCAAAAATAAAAATAAAATGATTAACAAAATACTGTAAAAAGGTTTTACACCTTTTTTTAAACCTTGTCTCCCTAACATTTTTTACCCCTTAACAAATATTCTCAACTTCGCACTACGACTTCTAGGATTAGACTGCCTCTCTTTTGAAGAAGGTCGTATCACTTTTTTATTACCCAATTGACCTTCCCCTTGAAGAACAAAGTTTTTAAAACCTCTCTTAACTATACGATCTTCTAAAGAATGGAATGTCACAACAATAAGATAAGCTCCTGTTTTTAAAATAGGCAGAAAAGATGGCAAACTTTTTTCTAACCCCTCTAGTTCTTGATTTACAAACATACGAAGAGCTAAAAAATAGGGTGTGGCAGGATGACGACCTGAAAAACCACGAGAGATATGCTTTTGTATCACATTCACCAACTCCCTTGTTGTCTCAAATTTCTTTTTTTGTCTTTCCTTAAAAATAGAGTCTACAACAGCAAAAGGTCGCTTGATCTCTCCATAATGACAAAATAAATCTTCTAAATCTTTTTTTGAAAAACTATTAATCACATGAGCTGCTGTTAATTTTTGTTCTCTATCCATACGCATATCTAAAGGACCATCTTGATAAAAACTAAATCCCCTTTCGGCTTGATCTAATTGAGGAGAGCTTACTCCTAAATCCACTAAAATAATATCAAATAACCTGGATTGAGAGTGTTGTTTTGAAAAATCATGAAAATTGATTTTTAAAAATTCAATTTGATCTTCAACCCCTAAAGATTTTCCATACTTTATAGCTTCCTCATCTCTATCTAAAGCCAAGATTTTTAATTTTGGATATTTTTTTAAAAAAGCTAGAGAATGACCTCCTCTTCCAAAAGTACAATCTAAAGCGGTTTGAGGAGCAAAATCATCTGGAAAAAAAGACAACATGTCAGACAATAAAACAGGGGTATGTTTATTATTTTGAGTGTCTAGATTTTGCTTTTTAGAATCTATTTCCATTCAAAAGTCATAAAGTTTTAAGATAGTCCAAAACCTCTTGTGCATGACCATCCACCTTAACTTTACGCCACTCTTTAATAATAAAACCCTTTTCATCAATAATAAAAGTACTCCTATCTATTCCCAAAAATTTACGACCATACATGTTTTTCTCTTTTATAACATCAAAAAATTTACAAAGTTTCTCTTCTTCGTCACTGATTAGATCAAACTTATACTTGTACTTAGACTTAAATTTTTCATGAGAGTTGATACTATCTTTAGACACACCAAAAACTTTTGTATTTAATTTTTGGATTTTTGAATAAAAAGAGGTAAAGTCCTGTCCTTCTTTTGTGCAACCGGGAGTATCATCTTTAGGATAAAAATAAAGGACGACAGATTGACCCTTACAATCTTGTAAGTTGATCTTCTTTCCTCCTGTGACTGGCAAAACCAGAGAAAGAACTTTCTTACCTATAACTTTAGCCATTTTAAACCTCTTGATTTACTTTGAGAAGATTGTATGAAGTTCAAGGAAAAACATCAACTAAAAAACTTGAAAAATAGAAACATCTTTATTAGAATAATTTTCTAGAGGAATAGGTAAAATGAAAAGTTCTATTATATTTTCAGAAAATGAAATTCAAAAAAAGGTGTCAGAATTGGCTCTTCAAATCAATGATTTTTATGGCTCCAAAGAGATTCTAGCCATTGGTATTTTAAATGGCGTTTTTATTTTTTATTCTGACCTACTAAAGCATTTGACCCACAATATTGCATGTGACTTTTGCTCTATCTCTTACTATGGAAGTTCCAATAAAGCTTTGTCAGAAGCCACTATTGATCTTGATATCACCCAAGAAATAAGAGGTAAAAATGTCCTTCTTATTGATTGTATCATTGACTATGGTTACACAATAGAATTTGCAAAAAAACACATTCAACAAAGAAACCCTACATCCATTCACACAGTTGGTCTTGTTATAAAACCTGCTGCTCATAAAAACACAAAAATTGACTTTTCAGGATTTGAAGTAGAACAAGATGTTTTTGTTGTAGGCTATGGGACAGACTATCAAAATCAAGGACGAAATTTACCTCACTTTGCTCAAGTCGTAGAACTCAATTGATTTTTTAAATCAGTTCATCAAAAGAATCACAATGCCATCAAAGACTTCTCTCGCTTGTTTTACTTTTTGAGGCGATCCATTATAAAGAAAAGTAAAGATTATTTTTTTATTCTTAGATGTAACTCCATAACCTGATAATCCTAGAACACCTAGAATAGAACCTGTTTTTGCCCGAACAGAAACATTTTGAAATCTTTCCTTCAAAGTCCCTACCCCACCAGAAATAGGATAAGAAGAAAATATCTCTGGATGATAAAACTGAGAAAAATCTTTTAACAATAAGGTTTGAAAATGCTTTGCTGAAAAACGATTTTTCCGACTTAATCCCGAAGGTTCAAAAAATTTATAACCTTTCAAACCTACTTTTTTTCTCAAATACCTATTGATAAAATAAATGCCCTTATAAAGGTCTCCTCGTTTATTTCCCAAATTTAAAGGCAAATGAGCTGTCAACATACGCGTCACAAAATTGTTAGAATACTTCATCATATTATGAGAATGAAAAACAAGAGGTTTACTTTCAAAACTGGTGAGAACTTTACAAGAAGAACAAGACCCCTTCCGCACTTTTCCTTTTACTAAAATACCTCTTTGGTTTAAAAAAGATTTGATATTAAAACCTAACCAAAACAAAGGGTGTTGGATATTACTATATTTTACAATCTCCTTGCTTTTATAATGAATCGTTCCCTGCAATACAAAAACCTCTCCCTTGGAAGAGTTCTTAATTCTTTTTAAAGAAATAGAATTTTTGTTTTTTGAAACAGTCCTTACCTTATTGACAACTTTTACAAATTCATTTTTAGGGTCTATGTAGATTTGAGCTGGAGAATTTACTTTTTTCCCAGGTCGTATCCAAAAAGTCACAGAATTCCAATTAAAAGAAGCTGCACTCACTGGAGCTGCATAACTTCTATCTGTATAAGGTAAAAAATAAGATTTTTTATAAAGAGTATCATCTATAACTAAATCTCCTTTAATCTCTTTAATCCCTGTCCGAACAAAGTTATTGACTAAATTCCACAGACTTTCAGAAGTAAAACTAGGATCTCCTCCAGCTTTTAAAAATAAATCCCCATTTAATTGAGTTTTATTTTTAATAGTCGCTGAAGAAACAAAAGAAGTTTTAAATTTAAAATAAGGAAGATAGTAATAATAGAAAGCGGACAAAGTGGCTATTTTTGTTAATGAAGCAGGTATAAAAAGACGATCAGCGTTAAGCTGATAAAGAACTTTCTCTTTTTTTAAGGGACTTTTTTTTAAAATACTAAGACCTAAAGAGTCAGGATTTAAATTTTTCTGTTGAATAAGTGTATGAATTTCTTTATGAAGCTGATTCTCTCCATAACTCAAGAAAGAAACAAAAAGAGACAGACCAAAGAAAAAAAGAAGTTTTCTAATCATATTTCAATTATACCTATTGAAAGTCTAAAAAAAAGCTCTTAGAGTCAAAACTTATAATGAAGCTTTATCTTTATTTACTTTTATTAGCCTTATCTCATTGTCACACAAAAGAACTTCCTAAAGATACTCTATCCATTGCTTTAGATTCAGAGGTAAAAAACCTAGACCCCCGTAAAGCAACAGATGCGAATAGTATGAGAATTGTTGACCTTATTTTTTCTGGCTTAGTAAAAATAGGACCAAAACTACATATTCTTCCAGATAGTGCTCAAAAATGGGAACAAAAAGACCAAGATTATATTTTTCATCTCAAACCCTTAAAATTCTCTAATGGACGAAAGGTCACCAAAGAAGATATCTCTTTTAGTTTTCAAGAATTTATGAAAAAAGGAAGTCCTTTTTTCTCAGCTTTTAAAAATATAAAATCTGTCAAAGTTTCAAAAAAGAAAGAAAATTTTATCGTAAAAATTACAATGAAACAGTTTTCTGCTACTTTTCTCTCTTCTGACTTACCTGTTATAAAAATTCTACCTAAAAAGGAAATACAGAAATCTGAAAATAAATTTTTAAAACATCCAATAGGAACAGGATCCTTTAAATTCATACATAAAAACTCAAGAGAGCTTTTACTAGAACGAGTCATCCATCAATCTGAACGACCACAATATTTATCTTTTAAATTTATTAGAGATAGTTTTACTCGAACACAAAAAATGCTGATAGGACAAATAGATATAGCCCCTTCTGTTATTCCATTAGATAAAATATATCAATTTCGTAAAGATCGTTTTAAAGTTTTAACTCAACCTAGCCTATCCACCACTTATCTTCTTTTAAATTTAAAAAATGATCTCCTCAAACAAAAAAAACTCAGAAAAGCTTTAAGCCTTGCTATCAATAATAAAGAGATCATTAAATACAAACTTAAAAATTATGGAATCCCTGCTCTGTCACTGATTCAACCTAAAAATATATTTTTTAATAACCGATTAAAACCCATTCCTTATAATATAGGCAAATCTCAACAAATGATTAAAGAATTGAAACTACAAAATAAAAAATTAACCTTAACAACAACTAACAATCAAGACACCATCACTAAAGCAAAAGTTCTTGCGAGCCAAATCAGTCAATCTGGATTAAAAATCAATATTGAAAGTTATGAGTGGGGAACTTTTTATAAAGACCTCAATCAAGGTCATTATGAAATAGCACTGATGAAATGGGTTGGAGTTACAGACCCAGATATTTATCGCATTGCCTTTCACAGTCAAAATCAAGCCCCAAAAGGAAGAAACAGAAGTTTTTATAAAAATCCAAAAGTGGATCAACTTTTAGAAAAAGGCTTAACTCTAAAAAACAACAAGATGAGAAAAAAAGTTTACGACCAAATTCAAAAATATATTTTTGAAGATATTGCTATCATTCCTCTATGGCATGATATGGAAATATCTATTACGAAAAAAAGTATAAAAAATTACTTTGTTCCAATGAATGGAAGTTTTAAACCAATTGGAGAAGCCACAAAATAATGGT
Source organism: Bdellovibrionales bacterium (assembly GCA_963692945.1). Taxonomy (GTDB): domain Bacteria; phylum Bdellovibrionota; class Bdellovibrionia; order Bdellovibrionales; family UBA1609; genus JACOND01. The sequence continues at coordinate 1,526,162 of OY843585.1, forward strand.
GCTTATTTCTTTTAAGAAAAATCTTTTTCTTGCAGAGAATTGACAGAAGCCGATAAATCTGGAGAAGCCACATTAGATCTCAAACCTGTGTATTTTTCTAACTGATAAAGGCGACCTTTTATAAGTTCTTGTTCCGTTTCCATTTTTTTAACTCTTCTATAAATGTCATCGGCTGATTTTTCTAAAGACAACCTGAGGGTGTCAATCATGTGAGACATTCTTTCACTTTGAGTGTTTAAAGTCCTTAAATTATGAGCAACCCGAGTTTCATAGGTTTGAAAAAATTTCCAAACCAAATAACAAAAAGGAAGCTGAATTGTGATTAAAAATATAATATATTCCAAGTTAAAAACCTCTCTGCCCCCTATTATATGCCTAGTAATTATTCTTATTGCACTAAAAAGACACTCTTAACAAGCTATGTCAATTCTGAAACAAATTCAGAAAGACGGGAAATGGCTTTTTTTAATATATCTTTCTCTAATCCGTAGCTAAATCTTAAATAACCAGAAGTTCCAAATTCCTCACCACTCAAACATAAAAGATTCTTTTTAATGAGTAGCTGTTCCATAACATCTCTAGAAGACTTTATTTTAAACTTTTCATGACTTTTCCCAATTAAGTCTTTCACACCCACCCATAAGTAAAAAGCTCCCTCTGAAGGAAGACTTCTAAAACCTGGTATTTGATTCACACCTTGTGAAAAAAAATCTCTCAGCTCTTTTAATCTTGAGACCATATTTTGAATATCCTGTTTACAAAGATGAAGACTGTCTTCCATAGCTTTTTGAGCAATAGAGTTTACACAACTGATAGATTGACTTTGAAAAGAAGAAAAAACTTTAATGAGATTTTTAGGAGCAATAATCCAACTGATTCTCCAACCGGTCATCAAATGATTTTTAGAACCTCCATTAAGAGCTAAAATTCTATCTTTTAAATCAGGACAAGCTTCAAAAAAATGAGGAGCCCTCTTTCCAGAAAAAACAATTTGATCATAAATATCATCTGTTACTATAAAAATATTTGGATGATTCCTAAGTACTTCTCCAAGAGCTTGCAACTCTTCTTTTGTATAAATAGCACTTGTAGGATTGTTGGGAGAATTTAAAAGAAAAATTTTAGTTTTATCCGTAATATGATCTTTCAATTGCGAAGCTGTAATTTTAAATCCTGAAGATTCATCAGTAGGAACTTTTATAGATGTAGCTCCACTCAATCCAATAATATCTGGGTAGCTCATCCAATAAGGAGCTGGAAAAATAACCTCATCATCCCTTTCACAAAGAATCTGAAAAATAACAAACAAAGCATACTTACACCCTGCTGAAATAGCTACATTTTCTAACTCTATATCAAGACCATAAATTTCATGAGCTTCTTGACTGATTTTTTTTCTCAGAGTTTCCCGACCTGCTGATCCTGTATATCTTGTATGACCTTCATCAATTGCTTTTTTGCCGGCTTCTTTTATAACATCGTAAGTTCCCCAATCTAATTCACCTATAGATAAACTGATTAGATCTTTACCTTGTCGCTTCATTTCCTCTGCTTTTTTTAAAAGCTCAAAAACAGGAGAAGGCCTTAAACCAGACACTCTTTTAGAAAAATACAAAATCCATTCCCTCCTCTTTAATCCTATGAAAATAACATCTTGTTATTTTTTCACTTTATAAAACCATATCTTTTTATCATTAAAATCTTTTTTTGAAAAGAGATGAAAACAAGAATAATTTTCTTTTAACTCTTCGTCTCTACTAGTTTCCACAACAAAAAGAGTTCCGACAATATAAAGATGGCTATTAACCACTGCTTCTAATATTTTATCTCCCCATTTTAGAGGAAAAGGAGGGTCCGCAATAATAATATGAAAGGGTTCTAGCCGAGAAGTTTTCAAAAATTGGAACACATCTTTTTGATGAATAATTAATTTTTTAGGATGAATCAACAATTGTCTATTTCTTTTAATAATATCTATAGAAAGTTTATGAGATTCCACAGCATGAGATTCTCTCACACCACGAGAAAGAGCTTCCATAGACACACTTCCTGAACCTGAAAATAAATCTAAAAACAAAACATTCTTATTTAAATAAGGCTGCAAAACATTAAACAATGTTTCTCTCGCACTATCTGTCATAGGACGAATATTAAATTTCTCAGAGGACTTCCAAGAAACCAATTTTAAACTTTTTAACAACCCACCTATAACTCTCATTCTTCTTGATCTTTCTGAATTAAATTCTCCCCTTGTTCTATCAACAAATAAATATTATCAAAAGGTTTTTTAACAAAGAGATCAACTTTTGTCTCTTTTATTTTTTTATCATCAAGTTCATCATGAGCAGACATCATAATCAGTTTGGCTTTAGAATTTTTTGGTTTCTTTTTAAGTACAGTAAATCCATCCACATTTGGCATAAGAACATCTAAAAAAACCAAATCAGGATTAAACTTTTCCCACATTTGAAGGGCTTCCATTCCATCAGAAGCCACTTTAACATTATGACCTCGACTCTTTGCTGCTAAGGAAAATACTTTTTGAATAAGAACTTCATCATCTACAATCAAAATATTTAAAGAAGATGATTTCATTCCTTACTTTCCTTAAGTGGAAGATAAACAGAAAAACAGGTGAACTTATGAAGCTCACTGGAAACCTGAATCCTTCCTCCATACTGATGAATGATTTGAAGAGAAATACCTAAACCTAAACCTGTTCCACCTTTTTGTTTTTTTGTAGTCCATAAAGGTTGAAATATTTTCTCTAAATGCTCTTTTTTAATTCCTGGCCCATTATCTCTAACCAGCAAACAAGCTTTATGATCTTTTATTTTTTTTATAGAAATTGTAAGTGTTGGATTCTTTTGCTGCTCAAATTCTTTAAGAGCCTGACAAGCATTGATTATCAAATTATAGACAACCTGTTGTAATATTGAAAAACTTCCTACAACCTCTATCTTTTCCAAAGAGATATCTAATTGTAAATTGATTCCTGAAGTTATCGTTTTGAGAAGAGAAAGTGTATCTTTTACAACTTGATCCAAATAACAACAAAAAGATTCTTGTTTCTTTTGTTGAGAAAAGGTTAGAAGATTTTCTATAATTTTTTGGGAACGTGCTGTTGCCATTTCTACTTCTTTAAAATCTTCTGCAAATTTTTCTAAATTCTTATCTTGTGATAAAATTTGAGCCATAGAACGAATACCAGTTAAGGGATTATTTAATTCATGAGCTATATTTCTACCAAACTCATAAAAGGCAGACATTTTTTCACTCTGAAAAAACTTTTCTTTCAAAGAGTAATGCTCCGTCATATCTTGACAGTAAAAAATACCAATATTTTTTAAATCTCTTAAATGAGAAATAGGATAATAATGAATCTGATAGATTCTATTATTAACATTCAACAAATCTTGCTCGTTTTTTAAATCTAATAATTTGGGATAATCTTTTAACAATTGATCGAAAGGTTCATTAGATCTTACCACTTGAGAGTCTTTTAAAATAGCCAATGGCTCTCCACACTTTCCAAAAACATGACTCCATAAATAAGAGATACGAGAAGCACTTATATTTAAAAGAGTACGATTTAAAATAAGATCTAAAACTTCTTGTATTTCACAAAAATACTCTTTAAGACTTGTGTCTTTTGTTGAGGCATGAAGAATTTCTACAAAAAGAATAGGATAAATTTGACTATTAAAAACAGAGGGATTCCGTTGAGAAAAAGGAACTATCATAGCTTTAAAAAAAGGCCTTCCCATTTCTTGAGCAAGATACGCTATATCTTCTCTACGGCTGTACTGAATATCTGAAATGGAAGGCCAGGGACTTTGAGCCATTTCTTCATAAAAAAGACCTCTTCTAACATAAGCTCTCCTCAATCCAAATTGTCTAGATTCATAAAAAAGAATGATCTCTCCTGTTTTTAATTTTTTAGGTATATTTGAACTTAAAAAAAGGAGAAGATCCTCAATACTAGAAACTTCACAAATTTTTTCACTAAAGGAAACTAAAGAACGACTAACCTGACGTTCAAAAGAAATATCTCCTGCAATCCCAGACATTCCTCTATCTTAATAGATTTAAATTATTCCTTCTGCAATAGATAGAATGAGAGACTAAAAAGAAGATACAATCAAGACTTTGGACTTAAAAGTTTTATTAGACTAAAAATTTAAAATGCTCTTCTAAGGGAGTTAACAAATGAGAAGGACTCCATCTTTCTTGTAACTGATAAGCTTTTATATTGTTAGGATCTAAATCTAGACATCGGTTTAAACAAGCTAAAGCTATTTCTTCATCTCCTAAGAAGTATCTACTAATGGCTAAACCCAACCAAGCTCTACTCAACTCAGGAGAACTTTTAACAATCTTTTGAAATAAATTTTCAGACTCCTCATAATTCCTTTCTTTTAACTTTAACAGAGCACGATGGAATTGAAGAGATAAAGAGTCAGGATTTAAAGTGTGAGCTTTATTGTAATACTCCTCAGCCATAGAATAATTTTTATTAAGAACATATATTTGTCCTAGATATTTATTGATCTTAAAAAGAAGAAGACAAGGTTCTGAGATTTGATTAAGAGCTTCTAGAAAACACTCTTCCGCTTCTTTACAACGAAGTTGATTCAAAAGAGATTCTCCCAAACAAAAAAGATCAATAACTTTTTTCCTTCTCTCTAATAAACAAGAAAAGATATTTTCAGCAATCTCCCAATAATTGTTTTCTAAAGCAAGACGGCCTCCCCATTCCAAAATACGATCATTTGCTGTTTCATCTTGCAATAAATTTTTTAAGAGTTTCATCTGACTCTCTTGAGACTTCTCTTGCATTATTTTCTTATCTTGAAAAAAATTCATACACCTAAGATTCATGCAATTTTTATGCTAAAAAAATTAAGACTTTGATCTTAAAAATCTATGCTTGATAGATAAAAATCATCAAAACTATGACATCTATAAAAAATAATTGACAGTTTAGGCTCTTCAAGAAGCAATAGATGGATATTTATTTTGCAGTTTTTCAATTAAAGAAATAATGACTAGATCTTGATCCAAGATAGATAACACCATATCTTTCTTTAATTTTAAAATTTCCAACAATTTCTTTTTTTCTGCTTTGTTTGCTTTAAGAAAATCTCCTGATGTGTCTTTTTCAGAAAATTTATGATCTAACTTATCTATAGCATTTAACAAAAGCTCACGACTGTAATAAAAATTTTCAAGATTATCTATACATCCTTGATGAAGTCTATTTATTTCATCTATATTGATTTTATGAAACTCCAATAAGTAAGAGTTTTTTTGCTCAAGTAATTCTAATAATGCTATAACTTTTTTACTCATAATACAGAACCTCTATAAATTCTATTATGACATAAAAAAAATAAAATAGTTATGTCAATAATATGTCTTGTCTATGGACGGGAAGTTGAAAAAAATCCTTAAATATCAACTCTTTAGAGAGTGTCACAATTATTATTATTTCGTCAAAATTATTTTTTTATCTTGACCTAATATTTAAGTGTCCCAAAATGAAACATAATTTTTAAAAACTTTATCTGTACTTTCTTTATCTGGACAAATTTCCACTAAAGAATAAGGCTTACATTCAAAAGCATCAAATTTTTCAAAATCTTTAAAAGATTCATAATTTAAACCCCATAGTCTAGCAAGAGGAGAAAAAGACAAATTGTGTTTGTTGATAAACATCTCATTTTTAAATAGGTGAGAAAAAATCTGCCCCCCAGAGTTATTCACTATAAATAAAGTCCAAGGAGGGATATTTTTACTAATCCAAAAAGCACTTAGATCATAAAGGACACTTAAATCCCCTATCACAGCAAAATTATTTAGAGCCGTTTTACACTCACCAAAAAATCTCGAAGTCAGTCCATCAATGCCATTAACTCCACTCTGACCTGTGACTAGTAAACGTTGATTGGACAAAAAGGAGACTCTATCCCAAAGACGGATGGGTAAACTATTTCCTAAAAACACTTGTGAGTTTTCAGGAAAATAGGTTTTCAATTTTCCCATCCAAGCATCCTCACTTTTAGGATAAGTTTCTAAAATTTTCTTCCACTTTTGAGATTGTTCTCTGTCATAATCTTTAAGAGATTCATTCTTATATTGCAAAAGAGATAAATGTTTTTTTAATAAATCCAAATTATCTAAGAGAGAAAAATTTAATGTTTTTTTAGATAATCCAGAATAAAAAGGAGGAGAAGATAGATTCAATACCTCTACATCTAATTTTTCTAAATCTCTCCAAAAGCGACAACGAGGTATTCCTCCTAAGCGTATAACCCCATCTATTTCCTTTTGTTGTAACCCGTAATATAATATCTTCTCACCAGAGTAGAGTCGCTCCTTGAGATAATGAAGTTGAGATAAAGGTTCTACATAAAAAGACTTATCGTAATTGGCCAAAAATTTTTCAACAATTGGTTTTTCTTCATACTGTAATTCACCAACTAAAATTAAAGGTTTTTTACATTTTTTAAAAAACTTTTGAAAATCTTTTTCATTCGCTTTAATAAAAAGATCTGAATAAATAGATACAGATTTTTTAAAAGAATGTTTTGAAAAATCTATAGAATGAGGAGTTGAATCTAATAAAGGTTCATCAAAAGCAACATTTAAATGAAGATGACCCCTTTGAGGGTACCAAGAGTTTAGTTTAAGATCTTTCAACTCAGAAACATCTAAAGAACAATGGCTATAATCTTTAAAAAGATCTATAGGATTTTTTATAGTTTGAGGGGAAGCTTGCTCTCTATAAGAAGAAGGACGATCTGCTGTCACCAAAACTAAAGGCAATCCACTGTAATAAGATTCTATAACACCAGGAAGTAATTCAGCCACAGCTGTTCCTGATGTCGTTATAACAGCTACAGGACGACGATCTCTTCTCACTCTTCCTAAAGCAAAAAAAGAACAAGAACGTTCTTCATAAAAATAAAGAATCTCTAAACCTTTTGAACATGATAAGACTTCCAGAAAGGGGGCTAAACGACCTCCTGGACAGATACAAAATGTTTTCACACCTAATTGTGTGAGTTTATTGATTATAATTTCTGCTAATTCTACATTCATAATATTTTTCACTTTGTCATTTAATTTCTAATTTCTTGCTTTCTAAAAGAACAAAAACTCAACTCACAAAATCTCTAAAGAAATATTTTTTTAACTTGTTCTCTTTTCAAAAATAACTCTCTCCACTCTTTTTGTAAAACACTATCGCGTAGGATACCACCACCAGAGTAAATTCTTATGTTAGAACCACTCCATTCTAAATTCCTTATAGCCACAAGACAAAAAGCTCTATCTTTACCATTAAAATAACCAAAAGGGGCTCCAAAAAAAGTTCTCTGTTTTTGCTGAGGATGCTCCTTTAGCCACAAAAAACCTTCTTCTTTAGGATAAGAACCTAATGCCGCTGTAGGATGAAGTTTGTGACAAAACTTTATATAATCAAATGATTTTATTAAAGTAGCACTTTTCTCGGTACATAAATGTTTTATATTTCCAAATACCTTCTCATATCTTTTTTCTTTTTTCCAATTCACTAAACCCTGTAGACTCTCTTCAATACTTTGAACAACATATTGATGCTCCTTAACCTCCTTTTTATTTTGAAACAAAGAAATCCCAGGAAAAGGGGAAGTTCCTGCTAAAGCCATAGTGTGAAAAGATTTTTCTCTATAAGAAAATAAAAATTCAGGAGATAAACCTAAAAATCCCACTCCTTTACTCCAATAACCATACAAGTAAGAATCTTTATAAGAAGATTTATTTTTTTCAAAAAAATTCTTTAAAAAATAAAGAACATTCACTTGACCTTGCAGTTTTTCAAAAAAAACAGGGACTATTTTTTGAATTTTAGAAGAATTTATTTTGTGTTGTATTTGATAAAAAACTTTTTGAAATTCCAAAAAAGAAGGAAGAGACACAGTGTAAGGTAGATTTTTTTTTGAAAATGAATCAAACCCTAAAAATTCGACTAGCTCTTTCTGACAAACTAAGGCATATTTGTGAGGAATCATCCAAGGCTCTCTCTCTTGTAAAAAAAAATTTGGCCGATAGAAACCAAATCCAGATTGAGAAGATGATTTAAAAGCACCTTGTCCCAATAAATATTGATCTTTAGAAATTTGTAACAAAAGACCTTCTTGCAACCAAAGTTTTTTATCTATAGAAATTCCCATATATTAAGCCTTATAACATATATTTGACCCTTAAAAAAATGTAAGATGAATATTTTAAAAATATATTGCTCATAAAAAATAAGCCTTATATATTGCAAAAAGCATGAAAACAAAAGTTATCAAAATGAATTCTCAAACTATAGGTGATTCCTCTTTTAAAGTTTGGGCAGGTCCTTGTGCCATTGAAAATCAAGTTCAGTTCAACAAAACAGCAGAGTTTGTTTTAAAGCAAGGAGCTTCTGGAATTCGGGGAGGAATTTATAAACTCAGAACCGATGCCAATAGTTTTCAAGGCTTAAAAAAAGAAGCCATTTCTTTGGTCAAAACCTTTAAACTGAAATCTAAAGACACTCCCTTTATCAGCGAAATCACAGATCCTAGACAAATAGAAACTCTAGATGAAGTTGTAGATGTATTTCAAGTAGGAACAAGAAATATGTTTAATTATGAATTACTCAAAGAGTTAGGAAGAGTCAAAAAACCTATCTTATTAAAACGATTTTTTGCAGCTCGTATCCAAGAATGGTTAAAAGCAACAGAATATATTCTCCAAGGAGGAAATTCAGATATTATTTTGTGTGAGAGAGGTATCAGAACTTTTGAGACAGAATTGAGAAACACTCTTGACTTAAATGCTGTTGCCTATATTAAAAAAGAAACTTCTTTTCCGATTTTTGTAGACCCCTCTCATGGCACTGGAGATCGCTTTTTAGTTGCACCCCTCACAAAAGCAGCTCTAGCACTAGGAGCTGACGGTGTACTTATAGAAGTCCATAATGAACCCGAAAAAGCCCTTTGTGACTCCCATCAAAGTCTGACTTTTCAAGATTTTGAAGGTTTAATGCTAGAACTTAGAAAAATTGCAACAGCTTTAGATAGACATTTGTAAGACTCCTAAAAAAAAACTATACTACTTATACCTATGATTATTGTATTAACAGGAGGAACTGGCTTTATTGGCCAATCTTTAATTAAAAAATTAGTAGAGCAAAATCATACTGTTCATTTATTGGTTCGTTCTTCTTCTATGAAAAAAAACCTCTACCCTTGCAAAACTTTTTTATGGCCTGATAGTCACAGCCCTATACCTCCAGAAGTTTTTCCTTCAGATTCTACATTTGGAGTGATTCATCTAGCTGGTGAATCTATTTTTCAATGGCCTTGGACTCCTCGTAAGAAAAAGAAGATATATAACTCTCGTGTTATAGGGACGAGAACGCTTGTGGAAACAATAAGCCATCTAAAAAACACTCCTGAATTTTTCTTTTGTGCAAGTGCTGTAGGTATTTATGGAAAACAAGACTCTCAAAATATAACAGAAGATTTTCATTTTAAAAATCAAGGCTTATTCTTACAAAAAGTTTGTGAGAATTGGGAAAAAGAAGCTTTGAAAATGGAAACAAAATGTAGAGTAGTTATTTTTCGTTTAGGTATAGTATTATCTTCTCAAGGAGGATTTTTAAAAAAACAATTAAAATGGTCTAAATGGTTTATACCCTTTATGCTTTATAAAAATAAACTGTGGTTGAGTTGGATACATAGAGAAGATTTAAATCGTCTCATTCTATGGGCTATTCATAAAAAAGAAACAAAAGGCATTTACAATGCAACAACTTTTGAACCTTTTGATATGAACTTTTTTTTAAATAAACTCTCTGTTCATTTTAAGAAAAAACGATTAAGAATTCCTACCCCTCTTTTTCTAGTAAAATCATTAGCAGGAGAGATAGGAAAAAATATATTGATTAGCTGCCATGCTATCCCTAAAAAAATAACTGAGGAAGGATTTCAATTTAAATATAAAACTCTAGTTGAAGCTCTTAAAAAAGATTAAAAACTAAATTTGATCCAAACGTTTTAAAAGAAGATGATCGGCAATCACTAAACAAGCCATAGATTCTACAATGGAAACAGCACGAGGCCCAATACAAGGGTCATGCCTTCCTTTTTTAGCAATACTTCCTAAAGAAGAAGGGGGTTTAAAAACCATTCTTATAACCACACGATCTCCTGTTGTCAAACCACCTCTTATTCCCCCATAATTTTCCGAATGATTGTGAAACTCTGTTCCTTTTGTTTTGAGAGAAGAAAAGCCTGAACCTATCTCTAAACCAGATAGAGCTCCTAAACTCATTAAAGCTTTTGTTAAGTCCGACTTCATTTTCCAAAACACAGGTTGACCTAAAAATTTTGGGACATTGTCTATCCATAATTCTACAAGAGACGATAGACTTTCTCCCTCTTCTTTAGACTTCATCAATAAATCTACAACCTGTTTTGATTTTTTTTTATGAGGAAAACAAGCTGGATATTCATCTGATAAAATATTTTTTTCAAAAATATCTTCTACAACATCTAACTCTGTTGGTTCTAAAGCAATATCTCCAATTTGACGAACAAAAGCCATAACCTTAAAATCTTTATGTAATTCTTGTATGAGCATACGAGCCACACAACCAGCTAAAACTCGTGATAGAGTTTCTCGTCCAGAAGAGCGACCCCCTCCTCTATAGTCAAAATGTTTAAATTTCCCTTTCCATAAATCATCAGCATGACCTTTTCTAGCTGTTACTTTTATAGATTTGTAATCTTCAACACAAGCTCCCTTATTAAAAACCAACATAGCAATAGGAGTTCCTAAAGTTTTACCTTCATAGACACCACTTAAAATTTCTGGTTCATCAGGTTCAACACGAGAGGATGTCCAAGGCCAGCGACCAGGACGACGACGATTCAATTCTCTTTTCAGAAGATCTAAAGAAAAAGGCACTCCTGATGGACAGCCTTCTATGACAACACCCATAGCTTTGCCATGACTTTCTCCAAAACTATGAAACTTAAAAACATGACCAAAAGTATTTGCACTCATTGTTTGTCCAATTCTAAAAAGATCTCTCTTTGTTTTTTAGCTTGCTCTTTGAAAATCGAGTATCCACTTTGATACTTAATCTGATTTTTCAAAGCATACTCTCTTCCTGGAGAATCTTCTACATAATTTAAATCTATAATTTCATGAACTGTCCAGTCTTTTGGTGGCCAAAGACAATTTTTCATACGCTTTCTCCCAACAGCCCATATTAAAACATCTATAACCTTTTTCTTTTTTCCAAATACGATCTTCCCTGTCCGAGCTGAATAAAAAACAGCAGAAGGAAAAATGGCTTTTAAAGCAGGTCGTACTCCTCCACCTCCCCATACACCTACAGAACAAGACGTCAGTCGTTTTTTTAAAACCTTTAACCCTTCTATATCTGTATTATAAGCTTTCCACTGTTGATTATGAAAAATTAAAGTATTTGCTCGTTCCAGATCTTTAACTTTTTCCTCTAAATAATCAGCACATAAAAAAGCTTCCTTTTTTAAAGGAGATGTAACTGCAAAAAAAACAAATCCAAAATTTTTTAAAATTTCTAAATTTTCTTTTTTCAATTCTCCTTCCTTTAAAGGTATAGGAAATAGAGGTATAGATCTTTCCTGATAAAAAAAAGAGTTATGCTCTTGGGGTGTTGCTGAAAAATCTATAGGATAACCAATAACAGCTCCTAAATATTTTTTAAATTTAGAAAAATGAACTGCCTCAGAAAAAAAAGGTTGATCTAAAACAGAAGACTCTCCTTCTCTGATAAAGTTTAAAAACATTTTAGAACCAAAAGCATTACGAAACCACCTCCAACGACCATCTAAAGAACGAGGTAAAAAATTTCTTTGATGAGGTCTTTCTTGTTGCCACTTATAACACTCCTCCAACTCTTTAAGATTGAAAATCTCAATAGATAATTTCAAGTGATGATTTTTATACAAAGAAAAATCTGCTAATAGAGACTTTAAATCTTTTTCTTTTCGCTGATGAAGAGTTAAAATAGAAACTCCCTGAGGAGGCTCCCCTAAACTTAAATCCCAACTCCAATTTATCTTATTTGGAATATTACAAAAAAGAAGAGAAGATTGAGAACTAAAAAGAATTTTATTCTTTGGAATAACTTTCATTACTTTATGAATAAAATCTTCATTCGCTATTTCATCATGAATCTCAAAAAAACGAATCCCCCAATTCATTCTCTTATTCAAAAAAGATTTTAATAGTTTCTCTTCCTTAGGGATATTTTTAGGATTTAATTGTAAGCAAAATAAATCTTCAGACCCTTTTTCTAATCCGAGAAATAACTTATCAGAAAACTGTTCTTCTTTAAAATACTCTAATCGATAAAACACCTCATTAGACTGTTCTGTATAATATTTTTCTCTTTCTAAATAAACAGACTTATAATCCTCTAAAGGATTTTTATGAGACAATAAAGGTCTATCCAAAAAAACTCTCCCCTCTTTATCTGTCAAACGAGATAAAAATATAACATTCCAATCCTTCTGTTTTTTAAATTTACAACCTGCACCTAAAACTATATAAATGTTATCTTTTGGATTTATTTTTTTAATAATAGTTTCAAATGCTTTCTGCTCCAAATCTCTAAAAAATTTTTCACCTTTAAGAAAAAGGTTATCTATACTTTTTCCAGTTTGTTTTTTAATCTCTTCATCTAAATCAAAACAATAAATTTTTTCACCTTTTTCTTTATAGAGTTTTTCTACAATTTTCAACCAGTGAGTTTTTCCTGTGCCACGATGACCAACAATCAAATTTATCATTGTTTCAAACACCCTCTACTAAAGAAAAAAATTCAGGAAAACTTTTATTAACAGCATCCTTTCCTTGAATCGTGATAGGAACATTTAAGCTTTTCACAAGTTGAGCAGCTATAACCATACGATGATCCTGTGAAACATTGAAAGAAAAAGGAGAGATAGTCGGCCAATTTTTTTTTCCATAAATAGATAAAGTGTTGTTATTCACTTTTGTCTTAATACCTGAAAGATCTAAAAGTTCTATTGTTTTACTTAACCTATCAGACTCTTTAAAAGCTTGATGAGACAATCCTGACAACTGATTTAAACCTTCTGCTTTTGCACATAAAACAGACAAAACAGGAAATAAATCAGGATAATAAGATAAGTCCTTTGAAATACTTTGCAAATCATCTGATTGATAAACAGTCATATTTTGATTCTTAAGTTCAAAAGAAACTCCCATATCTTTTAAAATATTTAAAAAAACAGCATCAGGTTGAACACTTTGTCTTTCCCAATTTGTAAAAGTGGCTTTTCCGTGTAAAATCGCAAAAGCAGCTAAAGCAAATAAACAACTTTTATCTTGCTCAACTTTATAATTGATTTTTTTTAAAGATTGTCTTTTTGGTATATAAAATTCATTTCCTGACTGTCTAACATCCATACCTAATTCTTTAACAAAACTTAGAGTCATTTCAAAATAAGAATAAGATACCTTTTGACTTGTCAAAGTGAAATAAATATCTCTTTCATAATCCCAACTATTTAATACAAGAGCAGAAGCATATTGGCTAGTCACTTGTGAAGGAACATTGATGTAATCACCTTGAGGATTCCAACCTTGAGAAGAAATAGACCAACCTTTTTTTGTTCTTAGAATTTCCACTCCCAGTTGAGACAAAAGAGTAGAGAGATCTTTAAAGGGTCGGTTCCATAAAGCCTTTTCTCCTGTAAAAAAAAAGTTTCCCTTTTTTCTAGATAATCTCAGAACCAAAAATCTAAAAGCTGTTCCACTTAAACCACAATAAAATTCTTTATTAGAATCTAAAGAACAAACAGCTTCTTCCATAATTTTAACATCATCACAATCACTAGAACCTTCAATTTTAAAATTAGAAAACCAACTTTTTGTAATAAAGGCTCGGTTTAAAAGAGATTTAGACAAAGGAGCTTGTCCTATAAAGTAGAAAGACATATCTAAATAATTCCCTGCCTTTTTGCTTCTAAAACAATTTCTTGTTCAGAAACAGATTTTACAAAAACATCTCCTGGCTTTTTTATAAAAATGAAATCTAAATGTTGTTTTGATTTATACTTTTTATCCCTTTGAAGCCATTTTATAAATTGAGTCTGAGATACTTTTTTAGATTTTACTGGTATTAAAGATTTTATTTCCTGAAAATATCTCTGACTTAAAAAGCCTTTTTGAAAACTCCACTCTACAGAAAACAACAATCCATGTAAAACAGCTACTCCATGAGGCAAAGCACACAGGACTTCTAAAATATGCCCTATGGTATGTCCTAAATTTAATATTTTTCTTATAGACTTTTTTTCATAAGGATCTTTATGAACTATTTTCATTTTTAAAGAAATAGATTGTTTAATCATTTTATCTGAAAAATCTTTAAGAACATATTTTTTTACATCTTTATAAAATGATCCTCCATCAATGATAGCCATTTTTAACAATTCACCAAAAGCCGATTCCTTTTGTTTTTTAGAAAGAGTTTTAAAAAAATCTCTCACAATAAAAACAGCATTTGGAAACCAGTAAGTTCCTACAAAATTTTTTATATTTTGAAAGTTCAAAGCTGTTTTTCCTCCATGAGAAGAATCTAAAGCAGATAAATAGGTTGTAGGTATATGTATCAAAGGAACCCCTCTTTTATAAATAGAAGCTAAAAAACCTGTTGCATCTCCTATACTACCTCCACCTATACTAATAAAAACAATCTCTGTTTGATTTATCTTTTTAGTTAAGTACAATATTTTTTTAAGATGGATATCTAATTTTTCTACAGACTTAGAAGCCTCTCCTGATTTGATAAAATAAAATTGAAAAGAATCATCTTTTAACCATTTTTTTAACAGTGGATTATTTTTTAATTTTAAATCACAAACAACCAAAGCTTTTTGATAGGGAGAATCTAGAAGGCTAAAAATCTTAACAGAGGACGGCAACTTTGAAGAAAAATAAAGATCATTCATCGGAATCTATGCTAGCATAAATTAAAAATAAAGTCTTTAGAAAGTCAAAAAAAGAGTTAATGTATCTTTATAGGATTTTTCATCAAATGAACAAGAAAATCTCTCTCAGCATCGTTTTCATTATTTAAGATTTGCGATCTAAGAGATATCTGTTTTTGAGCTTCTTGTTTTACTTTCATGCAAGCATCTATAATACTATTCCCTTCTGCTGTGACTTGAAAATTAGAAGAGTTAGGATCTATAATAAAAGTAACACTGTATTTTTCTTTCTTTTGATTCATAATCACAAGAACAGGAGATTGTAACTCTGAAGCTTTTTGATAAACAAAAGCTCTATCTTCTTGAGTGGGTTTAAATGGTCCTACAGAATGATTTTTTACTGCCATACTTTAAAGATTGAGTTCAAATCTAAAAAAGTCAAGGCATTCAATCTACTAAAATAATAGTTTTTTCATATAATAAAACTTTATAATAAATTATTTATTCCATTAAACGAAACTTTTTAACCAGTTTTCCATTTCTTTTTTATGAATTTCTTTATAATTTTGAGATTCTATTCGTTTTTCAAAAGGATAAACTTCACACATTGTGATTGTCTCAGGTTGATACATATTCTCTAAAATCCAACTGTAAAAAATCAACTGCTTTTTTACACTTTGAGAAGGAGCACTTTTATAATCAAAAACCCAAATTTCGTTCCCATTCTTTTTCCCCCATAAATCTATACGACCTTGCAAAATAACATTTTCTTTTTTAAATTTAAAAGACCATTCTGATTCTCCATTTTTAAAAAAAGATTTAAAATCAGGATTTTCTAAATAAGAAATGTATTTCAATCCTTCCTGTATCTTTGCTTTATCTTTCTCAGACAAATAGGAATAATCTAATTGTGAAAGAACAGATTCCAAAGGATGCTTAGATAACATTCGTAAATAACTATGGAGATGACTTCCTACATTCATTGTAAAAATTGTATTCTTTACACGAGGGATAATAATTTTTTGTTGAACCCCCCCTTGTCCTTTTACATTGAGCTGAGTCTCTTGAGAATGATTTTGTTCTTTTACATTAAGCTGAGTCTCTTGAGAATGATTTTGTCCTTTTACATTGAGCTGAGTCTCTTGAGAATGATTTTGTTCTTTTACATCTAATTGAAAATCTTTTGAAGATTTTATATAATTTTTTTCAAAAAATTTATCTTTATAGGGAGGTATAGGATTCACAGGAGTTTCTGACAATTCTTTTTTAGGAGAAAATTTAAACTGATGTTGCACTACAAAAGAATAATTATCTCTTCTATAAAAATCCTCTTTTAAAGACCAAACTTGAATTCCTCGTTTAGGATTATTATCTTTATAAGTAACATCTACAAAAGTTTTAAAAAAAGAAATATTATGCAACCAACTTGATTTTTCTATTTTTTTAGAAGGAAGTAAAAAAGTTAAACTCTCTTTAGCTCTTGTCATAGCTACATAAAAAAGCCGATCTCTCTCTTCCAATTCTTGTCTCTTGATTTGATTTACAATTTTTTTATGACCATAGCTTCTGATTTTCTTTTTATTTCTATTCCCAACAGGAACAGAAAAAGCCATTTTTCTTTTTTGAATATCAAAAACACAATCTTTATTACCAGATTCTTTTTGTGATGAACCAATAGAGAGATCAAATAGAATGACATGTTTAAATTCCAAACCTTTGCTTTTATGAATCGTCATAAGTTGAATAGCGTCTGAATTTAAAAAAGAAGCAACTTCTGATATAGAAGAATCACTCTCTTCCTCCATCATGACAGAATAAAAAAGATCTAAAGGATCCGATGTGTTATGCAAAAGAAATAAAAGTTTCCATAAGTTAGATTCCGAAGAACCTGAAGAATCTTGATAATGAGAAAGATCTAAGAAAGATTTTTCTAAAAGAGCTTGTTCAAAAGTTTTTAATAAACCCTTATTTTTTTCTATCTCCAAATATTCTTTTAATTGTTGGATGACATTTTCTTTTAAATAATGCTCCTCTAAATAAGACCATAAAGATATATTTGTTTCTTTTTTACAAAATTGATTATGCTCATAACAGAAGTCTGCTATTTTCTGATCCGTTAAATAAAAGTAAGGTGTTCTGCAAAGAGATATTAAATTTGTATTGTCGTAAGGATTTATTAAAAACTTAAAGAGAAATAAAGCATCTAAAATTAAACGATTATCAGCAAAACAATTTGAACCATTTAATAAAACATTTATATTTTTCTTCTTTAAAAAAGAAACTAAACTTAAAAGGTCGCTATTTCTTCTAGATAAAATAGCAATATCATTTAATCTATTTCCTTCCTCTAAAAGTTTCTGTATATAATGATAAGTTGATTCAAAAGATTCTTCTTGGTCTTTGTCGTAAGTTAAGAAATGAACACAAGGTTTTTCAATATTACACTTTTTATCTTTTGAAGGTTGAAAGGTGATAAAACCATCTTCTTCAGTAAAAAAGTCATTGAAAAAATGAATCAAAGAAGAATTGGATCTATAATTTATGCCTAAATTTCTAACTTTTTGACCTAAAGAATCAATTCTCCTTTTAAAAACATGGGGATCTGCTCCTCTAAAAAAATAAATACTTTGTTTAGGGTCACCCACACAAAATACATTTTTAAAGCCTGTAATATGTTTAATAATTTGTTCTTGAACCCAACTTGTATCTTGATATTCATCAATAAACCAATAATCCCATTCTTTAGAAAAAGATCTAGCAACTTGAGAGCTTTTTCGTAATAAATCCAAACTAAATAATGCAAGATCATCTATAACTAAACATCCTTGTATTTTTTTCTGAGTCAAATATTCTGTAAAAAACTCGTCAGCCATAACCTTAAAATCTTTAAAGAAAGAAACAAAATGTTTCCCTTCTAAACATTCTGATTCTTTACTCATTTTTTTAATTTCTTCTTTACAATCTAAAGATAAGTTTTGTGACTCATAATTCTCTTTCTCTAAATTAAACTCTTCAAAATCTGACTTATCAAAAAAACTCACCTCTCCATATTTTAATTTTGTTTTTATGTAAAATCTTAAAACGGTTTGCAAATCACCAAATTGCATCCTTTCAAGAAGATGAGAGTATTCTCCAAAAAAATATTTTTCTGATAACTCATTAAATAATTTATTTTCTTTTTGAGCATCCTCTAAATTAAAATCAGGATTTAATTCATATTTATAAGCATAAGTTCGTAAAAATAAACTCAAAATAGAATCAATAGTAGAAATATGAAGAGAAGAGGACTGTATATAGTCTAAAAAATCCCAATTTTTCAATGCAATGGCTTTTTGATAGAGACGTTCACGAAGTTCTTGTGTTGCTTTTATAGTAAAAGTACACACTACCAAATTAGGATCATGATCTTTTTTTTCTTTAAAATATTTATAAACTGTAAAAACTTCATCTACAAGACATGTTGTTTTACCTGTTCCTGCTCCTGCACGAACAACTTGAGATTTTAATTTAAATGACTCGCCCGACACCATTTCCTCCAAGAACAACTTTCACAAACACTTGTATCTCTTGGAAAAGGAAAAAATTTTCCTTTTTCTATAGAAGATATGTAATTTTTTATTTTAGAATTAGATTCCTTAAAAGAATCATTTAAAACTTTCCTACTAAATTTAATCTGACTTCTTTTAAAAAAACTATAAACTGAAGAACTTTCTTTTTCTACATATCCCTTATACGAGAAATCCTTATAACCATAATAAAATAAACCAGAAACTTTAGAACTATTAACACCTTCCACTAAACCTTTTTCTAAGGCTTGAGCATACAGGAGCAGTTGAAAGTCATCCTTACTATCCGAAATCCAAGATTTAATATGTCTTAAACTATTGACAGAAGCTTTGTAATCTATCAATAAATAAGAGTTATCATCTTCATTATAATCGATACGATCAATTATTCCTGTAAAAGGATAATCCCCCTTTGCATCAAGCTCAGATGTTTTTTTATTCCAATAAGCTTTAAATTTTTTTTCAAGCTCTATAGGTTTTACACCTCCTATATCCTCTCTTTTGTTACGTTCATTATCTAAAAATTCAAAAACTATTTTTTTAAAAAAGTTTTTAATGATTTCCCAATACTTTTCATTAATGATGATTTCTTCCGAAGGTTTTATACCTTCAATAATCTCTTTTACTCTCTCTTCAGAAACATCCAGAGATTCTTCCAGCAAAATCTGTTTAAATAATTTATGAACTAAAGAACCCATATCTAAAGGAGAGATTTCTCTATCTATAACATTCAAATCATCAACATAAAAAAGATATTTAGCAGCATATTTAAAAGGACATGCTCCAAACTCTTTCAATCGACTATTAGAAAAACGAACTTCCCCCTTAGGATAATAAGCTTGTTTTTCACTCTCTAAAGCCTGCTCTATATTTTGAATAAAATTTGAATTTTTATTTAGAATGAGATTCACTTGTTTTTGTTGTTTCTGACTATCCCAAGATGTTAAATATTTATCTAATTTATTAGATTCTTCTATTTTAAAAAGAGTGTCAGATAGAATATAAAATAGAGAAGGCGTTAGAGTATCCCCTAAAAAGTTGGCTGAAGAAAAACTAAAAATCACTTCTTTTAACTGAGAAGATTGCAAAAACCAAAGCAAACCATATTCCCTCTCCTTAGGATGAGGGCAAGAAAGAGTAAAACCTAAATCAGAAATAAGAGATTCTCTATCTTTATGAGTCAAACCTATAGAAGATGGAACTCGTAAAGAATCTTCATCCAGTCCCATGATAAAAACATATTTCCCTCTAATAGAATCCATAGCATTAAAACTTAAACAAGAGATTCCTCTTGAAGGTTCTTCTAAAATAGACTTCGTTTTTAATAAAACTTCAGATTCTAAAAGCCTTAACCAAGATATCCACATGAGTTCTGCTTCTAAAGGAAAAGATTGAAAACTTTGAAGAATAAAATCTGAAATAGAATCATCTTCTTTTGGTAAAAAAGACAATGCCCATTCTATAAATTCCCTGCCCTTCACTTTTTCGTAAGGATTTCTTCTTTTATCTATTTTTAGAATCTTATTCAATTTCTTTTCGTTAGAAACTTTAAAGTAATTAGAAAAAAAATGAGAAAAAGATCTTTTTGTATTTTTATAAAAAAAATGTTCTTCTAATTTAGAAAAATTTGAAGACCCTATATATAAATTCAAACTCGCCAACCAATGTTTTATATAAGTAAAATCTGAAATAGAAGCTGTAGATCCTTTTTTAACTTTTATATTTTCTTTTTCTAAATGAACTTGAAGAGCCACCCAATAGGATTCTATATTAGGAGATAACAAAACAATCTCATCTTCTTCCACCCCTTGATCTAACCACTGACGCACTTGAAATGTAGCTTTTTTAACTTCCTCTAATTGAGTTCCATTTTTTTCTTTAAAAAAAATAGGAATGTTTTTTTGAATAGAAGGAATCACTTCAACACAAGAAGAAGGTGTTTCTTCTAAAAGTTTTTTATAAACCTCTATGGAATCCCCATAAAATTCTTTTTTTTCTAAATCAGGAATTAAAAAAGTCACATCTACTTTTAAAGAAATTTCTTTTAAAATAAAAATATCACATGGATCTAAAAACACACCTAAATCAACCCTAATTTTCTTTTTTGAAAAAAAGGAATCCTTTACACTTGATAATTCACTCATTAAAAAACTTTTCAAACCAGATTCATGAATAATTTTTCTGGAACTCATTTCTGTGAAAAAATCTTGACATAAATAATACCAGTGTTTCCATCTTAAAGAAGCTGACTCATCCTTAGCTTCAAACCACTCCTCTAATAATTCAGAATTTTTAGGATGAAATAAAATAGGTAGAAATTGTTCTAGATAAGAAAGAAGTAATTCGGAATTATGTAAATTTTTTGCCCATGATTTAGAATGACTTGATGTGAACTCTAAAAAAACTTCAGCTAAAAAATGATCCGATACCAAATTCCACCCTGGTTTAATATCATAAAAAAGATTCTCAAAAAATTCATGAATTCTTAAAACAGAATTATTTTCTAAATAATTTTTTTTATCTAATAAACACTTCTCTACAGATGATTTTGTTTTGATATCTGAAATAATTAAGCATTCTTCCTGAAAATCAAAACGAGATAAAGCATTCCATCTTTGAAAAGGATCTTTTATTTTAATAATTTTTATCAAAAATCTTCCTCTATTCCTTGATCTCTTCTTTAAGATTCATAAGCATCTTCTCTACTTGTTGTTTTAAAGACTTAATATCTCCATCATTTAAAATAATAAAATCCACTAAATCTAACACACTTGCTTCTTTAACTTGAACACTCCATCTTAAATAAATTTCTTCTTCTTTAAACCCTTTTTTCTTTAATCTTTTAAGACTTAATTTTTCTGGACACTGAACTAGAATAACATGGTCAAATCTGTCCTTAAAATTCTCTTGCGAAAGAAGTGGAACTTCATAAAAAACAACTTTTTTAGAGTTTTTCTTTTGCTCTTCTACAAAATCTTCAAACCCCTTTCGGACAAGTGGATGTATAATTTTTTCTACCTCTCTTAATTGATTCTTATTTTGAAAGAGCTTTTGAGCTAAAAGTCTCCTATCCAAAGAATCTTTTGTGATAAAAGAAGTCCCTAAAACCTCGATTAAGCCCTTAAAATAAGGACTTTTAAGATCCAAAAGACCTCTAGCAAACTGATCGGCTTTGAAAGTCGCATAACCTTTAGACCTTATAAAATCTAAGACACAGCTTTTTCCAGCTCCCATACGACCTGTTATAAGGACAGTAACCATATACTTCTACCTTTCTCTAAGAAGATTAACTTAACATTAAAATTCATCATTGTAAGATGATTTTTTTTAAAGTCTTAAAGAAATAAAGCCGATAAATCTATTAAAAAAGGATCTATAATAATGTTTAAACCCTTTGGAAAATATACAATATTAAAAAAAATAGCTTCAGGAGGTATGGCTGAAATTTTTCTAGCCTCCGACTTAAGCCCTACTGGGATAGCTCGATTTGTTGTTATCAAAAGAGCCCTTGCTCAATACTCTGATAACAAAGAATTCAGAGATATGTTCAAAAATGAAGGTAAAGTGGCCTGTAACCTTAAACACAGAAATATAGCTCCTATTTATGAGTTTGGAATTGATAGTAATCAATTCTATCTGGCTATGGAATATATCTCTGGAAGAAATTTAAGAGAACTCGTTAAAAAACTACGAAACTTAAAAAAGTTTGTAGATATTCGTTACGCTGTTTATATTATTAAAGAAGTCGCTTCAGGCTTAAACTATGCTCATAATGCTATAGAATCTAGTACTGGTCAGCCTTTGAATTTAATCCATAGAGATATCAGCCCTCAAAATATCATGTTGAGTTTTGATGGAGAAATACGAATTATTGATTTTGGTATTTCTAAAATCTCTGATACCGACTTAACTCATGCTGGGCATCTAAAAGGTAAATTTAGCTATATGAGTCCAGAACAAGCCCGAGGAGAAGTCATTGATGGACGAACAGATATTTTTTGTTTAGGAATCATGCTTTGGGAATTATTATCTGGTCAAAGATTATTTTCTGCTAAAGATGAAATAAATGCTCTTAAAAAAATCAGATCATGCCATGTTCCAGATATCAGAAAAATAAATCCAAAAATTCCAAAACAGCTCGCTGATATAGTGAATCAAGCTCTTCATAAAAACAAAAATTTAAGAACTAAAACAGCAGCCACATTAGAAAAAGAATTAAATATTTTTTTAAACAAACAATACCCTGAATTTTCTCAATACGACTTCATGCATTTTGTTAAAGAAATTTATTCTAAAGAAATTATAGGAGAAAGAGAGCAACTCAAAAAATACTCTAAAGAGTATAAAAATTATATCAACAAATTAAATACTGAGAATGATTTTCAAGTTAAATTGGGACCAAATTCACTTAACGATCAATTAGACATTCCTAACATTGACTCTCTTCAAGCAAACATTTTTTCCGACAAACAAGAATCTTTAACTAAAACACAAAAGGTAACAGGAGATCTATCTGACTATGTCACTTTCACTCAATCTAAAGCAAACGAACCAGATTCTACAGAAACTCCTGAGCAAGAAAACACTGTCCTATTAAAAGGAAAGAATTATGATACAACTAAAATCAATGAAAATCATCTCAATGAAGAAACATCTAAAAACGACCAAACGAAAACTGAAACCCCTAGTCATTCAAAAAATAATATAAATTTTGACATTATTAAAGATGATAAAGTGGGTTTATCAGCATACTCAAATGCAATGACAACAAAAAATTCAAAACTCAAAAATTATACATCAAGTTATAAATCACAAAAAAGTTTATCACAAATTCATACCATTGAAAAAGCTACCAAAACAATTAAAAATACAGTAGCTTTTATTTTGATTTTCTCTATTGGATTTAGTGTTTTCTATGCATTTAAAAATAAAGAAAAAATTATTTATTCTAAAAAATTAGATAAATTTTTTATTAAAGAACCTAAGCCTCAACCTCAACACACTACACAAAAAGATAGCCCTAAAACACAACGTGATATTGGAAATATTTCTATAAAAAGTATCTGGGTGCAAACAAAACCTTCAGGAGCTACGATCTATATAAACAAAACACCTATTGCTAACACTCCAACCAAAATAAATATTAACTTAAAAGAGATTAACAAATTAACCATTTATAAAGCAGGTTACCATTCCAAATCCATTTTAAAAAATCAAATTTATAAGTTAAAGAATTCTTTATATATAACTCTTCAAAAAAAACAAAAGAAAAGAAAACCTAGCAATGTGACTATTATTAGATAACACTCATTGATTTTTCTTAGTTCAATAATAATTCTTTTCTATAATTAAAAAATGAGAAAAAGGATTAACTTTAAACCATATCTTCATCAGAAAAATCTAGATTAGATTCAAAAGGAGAAGTGGATATATCATCTAAAGAATTATCCTCTTTTTTAGAATCTTCTTTCCAATCTATAGAAATTTGATTATCTAACATAGGATTTTCTTTAATTGTTTTTTCACCTTCCTGATACTCCTTAGCTTTTAAAAGCAACTTATCCCTTAAATTCATACTATCACTCTCACTAGAAGATTTAGATTCTTCAACCTCAACATTTTCTTCTGGATGAGTTTCCACAGCCTCTTTGATAATTACAGGAGAATTTTCTTCTGGATGAGTTTCCACAGCCTCTTTGATAATTACAGGAGAATTTTCTTCTTTAATTTCATCACAAGAATCTTCATCATTAGACACTTTATCTATTTCCATTGATTCCAATCCTTCATCCATTTCCAAATTAGGTTTTTCTTTTAAAATTTTAGCAAGAGAACCAACTCTATCTTCCTCATTAACATTCTCTTCAAAACCTGTTGCTATAAGAGTAATACTCAAACGGTCTTCCATAGATTCATCAATCACAGCACCAACAATAATATCAGCCTCTGGGTCTACAATTTTTGTCAAACAAGAGGTTGCCTGATTCACTTCTGTTAAAGATAAATCTTTACCACCCGTAATATTCACAATCATTCCTTTTGAACCCTTAATGGAAACTTCACTTAATAACGGAGAAGAAATAGCTTGTGAAACGGCTTCAACAGCTCTGTTTTCTCCTCTAGCCACTCCAATACTCATAAGAGCCATACCCTTATCAGACATAACTGTTTTGACATCAGCAAAATCTAAATTGATTAAACCTTTAACACTCACTAATTCTGCTATTCCTTTTACTGCCTGTAATAAAATTTCATCTGTTTTTTCAAAACTCTGAAGTAATGGTGTATTTTTATCAGAAATACTTAATAGTTTATCATTAGGTATAGTGATTAAAGTATCCACATATTTTTTTAAATCTGAAATAGAAGCATCAGCATATTTTCTCCGCTTATTGCCTTCAAAAAGAAATGGATAAGTCACAATACCCACTGTCAAGATACCTAGCTCTCTAGCCACTTCAGCAACAACAGGAGATCCACCTGACCCTGTTCCACCTCCCATTCCAGCTGTTATAAAAACCATATCTGCACCTTTTAATTTTTCAATAATTTCTTCATAAGATTCCATAGCAGAACGACGACCTATTTCAGGATTAGCCCCTGCACCTAAACCTTTTGTCAATTTTTCTCCTAATTGAATTTTCACTTCTGCGGAAGAAGAAGATAAAGCTTGAGCATCTGTATTGACAGCAATGAATGTAACACCTTGAATATCTGCTTTAATCATGGTTTCAATAGCATTATTACCTCCTCCACCAACTCCTATAATACGAATATCTGCTTTTAAATTTTCACTTACGTCATCATCAACTAAAAACATAACTACCTCCTCTGGTTTTTAAAACAAATCTCTTAATTTCGACCACTTTGAATGAAACAAATCCTGAGATTGGAATCTTTCTTTTAAATAAGCTTGTTGAGATATAGTAAAAGCATTCTGTTGTTTAAAATTCTTTTTCTTTAAATCTGTTCCTCTAGGATAGAAAACAGGTTTACCAAGATGAAATCTTGCCATTTCTAAAAACCCTGGGAAGAAAGATGTTGATCCTGTAAAAATATATCCCGAATTTATTTGATTTGTTAAATTTTTTGAATCTACATTGTGTTTAATACTTTCAAATAAATCTTTTGCAACTTCTTCTAAAATATTTACAAATTTTTTATAAGAAAAAAACAAACCTTCTCCATCAACTTCTATTTGTTCCTCTTCACCAATAGAATAAGACTGTAAAGTTCCCCAATGTTCTTTTAATTTTTGTGCTTCAGAAGGAGATATTTTAAATTTTT
Organism: Bdellovibrionales bacterium; assembly: GCA_963692945.1. Classification (GTDB taxonomy): domain Bacteria; phylum Bdellovibrionota; class Bdellovibrionia; order Bdellovibrionales; family UBA1609; genus JACOND01. The sequence goes on from OY843585.1 coordinate 1,552,044, forward strand.
TTGCTATAGCAGAAGAAAAATGTTCTCCACCTATAGGAATACGAATCATATCTAAAGATTTTCCTTGATAGTAAGTGATGAGACGACTTGATTTATGTCCTATATCACAAAAACAAACACCCTCTTTTTTTTGAGCCACACTCGTCAAATTTTCACCAAAAGCAATAAGATTATTTATGAAGCCTTTAGGCTTGCAACCTAAAACTTTCAAGACTTTAGTCATATCTTGACAATAAGATCGAGGGATAGTTACCACATGAACTTCTACTTCTAGTCTCAAACCTGAAAGTCCTAAAGGATTAAATATCCCCTTTTTTCCATCAACACTAAACTCTTGAGGATTATTATGTAATCGAATGTGTTGATTTGGTATAGGAACAGCACAAGCCGTTTTGATCGCTAACTCTTGATCTTTTTTTGTAACTTCTCTTGAAGAAAGAGCAGCCATACCATGGGATTGAAAAGAATGAAAAGGAGTACTAAAGCCCAGAAAAACTTCAGAAAAGAAAGTGTTTGAGAGCTTTTCAGAGGCTTCTAAAACCTCGCCTACAACAGGAACAACTTCATAAAAATCAACAATTCTTCCCTCTTCTAAACCTTCACATTCTTTTTCATAAAAAGAAATAAGTTCTAAACCATCACTTCCCTTACGAGAAACCACACACCGAATAGAAGAAGATCCAAGATCTAAGCTTGCAAGAATATTACCATCATTGAATTTAAATCGAGCCATGTTGTCCATCCCTAGTTGCTCTATATAGTTTAACTTTATTTAGATTTATTAACAATAATTTTTTTGTCGAAATGAGCATCTATGTAGTATTTTGAGTGCTCTTCCTTACTCATATAATTAAGAACAAAGTTGATGTTTTGAACTTTTCTTAAATTAAGCACACCCTTCCATTCTACAATAAAATGATTAGGTATTAAGTATAGTATAAAACTATCATTTTTTTTGTTATACTTAACTTCAGAAATATTATCTGCAGTCAAAAAACCTTCTTTAGGTAAAAACAATAAAAATTCTATAATTTTTTTCCTTAACTCTTTATTTCTCCATAATTTTTTTGTTCTTAACACAGGAAAATTTAAAGGTTGATCATAATTTAATTTATGCCTTATTTCTCCGTTATAAGAAACAGAAAAAAAATCCTTTCCATCTTTTAAAATAATAGCAACAGGATCTTCTTTCTCTAAAAAAACAATAATACGATTAGGCAATCGACGAACAATATAAATATTACCTACTGGATATATTTTCTTTATTTCTTTTGTCATGCTTTTAAAATCTATCTTCCATATCCATTTATCTTTATAAGTGTTTAAATGGTTTTTTATTTTATTCTTCATCTTTTTATTAACAAAAAGTTTTTTAAAAGTAGGATCTATCTTTAACTCTATAGAATCAATTTGTGAAAAATGAAAAAAACCAAAATAAAAAATGAGAGTAAAAAAAATCAGAAAAAAAATTTTTTGAATAAAATTAAGTATCACCTTTATAAAACCTTACAATCCTTTTTCAAAAGAATATTCTCACATTATTTTTATTCATTCTTATAGTCCATTCTTGCCTGATCAATAATTTTTTGAATGAGCTTATTAAATTCAATATTATCATAAGCAGCACTTTTAGGTAATAAAGATGTCATCGTCAAACCAGGAAGTGTATTGACCTCAAGTAACCAAGGAGTTTTTCCATCTTGTACAAGAAAATCTACACGACCATAACTTCTTAAACCTACAAGTAAAAATACTTTTTTTGCAATACGTTTGATTTTTTCTAAAACAAAAGCATCTAATTTTGGAGGAATATGATACTGAGATTGGCCTTTTTCATACTTTCTTTTATAGTCATAAAATCCACCTTTAGGAATCACTTCTAAAGGTGTCAGAATTTGACCATCCAAGTAAGAAACAGCAATTTCTTGACCAGAAGGAATATAATTTTCAATAAAAACAAACCGACCTATTTCTCTCGCTTTTTTAATAGCTAGTGTTAAAGATTTTAAATCTTTAACAATATAAGTCCCTAATGTAGATCCTCCATGAGAAGCTTTAACAATAACAGGATATTTAGTTATCTTTTTAGAATTCCAACTCTTATCAATAATTTCAAAATCTGGAGTGGCTATATGATTTTGAACTAAAAGCTTTTTAAAAAACACTTTATCCATACAAAGAGCACTCGTTAAAACTCCACTTCCTGTATAAGGAATAGATAAAAATTCACATAGAGATTGCACACAACCATCTTCTCCATAAATTCCATGAACCGCTAAAAAAGCAACATCTGGTTTTTTAGCTAACAAAACACTTGGAAGATTATCATCTGCTTCTACAAGAAAATAGGAATAAGATAACTGATCTAAGGCTTTCGCAACACTCTGAGATGTTTTTATACTGATTTCACTTTCAAAACCCTTACCTTTATAAATCACTGCTATTGTTTTTTTCTGAGTTTTCATAATAGCTTTTCCTTCCAACGACCTACATAATGAATCTCTGGTCTTAATAAAATTTGAAATTTTTGATGAACAACTTCACGAATTTTTTTAATTAAATAGTCAATATCTTTAGCTGTAGCACCGCCTTTATTAATAATAAAATTACCATGTTTTTCAGAAACAACAGCATCACCTTTTTGAAAACCCTTTAATCCACTTTGTTCTATCAGTTCACCAGCATAATTTGGATAAGGATTTTTAAAAACAGATCCACAGCTTGGCCATTCTAAAGGTTGCGTAGATCTTCTCTTCTTCAACTCTGACTTGATATGCTGGTTCAAATCTATCTCTTGCTTCATAGGCCAAATAAACTTTGCTTGTAAAATAACACCTTTATCCCATCCTGAACTGAATCGATAACCCCACTCTACATCTTTTTTATAATAACGTTTCACTTCTTCAAAAGTCACGACATCAAACCAATCAACAATTTCAGAAAACTCTGTTGGCTTCATTTTTTTTCTACTGATTCCAGCATTCATAACAAGACCACCACCTACATCTCCAGGAAGTCCTGTTAGAAAAAAAGCAGGAGCAAGTTTATATTTTTTAAAAAGAAGCATAATTTGTGATTTAGGAACACCCGATTCGGCTACCATTTGCATAACTCCATCTTCTATTTTATGCTCTATTTTAGTTAATTTGTGAGTTGAAATGACTAAACCTTCAACCCCCTCATCACTAATAAGAACATTAGTCCCACCTCCTAAAACAGAAAATGGTAATTTGTTTTTTTTCAACCAAGAAAAAACCTCTTTCAGTTCTTCTTGGCTTGAAGGTTGACAAAAATAATCAGCAACTCCTCCAACTTTCCACCAACTCCATTGTTTTAAATTTTCTTTTTCCTTTATTTCCATACTGTTTTATTTTTCTTTTAATTTCTTTAAAATACTTTCTCCAAAACGATAAACAGACCCTGCACCTAATGTAATAAAAATATCATCTGAATTAAGATGAGAGGCTAATTGTGAAACGACATTCTCATTTTCTATAAAAACACAATCTGGATGAGAACACTCTTTAACAAATTGTTTTGAATGGATTCCTTTTAAAGGTTTCTCTCCTGCTGAATACACTTCAGAAATAAAAATACAATCTGCAGCAGAAAAAGAATTCAAAAAATTTTTCCAACAACTTTGAAACCGAGTGTAGCGATGAGGTTGAAACAAAACCACCTTTCTACGCTTAGGATACTGCTCCTTTAAACTAGACAATACAGCCTGAACCTCTGTTGGATGATGAGCATAATCATCTAAAAATAAAATACCAGCAACAGAACCTTTTAATTCCATTCTTCTTTGAACACCTTTAAAATTTTCTAGACCTTCAAATAAAGTCTCCTTTTTTACACCAGATTGCCAAGCACAAACTAATGCCCCTAAAGCATTGAGAGCATTGTAATCTCCTTTGAGAGGCAAATTGAATTCTCCCCATTTTTTATTTTTATGGTAAACAATATAACCCTTATCTTTTTTCTTTAAAATAAAATCATTATGATTTTTAAAACCATAACACCATAATTTTCTAGAAGAATGAAATTCCATAATTGTTTTTATATTAGGACAATCTCCACAAACTACAATTGAACCATAAAAAGGAACTCTTTTTAAAAAATCTGAAAAACTTTTCTTGAGCTCTGAAAGACTTCCATAAAAATCTATATGGTCATCATCTATATTCGTCAAAACAACTAGCTCTGGATGCAAATGATGTAGACTTCCATCACTCTCATCCGATTCAGCAATAAACCATTTACTTTTTCCAAGATGAGCTGTGGATTGAAATAAATCTAACCGACCTCCTGCAACTACCGTAGGATCTCTTCCGGCGAAAGAAAAAATAGAAGCCAAAAAAGCTGTTGTTGTTGTTTTCCCATGAGTGCCAGCCACCACGATCCCCTGCTTAAGTCTCATCATTTCCGCTAAAGCTTCTGCCCGCCGAATCACTGTCAAACCTCTTGTATGAGCTTCTACAATTTCTACGTTATCTGATTGAATAGCACTAGAATAAACAACAATATTCACTTGATCGTCAATATGAGAAGAATCATGACCTATAAAGATAGGAATACCTATAGATTTCAAATGTCTGACTTGAGAACTCTCTTGCAAATCACTACCAGTTACACGAGTTCCTAAATTATGTAATAGTTCAGCTAGACCACACATACCAATTCCACCTATACCAATAAAATGTAAATTCTTTTTTTGTAATTGTTTCATAAATTCACCTTATGAATTCCGTATCATCCACCGAGCTATAGTTTCAGATCCATTATTTTTACAATAGCTAGAAATAGCAGATGCTAAACTCTCTCTTTTTTCCCTATTCTTTTTTAAAAGAACGATCTTATTTTTCAAACTTTCAACATTAAAATCATCTTCTTTAATAAACTCTACTAAAGATTTTGAATAAAGGTTAACAGCATTTTTTAATTGATGACCTCCTGCAGAGTGGGATAAAGGTATAAGAACTAAAGGTTTTCCAAAAGCAGAAGCTTCAAAAATAGCCCCTGAACCGGCTCTAGAAAAAATCACGTCAGCCTGTTTGTAGTACTTATAAATATCAGAGGCAAAACTAAAAGCCTCAACATCTTTGAGATTTTTATAAACATCTTGTATTTCTGAAAAAAATTTTTCTCCCGTTTGATGATAAACAAAAATGTCTTTTCTCCATTCCGTGTCTTGAACAGCTTCAAGGAGCACTTGATTTAACAATAAAGAACCTTGACTACCTCCCAAAAAAAGAACCTTAAAAAGACCATCATTAGTTTCTGTTTTTTTAAAATCCGTCTGTCTTTTTATTGATTTTCTCAAAGGATAGCCACAACCTATTTGTTTTTTCTTTGGAAAAGAAACAACGTCTGGAAACACTGTAAAAATAGAATGAACAACAAAAGACAAATATTTATTAGCAATACCACTTACAGAGTTCCCTTCCCAAATAGAAGTCTCACAGCCATTTAAAACAGCAGCCAATAAAACAGGACCAGTAATAGATCCGCCTGTACCAAAAACACTATAAAAACCCTGCCTACGGATTAAAAAAAAGGCTTTGAAAAAAACAAACGGTAATTGTAATAAAGTTTTAATCTTTGTAAAAAAACTCTGCCCTGTTGCTAAACCTCCTATAGACATTTCGTAAACGGTGTATTTTAAATTAGAAAATATTTTTTTTCCAATCTCACCACCTGAATGTATAAAATGCACTTCTGTATGAGGTGATAAATCTTCTAAAGATTCAGCAACAGCAATAGCAGGATAAATATGTCCTCCTGAACGACCAACCACCATCAAAAATTTTTTTGTTTTTTTCATAGTTACAACCTAGAACGATTGTCTCTTTCTAAAGAAATCAACCACCCAAAAAGAAAAAAAGTACAAACTAATGAACTCCCTCCATAACTTAAAAAAGGCAATGCCAAACCTTTTGTAGGAACAAGACCTAAATTAACAGCACTATGTATTAACACACTAATAGAAAAAATTAAAATCAATCCAAAAGCTAAAACTTTTTGATAGTAATCATAAATTTTAAAAACCACTTTAAAAACCGTAAAAATTAAAAAACTATAAACAAAAAATAAAATAAACAAACCTATAAAACCCATTTCTTCACCTAAAACAGATAAAGTGAAATCCGTATGAGCTTCAGGTAAAAAAAACAACTTACTTTGCCCCTTCCCTATCCCTGTTCCAAACAACCCTCCAGAATGCACTCCTAATAAACTTTGTATCATTTGAAAACCTTTACCTGTAGGGTCTTGCCAATGATTTAAAAAACCCTCCCATCTTGCAAAACGATAAGGCTGACTTGTTATTAGAAAATAAAATAAGGAAACTAATGATAATAAAATTAATAAAACATAACGCCATTTCAAACCTAAAACAAAAACAGTAGAACAGCAAAGTATAAAAAGTAATACCATTGTTCCAAAATCGGGTTGTAAAATCAAAATCATCATAGGAAATCCAAGTGCAAAAAAAGGCACCATCCAAAAAAGTATTTTTTGTAAAGGCCATATCTCTCTTAACACAGCAAGGTAGGCAATAATAAAAGGTGTCGTAATTTTTAAAAGTTCTGAGGGTTGAAATCGAAATCCAAATGGCAAATTCAACCACCTTTTAGCACCACTAACACTTACACCCACTTGAGGTATTAAAGTAAGAACCAAAGCCAAAATAGCAATAAACCATAAAATCATACCTATATAACGATTGTATTTCCAAGGTATATACGAAAATATAAAAAATCCTATAAAACCTATAATGGTAAAAATAAGTTGTTTATTAAAAAAATAAAGACCATTGTTATAATGTTCCGTCGCAAATATATAAGAGGAACTATAAATTTGAACTAAGCCTAACCCTGATAAGAAAAAAATACAAAGAAGAATGTTTTGGCTATAAGAAGTTTTAAACATATTTCTTTCTCTAAGATGACTTAGGAAGTATAAAAAAACAACTTAAGGGTCAGTTTTTTTTAAGTCCTCTCAAGCCTTTTTCCACATAATAGGCATTTATATAGCCTTTTGCTCTTAAATCTTCTGAAATTTTTTCTGAAACAAAGCCATTCTCACACAAAAAAACAAATGGACAATGAAGATTTTGATTCTTTATAAAACTCAAAACTTCTTCTTCTGTTTTAAATACAGATTGGTTTACAATATTTTTGACTTCAGAAAACTCATCTTCCACAATCAATTTTTCCATTTGGAAAAAATGAAAAGGAATTCGTTTATCTATCAAATTCTTTAATTGCACTCGGTCAATAGAGTAAGAAGGAGGAAGGCTTTCTACATCTTTTGTCTTTTTTGAGACAAGCCCTAAATTCGGAAAATCCTTTCCTACCCAAATCGCTAAACTAAAAGCAAAAAAACCCATAACACTAGCTAAAAAAAAGGGACTACTATGAGATAAATCTCTATAACACCACCCCCCTAAGAGTGGCCCTAATATGCGAGCCAAAGACGACAAACTTTGATTCACTCCAAAAATACGACCTTGTTGCTCTTTAGGACTCAATAAACTTAAAGCTCCAGAAAGACTCGTGCTCGTTAAACTATAACCTACACTAAAAAAGGTCACTCCACTTACTAATAAAATAAGGTTAAAAAATAAAATGGATTTCAAATGAGCCCATGGGGAGCAAGCTATCAAAAAGAGACCAAGAATAACTAAAAATAACCCCCACTTATTAACCAATCTCTCTCCATAAAAAGGTATAAGTTTTCTGACTAAAAAACCTTGAGAAAAAGCCATAAGAAATCCAATATAAGCAAAACTCCAGTAGGCTGTAGATTTTGTCCAGCCAAAATCATCTTGAACTAATAAAATTAAAACAGGTTCAATTTGAGCTATAGAAATCCATAAAATAAAAGACATTAAAAATATTTTTCCTAACTTTGGTTGTGTTAAAGATTTCCAAATAAAACTTGGGGAAGGACGAGAAAATAAAGAAGACTTTACAGATCCAGAGATCTTTGAGTTTGAAGTTTGACTCTCTTTCAGAAAAAAATAAGCCATTACAAAATTGATAATACAAACTAAGGCAGCACCTAATGCTGCAAAACTAGCCCCATAAGGAGGTGCTGATCCTAATTTATTACCTATAAGAATAAATAAAAATCCTAAAGCTGGACCAAAAGTAAATCCAAAACCAAAAGCCATACCAATAAGACCTAGATTCTTAGACCTTTCTTGAGAATGAGTGATATCTGAAATATAGGCCATAGCTATAACAATATTGGCTCCAAAAAAACCAGCTACAATACGAGAGAAAAAAAGATGTGAAAAAGAAGTGCTGAAAGCAAACCAAATATGAGCTAAACTCATCCCCAAAAGACCTATAAGGAGTATAGGTTTACGACCAAAATAATCACTTAACCTTCCCCAATAGGGAGCAAAAATAAACTGAACAATAGAGTAAATACTAATCAAAAAACCAACTTGGAGACCATCAGCCCCAAAATCCCTAGCCAAAATAGGGGCCAGAGGAATGATCATCCCAAATCCAAGAATATCTGCAAAAATAGCTATAAAAATGGTTACTAAGGCATACCTTTTAAGAGATTTTTTCAAGATTTCTCCTTTATTATTCCGATAAGAAATAAGACAGAGTTTTTTATTTGGCAACTTAAATTATGAAAATATTTAAAAGATTTATTTTTCTTGGTATCCTATCTTTCTTCTTTAGTTCTCTTTCTATTGGAGAAGCACGATTTCCAAAATCATCTTCTAAAAAAAGACCTCTTTCTACACATTTACAACTAGAATACTTTAACACTGTATCTAATTATAAACTCTTAGGACAGTATGATGATCTAGACGATAAAAATTTCTTTAATTATGTAGCAGCCTATTTTTCTATCGACTACTCCCCTATTCATTGGTTTAATGTAGAAACTTTTTTCAATACTATGTGGTCTGCAAGTCAAACTGGAAAAAATTTAAGAAATAAATTTGGAATGACTTACACAGGTTTGGGATTCACTTTTTTACAAAAAATATATGATTTTCAAATTCATTATGAATTGAGAGGAGGAGTTCCTCTCCATTCTATTGCTAAAAACACCGATGAAATTGTTTTAGGAGATGGATCTTATTTTATAAATCCTAACTTATGGTTTATCTATCAATACCCTTCAAAACTGTTTCGTATATTTTACAATATAAATTTCCTATACCGAACTCATTCCTTATCTTCACTGCTGTTTAATTCTTTTGGAGTGGTCTTCCAAACTCAATTTATTAATACAGGTTTTTCAACAGAATTATTTCTACCAATTATACAAGATGCTTATTCTCAAACACCAAATATAAGATGGGATATCACTAACAAAGTGAATGGAGGAAGTTATAAATTTTATTCTATCAATCCCACTTCTCTTTCATTCACAGGG